>JAIXOI010000010.1 GCA_027486795.1 Sphingobacteriales bacterium | reverse complement strand
CCGTAAAGAGCGCTTAGATGAGTTGCAGGCAGCCCTAAAACCTACGCCAGTGTATGTGCTGGTGTTTGATGTGCGCAGCAAACAAGCTGTTGACGAAGCTATAAGTAGCTTACCTACGGAGTTTAAGCAAATAGATTAACTGGTAAACAATGCCGGCAATGCCCATGGGCTTTCGACTATACAAGATGGCGATACCGATGACTGGGACAATATGATTGACCTGAACGTGAAAGGCCTGTTGTACCTTACCCGTGCCATTACGCCCCTAATGGTGGCCCGCAAAAGCGGACAGATAATCAATGTTGGCTCCATTGCTGGTAAAGAGGTATATGCCAATGGCAATGTATATTGCGCCACCAAACATGCCGTGGATGCACTTACCCGCGCAATGCTCATCGACCTTAACCCCCATGGCATTAAGGTGGGCTCCGTTAACCCAGGTATGGTGGAGACCGAGTTTTCGGTAGTGCGTTTTAAAGGCGATGAAGAAAGGGCCAAGAAAGTGTATGAAGGCCTGCAGCCACTTACGCCGTTGGATGTGGCTAATGCCATTGGCTATATGGCTACCTTGCCCCCGCACGTAAATATCAGCGACCTTACCATACTGCCTACCGCCCAAGCCGCCGCTACTGTAGTTAAAAGGGGGTGATTTGAATTGAAAATTTAAGATTCAAAATTCAAAATTGGATTAACATTAAGAGGAGGTGTATCTCGGAGTAATAAATCTGACACACAGCCCAATTTTACTTTCGAGACTGAGCCTTACATTACTTATCCTTCGCCATAGACAAAAACAAAAGCACGTCCCCGACAGGGAACGTGCTTTTTGCGATACCTTAATTTATCACTTTTAACCCTTAGGCCAAAGCGTTCACTCGCTTGGTAACCTTTGATTTAAGGTTAGCAGCTTTGTTTTTGTGGATATTGCCGCGTTTCGCCAATTTATCGATTTTCGAAAGCACTAATGGCAATTGCTTACCAGCCTCTACCTTATCGGTAGTGGCGCGCAATACGCGGATAAGGTTACGGGTAGTTTTACCGTGGTAACGGTTCTCCAAACGGCGCTTAGCTATTTGACGGATGCGTTTCTTTGCTGACTTGTGATGTGCCATTGCTTATTATGATTCTGTCCGAGTATAAACTTCAAATTCCAAAGTGGATTGCAAAGATAGCTGTATTTTTTGGGTTTGCAAATAAAATTGTGCGTGCAATTTTATACCCGTTAAATTACGCAGGGCAAACGGAGTCAATTCCCACAGACAGGTGTATATAACTATGCGAAGGCTATGGTTGCCATTTGCTAATTTAGCTGTGTGATTAAGCTAGATGATAACTACCGCCATAAAGGCCTGCGCAAACAACTGGTGAGCCTATTGCGCGACAAAGGTATAAAAGACGAAAGGGTGCTGGATGCCATTAATACCTTGCCCCGCCATTATTTTTTGGATGAGGCTTTTATGCAGACTGCCTATACCGATGTGGCCTTTCAAATAGGGCAAGGGCAAACCATATCGCAGCCTTATACGGTGGCATACCAAACCGAGCTGTTGCAAATACAAAAGCGCGACAAAGTACTAGAAATTGGCACCGGATCGGGCTACCAAGCTTGCATACTAAGTATTATGGGCGCACGGGTATATACCATTGAGCGCCAAAAGAAACTACACGACAAAACTACCCAACTGATTGAGGCCCTTAACTTGTCCAACATTCGCCAGTTTTATGGCGATGGCTTTGAAGGCAAAGCAACCTTTGCACCTTTCGATAAGATACTGATTACCGCTGCCGCACCCGAAATACCGCCCAAACTGTTGCAACAACTTAAAATTGGCGGCATTATGGTGATACCTTATGGCGAGGGAGTAGACCAGATAATGCTGCGCTTAACCAAAGTAAGCGAGCGCGAAATAGAAACCGAAGAGTTTGAGAACTTTAAATTTGTACCGATGCTGAAGGGGTTGGCGCGATAAGGTGGTCCATGGTCGATGGTCAATAGTCCATGGATAAAAACGAGCTAAATTTTGGTGCTTAATAGCCCGCGGTTTTAACCGAGGGTTGATGATATTAGCAAGGGCAAGCCAACCGTTTTAACGGTTTCCTTTTTTTGCCATTTGTCCATGGACCATCGACCATGGACTGCAAATCAAATCCTAAAATTTGTTAAGCATACAACAGCCGCACAATACGTTGCGTTTGATGGAGACTAACCCATTAAACCACCGGGCATGAGCTACCAGCATTGGGCAAACTACTTTGAGGGGCACCAAGACCATTTCGACCATATTGTTTATAACGCCGACGACCAACTCACCATTGATGAGTTAAGGCTAATTAAAACATCCGTACGCCAGTTTCAGCGAGGTGAGCACTCCGAGGGTAAGCACCTGATGAACTACGCCAAAGAGCAGACCGCCTTTAGCGGAGACGATAGCTACGAGCGCGCCATTTATTGGTTCATCAAAGAAGAGCAGCACCATGCTATGGCCTTGGGCAAGTTTATGGGCGTGCACGGCATCCGTAAATTAACCAGCGACCCGGTTGACAATGTCTTTCGTTGGATGCGCCGTTACTTAGGTTTCGAGCAAAGCATTACCACGCTGCTCACCGCCGAAATCATTTCGTTAGTATTTTACCGTGCATTGCACCGCGCCACCAATTCTCCACTATTGCAGGCTATTTGCAGCCAGATATTGTTGGATGAGGAACTGCACATCAACTTCCAATGTGAAACGCTAAAGGAGATATCTACTGGTCGCTGGCCGATAGTAAACTTCATGGCCCGCCAATGGCAGCGCATCATGCTGTTGGGTGTAGTGCTGGTGGTATTTGCACAGCACCGCCAAGTGCTCAAAGCAGGCGGCTACGGTTTCGGCCGCTTTGCCCTAGCCTGCTTCAAAACCCTGGAACGCAGCATTGATATGATACACTTTAATGCACTTATACAGAGAAGGCAGGAGCAGTGGGTGGTGTAGTGGTGCCAAGGTAATTGGCGTGTCATCCTGAGCCGAGTCGAAGGGTGCGTGCGATTGCTCGCCCCACGTAGCTTTTTGCGCAGGTGGGGGCTAACTGTTAAATCGTGTCATGGTGAGCGGAGCCGAACCATCCGCAGCGTAGGTGGCAAAATACTGTTCATTTTTTGTGAAACAAAGAGGGTGGTTTTTTTAAGTGTTATGTGTACATGTTGCGGATGGTTCGGCTCCGCTCACCATGACACATCGGGGACCGAATACAAATGCAAACATCATTAGGTGAATAACGTTCAACCTCCCCCTGAAAAATGGGGAGGAACTTACATACTACTGACTATAAGGTGTTTAAGCAATTCCACCTAGCCCGAAAAAGAACTTACCTACTTCCCCTCTTTACCCAAACTCGTAACCTGCTCCAGCCATTTAGCGCGCTGCTCTGGTTTGGAGTTGCGGATGGGTGCAAAGGTGGTAAATGCAGCCTTTACGCCACTAAAACCCAATACTTGGCGGTTCATTATTTTATGCCCAGCATAGCGATACATAATGCGATAAAACAGATCAGGTGTATCCATGGTAGTTATTACCCTAGCCGTGCGGCCTTTCAGTAGCTTGTCCCAAAACGGATCTTCTTTGTGATATTTAAAGGCAAAACCAGGCAGAAAAGCCCTATCCAGAAAACCTTTTACTAGTGCTGGAAAAGTACCCCACCAAATAGGGTATACCCACACTAAATGGTCGGCCCAAAGGATGTCTTGCTGCGCTTTCAGCAAATCGGGTTCTAGTTCGTAAGGCACTCGGTAGCCATAACGCAGTATTGGGTCAAACTTTAGGTCAATCAAATCCAAGCGCCTCACTTCTTGTTGGCTATTGCTTTGCGCGCCTTTTTGGTAAGCATCTGTAAATGCATGGCACAGGCTCTCCTTATCAGGGTGGCCGTTGATGATTAGGATTTTCTTCATAGCGATATGACGAACCAATGGATTAAATATTGGCTATATATGCTAAAGGTACTCCTATTTGGTATACCAAAAGATGATTGATGTTAGGTGTAAGGGTGATGTTGGCAGGATAGCGTGTTGCTCCTTGAATTCCGTGGTTAAAAACAAACCACTGAGGACACGGAAAAATCACGGAAAAGTTAAGAATACTCAAAATGCCCTAGTCTTGATACTTGATACTCACTACTTGATACTATATAGTAACCACTTCCTGCTGCATCTCATACAAGCGCTTGTTGGCTTCGCTGATGGAGCGGATGTTGGGCAAGGTGAGGATGAGGTGGCGCGGGGTTTGCTTTAGCTGGAACTCGCGTGGGCGGTGCTGCACGTATTGCAATATGCGGCCAAATAGCGCTGACTCGTAGAAGTACGATTGTTGGTCTTCCACGAAGTAGCACTTCATGGTTTTGTCTTTTAATGCAATGCGCTCTATGCCCAGCTTTTGTGCCGCCCACTGCATGCGTATGGCATGGAACAACTCGTTCACCTCCCTTGGTAATGGGCCAAAACGGTCAACCAGTTCCAGTTTAAAGGCTTGCAAACGGCTCTCCTCGGCAATGTTGTTCAGCTCGGTGTATAGGTTCAAGCGCTCGTTTACGCTGCGCACATATTCGTCGGGTATGTGCAGCTCCATATCAGTATCCACCTGCACATCGCGCACGTAGTTTTCTTCGCGCTCCAATTGCTCTTGGTACACTTCCTTAAACTCGTTTTGGCGCAACTCGCGGATGGTTTCGTCCAATATTTTGTGGTACATATCGTACCCGATGTCGGCAATAAAACCACTCTGCTCGCCACCCAACAGGTTACCCGCCCCACGAATGTCCAAATCGCGCATCGCAATCTGGAAACCACTGCCCAAATCGCTGTATTGCTCAATAATCTGTAAGCGTTTACGGGTATCGGTAGGCAAGGTGCTCAGGGGTGGGGTAAACAGGTAGCAAAATGCCTTCTTGTTGCTCCTACCCACACGGCCACGCAACTGGTGCAAATCGCTCAAACCAAACCAATGCGCATTGTTTATAATGATGGTATTGGCGTTCGGTATATCAAGCCCCGCCTCTACAATATTGGTACTTACCAGCACATCATATTCGCGGTTATCAAATTTTATCATGGCATCTTCCAGCTTATCGCCTTCCATTTGGCCATGCGCCACACCAAAGTGCACATCGGGCAGTAAGCGTTTCAGCATACCCGCCACTTCCATTATATCCTTCACGCGGTTGTGCACAAAAAACACCTGGCCACCGCGGTACACTTCATACTGTATCGCTTCTTTTACTATCTCCTCATTAAAGCCGTGCACCTCTGTTTGTATCGGTTGGCGGTTGGGCGGTGGCGTGCTGATGACCGAAAGGTCGCGCGCACCCATTAGGCTAAACTGCAATGTGCGCGGTATCGGTGTTGCGGTTAAGGTAAGCGTATCCACGTTTACCTTTAGCTCCCGCAGTTTCTCTTTGGCCCCTACACCAAACTTCTGTTCTTCGTCAATTATCAGTAGGCCGAGGTCTTTGAACTGCACGTTTTTGGCAATAATGGCGTGTGTGCCCACCAATACTTCAATCTTACCTGCCTTTAGGTCTTCCAGTATTTGCTTTTTCTGCGCCGCGGAGCGGAAACGGTTGATGAGCTCTACCCTTATTGGCAAACCTTCAAAGCGGGCCTTAAAGGTTTTAAAGTGCTGCGAAGTAAGGATGGTAGTGGGTGCCAACACAGCCACCTGCTTGCCATCGGCGGCGGCCTTGGCGGCAGCGCGCACCGCAATCTCGGTTTTACCGAAACCCACATCGCCACAAATCAGGCGGTCCATAGGTTGCGGCTTCTCCATATCGCGCTTAAAGTCGTTGGTAGCCTTTTCTTGGTCTGGCGTATCCTCGTATATAAAGCTTGCTTCCAGCTCGTTCTGTATATACGTATCCGGCGAAAAAGCAAAGCCGTGCTTGTTTTTGCGCTCGGCGTATAGCTTTATCAGCTGTTCGGCAATGTCTTTTATTTTCTTCTTGGTCTTGCGTTTTACGGTTTCCCAGGCATCGGTGCCCAGCTTGTTTACCTTGGGTGCAGTGCCCTCTTTGCCCACATACTTGCTTATTTTATGCAGGGCGTTGATGTTTACGTACAGCAGGTCGTTGTCGCGGTAGCGCAGGCGCACGGCTTCCTGTATTTGGCCGTTTATCTCAATCTTTTCTAAGCCGCTATACATGCCCACACCATAGTCAATGTGGGTTACAAAGTCTCCTGGCTGCAGCTCGCGCAGCGTGCGCAGCATTAGCGCTTGGTCTTTGCTGTAGCCTTTGCGGGTGTTGTATTTGTGGTAGCGCTCAAATATCTGGTGGTCGGTATACAGTACCAGTTTCACGTCGTGGTCAATGTACCCTTCGTGTATGGTGGTCAGTATCGGGTGAAACTCCACCCCGGCCTTCATATCCTCAAAGATGTTATAGAAACGCTCAATCTGTTTCGTGTTATCCGAAAATATGCAATTGGTATATTCCTTTTCGGTGTTCTCCTTCAGGTTCGCAATCAGCAAATCGAAGTTTTTGTTGAACGCTGGCTGCGGGGTCATGTTAAACTGGTACACCTCATCAGGACTGCCCAATGCATTGGTATTGAACTGTATCAAAGGCAAATCGAAAATATCGTCCAGCACCTTGCTGCTCAGCTCAAACGTTTTGATTGGTTCCTCCTGAAAAAAGCCTGCCTCCTCATCGCTCACCACATGCTTGCCTGCTTTTACGGCTTGGTACATGGTTACGGCACTTTCAAAGGCCCTATCCAAGCGCTCCACCATAAACTGAAGGTCGCGCACCCAAATGGTGGTGTTTCGGGGCAGTATCTCGAAGAAGGAAGTCTTTTGCGCTGTGGTAAAGTGCGTTTGTATATTGGGTACAATGTCTACCTGCGCTATTTTGCGTGTAGATAGTTGGCTGCTCGGGTCGAAGGTACGGATGCTCTCTACCTCGTTGCCAAACAACTCCACCCTATACGGCAACTCGTTGCCAAACGAAAATATATCCACTATACCGCCGCGCACCGAAAACTGGCCCGGCTCGTACACAAAATCAACGCGCTCAAACTCATACTGCACCAGCAACTCTACCATAAACTCCACATCCACCTTCTCGTTTATTTTAAGGTGCAGGGTATTTTTGGCGAGGATTTTTTTCTCTACCACGCGCTCAAAAAGCGCTTCGGGGTAGGTAACCACCAACTCCGATTTGGTATGCGCATGCGACAGGCGGTTTACCACCTCGGCGCGTTGCAATATGTCGGTATTATTTACTTGCTCAAATATACCAGGCTTTTTGAACGAGTCAGGGAAAAAGAACACGTCTTTTTGGTCGAGCATGTTCTTTAGCGAGTTCTGGAAATAGGCCGCTTCTTCCTTGTCGTTGCAGATAAACAGGTGGTTGCAGGTGATTTCTTTGAAGATGGCCGCGGCAATAAGCGAGGGCGCCGAGCCCACCAATCCCCTCAGGTGAAGCGATGTGGGCTTCTTTTCGCCCAACTTTCCTGCAATCGATTTTACTCTTTCATCGGAGCGGTAAAGCCCCAGTATCTCCTCGAGGTTCATTTGCTAGGGCAAAGATAGGGATTTTGGTCGATGGTCGATGGTGAAAAATGTACGAGGTACGATGTACGAAGTACGATTGAGTT
>JAIXOI010000045.1 GCA_027486795.1 Sphingobacteriales bacterium | reverse complement strand
TCTTTTGCAACGGCTCGCTTATCTAACCAGCGGATAAGGAGGATTAGGCTGATGACGATGAGTACTTCCCATAGGAAACCGAGTTTGTCATCAGTGCGGTCGGGCAAGTATTGGTGGAGTAGCGAAAATGGCGGCACAGCGTCGGTAATGTTGTGCAGAAACTGATGAATGTGGCCGGTTTGGTACCAACTGGGGTGCTCGCCCAAAATAGCCTTGCTTCCGTGCAGTATTACCCAATCAAAATCGGGAAGTATGGAAAACGTGATGCCAATGGGGTATTTGCGCCAATACTTTACCAGCATATATATGGTGGCAGTATATACTATTAAATGGTAGCCCACCCAAAACGGGTCGGTGTAGCGGGCGTCGGGTGGATGGTAAGTTATGCGGGCAATACGATCGAATACACTATGCAGAAACAAGGCAATGACGGCTATCACTGCAAACCTTACCACGGGCTGCATGCGTTTCTTAGAGAAAATCTTCTCTAGGCTAATGCCAACTAAAATATGGGTAGGGCCTTGCATGCGATTGTTTGAGACACAAGATACAAAACAAGATAGTTGCGAGTTACGGGTTGCGGAGTTACGAGTTTTGTTTTTAAATGCAACATGCACAAATTAATAACGCAAAGGACGCTAGAGTATATGAAGGATGGGGGATGATGGTAAGTATCGTAATTAGCACATTGGTACATCAGCACATTAGCACATCGGTAAGCTATTCTTCATCTTCCAACGGCAGGCCGTCGTAGTCATCAACGTTTTCGTCAAACTCAAAATCGCGGCCCCAATGCTCTTCGCCCATAGCATCTTCGGCAGGGGCTTTGTATAGGCTCATTATCCCTTCTGATAGCACCAAGTATATCTCCTTGTAGGCATCATGGCCTTGCAGATAGTTCATGTGCTCGCCGATGGTACGGTAGTCGCCACGCTTGGCGGGTCCGGTTTGCACCTGCATTGGTGTATGGGTTTTAAGTTTTGCCATGGTCTCTTCCATGAGCGGGTAAAGCAACTTAAAATCAATATGCTCCTTTTGCAGAATTTCGCTAGAGATGTGGTACAAATAGTTGGTAAAGTTATTGGCAAACACCGCTGCCACATGCAACGCACGGCGCTTATGGCTATCTAGCTTGTGCACACTATTGCTTATGCTTTTAGCTAGGGCCGTCAACTCCTCTTCCACCCTAGTGCTGGAGCCTTCAATAAAAATAGGCACTTGCTTAAAATCAACATGCGTGCCTTTGGTAAGCGTTTGCAATGGATAGAAAATACCGTGATTTAGGCTAATGCGCTCCATGCCCGTCATAGGCACGGCACCGCTGGTATGCGCTACAATTTGCTTATCTAGTTGCAGGGTAAGTATAATGTCGTCAATACCATGGTCGCTAACGGCAACAATGTAAATGTCGGCGGTGCGGGTAATTTGCTCAGGCTTGCTCGCAAAAGCTGCATCCAGCTCTTCGGCCAATGCCACGCCTTCAATTTTGCTGCGGTTGTATACTTCCACCACTTTGTGGCCAGCCTTAATGAACTGATGCCCTAGGTGCCAGGCCATATTACCGGCACCGATAATTACAATATTCTTATGCTGCACGAGATTCTTCTTTCTTGTTTTCGATGCGGCGGCGCCTAATGCTAATGATAAAGCCTGCCGTAGTAATCAATATACCTATCCACAATAGGTTTATCCAAGGGAAAACGATGGCCTTCATTACAATAAAATCGCTGCCACTATCGCGTTGCGCCACACCTATGGCAAACTTGTTCTCTTCAATCAATATCTTCTCAATTCTAAACTTCACACCTAGGGATGGCACTTCTGTTACTTGCGGAATCACCTCTCTGCCTCTAATCAAATAGATAGGTTCAGCCTTGGTTTCAACACCCGTAATTGGATTAAAGATGGCCAACTTTAAACCGATAGCAATATCACCTGCTTGAGCATCGGGTATAACAGGGGCTTTATTAACATCCTGCACTACCACAAAAGCCTTGGCAATGAAAAAGGTATCGCCAACACCTGCAATACTTACATTAAATGAGTCTGGTGCTTCTTTAATGGCATCCTTATTTGGCACCGAGGTTACGTGTGTGTATATGTCTTTGTAAAAATAATGGCGCGTATCGGGGTGGGCCACTATGCCCATGCGAGGGGTTATTTCGGCATTCGGCATCAGCATAAACTGCTCGAGCGTATCGCCCTCTGGGCTGGTGCGAATGTAATCAACCATATAAAAGTTCTTGCCTTCGTAAAGGCTGTCGCCAATATAGGTTACCCAATAATTATCCATTCGTATTGGGTCGTTTAAGCGCAATAGGACGTTATTTGAGCTTTCTTCTTCGGTAAAATCACCCAAGCGCACATCGCCTTTAGATATTACCTCCTGCTTGTAGTTGGAGATAAGGATACCTACCAACATCAAACCAAAACCAATATGCGCTACCGAACCGCCTGATACATTCACCTTGCCTTTGAGCACCCTGATGATATAATCAAGATTCGATACCGAAGCATACAAAGCAGCATAAAGCATCAAAATGTATTGCCATTGGTCAATCTCGGTAGTAATGGCCACAAGAGCCGTTAAACCCGCTGATACAAACAAACTCAGCAATATATTTTTGAAGAACTTAGTGGTATCCGAAGTTTTAAACCTCAACCATTGCACTGCACCCGAAAGCAAGCCCAAAAGTATAGCAATCCACACGTGGGTGTCGTTGTAGTACTTTATAGCCGGAGGTGATATCTTGGATTGGTTTTCGAGGATACCCATACTTTGAATGGCGGCAAGAGCTTTGTTCCAGATAGGCACACAAGTAGCTATAACCACTATCAATGCAGAAAGCAAGAAAACCAGCGAGCCTACAAACATCCAAAACTCTCGGCTTGAGGTGTTCTCTTCACGCTGCGGCGATGGAATGCTTTTGCCACTGCGCACAAACAAAAAGGCAGACAAGGCAATATAGAATAACATGAAAATGAGCAACTGGCCGCTCATGCCCAAATCGGTAAAGGCATGCACCGAGGTATCGCCCAATATACCGCTACGAGTAAGGAAAGTAGATAGTAATATAAATAGGAACGTGAGAATAAAGAACACGAAGGTAGCCACCAAGCCGTAACCACTATGGCGATAGGCCACCATGGTATGTAGGCCTGCTACCAAAGTAAGCCAAGGCACCAGCGATGCGTTCTCAACTGGGTCCCAAGCCCAAAACCCACCGAAGGTTAAGCTCTCGTAAGCCCAAGCGCCACCCATAAGAATTCCGATACCCAAAATGATGGTACTAAACAGCACCCAAGGCAAAGCTGGCTTTACCCAACCCACAAAATCGCGTACCCAAAGGCTAGCAATAGCAAAGGCAAAAGGTATAAGTGTAGACGAAAAACCCAAGAACAAAGTCGGTGGGTGAATGGTCATCCAATAGTTCTTCAATAATGGGTTTAGGCCGTTACCATCCTTAATAAAGCTAAGGTAGTTGGGATTGCTAAAAATAGGTGCCTGCATGTTATCGCGTAGCAAGCCAAATGGGTTGCTGCCAATTTTCACATCGCCTACCCACAGGCCCAGCAACATACTCATCAAAAACACTTGAGTAATGGCAAATACGGCCATAATGGGGCTTTCCCATTTCTTGCTCGTGAACATCATGATGGTGCCCAACACGGCGTGCCACAAGGCCCAAAGCATGAAACTTCCCTCTTGCCCTTCCCAGAAACACGAAAACAGGTAACGCACGGGTAGCCCCTCAGAAGAGTGCTGCCAAACATACATATACTCAAAGCGGTGATGGTAAATGAGGTAAAACAACGACAGCACCACGCCCAAAATAGAGACACCATGCACCAAAAACAATATGCGGCCATACTTGCGCCAGTTATTGGCTTCGGCAAGGTGGTCGCGCTTTTGGGTAGCAAAAAAGTAGGCTATAGAT
>JAIXOI010000028.1 GCA_027486795.1 Sphingobacteriales bacterium | reverse complement strand
GAAAGTTTCCCGCTCTACGCGTTCACTCTCACTCTGTCTCTGGTGCGGATGAAGGGACTCGAACCCCCACGCCGTGAGGCACTAGATCCTAAGTCTAGCGCGGCTACCAATTACGCCACATCCGCATTGTGGACGGCAAAGTTAGCACAATATTTTTAATTCCCACAACAGCATGTGGAATTTACCTTCAAACAATAATGTTATTATTGATACTGAATGGTTAAATTTAAACTTTAGCACGCAAAAGCCGTATCAGGAGGAGTATTTAGCACTATGCCGCACAGCCAAACTATAGACCTGGAACAGGAAAGATTGTTAATCCTGAAGGAGTATCGCAACTTGTTGAAGGCCATCAAACCTCAGCTACAGAAGGGCGATAAGCAGATGATTCGCAATGCTTTTGACCTAGCCTTGGAGAGCCATAAAGATATGCGCCGCAAAAGCGGCGAGCCTTATATATTGCACCCACTGGCGGTGGCGCAAATTGTGGCCGGCGAAATGGGCCTAGGGCCAACATCGGTAGCTTGTGCCCTCTTGCACGATGTGGTAGAAGATACAGAGATAACGCTAGAGGATATTAAACGGGAGTTTGGCAGCGGGGTGGCTAAAATTGTGGACGGCTTAACCAAGATTGCTGGCGTGTTTGATTTAACCAGCAGCGAGCAAGCCGAAAACTTCCGGAAGCTACTGCTAACACTCACCGATGACGTTCGCGTTATACTAATCAAAATTGCCGACCGCTTGCACAACATGCGCACCCTGGATAGCATGCCGCGCAACAAGCAGCTCAAAATATCATCCGAAACCAGCTACCTATACGCTCCCCTAGCCCACCGCTTGGGTTTGTACGCCATCAAATCGGAGCTGGAAGATCTCTCCATGAAATACACGGAGACCGAAGCTTACCGATTGATTGCCCAAAAACTAAACGAAAGTAAACGCGAAAGGACCCGATACATCAATGAGTTCATCCGCCCCATTAAAGAGCGATTGGATAAGGAGTTTACCAACTACCAAATATACGGCCGGCCCAAATCCATCCACTCCATCTGGAACAAGATGAAAACCAAAGAGGTTGATTTTGAGCAGGTGTATGATTTGTTTGCCATTAGGGTATTATTGAACCCTGAGCCTGAAACCGAAAAATCGGATTGCTGGAAGGTTTATTCCATAGTAACCGATATTTATCGCCCCAACCCTAGCCGCTTACGCGACTGGCTAAGTACCCCAAAAGCCAACGGCTATGAGGCTTTGCACACCACCGTAATGGGCCCAAAAGGCAAATGGGTAGAAGTGCAGGTGCGAACCGAGCGCATGGATGAGATTGCCGAAAAAGGCTATGCCGCCCACTGGAAATACAAAGAAGGCGAAGGCACTGCCGATGGAGCTTTGGATGATTGGTTGAACCGCATACGCGAGGTATTGCAAAACCAAGACAGCAATGCGCTCGATTTTATCAACGACTTTAAGCTCAACCTGTTTCAAGACGAGATATATGTGTTTACGCCCAAAGGCCAACTGAAAATGTTGCCAAATGGCTCTACTACCCTCGATTTTGCGTTTGATATACACTCTGATATTGGTGTAACCTGCATTGGGGCAAAGGTAAACCACAAATTGGTGCCACTAAGCCACAAGCTTAACAATGGCGACCAAGTTGAAATTATTACCAGCAAAAAGCAGAAGCCTAACGAGGATTGGCTAAACTTTGTACTTACTGGCAAAGCCAAGGCCAAAATAAAATCGGCACTAAAAGAAGAGAAGCGCAAAGTAGCTGCCGATGGCAAAGAACTGGTGCTGCGCAAGTTCCGCCACCAAAAGCTGGAATTGAACCCGAAACTATTGGACGACATTGTTGCATACTTCAAACTTCAAACGGTACAAGACTTTTACTACAACGTAGCCACCAAAAAAATCACCCCTAAGCAATTAGGCGATTTGCAGTTTTTGGGCAATAAACTCATTCTGCCAAAAGAGGAAAAACAAGAAGCCAAGCAACCTTCGGTAGAAGAAACGATTAAGAATACCCTTAAAAAGAATGCCGAGCTACTGATTTTTGGCGATAACCTAGATAAGATAGACTATAAATTTGCCAACTGCTGCAACCCCATACCCGGCGACGATGTGTTTGGCTTTGTAACCATAAGCGATGGTATCAAAATACACAAAACCAACTGCCCCAATGCAGTGCAATTGATGAGCAATTATGGCTACCGCATTATTAAAACCAAATGGAATAAAGACCATGCCATTGCCTTCCTCACCGAATTGAAATTGAGCGGCATTGACGATGTTGGGGTAATGAACAAAATAACCAACATTATATCGTCGGAGTTGAAGATAAACATGCGCTCGCTATCCATTGAAAGTAAAGACGGTATATTCGAGGGCGTGATAACCGTATTTGTTGAAGACACCGACCAACTAGATAAATTAATTATGCGTTTGAAAGGAATCGATGGAATTTTATCCATTAGCCGCCAATAAACCGTATTTTTGTACTACAGTGTTTCAATTGTTACTTCATATTAGGTATTTACTTTGCTAACGTTCGGAAAACCAACCATAACCCCAGGTGGGAAAGATATCATTGGAGAGGTGAAAAACATCTTTTCGATGTATTTGGAGCAGCACAACCAGCGCAAAACACCCGAACGATACGCCATACTGGAAGAAATATACAGCCGAAACGATCATTTTGATGCAGAAACACTCTACATCGAAATGAAAAACAAAAGTTTCAATATAAGCAGAGCTACGGTATATAACACCCTTGATCTGCTCGTGTCATGCGATCTGGTATCGAGACACCAATTTGGTAAAAGTTATGCGCAGTACGAAAAATCTTATGGCTACAAGAATCATGACCATATAATTTGTGTAGATTGCAAGAAAGTAGTAGAGTTTTGCGACCCCCGCATACAACAAATACAAAGTATGATGGGCGATTTGCTGAACTTTAAAATTACGCATCATTCATTAAATTTGTATGGCATTTGCGGCAATTGCCAAAAGCTGCGAGAAATGAAACAAGGTAAATAACCAAACCCAAACGCATGGATTACACTATCAGTACTCACGGAAATGCTTCGGTTCTTGCCCTAAAAGGTAGCTTGCTGGCCGATGTACAAACCAAGGATATATTGCAACAGGTAACCGATATGATACAGGAAGGCAAAGTGCGCTTTGTGGTTGACCTATCAGACCTAAAGTTCATAAACAGCTCTGGTTTAGGTATGCTACTTACTTGCCTTACCAAAGCCCGTAAAGCTGGTGGCGATGTAATACTTGCCAACGTGCCCGAGCAAGTGCAAAACTTGTTGATTATAACCAAGTTGAGCAACATTTTTCAAGCCAAAGAAAGCTTGAATGATGCAATTGAAATGTATAAATAAGGCTGCACAGCTTTAACTAACTATTACTGTTTATAACACCGATATGTACGTTGACGTTTTACTAGGTTTGCAATGGGGCGATGAGGGAAAAGGAAAAATCGTAGACTACCTTGCAGACAAATACAATATTGTTGCCCGTTTTCAAGGTGGCCCAAATGCTGGCCATACATTAAAAATAAATGGTGAAAACTTTGTGTTGCACACTATCCCTTCTGGTATTTTCCACAAGGGGGTTTGCAATGTAGTAGGCAATGGTGTTGTAATTGACCCAGTTACGTTCCAGAAAGAGACCGAAAAGCTACAAGCGCTTGGTATTGATGTAGCCGATAGGATGGTTATATCGCTCAAAGCCCATTTAATTTTGCCTACCCACAAGTTGTTGGATGCAGCATCGGAAACCCGCAAAGGGAAAGCCAAAATTGGCTCAACTTTGCGCGGCATAGGCCCTACTTATATGGACCACACAGGCCGAAACGGCTTGCGCGTAGGCGACATTTTGGAGCCTGACTTTAAACAACGTTACCAAGCACTTAAAGAAAAGCACGAAGAACTATTGGGCTTTTACGATTATAAAGAGTACGACCTAGCAGCATTGGAAGGCCCCTGGTTTGAAGGCATCGAAAATCTTCGTCGCCTAAAGCTAATCAATACCGAATATTACTTAAACAACGCCCTTGCCGAAGGCCAAACCATATTGGCTGAAGGTGCACAAGGTTCTATGTTGGATATCAATTTCGGCACTTACCCTTTCGTTACTTCATCAAATACCATATCCGCTTCGGCTAGCATTGGTTTGGGTGTTTCGCCAACCCGTATCCGCAAGGTATATGGCATAACTAAGGCATACTGCACCCGTGTGGGCAGTGGCCCCTTCCCTACCGAGTTGGACAACGAAAAGGGAGAGCAACTGCGTGCACAAGGCAAGGAGTTTGGTGCTACTACTGGCCGCCCGCGTCGCTGCGGATGGATTGACTTACCTGCATTGAAATATGCAAGCATGCTAAGTGGTCTTACTGATTTGATTGTTACCAAGATTGACGTAATGAACAATCTGGAGGAGTTTAGTGCCTGCACCGAGTATGATATAAACGGCACCCAAACCCAAGAATTGCCCTACGACCTAGGTCAGGCAAATCTTGCACCAGTGTATAAGGTTTTCCCGGGCTGGCAAAAAGATATTGGCGACATACATAACTTTGATGACCTGCCTAGCGAAATAACCAATTACGTAGCTTTTCTTGAAAGTTACCTAAATGTGCCTATTACCATTCTATCCACTGGCCCTGGTAGGGAGGAATTTATCCTTAAAGAGCAAGTAAGCAGTACATTATGATGCGCCAATCGGGCAGTTACCAATCCAACTCCCCGCAGCAATTCAAACTAAAAGCGTTGCATTGGGCTAATGGGTTCAGTTATGCCGCTAGTTTCGATCATAACCAGTACCCTAATTATCCTAACCCAAGTTTCGACTGTTTAATTGGTGCAGGTGCTATAACAACGCTGCAATGCAATGTTGGCAATGCATTCAACCAATTAAAAGCATACCAGCACCAAACCCAAGATTGGCTCTTTGGCTTCTTGGGTTATGATCTAAAAAATGAAATAGAACATTTGGTAAGTAACCTACCCGATGGTACCGGTTTCCCCGATTTATGTTTCTTTCAACCTGAGCATTTAATTACCATCAACATGGATGGTAGTATAGTAATTGAAAGTAGCTCTTTGCAACCAACTAAAATATTCACCCAAATTGAGGCAATCCAACTTACCGAGCAGCCTATCAAGCCGATAGCTATGCAAGCTCGCATATCAAAGGAGCATTACCTACAAACCGTTGAAACCTTGCGAGAGCATATTGCCGTTGGCGATGTATATGAAATCAATTTCTGCCAAGAATATTTTGCTGAAGCTGCGGATATAAATCCATTAGCCGTTTTCGAAAAACTCAACCAACTTTCCAAAGCACCCTTCTCTTGCTACCTGAAGTTTGAGGATAAATACCTGCTAAGTGCTAGCCCAGAAAGGTTTTTACAAAAGAAAGGCGATACCGTTACTTCTATGCCCATTAAAGGAACTATAAAGAGAGATGGTAACCCAGTAATAGATGAAGTGCTGAGAACCGAACTACGCAACAATATAAAGGAGCAGGCAGAAAATGTAATGATAGTTGACTTAGTGCGCAACGATCTTACGCGTAGCTGCACCCCAGGCACCATAAAGGTAAACGAGCTGTTTCAAGTTTACACCTTCCCAAAAGTACATCATTTGGTATCCACAATATCTGGCATTCTTAAACCCGATTTAAATGGCATTGATGCACTGCGCAATGCCTTCCCGATGGGCTCTATGACGGGTGCTCCCAAAGTAAAAGTGATGCAGCTTACCGAACAATATGAGCATTCCAAACGTGGCATATATTCCGGATCCGCAGGCTACTTTGCCCCAAACGCCGATTTTGATTTTAATGTCGTTATCCGCAGCTTGGCATACAACCAAAGCAACCAATACTTGTCTTATCACGTTGGAGGTGCCATTACCTGGGATTCGGTTCCGGAACAAGAATATGAAGAATGCTTACTTAAGGCAGCAGCTATTGAATCGGTGTTGAGTGGAAAGTAATCGGTACAATTGCCTTTTCATCTATTTTCACTAATTTTCCACTTCACTAGTTAAACTTTCAACCTAAGCCAATGGCCAAAGACTTCATTATATACGGTGCTTACGGATACACCGGAGAACTCATAGCACGCCACGCAGTAGCTAAAGGCTTGAAACCATTATTGGCAGGGAGAGATGCAAAGAAACTACAACCGCTTGCACATGAGCTAGGTCTGGAGTTCAAGGCCTTTAACCTAGATGATACCAGCGCTTTGGATGAATGCTTGCAAGGCGCCAAAGTGCTGTTGCATTGTGCAGGTCCGTTTATGTTTACATACAAGCCTATGATGCAAGCTTGCTTAAAGGCTGGCGTGCACTACCTTGATATTACCGGCGAAATGAAGGTATTTGAAGCCATGAACCGCAAAACAGAAGAAGCCAAGGCAGCAGGTATTATGTTTATGCCTGGCTGTGGTTTCGATGTAGTACCTTCTGATTGTTTGGCCAACATGCTTAAAACGCGGATGCCCGATGCCCAATTTCTTGAAATGGCCTTTGCCAGTGGCGGGCGCTCTTCAAGAGGAACTCAAAAAACTATTATAGAGGGGCTGCACGAAGGTAGTGCCATCCGCGAAAATGGTCAGATAAAAGCAATAGCTGCAGGCTCCGATACCAAGCAAATCAACTTTGGCGATGGCAAAGCTATTTGGGCTGTGGCCATTCCGTGGGGCGATGTATCTACTGCCTGGTTCAGCACTCAAATACCCAATATTAAAGTGTACATGGCCTTGCCCGAAAAGGTAATAAAAAGCATGAAGCTTATGGGTTATTTCTCGTTTATTACCAAGTTGGGTTTTGTTAAAAACATGCTCATCAATAAAGTAAACAGCGGACCCGCTGGGCCCACCGAAGCGCAACGAGATAGTGGCAAGATAAAACTATGGGGCGAAGTGAAAAATAGTAAAGGAGTAAGCAAACAACTGTGGCTTACCGTTCCTGAAGGTTATAAACTTACGTATCTAACCGCCGTTGATATTGCCGAAAAGGTGCTTAACGGCAACTTTAAAACGGGGTTTCAAACACCGGCTAGCGTTTATGGTGCCGATTATATCCTAAGTTTCGATGGAACAAAACTTAAAGAAACGGCGCTGTAAAAACAGAAGACTTAAGCCTATATACACAAGAAAAGAGCCTGGATTATACAATCCAGGCTCTTTACATTATGCTATGTTCGGCTGCTTTGCCTTATTAATATTTAGGCGCAGTTGTCACATTGTCTTTCGCTTGCTTCTTTTGGTACTTATTATAACCAAATATTTTAGTGGCCTTTACACCAAAAAACGCAAACCAATCGCGGTTAGAGTCTCCCTTACGTGCAGTTGGGAATGTATTGGCATCGTTCAAACCAGCTTCGTATTCAATACTTCCATCAGGATTTTGAAATATAGCATTAGCCAATGATGGGTTTGATAAGAAAGCTGCCGTCGGTATCGCGTTGGTAGGACGAACCAAAATTTGTCCTTGCGACATCCAAATTCCACCGGTGCCATCGTTTACATCGCGCAAATCGCTTGGCAATACAATATCGTCACGGAAAAGACCATTACCTAGTTTACCAGTAATTTCAGGATTGGCATCAACAATCGATTGGCCGAAATTTGCCCTATCCCAATAGTTGCCGCTTACATCATCCAAATAATCGGTGAGGGTAAAACGGAAACTGGCTTCAATACCTACAGTCCATGATTTATTGATAATGAAATCAAATGTTAAACCAAATGGAATAGATATCTGCCACAAGCTATAGTTTTTAGGCGGATTACGAGGGCTATATTTGTTATCTGGGTCAACATCAGGAGTAGTTGATGTTTGACCTTCAGTACCTATGCTATGCAAAGGAACCCAAATATATTCTGACCTGTCGGCCTCATTTTCGGCTGCAGCTATAAAATTGGTACCATCGTAAGCCAAATAACTAGGCGCACCCGATGCATTCAAGCCAGTAAAAATTCGGGCTTCTGGGTTGTGGTTAAACACCCCGATACCGGCAAAAATGGCAGGTGAAAACCTTTCACCTTTGCTTATACCATACTGCAACAAATGGAAATGGAACGTCAATGAACCTTCATAAATGTTGTTTCTAAAGTTAGCAACCCTGCGTTGACGACCAAATTCAGCTTCATCCAAATCTGAACCACTTATCTGTCCGTGAGTAAACGCCAAGCGAGCAGAGAACCATTTAGAGATATTGTACTGCCCGTATATACCAACAGACCATTTAAATTCACGTTTATCGAACAACTTAGCAGCCAAATCTCCGCTATAATTCATGGTACCTGCCATTAAACCAAGCTCCCAAGTTTTAGCCAAAGAAGTGTAAGCTCCCAAGTATGACAAATCGCCCAATTCGCTCAAAGTCGATAAAGTATTTACCTCATCTTCGGTCAAATCAAATCCACCTGGATTGCTGATAACTTCAGCTGGCGGGAAGTATGTACTAGCAACGCCAGTGGCATATAGCTTACTGTAGTTGTTAATGGCCTTGCGCTGTCCGATAGTGAAATCAGGTGTTTCAAAACCTTCGTTGTCCTTAAAGTTTTTAATAATCACATAGCCCAACTCGTTTTTCATAAAAGAAGCATCGGCTACTGAAAACGTATACACGGTATTGTCTTGCGACCATTGACCGTTTAATACATTAACTGGGTCGATTCGGATACCGTTGTTAATGGTATCATAAAATACCGATTCCAATTGTGTTTCGCCAAACTCGGTTACGGGGCGGTTGAAGTATACTTCGAATGTTACGTTGGTAGCTGGCAAGTCACCCGGTATTTCGGCATAGTTCATCACCTCATTACCCACTAGTTTCACTTTATAAATGTGTGCATGGGTTTGGGCCGAAGGCTTGGTAAGAACTGGCTGCGCCATTAACAATGGCAATGAATTGTTCTGGTAGAAGTGATCGAAAGTAGAAGATATGTAATCATCTTGTGTCGACCTAAAGAAGTTGTTAGGCATGCTAAAGGTTTCGCCTGCTCCTTGTATACCCACGCTTATTTCGCGAATAATGGTATCGGTAGCAGCGTTAATCTGGTAGTTTCCGAAAATGGAGTTGTCGCGCAATTCGCTTTGGAAACGTTTGTCGCCTGCATCATATAGGCCAAAAACCGGTGTGTTGCTTGGTATACCTTTATCAATACCGTACACTACGTTGTTGGTTACCAAGTTGTTATTAAACCTCAAATCCAGAACATTGTCTTGCAAGTTTTCAATAAATATGGAGCCCCAGTTATTTATAAAGTTGTTGTTAGAGAACGTAAAAGTTGTTTTCTTATCGCCTATAGCATAAAGGCTGCTTAGCGGACTGGTAATCATTATATTCGATTCGCCAGTATTCATTTCCCTAAACTCACTGTTTGTAATAGTCACATTACTTCTATACCAATCCGAATCGAAGGTAAACGGCGTGGTAAGCTGTACAAACTTGGCATACTTCACAGTTATGTCTGCACCTTCGGCTCCACGAACTACAATACCCGTGCCTTGGCTATACTTCTCTTGGCTTTTGAAAACCACAAAGCTATTAGGCGCACCTGCAACATTTAAGCCACCTTCAACCACAATAGTTGTGTTGGGTCCAAAAAGCAAAGTAACATTAGCCGGAATGGTCAATGTAGCTCCGGCATTTACTTTTACGTTGTGTTGGATTAGATAAGTCTTTCCACTTTCTAATTGTTTATCAGCGCTGATAAACCCTTCCAATACAATCTGGTCGGCTGCAACTACCTCACCTTGGGCAAAAATCACATTGGGGCACAAAGCACAAAAAAATGATGCCAGCAAAAGTAACCCCAGTGTTGACTTGCCTTTTTTCTTAGTCAGCATCAGCATTGTAGTTTTTTTAGTTGGTTTTGGAATGTAGTTATTCGTTGTTAATTGCATTATAATATGTTAAATACCAAGGCTTCCACATCTTTATTTACACCATCAGGACCTTTAACTTGGATATCATCAAATATAAAGATGTCTCCAGGTTGAGCTAAATCAATAAGCTCCCTTGATTTTCCGGTAAAGTATGAACCCTTAACTTTTTCTTTAAAAATACCCAAACCATTTGCATTCACATAAGTAATGCTATACTCAATAACCCTAAAGTCGGCAGGTACTTCCATTTCTTTGGTAATGGCTTCCAAACCTTTTTGCATTTTAAACAACTTGGCAGGTATTTCACCACCTTCTTTGTTATACAACACTACTGTTGGCTTAGGCAACTCTTTCACCCTAAAAATCTCCTCTGCTACTACTTTATAGCCACCATTGCCATCTGGTACTTTTAGGACTACGCTTGCCAAACCTTTCCTAAACACATTCGCATAAAACGCAGTATCTACTTTGGTTACCTTACCTTGGCTAATACTTACCTGGTACTTATCAGAAGGATAATCGGGGTGGTAAACGTTAATCGGGTTATTGATACCCAAATAGAGAATATTGTAATCCTTCTGGCTAATGTATGGCTTGCTTTTTACAACAGCATAGTTTATTTCGAAGGGCATTTCTTGGTCTTTCTTTTTCTTCTCTTCTAATTGTTGGTTATCCTTCTGCAAAGGTTTTACATCATCAGGATACCTAAACTTTACTACGCCCTTAATAGAAAATTCACCAATTTGGTCAGTTTTTAGTGATACTTCTCCTTGTCCATTTACAAACGCGAAGCTGTCAGTTACTTGGTTATTGTCGTCGTAAATATAAATGGTAGCTTGACCACTTCCGCCGCCACTACCCATTTTACTTGATGGCAAGGTAAGTGTAGTTACACCGTCTTCGCCAACGGTAAATACATCATACTTTTTCACCCCTTTGGCCAAGCGAATGGTGTCGGTTGCCGAGCTGCTATCGCTAGCTACAAATTCAAAGTTATAGTTTCCGGTGCCACCTTCGCCTTGTACTTGATCATGGTAGTTTTTCATTACCAACGATTCGGCCACCCTTACGTCGTTTTGGAACTTGGTAAGTGTGGCTATAACTGCACCTAGAGGTACGTTATCGAAATAATACTTTTCCCACTCGTAGTATACTTGCTTAGCTTTTGGAAGCTTATCATCCACGCGCAAAACGGTATCTAGCATACCAGCGTTGGCAGTATCCAATATTTCTATCAAGGCCAATTTAGTATCTGTCAATACTTTTTTTATTTCAAGACCTTTATCGTTTCTAAAAAGACCATTGGTACCTATAGTAGCATCGGTAGTCCGTTTAAGGTGGTGCCATACTGGGTCGTAACCACCCGATTCGGTAATAAGATCCTGTTTTATTACTTCCAAATAATTCACCGCACTGTCGGCAATTTGTTTGGTAAGTAACACCTTCTTATACATGCCTTCGTACTTTTCAGGGTCGAGGTTACTAAAGGTTTCTAAGGTAGCTACCGTAAGCGCATTTTTTTGATCGAGGCGCACGTTGGCATACTCTAACGACCTATTCAAGTCGGTAAATATATCAATATACTCCAACGCAGGATTCAGTACTATCATCGCTATGAGTATCAGATACATCATATTGATAAGCTTCTGCCTTAATGGATTAGAGGTTTTCATGTTTCCTGCTCCGGTTTATTTGAACCCAATCGGGGTAGAAATGATTAAGCTTGGGATTTATTCCCCATTACTTCAAGCATTCGCATATAATATGAGTTCATCTGCGAAATGCTGGTGTTGAGCTTAGAAATTTCTTGCTCAAACATCTCTGACGATTGACGCATCTTTTCTACTTGGTCGTTAAGTTGTGCCACATCCGACATATCAGCCATCCTGTTCACGTTCTGTTCTAAACGTTCAATGCTTTTGGTAAGGCGCTGAATAACCATCGGGTCTAAATCAGCTTGCTCAATCCAATCCTCAATTCTTTCTATTTTATTCTCCCCTTCTTTGGTAAGCTGTGGGAAAATCCTATCCCATTGGTAGTCCACATCGTCTTTCTTCAACTCAAAGGCCGAAATAAAGAATACTAGCGCCTCAACTGCCAATCCCACAAATAGCATTTCACTTGCAAAAGGGAAGTTTAGAAACTTGAACATTGCCCCAGTGATAACTACTGCCGCACCTACACCGTATGCAACGTTCAATGGATCAAGTTTGGCTTTTCTTTTCAATGCCATAGCCGTGTATTTTTTGTTACGCTTGTATAATTTTATTGGTACAATGTGCTAATATATTAAATTCAGACAACAAAATAGTCATTCAAAACAATAATTTTGAGAAGCTACACGTTATCTAACCTAATATTGACCGCAATTTACGCTAATTCCCTATTTATTTTAACAGTGTCTTGTTAATTTATGGTTATCGCACTGCACAGTTGATGCCACTAAGTATAAAATAGTAGACAATATCTAGCTTTAAAATCTTTAAACTGCAGCAACTCCTATCTATTTAAATGGAATAACTATACTTAAAGCATTTACAAACAACTATTTACTACAAAATCTTGTTTCCAAGTAAGCACGCACCTGTTTCTTGTGATTTTACCGCATTTGTTTTTGTAAATGAGGTACTGATAAGTTAAAAAGCGGTACAAAATTTTTCACAACCCTATTGCTTGAACTAAATTTTAAGAGTTTTGTGTCACCTAATATGCTGCGCTGCAATTTAAATTATCGCTACCGCTTTGCAATTACAGATCAAAAAACAATAACTCAAGGTAGTTTTAAGCACAGCCAACACCCTTAACTTGCGTATTTAGTGCCTCACAAAAGTGTATATTTGTTGTAAGTCTTGCGTGCGGTGAGCGGCATAATTGACTATTCAATGCGCTGCCAAGCCAAGTTAGCCATGTAATGCCTGAAGTTTGCGTTATACTAGGCTAAAGCTGATTGGGTTTTATCGTTTCGAACAATTATTTACAGAAAATAACATGAACCAACCTAAAGATAAATCGGCCAAAGGCAAAGAAACCAATAAGATTTCGCAACCAAGAACCGACAACGAGTACTTGATAACCCTGCGAACGCTTGACTTGGAAGACCATGACGATATAAAAGAAGCCATGACCCTAGCTTATCCAAATTTGGAAGAGCCTACTTGGTCAAACAAACATTTAAAGAAGCTATTGGATCTTTTTCCGGAAGGGCAGATTTGTATTGAAGTAAATGGTAAGGTGGTAGCCTGTGCCCTCTCGCTTATTGTAGATTATAATAAGTATGGCGACAACCATACCTATGAGCAAATAACCGGCAACTATTCGTTTAGCACGCACGACGATGAAGGCGATGTGCTTTATGGTATCGACGTTTTTGTACACCCCGAATACAGGGGCTTGAGGCTTGGCCGCCGCCTGTACGATGCCAGAAAAGAATTGTGCGAAAACTTGAACCTTAGGGCTATTATTGCAGGTGGTCGTATTCCACATTTCAACATGCATGCTGATGAACTAACCCCCAAAGCGTATATTGAAAAGGTAGAGATGAAAGAACTCTACGACCCAATCCTTTCCTTCCAGATTTCAAATGGTTTCCACGTAAGAAAAGTGCTGAGGGGTTATTTGCCCGGCGACCGCGACAGCAAAGCATATGGTACTTTGATAGAATGGAACAACATATACTACGAGGAAAAGGAAAAGCTTATCGGCTCGAAAAAATCGGTGGTGCGCATAGGGCTGGTGCAATGGCAGATGCGCCCCGTTTCTAACTTAAGTAGTTTGCTCGATCAGGTGGAGTTTTTTGTGGATGCCGTGAGTGGCTACCATGCCGATTTTATCTTGTTCCCGGAGTTTTTTAATGCACCGTTAATGGCCAAGTTCAACGAGCAAGCCGAGGCTGAAGCCATCAGGTCGCTGGCTACTTTTACCGAACCTCTGAAAAAGAAATTTTTAGAGTTTGCGGTATCATACAACATCAATATCATTACAGGTAGCATGCCCATCATTGAAAAAGGCAAGTTGTACAACGTGGGCTACCTATGCCGCCGCGACGGAAGCTGGGATAGCTATTATAAGGTGCACATAACCCCTGCCGAAGCCCAATATTGGGGCATGAGCGGCGGCGATTCGGTTCAGGTGTTTGATACCGATAGTGGCAAAATTGGCATTATGATATGCTATGATGTTGAGTTTCCAGAGCTATCGAGGTTGTGCGCCGAGCAGGGCATGGAGATATTGTTTGTGCCATTTCTTACCGATACCCAAACAGGTTACAACCGGGTAAGGATTTGTGCCCAAGCCAGGGCCGTTGAAAACGAATGCTACGTGGCCATTGCGGGTTGTGTGGGTAACTTACCGAAGGTAAACAATATGGATATACAGTATGCCCAATCGGGTGTGTATTCACCGTCCGATTTTCAGTTTCCGAACAACTCCATTGTAGCCGAGGCTACCCCCAATACCGAAATGACGGTAATTGCTGATTTGAACATAGACTTGCTAAAAGAACTGCATACCGGTGGTAGCGTGCGAAATTTACTGGATAGGCGTACCGATTTGTACTCGCTCAGATTAAAAAAGAGGGGCGAAAACTAGTTTAGCCCCTACTGCTTATTGGATAATAATCTTTTCAACCAAGTTTACATTTTCGCCCATCATGGTTAGTTGGTAAAAACCTGGGTACAGTTTGTTTTTCAGCTCTAGCGAAATTGGCGTGTCGCCCTCGTTTATTATTTCGTGCTGCAAGTAAATGGTTTTGCCTTGCATATCGGTAATCATGATAGATACCATGCCCTGTACTCCTTTCGATTCGACTTGTATGTTGCCTGCCGATGGGTTTGGATATACTACCATGCTGGGTGCTACGCTGTTTCTTACAATACTTACACTTCGCATTTGCGAGTATGTGCTGGTTCCATCATAATCTGTTTGCTTAAGGCGGTAATACGACAGGCCCAATAGTGGTTCTTTATCCACATCGTTGTAAGTGCGCATAACGGTTGAGTTTCCGGCACCAGCAACTTCTAAAACGGGTTCGAAGGTAGTACCATCGGCAGAGCGCTCAACGGTAAAGTAGGCGTTGTTTATTTCGATAGCCGTGGCCCAATTTAGCTCCACCTCTGCCCTATCGTTCAAAGTTGCCTCAAAGCTCATTAACTGTATTGGAAGCGACGACCCACCAGATGACCCATCACCGATGCCAAACTCAGAGAAACTTGTCAAACCTGAGCGCATGGCGAAGCCGCTCGAAACCAAACGGCCAATACCGCCCAAAATATCCAGCAATCCACCGCCAGTGCTCCAATCGGCACCCGAAACAGAGCCTACCGGCCTTTTAAGCACCACAAATTCGTTATCGGCCAAGCCGTTGAAACCAGCAGTATACAATTGTATGCTGTAGTTGCCCAAAAGCGGTTGATTGTTGGGCTCAATGGTCCATACTCCTGCAGGGTTTATGCGGCTATAGTTAGTGCCTCCTTCTGATACACTCAAATCGTTATCGTTATGGTTGGCAAGCGCACCGAAACTAGCATCAATATAAGTTACCCCAACCAGTAAATTGTTGGTAAGCGAAGCCAATTTAAAATTGCCCGCTGCAACACCATTACCCACTGGAAAAGCATAGGTAGAAAGATTGGAAGCTATATACCTCCTAAGATTGCCGTTGATAAACGACGCAGCACTATGGCCCGATAAATTAGCTGCTGTGGTACTGGTGATAATTACTTTGTTGGCCCCAGTGGATATTACACCATTGGTTAGGCTCAAAGTGCTTGTAATGGTGGCATCATCGTTTAGTAGCAGGCCACCAGTGCCATTAACCGTAACTGCGTAAAACGACTGGCCATTGGTAGTTACACTTTGCTGACTTGCACCGCTAAAAGTTACTGTTCCGGTACCCGGGGCAAACGTGCCACCATTGTTTATCCAGTTACCAGCCAAATTAATGTTGCCATGCGTGGCAGTGCTCCTAAGTTGAATTTTGAAATCGGTTATGGTGCCATCGTCGCCACTGGCATCATCAACGGCATACAAAGTCCATACGCCATTGGCAGCGCCACCAATGCTAGCAAAAGTAAATCCTTCGGGGGCATAATTGCCAGTTAGTGTTATGTTGCCGGTGTTAGCAGCGGCACCACCATCTACAAAATAAACATTGTTATAGTTATCGCCACTACCACCGTTATCAGTAGATAGGGTATATACGGTGCCAATTGGGCTTACTAAATAAACATCTAAATCGGCATTGTATGTGTGGGTGATAGAAACACTGCAACCTAAAATGGAATAGCCCGAATATGCCGCAGGCACGGTAACAGTCATGCTACTGCCACTGGTAATTAAACTAGCCAACGTAGGAGCAGCATTGGCAATAGCTATTCCGCCGTTAATGTAGTTTACAAAAACATCATTACTCAACGATGTTTTTTCGCTAACCATGCTTACCGCAGTTGTTAATGTACCCGAAGTAAGATTTAAATTGCCATTTACGGAGATATTGTTGCCTAGCGCTTTGCTGCCAGTGCCACCAATGGTGAGGTTGTTGTAAGTAAAAGGCACTACCATTTGGGTGCCTGTGCCGGTATAAGCAACTGGGAAGGTCATACTGTTACCGCCATCAAAATTGCCGAGAGCAGCTAAAGTAGTATTGGTGTAGGTTATGTTTATCTGGTTATCGAGCGCATTGCCAGTAAAAAAAATAGAAGATGCGCTGCCAGCACCCGAAATGCGATGCCCCAAATTAAAGGTGAAGCCATTGTTGCTGCCATCGCCCAAATTTAGGTCGCCGGCAATTAAACCATCAGTACCAGTGGTTAAAACCCCACCTTTAGCCCCTGGGTTGGTTATGGTCAAATCATTGAGCACGGTAAACGAACTGGTATTGCCCAAGGTTATGGTGTAGCCATTATTGGTGCGGATATCCAAATTGTAATAGGATACCGATGGCACGGTTTGGCTTACAGTGGCTTTTGATGCCCATGCTGAGCCACCTGAGTTGAAATGTACGGTACCTGTGCCGCCATTAAAGCCCGCGCTAGTAAGCACGGTTCCATTTCCGGCAATCTCTAAAGTACCCGAGCCAATGTTTAAAGAGCCAAGTTGCTGCAATGAGTAAACGGATAGCTGATGGCCATTTAAATTGAGCAACGCGCCACTTTGCACCTTTACACCATAAGTGGTAAAGTCGCCGTTCAGTGAGTAACTCGATCCGCTTTCAAATTGCCATTGTTTATCGTTGCTTCCGTAAGTAAAATCACCAGAGATATACTTGCCCGAGCCCGATAGCCTTACATAAGCGCTACCCGTATGCACAATGGTACCATTGCAATTTAAATTGCCGGTAATGGTAAGGCTACCCCCTTGCGTTGAGTCGGTTTGAATTGTGAGCGTGGCTCCAGTTTGAATAGTTAGGTTGAAACAACCAGCCCCTGCCGCTGCCAGCACGGTAGGCATGCGGGTTGCCGAAGCAGGTATAAGTATTGCGGTGGCAGTAGTAGGGATATTATTAGTACTCCAGTTCGATGCCGTGTTCCAGTTGGTGCTGGTGTTACCGGTCCACACGGCACTATCCGCCATTTGTCCTTCAACCAAAATATCATCAATCGCCCAATAGTAGCTCCAGTTACCTTTGTATGAAAACTTAAGCTTTACTTGACTTTTTCCGGCAGCGTAAGCAGATATATTATAATTTAGAGTAGCCGCATTGGCGGTTTCTGCCGAATCGAAAGCTAAGGTAGTATAGTTAGCACCATTATCGCCGCTTATGGATATGCGATAATCGCTATTGGCATAGAACCTAAAATAGTGTTCTAGTTCTAGAGTTACAACAGCATAAGAAGAGCAATCAAATGCCGGTGAAACCAATTCGGCGCTTTCGGCTTTATTGTCTTGCCCAATTATGTCGCTATCGAAAATGGCAAAGCCGTTTGCTCTGGTGGTGGTGTTTATGGTTCGGGCACCAGGGTTGTTAAAAAACCAACTACCTGCGCTATTTCCAGATAAGTCGGTATTGGTCCAACCAACTGGCAAGCTACCCGATGAAAAGTTTTGACTAAAAATACCAGATGTAGGTGCTTGAGGCGGCACTGCTGGTATAACGGTACCTTTAACATCGATGTTATCGACACCAAAAGCAGGAAAAGAACCGCCACTATTATCATTTACCCAGTTGAAACCAATAAAAAACACGGTATCGTTTAACACGGATGGCAATGCAAATGCCGTTTGGGTGGCCCAAGCTGTGGTGCCTTGGTATTCACCGGCTACGCCACCAGTGGTCAATTGTGTCCAGGTGGTGCCGTTGAATGAATAAAAAACTTTACCCAAGTCTCTACCAGCTTGTCCATTGCATACCCAATCAAATGATAGGGTTAAGTTATCATATCCTGTTGATACTACCTGCCTTCTAGCGGTTACATTGTGGGTAATGTTGTTCCGGTACTGGCAAGCGGTGGTGCTCCGGCGTACTATCAACATGTTGGTGCTGTTGCCGCAAGCTCCAGCAGAAACGCCCCAGTAATTGTTTCCGTTTCCGCTATTGTTTATAAAGCTCCAACTAGCCGTTGAACCTTCAAAATTCTCTGTAAGAATAGAAGTTTGCGCATTTGCGCTAACCCCTATACTAAGTACTACCAAAACCGCAAAAGCTACAAACAGATTAAGGTACAGTTGCTCTTTGATTTTTGTAAACATAACTACCACTATTGTTGAAACGTAACTTTAATAGGTTTATTCACCTACTATATTTTACGTTTAAACACCGTGTTAGTTTCGTTTATCTACGTGTTTTTACATACTGTTTGTATTTTTTATCATATAACAAAATTAAACACCTATGATAACACTCTATAATAAACACATGTACAACACCTTACACAAAGTAAAAGTGCCTAAATTGAAACTGTTTGGTAACAATAAATAGCGTTGAAACTTGGCTTTGAAAAACCAACTACGGCTTTCTAGCCTGCCAAAACCATATCAGCAGCCTTTTCTGCTATCATTATAGTAGGGGCATTGGTATTTCCACCTACAATAGTTGGCATTATAGAGGCATCAACAATTCTGAGCCCCTTCAGGCCATGCACCCTTAATGTATGGTCAACCACGGCCATGCTATCGTTGCCCATTTTGCAAGTACCCACTGGGTGGTACATGGCCTCCATGTTCAGCCTGATGTGTTCCTTTATTTCGCTTATGCTATGCAACCTATCGTGTGGGCGGTAATAATTACTAAAAAATGGCTTAAACGATTTGGAGTGCAATAGTTTTGCCGCCACTTTATAACCCTCAATCATTGCTAGCATATCCTCTTCGGCAGCTAAGTAGTTAGGGTTTATTAACGGATGGTCTTTGTGGTTGGTACTTTTAAGTTTTAGCTCGCCAACACTTTTAGGCTTTACCAAACATGGAGCAATGGTAAACCCGTCGCCACCAGGTTTCACAAACCCGTGTTCAATTAAAAAAGCAGGGCAAAAGAACACCTGCATATCGGGCGTTGGCAATTCTGGTCTGGTTTTTACAAAGCCGCACGCCTCGGCTATTGAACTGGTAAGTGGCCCCCTGCGCAGTACAAAGTACTTGAAATAGTTTAGCCAGTTTTCGGCAGTATCTAAGGTTTTGCCTTTTGCAAGCCTTGCCGCAATAACCACAAATGGATGATCTCGGAGGTTTTGTCCAACACCTGGCAAATCGTGCTTTACCGCTATGCCAAGCTCTCGCAAGTGCGCCGCAGGGCCAATGCCCGAAAGCATCAACAATTGTGGGCTGTTTATGGCCCCGGCGGAGAGTATAACCTCTTTGTTTGCCAATGCGGTAACCTGCTGCCCATTAAGGTCGTAGGTTACGCCCACTACTTTCTTGCCATCCATATCAATGCTTAAAACCATAGCATTGGTCACAATTTTAAGGTTGGTGCGTTTTTTGGCTATCGGTTTTATGTAAGCATCGGAGGCACTGTTTCTCCTACCCTTTTTTATCGTTCTTTGAAACAAGCCGAAACCATCTTGCTGCGCTGCATTAAAATCGGGGTTTTGAGGGAAGCCCATTTCTTGCGAAGATTGCAAAAATAGTTTGCTCATAAAATTGGGCGAGTTTGGGTCTGAAACGCTCAGTAAACCTCCCTTGCCGTGGTATTCGCTTTCGCCCCTTTGCTGATCTTCCGATTTTTTGAAATAAGGCAGCACATCGTTGTAGCCCCAACCTGGGTTGCCCAATGCCTGCCACTCGTTATAGTCTTCTTTATTGCCACGGATATAAATCATGGCATTAATGCTACTGGAGCCGCCTAATACCTTACCACGTGGCATAAATACCCTACGCCCTAGCAGTGAGTCTTGCGCTGTAGAATAGTAGCCCCAATCAAATTGCGTGCGAAACAGCTTGTAAAATGCCGCCGGAATATTAAAAAACTTGTTCTTGTCAGGTCCGCCAGCCTCAAGCAGCAACACACTATTACTTGGGTTTTCTGATAGCCTATTGGCCATTACGCAACCAGCAGAACCGCCACCAACAATTATATAGTCGTACATAAACAGGCATTTGTAACCGAGCACAAATTTAACGAAAGCCATCATTGCATTTTGCCTCTCACTGCTACTGTTGATAAATTCAGTGTTATTAACAACCCTATACCTGCACGTTTGAACGAAACGGGCTGGATATTTGTCTTTTCAGATTATCTGCACAATTTTACCCAATGGCAACACCACGGCACTATACCACCCAGCGCACCGCTCGGTACTATATTATTGGGGCTTCGGCACCCGAAACCAAACACTTGTGGTTTACCTGCCACGGTTTTGCGCAATTGGCTGGCGAATTTATCAACGAGTTTGAGCCATTGGTTGCATTGGGTGGGCGCATAGTTGCCCCTGAAGCCTTAAACAGGTTTTATACCCGTGGCTTTGATGGCAGGGTGGCCGCTACTTGGATGACCAGAGACGACCGCGATGCCGAGATACAGGACTATGTGGCATACCTCGACGGCCTTTTCTTCCAAGAAACCGCAACATTGGGGGCTGACGCTACCAAGCATGTGTTAGGCTTTTCGCAAGGGGCAACTACTGTTTGCCGGTGGGTGGCTATGCGCCAACCATCATTTAATCACCTATGGCTTTGCAGTGGCGATTTGCCGCATGACCTTGATTGGGTCGCTTTTAAGAAAGCAATGGAAGGCAAAATGCTACACCTAGTGTTGGGCAATGCAGACCCATTGCTGCCCGAAGGCAGAAAGGAAGCTACCCAAGCCAAAATAGAGGAACAGGGCATTAAATATCAGCTACATGAGTTTGAAGGTGCACATGAGCTTAACCTTGCCACATTGCTTGGCGCGATTGATGGGAATTGAAAGGTTTAACAATTGCAGTTTTTGCAACCCTTAAGGCTTAGCGGTATTGGTTTGGCTGGAAGTGCCTAGGAAGGTTTTGCAGCGCAAAGCCACGTTCTCCCTGATGTCCATCCAAAATAGATTGTAATCGGCAATATGGAAATCTTTGATATTGAGCAACCTACCCATAAACATATGCGGCTTGGTTACCCAAAGCATGTCGTCTTTTATCCTTGCACCAAAGGTTTTAGCTCTAGGCTTGGCAAACCGACGGCCAACGTACCCTTTTTGAATTGAATAGCTAGCCGCAGTGGTATCCACGGTCCAGCTTACGGGGTTTACCATTATGGCGTCTTTTAAAAAGGTATTGTAGTACTCAGGGTAGTAATTCTCGGCATAAGTGCCGTACGAAATAAAACAACCCGTTTCGCTAGGGCTAGTGCAGGGTTTCAGCACTTTAAAAGTAGTATCGCGCACCGGGAAACCAATAATGTAAGCCGCTACTAGTTTCTCTTGCAACGGGGTGCCCTCAATCAATTCGCCAATTAAAAACGTGGCGTGCAACGTGCCTTGGCTATGCGATGCAATGATAAATGGTCGGCCATTATTATAGTTGGCCATGTAATATTCAAATGCCTTTTTTACATCGCTATAAGCTAGCATCAGTGCTTCCCTACCTCCGTTATCAACGTTAAAAAACGACCGCACATGTGCTTGTCTATATCTTGGGGCGTATATTTTGCACGACCCGTTGAACACGGTACTTTGATATTTCACGGGCAATCTATCGGTGTTTGCGTTAAGTTCGGCATCGGTAAGGTCTCCGTTCCATTTCGGCCCAGATAGCAATGTGGTGGGGTGAATGTAAAACACATCCACCTCAGCATTGGCTTGCCCATCAACTAAACCGCTGCGCTTGGGTATCAAATCCGACATATCCTCTTTTTGGGGCAATGAAGACCAATTGTTTACATCGCTGTAATCGGGAGCAGCAGGCACGGGAGTTTCGGCAAACGGAACAACAATAGCCGTTCTTTTCTCGAGCGATTGCGCGGTGACAAGCATTGTGGCAAACAAGAGGCAAACGGATAACAATACTCGCGGCATAACTATTTCAATTATTATTGTAACTACAAAATAAACGAAAATAACTCATCATTTCAGGTAATTTATGTTAATTCTAGGATGATTGAAAGTATTCTTTTTGAAACGCAAATCAAGCTTCAGTGATAATTACCAAAATCGGCATTGCAACCAAAGCGCGCGGTTAGGCTGTAAAATTTCGTTTGCTTTGCCTATTTTCAACCTCTGGATGAACATACTAGGCATTTCGGCATATTATCACGATTCGGCAGCAGCGCTAGTTGTTGATGGGCGTATAGTTGCCGCCGCACAAGAAGAACGTTTTACGCGGAAGAAACATGATGCCGGTTTCCCTGCAAATGCTGTAAAATATTGTTTGCACGAAAGCGGACTTACCCTTTCAGCAATTGACCATGTGGTATTTTACGACAAGCCGTTCCTGAAATTTGAGCGCTTGCTGGAGACCTATTACGGCTCGGCACCCAAAGGCTTAATGTCGTTTGTCAATTCCATGCCCATATGGTTGAAGGAAAAGCTATTCTTGAAGCAAGAACTGATAGATGCCCTGCAGGTAATAGAACCGATAAAAGATATAGGCAAACGTCTTTTGTTTCCCGAGCACCACCTATCCCACGCTGCAAGTGCCTACTACCCCTCCCCTTTTGATGAAGCGGCAATACTAACCATTGATGGCGTTGGCGAGTGGGCAACGCTTTCCATTTGCCACGGCAAGGGGAAAGATATTGAAGTGCTCAAAGAACTTCGCTTTCCACATTCGGTGGGGTTGTTGTATTCCGCATTTACCTATTTTTTGGGTTTTAGGGTCAACTCTGGCGAATACAAACTAATGGGGCTGGCACCCTATGGCAACCCCGACGACCCACAGGTGGCGCAGTTTAAAGTACTCATTTACCAGCACCTTATTACTGCTGCTGATGATGGTTCTATACACATGCACCAGGATTATTTTACGTATGCTACTGGCCTTAGGATGGTACCCGATAAAAAATGGGCTCGTTTATTCGGATTTCCGCGCAGAGAACCTAGCGATGAGTTGCAACTACACCACTGCAACCTTGGCCTAGCCATACAGCAAGTAACCGAAGAGCTAGTATTGCGTATTGCGCACACTGCTAAGCAGTTAACGGGCAGCAACAACCTTTGCTATGCGGGTGGTGTGGCCCTCAATTGCGTAGCCAATGGCAAAATGCAAAGCGCAGGTATTTTTGACAACGTTTATATACAACCTGCCGCTGGCGATGCTGGCGGTGCGCTGGGCGCTGCATTAGCAGCCTACCATATATACAAAGGGCAAGAACGAACCATAGCTCCTGGCCTTGATGGCATGCAGGGCTCTTATCTTGGGCCAAATATACCCGAAGCCGACATTGCCCATTTGTTGCCAACCTACAAAGCAGTTGGCGAGATATTGGAAAGTGAAGCCTTAAATCAAAAAGTAGCTCAACTGCTAGCTGATGGAAATGTGGTAGGTTGGGTACAAGGTAGAATGGAGTTTGGGCCAAGGGCATTAGGTGCCCGCAGCATATTGGGCGACCCGCGCAGCGCTGAAATGCAAAAGAAACTGAACCTTAAAATTAAATATCGCGAATCGTTCAGGCCCTTTGCGCCAGCAGTGCTTGCCGAAGATGTGTCCGATTATTTCGACTATGAAGGTATATCGCCGTATATGTTGCTGGTGCACCCGGTAAAAGAAAGCAGGTGGCTGCCGCTGCCTGAAAACTACGGCCAATTGCCGCTTCGCGATAAATTATACCACCTGCGCTCCGACTTACCAAGCATTACACACATCGATTTTTCGGCGCGCATACAAACCGTGCATCACGAAACCAATCCTGCCTTTTACGATTTATTAAAGGCCTTTAAAACTTTAACGGGCAGTAGCGTGTTGGTAAACACCAGCTTTAATGTTAGAGGCGAGCCCATCGTTTGCACCGCCGAAGATGCTTACCGTTGTTTTATGCGCACCGACATGGATTTTTTAGTGATAAATAATTACCTGTTTACCAAAACCAACCAACCTGCTTGGCAAGAAAAAGACAACTGGAAGGAAGAGTTCGTGCTTGATTGAGGTGGATCAAAAAGCATTGCCTGCTATCGCGTCAATTATTAGCTTGCCTTATCACAAAAATACACCTCACTATCAAAATGTTGTGTAAACATATGCTTCAAACTTACTTAATTTTGCTACCATCTAAATTTCGCACATTGAAAGTTCATTTTGCCCTCCTCATTTTAGTATTCAGCAGTTTTTCGGCCATTGCCCAACGAAATATGACTTTTTTAGGCAACTTGGATTATTCCACAGACCTGAGCGACGTTTGGGGCTATGTGGATAGCAATGGTCGCGAATACGCTATTGTAGGCATTGAAAATGCAGTGTCCATTGTTGATGTTACCAACCCTACCAACCCTGTGGAGTTGCACCGCATACCTGGTGTAACTACTATTTGGCGCGACATGATGACATACGGTAACTATGCCTACGTTACCAACGAAGGAGGCAACGGTTTACTGATTATCGACCTTTCAGGGTTGCCAGGTACCGTAAATTCCGTAAATCGCTCGCCTAATGGTTTAGTCACGGCGCACGATATTTTTATAGATGAAAACGGAATAGCCTATGTATTAGGCGGTAATGGCAACAACCGAGGTGCCTTAATGCTTGATCTAAATGTTGATCCTTGGAACCCACCTGTGGTAGGCAACTACTCCACCCGATACGTGCATGATGCCTTTGCGAGAAACGATACCCTTTGGACGGCTGAAGTAAATGATGGTATCTTTTCGGTGATAGACGTATCCGACAAAAGCAACCCAATAGTAATGGCTACCCAAGCAACTACTGGCGCAACCACGCACAACCTATGGGTGAGCGATGATGGAAACTATCTTTTTACTACCGACGAAATATCTGGTGCCAATATTGATGCATATGATGTAAGCAACTTGGCCAACATACAGCTGCTAGGAGTTTTTCAATCGAGCCCAGGGCAAAACGTAATACCGCATAACGTGTTTCTAAAAGGCGACTTTGGTATCATATCCTATTACCGCGACGGGGTGGTTATATTTGATGCCACCCAACCAGGCAATATGATTGAGGTGGGTAACTATGATACTTCTCCACTTTCTGGCGATGGTTTTAATGGCGCTTGGGGCGTTTATCCGTATTTACCTTCGGGCAATATACTAGCATCCGATATAGAGAATGGCCTTTTTGTTTTGGGCGCCACCTATGTAAAAGGTTGCTACTTAACTGGCCTAGTTACCGATAGCGTTACCAATGCGGCAATAAGCGCAGCCACCGTAACCATACAGCAAACCAATACGTTGCGCACCTCTTCGGGCAGTGGTAGGTATAACAGCGGTGTTGCCGATAGTGGCTTGTATACCATAACTTTTACCAAGGCCGGTTATATTTCTAAGGTGGTAAACAATGTATTGTTGCGCAACGGCATTACCACTACTTTAAATGCCAAATTAGTACCGCAAACCACCATACCAACTTTTACTGGTACTGTGGTTGATAGTGTTACTAATACGCCAATCCCCAATGCTTTGGTGCGTTTCGAAAATGCGAACGGCACTATTTATACTGCAACGGCCAATGCCCAAGGCAACTTCTCTATCAATAATTTTGCCACAGGATATTACAATGCCTACGCTGGCAAGTGGGGCCATGTTACCTCTGGCAAAACCGTATTGATTACGGGCAATACCTTCGATTTTAGATTGAAACAAGGTTGGTACGATGATTTCTTATTCAGTTTTGGTTGGACTACCAATGGCACCGCAACCAGTGGCACATGGACCAGAGCCATACCTAATGGCACAAGCATTAATGGCACACCATCAAACCCTAGCTTAGATGCCAACAACGATTTTGGCAGCTTTGCCTGCGTAACCGGTAACGACCCTGACCCAGGTGCGGGAACGGACGATGTTGACGGAGGTATTACACGCTTGGTTTCGCCAGTTTTCAATGTTGCATCTTTTACCGATGCATATTTAAGCTACCACCATTGGTTTGTAAACGAGGGTGGCTCAAGTGCGCCAAACGATTACTATACCGTGAGCATAACCAACGGTACCGATACCGTGCAGCTTGAAAACCTAAGCGCCACATCAAACGGCTGGATAGGCAAACTATTTAGGATTCAAGATTACCTAACGCCCTCGGCCACTATGAAAATAATAGTGGAAACGGCCGACCTAACCCCAGGACACATTGTAGAAGGTGGCCTCGACTTTTTTCAAGCATTCGATTCAATAGTACCACTGTTGGGCCCATCGGCAAATTTTACAAGCAATGCCCAATCTGTTTGCCCTGGCAATATTGTAACGTTCACTGATTTATCTACCGACGATCCAGCAACTTGGTCTTGGAGTTTCCCTGGTGCTATTCCGTCAAGCGCTACTTTGCAGAACCCGCAGGTTACTTACCTCAACCCAGGCGTATATAATGCTACCCTAGTGGTAAGCAATGGCATTGGTGCCGACACCTTGATTTTTACCGATTACATAACCGTGCTCGAAGCCCCTGCTGCCACTTATACTGCCGTTTCGCCTACTTGTGCCAATGGTGCCGATGGTAGCGCAACTATAGCGGTTACAGGCAACTTCGCTCCTTTTACTGCTTTATGGAGTAACGGCGCCAACACACTTACAGCAAACGACTTGAGCGCCGGAAGCTATACCGCAACCGTGACTGATAACAATGGCTGCACCGCCGAAATACTGGTGGACATTGTAAACCCTGCACAGGTAAGCGTACAAGTTACCACTACCCCAATTACAACTGCCACTGCCACTGATGGCACTGCAAGCGTAAATGCGAGCAATGGTACTGCGCCCTACACCTACCAATGGAGCAACGGCGAAACCACCCAAACCGCCACTGGTTTTGCGCTTGGGCAGCATTTTGTAACCGTTACCGATGCCAACGGATGCAGCAGCAACACCTCCTTTATTATTGATTTGGGCAGCAGCGTGGGCAATGCCCTACTATTGCAAATTAAACAATACCCGAACCCTTTTTCAGGGGTATTTACGCTTGAGGTTCCAGTGGTAAGCAACCCCAACACCAATATTCGTATCTTTCATGTAACGGGGCAGTTGCTCGAAAGCTATAATGGCACCGCTCCTTTTAACCTATCCATTGGCAAATCATTGCCTAAGGGTATTTTTATTGTTGAAGTATTACAGGGCCAAGAGAAAGCCATATTGCGCATCATCAAAACAAACGATTGATTAACCGTTATTTATGAAACATATTTTAAGCTTTGTGCTTGTCGCTACCATTGTTGCATCTAGCTTTGCACAAACCAATCTATCGCTGAATGCCTTGGTGCAATTCAATGACGAGGCAAATGATATTTGGGGATATGTGGACACCCTCGGCAATGAATATGCGTTAGTTGGGTTAAGAAACAGCACCGAGATAGTAGATGTAACCGACCCCGACAATCCAATAAAGCTGCACAGCGTTGTTGGCCCACAATCTACATGGCGCAGTTTAAGAACTTGGAGTCACTATGCTTATATTACCAACGAAACAAGCAATGGGCTGCTGATTATTGATTTGGCCTATTTGCCCGATTCAATAGTAACCAAGGAAGTGAATTTTAATGCCGAACTAGCAACCGCGCACACTATTTTTATTGATGAGGTAGGTTTTGCCTATTTGTTTGGCTTCAACGATTCTATCCGCTCCATTCCAACCGATAAAAGAGGAGCATATATTGTTGATTTGCGCAACGACCCTTGGAACCCCACTTATGCAGGCCGATATGAAGGAGCTTATGTGCACGATGGCTATGCAAGAGGCGATACATTGTGGGCAGCCCAAATTTATGCTGGCAATTTTGCGGTAGTAGATGTAAGTGTAAAAGGCAGCCTTACGGTGCTTGCGAACCAAGAAACACCAAGTAGGTTTACCCACAACAGCTGGCTTACCGATGATGGCAACTATTTGGTAAATAGCGATGAAGTATCGGGTGGTTATTTGTCTTTTTATGATGTAAGCGATTTGAATAACATTTCAGAAACCGACCGTTATCAGGCATATCCAGGGTCGGGGGTTATTCCGCACAATGCATATTTTGTTGGCGATTTTGTAGTTGCATCCTATTATAAGGTAGGTGTAGTGATAGTGGACGCGACCAAAAAAAATAATGTAATTGAAATTGGGCAATATGATACTTCGCCTTTTATTGCGAGCGATGGATTTAATGGCTGTTGGGGCGTTTTTACTTATTTCCCATCTGGCACCATTATAGCCAGCGACATTGAAGAGGGCTTATTCGTTCTAACACCTAACTACCAGAGAGCCTGTTACCTTGAGGGCAAGGTAACCAACACCACCAATAACACCGACCTCAATACCGTTAAGGTCGACGTTTTGGGCTCCGATAATTTCAGCGTTAGCAACTACAACGGCGACTATTATACCGGAACGGGGCAACCGGGCGTGTATGATGTAAGATTTACGCGAGCAGGGTGCAGCACTCAAATATTTACCAACATCAGTTTAACTTCTGGCCAAACAACTGTACTAAATGCTGGTCTTGAATGCGCAAACCTAACTGGCATAACCGATGCAACCACCCCAGAGCCTTATTTAATTGCTAAACCTTCGGTGTTCAATACCCAAACCTCGATTTCATTTTTTACGGGCGAAAGCGGATTATCGCAATCGAACATAGCTATATATGACATGGCTGGGCACTTGTTAAATCAATGGGACGTAGAAACGCCGTTTGGTGAAGTAATAGTAGGAGATAATTTACCTGCCGGCATGTATTTGGTTAACCTGAATAACGCTAACTTCGCCCACAGCATTAAAATACTGAAGAACTAGCGAATACAATGAATTCGCGTTTCATGGTGATAGGATTGGGTCGTTTTGGTACATCACTTGCTAAAAGCCTTGCCGAAAATTGTAGTAAACCAGCGTTAAAGTTGTCCACTAATTTACCGAAGAATTACACATCACTATTCCACAATTATTTGCTTATATTTGCCAGCCAAAATTAAGAACCAATTAACCCCAATCGATGCAAGCTAAAGGATTAATCAGAGTATTCGTCATCGTTCTACTGCTAGTTTGTATTTATCACCTTTCATTTACCTTTTTCACGGGCCGTGTAGAAAGAAAGGCTGAGGAATACGCTAAAGAGCAAGTAGAATTGCCTACTTACGATGGTATGCGCGACGATACCGTTGCTATTGCAAGTTTACTGGATGCCTTAGAGGCAAGGTATCTTGACTCGGTGTACAATACACCGGTACTTAGCCTAGGAATTGTAGAATATACCTACGGCGAATTGAAAAAATACCAACTTGGTTTAGGTCTTGACCTAAGTGGTGGTATGAGTGTAACGCTGCAAGTAAGCATGGATGAGCTATTAGTTGCCATGAGCGACGACAGCAAAGACCCTGCCTTTTTGGCCGCTTTAGAAGAAGCACGTAAACAGCAGCAAACTGCCAACACAGACTTTATTACGTTGTTTGGGGCTGCTTATGAAAAGCAAGCCAACAAACAGCCTTTGGCTGCTATTTTTGCAACCCCATCGAACAAAGACAAGATACAATACAATAACACCGATGCGCAAGTTTTATCAGTTGTGCGTGAAGAGGCAAATGCCGCTTTCAGCAAAACGGTTGAAATTGTGCGTGCCCGTGTTGATGGTTTAGGTGTTGCTAACCCTAACATAACGGAGCAATACCTTACTCAACGGATTGAGATTGAGCTTCCGGGTATCAAAAACGCTTCACGCGCCCGAAACCTATTACAATCAACCGCTAAGCTGGAGTTCTGGGAAACGTTCGAGAACGCAGAGATTGCACCTTCAATGGAAGAGGCAAACTCAATTGTTGCCGAATATAAAGGCTACGTTTCCGATTCTGCTAAAACTGCTGTTGATACCGCTAGTGCCGTTGATAGCTCGCTAGTTAGCACTGATTCAACTGTAACTAACTCAGTTAGTGATTCTACTGCGTTAACGGACATTACCTCTTCAGACACCAATGCAACTTTGGCGACACTTGACGATACTACCACTGAAGCTGGCGCAACAACCGACTCATCGGCTTTGGCTACCCAAGATGCAGCAAAATTGCGCAAGCAGTATCCATTATATGGTACTCAGTATTCGCTTATCCAACCAAACATTTTCCAAACCGAAAGCGGTGGTTACCAATACGGCCAAGGTTCAGTTATTGGTTACTCTTACAGCAACGACCGTGATAGTGTTGACCGTTGGTTGAACGACCCACAAGTGCGTGCCTTGTTCCCGAGGAACATCAAGTTTTTGTGGAGCGCCAAAATGATTCGCGGTACTAGCATTTATGCATTGCACTTAATTAAGACTGCAAATAATACCGACGAAGCGCCACTTGGAGGTGATGACGTAGCAAACGCCGAGCGTTTGTCTGACCAAGTAACTGGTTTGCCAAACATTACCATGTACATGACTAGTACTGGTGCACAAAATTGGAAAAGGTTGTCAGGTGCAAACATTAAGAAGAGCGTAGCTATTGTAATGGACAACAGGGTTTATACAGCCCCTACCGTTCAGCAAGAGCTATCTTCTACATCGGTTATCACTGGCGACTTTGATGTTCGCGAAGCAGAAGATTTGGCGAGCATTATCCGTTCAGGTAAACTACCTGCACCTGCAGTAATTGTGGAAGAAGCCGTAGTGGGTTCTACCTTGGGTGCTGAGTCTATCAAATCTGGTCTTACTGCCATGTTGGTGGCGTTTGGTTTAGTTTTGGCTATTATGTTGTTCTTCTACAACAAAGCAGGTTGGATAACCGACTTAGCCTTGTTCATGAACTTGATATTTACATTAGGTACAATGGCATCTTTGGGTGCTACCCTAACCATGCCAGGTATTGCTGGTTTGGTGCTCTCCATTGGTATGGCAGTAGCTGCGAACGTGATTATCTTCGAACGTATTAAGGAAGAACTCGCGAAGGGCAAAGCCTTGCTCACCGCCATATCAGAGGGCTTTAGTAAATCCTATTCATCAATTATTGATGCGAACATAACCACGTTGCTTACCGGTATCGTACTCTACTCTTTCGGTGTAGGCCCAGTGCGTGGATTCGCTTTAATCTTGGTTATCGGTATCATTTCTTCATTCATTACCGCAGTATTGGTATCTCGTTTGATTATCGATCGCATCTTGGCCGGTGGTGGTAAAATGACATTCTTCAACACCGCTACTCGTACGTTCCTAACTAACACCAACTTCAAGTTTATTGAGAAGCGCAAGATTGCTTATGTGATTTCTGCAATTATTATTGGTGCCGGTATCATTTCTTTCGCTACCCGTGGCTTTGAAATGGGCGTGGATTTGCAAGGTGGCCGTAGCTACCAAATCCGTTTCGACCAACCAGTTAACCTAAATGATGTACGCGAATCATTGAACGCAACTTTGATAGATGCATCTACACAAGTAAAAACTATTGGCGACGAGAGCAAAAACCAATTGAAAATCGTCACTTCTTATAGGGTTACCGAAACTGGTGCCGATGTAGATAGCTTGGTTGACCTAAAGGTATATGAAGCATTGAAAGGTTTCTATGCTAAAAAAGATCTTACTTATGAAGAGTTTACCGACCCGCAATTTAAAGTAGCCGCTTCTAAAACAGGCCCTACAATTGCCGACGACATCAGAATTTCATCCATTTATGCCACCTTGTTCTCGTTCTTAATCATCTTCTTGTACGTGCTTCTCCGTTTCAAACGTCGCGAGTTTGCGATTGCTTCGTTAATTTGTACCATCCACGATATTTTGTTAATGTTGAGCGTGTTTACATTGTTGAAAGGCTTGCTGCCGTTCTCTTTGGAAATCGACCAGAACTTCATTGCGGCACTATTGACCATTGTCGGTTACTCCATCAACGATACCGTAATCGTGTTTGACCGTATGCGTGAGTTCTTAACCGAGCACCCAAGCAAGAAAATTGCTGACGTAACCAACGCCGCTATCAACGGTACTTTGAGTCGTACTTCAATGACGTCAGGTACCTTAATGTTGGTAGTTTTAATCTTGTTCATCTTCGGTGGCGAGGTTATCCGTGGTTTCTCTTTCGCATTGTTGGTTGGTATCGCTTTTGGTACTTACTCTTCAGTGTTTATCGCAGCACCTTTGGTAGTGGATATCGAAAACTATCGCAAGAAAAAAGAATTGAAAGCTTAATCGCTTTTCGACCTATTGTAAAAAGCCGCATCCGAAAACGATGCGGCTTTTTTTTATCCAAAAAAACCCTTGAGTTCGTCCCTCTAAACTGCGGAACAAATAGACAGCCATTGTTGGTTATGAAGTAAACCAAGTATCATGAAAGGCAACTTTAACGATATCATCAACAGCGACAAACCCGTGCTAGTAGATTTTTTTGCCACCTGGTGCGGCCCTTGCAAAACCATGGCCCCTATATTGGCTGAGGTGGCCACCGAAGCCGGAGATGATGCCCGAATTATTAAAATAGATGTTGACAAAAATCCTCAAGTAGCTGCCAAATACCAAATTCGCGGTGTGCCTACGCTTATCCTTTTCAAAAACGGTAAAATCTTGTGGCAACAATCGGGCGTGGTGCCTGGGCATCAGTTAAAACAGTTGCTTCTACAGCACGCTTAACACAACCATAACAATGCAATAAGCCCAGCATGATGTACTTTTGTGTAAAATATTACCTCATGCGCCCAGTGTATTTGCTAGCATTCGCTTTCCCTTTTTTGTTCTCTTGTGGTTCTGCTGAAGTACAGCCTACCGTAACTACTGATGCTGTTACAGATAGCTTTAGTTTGTTTAAACCCGTTGCCTCTAATTTTGACAACCGCACGGTAATAATACCCGAAGGCTATAAGTACGATATGCTTTACACGGCTGGCATCGACTCGATTTTGCGAGCCGATGGGAAGAAATTCGCAGCAAGGGAATCGGCAGACTTTACGGCTTATATACCTATTGATGGTAGCAACGAACATGGTTACCTGTATGTGAACCACGAAAGCAAGAATCTAGACGATAACCTTGGCGATGGCGGTGGCGGCGCTTTGTTGGAAATAAAGAAAGAAAATGGCACCTGGAAAACCCTAGCCATAAAACATATTGACTTTGCACCCGTTGGCGGCACACTGCGCAATTGTGGTGGCACACTCACCCCACAAAATACCATACTTACAGCCGAAGAAACCGAGCCCAGCAATAATGCAGCCCTTACAGGCGAATACCGCGACACCAGCAACTTTAAAGGCCTAAAACGTTACCAAAACTTTGGCTGGATGGTTGAGGTAGACCCTATGAGCGGCAAAGCACTGCACAAGCTTTATGCTATGGGCCGCTATGAGCACGAAGATGCCCATATAATGGCCGACAACAAAACCGTTTATCTTACCGATGATGCTACCCCGGCTGTGTTTTTTAAGTTTGTGGCCGATACTGCTGGTGTGTATACCAGTGGCCAACTATACGCCTACAAACAGTCGGCTGACGGCGAAAGCGGTGAGTGGCTTAACTTGCCCCGCGATAAGGACTCCTTGTTAATTGCCCGTGATGTAGCCATTCGCTTGGGTGCAACCTTGTTTGTGCGCCACGAATGGGTAGACGGTGTAGGTGATAAAATATACATTTCGGAAACTGGAAACAACGAATATAACCTCGACCGTGCAGTCGGTTTAGGAGCCAAGCCTGCCAACTATTTCAATACCTGCTGCCACAAAGGCGAAAACAACTATAGCGACTTGTATGGCCGCGTATTGGAACTAGACTTGAATACCTTAAAAATGCGCTCGCTAGTTGCTGGCGGCGATATAACCGGAACACTTGCTGGCAACTTTGCTAGCCCTGATGGGATGTACTTGGGAAAAGTAAACGGTAAAAACTACCTGATGATTAACGAGGACCTGATTGGTAATACCAACAACCGCGTTGGAGAACCAGGCTTGGCAAAAGACGAAGTGTACAACGAGATATATTTCTTGGATTTGGAGAACCCCAACCCTACTGCTAACGACCTAAAACGCTTTTTGATTGGGCCAGAAGGTTGCGAAACTACAGGCACTATGTTTACGCCCGATGGCAAAACCATGTTTGTGAGCATTCAGCACCCCAATAAAAACAACCCTGCTCCGTTCAACAAAACAGTGGTTATAGCTATCACGGGGTTTTAGGGTTGTGAGTTACGGGTTACGAGTTGCGGGTTGCGGGTTACGAGTTCGATAACGAAATAACCAATTAACCAATAACCCTCGCCCAAGGCGAGGCAAGCAAATAACCCTCGCCCAAGGCGAGGCAAGCAAATAACCAATCAACCAATAACTAATAACTAATAACCAATAACCAACCTACAACAACTTGGCAATTTCGAAGTGCATGCCATCTGGTCTGTTTTTGAAATGACCACCCCAATAAAATCCATGCTCATTGGCCAGTGGCACCAACTCACGCACTTGGCCCTGCTGGCCTACTAATGCTGGCACAGCACCTAGTTTGTTCCAAGCTACGTTAATATCAAAGGCAGTGCCGAAGGCGTGCATACTTAGGTTGGTTTCGCTGCCACGTATCAATCGTGGGTTGTAAGCCCCTGAGTAGGTTTTAACTAAATGCAGCAAACCTTCACGCTCCCACCCTGCCCAAAGAGCCTTTAGCTGTTCGGCGCCCTTTTTATGAAAATAAATTTTATCGCCCGTACCAGTTACCTTCTTTAGTTGGGGCACGGTTACCATGGTCATGTTGTTTTGCGCCCAATTATCGGTAACTATAATACTGCCGTCGTTTTTGGGGTCGATTTTAAAAGCAAACGTACCAAAGACATTTTGCTTAGCAGCATTGCCAACCAATGGCACCAAATTGCTCGGGGCTGGCGGCCAGTTTTGGCTAATGCGGCTTTTATCGGTATCGGTTACGCCACCAAAACCCAAGGTCATGGCAACACCGTAGCTCCGGTTGCCCACTACCCCATCGGGCTGCAAACCATGATTCTGCTGAAAAAGAACAGTGGCTTCGAAAGTAGCTGGGCCAAAATCGCCATCGGCGCCGCCACGTATTGCATAGCCTTGCCCAATCAGAAAATATTGCCAAAGTGCTACCTCATCGCCTTTGTTGCCAAGTTTTATAAGTTTCATGCTCTTGTAGTTTAATCCTAAACATACAATACGTTTTTAAAATACTAAAACAGTGTTTCAATAAAAAATACGAATACTTGTAAATCAAGCAATTATTTTTTGGTCCCCAATCATCTCATAAAAATGTTACTGCAAGAAAATTGACCTATTGGGTAATTAAATGAATAAAAAAATAGAATTTGCAAGCGCAATTGATTTAACCTTGTGCTAACATTGGGTTTGAGGGCAACTGCCAATTTACACTTAACTTTAATCGATAACTGAAACCATGGGCAAACCCGTCTGGACCAACTACCACAGCCATACTCGCTTTTGCGACGGTACCGACGAGTCTGAGGTGTATGCCCAAGCTGCCCTAGAGCAAAATGTAGCAATTTACGGTTTCTCCACTCACAGCCCTTTGCCTTTTAACAATGCTTGGTCAATTAAAAAGGAAGCGGTAGATGAATATGTAAACGCCGTAAAAGCAGTAAAAGAGGCTTATGCCGATAGACTGGAAGTGTACCTGAGCATGGAAGTGGATTTTGTGCCTGGCCTAACCAGCGTGCAAGACCCTATAATAGCTGGCTTAGGCCTTGATTACACCATAGGCTCGGTGCATTATGTGGAGCAGTTTGACGATGGCAGCCATTTCGAGATTGATTATACACACTCCTATTTTGATAAAGGCATTGAAGAGATATTTAAAGGTGATGTGCAAAAGGCCGTGACCCGGTACTACGAAACAACACGCCAGATGCTTACCGAGGCCAAACCGGATATATTGGGCCACTTGGACAAGATAAAAATGCACAACAAAGCCAAGCTGCACTTTCAAGAAACAGCAGGCTGGTATCGCGATGCCGTAATAGAAACGCTAGAGCTTGCTTCAAAAACAGGAGTGGTAATGGAAGTAAACACCCGTGGCATATATAAAAAGCTAAGCGATGAACCCTACCCTAGCGCTTGGGTACTAAAAGAGGCCAACCGCCTAGGAATACCGGTTATGATAAACAGCGATAGTCACCACCCAAGGGAGATAACTGGCGAGTTTGAGGCCGCAGCGCAAATTGTTTTAAATGCTGGCTATAAGGAGGTACGAATTTTTAAAGAACATAGTTGGCAAGACAAGCCATTGACCACCAAAGGAATTATACTATGACCATTAAGCAACCCAATGCCCTTACAAGAGCCATGAGCCAAAACGGTTGGCTGCTCATGGTGGTAGCCACTTTTGCTGCCTTTAGCACCTACTCTGCCATGTATGGTTTCCGAAAGCCATTTACCGCTGCTGGGTACAAAGATTTTCCAGAAATATTGGGGCTGAGCTTTAAATCGTTCATTGTTATAAGCCAAGTGCTGGGCTACACCTTATCGAAGTTTGTGGGTATAAAAGTGGTAAGCGAAATGGGCAAAAACCGCCGTGCTATAGCCATTGTGGGTATTGTGCTGCTGGCCGAACTGGCACTTTTGGGCTTTGGTGCCGCACCTATGAAACTGAAACCGTTGTTTATGTTCCTCAATGGTATACCGCTAGGAATGATATGGGGGCTGGTGTTTAGCTACCTAGAGGGGCGCAAGTTTACCGAAATAATGGGCGTAGGCCTTTGTGCCAGCTTTATATTTGCTTCGGGCTTTGCCAAAACCGTAGGCAAATGGATTGAAACAGAACTGATAACCGCACAAATTTCTATTGCTTGGATGCCATTTTTTTCGGGCTTGGTGTATTTGTTGCCACTTATGCTCTTTGTTTGGTTGCTAAACCAAGTACCTGAGCCGAGCGCCGAAGATGTTAAATTGCGTACCAAACGCGAACCCATGAACGGCAAGCAGCGATGGGCGTTTTTTACGGCCTTTGCTCCTGGGTTGGTATTGCTTATAGTTACTTATACTATCCTAACCGCTTTCCGCGATTTTAGGGACAATTTCATGAGCAATATTTTAGATTCATTGGGCTATGCCGACCAACCTGACATTTTTACCAAAACCGAGCTGCCAGTTACGTTGGGTGTGTTGTTGTTTTTGGGCACTATTATGTTCATTAAAGACAACAAACGCGCCTTTTTGGTAAACCACTGGGTTATTTTTTCTGGTCTTTTACTGGCAGGCCTTAGCACATTTGCCTACCAATCGGGGGCCATTAGCCCATTGGTTTGGATATCGTTAACTGGCTTTGCTACCTATATGGCCTATATTCCGTTCAATTGCCTGCTTTTTGAGCGCATGATAGCCCACTATAAATACGTCAGCACTGCGGGTTTCCTCATTTACCTCGCCGATTCGTTTGGCTATTTGGGTAGTGTAAGTGTATTGCTGTTTAAAGAGCTGGGCAACAAAGACTTAAGCTGGCTTAGTTTTTTTATACAATTTAATTATGCACTTACCATATTGGGTTGTATAGGCACCTTGGGTGCACTGGTATACTTTATGAGAAGAAGAGTAAACGTTAATAATTCATAAATGACAGGCAAAACTGCTGCAAGTTATAGCGTTCAATATTAAATTAGCAATCTTTACCAAACTGGCATGTAATTTGAGAAATAGAAATTGAAATAAAAACGATTGCTGTTTGTTGAATTTAATTTCATTATTTTTGTTTACCTAATTGTAAAAAGTTAATTACAGCTATGAAAAAAATCTACAGCCTACTGGTATTAATGATTTTTACCGCTGGCATCATGTCGGCCCAAGTTAAAACCTCCACAAGCCCTGTATTGGCCAAAGGACCGGTTATCACTTTCCAAAGCCTAGTGCTTGACTATGGTACCATTGCACACAATGCGGATGGAAACCGCGAATTTAAGTTTACCAACACGGGTAGCGAAGATTTGATTATCGCTAGCTGCTCTGGTTCATGCGGTTGCACTGTGCCTGAATGTCCTAAAGAAGTTTATGGCCCAGGCGAAAGCGGTGTGGTAAAAGTTAAGTATGCTACTGACCGTGTTGGCCAGTTTACTAAAAACGTAACCGTAAACTCAAATGCTACCAATGGCACCATTACGCTTACCATAAAAGGTAACGTATTGCCAGACTAAGATTTAAAGTCTATTTGCCTGACGGGAAAACGACGGAGGGAATGTTCTGGGAGAGGACATTCCCTTTTTCTTTTTAGGCAAGTGTTAAAATAAATGAGCAACCGTTAAATAATGCTAAGACATGTTAATGGGCATACAGGTTAGCAATTGGGGTTGTAACTTTAAATACATTAGCTAAGAACGGTTAAAAAGCATGAAGAAAATAAACTCCATATTGTTACTAATGACTTTTACCGCAGGCATGTTGTTGGCACAGGTAAAACCGATGGCTGGCCCCGCACCGGCCAAGGCCCCTGTCATCACCTTCGAAAGCTTAGTGATAGATTACGGCACCATAGCGCATAACGCCGATGGGTACCGGGAGTTTAAATTCAAGAACACCGGCAAGCAAGATTTATTGATAAGCACTTGTGCGGGTTCTTGTGGCTGCACTGTACCCAAGTGCCCAAAAGAAATAATAGCTCCAGGAAAAACGGGAGTGATAAAAGTAAAATATGCCACCAACAGGGTTGGTCAGTTTAGCAAAACCGTAACCGTTAACTCTAATGCCAGCAATGGAACGGTTACGCTCACTATAAAGGGCAATGTGTTGCCCGAACCAGAGTAGTAGTTTTCCTGCGCAAGTGGGTAAGAAGGAAGCGTTATGGGAGTGGCGCTTCCTTTTTTATTTGTATTAGCTTGGTTTACTAATCATTCTCGGCTCGGTAAACCAAAAAATGCTGTGTGCCAATGTAACCCAAGTGGTAAGCTGTATCGGGCAGGAACAACACTGCCGAAGCACCGGCATTTAACTCATACTTTGCTTTGATGTTGCAGTTAATGATAGCTTCGCCAATAATGTAGCAAGGCATTCTTTTATACCGGTTGTGGTAATCGTGCCCATCAATTATTTTACTATTTTCAAGTATGTTGGCAACTGTGGCTTTGTTCAGCTTCCAATCTTTGCACAACACCCTGTACTGTTTAAAGTAGTTTGAGTAAGTGTCCTTAACCTTTCGCGCGCTCAATACTTCCACATCTTCAATAGCTAGTAAGGTGGTTCTGTTTGTTTTTGCAGGGGCAGCAGCACCATCGTTTACGAGCACTCCATAGCAGTCATCCAAATCGTTGCTGTGTTCGTTTTCAACACACGATAAGGCCATGCACACGGGTAGCAAAAACAAGTAAACCTTATGCTGCATTTAGGGGTACGTTACAGCCAAATATAGATAAATAATATTGTGCAACGTATAAAGTTAGTAACACGCAAAAACTACGCGAGCGTTTTTAGCGTAGTACAAACCGTATCAATAGCGGCATCATCTACATCCAAGTGGGTTACAAAGCGAACTAACTGAGGACCCATGTTAATGGCCAAAATGCCCTCTGCTTTTAGCTTTGCTATGAAACTATCCGCCAATACTTGGTCGGCAAGCCTAAATATCACCAAGTTGCTATCCACCGGAAAAACCTCCGCAATGTAGTTCAACGATTTTAGGGTTTCCTCTAGCAGTTTAGCCCTGCGGTGGTCGTCTGCTATTCGCTCAATATGGTTATCGAGGGCATACAAACCCGCTGCTGCTATTACGCCAGCTTGCCTCATGCCGCCGCCAAACACTTTGCGTATACGCCTTGATAGCTTTATAAAATCAGTATTGCCCACCAATACCGAACCCACGGGCGCACCCAAACCCTTGGATAGGCAAATGGATATGGAATCGAATGCCTTGCCATAACTTGCTGGCGCATCGCCAGTTACTGCTAATGCATTAAACAATCTTGCACCATCTAGGTGGTGCTTAAGGCCATGCTGCTGGCATACCTCGTACACTTTTTGGTATTCGCTCACTCGGTGCACCGCGCCACCTTCGCGGTTGCTGGTATTCTCTTGCGCCACTATACTGGTTATGGGCTTATGCACGTTCTCCTCGTTAATATTATCCAATACCTGCTGCGCTGTAATCAGGCCCCTATTGCCCGTAAGCAAGCGGGTGGATAGCTGAGAGTTGAAAGCCATGCCGCCACCTTCGTAACAGTATATATGGCTCTCTCGGTGACAGATAATTTCTTGTAGCGGTTGGGTATGGGCCTTAATACCAATTTGGTTGGTCATGGTGCCGCTGGGGCAAAACAAACCTGCCTCAAAGCCAAACATATTAGCTAAGCGCTGCTCTAAGGCATTTACGGTTGGGTCTTCGCCAAATACATCGTCGCCGAGTGGAGCATTGTGCATAGCGCGGCGCATGCCCTCGGTTGGTTTGGTTACGGTATCGCTGCGGAGGTCTATTATAGGTTTGAAAGCCATTGTTGTATCTGATCGAGAAAGTGAATGAACAATTTAGGCTTAAACATGGCCGGAAACAACAGCCCGAAAATAGCCCCATAAAAGTGGGCATTGTGGCCAATATTGTCGTTGCCGCGCTCTGCCATTACGTTGGAGTATATTAAGTATAGCGTACCCATTATAAAACCAGGGATGAAAAACGGGACAAGAATAATGCCCATTTCGGCTAAAGGATTGAACAAGATACTGGCAAATACCACTGCCGATACCGCGCCACTGGCACCAAGACTCATGTAATAGGCATTATCATGATGCTTAACATACGAATAGGTTTCAGCAATAGGGATGGCAAGAAAGTACATAGCTGGGTATAAAAACCAACCCAACGCACCAAACTGGGACATAAAATAAAACTCAGCCAATTGGCCAAACATAAACAGCACATACATGTTCATGCCAAGGTGCAGCCAATCGGCATGTATCAACCCACCAGTAAGAAAACGGTAATACTCACCCCGGCGTTTGATGGCATATGGGTAAAAAATCATCTTCTGTTTAAAGGATGCATCGGTATTTGCTTGGTATGATAGCAATATGGTAAGCCCCATTATTGCATACGTTATATACGGATGTTGCAAACTAAGCATGGTGGTACGGTTCGTTGTTTATAATAGTAAATGCCCGATACAACTGCTCCAGAAATATTACCCGTATTACTTGGTGCGAAAAGGTCATTTTGCTCAAAGATAGCGTTTCATCGGCACGCGCATAAACGGTATCATCAAAACCAAAAGGGCCACCAACAATAAAAATAATACGCTTGCGCCCGCTGCCCATCCATTTCTCTAGGTGGCCAGCAAAGGCTTCGCTGGCATATTCTTTCCCTTTTTCGTCCAATAAAACCAAATAATCGCCAAGCTCAATTTTGGGCAACAACAATTGGGCTTCTTGCTGTTTCAACACTCTGGGGTCAGTGTTGCCTTTCCGCTTGGGTTCGGGTATCTCAACCAATTGAAATGTAGTGTAATGCTTCAGCCTTTTAAAAAACCGCTCGCAACTTTCGGCTACATAAGGCTCTGTTTTTCCGTTAAGCCAAAGTTCTATCTTCATGGGTGTGCTTAATATGTGCAAATTATCACTAGCCTATATTTGGTGCTTTCAGTTTACTAAGCTAGTTTAGTTCAAACTTATGAAATAAAGATTTAAAGGATGAAGATTTTCAGTGCCAAGGCCACAATATTGGCAACCGTAGTATGTGGATTGTTTATGGCTTGCGAAACAGCCGTAAATACCGATTTAAAAGGTAAGTGGAACTATTCCGAATGGACGATGGCAGGCAGTGTGGTTGATATTGCCACTATGGGCAACCCGGTTATCGATTTTCAGGAAAATGATGTATTTACAGTAAAGTACGGCGACCAATCGAATACCGAAAAGTGGAACGTACAAGGCGATACACTGTTTTTTAACTATAAAGACGGCAAATCGCAAAGCTACTTGATGACCCATAAAGGCAGCGATACTTTGGAGTTGAACGGCAAATCGGGCAACATTGAAACCAGATTGGTATTGGTAAGGCTTAAAGATTAAACGATGGATATTTATTTGGTATTAGCAGTTATTGTGCTCGGCATACTATTGGTAGTGCTGGAAATACTGGTAATACCCGGCACTACCGTTGTGGGTGCCGTTGGCGGTATACTTATGGGTACCGGCGTAGTGCTGGCCTACAGTACTCAACCCAACCCCCTGATAGGGCATTATACACTTGCTGGCACCTCGGTAGCTACCATAATTTTGTTATATTGGGCCTATAAAGTATTGCGAAGTAAAAAATACTCGCTTTACGACGTAATAGACGGTCAAGTAAATGTACTTGAAGCTGGAGTGGTAAATGTTGGCGATGAAGGCGTAACTTTGGGAAGCTTGCGGCCCGAGGGAAAGGCCTTAATAAACAATAAACGGTTTGCCGTTTTTTCGCAAGGCGAAATGATTGACGTGGATACCCGTATTGAAGTTATTAAAATAAATGGCAATAAAATAATTGTAAAACCACTAACCAACTAATATGGAACTAATAGTAATTGTATTTGCCGTACTGGTAGGCCTCATCGTATTCTTATACTTTGTGCCCTTTCCATTATGGATTTCGGCCCTCTTATCGGGCGTAAACGTAAGCTTAATACAGCTCGTGTTTATGCGCATACGCAAGGTGCCGCCTACCGTAATAGTAAATGCCTTGATTACCTCGCACAAAGCAGGCTTAAGCCTTACCCGCAACGATTTGGAAGCACACTACCTGGCGGGCGGACATGTGGTAAACGTGGTAAATGCACTTATCTCGGCACAAAAAGCAAACATTGAGCTTGATTTTAAAGCAGCTACCGCTATTGATTTGGCTGGTCGCGATGTGTTTCAAGCGGTGCAAATGAGCGTTAACCCTAAGGTTATTGATACCCCTCCGGTAACTGCGGTTGCAAAAGATGGTATTCAATTGATTGCCAAAGCGCGTGTAACGGTTCGTGCCAACATCAAACAATTGGTAGGTGGTGCTGGTGAAGAAACCGTGCTTGCCCGCGTTGGCGAAGGGGTTGTATCTTCTATCGGCTCAGCAGCATCACACAAAACGGTTTTGGAAAACCCTGATTTGATTTCGAAAGCTGTATTGGCTAAAGGATTGGATAGCGGTACCGCTTTCGAGATTCTGTCTATTGACATAGCCGATGTAGATATTGGCAAAAACATTGGTGCAGTGCTACAAACCGACCAAGCCATTGCCGACAAAAACATTGCACAAGCCCGTGCCGAAGAGCGCAGGGCTATGGCGGTAGCCTTAGAGCAAGAAATGAAAGCCAAAGCCCAAGAAGCCCGTGCGAAAGTAATTTTGGCAGAAGCTGAAATTCCTCAGGCAATAGCCGAAGCGTTCCGCTCTGGCAACTTGGGGGTAATGGATTATTACCGTATGAAAAACATTGAGGCCGACACAAATATGCGTGAAGGATTCGGCCGCGAAGGAGGCGGACAAAAAAAATCTCCAGGAAATGACAATAAATAAATGAAAGTTTCCGATATTTGCATTCCCTAAGCGATTAGGAAAAGGCATTTGTAGCTCAATTGGATACTTACTTGGCGAAGCAATACTTAATGCCAGTAAGGATTTCTGAAGATGCTCGAACTAAAATTAAGATTGACTAGTTAACAATATTGTTTATCAAGAGAATGCATTTGTAGCTCAATTGGATAGAGCATCTCACTACGGATGAGAAGGTTTGGGGTTCGAATCCCTACAAGTGCACAAGAAGCCTTGCTGAAAAGCAGGGCTTTTTTGTTTTACCGCATAGAGCATCTCACCACGGATAAGAAGGTTTGGGGTTCGAACGGCGAAGCCCTCATGTAATAATCCCTACAAGTGCACGAATGAAGGCTATACCTCGCAGTATGGCCTTTTTCGTTTTCGGTGCATCTCGATATAGCGATTAGCTACTTTAAAAATAGCGGGTTCTTAAAAACGTTAAGCTCCTAAGGAGCTAAGGTAGTTGGCTATGGTTTTCTACAGACATTTTACTCCTACGGAGTTGCAAAGTCGCAGCGGGACCTTATATCTGTAGAAAACAAACACGACTACAACTTACTGTATAGCTAACCTATTTATCGCAAAAGCGTTACGCTACCCTTGGCACTTTCAATGTAGCCTAGTGGCTTAATGTCTCCAATAAAAGTCGCGTCGATGTAATACACAAATACACCCGGTGGCATTAGTACGCCTTTATAGGTTCCGTCCCACCCTTCATACACATCGGTAGTTTCAAAAACCTTCTCGCCCCACCTATCGCATACAATCAGTTTAAAAGTCTTCAAACCCTCTGTATAGGCAAAAAACAAATCGTTTACGCCATCACCGTTCGGGGTAAATACGTTCGGTACATAAAGTACCCTCGGGCAAATATCGGAGCGTATTTCAAGCTCAAAATCGACATCGGCGGGGCAATTACCATTAGTGGCATACGTTACGGTATAGTTGCCTTCTAATTGGTTATTTACTGCAATAGCACCAGTATTGGCATCAATAGTGCCACTATTATTTATGGAGTATGCACCACCAACTGTACCTGTTTGTATGGGCAGTATCTCTTCGGTAAGTACGCAGTATAAGGTGCTATCGTATGCAATAGCTACTTCATCATTTGCTTCAACTTGTATAGTCAAATCATCGCTATTGCCGCAAAGCCCAGGCACAGTATAGGTTACCGTAAAGCTGCCAACACCCGAGGTTATGGTATTAAACACACCCAAAATTGAGTCGGTAATGCCCGTTCCGCTCCAGATGCCGCCCGGTTGGTTTGCGGTTAAATTAACCGCACCATCATTATTGCAAAGTGTTGGCACTGGCTGAATAGCAACTATCAGCTGGTCGGCAATATCAATATTCTGAATGGAAGAAGTAGGACAAGCTCCTTGCGTGGTATAGGTAATGGTGAAACTACCACTGCCACTCGATGGTAAGTCAATGGCGCCTGTTGCTGCATCAATGGTACCCGAGTTGCTCATAGCGAACACACCGCCTGGGGTGCCAGTAATACTAGGTATTGGGTTGGTTTCGAGGATACAAAAGCTGTTGGTTGCGTATGCAAAGGTAGCATCGTCTATAGCTAATACTTCAATATCAACAGTATCGGCAGCGCCGCAAATACCGCTAACGGTATACACAATTTGGTGAATGCCCACCCCAGCAATTTGCGGATTGAACACACCCGTATTGGGCGAGGTTACCCCTTGCCCACTCCACACGCCATTGGGCACCGAAGCCGAAAGCACCACGCTACCACTGTTTACGCAAAATGGCCCAGCAGGGGTAATAACAGGGTTTGCCCTGGCAACAATGGCAATCGTTTCGGTATTGGTTGTTGGGCAACTGCCTTGTGTGGTATATGTTACACTAAAATTACCCACACCAGAGGCGGCAATATTTACTATCCCAATGTTCGCATCAATTATACCGCCATTGTTTATGCTAAAAACGCCACCAGGGGTAGCACTTAAAGTTGGCGCAGGGTTGGCATCATCGCTGCAAAAAGTTGATGCAGGATAGGCAAAGTCCGCTGAGTCGAGTGCGTTTACCACAATATCGATACTATCGATACCAAAACCATTGCATACTACATAATACACCCTTGCGGTACCAGCACCTGCCGTATTCGGATTGAAAATACCCGCTATTGAATCGGTGATACCTGCACCGCGCCATACGCCGCCACTTGGCGTGCCAACAAGCGAAACGGCTGGGTTGCCTATACAAAATGGCCCTGCTGGCGTTAAAACTGGGAAAACTTGAAAATTGGCAACCGTTTCCGTTGCCGTAACACTACAATTAAAGGCATCGGTTGCGAGAATACTGTAGTTACCAGCCAATAAATTATTGAATGCGCCTGTGCCTTGAAAGGTGATGCCCGTATCGATACTAAACTGGTATGGAGCATTGCCACCCGATGCGGTGGCTGTAATGCTACCATCGTTTTGTCCGCAGTTTGCTTGAGTGCTAACTGTAGCAAGCGATGGATTAGAAAAGCTGATTAAAACAGTATCTCTGGTGGTACAAGGTGCGCCTGTGCTTTCGGTCCATACCAAGCTATAAACGCCAGCCGAAGGAACCGTTACGGTGGCATTTGCGGCATTGGCGTTTGGTGCAAAAGATACGCCCCCTGGCCCCGACCAAGTGCCGGTGCCAAAGCTAGGCACTGGCGATAAAGTATAACTCAATGCACCGCACACAGTATCGTTAGCGCCTGCATTTGCATTGGGTAACCCAACAAACGGACCACCCGTAACCGTGATAGCACATCCATTAACATCGCTAATATCAAAAGAATAAATATCGCCATTACGCAAACCATTAATCCGAATAGTTCCGCCATTCAAAGCAGTATCATTTACAAATGATGCTGTTGCGGGGAGCAGATTAGTGGCTGTAAACACCGAGCCATCAATAGCAGGCAAGCCACCATTTACCCTCACCGAAAAGCTGCTATCCAAACAATTGGTGGTTGGATTGGATGTAACTACCTGTGGCAAATACTGCACTGCAAATGGTGCACTCATTGAATAGCAGTTGAGCGTGGTGTTAACAAAACTGTAGTATAGCTCCACGGTATCGTAAAACGTTATAGCCACATAGTATGCCGTATTGTTGGTGTAAGTGCCCACGTATGACGGAGCACCCAAAAAGTTAAGCTCCGTAAACGAATTGCCAATAAAACCCGTAAACCCGAGCAAACACGGATCGGTAGGGTTGCCAAAAGCATCGAACAAAGGGTTTTGGGGCAAAACCGTTGGTGGGCATTGGTACACCAAATAACCAAGGCCCGGCCTGTAGGCAGCATTGGGGTTAATGGTATTGATAGGGGGATTATTGGCAATACCGGGAGGCACCAAATTGCCATTAGAGGTCATGGTAAACTGGTCGCCGAAACAAAGCTTGTAAGGAATAATGCCATCGCCTGCTATACTGCCTGTAAAGGTACCTGCATTTGCCACACATAAGCAGCCTTGTTGATTGTTATTGATGCTAGCAATACTACACGAGGTATCGGCGGTAAAAAAGGCGGTCATTAGGCAACCAACCGTGCCATCAGAATTTGACAAGATAGAGAAGTTGGCGGGCGAGGTAAATGGGGGAAAAAGAGTATCAGCATAGCCGTTACAATCTCTAACTATCAATAATCCAGTGGTAGGCGCATTTAAAAACGATACCGATCCAAATCGAGGAAAGAGATTATTTGTGCCATTGCAAATACCCGTACTGTCTGAAATACTAGTAAAAAAACAGCCTAAACAAGCAGGTGCCGTGTAGGGAATTGTTTGGGTACAAGTCAAATCGTCGCTAAAAACAACAGTAATATTGCAAGGCAAACTATCTGCTATTTGGCCAGTAATTAGAAATGGTTGAGGGCTAACCACAGACGCTGCTGGATACGAATCGAAATTGCCATTGCAATCAGTAATTAGAAGCGTTCCGGTTGTGAGCGGGTTGGTAAAATAAATCTCCCCTGTTGTTGTGTAATTTCCTAAACTATCGCAAGCGCTAGTTGCTATAAATAACGAATCAAGGTTACACTGAGCTTTCAAAGTTGCCGCTCCCCAAAAAAATTGAGTAAACGTTGCAGCAACCAAGAACAGGAAAAATGGAAGTTTCGACCTATAAAATGCCTGGTGTGAGGAAAGGTAATGCATTCTTTACATTTAAATTACAATAAGCTTAATATCAGGTTAACACGGGCTGTCTTAAATGTAGCATTTTTTTCAGTAAACAAAGCTTCCGTCAATACAAATATCATGATGATACTCAGATACAGTTATACTCTATATGCAATACATAAAATTATAGTTCGTATTCAATTGTTTATTCAGTGCAGTACCACATTTACTCTACCCGCTAAAAGCTGTTAAGAGTTTTACTGTAAACCTCCGTCCGATATTGGCTTTTGCCTTATCTTTACAACATGCACCGCACATATCGCTGGTTATTGTTTTTGCTCTTGGGCGCTCTAGTGGTATCCGTAAGTTATTGCGATACCAACACCACTACCCAAACCAGCGAAACATCGCCGTTCCTTAATCTACAGGATTCGGTAAAATATGTGGGCATGGACCAATGCAAAAGCTGCCATACCGATATTTACAACAGCTACATGCAAACGGGCATGGGCCAATCGTTTGGCCTGGCTACCCGAGAAAAAAGCGCCGCTACCTTTGAGCCCCACACCGCCGTGTACGATACTGCCAATAACCTATATTATCATCCCTATTGGCAAAACGATAGCATGTTTGTGCGCGAGTACCGCGTAGTTGATGGCGATACCGTACACAGCCGCATACAGCACGTAAGCTATGTGATAGGCTCAGGGCATCACACCAACTCCCATTTGTACAACGTAAATGGCTTTGTGTTTCAAGCACCCATTACTTTTTACACCCAAGAAAAGTATTGGGATATGGCACCCGGTTTTGAGGGTGGTTTCAACTCGCGCTTTAGCAGGGTTATAGGGCATGAGTGCATGACCTGCCACAACGGCTTGCCCGAGTTTGTAGAAGGCTCGGTAAACCAGTACAAGCAAGTACCCGTGGGAATTGATTGCGAGCGCTGCCACGGCCCGGGCGAACTGCACGTAAAAGAAAAACTGGCTGGCATTATCGTGGATACGACCAAAGAGGCCGACTACACCATTGTAAACCCACGCCGCCTAAACAAAGACCTACAAATGAGCCTTTGCCAACGCTGCCACTTGCAGGGCGTGGCAGTGCTGCAAGATGATAAAAACTGGGACGATTTTAAACCTGCCATGCACCTAAAAGAGGTAATGAACGTGTACTTGCCCAGGTACCAAGGCGGCGAAAACGATTTTATTATGGCATCGCAAGCAGATAGGTTGCGCATGAGCCAGTGTTACCTGCAAACCGAAATGACCTGCATAACCTGCCACAACCCCCACGTAAGTGTGCGTGCAGGCAAAAAGGAAGATTTTAACGTAAAGTGCACCAATTGCCACCAAAGCAATGCCAATGCCCAATCGCAGAAACTTTGCAGCGCCCCCGAAGCCGAATTGACTGCCGCCAACAATAATTGTGTAGGTTGCCATATGCCGCGCTCAGGAAGTATTGATATACCGCATGTAACCATTACCGACCACAACATACGTAAGGAGTATAAGCCTGCCAGCACCTTGAGCGTTGATGAGGTAGCCAATGTGCGCCAGTTTATTGGCTTAGAATGCTTAACCGACCCCACCCCTGCCCTGCCAAACAAAATGGCGGCCTATCTCGATTTTTATGAGAAATACAGTTCCAAAGGCTATGTGCTCGACTCGGCATATAAGCTACTGCAGCAGCTGAAAACGACCGATAAAGATTACCTAAAACTTGCGGTGCATTATCACTACTTGAAAGGTAATTTTGCCGAGGTAATAAAGGTATCAGGGCAATTGAAACCCGAGAGTATAAAAGATAAATGGACCGTGTACCGAATCGGCGAGGCCCATTTTCAACAAAGGAACCTTTCGGTAGCCCAAAGCTATTTTAATAGAGCCGTGCAATTGGAGCCCTTTAACCTAGAATTGTTAAACAAAAAAGCCTCAACTTTGGTGCTAACTGGCAAAAATGCCGAGGCAAAACTAGTGTATGAGCAGCTGCTGGCACTGTATCCCAATGCTAAAGAAGCATATACCAACCTTGCCTACTTGTATATGCTGGAGTTTAACTGGAACCAAGCGGATGCCTTATTGGGCAACGCATTGGCCCTCGACCCTGATTATGAGCAAGCATTGGTAAACCGCACTATACTCTATATTGAGTTGAAGGAAAAAGATAAGGCCCGCGATTGGGCCAACCGATTGATGAACGTAAACCCTGCCAGCGAGAAAGGCAGGCAATTATTGCAAATGATACGCAGTATATGAAAAAGTGGTTGATTGGTGTTTTATTGGCTTTAGTAGCAGTTGCACTTATAGGTTGGCAATACTACCGATTGGTATACATAAACAACCTTCAAGGCCAGCCGGGCGAGACACATGTAATTACGGTGCCTACCGGATCAGACTATAACCAATTGCTGGATAAGTTGGCGGATGGACACCTAATAAATAGCGAGTCGTTTAGCAGCCTAGCCGCGGTAATGAGCCTTGATGAGCACATAAACCCTGGCAGGTATGTTTTTACCAACCCTGCTAGCAATTACGAGCTAGTATGGGCGCTTCGCTCGGGTAGGCAAACGCCTGTAAAATTAACCACCCGCAAAGCCCGCAGCAAAGAAGAAGTTGCTGGTTGGATTTCACAAAAGCTAGAAGCTGATTCGCTATCGATACTACAGTTGTTGAACGACGAACAAAAGCTAGGCGCATTGGGGCTAAGCAGCACCAATGTGTTATCCATTTTTATACCCAATACCTTTGAGTTTTATTGGAACACCAGCGCCGATAAGTTTTTAGAGCGCATGAAGAAGGAATATGATGCCTTTTGGACCGAAATACGGCTAAATCAAGCAAAAGCAAAAGGGCTAACGCCTCTGCAAGTAATTGTGCTGGCCTCTATAGTTGAAGAAGAATCAGAGATAAAGGCCGAAAGACCCGTTATTGCAGGCTTGTACATCAATAGGCTCAATACCAACATGAAGCTGCAAGCCGACCCGACCGTAAAGTTTGCCACCCAAAACTTTGGAGCAAGGCGCGTGCTATATACCGATTTGGAATACAATTCGCCGTACAATACCTATGTGTATGCAGGCTTGCCACCCGGACCCATTTGCACACCATCCATCAATGCCATTGATGCCGTGTTGAATGCCGAAAGCCACGACTACCTATATATGTGCGCCAAGCCCAACAACGAGATTGGCCACGTATTTGCCAAAACCAATGCCCAGCACATTGAAAATGCCCGCAAATACCGCAAATGGCTAAACCAAAGGGGTATTTACCGATAAATGAAAAACCACCAATGACCTTAACAGAAAGAATAGAAGCCTTTGCCAAGCTTGGCGATACGGTAAACCAAGGTGGTGAAGCACTAGACGAGGCCATTTTACTAGCCTACTACCAAAACCGCTGGTTTACTACCGACAACAGCTACCACATGGTAAAAGCTGTTGGGTTAAACTATTTGAACAAGGAAAAACTAATGCAGTGGTTGGCACCTTATCAAGTAAAAATTGAAAAGCACCAACCCAAAACTGTCGGCCTTACTTTGGCAGGCAATGTACCGCTGGTGGGCTTTCATGATGTGTTGAGTGTTTTGATTACTGGCAACAAAGCTCAGGTAAAGTTGAGCAGTAAGGATACGGCCTTAACCATGTTCTTAATCAACAACTTATTTGCCATCGAACCACGATTTAAAGAACAAGTTGAAGTTGTAGAAATGCTGAAAGGTTTTGATGGCGTAATAGCCACTGGAGGCAATAATACCTCGCGCTACTTTGAGTATTACTTTGGCAAATACTCCAACATCATCCGCAAAAACCGTAGCTCGGTAGCGGTGCTTACAGGTAAAGAAACTAATGCCGAAATGGCATTGCTGGGCAATGATGTTTTTCAATACTATGGGCTAGGTTGTCGCAATGTATCGAAAATATACGTGCCGATGGATTATGAGTTTAGGCCATTGTTTGAGGCTTTAGAGCCTTTCGCTAAAACCATGGACCAAGACAAGTACAAAAACAACTATGATTACAACCGAACGTTGCTGCTAATGAACAACACCCAGCATTTGAGCAACGATTTTATTATGCTGCGCGAACATGAGGATATTGCCTCACCAGTAAGCACCTTGCACTACCAGTACTACAAAAACCTCGAAGAAGTAGCATTGGATATAAGACTAAAACGTGCCCAAATACAATGTGTGGTAGGCCGCGCCGAGGTGGGTGCCAAAATGATACCTTTTGGGCAAGCCCAACAACCCGAGCTTTGGGATTATGCCGATGATGTAAACACTATTGAATGGCTTATTAAGTTGTAGCAATAAATTGACCAACGTTGCAACCATTAGCAGCCTTCATCCGTTTAAGTGACATAATTTTAATGATTAACTACTCAACCAATTAACTAATACCTAACTTTGCCACATGGCTATTATTATAACTGACGAATGTATAAACTGCGGTGCTTGCGAACCAGAGTGCCCCAATAATGCAATATACGAAGGCGGTGTAGAGTGGAAATTATCAGATGGTACTGAACTTGGCGGCCCAGTTACGCTTATGGATGGTACCGTTGCCCAGCCCGATCAAAAATTTGCCCCCGTATCAGAAGACTACTATTATATCGTTCCGGATAAGTGCACCGAGTGCGTAGGTTTTCACGAAGAGCCACAATGTGCTGCCGTTTGCCCAGTTGATTGCTGCGTACCCGACCCAGATGTTCGCGAAACTGAAGCTGAGCTTTTGGCCAAAAAAGAGAAGTTGCACATTTAAGCTTTGTTTCCCTCCTATTGCTTTTATAGCATTATCGCAGCATAAACTAGTTGCGCTTTCATTTTTTTATTAGCTGTCCGTTAAACCTTGGCAATCAATTGAAAGTCTATTCAAAAGATAGCTTTTCTATTTTGTTAATTTAGTTATCTTTAGTACCAGCTAATCCAACCATAGTATGCCAGCTACTGCACCACGTGCCTTTATCCTTGCGCTATTCGTAAGTCTTTTTGTAATGGGCTGTACCAAAAAAGAGAACGTGTACGTGCCCGACAACGAGGCACCACCCGATACGTCTGTTTCAACACTAAAGCTCGAAGCCTACATAAACAAGTGCTACATCAGCCTTCTTGGGCGCGAACCGAATGGCACCGAACTTTCAACAGCAGTTCAAACCCTGAGGGATAGTAGCTTAAATTCAGGCAGCAGAAAACTGATACTAGATGATATATTGAACCAAGACGAGTTTTTGATAAAAACATACTTAAACGACGGTGCGCTTTTACTCAACACCTGGGATACGGCTTTGTACAGTTTTTATCTAGGTCAAGTGCAATCGCTCCGCCAGGACCCAAACAATGTAGCCAATTATGCAATTTATGATACCGTAATTAGTGGATTAGAAAAGCTTTTGGCCATACCTGTTGATTTACTTAATGGCACTATTGACATCAGCACCATGCACAACCGCATGGTAAACAATTTTGTTTATGATGAGATAAACATGGGTTCAGAAAATTACGTGCGCTCTGTGTTTGACCATTTCTTGTTGCGCTACCCAACCACCTCGGAACTTACAGAGGGAATAAAAATGGTAGATGGGTTTGAGTCTGTTATCTTTTTAAACAGCGGCGAAAGCAAGTTTGATTTCAACAATATTTTCTTCAATACTGATGCTTATTACGAAGGGCAAGTGCGGTGGGCTTTTAATAGGTTCCTTTATCGAGAAGCATCAACTCAAGAACTGGCATACTACACCAACTTATATCGCCAAACTGGCAACCAAAAAATATTCTTCCGCGAACTCCTTTCAACCAATGAATATGCAGGCTTTTAAACAAAACAGCATTGGGTCATTTGGGTTACTTACTACGCTATTGTTTGCGTTAGCTTTTACTTCGTGCAAAAAGGAAGAGCTATACGTTTATGAGGTAAATGATGTAAAAGTAAACCAAGAGAAAGGCGACAAAGTAAACGTAAAATCGCAAACAGAATTTATAGCCATTGCCTATTCCGATATTTTTGGCACTGGCATTGACCGCAATAGCTTAGACCTATTACTGGCGCCTTATTTAGCCTTTGGCGACCAGAAACTCATTGAGCAAATGATCATTAAAAGCTTTTTGAACGTACCCGGTGCCGATGTACCAACAAAAACCGTAATGGATGCAGACGTTACTAAGTTTATAACCGATGCCTACATTAAGTTTTTAGCCCGCAAGCCCGATGAGTTTGAGCTTTGGCATTTTCAGAAAGTGCTAAACGACGACCCTACCATAACACCCGATATGTTTTATTTTGCCATGCTCACCAGCGACGAATACCGGTACTATTAAATCTGCCCACATGAAAAGAAGAGATTTCATATTGAAAAGTGCCATGGCAGCTGGTGCTGTTACGCTGCCATACATTTTGCCAACGGGCAGGCTGTTTGCCGCCACCGGTAGCCGCATAGCCAACCATGTGGTATTTTGTATGTTTGCAGGCGGTGTTCGCAATTTGGAGAGCATGCACAAAGCCGATGGCAACTTAATGCCCAATATGCTTGTAGGTAACGAAAGCATTAGTAGCGACATTGCGCCAGGCATGACGAGCTTACCCGCGCCAACCAGCGCAAGGCTTCAAACGTTGGGCACTTTGTTTAAAGAGTTTAGATACAAACAAGGCCCAACAGGCCACTTCGGCGGCCATAATACGGTACTTACTGGCCGATATGACGAGACGGTTTCGCTATCGCAACGCCCTAAGTATCCAACCATATTTGAGTTATACCGCAAGCACAGCAGCCCAGAACAAGCTGCATTGAACAGTTGGTGGATAAGCAATAGCCTTGGCCCCTACCCTTCGCTTAACTTTAGCGACGACCCAGAGTACGGTGCATTGTACGGTGCAAACTACGCCCAGCCTGCATCAATAATAACAGGCATGCCCCAAAACCCCATTCAGCTAGATGATGTAAAGCTTGAAAAAGTAGCGGCTATGCGCCAGTTTATGGACAATAGCTTTACTACAAACGTTACAGCCCAAGATGCAGGAATAACGAATACTTTGGCCAACCGCAAACGCATTGAAGAGTTCCTGCGCTTTGAATATGACAATGCCGTTTCTGGTCAGTATAACAACTTCTGGGGATTATCTCAAAATAGCATCAATAATGACCAAGTAACGGTTTTGTTTGCAGAAAAAGTGATAAAAGAATTTCAGCCCGAGTTGTTGGTAGTAAACATGCAAGATGTAGATACTTGCCACCAAAACTTTACGGGGTATGCCAACAACATACGCAAGGCTGATTTTGCAGTAGCAAAGCTATGGGAGGCCATACAAAGTACCCCCGGCATGGCCAACGACACCATACTGATAGTAGCACCAGAGCATGGCAGAAACTTACAACCCAATACCATTATTGATCGATACGGCCGCTATGCGCTAGACCACACCAGCGACGACACCAGCCGTGAGATTTTCTGCTTAATTGCTGGGCCTCCAGATAAGGTAAAGCAAAACCAATTGATAACGCAGGTAGTTGGCGAAAGCACCGATATTGTACCTACTATAGCCAATATACTCGGGTTTAATAACGAAATACCTAGTGGCCGATTAACGGGCAGGCATTTGGGCGAAGCTTTTTACTAAATACGAAATGTAAAATGAGCAATTTGAAAATTCAAATAGACATTACGCGATGAAACAATTGCCCTACATATTTGCAATAATTGCAGTTGCAATGCTTGCTTCTTGCGAGAAGCCCGGTGATGCACCATACAACCCTTATGACGATGTGGTGTATACCACTCCGCCTGCTCCTGTCGATACCTTGCAACCCAATACCCTAGCCTGGCTGCAAAAGAACATATTCGAGACCCGTTGTGCTGCACCAGGTTGCCACGATGGTAATTTCGAGCCCGATTTCCGAACCATTGAAAGCTCTTACGCTACTTTGGTGTATCACCCAATAGTAAAAAACAACCAAGATTCTAGCTTCCAATATAGAGTAGTGCCCGGCGATACCGCAAACTCGGTGCTACACGAGCGCATTACCAATTGCTGCTTTGTGGGTGTAAACGACCGCATGCCACAAGACAACATTGGCGTGCCGCTGGAGCAAAACTATGTGGATGCCATAGCCGCTTGGATAATGGCTGGCGCCCCCGATATGATGGGCCAAACACAACAGCTACCTAACCTTAAACCCAGAATTGACTATTATCTAGCAGCAAATTCGGATTACACGGTAGAATTATCAAAGAAAAACAACCGGATTGATTCAATAAACTACAACCCATTTATAGTAAACACAGGCACTACCATCAATTTGGTACTGTTTGTATCTGACGACAACACGCCGCAAAACCAGTTGCTATATAACAAGCTTCGCACCTCTTATAACGAAAATGACTTTAGCACGGCTGCAGCAGGATATAGCGAGGTAAACGCTGCGTTCGTGAATCTTGGCGGCGCTGGTCAATTTTGGATAGCAACCCTCAATACATCCAATTTCGCGGCTGGAAGCATCGTTTATATGCGCTACTATACGCAGGACAATGCCTCTGGCCCAATAGTAGAAATGCCAACAACCAGCATGATATTGCCTTACAAAACCTATTGGAGCTTTTATATACAGCCATGAAGCAGTATTGGATAGTTATACTCGGCGTAATAGTTAGTGTCTTTGCATCGTGCAGCAAAGACGATGAAGAATTAAGTAATGTGCCATCGTTGACCTTTGTTAGCGTTTCGCCAACTACCGCGGTGCAATTTGCTGACTCATTAACCTTTGTGTTATCCTATGAAGACGGCGATGGCGATCTAGGCAGCAACGACCCAGATATTAAAAACCTATACCTTACCGACTCGCGCAACGGCGTGGTATATGAGTTTAGGGTAAAGCAGTTAGCTCCTACAAACAGCACCATAGCCATTAAAGGTACACTCTCAGTGGTATTAGATAGGGTCGGGTTGATTGGATTAGGGGCAGCAGAAACAGCGACCTACAGCATATACATGACCGATAGGGCTGGAAACCAAAGCAACACCGTAACCAGCAGTGCCGTAACTATTCAACCCTAGCCTAACTTAACCCTCGGCTTTAGCAGTTTGCAGCAATTGGTTGTGAACATTAAGTACCTGCGGTATAAGTGCGGCTTCGCCATCGTTGGAAATGATGTAATCGGCCAACGCAACTTTCTGCTCCTCGCTCCATTGGTTGGCAATACGATCTCTTACTTGTTCCTCGGTAACATTATCGCGCCCCATTACTCTCGCTATCCGAACCTCTAGTGGGGCGGTAACTACAATGACCTTGTGCAGCGACTTATACGTTCCGGTTTCGAATAGCAGGGCGGCCTCTCGCAGGGTATAAGGGGCTGCACTTTGTGCCATTTGCCAAGCAATGGTATCTTGCGCCACGGCTGGGTGCACCAAGGCATTCAGCTTGGTTAGTTCTTCTTTATCAGCAAAAACCCGCGAGGCAAGCAATGCCCTGTCCAACTGCCCATCTTTATAAATATCGGTGCCAAAGGTATCTTTAAGGGCTTGTACTAGATTCAAGTCGTGGTGCATGAGGTACTTTGCCCGGTCGTCGGCATAGTAGATGGGCACACTAAGCACCTCAAATATTTTACAAACGGTACTTTTACCGCTGCCTATTCCCCCGGTTATACCTACAAGTAGCATCAGTTGTACACTATAAATTCAATGTTAAAAGGCTCAAAGCTGCTAATTTTCATAAAACTGGGGTAGCCGCTTAGTTTTACCTCTACAAACCTATCCTGTTTTATGTTAATGTTCTTAAAGTCTGCCGTAGCTTTAAGAGTAGCATTCCGTGCCGCTTCAAGGTTACTCAAACCCACATGCACAAACACTTTAACGGTTTTAGGGTAAGGTGTAATTTGCTTATTACTAGGTACATTTAGCAGCTCAATTTCAACTTCGCGGGTAAGTTGCGTAAACGGCTCCACTTCAATATTGTATTTAACCTTGGTTTGTGCCAGCGATACCGAACTATAATAGGGTTTCTGCAAGGCAATTTCGCCATTCTTACTCTCAGTAATCTCTTTAAACTTCATGGGCTCAGTATACCACTGCTGCAGGGTATCCAATATACTTTCGGGGCCGCTTACCGTTACCGAATCGGGAGATAAAACTGGCAAACCCCTACCCTCATATTGTTTGGCATACGATACGGTGCCGCTTATTACAATGGGTACTTTTTTAGTGGTCTTTTTCTCAAACTGCAAGTAAATGGTATCCGGCGAAAAACTCAATAACTTATACCCTAGGGGCATATCGCCGGCTAATTCGTTTTCGAGTGTACTGGCCAAAACAAAGGGCTGGTTCATGTTTTCGCGATAGGAAACAGGTAACGAAATCTGTACAATACGAAACCGGGCTAAAATAATTTTAAAACCCGTAGCGTTCACCATTATTTCGCTTCGGGTAGGCAACTCCCTAACAGCTACCTTATCATCGGGCAAATTGGAGTAAGTGAGGGTAACAGGCACGCGCCAGTTATACGAATCGGATAGTTTAATGAGTAGCCATAAAAAAGCAGCGATACCCATGCAAAGCACGAGTATCGCTGTATTTCTTGAAGTTCCAACCGAACCGGTTTTTCTCGGTAACTTGTTTTCCGGGCCTTTCGGAGCTTCCATAATGTTAAATTATTACTTTTCCTCTACAGTAGCTACTTCCTCTTTTTTATTGTTTGATGCAGTAGTTGTAGCCGCTTTCGTAAAATCGTACGAAACCGCCGATTTTTCAATTTTTAGCTTGGTACTAGCATCAACTTCAATCAAAAACGAATCGTCGGCTACTTTAAGCACTTTTCCGTGGATTCCGCCGATGGTAACAACTTTGTCACCTTTCTTCAATCCATCCAAAAAAGTCTTCTGTTCTTTGGCTTTCTTACTCTGGGGGCGAATCATGAAAAAATAAAACACGATCATTACGGCACCCATCATCACAAACATCGACCATGGACTGCCTCCCTGCGGATTTCCGGCCATCAAGAACAAACTCTGAAAATTTACCATTTCGTGTATATCCCTCAATTATTTAGCTGCTGGCGCTTCACCACCTTCCACTTCGCTCATTACATTCAACACGGTAGTGCTTGGGTCGGTATTGGCAGTAATGGTAACTTGCTTTTGTTGCATGCCAGTTTTGCCTTTGCTATCAAAAGAAACTTTGATTTCGCCTTTGCCGCCTGGAGGAATTGGCTCAGTTGGGTAGTAAGGAACAGTGCAACCGCAAGAACCTTTAGCGTCACTAATGATAAAGTCATTAGTACCGGTGTTGGTAAATGTGAAGGTATGCTCTTGTACAGTGCCTTCTTTAATTTTACCCCAGTTGTGTTCCATTTTGTCAAAAGTAACAGTGGTAGTTGGGCCTGTAGGTACAGGGTTTTCCATACCTGTGTTCGGGTTGTTCACCGCATCGGTGTTCACCGCAGTCGAATCAGTTGGGGTAGTAGCTGTATCGCCTCCCTCTGTACCGCTCTCGCAAGACGCAAAGAAAAAGCCTGCAGCGAGCACTAGAAATAATGCCTTCTTCATTTTTCTTGTTTTTAGTTTGTTTTAAGTTTCAATGTGCAAATTTATAAAATTGGACAACAAAAAAGGTGTTTTGGTACTATTTATTAACCTTTTTTAACCTTGAAGCCCTCTTCCGCTTTTTCTTATACTACCGCTGTCTTTTAGCTCTTTCATTATTTTATCCAAAACGCCGTTTACAAAATCCTTGCTTTTTGGGGTGCTGTATAGCTTTGCTATCTCAATATACTCGTTTATAGTCACTTTTACGGGTATCATCGGGAAGTATAATAGCTCACAAAGTGCCATTTTCATCAATATCAAATCGAGGATGGCTATACGTTCCACATCCCAATTTTCGAGTTTTGGCTCTATCAATTCCGAAAAATAGGCTTGATGGTCGAGGGTAAATTGAAACAATTCATTCACAAAATCCCTATCATCCACTTCTACATTTAGGTCGGTTATTTTATCTAGCGACTTTCCAATAGTATAATTCTCCAAAAAGTCGTTCAACCTATAGGTCACCACTTGGTGGTCGTCAATCCAGTTCGAGAATTCTTCTTCTAAGTGTTGGGTAAAAACTTCGCTAGGTAATAGAATCTTGTTAAAAAGAAACTTGATGATTTTAACATGCTCTTTTACCGATGGATTGGGCATCTCAATATATGCCTTGTATTCAGGGGTAACGGCAAGCTCCCTAAAAAACTTACGGTTGGCATCATCAAACTCAATCTTGTCAACCTTGTGCTTATTCAGTTCGTTGTTAAATAGCTTATGCTGCTCCAGTTCTAGTATAAATTCGTTCTCGGCCAGGCGGGTGCTAAAAGACAAATCGGCAGCAGTAGGCAGGTGCTTGGCCCCTTTCATATCGGCCTCTTTTTGGGCATATTGGGCAACCTTACGCAAAAAATAGAGGATGTAAAGGCCCAACTCATAGGTTTGGGTTACGTTGGCCAACAGCGATTGTTTGGCAGCCGAAGGACTGTTAAACGAACCCCGCTCGTGGGCATAAATGAACTGCATTACTTTAACGCGTAAATTCCGTCTGCTCAACATAGGGGCCAATCATTTAAAAAGAACAATGCTTTCCATCTTTCAAGGCTGCAAAAATCCACATTTTTTAGAGAATAAGCAATAACCTTTAACTATTGAGTACCAAACTTGATGATAATAATACAAAAGGCAGGCTAGTTATACCCTATACAGCCTGTAGGAGGCAAGCTTGTAAGGCAATTAGTATTGTAAAAACACCAATGGCTGCACAACCAAAAGGTACGCAAATACGCCTAGAAGGGCTATTTTGACGCTTATGTTTGCTTGAAAATATTCTATCACATTATGAGCACTTTACGTATTTAAGTTAGCAAATCGGCGATATAAAGCACAAGTTCCGAAACCTAAAATAGCGCTAACCGTAACAATGCCTAACTCAATAAACAATGAACGAAACAGTGCAATTACGATGAGGCAAATGAAACTATGAGCGAATAAGAATAGCTGATAAGAGGCGAAAGATATGGAAGCGCTTTTCATGGTTGGTCAACCAGAGCTATATGCCACGGGGCGGTGTATAGCTCTGGTTTTTATAAGCATTTATACTTACTAGTTAGTATTCTGCATAATATTAACTTTGCTCACATGGTAGCCTTATATGAAAGTGGCAGTGCAGTTGCCCTTGTAGCATTGATACATGGCAAAAATATTGTTTTTAGTAAGCTTGGTATTGAAAAATACAAGTTAATACTAGAAGAGGTGCTGTTGCATCATAATAGGGATTTACTATCTGCGAAAGCCGACCTAATTGAATTCAAAAAAATAACTGAGTTAATTAAACAAAACAATTTCGAATCGACTCTTGAAAAAATTATAGTAAAAAGGTTAACCCAATCGGAGCAAGAGCTAGTATCAACAGGGCTATTGAACTCAACTACTGAAGAAACCCAAAAGGCCACCCAACCTCAAACCCTTACACATGCAACCAGATACGAACTTGCCATAAAAGGCATGAACGATGGTATTTGGGATTGGAACATCTTGACAAACGAGGTTTACTACTCGTTGCAGTGGAAAAAAATGCTAGGTTTCGAAGACCATGAACTAGAAAACACCTTACACACTTGGCAGCGCTTAATGCACCCCGATGACGCTGAAAAAACCACAGAGACCGTAAAAAAATACCTCGCTAAGGAAACTAATTACCTATATCATTTAACTCGTTTCTTACACAAAAACGGATCTTACCGGTTGATTGTTTGCCGTGGTTACATGGAACTCAATAAAGATGATACGCCGATTAGAATGGTTGGCTCACATACCGATGTGACTCAAATTTCGAGTATGGAGGATAAACTCCAGCAACAAAAAGAATTGTTTGAACTAGCCGTAAAGGCTAGCAACGAAGGTATTTGGGACTGGAACTTGGAAAACAACAGAATATATTTCTCGCCGCGTTGGAAAAAAATGCTGGGTTACGATGACAATGAACTGAGCAATACACTTGAAACCTGGAAAGAACTAATTTTTGAGGATGATTATAACACCGCTCTAAAGTTAATTGAGGAGTTGAAAAGCGGATTGAGGGAGAGCTTTGAAACGTTACAAAAATTTAAGCACAAAGAGGGCCAAATTATTTTTGTAAAAAGTAAGACAATAAAAGTATGCGATAAAAACGGTAGTGTAACTCGTTTGGTGGGCAGCCACAGCGATATTAGCGACATTATAAACTCACAAAATCAGCTATTAGTAAGCGAAGAAAAATACCGAAACATAATTGAAAACATGGATTTGGGTATGCTCCATGTTGACAATGACGATGTGATAGTGGATGTATCTGATAAGTTTTCGGAGTTAACGGGTTATCGCAAATGTGAACTTTTAGGAAAAAAGGCGTCAAACTTGTTGGTTAGCCATGAAGACGTGGTAAATACAAAAGAAATAATAAATGACAGGCTCAAAAAACAATCGAGCGTATACGAACGATTGCTGCGCTGCTATGACGGTACCCAAAAATGGGTGCTGATAAGTGGCACGCCTGAAATTGACAAAGACGGAAAGGTTATTGGCTCCATTGGCATACACTTAGATATTACAGAACGAAAACAGACCGAACTTGCATTGGTAAATGCAAAATTGTTGGCCGAAGAAAATTCAAAATCAAGGGAGAAGTTACTGGCCAAGGTTAGCCACGAAATGCGCACACCCATGCAAGCGTTCATGGGCTTTATCAATTATCTTGATTCAAAAGATCTATCGGCTGATGTTAAAGTGTTTTCAAGCGAGATAAAACTTGCTATAGAATCTTTAAACAGCTTGGTAAACGACCTTCTTGATATGAATACCATACAGCAAGGTAGGTTGAAACTGGTGCCCAAGCCATTAAAAATGCATACTGCTTTCGATACTTTGATTAACTACTACACACGTTTAATACCTAAAAACAAAAGTGTTACTTTAAGTTATACCATTGCGCCTGATTTTCCGAAGCTTATTGCAATCGACCCATTTAGAGTGCAACAAATTGCAGGAAACCTGCTAAGCAACGCGATAAAATATACTGACCACGGTAGTATTAATTGCAAAGTAGATTGGCAATACACGAGTGGCAAAAGTGGGTACATTGTGTTTAAAATATCTGATACAGGTTTTGGTATTCCTAAAGAACAGCACGAAAATATTTTCAATGAATTTTATCAGTTAGGAGCTTCTGGCAATACTGCTTCCCATGATGGGGTTGGGCTAGGCCTATCAATAGTAAAACAACTGGTAGATGCCTTTAAAGGTGAGATTTATTTAGAAAGCCAAGTAAATGAAGGCACTACCTTTACGGTTGTTATACCAACCGAAATTATGGAAGATAACATGTGCGGCATAATGCTAAAAAACAACCCAGCTGCAAACCAAAACATTGCCGAAATAAGGGTATTGATAGCAGAAGATAATACCATCATTCGCAGGCTTATTGCAACTTACTTGATTGATAAAAACTTTTATGTTGATGCAGCCGTAAACGGGCAAGAAGCTGTTGAGTATTTCTCAAAATACGATTACGACTTTGTGCTGCTAGATATAAACATGCCCGTTATGAACGGTTACGATGCCGCAAAAGCAATAAGGATGGCAATAAATAATGGCGACCACCTAACTAATACCAAAATTGTAGCACTAAGCGCTTCGGTTATCCCGTCGGAAAACGAGAAAAAGAGATTGCACAACTTTGACGATTTCATACAAAAACCAGTTGAACTACCTTGGCTTGCACAGTATTTGGTAGATAACGTTTCTGATAAAAATAGCAACCAACCAGATAGTTTGCCCAACCCGAAATTGACGGACAAGCCAGAACAGTTTTTGCAAGACCCAGAACTAAGCGAAGAGTTGAAAATGAGTATTGCGAAAATGCTTATTAAAGAACTTGAAAAAGAAGCCTCCAAAATATCAGAACTTACCCTGCAACAACAAATTGATAAACTTTTATACAATTTGCACTCCTTTAAGAGCAGTGCCGGCATTTTAAGGTTGAGCTACACGCTTAATCTTATAGAGTTAATAGAACACGATTTAAAAGAAAACGCAACCATAACCGCTAAGACGAAAGCTAATGTTGCGCAACTGAATGAAAACATCCTTTCTACACGTAACTTTCTAATAGAAAAACTAGCATATGGCGAATAAACGAATACTTATTGTAGAAGACCACGATATTTTTAGATTAGGCGTTAAAATGGTGCTAATCGAAACCGGATATGCGGTAGATGAAGCCAGAAGCGAGGATGAATTCTTGGAGCTAATAAAGGCCAACCAATACGAGCTTATTATATTGGATTACTTTTTGCCGCTCGTAAATGGCGAAAGCATGTTTTTTAAGCTCAAGCAGCACCATATAAATAGTCCGATTGTTTTCCTCACTTCGCTCGATAATCCACAAATCATCTCAAGGCTGTTATCATACGATGTTAGGGGCCTGATGTTAAAATCATCGAGTCTATCTAGTATCAAAAATGGTATTTTAGAGGTGTTAAGTGGAAAAATATACATCGATGCCGAGATATTCCCATTGATAAATGCTTCTTATCTGGAACCAGATACCATATCTGATTTTGCCGTCCATTTTGGAACGCTTACCAAACGAGAAATTGAAATAATTCAAGCAATAGCCGACGGCTTGGTAAACAAAGAAATTGGCGACAAGTTGAACATTAGCAAACGAACAGTAGATGTGCACCGACGGAATATTTTGGCTAAAGTTCCTGTAAAATCATTCAGTGCGTTGGTATTAATGGCTTACCGATTAAATATCATTAAATAGCACAACAAAACTTCTTTGCTATCTTTATACAGTGAACGAAGAGCTACTTTACTATATATGGCAGCACCGCTTGTTTGCCAACAACCACCTCCGTAGCGAGGAAGGCGAAACTATTGAAGTAATAAACCCCGGACAACGCAATCACGATGCGGGGCCAGATTTTACCAATGCCCGCATTCGCATTGCCGATACGCTTTGGGCGGGTAATGTAGAAATACACCAAAAAAGCAGCGATTGGCTGCACCACAAGCACCAATACGACCCTAGCTTTGGCAATATTATACTACATGTGGTATACGAGCACGACAAAGATGGCGTAACTGGCGCCCCTACCCTTGCGCTGAAAGGTTTGGTGCAAGAGAGCTTGCTTAGCCGCTACCACTATTTGTTGAACAACAAACAATGGATACCGTGCGAGAAAATGCTGGCCGATGTAGATGAAATGACTTTTACGCTCTGCAAAGAACGGATGGTAATAGAAAGATTGGAGCAAAAAACACTTGCCATTGATGCGCTGCTTAAGCGAAACATAGGTAGCTGGGAGGAAACGATGTACCAACTTACCGCTCGGGGGTTTGGGCTAAAAGTAAACCGTGAGCCATTTGAGTTAATGGCTTGCTCGCTGCCACTAAACATTGTGGCCAAACAAAAACACGACCTGAAATGTATAGAGGCCCTTTTGTTTGGGCAAGCAGGCATGCTAAACGATGAGCCCAAAGACGAATACATGGCCAGCCTGCAACGCGAGTATAGGTACCAACAACATAAGTACCAGCTTAGGCCTACCCAAGGCCATAGTTGGAAATTTATGCGCCTGCGGCCTCCTTCCTTTCCTACGGTTCGGCTGGCACAGTTTGCTATGTTGCTGCACCGCAGCGTGCATTTGTTTAGCAAGGTATTGGAAACCAGCAATTTAAAAGAAGTAGAGGAGCTGTTTAAGGTAGGTACATCGGAGTACTGGAACACCCATTATACATTTGGCAAAGAAAGTGCACCCAAGATAAAAGAATTAGGTACCGAAACCTTGCACTTATTGGTCATCAATACTATTGCCCCTATTCTGTTTGCCTATGCGCGCCACAAAGGCGATGAACACCTACAAGACCGCGCGCTAAACTGGCTTGAACACATAAAAGCCGAGCAAAACGAGATAATAAAAAATTGGGCCAGATTGGGCCGAAAAGCAGACAATGCCTATGAAAGCCAAGCATTGCTGCAATTGAAAAACGAACATTGCGACCACAAAAAATGCCTAAGTTGTAGCATAGGTAATAGCCTGCTGCGCAAACCTGTTGTAGGGTTTGTGGAAACTAATTTATAACTTAGAGCCTATGCTAACTGTAAGATCTTTTGTAGAAACTAAATTCTTTGGCGTATGTAGCTACTTAGGCTATGTGCTTCGGATGCCTTCTGGCAAAATTCGCCTGTATTTTATTTACAGTACTTTATTTACAGTAGGCTCGCCGGTTGTTATTTATTTAACCATAGCTTTTATTCTCAACTTGAAAGATTATGTAAAAGGGCAGCGTAGCCAAGTTTGGGATTTATAAACCGATATATCATGACTACATACCCCGATAAAAAAATTCTTGGCGTTTGCGCTTGGCTGAGCCAAAAGTTCGAAATAGACGTAACCATGCTGCGCATTATTTTTGTTGCAGCTGCCATATTGGGCCTCGGTTCTCCAGTATTAATATACCTAATATTGGCATTGGTAAAGCCCTAGAAAGGCCCATTTACCTCTCCACCAATGCCTATGCCGAAGGTGTATTTGCTGGTAATGCCAAATGTTGCATAACCATGCCTGCCAATGATGGCCCACAAACCTGGCGTAAATTTGCCAATATGCAACACCCCTGGGTAAACACTGGCGTTAAAGAAATTATCTTCGCTCTGCGACCAAATTAACTGCGCCAGAACGGTATTGTTTTTATCCAAGAAAATACCCACCGTAGGCACCGTTGATACGGTAACTTGTCTGGCAGCACTATCCAAAAACTGCAATTCGTAACTACGAACTCCTGCCCCAACTGATAAGCAATACTCCCTGTTGAGCTGATATGATAAACCCAATTGCGTACTCATGCCCATGCGCATAAACAACTTAAGTGGTTTATAAAAAGGCATGCTATATTTCAAAGAAAAGTACTGCCCATTGTTTTGAATGTTGCCGTATGGCAATGTAAAAGTTGGCATTAGCGACCAATCGGCCATATGGAGTGTGTGGCTAAAAAAATGGTTCACTTTGGGCGATGTAAACAACAGAATGCTAGCAATATTGAAAATATAAAAATCGGCAATAGGGTCGGTGTTGGTACCTACCCAACCTTCGTTTTCAATTATCTCGTTCAGCAATTGGCCTGTAACCACGGTTATAAGCCCCATAAGCCGCGGCCTGCGCACCCCGTGTGCATCATACCACTCCGATATGTTGGTGTAGGTCATTCCGCTGCCAAAAAGGTGTAGCGTATAATTGGGCAGCCATTGAGAACCCTTTCGGGTAAAGTTGCCAGGTACTAGCTCAGAACTTATCCATTTGCCAGCGCCAATATCCCTTATGGCCTTATCGGGCCTAACCAGATTAACAAAAGTGTTTTTAGCCGAGCGCGGAAAAGGAAAATTAAAAACGCCACCACCCGCGCTTTTCAGTTGGGTAATGTCATACCCCATGTTCAATACCAGCGTAACGGGGTTGTACAATGCCTCGCTGCCATACTCGCTGCCATGATAAAAATACCGGGGTATACCATCCAAATTGCGCCTAAAAAGCATTTTGGGTTTCAGCGGTTTTGCTACCGTATCGGTAGCGTGTTGGGCAAATAAACTAGTTGATGCTAAAAACAAAATAAGCCAAACCATGCCTAAGCGGCAACACATATTCCAAATCATACCTAGCTTCTATTACGAACCACCTAGCAGAACGCACAAATCATTGAAAACATTCCATTTTTGAAAATATATAATTGGTGCAGGGTATTTGCATATTTTTGCGTCATGAACATTGACGAAACATACCTGCAACGCACCAGAGAGTTTACAAAACTTGCCGAAGCACAAAAAAATAAAAGCAATTCGTTGGCAATGGCGCGCTTGGCATTGTTTTTATTGGCAGCTTTCATGTTGTGGTATTTTTGGTCGGGTGGTGCGGCGGCCATTTTTGGCATAGTGTTTATTGCTATTGTGCCTTTTTTGTGGCTCATGAAACTACAAGGCAAAGCCGATGAGCAATTTAGCTACAACCAACAACTGGCAACCATTAATACGCTGGAAACCAGGGCACTTAATGGGCAGTTTGAAGGTTTTGCAACAGGCAAAGAATTTTTAAACCCCGCCCACCCCTATGCCCTCGATTTGGACTTGTTTGGCGACGGCTCGCTGTTTCAGTGGCTAAACCGCACCGTGTGCCCGCAAGGCAGCGAAACCTTGGCCGATTGGCTAACCAACCCAACCATTGATAGGCAAGATATATTGCAACGCCAAGAAGCCATCAAGGAGCTTGCCCCACTGCTAGATGTAAGGCAAGACTTTCAGGCTTATGGCATGATGAGCCCCGAAAAAAGCAATGCACGACAACAACTCAATACTTGGCTGCAAGAGCCCGAATGGTTTTTGAAACGGATTGATGTAAGGGTGTTGACCATTTTGGGCCCATTGGCCGTGGTTGGCAGCATCGTGGCCACCTCGGTGGGAGTGCTTTCGGCGGAAATTACTGCAGCTATTTTCTTCGGGATGCTGGCTTATGCCGGTGCCTATTTCAAGAAAGTGAGCCAAGTAATGGATCAAGTAAGCGGCCGCCACGATTTGCTTAAAAAATATGCCCGCTTACTGAGCATTATTGAGCAGCACCAGTTCAAATCAGCGCTGCTGCAGCAATTACAACAACGCATAGTAACAGGTAAAGAGCCGGCAAGTGCCTACTTCCGTTCGCTGTCGCGTATTACCGATAGCCTCGAGAGCCGCCGAAACTTACCGGGCTATATAATTACCAATGGTCTCGCACAATGGGATTTGCAAAATGCCCTGCGGCTAGAACGTTGGAAAAAACAGCACCGCTCTGCCCTAGCACAATGGTTTGAAGTTGCTGGCGAGTTCGATGCCTTGCTGAGCCTAGCCAACCTGCACTACAACAAACCCAACTTCGCCTTCCCAACGCCCGAAACCAATGATTTTCAATTAGAAGCCATTGAACTTGGACATCCGTTGTTGAATGATAACGAGCGAATTACCAACAACTTAAGCATCCCCACTTCGGGATACATTATACTCATAACTGGAGCCAATATGGCGGGCAAAAGCACCTTCCTTAGGGCAGTGGGCATCAATATGGCCTTGGCCTGTGCTGGTGCACCGGTTTGCGCCCAAAACTTCCGTTTTGTGCCCATGGAAATGTACACCAGCATGCGCACCACCGACTCGCTGCAAAAGCACGAATCATATTTCTTTGCCGAATTGAAACGTCTTCAAAGCATTGTAAAGGATTTGGAGGCGGGCAAGAAGTACTTAATCCTATTGGATGAAATACTAAAAGGCACCAACAGCACCGACCAACACCTGGGCTCAGAAGCACTCATTGAGCGCCTATTGGCCCTTGGCGCATCAGGTATGGTGGCCACCCACGATTTGGAACTGGGCGAACTGGAAGCACGCCACCCGGGCCATGTGCGCAACCAATGCTTCGAGATTGTGATTGACGGCAACCAAATGCACTTCGACTATAAACTTCACAACGGCATTACCCAAAACTTCAACGCCAGCCTCTTGATGAAAAACATGGGAATCGTTTAAATGAGAAATGACAGATGAGAAATGACAGATGAGAGATGAGAGATGAGAAATGACAGATGACAGATGAGAAATGAGAAATGAGAGATGAGAGATGAGAAATGAGAGATGACAGATGACGAATCAATCCTCGCCCAAGGCGAGGCAAGCAATAAACAAATAACCAATAACGAATAACTAATCAACCAATCAACCAATAACCAATTAACCAATAACCAATTACCACTTTGCCAGCGTTCCGTCGGTGGCAAAAGGCTCGTAGGTCATACTCTCTGGTGTTTCTTCGTACAACTGGCCTGCACTTGTTTTAATTTTCGTAAACAGCCCCCTCCGCGGGTTACTCAACATTCTTTGCTCCTTGGTGCGCATCGGGTGTGGACTGGCTGGGGGCAACTTGGCCTCTTGTGCAGCCAGCTCGGCCTCTTGCTGCCGTTTTGCGGCCAAACGCTTGTCCGTTTCGGCACCACGCTGCGCCAACAGCTTAAGATGCTCTCCTTCGGGTAGTTTATTCTCCTCCATAAACTCGCACATAGCCTTTATGGCACGCGTAGTATCGTTTTCTTCGCCCTGGTAGTCGGGGTTGGGTATTACATAACCCTGAAAAATGGCATTATCAACAGGCGCAATGTCTTTAGGGCGCACATCCATGTTCAGGTCGTAGTAAGTGCCCGTTAAGGTTGGGTAATTATCGGTATCCTCTACTATGGCTTCCTCAGGGTTTTCGGCGAGCTCCAATTCGGGTGCTACCCAGCGTATGTTCCATTCCTTAAATTTCCGCTCTAATATCCACATGTATCGTTTGCAGCCAATATTGTCTTTTATAACCGCACCGAGCAATTGCTGGCGCAGCCGCACATATCCCGTGCGCAGGATAGTAAACAAATCGATATACAGTGGGTCGGCATCGGGTATGGGCATTTGCCGCAAGGCACGGCTTTTGTAGCGCTGAAACGTGCGGTAGCTTATCCGGTGCTCAACAAATAACTCTTCGTTGAGCATCATCACCATGTCTTCGTCGGTACAGGCCAACAATAGGTTTTCTTCTTTAACCAGATTGCGGAAGATTTGCAATATCTCCCGATTAATTTTGGGTGGGCGGGGCATAGCGAGATAATTTGAGAATTTGGAAATTTGGAAATTAGGTAATTTGGAAATTTGAAAATGGAAAACAATAAATGGGAAAGGAGAAATAAGAGATAGTAAATGAGAAATAACAGATGACAGATGAGAAATGAGAGATGACAGATAGGAAATGACAGATCAACCCTCGCCCAAGGCGAGGCAAGCTATCAACCCTCGCCTGAGGCGAGGCAAGCTATCAACCATGGACTATGGACTATGGACCATGGACTATGGACTATGGACCATGGACTATGGACCATGGACCATGGACCAATCAACTAATCAACCAATCAACTAATCACTAATTTACAGCTGTGTTTTATTCTTCGCAAGTAGAAGTTAAAATAATTTTATACTACTGCTACTATCTATTGTATTTCAATTGATTAAATTTTTATACTCTCACATCTCCCACTACTAAACTATATTTGGCGGTAGCCCTTTGGCCAACAAAAAAGCCGTTGCCAATGATTGTTGGCAACGGCTTTGGGATATTATGTGTAGGGTGTGTTTATTGCTTTACCAACTTACCGCTGGCTAGGCCGCTTTGGGCGTGTATTTTATAAAAGTACACGCCTTGTGGCACTTGCTGCCCATCCCAAACGATGGTTTGTGGGCCAGGTGTAAGGTGGCGGCTCTCAGTGTGCACGCGCTGACCAGCCATGTTATACACCTCAAAAGTATGGTTGCCCGCCTCGGTTACCTGCAATTGTATAGCTACATTTATGGTAAACGGGTTTGGCAACACCACCGACGACAACGTAGGCAGTGTTGTAATGCCCGATGTACCATCTTCGTACGTTTCGTAGTAATAAAAAGCGCGGATGTTGTTTTCTAACCCGCTACCGAAATTTTCTTGGTACAAAAAAGTTACCCATTGGTTGAAAGCGTTGTAGGTATAAACTGCGCTATACTGGTCGTTCCAAGCACCAGAAACGTAGGTACTGGTTACAAAAGTTAATTTATTGCCGGCTGCATCATAGGTGCTCCTGTCGCGAGAGGTTTCGTTCCATATTCCGTTAGCCCATGAATACACCAATTTTTCCGTATCTAAACCTACACTGTTCGGCGTGTAGTCGGTTCGTTGTGTGTTTTGCCAAGTGCCGCTTGCGTATGTTTCAATAAGTTTGCGCGTCAAGTATCCTTGCCCGTTATAGGTTCTCGTTTCGCGGTCATCATCTTCCCAATTACCATTGTTGTATTGTTGCAGTACCATTGTCAGTTCCTTGCCCGCGGCATTGTAAGTATATTGCCTCCTGTTCGATGGCTCCCAAGCACTGGTGCCCGTGTTCCAGGTTTCGTAAGTATAACTCAAAATATTGCCCGCTGCATCCAGCGTATAAAAGTAGCGGTATTGGTTTCTCCAAGTGCTCGATTGATAATTCTGCGTAGTGCGGGTAAGCAGTTCGTTGTTGGCATTGTATGTTGAAAAAACTTTCGTGCTACCTACCCAAACAGTGCCATTCCAAATGTCACGTTGCCCAGTTATTTCATTGCCAGCAGCATCAAAAATATAATTAATCCGGTAAGAGCCTACCCACGCGCTGCCGTCCCACTCTTCCGAAAGAAAGTCCGTTAAGCCATAAGGCCCGTAGGTAGTTGTCTCTCTGGTGTTATTGGTCCAAGCCGCGTTGTTCCAGAATTTAATTACGGTCTGTATCAAACGGTTGTTGGCGTCGTAGGTTCTTTCATAAAGGTTAGCATTGGTGGGCGTGCCGCCTTGCCAATACCAACTTTGGCCCAAATCATAATCGGCAAACAATTGACTGTTCACATACTCGCCGCCCCGGGTACCCGAGTACGTATAGTGAGTAGAGTCCTGCTCAGCCCAGCTTCCGGAAGTCCACCTTTCGGTATTGGTAGCAATCAATCTAGAGTTGAGCACATTGGTTTCGGTGGACTGCTGCGCTAGCATATTCCCAACCGATAAGGCAATAAACAATACCGTGTATAGTTGTTTCATAACTACTAATTTACCACAAAAATAGTATTTGTTTTTTAATTTCAAATACGTTGGCCACCCTGCTGGGCAAGGCCTATATTTGGCGTTGCCATTCGCTATTTCAGCCTACCATTACCTGTCTGGCTTCCCGTTTTAAACGGGAAGCTTAGCCATGGGCAAGCATTTGCCTGCGTTTATCTACAGCTCAAAAACAACTGCTACAACAGCCTCATAAAACATACGCATTATTAAATTGAGGGTTATCATGTGTTAATTTGAGAAGGAAATTTAAGTGCCTCCATTAGATGTCTAAACATTTCGTTAGCTTAGGAAAAAAATTGCTTTGGAAAAGGATTATTTAGACAACCATGTGAAATGGTTTAAAGGCTTTACTATAGGGCAAATGCAAGAATTAGTAGTCGCCTATATTAAAGAGTGCTTTAAAATAAACGACATCGTACCCATAGATGGTACTAATGACGGAGGTAATGACTTACGTTTCTATATCGGCAACAGAGGTTTAAAGCTTCCAATACAAATAACAACTCAAGAAAAAAAATTGGATGAAAAAGTACTTGAGGATGCAAGGAAAGCTCAAGAAAACGTATTAAAATATGGCTTTCAAAATAAATTGTTTTTTTTCTGTTCCCATACTATTTCAGCTGAAAAGCAGGAGGAGCTTAAATTAAAGGCAATTTTAGACTATAACATATCTGTAGAGATCTATGATGGAAGGCGTCTTATGGCCCAATCTCTTGAAAGCCCCATTTTAACAAACTTAATACGAACAATACTGAAACTAGAAGAAAAGCAAGTTAATTTATTTAAGAATGAATACACAAGAATGTATTTTGATTTAATCTCATTTAGTGATGATGCTACTGAGATTAAGCAGCAATTACTAAATAGTATTGTAGTTCACACCCTTTTTAATCACGATAAAATGCTAATTGTAGCATTAACGGAAAAGTGCAATGGAATTATGGGTACATCCTATAATCAGCCTTTTATGAGTCGAGTGTTGCAAGGGCTTGAAACGGAAGGAAAAGTTGAATATACAAGTATTCTAAAAACTGAGGTAAAACTTTCTGAAGGAGAAACTGATCGGATTAATAATGTTAAGTCAAAATTTCAGTTACAAGAACAGCTGTTTGAAAAAGAATTGTTAGAAATTTTGAAGGTTCATGGTGTAGAGGATAAACAGGGAAAGATTTTCGAATTACTATATCAAACTTTTGAAAAGGCTCTTACTATAGGCATTCAAGAGATAACCGAAGATGAGATAAAGCTAGAAACTAGTGATAAGGATTATGAAAAACTAAAGGTGGAACTTGAAAAGTTAACGAGTGATACAACAAATACGTCCATTCTTTTAAAAGATCTTTTAACCCTGTGTGAAAAAAATGATTTTTTTTCCAGAACCAGTGCATGCAATGCTTTAGCTAGATTTACAAATCCAGAACTATTACAGCAGTATCTTAATCAAAAAGAGCGAGTAGTATTTGTAGATGCTCAAATAGGTATATATGGATTGTTAAATCTGTATAAAATAAGAGGTTACAATAATCTTTACTATTCAATAGTTAAAGATTTAATGAAATATTCAGATAGAAAGAAAAACTTTCACATCAAGATCAGCAATGGATATATTGGAGAAATCTGTTTTCATTTAAAGGAAGCTCTTTATTTAATTCCCTATGAAAGAATGGGGCTAATTGGTAGCTTGGGCACTACAAATAATGTGTTTATCAATTTCTTTCTCTTTCTAAAAATGGAGGACTTATTAGAGGAAGGAATAAATGATCTAGGAGATTTTCTGTTCGAGATGTTTCAATTAGGAGAGGATGATACAACAGATTCAAAGTTTTTCACCTTCGCCAGTAACATTGTAAGGGAAAGATTACAAAGTTTAGGTATTGAAGTAGAAAACACCTTTGGAGAAGATAAAGAAACCGCCATTGATTCCATAAAGGCCGCATTAACAGTAAGGAAAAGATCTAGAGCAGAGGCGTCAATAGTTAATGATGCAAATGTTCTGACATTTTTGTTTAGCAAAAACAATTCTTACGATGAAGTGATTTTCTCCACTTGGGACCTAGCTTTTTATGGTGCGAGAAAAACTTATTATGAAAAAAGAAAGAGAGTTGATAAACTTTGGCATCTGTTTTCGCCCTCCAAATTACTCAACCATCTACTATTGCTAGATCTTAAAATTAATCCCGGTCTCATAACAAAGGATATATTAGCTGTTCTTGATGATGGTTTTAATCTGAAAGGTAAAACTCAAGGTATTATTGATATAATTGTCAAGTTGACAGATTTAAAGACTGAATCGGGAATAAAATTTATTAACAAATATAAAGATTTTAAAGAACAATATTATTTTGATTTAAGTCAAGTTAAAGTGGCTGAAGGAATTGATTCGGATGGTTTGCCGGTAGAGCAAATTGTTATTCAATTACATCACCACTATACTTTTAACGACAAGCTAAACATAGAAGACTTGTTTGCTCTAATTAATGATTATGACGTCGATTATTTGCTTGATGAAATAGAAAATGAATTAAAAAAATTGACTAAATCGACCAGACGCGAGATAAGCCCAGAGTTTTTTGTTAATGTGGACAATTTGGTATTAAAACATAAGAATCAAGGATAATCCGCCTATCTGGCGTCCCGTTTTAAAAGCGATGCCATAGCATGAAGCAAACATTTGCTTGCATACAACTGCAGCGCAAATACCCCCATATCTGGCGCAAGTATTTACTTGTGCCATAGCATAAAGCAAGCATTTGCTTGCGTATAGCTATAGCTCAAATACCCATGCCACAACAACCGCATCCAGAATACCTTTTTTGTCGGTACACTGACTCATAGAAAGCACTTAGCAATTGTTTGTATATTTTTGTTTGTATGCTACTGTTAAAACGCCAGTGGATACTGGCGGCATAGCTAGGCACAAGTAGATACTTGCGCCAGATAAGGTGGGTACTTTACCTTAAAAGTGCAATGGTACCGTAAACACTTTTTATAGGTTGTGAAGGGAGTTTATACGATATCAAATAAACATAGACACCATCGGGACACTCATCACTTTTAGCTTTTCCATCCCATTTGTCTAACTGGTTTGATGTTTTGAAAATTATCTCGCCCCACCTATCAAAAATCAACAATTCGTACTGTTGCAATGCGCAACTTGTTATTGGATAAAACTTATCATTTATTCCATCATCGTTTGGAGTAAATGCATTGGGAACGTATAATGCACAATCGTTGATAACACTGTCACACCGCACTATTTGCAGGGGATAGTTTATTTCAAAACTACCGCAGGTGGCCAGAATATTGGCGGTTACATTGTAACTTCCTGTGCTCGAAAACAAGTGTGTCGGCTGTAAACTAGCCGAGGTATTATTTGCTCCGCTTGCTGTGTCGCCAAAATTCCAAGTTACGCTTGATATGGTTGCTCCTGTTAAGATTGAAAACGGGATGTTATTTTCAAGGCATGAGTCATTTGCAGTGATTGAGAGCGCAGCTGGAGGATTGCTTAAAACGGTTACTTGAATGGAGGAGAAACAGCCATTCTGGTCGGTGGCAGTAACTACGTAGGTGCCCGATGAAAGGCCAGTTACCGAGTTGCCTGTAACGCCATTTGACCAACTATAGCTGTAATTGCCAGCACCTCCTGTAGCAGAAGCAGTTGCAGTGCCGTCTGGCAATCCACAGGATGCTGCCAGAGAACTTGCCGTTACTGTTGGCAAACCAGTAATAGTAAGGTTCACGCTAACGATACTGTCGCAGCCATTCACGCTCGTAAGCGTATCAGTGTAGGTTCCGCTTTGCGTGTAAATAGTTCCCCACGGAGCAGTATAGGTGCTACAAGCGCTTGTGGTAATGGGCGGAGTTATGATTGCCCCAGTAATAGTAAGGTTAAGGCTAACGATACTGTCGCAGCCGTTTAGGGCGGAAAGCGTATCAGTATAGGTTCCGCTTTGCGTGTACACCCTTCCCCACGGGGCGGTATAGGGGCTGCATGCGCTTGTGGTAATGGGCGGAGTTATGATTGCGCCAGTAATAGTAAGGTTAAGGGTGACGATACTGTCGCAGCCGTTTAGGGCGGAAAGTGTATCGGTATAGGTTCCGCTTTGCGTGTACACATTTCCCCACGGAGCGGTATAGCTATTGCAAGCGCTTGCCACAATGGTTGCTCCTGATAAATCATTTACAATAATAGTTCCGGTAGTAGTTTGTACACCACCACAATTGCCAGGTATTGATAGATTATAATTGAATGTACCCGCTATTGTTGGCGTTCCATTAATTGTTACTATACCGTTGTTAATAGTAGAGTTTACTCCATTGGGAAGCCCTGATATTGTGGGCGCGAAATTGTTGTATGAATATGTGATGCTTGCAATAGCATTGTTGATGCAAACACTTTGATTATCAGTGCCAATAGCAGATGTTAAGGTTGTAGTGCTACTACTAGTATTGCAACAACTGCCAGCTAATTGAGAAACTTGATATTGGTCTGAGCCCAACCAACAACAATATTGTGCATTCAAAGAATACAAGGTACCACCTAGTTGTGTTATAAAATAGTCTTCAATTTGGTCAATGGTATTACAACCTCCTTGATTTGAATTCACATCACAACTATACCCGCAAATAATCCCAAAATTGTAGCCATTAGGATTGTTTAATGTTATAGGCGGCGCTGTTAGTATTGATTGATTGGATAATGGCACCCCCGTAATGGATGTAGGAAAATTTCCGATATTGCAGTTGTTGTTATTTTGCACAGAATTGAATCCAGCATACAATACTTGCACAACATTACTGGCAAAAGGACCGCTTATGGTTATGCGAACTGGTTCATAGGTGCAAACACCAATTTTTAAGTTTGGAATATTCTGGTCAATGTTAATATTAAGTTCTCCTCCATCATAATTTGAAAAAATCAAAATATTACCCGTTGGGGAGCAAGTTGGGATTTGGGCAACAGCGTTATAGTACATTAATACGATGGTAAATACTAAAAGTAGTTTCAGTGTTTTCATCATTTATCTTGGTTTTAGTTGCTGTTGAGCATTTATTTTTTTATAAACCATGTTGTGTTGCGTTTTGTTTAAAAGTAACATATTACCCTCTTGGCGTCAGCCCCGCAACAAGTGGTCTGACGAATACCCCAAAGCGCACCGCCACTGCCCTACCCCATTCCAAAAGTAGCCGTCAGACCACTGCAAAACTCCTATCCATTAGGGTAGCGCCAAGAGCACTAAATTGAAGTGGTCATTTTAAAGCCCTGTCAATCTCCCAAGGATTAAAAACCTGCAAAGTAGTAAGGCTGCTAAAATCACTGGTGTTTCTGGTTACCAAGGTAAGGTTGTGAGTTAGGGCTGTTGCAGCAATAATGGCATCGCCTAGTTTCAGCTTCTTTTCCTTACGAAGCTGAATAGCTGTTGCCGCAACCGTATCATCCAGCGGAAATGAGATGGAAGTATTTAAGAATGCTTCTAGTGCCGACTGTTTCTCTGGTAAATCATTGTAGCCCAGCACTTCGATTTTAACTACCACGGAAATCAAAAAATCCTTTTGAAACAACTGCTCTACAAAAGCCAATGCTTTATCTGGTAGCTTATTGGCAGCATAATCAATAATCACATTGCTATCAATTAAGTACCTTCTTCCCATTCGTTGCGCGTTTGCTTTATATTACGATGGTATTGCTCCGCTTCCTCCGCAGAAAGTAAGCCCTTGATGCTGCTTAAATCATTCGGTTTTGCAACGGTCTCACTTGCTGCGCTGCTATTAGCACGCAGCAGTTCTTCCACCTTAGCTATGATAACTGGGTCGTTCAATTTTGAAATATCTTCAATCAAATGAAGTTTTCGAGTTTGTATATCCATAGCCATTTTCTTCAAATCTAAGTTAACGATAAATATTTTGAAAGTGATTTCAGGAGGGTATATAATCAGTATATCATCATCTCAACTATTAAACGCAATGCCAATAATCAGCGGTATTTGGGGTGCACTGCATTACTGGTCAGTGCATGTTAAATATTCACAAACACAATCAGTTGTAAATCAGATTATTGCAAAATAAAATCACACAACCTGCACACAATCAAGTAGTTACATCTTTAGACCATCACAGGCCCAAACCCTCGCCAATACTCACTTCGTGGACGACAAAACTGCTTAGTCGATTGCTTGTCTCGTTTAAAACGAGGGTCCATAGTCGATAGTCCATAGCCACTAATACACATTGTACTTTGTACTTTGTACATTGTACTTCGTACATCCTATTGCAACCCTCGCCAAACCTCACTTCGTGGACGATAAAACTATGATTTATTCAGCTTCACCGGTTCATGGGGGCAACCACCCCCAACCCCTCCTTTTGCCAGCGCTGCGCAGGCTCGGCGAAGGAGGGGAGCTGTCACGAGCACAGCTTTAACTAACTGTATCGGGTTCTTAAAATTCTTCAAACAATTATAAAAAAAATAATTTATATTCAGCCCCAATAAGCGCATAATGCTGGTAGCTCCCCTCCTTCGAATGGCCCTAAGCGCGTGCGAAAGGAGGGGTTGGGGGTGGTCTGTCACAACACAACCATCACCAAACCTCACTTCGTGGACGACAAAACCCAAAAGCGGAACAACGGCGAGGGAGTTGACAATAATCACCACTACCCTACCCGAAGCAAGGAGCACTTTTATAAATCGGAAATCCAATCACATCGTACTTCTTACCTCGTACCTTGCACCAAAAATGCTATTTAAAATCGTACCTCGTCAATCGAAAATCGTACCTCAACAATGGTTATCCACACAAGTGCAAACCAAATCCTACAATTTGCTGTTTATGTGGTAAATTTGCACTCATAACGCAGCAAAATCCTTCCTCCAGTGAAATATCGTTTGAACAGCACCGATCGGTTTGTTGACCGACACATTGGCCCAGATGCCGACGAAACCCGCGCAATGCTTGATGCCATTGGCGTTGATAGTTTGGAGACGTTGATAAACGAGACCGTTCCGGCGGGCATCCGTTTGAACCGCAGTCTAAACCTACCAGCCGCCCTCACGGAGTATGAGTACCTGCGCGAGCTGAAAGGCGTAGCTGCCCAAAACAAACTGTACCGCTCTTACATCGGCTTGGGATACTACAATACCATTACGCCAAACGTTATTTTGCGCAGCGTGTTCGAGAACCCAGGTTGGTACACCCAATACACCCCTTACCAAGCCGAGATAGCACAAGGCCGCCTAGAGGCGCTACTGAACTACCAGACTATGGTATGCGACCTTACTGGTTTGCCTATAGCCAACGGCTCGCTTTTGGATGAAGGCACTGCTGCTGCCGAGGCCATGACCATGCTATATGGTGCCCGCGTGAAGGCCAAGACCGATGCTCACACCTTTTTGGTGAGCAAAAACTGCCTACCACAAACCATTGACCTATTGAAAACCCGCGCCCTACCGCTGGATTTGGTTATTGAGGAAATTGACGAAACTACTGCCAACTTTGCAGAAGGCGTATTCGGTATACTGTTGCAATACCCCAATGCACAAGGCTCGGTAAACGATTATAAAGCCTTGATTGAGCAAGCCCATGCCAACAACGTGTTTGTGGTAATGGCCACCGATTTGATGGCGCTTACCTTGCTTACCTCGCCAGGTGAGTTGGGAGTCGATGTGGCAGTAGGTAACAGCCAGCGTTTCGGCGTACCGATGGGCTTTGGTGGTCCGCACGCAGCCTTTTTTGCTTGCAAAGACGAGTACAAACGCCAAATTCCGGGTCGTATTATCGGTGTATCCATCGATGCAAACGGCAACCCAGCCCTGCGTATGGCGTTGCAAACCCGTGAGCAGCACATCCGCCGCGAGAAGGCCACTTCAAACATATGCACCGCGCAAGCGCTCTTGGCTATTATGGCCAGCATGTATGGCGTGTACCACGGCCCGGAAGGTATTAAAAATATTGCCACCCGTATACACCAACAAACCGTGATATTGGATTTGGCCTTGGCAAAACTACAATACAAGCAACTGAACCAATACTTCTTCGATACCTTGACGTTAAATTTGAGCGCCGATAAGGCTTTGCTTGCTAAGGTGCAAGAGCTTGCGCTCGCTGCCGGTATCAACTTCTACTACAACAATGGCTTGGTAAGCATTGCCTTGGATGAGAGCACCCTGCCTACCGATGTAGCTGACATTATTGGTGTGTTTGCCAAAGCTAAAGGCCAAAACGCCGCTGACTTTGCCTTTACCACTGGCGACGAAAACGATACCGATGCTAAAGCCGTTGCCGACCGCCTGCCAGCAAACCTAAAGCGCACCAGCGATTACCTTACCCACCCTATATTCAACCATCACCACAGCGAAAGCTTGATGATGCGCTATATTAAGAGTTTGGAAAACAAGGATTTGTCGTTGACTCATTCTATGATTCCGTTGGGCTCTTGCACCATGAAACTGAACGCCGCTACAGAGTTGAAACCTGTTAGCTGGCCTGAGTTTGGCGGTATACACCCATTTGTACCCGCCAACCAAGTACAAGGCTACAAGCAAATCATTACCGAACTACAAGACTACCTAAGCGAAATTACGGGCTTTGCGGCTACCAGCTTGCAACCCAACAGTGGCGCGCAAGGCGAGTATGCAGGCTTGTTAGTGATACGTGCTTACCAAAAAGATAAAGGCGAGGCACACCGTAATATCGTTTTGATTCCGTCATCGGCGCACGGCACCAACCCTGCAAGCGCCGTAATGGCTGGCTTGCAAGTAGTGGTAGTAAAGTGCGACGAAGATGGCTCTATAAACCTGGAAGACCTTACTGCCAAAGCAGTACAGCATAAAGACAACCTAAGCTGCCTGATGATAACTTACCCAAGTACCTTTGGGGTATTTGACGAGACGGCTTCAGAGATTTGCCAATTGATACACGACAACGGCGGCCAAGTATACATGGACGGTGCCAACATGAACGCCCAAGTTGGCTTGACCAGCCCAGGCCTTATTGGTGCCGACGTTTGCCACTTGAACCTGCACAAAACCTTCGCTATACCACATGGTGGTGGTGGACCGGGCATGGGCCCTATTTGTGTATCGAGCCACTTGGCACCTTACCTACCCGGCCATACCTTGGTTGATCTGGGTCTAGAGAAGCCTATCCACGCCGTATCGGCAGCGCCTTGGGGCAGTGCCAGCATTTTGCTTATCAGCTATGCTTATATTAAAATGTTGGGCGCCGATGGCGTAAAGGAAGCCACTGAATATGCCATATTGAACGCCAACTACATCAAAGCCCGCTTGGACGGACCTTTCAAGGTACTATATAAAGGCAAACGGGGCCGTGTGGCGCACGAACTGATTGTGGATTTGCGCGAGTTTAAAGATAGCGCCCACATTGAAGCCGAAGACGTTGCCAAACGCTTAATGGACTATGGTTTCCATGCACCTACCATGAGCTGGCCAGTAGTGGGCACGCTTATGATTGAGCCTACCGAAAGCGAGGACAAAGGAGAATTGGACCGCCTTTGCGAAGCGCTTTTGAGCATCCGCAAGGAAATTGAAGAGATTGCAAGCGGACAAGCCGCATTGGCCGATAACGTAATGAAAAATGCCCCACACACCGCCGCCGTTATTACTGCCGACGAGTGGACGCATACTTACGGTCGCCAAAAGGCAGCTTACCCGCTACATTGGATACAGGCACGTAAGTTTTGGCCAACCGTGGGCCGCGTAAACAACTCACACGGCGACAGGAACCTGATTTGCACCTGCCCGCCATTGGAGAGCTACGAAACAAAAGCTGAGGCAGTGGGAGCCCTTTAATGATTTACGAACTACGATTTACGATGTACGAGTGAGTAATGACAATGCATGAATGAATATGAAAAGGCGCTCTTTGGGGCGCCTTTTCTTGTTTTAGTTAGCTGCATTTAGGGCTAGTGAAATATTGATTTGGGGAAGCCAAAAAACTCGCATTTCTCACACCTTTTCGCTAAATTGCTATTAAACAAACCCGCAGCGATGAGTTATTCTGGAGCGCTATTAACTATTACGAAGAAAAAAGGAAGCATATCAGAGCAAGACAACGCTTTGTTCAAGAAAGTGCTGGGCATACTGGATATGGATGAGTTTGAAGATTTGAACGGCGAGCCGTTTAATCTGACCTTGGAAACCCTGCAAACCGATGATACCCAGTACTTGATAAAATTAACTGCTTACCACAAGCCTGATGAGAGTATGTTGAAAGCTGCCAAAGAGAATGATGTTCCATTGGCCAAAGAAGTAAAAGACATACTTACCAGCACCCTAGGCGATCAGTTTAGCTTTAAAGTTGGCTTTGAAGAGTGGTAAGTTGGTAAAAAGCTAATTAGCCCCAATAAAGTGGGTAACTACATCGTAAAACTGATGCACAGCAAAAGAGGTTACGATACTCCAGAAAAAGGCGCTAACGGCCATGTATTTCAAAATCTGGCTGCGCTTTGACCCAAAAGAGAGAGCAATTATTGAGCCACCGATAGGCATTAAAAACAGAGGGGTAAAGAATGCTACGCCACCCAAACCATACTTACTCCACATGTGCACCATTTGCCTGTTCTTTCTGGTAAACAGGCGCTTATCGCGTTTAAAGCGCCAAATGAGCTTGCGCCGAAACTCATCTTTCATCAACGATAATAAGAAGACCATGGTCATCATCCCTAGGAAGGTAAACAAAGCGGTTTCCCACACCGTAAGATTCTTTGCGCCAGCAAGGGGCCCAAAGATAAACTTAAACATACTGCCTAAATAAACAGCCCCATAATTCAGTATCCGCTCCACCATGATATCCAGCTACTTATGTAGTTCTATGTATAATACGTTTTGTATTACGCATTATTGTGCACAATTGTTCCGAGGTTAACAAAAAAGTTGACAGGTAAATAGCTGGTTTCCAAATCAGTCTCTAAAGTAAGCAACGTAAAGCGCAAATGCAATAGGTGCGGTGAAGTACCCAAGCATTAATTATTCTTTAATGCTCAAAATGGTGAGGATTTTCTTCTCTACGTTTAACAACTTAAATGCCTTACTTTTGGTTATACACATTCGGTGTTTGATTATTTTTTAGCTTGTTAGTAGTTCGTTTATTACTTTTGTAAGGTTACCTAACCAGAGTTGAGATGATTTCAGAGAAAATGAATAATAATTCGGTGTTGAACAAACCTAATGCTTGGGCCGTTTTGGTGTTTTTGTTGGTAGCTGGCATTACCCGTGCATTGCCTCATCCACCAAATTTTGCACCAATAGCCGCTATGGCATTATTTGGCGGTGCTTACCTAACCGACCGTAAATTGGCCCTTTTGTTGCCTTTGGTAGCTATGATGTTCAGCGATTTATTGTTGGAAGGCTTGTACCAATTGAACTTGCGCGAGTATAGCGGATTGCACAACACTATGTTTTTTGTATACGGTAGTATGATAGCCATTTCTGGCATTGGCATGTTACTTAAGAACCGTGTAAAGCCTATTTCTTTAGTAGCTGCTTCATTTAGCGCCTCGGTGCTGTTCTTTATCGTTACCAATTTTGGCGTATATGCTAGCGGCCTATATGGCACAGAACCAACGAGCTTTATAACCACTTATGTTATGGCTATTCCATTTTTCGGCCCTACCGCACTCGGTGATCTTTTCTTTACTGGTGTATTGTTTGGTGGGTTTGAACTGCTGAAAAGCCGCTTACCTGAATACTCGCTGGTGCGCGTTAGGGTCCGCAAATAAGAAATTTAATAATTGAAATGATATAGAGAGGCACAGTAATGTGCCTCTTTATGTTGTTAATAGGCCACTATCAAATACCAAGTGTAAAACACCACACATACCGTATCAAATGCAACGGCAGGGAACAGTGACTTCGCAAACGACTGCTTGCGTTCAGCTAAAACCCAACCCACCAGGGCTGCCTTTTCGATAGCTGCCAAAGCAATTACTGGATACCTTAGTGCTTCATTATCGGCCGCCAAAACCAACAATGCCCCGAAACTAAACACCAACAACCCCCAATGGGCAAAGTAAAACCTACTTTCGGGCGTAGGTATGTCAAACTTCAGTAGTTTGGCTTGCTGCCTTGGAAAAAGGAACTGAAGCATCATAGTGGCCGTAACGGCTCCGGTTAGGTAAAGTATCGGCTGAATGTACTCAACTATCATAACAATTGGTTTAGCTCAAAATAAATATACTAATTTGAAGCGCGATTTTACTATTTTAAAGCTTTCAAAAAAATTGGCAAACTCTTTGCTTGTTGCTATGCAAACACAAACAACATCCGTTATGAAAACATATTTACTCCTGCTCCCAGCCCTTTTGTTTTTGGCTTCGTGTGCCACATATCACCCCCTTACCGAGCAAGATAAGGTTGAAAACAATTGGACTGAAAAAGAACTGAAACAAGTGCAGTTTTACCTAAGTAGCGATATTGTAATACAACGCAAGTTAGGCAACGAAAGCAGCACCATACAGAATGGAAAGGTTCGTATCATAAATGGGGAGCGCGTGGAAGAAATTATTATAAAAAGAGGCACGCCAGGTGTATTGGTAAACACTGCTGATAACCGGATAGGTATTAGTTTTGAAGATGGCGACGACCAATTTTTGATGTTCGGTCCAAACAAAAGTAAAGGTGGCCGATATTACTTATTAGCCAGCGACTGGCAAAACAATATAGGAAAGGTGAACTACGAAGGCAAAACCTACTTCTGTACGCCAGAAAGCGGTAAAGCTTTCATTACCCTTGACCTAAAGAAACTGCACCAGTTGGATAAAGAACAACGCACGGCTAAGGGAAGGAAACTCTAATTAATTTGGAAATTTGAAAATGTGCTAATTTGAAAATGGCATAACGTTTTACATTTTCAAATTTTCAAATTGCCGCATTTTCAAATTATTTGTACCCCGGCCTAATGCTCAGTACGGGAATGTTGCTTTCGGATATGATGGTGCGGGCACTGCTGCCAACTGTGAACTCGGCAAGCTTACTTTCGGCACTGGTCATTATCACCAGCAAATCGGCATTAACTTCTTTGGCATAATCAAGCACACTGGCGGTTATATCTTCTTTGCGGATAACTTTTGAAACTACTGTAATCCCTGCCTTCTCCATTTCTGCTGAAACCTCCTCCAATTGCGCCTTCATTTTATCGCCACCAATGCGCCACTCGTCCCAGCGCGTTGATACAGATATTACATGCACGGTGGCTCCGAATACTTTGGCAATTTTTATAACTGAGGCTACTTTGTCTTTGGTTTCTTTAGTAGTATCCAGTGGCAATACTATGGTTTTAAACTTAGCTTCGGCCTTCGATTCGCGAACCGTAATTACCGGGCACTCTGCAACCCTGATAATGCGGTAAGCATTGCTACCCAGAATGTACTTCTCTAGAGTATTGATGCCCGAGCTACCGTGGGTTCCCATCACTACTAGGTCAATTCCCTCCTCTGCCAGTACATCAGTTATCACTTTGTAAATCTTACCATTTTCGAGCCTTACACCTACTTTAATGCCCCATAAGTCCATGTTCTCGGTCTTAATCTGCATTAGCTTATCGTTTACTGCCTTTTTGATGGTGTCGGTTAGGTTTATGGCATGATTAAGCGCCACATTCTCAGCATAGCTTTCCATAACGTGCAACAAAACTATTTCGGCATCAGAATGCTTGGCCATGGCTGCGGCATAATGTAGGGCACCTAAAGAGTGTTCAGAAAAATCGGTTGGAACAAGGATCTTCTTTAAATTAAATTTCAGCGCCATCGGATAGTTTTATTACTTTGCTGCAAAATTACAATAGAAGTATGCCTAAACCAATAGCTGCAAGCGAATTAGTGCTTAATAATGACGGAAGTGTTTACCACCTCAATCTGCACCCCGAAAACATAGGCGATACCATCATTACCGTGGGCGACCCTGCCCGGGTGGGCGAAGTGAGCAAACACTTTGACAGCATTGATTTTAAGACTGCTAAGCGCGAATTTGTAACCCACAGTGGCTACCTTGGCGGTAAGCGTATTTCGGTGATATCAACGGGTATTGGAACCGACAATATCGACATCGTATTTAACGAGCTGGATGCTTTGGTTAACATTGATTTGAAAAGGCGCGAGGTAAAGGACGAACTGACCAGCCTAAATATCATACGCATAGGCACTAGCGGCGGTTTGCAACCCGAATTGGGAGTAGACAGCGTGGTGCTTACCGAGGAGGCCATTGGGTTAGACGGGTTAATGCCTTTTTACCATCGCGACGTTCAGCACTTGTCGCCATTGCTAGTGAGCCTTACTAGCCACCTAGGGTTGGATAACCTTTGCATGCCATACTCTTATAACGGCTCCCCTAGCCTATTGAACTTATTTGGCAATGAGTTTGTAAAAGGCATCACCGTAACCTGTACAGGCTTTTATGGCCCTCAAGGGCGAATTCTGCGGTTGCAGCCTGCCATAGAACACTTCACCGATAAGCTATCATCGTTTAGGCACAATGGCCGCAAAGCCACCAACTTTGAGATGGAAACAAGCGGCATTTATGGCATGGGCGCTCTGTTGGGTCACCATTGCCTTTCGGCTAGCCTAATTGTGGCCAACCGCGCTACAGGTGAGTTTAGCGCCCACCACGAAGTAGCTTTGGAGAAACTGATTAAACAGGTGCTGGAAAAACTGGCTTAAGCTCCTTTTACTACCAACGAAGCCATAATATCTTTTGCCACAGGCTTCCATTCTTTTAGCAGCTTCATCGGGCAATTGAAACTAACAATAATCAACTCCTCCTCAGTAATAACAAAGTACATGAGGTTATAGATTTGGGTATCGAGTGCCTTTGTTCTTATTTCAACATAGCCGAAATCTCCACCATTTTGCCTTACCACCCCTTGGTCGAGTACTTTTGAGCCAGGTAGCGCATCCTTCAAAGTGGTAGCCATAATATCGGTAAACAACGATATGTTAATCTTGCTTTTGCTTGCATTTTCTTTAACCGAAAAGGCAAGGTTAATGCTCATTTCAACGTTACTAAACACTACCTTGGGCTTATTGGCACTTGGGTATTTGTATTCGATAACGGAAGAATCCAGTAGCTCAAAATTGGATGGCGCCATGATCTCTATATTGCCGCCAAACAATGTTTTCTTTTCCAGTTTGCTTGGTGTTTCTTGCGCCCAACTGGGCATTGCAAAAGCTACCATAATCATCAGCATTAAAGCCCTTGTTGTCATTTTACTCACTATTGTACAGGTTATAAAAATGTAATCGGTTATCTCTTATTAATCTTTGTAAAACTTCTCACCCCGTTTCTCCATATCGTAAATGATTTGGGCTGGTTTGAAACGGTTGCTGGTTTTGGCAGCAAGACCTTCCATTATTTCAATGGTTTTTTTCAAGCCAATGGTATCCATATAGCGGAACGGACCACCACGGAACGGTGGGAAGCCCAAACCAAATATAGCACCCACATCGCCATCCAACGGATTGGCAATAATGCCCTCTTGCAAACACAAAGCCGCTTCGTTTATAAATGCGAAGGCACAACGGTGCTGAATGGTTTGCGCATCCAGCTGTTTGCGGTTGGCGCCACCAAAGTAGTTGTAGGCTTCGGGGTTTACTTTGCCTTTTATCTTCTTGCCTTTATCGTCGTATAGGTAGAAACCTTTCTTGTTCTTACGACCGTGGAAACCAGCCTTGAACATCTCCTTAATCGGCGTGCCGCCCGTTACGGCACCGTCGCGTTTCAAGAACTCTTCAACTAGCTCGCCACTCATAACGTGCGCGCCAACATCGATACCTACCTCGTCCAATAACGTAACCGGGCCCACCGGGAAACCGAACTTACGCATCTCATTGTCTATCTGGTTAGCATCGCCCCCTTCGCTCAACATCAACAACCCTTCGTTAAAGAACGGAGTCAAAATACGGGTGGTATAGAAGCCTGGGCCGTCTTGCACCACCACACAGGTTTTGCCTTGCTTAATACCTATTTCTAGGCACGTAGCGGTCACCCAATCGGCAGTGTGCGGCGTAACCACAATCTCCAATAAGGGCATTTTCGGCACTGGCGAAAAATAGTGCATACCAATAACGTTCTCTGGCCTGCTGCTTGCCGCGGCTATCCAACCTATCGGTAAAGCAGAAGTATTACTTGCAAAAATAGCATCGGGGCGGATTTCTTTCTCCACCTCTTGAATGATGCGTTTCTTCAAGTTCAAATCCTCAAATACCGCCTCAATAACCACATCCACATTCTTGAAGTTGTTATAATCTAGTTGTGGGGTAATGTGGCTCATGATGCTTTCTGCTTCCACTTGGCGCATTACTTTGCGTTTCAGTTTCTTATCAAAACTGCTCCAAATAGTCTTCTTAGCAGAGGATAGGGTTTCTTGTTTGATGTCTTTTAAAATAACATCGTAACCGTTGTTTATGCTCACTTCGGTAATGCCAGCGCCCATAAAGCCCGCACCGAGCATGGCAATGGTATCAACAGGCTTCACCAAATCCTTCATAGGGTTCTTCTTCTTATCCGTCATGGCGAAGAACACATTGATTAGTTGGCGGCTCTCGTTGGTCAATATAAGCTCTTCAAACTTCTTGGCTTCGGCATTTAAGCCCGCTTTCATACCGCTGCTCATGCCAATCTGCACACAATCGATAATTTTGAACGGCGCTGGGTAATTGCCTTTGGTCATACCTTGCACCATTTTACGTGCTTGGTTGAAAATGACAAACTTCAACGGGCCTTCCAATATCTTGTTCAACAAGGTTTCTTTGCGGTTGCGCACCAACGGCTTCGCTACCAACTCCAAGGCAAACTCCTTAGCAGCTTTCAATAAAGCTTCTTTGTAAATAAGCCTATCCACCAAGCCCATCTTTTTAGCAGGCACGGCAAAAATGTTTTTGCCTGTAAGCATCATATCCAATGCCTTTTGGATGCCCACCAAACGTGGCAAACGCTGGGTGCCACCGCCGCCAGGCAATAGGCCCAGCATTACTTCTGGCAAAGCCATTTTAGTGCTACGGTCGTCGGCAGCAATACGGGCGGTACAGGCCATAGCTATCTCTAGACCCGCACCTAAACACGAACCCTGTATGGCAGCAACCACAGGCTTTTTAGAGTTTTCTATTTGGCCCAATATCTCATGGCCCTTGCGGGTAATGGGCTCAAAATCACCGGGCTTGGTTACCTTTTTAAAGGCCTCGATATCGGCCCCAGCAATAAAATCTTTCTTTTTGCTGATGAGCACAATGGCCTTTACCGAAGGGTCCTTATCCAGCTCCGAAAACACGCCATCGAACAGGGTGATAACGTCGGGCGATATTTTATTAATCTTCTCCCCTTTTTGGTCCAGCCAAACTACGGCTACGCCTTCCTGGGTCTTTTCTATGGTTACAAAGTCTGCTCTTTGCATGGTTTTGTTAGTATCAAGTAGTGAGTATCAAGTATCAAGTACGAATTACGAAGTACGAGGTACGATTGAGTACGTAAAAACAATTTTAAATTTTGAATCTTCAATTTTGAATTTGGAATCAATATCTCTCAATTATCATAGCATGCCCGTGCGCACCGGCGGCGCAAGCGGCAAACAAGCCATAGCGGCCCCCTTCTTTAATCAAACGGTTGGCGGTGTAGGCCAGCATGCGTGAGCCTGTAGCACCAAACGGGTGACCAATAGCCAATGAACCGCCCCACTTATTGAACTTATCCATATTGATTTTGCCAACGGCCTTGTCTCTGCCTAGTTTCTTTTGCGCAAACTCATCGCTAGCCAAGCACTTTACGTTTGCCAATATTTGACCTGCAAACGCCTCGTGAAACTCAATTACATCCATATCCTCTAGCGTCAATCCAGCTTTAGCCAATACCATGCTTACCGCATAAGTTGGACCCAGCAATAGTTCTTCGTCCAAATCGCCAGCGCTGTAAGCATACTCGCGTATGTAGGCTTTCGGCTTCAAGCCAAGCTCTTTGGCTTTATTCTCGCTCATTATCAACGATGCCGTAGCGCCGTCGGTAAGGAACGACGCATTGGCAGCGGTAATAGTGCCATGTGGCTTACTGAAAGCAGGTTTTAGCTTGCTAATCTTATCATATTTGGTATCGCCGCGCACCCCGTTATCGCGGTCTACTACGTTAAACTTCGGTGGGAAACTCACTGAAAGCAATTCTTCTTTCAACAAGCCATTTTCATGGGCCTGGTGGGCCATTTGGTGGCTACGCACCGCAAACTCATCCTGTTCTTCGCGGGTAACGCCATAGCGGGCAGCCAATAGCTCACAATCCATACCCATGGTGCGGCCAGTTGTATATTCGGCTACGGCAGGTGCCTCGGGTACAAAATCTTTAAAGCCAAGGGTGGAAGCGAATTTCAAATATTCACCAATGCCCTTAAGCTTTTGGGCAGCCATCAGCTTTTTGCGCATTGGCTTATTGAACAGGATGGGCGCATCGCTAATGCAATCGGTGCCGCCAGCAATGATCACTTCGGCCTGACCGGCCAAAATTTGCTCCACACCACTGGTAATGGCTTGGTTGGCACTTACGCAGGCCTGGGTAACGGTATGGCAAGCCACCTTATTGGGCAGACCGGCCGATAGCGCCGCTTCACGGGCCACGTTTCCGGTTTTTACGTTGCTTATGGTGGTACCCATAATCACGCGGTCCACCTTGTTAGGGTCTAGGCCGGTTTTGTCCATCAAACCCTTGATGGCAAAGCTGCCGAGCTGGTAAGACATTAAATCGTTATAGTCCGTATTGCTGCGCAGAAACGGGGTACGCACCCCATCCACGTAAACGATGTTTTTGCTGAGCGCCATGTGAATTATCGTGTTCTTAAAATTAGATGCGCCAAGTTAATAAATTTGGCTTGATGTAACAATGTGCTGATGTGCTAATGTGGTGATTGAGTTCTTTCCCGAATTGTCCCCTTGTCTCGCCAATGGTGCGGAAAGGTGAGATAGGTTTGTTGGAGTTAAACAAATCTTGGAATTGAAAGCAATTTATTATAACCGAAACACTTACTCCCTAACAAACCTAGCGCCGTAAAGGGTTTGAGCTCCTTGCACTTGCAAATAGTATATACCAGCAGGTAGTTCAGCAATGTTAATTTGCGCTTGATTGGATGGGTGCGTAAACCAATGCTGCATGAAAATACGGCCTAATTGGTCGGTAACAGTGATGTGCAGCAATTCGTTTACAGGCAGCCCCACTACTTGCAACGTGGTGGCGGCTGGGTTGGGGTATACCTTTAGTGCTGCATTGATAGGTGCCTCTTTCACTGCCGATGTAAGGCGCATACACTCACCACCTGTTACATTCAACGTATCTTCAAAATACAGCATCGGCCTTGGGTCGGCAGCATCTAAGTTTACACAAAAGCTATCTAGCACCAATCCTTCAACATGGCGCACGTATAGCCCATAGGCAGGCAGGGTGTTGCCCCATATGTCGTTTTCGGGGCGCAGGGTTTCCAGCTCTGGCTGGGTAGTGTTTCCCACTGGGCCGTTGCCAGGTGCTTGTATAGTAATGTTATCCAGATAAATATTTTCAACCGGAAACCCAGGTATACCGGTAATAGAAGAAGGTATATTGCTAGCTGCAATGGCCGTAATATCTTTCAACCAAACATTTCGCAGGTAGTTAACTGGCGGCGGTGGGGCTTGGCTGTCGTATTTAAGTCCGCGGTTGCACAACCTAACAAATATGGGTGTATCGTAAGCGGTAGTAACGGTTATGCGCTCAAAGAAAATAGAATCGGCAGAGCCACCATCGGCAATGGATAGATAAATGGCTGTTTGAGCCGGTAAAGAAATAAAAAAGCCAGATTTGCGAATCAAGATATCCTCAAACCGGATATTGATAAATGGTCCCAAGCTTTCGTTACCGACTTTTATACCCCTTTCGAAGGTAGCTACCTCGCAGCGGCGCACCAGTACATTACTACAAACCTTTTCGCTATGAGATTTTACAACAATCGGGTCATCATTGCTATCTATTACACAATCCTCAATAAGTACATTACGGCAAGCATCAACATTAATTCCATCGTTGCTACCAAGTCCGTGGTTGTAGATGTTAATGTGGTGCATATATACCCCTTCGCAATCCATTAGGTGCACCATCCATTGCGGTGCCGATATCAATTGAATGCTATCGATGGTAACGTTGGTGCAATGGTGCATGCGCACCCCAAAAGGGCGAAAGTTCTTTGAAACTTGTAGGTAAGCCACATTCAGTCCGTTGCCCGAAATTATACCACCACCTGTTATGCGTATACTATCCGCATCTTCTGCAAAAATAAGGCTGCGCTGGGTGTAGGTGTCGCTCCATGAACGAGCATTATAGGGTATTTCAGGGTAGTCGCTATTGTTACTTACCGCCAACAAAGTGTCGCCAGTGGTAATTCGCAAGGTAACCTTACTTTTAAAAACTACGGTGCTGCTTTTGTAAGTGCCGTTGGTTATTAAAACGGTGCCGCCACCCAATGCCGAAACACTGTCAATAGCCTGTTGAATAATGGAGGTGTTAACAAAATTTCCATCACCTATGGCACCCAAATCGCGAATGTCAATAGTAGTTTGGGCAACTGCCCATGCACTACAAAGTACCCAAAGTATAACAAAGATGTGTTTCACAGATTTGGATTTGAAGCTAAATATACTCGCTCCTTGCCAAACCACATTTTAAGGGGCTTTATCTTTGTGTTAATAAGCTGGTGGAGGTAAAATACTAAACTTGCGAATGGACCTTGGTGCGTTTCAGTCACTTACTGGGTGTTATCTCACCAAAACTAAAGTCTTCTGGCAGCCTCCCCCCACTTTAACATCTCTTCACAACCCACCCACAACAAACAATTCCGAAATTCGTTATCTTTGATAACAATGCGGAACACCAGCTTTATGAGAAACCTTTTACTCTTATTGTTTTTGGTAGGTGGCTTGGCTACAACCCAAGCGCAAAGTAAAGGCTACACCGATAGCGATACCATTACTATGCCCGATGGCTTGGCCAAAAAGCCTATAAAAGACCGCATGCATTTCGGGGTGAGTATGGGCAGTAGTGTTAGTTTTGGCAGTAACCAAGGTGCATCGATGGGGCATTTTATCGCTCCTACCCTTTCGTTTCAAGTAACGGATAAGTTTACGGTGTTTGGCGGCGTTGCGCTGCAATACAATAGCCTAAACAACCCAATCACCTACAACAACCCCGAAAGCGGCAGCAGTATTATGTTGATGCGCCCACGCATGCAAACCAGCATGTTTGTAGGTGGCGAATATGCCGTAAACGAAAAACTGACCCTAACCGGTAGCTTATTTGCCAACACGGCTTCACTCAACGTGCCTGGCCTTAACCCACAAACCTATAACCTAAACAACTACGGCGTAAGCGGTGGCTTTTGGTACAAAATAAACGACAAGGCCTCCATTGGCGCGCAAGTGCAGATTAGCAGAGGTAATATGCCCAATAATCCTTACCGAACCAACACTGGCTTTGGAAATAACAACTTTGGCACCGGATTTGGTAGTGGAGTTGGTAATCCATTCGCTCCAATTGGAACTTGGTGATTATATTTGCCTTCGTTAAACAAACTATAAACATGAAAAACAGTATGCGCCTACTCAGCTTGATGCTGGTAGTATTGATTAGCCTTTCGGCAACTGCTCAAAAAAACAAATACAAAGACATGGAAGATGGCCTATATGCCGAAATGAAAACCAACAAAGGCATTATTTTATTGAAGTTGGAGTTTGAAGCTACCCCGCTTACGGTGGCAAACTTTGTTGGCCTTGCCGAAGGTGACATTAAGAATGATGCAAAGCCTTTGGGCACCCCGTTTTACGATGGATTGATTTTTCACCGCGTGATACCAAACTTTATGATTCAAGGTGGCGACCCACTAGGCAGCGGCATGGGCGGACCTGGTTATAAATTCAAGGATGAGATTGTAGATACCTTGAAGCACACAGGCCCAGGTATCCTTTCGATGGCTAATGCCGGTAAAGGCACCAATGGTAGCCAGTTCTTTATTACACACGTAGCAACCCCATGGTTGGATGGCAAACACACCGTGTTTGGTCATGTAATTGAAGGCATGGACGTAGTAAACGCCATAGGCAACGGCGACAAAATAGAAACCCTTACCATCATTCGTGTAGGTAAAGATGCCAAGAAGTTTGATGCGGCTAAGACGTTTGAAGAATTGAAGAAGTAGTGATTAGTGACTAGTGACTAGATGAAATAGAGACGGCTGCCCTAGGGTGGCCGTTTTTGTTGTTGGCATTTTAGCGAGGATGATTGTGGTTCAGGAAACGCATGACGGCCGTCGGGCGGTGCTTATGCCCCTTTGGGGCGCCAGTATTCTGATTTTTTGTCTTGTGTCTTGTGTCCCTGCCTGCCGGCAGGCAGGTTGCCTCTTGCGTCTTGAGCCTAGTAATGCAACTGATCCTTAAACTCAGGCAATACCTGCTCAAATTTAGCGATGGTTTGCTCAAGGGTATCTTTACTGATACCGCCAGCGGCATTTATATGTCCGCCGCCGTTAAAGTATTTGCGGCTAAACTGGTTTACATCAAACTGCCCAACCGACCTAAACGATAGCTTAATGGCCTCGGTGCGGTCAACAATAAATGCGGCAAAGTTGATTCCTTGTATTTTCAATGGGTAGTTTACAATGCCTTCAGTATCGCCGGAGCGCACCTGAAAACGCTGCAGCTCTTCTTTATTTAGGCTTATCATGGCAGCCTTGTAATCTGGGTATATTTTCAGTTTTTCGGTAATGCTGTAGCCAAACAAGCGCAGGCGCATTTCGTTGAAACTATTGAATACATCGCGATAAATCTTGTTGTGGTCAATGCCCGCATCCATTAAGTGCGCCACTATGCGGTGCACCCGTGCACTGGTGTTTGGGTATTGAAATCCGCCTGTATCGGTAAGGATGCCAACATACAAGCAGGTAGCAATATCAGTGGTTACTTTATCGGCAGCGCCTAGTTGCTCCAAAAACTCATACACCAACTCGGCAGTGCTGCTGGCCTCCACCAAGTGTAGCACATAGCGGGCAAAATCTTCTGGAAACAAATGGTGATCAATTAACACCTTCGGGCAAGGGTTGGCTGCCACATGGGTACCTACATCGCCAATACGGCTAAGGGCATTATAATCTAGGCAAAAAATCAATTCCGCCTCCCCTATCAATCGCTGCGATTCGGTTACTTGGTACGGATAGATGTAAACCTTTTGGTCGCCCGGCATCCATTTCAGAAAATCGGGGTAATTGCTGGGTACTATTACGCTTACTTTATGGCCAAGGGGCAGCAAGTAGTTATACAACGCCAACGAAGAACCCATGGCGTCGCCGTCGGGGTTAGTGTGCGAGGTAATAACAATACGACGGGGTTGCGATAAAAACTCCTTCAGCTCTTCTAAGTGGGACATTAACGGCATAGGGCGAAACTGCTAAATTTTCGTTACGCGGCAAAACTTTTGCCCCTGCATTGTAGTTTATGTTTGCGGAATGGCTATTTTTGCGGCTCAATATAAAACATTTCATACTGTTATGGCTGGAAAATACACCTTTACCATGATTAAACCTGATGCGGTTGCTAACAACTACATCGGCCCAATTTTGGCAAAAATCAACGAAGCTGGTTTCCGCATCGTTGCCCTTAAATACACCCAATTGACCAAAGAGTCGGCTGGTAAATTTTACGAAGTACACAAAGAGCGTGGCTTTTATGGCGAGTTGGTTGACTTTATGTCTTCTGGTCCTATCGTAGCTGCTATTTTGGAGAAAGATAACGCGATGGAAGATTTCCGTAAACTTATCGGTGCTACCGACCCAGCTAAAGCTGAAGCGGGCACTATCCGTAACTTGTTTGCTAAAAGCATTGAAGCTAATGCGGTTCACGGTTCTGATTCTGACGAAAATGCTGCCATCGAAGGCAACTTCTTCTTCAGTCAATTGGAGCGTCCTTAATTTAGGATTTCTTTCAGTGAGATATTAGAAAGGCCCGAAGCTAGCGCTTTGGGCCTTTTTTTGTTGTGGGTTAAGGGTTTTATATAAATTTACCCCAACGGGGTCTAATACTACTAGAATAGGGCATCGCCCTATTACAAATTGCGTTTCTGGAAAAACCATACGTACATCGGGCGGTGCCCGATGCTATTAACATAATGCCCCCCTTGGGGCGTAAAATCTGTAAATCAAACCACCCACAAAGTAAAAGTCCCACCCCGGAAGCCAGGAAGGGACTTTCACTCAGTAATGGCATTAATCTTTATAGGCTTGGTAGCCTTCTTGGCAATTACTTACAATTTCTCAATAACAATAGCACTGGCTCCGCCGCCGCCGTTGCAAATACCAGCTACGCCGTATTTGCCGCCTTTGTTGGTTAGCACCGATATAAGAGTAGCCACTATGCGCGCACCCGATACACCCACTGGGTGACCCAAAGATACAGCACCGCCGTAAACATTTACCCTTTCAGGGTCTAAATTCATCAATTGGTTGTTGGCGATACAAACTACCGAGAAGGCCTCGTTAATTTCATAATAGTCAATGTCGCCTTGGGTTAATCCAGCTTTGGTAATGGCTTTAGGTATTGCTTTCGATGGCGTGGTAGTAAATTGCTCCGGCTCTTGGCTTGCATCGGCAAAGCTTACAATGCGAGCCAGTGGTTTCACCCCTAGCGCTTCCGCCTTCTCTTTGCTCATCAATACCACAGCAGCTGCACCGTCGTTAATTTTTGATGCGTTAGCAGCCGTTACAGTGCCATCTTTGGTAAAGGCAGGTTTCAGGCTCGATAGTTTTGAAACATCCTTGCTGTACTCCTCGTCTTTATCAACCAAAATTGGGTCACCCTTGCGTTGTGGCACAGGCACTGCTACCAACTCGTTGGCAAATGCATTTTCTGCATACGCTTGATTAGCACGACGGTAAGATTCGGTTGCATACTCATCTTGCGCTTCGCGGCTGATGCCATAGCGGTTAGCACATACCTCGGCAGCATTACCCATCATGTATTTTTGGTAAGGGTCTTGCAGGGCATCGCGAACGATACCATCTAACAACTCGCCATTGCCATAGCGGTATCCGCCACGGGCATTTGGTATATAGTAGGGTATGTTACTCATGCTTTCCATGCCGCCAGCTACAACTATGTCGTTATCGCCCAGCATGATGGTTTGTGCAGCAATCATAATAGCTTTCATGCCTGAGGCACAAACTTTGTTTACAGTTGTGCAAGGTGTTTCAGTAGATAAGCCAGCCAATAGTGCCGCTTGCTTAGCTGGCGCTTGGCCCAAATTGGCACTAACAACGTTGCCCATATAAACGTCTTGCACTTGATCAGGGGCAATACCAGCACGCGAAACTGCAGCTTTAATAGCAATAGCACCCAACTCAATAGCGGTTAAAGCAGAAAGTGAGCCATTAAATGCACCAACTGGTGTGCGGGCCACGGAAACGATATATACTTCTTTCATGTTTTGTTATTTGTTACTCGTTATTGGTTAACTCGTTACTGGTAAATTGGTTTGGCGATAAAATGGTTCAAAGTTTTTGAATGCATTGGTTTTACAACAAACTAATCTATCAACCACTTATAAATAACGCATAGGATTAATCAACCAGCAACCAATCAACTAATCAATCAATTAACTAACTTTAGGCCTCAACGGCACGACAAATATCTGATAATTGAAGCATTTTTTCACATTTTTAGTCAACAGGCACCAAGAGATTATTAAATATCTCTTCGTAATACTCGTAGCGGTGGGCATGACCGCCATGTTTCCGCGCTATGGCAAGTTCCGTTATTCATTCGAAATTGGCCGGCCTTGGAAATATGAAACCCTCATTGCTCCTTTCGATTTTGGCATCCTGAAATCGAATGAATTATTGGATACCGAGCGGACTAACATTCAAGATAACTTTGTACCCTATTATCGTTTAGATAGCATTGTTGAAAACGATGCAAAAAAAGCTTTTACTATTGCCTTGGCAACTCGGTTGAAAAACCAACGGGAACTGGATATTCCCAAACTCGAACAGATAAAAGACTCGGCCAAAACACTATCATTAGGCATTAGCATTATTAACAAAGTATATGATAAGGGTGTAATTAATACTACCAAGGAGCACCATGAAAAAGGCATAACCGACATTTTTGTGCTCTACGAACCAGCCCAAGCCGAACGAAAACGGGTTGACCAATTCTATACCCTGCAAACAGCCTTTGCCGAGATACAGGAGGAAATTACCACATCGAAAACAAAATATGCCGAAGTGCTCTTACCCATGCTACAAGAAGCACTGAAGTATAACATAACCTTTGATGAAACTACCACCAATCGGTTGTTGCAAAACGCATTGGAGACTATATCGCTAAACCAAGGAGGTGTGGTAGAAGGTGAAAAAATCATTTCGGAAGGCGAAATAGTTACCCAGGATAACTATCAAGTTCTGGTAAGTTTAAAACAAGCCGAATCGACACGAACACTTACCCAAGACAAGCGCACCATGATTACGTTGGGCAACTTTCTGCTCACGCTTATTGTGCTATCGGTGTTTATGATTTCTATGAGGTCGTTTGCACCCGAAGTATTCAAAAGCAATCAAAAACTAATGTTTACGCTACTTCTAATGCTTCTTATGGTAGCCTTGGTTAGTACACTCGTGAAAACCCAATTGAACATACTCTATGCCATCCCTTTTTGCACAGTACCTATTATACTGCGCACGTTTTTTGGGTCGCGTGTTGCCATGTACGCACACGCTTGCTTGGTGCTATTGTGTGGCTTTATTGTGCCGCTGGGCATTGAGTACACATTTATGCAGTTTATGGCCGGTATGATAGCAATATTCACTACCATAAGGGCTTATTATTGGTCACAGTTTTTCACTAGCAATGCCTATATTCTCATAATATATCTGCTTTCTTATTTAGCCACCTCGTTAATTCAAAATGGTAGCATCGAAGAAATAGAACTTAGCAGCGTAAGTATGCTAGGGCTCAATGTGCTGCTTACGCTTATGGCATACCCGTTGATACCAGTGTTTGAAAAAATATTCGGTTTTGTATCAGAAATAACTTTGCTTGAGCTATCTGACATTAATAAACCATTGCTGAAGCAGCTTTCCTTAAAGGCTCCCGGAACATTCAACCACTCCCTGTCGGTGGCCAATATTGCCGAAGCGGCTGCTAATGAAATTGGTGCTAATGCCATGCTAGTAAAAGTAGGTGCGCTATACCACGACATTGGTAAAATGGACCACCCCGAATACTTTATTGAAAACCAGCATGCCGACATTAACCCACATGACGACTTACCTTACGAGGAAAGCGCTCAGATAATTATTAGCCACGTAAAAAAAGGGGTGGAATATGCAAAAAAGGAAAATCTACCAGATATTCTAGTCGATTTTATCCGTACACACCATGGAACCACTAGGGTTGAATATTTCTGGCAGAACTATATCAAAAACTATCCAGAACAGGAGAACAAGGAAGAACATTTCCGCTATCCTGGTCCGCTACCATATAGTAAAGAAACTGCTATACTGATGATGGCCGACAGTTGCGAGGCAGCCAGCCGCAGCCTTAAAAACCCCACCAACAACGATATTGAACAGTTGGTAGAGCGCTTGATAAACAACAAGATTGATCAAAACCAGTTTGTAAACGCCGATATTACTTTTAAAGAAATAAACCAAGTAAAAAAGGTGATTAAAAAGATGCTGAATAGCATGTACCATGTGCGAATAGCATACCCAACCAGCAAGTAGCATCTTCGGGTATCTGGCTTTTTTTACAATTTATTAGTTGCGTATTCTGGAAAATCCAAGTACCTCCTTGTAGGCCAGTTACCTAAACAATTTTAGGGAAATGTTTGCTTTATCATGCCATTTATTGCTTCGCTAAACACAATTATTTAACTTCGTTTACACTAAAGTTATTCTAAAGTACTCTCCATGCTAAAAAGGGCCTTATTGCTGCAGCTAATGCTGTTAGTGGGTGTTATTGGTTTAATAGCCCAACCCAAGCCAGATAATTACAAAACACTTCAGTCTACGGGAGAAATCCCGAAGGATATGATTATCAAATCCTCAAAGAAATATGAGATAGAAAAGAGTACCATTGACAAATCGGAAACAAAAAAAAATCGTAAAAGCATCGAAAGCTTTTATCTGTCGACCAACTTTGAAATTGACAAACTATTGTTGAGCGGCATGGTGAGTTTCAACGACCCCATTACTGCATACTTAAACAAAATTGTCGACTTGCTTTTAAAGGATGAACCCACTTTGCGCAGCCAAGTAAGGGTTTATACTATGAAAAGTACCGTAATGAATGCCTTTGCTACCAACCAGGGTATTATAGTGGTAAATATTGGGTTGCTAGCTCGCGTTAAAAGCGAGGCCGAATTGGCTTTTGTTTTGGCACACGAAATAACCCACGTAGAGGAAAAACACGCCTTGAACAAGTACCTGAAGGTGCAAACCATTGAGAGGGATAAAAACGTGTATAAAGGCCTGTCGCTTGATGATAAATTGGCCAACGTAAACCACTACTCAAGAGAGCTGGAGACTGAAGCCGATGAAAGAGGCTTGCAGCGCTATTTGAAAGCCGGATACAGTATTGATGCCATTGATGCCTCCTTTACCTCATTATCCTATTCGCACACTCCATTTATTGATTACAGTTTTGATTATAAATGGCTCGAAAGCCCAACATTTTCTTTCCCTGAGGAGTTTTGGCGCGAAAAAATTGCGACCGTTAAGCCGCAAGAAGACGATGATACTACCAGCACCCACCCTAGTTTACAGCAGCGCAAAGCGCACATATTGAGCAAGGTGGATAGCCTTAGCAATGAGGGCAAAAAATTAAATCTAGTATCGGAAGCAGAGTTTAACAGTGTACTTGAGTTTTCGCAATTTGAAGTATGTAGGTTGCACCTTACGCGCCAGCGCTACGATATGGCCATATACGAGGCACAAGCATTGCTCAAAAAATATCCTAATAATGCATATCTGCAAAAGGTAACCCTGAAAGCGCTCGCTGCAAAGGCATACATATACTTTGATGGTATTTATGTTAGTGAATGGGAAGACTACATAAACGATGACGTGCAAGGCAATGTGCAGCGCTGTTATCATTTCAACTTATCATTGGCCACCGATAAGGAATATATGGCTTCGGTAGCTACCCGCTATGCTTGGAAACTGAAACAAGACAACCCCAATGATAAAGAAATAGAAACCTTGTCTGATAGCTTGATGCACTTGTTGTTTTACAAAATGGAGGTCGATCCTAAGTTCTTCTCCCTTACCGCCCGCAGCCAAACCGAAATTGACTCTATTGCTTTAGTTTACGATAAGGCTAAAAATCCGGATAAGTACAAAGGATTGGCTAATATCTCAGTTGATACTGTAACGCTAGATTCAAGCAGATTGGCTATTCGCTCACGGTCGTTGAATGTTATTGCCGATAAAGCGAATAATAACAAACCTAGTTTGGTGTCAACTAATGAGGATAGCACAAACACGGCTGGTGCTGTCACAGATGAAACTGAAGAGCCTGAAGATACCTTTTATGTAACCACTGTAGCCGAAGCTAAAAAGCTGAAGATAAAAATGACTGGCTATGAAAAGTACATGCTCAAAAACAGAGAAAAGTATGATATAGTTGGCGTGAAACGAGATGGTACATTTGTGTATACCGAAACAGATAACACAGCAAGCGCCGACTCAGACGATGATGGTTCTTGGCGCCAAGGGTCGGCAAAAAAGGCATTGACCGATGCGCGCAACGATACATCGAATAATGGAGCCAACAGAGTGACCGTAGATTCGATAGCAACCGATTCGGCTGTAGTGGAAGAAGTGCCATACATCCACGATTTTGAAAAACCTTTGGACGCAGGGTTTCATAAATACGCGTTTGTCGATTTTGCAGATAACCCAGCATTCATGAAGCAAGCCGAAAAATATTTTAAGCTGGCCAAAGCTGATGAAGACCACATTGTAACCAAAAGCGAAAGAAAGAAAAAAGAAAGGGAAGAAGAGCTTAACAACAAGAGGGGTTATGCAATGGATATAAAAAAGGTAGTGATTGTAAACCCGAGATATAGCAAGATAAATGTAAAAAACCCGGATAAGCAAACCTACCTGACATCTGAAAAGAACCAAACCCGGTTTAGCACAATATTGAAAAAGAGTGCTGCTGCCAGCGGCATCCAATATCAGGTAATAGATAACAAAGAGCTGCTAAACAAAGAAGTTGGAACCTTTAATGATATTGCTTTCCTAAACGAATGGCTTGACGAACGGATAGAACTTGGCGCTACGGTGCCGATTACAACCATTGAGCTATCAGAGCGCGAGGCGTTGGCAAAAAAATATGGTACCCGATATTTTATGTGGACCGGTAACTTAAGCGTAATTGAACCTGACTACAGCCGCGGCTACAAAATAGCAATGGCCATTGGCCTTTGGCCTACCCTTCCGTTTATGCTTCCATCAATAATAAGGGGTGGAAAATTTCAAATATACTATTACATAGTGTATGATATTATCAGCAATGAAATGGTACTATCTGATGTCGTATCCCAAAATCAACTAGAACGGAACGACTTTTTGAACAGTCAGACCTATTACACCTTCAAACAATTAAAATATAAGCGCTAGAGCCATGAGATATCTTATCACACTTATTGCAATACTGGCATTTGGTGCTACTGCAATGGCTCAAGTGCCAGGCTACATGGGCAAAAAGCACCAGTTTAGCTACACTCCAGCAATTTCTATGTACGGCAATAATTACCGCACTCAAACCAATGCACTGGGCTTGTTTTACCTTAGCCACCGCCTTGAATACGATTATGTAATCAAGAAAAACAGAACCATTGGTTTGTTATACGAATATTGTGGCGTAGACGTAACACCCTTTAACGATTATGGTAATGAACAAGCAGGTATTTCTGGCCGATATACCCGCCATCAAGTTGGTTTCAGCTACCGCAAATACAAACGAAAAAATACACTTGCCCCACTGGGCTTTTATTGGAGATATACTTTATCGGTAGCATACTCACAGGTTGCAATAGATAAAAAATTCTTGACCAATGACTACCCTATTAACGAACCAATTAAATACTCCATGGTTCAGCCAATTATTGGCGTTGGTATTGGTAAGGAGTTTATCATTGCCAAGTATGTGCCGTTGAATGTAGGTTTTGATGTTCAACTGCCTGTTATTTCGATGGTATCGAAAAGCGGCTATTTAAGTGGTCCTAACCAAGAGGTGAACCTAGCCAGCACGCTACTCCGGTTTAATATCGGAATAGGCATACTAGCCTTTTAAAGGCTAATTCGGCTTACTATATCGGTTGCGGTATCGGGGTTGGCTATAATACGAGCCAATTGCTTTGCAACATCAACTGGTTTATACAGTTGGTTGTTGTTCTTTAGGTCGTGAAACTTCTCTACCCGGCTGAATTTATCCTGAGCAGTGCCCCTAATTTTCGTTTGCATGGCGGTATCAACCACGCCTGGCGCCACAGCCAAAATATGGGTTCGGGCATCATTGCGTTGCTTGCGCTCTGCATGTGCTACCCGGGTAAGCATATCAATGCCTGCTTTGGAAGTACAATAAACACTCCACCCATCGTAGGCCGCAGTTGCTGCGCCCGAGGTAATGTTAATGATTACCTTTTCGGCAGGATGATTGGCAAATTGGTGCAAAAACTTATTGATCAGCATAACGGGTGCTACCAAGTTAACGTTTAAAGATGCAGCAACGTCCTCGTCGTTCATTTCGCCTAGGTAGCCCATATCACCTAGCGTGCCGGCATTGTTTACTAATACTATACGCTTGGTATCAGCAGGGTGTTGCTCATAGCTAAAACTCAAAACAGCTTCTTGCTGAGCTAAATCAACTGTAGTATGGCGGTAGCGTTCGTGCACTATGGTTTCGTGCCGCGCCATGCCATGTACCACATTGTTGGGGCCAGCCAATAACTCTTCGGCCAATGCCTTACCTATACCGCTACTGGTACCTGTTATGTAATAGTGGTTCGTCATAGTTGAGTTCTGTTGGTTAGCACGCCCAATAGAGCGCCCAAGGCCATGCCTATCAATATTTTCCAGTGCAATGCAAGCTTAGTCTTAGGTATTTGTGGAGTTGTAGGTGGCTAACTTAGTGCTTTTTTGAGAAAAAGTGAACGCTAAAGCCCTATTTGCAATATCCATTGCATCACTTTGGTTGTAGCGCCTTGTTTACTCTTAACATATTGATGGGCAGCCTGAGCAGCTTTGGCATAAGCATCTTCGTCAGCATACATTATTCCTCCACTCAATGCCAAATCGTTGTACGACCCAACACTGAATGCCGCACCCAGCGCTATCAACTCTCTAGCCTCGGTAAACTTTTGATAATTTGGGCCAAACAACACTGGCAACCCATTGGCAGCAGCTTCTAGTATGTTATGAATCCCTTTGCCAAATCCACCGCCTATATACACTAGCTCGGCATATTGATACATGTTGGCCAACAAACCTACATTATCAACCACCAGCACTGTTTTGCCCTGTTCGGCTGAACTGTAAGTGGTGGCCTTATCTCCCAATGCCTTTAGAAGTTGCTTGATGTGGTCCTGGTTCAATTCGTGTGGGGCAATTATTACTTTCCAGCCGTTGGTTAACAATGCATCTAAGTATTGCAAAACAATTCGTTCGTCTGCAGGCCAAGTGCTACCAGCAATAAATATGGGATAGTCAGCCTTAAATTGCTCGATTATTGGCAATTTTTTGGGCGAAGATTGTATGGCCACTACCCTATCAAATCGAGTATCGCCGCTTATGGTAATGTTCCTAAATCCTAGGCCGCTCAGCAACTGGCTACTGGCCAGGTCTTGAACAAAGAAATGCGAAAAGCAAGTCAGCATTTCGCGATGCAACCCACCCCACTGCTTAAAAAAGGGCTGGCTGGGCCTAAAAATTCCGGAAACTAGTAAAGTCGGCACCTTGTGGTGCTTTAGTTGTTGCAAATAGTGGTACCAAAACTCGTACTTAATAAAAATAGCTAAGGTTGGATTGGCTAATTGTAAAAAGCGCTTGGCGTTATCGGCACTATCAGCAGGTAAGTATATTATCGTGCGGTTAGGCTCTCTGTTTTTTACCACCTCATAACCTGAAGGTGAATAAAAGCTCACCAATATCTGCTTTTCGAGGAATTGACGCTCTATGGCCTCTATAACAGGTTTACCTTGTTCATACTCGCCCAGCGACGCACAGTGCACCCAAACCAAAGGTTTGCCTGTAAGTGCAGCCCGTAAGTTATCTTGCCAATCTTTTCGACCCTTAACCCAAAGTTGGGCCTTGGCATTAAACGGTGCTGCAATTTTGATGCCTAGGTGATAAGCACCTACCCCAATGTTATATAACAGGCTCGATAGGCCCATTAGTAATAGTAGTATTTTTCAGTGTATGCCACATACTTCGTTATTATCCAGCCTCCTTTAAAACCAACAAGCATATCGGTTCGGCGCGCGTCGGCCGGCGCATTTTGATCAAAGTTCCAGGCACGACGGCCTTTAGTGAAGGCTAAATTAAACTCAATGCCGCCATAAAAGTTAAGCAATCGGCTAGTAGACATAAACTGGTAGCCAATAAAAGGGGCCAATAGTATACCACTGGTAAGCCTATCGTAACCTTTCTCGTAGCCGCCAGTTATTTGGGGTATGTACTCTTTATCGCCAATGAGCCTTATTTTGTGGCGCAAAGCACCTACACCCAACTTCAGCACTATGCCCGAGTTTACGTTCGGTTTTTTAAACGCTATCATTTTACCCAAAAAACCTTGTATAGTAAAACCCCTTTCGGCCAAAAAAACCGACTCTATGCGCCCATCGGTGCGGATGAGCACATTGCTGCCCAAAGAAATGTTTTCGAGCTGCCCTAGGTCTTTTACATTATTACCAAACAGATAGCTACCCTCAACGCCGTACATCCAGTTTTTGCCGTTCTTAAAACCCAACATTCCGCCCAGTGCTGAGTTACCACCAAAACGCTCAGCCATATCACCAAAGGGCAACTGGTAACTGTAGTGGGCACTAATCATCCAAACGCCCATTACCGAATCCTTTAAAAGCGATTGTGCTTTAAGGCCAGCAAAAGGACCTAAAAAAAGTGCTAGTACCAAGATTTTAACAATACTTTTCATGGCCATACCCAAAATTACGTTTTTTTACTTCACGAGCCTTACCGCTCCTGTTTTTATCTCTATATTTGCTGCCGTAACAAACACACCCACGCCCGGATGCGCCCCATTCAAATGGTTGACTTGCAACCACAGTATGCAAGGATACAAAGCGAGGTAGAAGCAGCCTTTGCCGATGTAATCCGTTCGGGTGCATTTATCAACGGGCCAGCAGTTAAATCATTTCAGCAAAACTTAGCCAATTTCCTTGATTGCAAACATGTAGTTGCTTGCGGAAACGGCACCGATGCCTTGCAAATTGCCTTAATGGCGCTTAATTTGCAGCCTGGTGATGAAGTAATAACTACCCCATTTACGTTTGTTGCCACTGCCGAAGTAATAAGACTATTGGGCTTGGTGCCTGTGTTTGTTGACGTTGAAGCCGACAGTTTCAATATAAACCCTACGCTAATTGAGGGTGCCATTACCGAAAAAACTCGCTGCATAATACCGGTGCATTTGTTTGGCAGGGCCTGCAACATGCAAGCCATAATGGATATAGCACGCCAGCATTGCTTGTTTGTGATTGAAGACAATGCCCAAGCCATTGGCGCTACTTGCATGGTAGATGGGGTTGAGCAAAAAACGGGAACCATTGGCGATATTGGTTGCCTATCTTTTTACCCAAGCAAAAACTTAGGAGCCTTTGGCGACGGCGGCGCCATTAATACCAACAACGACGAGTTTCACCAGCGCATACACCGCATTTGTAATCATGGCTCAGATAAGCGCTACTATTATGAAACAGTGGGTGTAAACTCTCGTTTGGATAGCCTTCAAGCCGTGCTGCTCGATATTAAGTTGAACCATTTGAACGAGTATTTAGAGTCACGTATAAAATTGGCAAATGCATACGACATAGCTTTATCGGGCATTTCTGGCTTGGTGCTGCCGGCCCGTGCAGCGCACAGCAAACATGTTTTCCACCAATATACCTTATGCACCCCTGAAAGGGATGCTTTGCAACAATTCCTTAATGCACAGGAAATTCCAACTATGGTATATTATCCTGTACCTTTGCACGTGCAAAAACCATACTTAGATGCACGACACCCGGTTGGTGGCTTGCCAATAAGCGAGCGGTTGAGCAAAGAAGTGTTATCCTTGCCCATGCATACTGAAATGGACGACGAGCAGTTTGAGAAGATTATTGCGGAAGTGACTAAATTCTATAAAAAGTAAAGATGAAAGTATCAGTTATCGGTACCGGTTATGTTGGATTGGTTTCGGGCATTTGTTTTGCCGAAACAGGAAACACGGTTATTTGCGTGGATAATAACGCTGGTAAGGTAGAAATGCTTAAAAGCGGTAAAATTCCTATTTACGAACCAGGCTTGGATGTGTTGTTTGACCGTAACTTTAAAGAAGGCCGACTAACCTTTACAACCAACCTTGAGTATGCTATAAAAGAAACAGATATTGTGTTTTTAGCCTTACCAACTCCCCCAGGAGAAGATGGCTCTGCCGACCTGTCGTACATTTTAGGTGTAGCCAAGCAAATTGGCCCAATGCTTAACAAATACAAAGTAATAGTTGATAAAAGTACGGTACCAGTTGGCACCGCCGAGAAAGTATATGCTGCCCTGTTGCAAAATGCAGACGCTAGTTTGTTTGATGTAGTATCGAATCCTGAGTTTTTGCGCGAAGGCAAGGCAGTAGAAGACTTTATGAAGCCCGACCGTGTGGTAATTGGCACCAGCAGCGACAAAGCCCGCCAAATGATGGGCAAGTTGTATGAGCCATTTGTGCGCCAGGGCAACCCGGTTATTTATATGGACGAGCGCTCGGCAGAAATGACCAAATATGCGGCCAACTCATACCTTGCTGCACGTATTACCTTCATGAACGAAATAGCCAACCTTTGCGAATTGGTTGGTGCCAATGTTGATAATGTTCGTTTGGGTATGGGCTCCGATAACCGCATCGGCAAACGTTTCTTATTCCCGGGTGTAGGTTATGGCGGTAGCTGTTTTCCTAAAGACGTTCAGGCATTGGCCAAAACGGCTGGCGAAAACAAATACGAGTTTCAGATCCTAAAATCGGTGATGGAAGTAAATGAGGCGCAAAAGACTGTGTTGGTTACCAAAATCAAAGCTTATTATAACAACAACCTAGCTGGCAAACACTTTGCCGTTTGGGGTCTTGCTTTTAAACCTGATACAGACGACATTCGCGAAGCTCCTGCTTTATACATCATCAAAGAATTGTTGGCTGCTGGTGCAACCATTACCGCTTTCGACCCAGAGGCTATGCCTAATGTGAAGAAAGAATTTGGCGATACCATTAGCTACGCCGACAACCAATACGAAGCCCTGCCCAATTCAGACGCCTTACTTATTATTACCGAATGGAGTGAGTTTCGCAACCCAGATTTCGATAAAATCGGCTCATTGCTAAAGGACAAGGTAATTTTTGATGGCCGTAACCTTTACGAGCCAAAGGATATTAAAGAACTTGGTTTTTACTACAATAGCATTGGCCGCACAACTATAACCAAATGAGCAAACAAAAACGCATATTGATTACCGGTGCAGCCGGCTTTTTGGGTTCGCACTTGAGTGATAGGGCCATAAAAGAAGGGTACCATGTAATAGCTATGGACAACCTGCTTACAGGTAACATCCGCAATATTGAGCACCTGTTTCCGTTGCCTAATTTCGAGTTTTACCACCACGATATAACCAAGTTCATCCACATACCGGGCGAGTTGGACTATATTTTACACTTTGCTTCGCCAGCTAGCCCTATTGATTACCTTAAAATGCCTATCCAAACCCTTAAAGTGGGTTCATTGGGTACGCACAATTGCTTGGGGTTGGCTAAGGCTAAAGGCGCGCGCATGTTGATTGCTTCTACATCGGAAGTATATGGCGACCCATTGGTGCACCCACAAACTGAAGAATATTGGGGCAATGTAAACCCTGTTGGTCCGCGTGGTGTGTACGATGAAGCCAAGCGTTTCCAGGAAGCCATAACTATGGCTTACCATACCTTCCATGGCGTTGAGACCCGCATTGTGCGTATTTTCAACACCTATGGCCCACGTATGAGGCTAGATGATGGTCGTGCATTACCTGCATTTGTAAGCCAAGCGCTATCGGGCAACGACATTACCGTATTTGGCGATGGTTCACAAACGCGCTCTTTCTGCTATGTAAGCGATTTGGTAGAGGGTATTTACCGCTTGCTTTGGAGCGACTACCACTTACCAGTGAACATTGGCAACCCAGTAGAGATAACTATTAAGCAATTTGCTGACGAGATAATAAAGCTAACCGGAACGGACCAAAAAGTGGTTTACCACCCATTGCCTACCGACGACCCTAAACAACGCCAACCCGACATTACTAAGGCCAAAACCATACTTGGCTGGGAACCTAAGGTCTCGCGCGAAGAAGGATTGAAGATTACGTTGGATTATTTTAAAAGCGTGTTGTAAGAAGGTACGAGGTACGATTTACGAAGTACGATTGAAAGGAAAAGGATTGATTGAAATATTACACCTACCACTAGCCTTTGAGCTACCCTCCTTATTTGGCATTGAGGGCAGGCCAAGGAGGGGTTGGGGGTGGTAAAACACAAAACACAAGCATTTGGCCATATTTGTTCATCCAACAGCAGTAATAGACGAAGGTGCCCAACTTGGGGAAGGCACCAAGGTTTGGCACTTTTGCCATGTTTCGGCGGGTGCGGTGTTGGGTGAAGGATGTAATTTGGGTCAAAATGTATTTGTGGCCAACGGGGTAACGCTAGGCAACAATGTGAAGATACAGAACAACGTATCGGTATATGAAGGGGTAGTATGCGAAGATGATGTGTTTTTAGGCCCTTCAATGGTGTTTACCAATATACTGATACCAAGAAGTGCAATAGTAAGGAAAGGGCAATATACAGAGACTGTAGTGCGCAAGGGAGCCAGCATAGGCGCCAATGCCACCATAGTTTGCGGGCATGAGATTGGCGCTTACGCCATGATTGGGGCCGGAGCAGTAGTGACCAAAAATGTTAAACCCTTTGCCCTAATGATAGGCAACCCGGCCAAGCAAGCCGGATGGGTAAGCGAATATGGCCACCGGCTGCAGTTTAACGAACAACAAGAGGCTGTTTGCCCCGAAAGTGGACAGTGCTATACCATTACTAACGAACAAGTACAAAGGATTGCCTAATGTATCAGGAACTACTCGATAAGAAAACCAAACTTGCCGTTATTGGCCTAGGCTATGTAGGTTTGCCCATAGCGTTGGAGTTTGCCCGCAAATTATCCGTTATCGGTTTCGACATCAACGCCAAGCGTGTGGAGATGATGAAAAACGGCATTGACCCAAGCAATGAATTGGAGTCGGCGGACTTTGTAGGCTGCGACATTCAGTTTACGGCCAATGTTGACGATTTAAAGGAAGTTACCTTCTTTATTGTGGCAGTTCCGACCCCTGTTGACGACCACCGGGTTCCTGATTTAACGCCATTGGTAAAGGCCACTGAAACCTTATCAAAGGTATTGAAGCAAGGCGACTATGTAGTCTATGAATCAACGGTTTATCCAGGTTGTACCGAGGAAGATTGTATTCCTATTCTAGAGAAAAATACAGGCCTTAAATTCGTTACCGATTTTAAAGTTGGCTACTCACCAGAGCGCATTAACCCAGGTGATAAAGAACATACCCTTACCAAAATAACCAAGGTAGTTTCTGGTTGCGATGCCGAATCGTTGGATGTGATTGCTAAAGTTTACGAAATAGTAGTCAAGGCTGGTGTACACCGTGCCTCAACTATAAAAGTGGCTGAAGCAGCCAAAATAATAGAAAACACCCAACGCGATTTGAACATCGCATTGATGAACGAGCTATCGAAGATTTTCGAGAAAATGGGCATCAATACCTACGATGTATTAGAAGCAGCTGGCACCAAGTGGAATTTCTTGCCATTCCGTCCGGGTTTGGTAGGTGGGCACTGTATCGGTGTCGACCCATACTACCTTACCCACAAAGCCCTATCGGTTGGTTACACGCCCGAAGTTATTTTGAGCGGTCGCCACATCAACGATAGCATGGGCGAATGGGTAGCCAAAAACGTAGTGCAACGCTTGATTAAAGCGGGCAAATCGGTACAAGACTGCAAAGTGCTAGTATTGGGCGCTACGTTCAAAGAAAACGTAAGCGACATACGCAACTCAAAGGTGGTTGACGTTATTAATGAACTGAAGTCGTACTCTATTCATGTTGACGTTGCCGATGCTTATGCTGAAAGCGAAGAAGTGAAACACGAGTATGGTTTTGAATTGGTGGATTCCATTGGCAACGATTATGATGCCATAGTGGTAGCCGTAAACCACAAACCATACCTAGCTTACACCGAAAATGATTTTAAAGGCATGCTTAAAGATGGTAAGGGCTTAGTTGCCGACCTTAAAGGCGTGTTCCGTGGAAAAATAAATGACCTGACCTATTGGTCGCTGTAAAAACTGCTTAACCACCCATGAGCGATTTCTCAAAACATATTTTGGTAACTGGCGGTGCGGGCTTCATTGGCTCGCACGTTATTCGCCTGCTAGTACATAAATACCATGATTACCACGTTATTAACTTGGATAAGTTAACGTATGCTGGTAACCTAGAAAATCTCAAGGACCTTGAGGATGCACCGAATTATACCTTTGTAAAAGGAGACATTACGGATGCCGAGTTTATCCTTGAACTGTTCCGTGACCACGACATTACTGATGTAATTCACCTAGCTGCCGAAAGCCATGTAGACCGCTCTATCCTTAACCCAATGGAGTTTATCATGACCAACGTGGTAGGTACCGTGGTGCTTATGAATGCTGCCAAAGCATACTGGAGTGGCAACTGGAACGGTCACCGTTTTTATCATGTATCAACGGATGAGGTATACGGTTCGTTGGGCGAAACTGGCTTCTTTACCGAAGAAACCAGCTACGACCCTCACTCACCATATTCTGCATCAAAAGCCAGTAGCGACCACTTTGTAAGGGCTTACCATGATACTTATGGCTTGCCTGTGGTTATCAGCAACTGCTCTAACAACTATGGCTCGCATCAGTTTCCGGAGAAGTTGATACCGTTGTTCATCCACAACATTACCAACAACAAGCCTTTGCCAGTATATGGCGATGGCAAATATACCCGCGATTGGTTGTGGGTAAACGACCACGCCAGGGCTATTGACGTGATTTTCCATGCTGGAAAAAATGGCTCAACCTACAACATTGGTGGCTTTAATGAGTGGCAGAACATCGACTTGATTAAGGTCCTTTGCAAAGTAATGGATACCAAACTGAACCGCGAACCTGGCTCTTCGGAGAAGTTGATTACTTACGTAAAAGACCGACCAGGGCACGATTTGCGCTACGCCATCGATTCGACCAAATTGAAAGAAGAATTGGGCTGGGAACCATCGTTGCAGTTTGAGGAAGGATTGGAAAAGACTGTTGATTGGTACTTAGCCAATGAAACTTGGTTGAATAACGTAACCAGCGGCAATTACAAAGCATATTACGAGACACAATACGCACAACGATAAGCATGTACGAAAAGAGCTACCACGGCAACGAAGATATTAGCGGATACACCTTTTTGGTAACCGGCGGTGCTGGATTTATCGGGTCGCATATTACCGAATATTTGCTGCGCCAAGGTGCTGGCGAGGTAAGGGTATTGGACAACTTGGCAACGGGTTACCAACATAACATCGACTATCTATCGAGTGTTGGCAAAGTAAACTTCATTAATGGCGACATTACTGATTTAGCAACTTGCCACAATGCTTGCAAAGGCGTTGACTTTGTGCTACACCAAGCAGCTTTGGGCTCAGTGCCACGCTCATTGGCGCACCCTGAATTGACTACAGCAGCCAACGTTACTGGCTTTGTAAATATGCTTATTGCCGCTAAAGATTCAGGTGTAAAACGTTTGGTTTACGCCTCTTCATCGTCTGTATATGGCGATATTGAAGATTCACCGAAAGTAGAAGAGCGCATTGGCAAACAATTATCGCCTTACGCCGTTACCAAATACACCAACGAGCTATTTGCGCAGGTGTTTCACCGTTGCTATGGCTTAGAGATTATCGGGTTGCGATATTTCAACATCTTCGGCCCAAGGCAGAACCCTAATGGCGCCTATGCTGCCGTTATACCTAAGTTTATTGCAGCGTTGTTGAACGAAGAACCCGTGTATATTGACGGTGATGGTGGTCAAACCCGGGACTTCACTTTCGTAGCTAATGCCGTGCAAGCCAACATCAAAGCCTTGTTTGCCCCGAAAGAAGCCGTAAACGAAGTATATAACATTGCAGTGGGCGAGAATTTCTCGTTGAACCAGATGTATACCTACTTGCAAGAACTTACAGGCAAGCAACAAGCCGCCATTAACCGCGAAACGCGCCCCGGCGACGTGCGTAATGCATTGGCAAATATTGGTAAGGCACAAAAACTGATGGGCTATAACCCAGAGTATACCTTCCATCAAGGTTTAGCAAAAACTGTAGAGTCTTACCAAGCAATGGCAAAGTAAAATACTAATACCCATATTATATTGCCAGCTACTATTACAAAAACTCGTAGCCAATATCCTTGCGGTAGTTTTTACCGTCAAAATGGATGCGGTGTGCATTTTTTAGCGATGTTTCCAGAGCTGCTTTCAAGGTTTTCCCGAATGAAGTAACAGCAATAACACGGCCACCATTAGTATAAAGCATGCTATCATGCTCCTTGGTTCCTGCATGGAAAATAAGGCTATCCTCAATTTCGTAAGCTCCAGTTATGTGTTGGCCCTTTTCATACTCGCCAGGGTAGCCGCCCGATACAAGCATAATGGTAGCGCAGTGTTCATCTTTAAACTCCAGCTCCTCTTCGCCCAAATAGCCACCCGCCACGGCGCGGAACAGCTTAACCAAATCAGTTTCCAACAGCGGAATAACGACTTCGGTTTCAGGGTCGCCAAGGCGGCAATTGTACTCAATCACCTTAGGCTCGTCGCCTACTTTTATCAAACCAATGTACACAAAGCCTTTGTAGTCCATGCCTTCGGCCTTAATACCGGCTATGGTAGGCTTTACAACGGTTTCCTCTACTACACGCATCAATTCTTCAGTAACGAAAGGCACTGGGCTTATGGCGCCCATTCCACCGGTGTTCAATCCAGTATCGCCCTCTCCTACCCGCTTATAATCTTTTGCTGGCGGCAGTATTTTGTAGCTTGTGCCATCGGTTAGCACAAAAACCGAAAACTCGATTCCATCCAAAAACTCCTCTATTACCACCTTCTTACTTGCATCGCCAAATCGCGATTCCAGTATCATATCTTTCAGTGCGGCCTTGGCCTCTTCCTTGTCTTGAATGATTAAAACACCCTTACCTGCTGCCAATCCGTCAGCCTTCAATACTATAGGTGGTGTAAGGCTATTGATGTATGCCAATCCGTCATTAACATTCGTCGAATCAAACTCCATATAACCCGCGGTAGGCACGTTATATTTCATCATAAACTGCTTCGCAAATGCCTTGCTACCCTCCAACTGTGCACCTAATTTATCGGGGCCAATAACAGGTATGTGTTGCAGGCTGGGCGCAGCTTTGAAGTAATCAACCACTCCCAAAACCAGCGGGTCTTCGGGGCCCACCACCACCATATCAATGGTCTTCTCTAAGGCAAAGGCTGCCAAAGCGTCAAAATCGGTGGCCGAAATGTTTACATTTGTGCCATTGTTTCGGGTACCACCGTTTCCTGGCGCTATCCATAAATTCTTGCAAAGTGGGCTACGGCTTAGTTTCCAAGCCAATGCGTGTTCGCGACCACCACTACCGAGCAAGAGAATATTCATAAACAATTAATTTACGTGAACAGAATGAGCAAATATAAGCCTTTGAGCCAAAATAGTCCCGAATTTCCGTAGGTATTGGCAAGTAGGCTGCAGAATTAGTATTATTTTTGCTGTATCGGTTGTTACAACTAAAATTACCCTTCAAGAATGCTGGACTTTATCAATAAGACTATTAACAAGCTCTTCGGAACGAAATCTGACAAAGACATCAAAGAAGTGATGCCCTATGTGGAGAAGATTAGAGCAATATACCCAACCTTACAATCGTTGAGCAATGATGCTTTGCGCAGCAAAACCGTAGAGTTTCAAAACCGCATTGCCGAATACCTGAAAGATATTGACGGGCAAGTGGCTGACCTAAGGAACCAAGCCAAAGACGGCGCCATGGACCCTGATGCCAAAGAAGTCATCTTTAAGCAAGTGGATGAATTGATTAAAGACCGCGATAAGAAACTGGAAGAGGTATTGTTGGAGATTATGCCCGAGGCATTTGCGGTAGTAAAAGAAACTGCTAGGCGTTTTACAGAAAACAAAGACCTAACCGCTACTGCTACCCAATTGGACCGCGACCTAGCTGTTGGCCCTGACCACATTAGCATCAGTGGCGAGAAAGTAACTTACCAAAACAATTGGCTAGCTGCCGGCAACCGGGTAACCTGGGACATGGTTCACTATGACGTGCAGCTAATTGGCGGTGCAGTATTGCACCGTGGCCGCATTGCCGAAATGGCAACAGGCGAAGGTAAAACCTTGGTAGCAACCCTACCGGCTTACCTTAATGGCCTTACCAAGCAAGGGGTGCATATTGTAACCGTGAACGACTACCTAGCCCGCAGGGATAGTGAGTGGATGGCACCGTTGCTAAATTTCTTGGGTCTTACCGTTGATTGTATTGATAAATACGAACCCAACAGCGAAGAACGCCGCAATGCCTATAATGCAGATGTAACATACGGTACTAACAACGAATTTGGTTTTGACTACCTGCGCGACAACATGACCCGCAGCCCCGAAGAGCTAGTGCAGCGCAAGCACCACTACGCTATGGTGGATGAGGTGGATAGTGTATTGGTAGATGATGCGCGTACGCCCCTTATCATCTCAGGCCCGGTACCCAAGAACGATATACAAGAATACATGGTGCTAAAACCACGCATTGAGCGTTTGGTTGAGGCGCAGAAAAAGGCAGTGAACAATTTCCTAAATCAAGCTAAGAAAGAAATAGAATCAGGAAAAACGGACGAAAAAACTGGTGGCTTGTCGCTTTTGCGCGCGCACCGTGGTTTGCCACGTTACAAGCCGCTTATTAAATACTTGAGCGAGCCAGGCATTAAGGTTATCATGCAGAAAGCCGAGAACCACTACATGTCGGAGAATAACAAAAGGATGCCGCTGGTAGATGATGAGCTGTTCTTTGTAATTGAAGAAAAACAGAACAGCGTAGAACTTACCGAAAGTGGTATTGACCTCATAACCGGTGCTGGCGAAGACAAAACGTTCTTTGTAATGCCCGATGTTGGTGCCGAAGTAGCAGAGATTGAAAAAGACGGTTCGCTTAGCGAAGAACAAAAGGTAGCAAGAAAAGACGTGTTGATGCAGGACTTTGGCATAAAAGCCGAGCGCTTGCACATTGTTCAACAGTTATTGAAAGCCTATACCCTATTTGAGCGCGACATTGAATACGTGGTGATGGATGCGAAGGTGAAAATTGTAGACGAAAACACAGGCCGTATTATGGATGGCCGCCGCTATAGCGATGGGTTGCACCAAGCTATAGAAGCGAAGGAAAACGTGAAGGTGGAAGCTGCCACACAAACCTACGCTACCGTTACGCTGCAGAACTATTTCCGTATGTACCACAAATTGGCTGGTATGACAGGTACTGCCGAAACTGAAGCGGGCGAGTTCTGGGAAATATACAAATTGGATGTAGTAACCATACCAACCAACAGGCCTATCGTTCGCGATGACCAACAAGATGTGGTATACAAAACCAAACGTGCCAAGTACAATGCCATCATCGACCACGTGGCCGAACTTCGCGAAAAAGGCCGACCGGTGCTAGTGGGTACTACCAACGTTGAAGTATCAGAGCTAATGGGCCGTATGTTGCGCCAGCGGAACATACCGCACAACGTATTGAACGCGAAACAGCACCAGAAAGAAGCGGATATAGTAGCAGAAGCTGGGCGTGCAGGCACCATTACTATAGCCACTAACATGGCTGGTAGGGGTACCGATATAAAACTAGGACCCGGCGTAAAAGAAGCCGGCGGTTTGGCCATTGTAGGCACCGAGCGCCACGATAGCCGTCGCGTTGACCGCCAGTTGCGCGGCCGTTCTGGTCGTCAGGGCGATCCGGGTTCAACATTGTTCTTTGTAGCCTTAGAAGATGATTTGATGCGCCGTTTCGGTTCTGACCGTATAGCTGGCATAATGGATAAGTTGGGTTACAAAGAGGAAGAGGTAATCCAGCACTCCATGATTACCAAATCAATTGAACGCGCACAACAGAAGGTAGAGGAAAACAACTTCGGCATGCGCAAGCGCCTATTGGAGTATGATGATGTAATGAATGCCCAACGGGAGGTTGTTTACAAACGCCGCCGCAATGCATTGTTTGGCGAGCGCTTGGCAGTAGATGTAAGCAACATGTTTTACGACATGTGCGAAGATTTGGTAACCAGTTTCCGCAACAGTGGTGATTATGAAGGGTTTAAATTGGACGCTATCAGGTTCCTATCGGTAAACCCAACTATCACAGAGAAAGAATTTACCAACAGCCCAATTGCCACCGTTACGACCACATTATACGACCAAGCGTGGGCCGCTTACAAGCGCAAAGGTGAGCATTTGGCGCAAGCGGCACTGCCTTTGCTGCATAAGGTACAAGGTGGTACTTACACCAATGTATTGTTCCCATTTACCGATGGGTTGAAAGAACTGCGCGTTATTGTTCCTATCGAGAAAGGCATAGAAACACAAGGCCGTGAGGTAATTACCGCTTTCGAGAAATCGGTGGTATTGGGCTTGATAGATGAGGCTTGGAAGAACCACTTGCGCGAAATGGACGACTTGAAGCAAGCGGTAAACGGAGCAGTTTACGAACAAAAAGACCCATTGTTGGTTTACAAGCTCGAAGCATTTGAGTTGTTTAAAACTCTAGTTGCTAATTTCAACCGCGATGTAGTATCTTTCCTGTGTAAAGGCGGATTGCCTGTTCAACAACAGGAAGTGCGCACGGCACAAGAGGAAAAAACCGATTTGAGCCGATTGAAAGCTGGGCGTGATGAGAATAACAGCATAGTGAACCCAAATGCCGGCCAACAAGAGCAAGATGCACAGCAGCCCGAACGAAAGTTAGAACCGGTGCGTGTAGAAGACAAAATTGGAAGGAACGACCTCTGCCCTTGCGGTAGCGGTAAAAAATACAAACAGTGCCATGGCAAAGAGCAGTAGTCCGGATCAGGGTTTAAATAAGCTCATAGAGCATACCCTGCTTAAACAGGACGCTACTAACGAAGATGTGAAGATACTATGTGAAGAGGCTGTAACGCACAAATTTTTTGGTGTGTGCGTTCCACCCTATTATGTAGAGCAAGCTCAAAAGTTATTGGATAAATCATCGGTAAAAGTAATTACGGTTATCGGGTTCCCGATGGGTTATGGGCTTACTTCCAATAAGGTTGAAGAAGCTAAAAAAGCCGTTGAGAAAGGTGCAGACGAGATTGATATGGTTATGAACATTGCCGCGTTTCGCAACAAAGAATACAACTATATCAAAAACGAAATTGACAGCATAACCACTATAGCCCGCATGAACACCAAGCTGGTAAAAATAATCATTGAGTCGGGCTCACTTACCGACGAAGAGATTATAAAAGCTTGCGAACTGTGTGCCGAGGCTGGTGCCGATTTTGTTAAAACATCTACCGGCTTTAATGGCACTGGTGCCCAAGTAGAACACGTAAAGCTCATGCGCGAGCATTTACCCGAAAAAATTAAGATAAAAGCCTCTGGCGGTATCAGAGATCGTGAGTTTGCACTTGAGCTAGTAAAAGCAGGTGCTGACCGACTCGGAACCTCGGCAGGTGTAAAATTGATGGAAGCATGAAACCATTATTACTAATCATGATGGTAACCTTGCCTTTGGCTTGCCTTTTTGCACAGCCTAAACAAGATAATGGTTCAAACCCTGGCAAGATTGAAATAGTACTTGACGATAGTTCCATTGATTCGCTTTTAAAAGCCAGCGATGAACAAGCCGAAAAAGAATACGTGATTAAAGGTTTCAGGGTGCAGATAACCGCCGCGGGCAACCGAGCCGAAATCAACAAGATTAAAAGCCAGTTTTATACCGTTTTCCCGGACGTTAAAACCTTTGTAATATACCAGCAGCCTAACTTTAAACTACGCGTAGGCAACTATCGCACTAAGCTTGAGGCTTATAAGGTTTGGATAGAAATTGAGAAACACTTTCCTGGTTCATTTATTACCCCTGACGAACTAAAATTAAACGAATTGTAATGGACACCCTACTGCACCGGATAAAAGAATTGGCCGCACAAGCCTATCCGGAGGTAGTTGCCATCCGTCGCGATTTGCATGCCCACCCCGAGTTATCATTTGATGAGCACCGCACCGCAGCCAAGGTATGCGAGTATTTGGATAAATGGGGCATACCTTACCAGAAAGGAGTAGCCAAAACTGGCGTAGTAGCCCTACTAGAAGGCAGAAACCCCAACAAAAAGATAATTGCCTTGCGCGCCGATATGGACGCGCTACCGATACAGGAAACCAACGAGATTGACTACAAGTCTGTAAACGAAGGCATCATGCATGCTTGCGGCCACGATGTACATACGGCATCAGTGTTGGGTACAGCTTATATCTTGAGCCAATTGAAAGATTCGTTTGAAGGGACCGTTAAGTTCATTTTTCAACCATCGGAAGAGAAGTTGCCAGGCGGGGCTTCGGTAATGATAGCCGAAGGTGTGTTGGAGAACCCAAAGCCCAGTGCTATTTATGGGCAACATGTATACCCCGACCTGCCTGCTGGTAAGGTAGGTTTCCGCCCAGGCATGTACATGGCCTCATGCGACGAGATATATGTAACCGTAAAAGGCAAAGGTGGCCACGGCGCCCTACCCCACTGCAATATCGACCCGGTGCTCATTTCGGCGCACATGATAGTGGCCTTGCAGCAAATAGTTAGCCGCAATGCCGACCCGCGCATACCAACAGTTTTGTCGTTTGGCAAAGTGATAGCCAACGGTGCCACCAACATTATACCCAACGAAGTGTACCTTGAAGGTACCTTCCGTACCTTGAACGAAGAATGGCGTAACCGTGCGCACCAGTTAATGGTTCAGCAAGCCGAGGGTATAGCCCAAAGCATGGGCGGCAGTGTCGATTTCAGGATAGAAAAAGGCTACCCTTTCCTTACCAACGACCCTGTGTTAACAGGCCGTGCCATGGCCGCTGCTAAAGCGTTTTTGGGCGCAGAGAACGTTATTGAGTTGGACGTTCGCATGACCGCCGAAGACTTCTCTTGGTATACCCAACTATTACCCGCTTGCTTTTACCGCTTAGGTACTTCCAGCCCTGATGGGCAATACAAATCATCGGTACATACCCCCAACTTCAATATCGATGAAAATGCCCTGCAGACCGGCATAGGCCTTATGGCTTGGTTGGCGGTGGATGAGTTGGATAATGCATAAATTAATTGATTTATCTGATAATAATTATTCCTTGGCGGAAACCACTTTTCATTATTTATCGTTAAATTAGTTTAATATTAAAGCTATGGACATACAGACCCTCAAACTAAACCTGATTGAAGATATTTCAAGATTAAATGATGCTTCGATATTGGAGAAAGTTGAACAATTACTTCGTTCTAGTCGAATTGCTGCTTACGAACAGCAAATAAAACCTATGTCGAATAAAGAACTTCAGGACCGAATAAATGCATCTGAAGCTGCCATAAAAACAGGTCGAGTTATTTCGCAAGAAGATTTAGAAAGAGAAGCCGAAAACTGGTAAGGATGAGAATTATATGGACCTTGCCAGCGAAGTTTTATCTAAGAGAAATAGTAGATTATTACAAAGAAGTAGCAAGTGTTAGGGTAGCCAACAATCTAAAAAACAAACTTTTAAGGGCTACCAAAAAGCTCTCAATCCTCCCTGACATTGGTGTTCCTGAGGAGTTTGATATTCACGAGTAGCGATCACTTATTGTAGACAATTACAAAATCATGTACCGGGTTGAGCCATCATACATTTATGTAATTGATGTGTTTGATACAAGACAAAACCCTGAAAAAATTAAAAGGAACCTATAGCTCCAATTGATGCAAAAACCCTCCCGCCACAACCAATCCCCCAAACAAATCCTGCTTTCTATAGCCACAGAACTAGCGGTGGGCAATATTACCAAAGAGCAAGTTGAAACGCTGCTTAATGAAGCTAAAATGCTCATCTGGATGGAGTTTGAAGATGTGGACAATAACATCCTGAAGAAAGAAATTGATGCGCAAATAGAAGCACTTAGTAAATATAATTGGCAAAAAACCGAAAGAAAAAAAGATACCCTGCTTAAAAATGTGATTGACGATAGCATCGACTCAATTGAGTATTACTACAAAACAGTAGGTAGCAATTAGGTGTAAAAACTTATTTTTTGCGAGAAAATAGTAATTTAACACAACCATTTATAACTTTTACACGTAGAAATTGTTATAAATCGTCAACTATACCTTTTTCTCTATATTTAGCTTTATCTCTCCATTATGCAACCGACCATACAAACCATCCCCTCCAAAAAATTGGTTGGCCAACGTATAAGGACAAACTTGTTAGCCGATAAAACATTCGAACTTTGGAGCAACTTTATGCCCCTTCGTTCTGAAATATTAAATAACGTCAGCAATGAATTGTACTCGGTGCAGATAATGTCGCCTTCCTATTTCAAAGCTTTTAATCCGCGCTCAGAATTTGAGAAATGGGCCGCTGTTGAGGTTGACCATCACGATAGCGTTCCTGCATCAATGGAGGCCATTACCATCCCAAGTGGCTTGTATGCTGTTTTTATACATAAAGGGCGTGCTATTGATGGCCCAAAAACATTCCAATTCATTTTTACTAATTGGCTACCGGCATCTAACTATATACTCGATGACCGCCCCCATTTTGTCATTATGGGCAGCAATTACAAACACAATGACCTTGAATCGGAAGAGGAGATTTGGGTACCTATCATCCCAAAGCAATAGATATAGCCATTAATTCCAAGAGTTTTCTTTTCTCAATTACCTTTTAGTCAGTAAAAACTGATTATTTTGGTGCGTATATGGATTTTAGGCCCGAAATACGGACGGTACAAGTAACCAGATATGTTACCCCGCTGCGCGAAGGTGGCTCAATGCCCGCCATTACCGAAGCAGATGATAACTTTTTGTATGCACTCAAATTTAGGGGTGCAGGGCAAGGTAGCAAGGCTTTAATAGCAGAGCTTATTGGTGGCGAAATAGCCAGGGTATTGGGGTTTAAAGTACCCGAAATAGTATTCGCTACCCTCGACGAGGCTTTTGGCCGCACCGAACCTGACGAAGAAATACAAGACCTGCTAAAAGCAAGTGTTGGGCTAAACTTAGCGCTGCACTATCTCTCTGGCTCTATTACCTTCGACTCCACCGTAACGCAATTAGATGCCACGTTGGCTTCGCAAATATTGTGGCTCGATAGTTTACTAGTAAACGTGGATCGCACTTGCCGCAACACCAACATGCTTTGGTGGAACAAAGAGCTGTGGCTCATTGACCACGGTGCGGCACTATACTTCCACCATTCGTGGAATAACTGGGAAGCGAAAGCCACGGCCCCGTTCAGTTATATCAAAGACCACGTAATGCTGCCGTTTGCAACCGAACTTGATGGTGTGAATAAGGCATTTAGCGCCATCCTAACACCAGAACGGATAAATGCCATCGTATCGTTGGTGCCCGATGAATGGCTTTCTGCCGATGCACCATTTGCATCAGCAGAAGAACATAAGGCCGCATATGCTGCCTTTTTGCAAATGCGCGTTGCCCATTCCCTCACTTTTGTAAAAGAAGCTCAAGATGCTAGGGAAAGACTTGTTTGAGTACGCCGTAATCCGCGTGGTACCCCAAGTAGAGCGCGAAGAGTTTATCAACGTGGGCATTGTGCTATATTGTGCGAAGCAGAAGTTTCTGAAATCGACAATAGAGGTGGATGAACAAAGGCTAAGCACTTTTGCGCCTAAATTAGATATTGCGGAGGTATGTACGTTCTTGAACGCTTATAAAAACATAAGCGAAAGTGGCCCTAATAGCGGCGCTATTGGCAAGCTACCCATTGCAGAGCGTTTCAGGTGGCTAACCGCAACCCGAAGCACGGTAGTACAATCATCAAAAGTGCACCCAGGCATGTGCGACAATGCCGCCGAAATGCTCGAAAGACTGCACCAACAATTGGTTGCCAGTTAACTGAGAAGCAGTTTAAGCACTTTTTTATCCTAAGCCAGCAAAGACTAAAATCATTTAACTTCCGTTATTTAGCCATAATAACTTTCAACACTAAGCATGAAGTACTTTACATTGGTTTTATTGTTGGTTAGCCATTTATGCATGGGGCAGGCGGTATATCAAGCCAGAGTTGTGGATGCTACCACCAACGAACCATTACCTTTTGTAAACGTAGGTATTGTGGGCCAGAACATTGGCACCGTTACCGATGATGCCGGTAGATTTCGCATTACATTAGAATATCAATATGCCAACGACAGTGTTAAAGTTTCGATGATTGGCTACGACAGCAAAAGCTGGACTGTTGATTATTTGCTAGACCATATAAACGATAGTACCATAAAGCTGAATAAGGCAAACAACCAGATAAAACAGGTAGAAATAAACAGCGATAAGCTGCGCCCCAAAGTGGTGGGTAGCACTACTACCAGCCCCTTTTTTACTGGGGGTTTTACATCAAACGATTTAGGCAACGAAATTTGTGTAAAAATAAACGTGGGCAAACGACCATTTTACCTGCAAGAATTCACCTTTAATATTGCCAGCAACAATTGCGACAGCCTGCTATTTAGGATAAACGTTTACAGCCTAAAGAACGACCTGCCCGACCAATCATTGCTCAGCGAGAATTTGATTATTGCCACCAAAATTACCAGCGGGCAAATAACCGTAGATTTGAAGCCCTACGAACTGCTTATTGATGAAGATTTTGCCATAGGCCTTGAATATATAAAACCCTGCAATGAGCGGTCATTGTGGTTCTCGGCTGCTTTTTTAGGTTCCATATACTCGCGCACTACTAGCCAAGGCAATTGGGAAAAACTGAAGGGGTTTGATTTGGGCTTTAATGTAAAGGTGCTCTATTAATCCACCTGATCGCGGTCGCTGAAATCAATACCTGCCGCATCATCGAGCATAGCGCTGGTCATCTGCTCACCCTCTAGGTTTTGCTGCATCAAGGTCCAAGAATCAGTCAAACTGGTTTCAATCCATAAACTTCCTGACTTACGAAAAACTTGCACCGATAAACTGAATTGGTCCCAAAGTTCTTTTTCAAATATAGCAACACTTTCATTGGGTTTTAGCTGCAACGCACCTTCGGCACCACCCTTGCGGCAAAATTGCAAGGTTTGGTCATGCCTGATTAGCTTTGACTGGGGTTGGAGTTTTTTTGCCTCATACGGAGCGCTGTAAAACTCAATCTTCAAGTACGGGAAAGCTTTATTAAACTCTCCCTGCAACTCAGCAATCGTCTTATTGTTTTTAATAATAATTTTCACATGACAGTTTTTCAAGGGTACCCTCCAATAGCGCCCTGCAGAGAACACTAAAGGAATCTTGCAAATTTATTTCTCTATTTGCTACCAGACTATGATTAAAATCAGGATGCCGAAAAATGTTGGTCAAGTACCTATACTTTGCGGTCTTTTAAACAGGAATTCTGCAAAACTTGAATCATCTAAATGACATTTTTTTCAATAACCTTTGAAAACTAGTTTAACAGGTGCTTTATAAAACCTAGATTTGTGACATAATCCAATGCAAAATATAGAATGGTGGAGCAAGAACTAGAAGTATATCAGGCGCCCGAGGCTCGATATTTTAAAACGAAAACAGAATTTGACGAGGCGGTAGGCAAAGATTTTATCGAACATGCAAATAGAATAACTGCAAAAGGCTTGCAGTTTTTTGTTGGCCTATCACATGGCATATCGCCAGCAGGCGCCTATCAGTATATAATAGACAGGTACAGCAAAATACAGCATCCAGAATTAATCTATTACACCTTTGTAAACTCGCCTCTAAAAAGGCAGCGCGACCTGATAGGCGTAACCGATGCAGGTATGTTTTTGAAGTACCTTTTCCGGAAAGGCTATATCAATCGCTCACAGATTTTGGGTAGCACCATGAACCGCGACAACATGGCGGTGTTTACGCAAGAGCTTAACACTACGGTAGGAGCCTACTTACAAGAGCAAGGTAAACAAGGGCTTGACTATGCTTTCTTAGCATCAGATACCACTGGCAGGGTGGCTGGGCTTTCGCGCAAATCAACAGCCTTCGAATCGGATGATATTGTGGTACTTGTTAAGGATGGTAAGGAAGAAGAGGCAACCGTTACACCCAGCTTTTTACTCAAAACCCGTCGCACGGTTTTTTTGGCTACCAAAGCCGATAAACGTCGCCCGCTAGCTTGGCTGTATTATCAGTGGGGTAAGTCTAATGAAAGCCCCAGTTTTTTGCGTTACATGGATAATGTGGAAGAACGCATGACCGTGTTTATTGACGATAAGGCGCTTACTTGGCCACAAATAGAAGTGAAGCGCGACACACCATACGGAGAAACGACTATTAGGGTTGATTTGGCTAAAACCTTTAATGACCAAGCAGCCAAAAAAGTGCCAGTTATATTAATGGTGCATGGCTTTTTAGGGCTTAATACCTTCGATGGGTTGCTTACTGCCATATCAAGCACGCGATATATGGCCGCAGCTATGCACTATGGCTCGGTGCCAAACGATTTGCCAACTAAAGAGTACTCTAAACATGTGGCCCGAAACATTGATGCCGTAATTACGTTTTTCGGCGATTTGGGGCACGATGTATATTTGTTTGACCACTCCATGGCCAACATTTATTTTTTGATGATGGACCGGAATATTGACGAATACCCAGGTTTTAAGAAGTACTTGCGTGGGCGAATTGGCTCAAACCCATTTTTTGGTGAAGAGACTAAATGGGCCATTTTGGGCTTTATGGATAATGTATTGATTCCATCGGTATCAATGCTCTCACAGCCTCTTGAGAAAGCCTTATTTTTAGCCATGCGCCAAGTCATTCCTTTTGATACCAAACATAATGTTCGCGACCGTTCTATTAATCTTACCGAACGCTTAATAAAAGCAGAATCAGGAGCTAGGGAGCAATTATGGAAGGAGGTGCGCCACCGGGTTACCACCCTAATGAGTGGCATGGGTGCGCTTCCGCACCTCGACCGCATACCAATTATTCAGGCATTGAATAAAATTCCTGCAAAGATATTCGTCATCCAGATTTACTCTGCATTGTTAGAGTCAAAAGCCTTTGATAAACAGAAGGGCTTGCACAATATGCAGCAGCTAAATATTCCCATATTAATACTAAAAAGCGATAAGGATGTAGTCGCCAATTTTGTTAAGCGCATTTATGATGATGGCTATACGGAGATAAGGGATGTAACGAACCTAGGCGAAAAACAACCTTTTAGGGAACACCTCTATTTCATGATAAACCCACGTCAAGTTTCGCAAATAGTTGAGGCTTTCATTAGCGATGCTGAGGAACAGCGGAAAGGCTTGAGCTAAAACAAGGATTGATTAGCTTTTACTACTTTTAACGCTTTAGGCCACCAATAGCCATTAAAACGAAAAAGCCTTCCCGAAATGAATGGGAAGGCTTTTTGCGGTCCGGACGGGACTGTTTCACGAGGGCTTCGCCGTTCGAACCCGTCTCGCCTGAGGCGAGATGACAGGCACGTATTCTAACCTTTTAGCAAGTTGGAAGGTTGGTCAATTAACCACCTGAGGTATTCGCTGTTGCACCGTTTCAATTTCTTTTCGCGAATCAAGGCCTCCCTTTTATTCTCGGCAACCTCTACATATACAAGCTGCCACGGCAACTTATTTGAAGTATACCTACTAAGACCAAGATTATGGTGCTCCAATCGTCGCAAATAATCAGTAGTGTAACCTTTATAAAAGGTCCCATCTACATCGCTTTGCAAAATATATACGTAGTGATTATCCTGTAACGTCCTAGAATAAGTTGACGGATTAAATAGAGTCCCGATTGCCTTAGGTGATCGGGATTTTTGTTTGGTGTACCATGCTTGGTGTACGCATTTGTAAAGATAGGTGCGGCCGT
>JAIXOI010000022.1 GCA_027486795.1 Sphingobacteriales bacterium | reverse complement strand
CTAAGGCGGAAAGTAAGCAAATGCTTACAACATGAAAAGGCACAAGTAGGAAATATACTTGCGTCTGAAGACGCGGTGTCCGTTTCATCCTCGTCAAAAGAAGACGAGGACGAGGGGGGAGAATCCGACAACCAACAGTCTTACAATTGAATATAACTTGCAAACAGATGAGCCTATTAAAGTGGAGTTTTATGACCTTCTAGGTTCAAAGGCAATGACCGTAACCTTAGTAAAGGGACAAACCAAAGCGATGGTTGATGTAAACCATTTGGCCAACGGTACGTATATTTATCGAACCTTGAATGCAACTGAAGGTGGCAAAATTGTTATCTTAAGGTAATGAGAACTGTAATGATAACCGCAATAGTATTTTTTGTAACCGTCTGGGCATATACCCAGACGGTTACCTTTAATAAAACCTATGAAGACGGTGAATTGAATCTTGCAACGTCGGTGGTCATAACTTCTAATGGTTATATTACCCTAGGATATGGCTGGGCTGAAGGTACCCTAGGTAGTTGGGAACCAATGAAAATTATTGTTACAGACAATGAAGGAATCGCTCAGTCAAAAAAAATATACGGTAAGCTTGGATGGGGAAATTATAACGGATATAATGGCAGTGCACAACCCACAAATGATGGAAATTTTGTTTTCTCCGGTTGGGTTGCCGATGCCTTTGGAATATTTGACTTTTGGCTAGTCAAATTTGATGAGAGTGGTGATACTTTATGGACAAAGACTATAGACTTAGGCGGCGAGGAGCTTTTCTACAATACGCAAATTTTGGATAATGGAGATATTGTTTGCATAGGTTCAACCACTAGGGCCTCCCATGTTATGGAGCAGTTATACATTGCATGTTACGATCCGAACGGAAATTTTAAATGGGAAATGCTACATGGTAATAATGGGTATGATGCAGGGTACTATATCGAAAAAACGCTGGATAATGGTTTCATTATAGGCGGCGCCACAGAAAGCCGAGGTTGGGATGGGTGGTTGGTTAAGACAGATAGTTTGGCAAACATCCTATGGCAACGTTCATTTGGCACTAGTGGATACGATAGCCCGTTAGGAGTAGTGGTTAATCCTGAAGGGGGGTATTTTATTTGGGGTAATTATGACTCTCTGGTTCCGGGGGCACCTGTAGTAGGACTAACTTATTTATATAAGCTTGATAGTCTTGGTGTGGTTATCTGGGAGCAATATTATCCTGCAAAATACAATTCCAAGAGCATAAATAGGGCTAGAATTTATGATGGATACCTTTATTTTTGTGGTATTACAGATGATAATGCAGAGAATGAATTTAGGGGTTGGTTCGTAAAAATGACCTTTTCTGGGGATGTTGTTTGGGAAAGACAATACAGTAATATTGAATCTCAAAATAAAAGTAGCTGGTTTGAGGATTTTAAACAGACCCAGGATGATGGGTTCATATTGACAGGTCCAGCTAGTAGCCCTGCCGATCCAAATTCTCCATTTGCTAATCGTCAAGATTTCTGGCTAGTAAAAGTGGACATCAACGGTTGTTTGTACCCAACCACTGCTTGTGTAACAGGCATCACCGAAACCCCAACTCTCCAGGCCAAACTCTACCCCAACCCCTCCACGGGCGCGCTCACCATTGAGCTACCCAACGGGAAAGGCGGCAGCATAGCGCTGTATAACCTCTTGGGGCAGGGCGTATACAGTGCGCCCATTGCGGGCGGGCAAACCACCCTAGCCCTAAACCTACCCCCCGGCCTATACCTCTACCGCATTGGCAGCGGCGGCAAGGCCGTTAATGGCAAGCTGCTGGTGGAGTAGGGGTTATTTACGATTTTAGATTTACGAGGTGCGATTGGAAAAAGGAGGAGTTAATATTACGTATGGCACTGGCGTCTGCAGACGCGGTGTCCGTTTCATCCTCGTCAAAAGAAGACGAGGACGAGGGGGGGGAGCGCGATGGCTCAAGCAAAAGAGCGCCAGTAGAAGAACCGATATCCATCGTGCCAGGGCAGAACAAACTCATAACTTCTGTTTATCCTAACCCAACCTCTAATAGCTTGACCATTGAGTATAACTGGGAAGGTGATGAGCCCATTAATGTGGAATTCTTTGATCTCTTAGGTTCAAAAGTTATGACTATAACGTTAGTTAAAGGACAAGGTAAAGCAATTGCTAACGTAGGACATTTGGCAAACGGCACTTATATTTACCGAACCTCCCGTGCAACTGATGGAGGCAAAATTGTTATCTTGAGATAATGAGACTTGTAGTAACAACCATGATGATATTTTTTGTAACAGTCTGGGCTACTGCTCAGACTGTTACTTTTAATAGGTCGTATGAAGACGATGATGGGAATTTACCTCTCTCGGTGTACCAAACGAATAATGGGTATTTTAGTCTTGGTTCAGGTTGGTTTGACTTAATTGATGGATGGAGAGCTCTGAAAATAATGAAGTATGATCTTAATGGAAATCTGCTTTTAACTCGATATTTCGGGGAAGAATATTGGGGTTGTTTTCCTGGCTACAATGGTAATTTGCAAATGACAGATGACGGGAATTATCTGTTTTCAGGATATAAAGTTGACACTTTTGATAATTTCAATTTTTGGTTAGTAAAGTTTGATGAAAATGGCGACACATTGTGGACTAAGACAATTGATTTAGGAGGAGAGGAATTTTATTATAACAACCAAGTATCTAACAATGGAGATATAATTTGCATAGGCTCAACTACTAGGGCATCCAATGTTCAGGAGCAATTATATATTGCCTGTTACGACCGAAATGGTAATTTCAAATGGGAAAAACTACATGGCAATAGTGGATATGATGGGGGTTATTATATTGAGAAAACACTAGACAATGGTTTTATTGTTGGAGGGGCAAGTGAAAGCCGTGGCTGGGATGGATGGTTAGTTAAAATGGATAGCGTTGCTAATATCCAATGGCAGCGTTCTTTTGGTACTACAGGATACGATAGCCCATTAGGCGTGGTTGTGAACCCCGAAGGGGGATACTTTGTTTGGGGCAATTACGATTCCTTAGTGCCCGGATCACCCCTAGTCGGACTCTCTTATTTATATAAGCTTGATAGTCTCGGTATGGTTGCTTGGGAGCAATATTATCCTACTGATTACAATTCAAAGGGTATAACTCGAGCGAGGATATATGACGGCTACCTTTATTTTTGTGGCATTACAGATGATAATCTGGAAAACGATTTCCAAGGTTGGTTTGTCAAAATGACCCTAGATGGCAGTATTCTTTGGGAGAGAAAGTTTTATAATCCAAACTCTCCTGAAAATGTTAGGGGTGATTGGTTTGAAGATTTCCAAAGAACACAAGACGGGGGATTTATTTTGACTGGTCCATCCAGTAATTTAAATCGTAATCCTAATTCGCCTATACGAAATAGGACTGATTTTTGGTTAGTAAAACTTGATAGCAATGGGTGCCTATACCCTACTACAGCATGTGTAAATGGTATCACCGAAACCGCCACCCTGCAAGCCAAGCTCTACCCCAACCCCACTACGGGCACGCTCACCATTGAGCTGCCCAATGGGCAAGGCGGCAACATGGCATTGTATAACCTCTTGGGGCAAAGCGTATACCAAACCACCCTAGCGGGCGGCCAAACCACCCTAGCCCTGAACCTACCCCCCGGCCTATACCTCTACCGCATCACCAGCGGCGGCAAGGCCGTTAATGGCAAGTTGTTGGTGGAGTAGGGGTTATTTACGAGTCTAGATTTACGATTTACGATTGGAAAAAGGAGTAAGTACGCATAGCACTGGCGTCTGAAGACGCGGGGTCCATTTCATCCTCGTCAAAAGAAGACGAGGACGAGGGGGGGTGGAACTACACCATGCTGGACAGTAGTGGCGAGGCCGCATCTTTCGAAGACGATGTAAGGGATATTGCCGCTACAAACACCATGGCAGGCGCTCAGGCAAAGAACATACTTGATTTTGTATTTGGAGAAGAAGTCTCACTGCTGTGGGAGGAGCGAGACGACACCAGCAGCAGTAAGCGTAGTGTAATGGAAGAGCCTGTGAAATACCAGAAACAGCCTCAACTTATAACTTCCATATACCCTAACCCGGCATCGAGCAGTATAACCATTGAGTACATTTGGGACGGTGATGAGCCAATAGCGGTGGAGTTCTATGATTTGCTGGGTTCAAGGGTAGCAAAGGTTTCCCTTCTCAAGGGGCAAAGCAAGGCGGTATTGGACGTATCGAACCTACCTAGCGGAACGTATATTTACCGCACAGTTTCCCAAAATGCATCCAACCAAAGCGGTAAAATAGTTATCTTGAGATAATGAGAATATTCTTTGTAGCCTTATCAGTTATTCTATTGAAAGTTGCATGCTGCGCACAGCATACAACTTTCAATCACTCATACAATAACTATCGTTCAAACTCGGCAATGTGTATTTTGGAAAATTCCAATGGATATATAGGCTTGGTTTCAGGAAGATCGGATCTGGTAAATGGGTGGTTTACATTTAAGATATTCCAATTAGACTTCTTCGGCAATCTTCAATGGATAAAGGTTTACGGCGAAGAAGCAATGGGTTATTACCCAGGTTATGCTGGAAACCTGAATCGAACGCCGGACGGCAATTATGTAAGTGCCGCGATGGTTCAGGATACTTTTGGCTATTACAAGGGATTGCTGATGAAATTTGACAGCAACGGCGATACCCTGTGGACCAGAAGCGTTGGGGCAACGGGGAAAACGGAGTTCTTCAACAGTCTGGTGCTGGCCGACGGTAGCATTATGGTAGTAGGAAGCACCAATCTCATTACCAGCACCGGCGCACAGGACGCTTATCTATTGAAATTCGACCCTGATGGCAACCTGCTATGGGAAAAGGACTATGGCGGCAGCCGCCGTGACCTGTTCTTCCAGTTTGCCCAAACATCCGACGGCGGTTTTATCTGCGGCGGGCTCACGGAATCGTACGGCAAGGGCCAGACGGACGGCTACCTGGTAAAAACGGACTCGCTGGGCAACATGGAGTGGCAGAAAACGTTCGGTACCACTAAAAATGAGGGTGCCACAGGAGTTACGCTAGGGTCAGCTGGAGAGTATTATATCTGGGGATATTACGACTCCATGATTACCATTTCCCATGATTATCAGCTTTTCTACCTGTACAAGCTTGATACTAACGGAGAAGTTTTATGGGAAAAATACTTCCCAACTTATTACCCTAACTATAATTTTCTCAGAGAAATACAAGCAGTAGGTGGTTATCTATATTTAGGTGGAGGGAGTACTGTCGGTGTTCCTAATCAAAAGCTAAATGGATGGCTTGCCAAGCTGGATACGGTAGGCAATATGATTTGGGATCGGAAGTACAGTTATGGAGCCAATCCAACGGATTGGTTCGAGGCATTTGCGATGACCAGTGATTCGGGTTTCATCTGCGTGGGCAGCGCAAACAGGGATGACACCCTACCTGCATTCAGGCAATCTATATGGGCGATCAAAATTGACAGTAACGGCTGCCTGTATCCGACCACGGCATGTGTAACAGGCATCACCGAAACCACCACCCTACAAGCCAAACTTTACCCCAACCCCACTATGGGTACCCTCACCGTTGAGCTACCTAATGGGCAAGGCGGCAGCATGGCGCTGTATAACCTCTTTGGGCAAAGCATTTACCAAACTACCCTTACGGGCGGGCAAACCACCCTAGCCCTAAACCTACCCCCTGGCCTATACCTCTACCGCATTGGCAGCGGCGGCAAGGCCGTTAATGGCAAGTTATTGGTGGAGTGATGGAGTTTCATGCCACCACGGGCACCACCTCAATTGCCGATGGCATCATCGAGGAAGGGCTTTACTTTTCGCCTCATGGCGGCAAAGTAAGCATTGTCGGCACAGGTGCTATCATTGATATTGCCAGTTTTTTCTATAACCTAGAAATAGCCACCGGCGCCAGTGCCGAGTTGGTGAACAGCATACAGGTGGCCAACAACCTCGACCTTGACGGGCCCATTAATGCCGACGTGAACGTCATCGTATTGGGCAACGATGCGCCCGG
>JAIXOI010000043.1 GCA_027486795.1 Sphingobacteriales bacterium | reverse complement strand
TGGAAAAATTATTACCCCAAGAAAATTACCTTTGTAAACCAATAACAGGATTACCACAAAAACGTAAACCAATAACCGAATTATCCATTAACCTGTAAACCTATTTTAGGACAAGTCAGCTCAAAAGGCCAAGCGAAGGAGGGGAGCGAGTTGTGTGCTTTTTTTGTTCATCCCCGTTTGTCATCCCGTCTCGCCTTGGGCGAGATCGGAGGAGTCTTTTTGCGACGATGCATGGTGCCGACTAACTACTACTTTATTGCTTTCGTGAACTCCTTGCTTTATCATAAGTTATCATTAGCTATGGTATTATTTTGCATAGCACTATTTACGTAGGGCAACAGAATGCTTTCACCCTCGGGGATGGCATTTTTATCAGTGTAGTACTTATTAAGGCCAATTACGATTGTAGCAAAAACCATAGTCAACACCAGAAAAGTCCTTCGGTTAAGGTAAATTGCCCTTACTGCTTTTCTGTGGGTGATCATTTGCTATTGACTTGTAGCGCAAAATTATATACTCTAGCAAAAATAGAACGGTTAATAGGGTTTTATGATAATGGTTTTAACTTTGCCCCGTTTGGTTTCGCTTATTGTGAGAACCTTGATTTGGAAAAGGATTGCAGGATTAGAAAAGGATTTTAACCATACTATGTAAAAAATCCATTTCTAATCAAGGGAATCAAGTAAAATCAAGGTTCTTACAATTTAGTAATGGATGCTTAATTTAGCCCCATGCACACCAACCCACCCGAATCCATCAGCCTTAACAAGTACATCAGCAGCACGGGCTTTTGTAGCCGTCGTGAGGCAAAATTGCTTATTAAATTTGTATGTTTATCAACTGACTAAGCAAGCATGCCAACGGAACATATAGAAGAATATAATGAAAGTGGTGTTTCCTTAAGGGTAGGTATAGATACCGATACCGTATGGCTTTCTCAAGACCAGCTTGCGACCTTGTTTGAGCAAACAAAGCAAAATATCAGCCTCCACATAGGTAATATTTTTAATGAAGGAGAGTTAACAAAAGAGTCAACTGTCAAGGAAAGCTTGACAGTTAGAACGGAAGGAAATAGAACGGTAAGCAGGAAGGTAAAGTATTACAACCTTGATGTAATAATATCCGTTGGATATAGGGTTAAATCACAGCGGGGTACTAGCTTTAGAAGGTGGGCCACAAAAATACTTAATACATATCTTACCCAAAGAGTGCTTGTAAACGCAGGCTTGCAAGGCAATACTCATTTATTGCACTATCAACAACTGGTAAAAGCGATAACAACTGCCGCAAACACTGCCCGTTCAACCGCTTTAACTGGGGATGAGGCAGAGGGGATTTTGTTTGTGCTAGAGCAGTATGCATTTGCTTTAGATACGCTAGACAAATACGATCATCAACAACTAACCATAGAAGCTAAACCTTCTGAGTACACTTGGGAGCTAACATATGAAGAAGGGCTAAAGCAAATAGCCGTATGGAAAAAAGCCCAAAATGCAGGTGCACTATTTGGCAATGAGAAAGATGATACTTTTAAAAGCTCGTTGCGTTCGGTTTTTCAAGTCTTTAATGGTGAAGAACTGTATCCCAGTATAGAAGAAAAAGCAGCGAATTTGCTTTATTTTATTGTTAAGAACCACTCATTTTCTGATGGAAACAAACGTATAGGTGCAGGGTTGTTTATTTATTTTATGCAGAAAAACACTAAGCTATATAATAGGTTAGGAGAAAAACGCATCGCCGATAATGCTCTTGTTGCAATTACCATTATGATTGCAGAAAGTAAACCAGAAGAGAAAGATTTTATGATTAAGCTAGTAGTCAATCTAATAAACGCCAACAACTAGCCCCATGCACGCCAACCCACCCGAATCCATCAGCCTTAACAAGTACATCAGCAGCACGGGGTTTTGTAGCCGTCGTGAGGCGGATAAGTTGATTGCGGCGGGGCGGGTAATGCTTAATGGAGTGGTGGGTGCTTTGGGCAACCGAGTACTACCAGGCGACGAGGTGACCGTGGATGGCAAGCCCATCAAAAGTGCCGAAAACGACGTGTATATTGCCTTCAATAAACCTGTGGGCGTTACTTGCACCACCGAGACCAATATCCGGGGCAACATTATTACCTACATCAACCACCCCAAGCGCATTTTCCCCATCGGTAGGCTCGATAAGCCGTCGCAAGGCCTCATTTTCTTAACCAACGATGGCGATATTGTAAACAAGATATTGCGCGCGGGCAACAACCACGAAAAGGAATACATAGTAACGGTAAACAAACCCATTACCCCAGCCTTCATCAAAACCATGCAAAACGGCGTGCCGATACTGGATACCGTTACCCAAAAGTGCGAGGTGGAGAAAATGAGCACGTTCGTGTTCCGCATTGTGCTTACGCAGGGCCTTAACCGCCAAATACGCCGCATGTGCGATTATCTGGATTACGAGGTGCGCAAGCTAGAGCGGGTGCGCATTATGAACATTACCCTGCAAGGAATTGCACCTGGCAAATGGCGCAACCTTACCCAAGAAGAACTGGCCTACATCAACCAACAAACAGCAGGCTCAATTAAAACCGAAGAAGCCTCGAGGTTGAATGATGACGAGGAATAAACTATGGTTGCGAGTTGCGGGTTACGAGTTGCGGGTTGCCCGAATAGTGCGATGCAAATTCTACTAGCGACCTTTGCGTTTTCGTTTGCGTGCGTTAGCTGGTCTCGGCTCAGACGAGGCGGTTAAACCGAAACCAAGGTAAAATCTTTTTCCTATTCAAGGTTCAGATTAATTACCACCGGCAAAAAAGCCACGCTCAGCCCAAGGAATCATATAGATGATGATGGCTAATGCCACGGAGAACCAAATCGCAGCTTTACGGTGCTTAAAGATTGAGTTGGTGGCACGCTTACTAAGTATACGGCCCAAAGTGATGCACACAATGGCAATGATCATACCCACGGCATGTTCCATAACCCAAAAGCGCATGCCCGCATCTTTCATTATTTCGGCCATTTCCTTGTTCTCCAATATACTTTGTATGTAAGGGCTTATAAAATACAAGGCTATGCCCAGCAATAATTGAGTGTGGGCCAGGGCTAATAGTATCACGCCTATTTTATCGTCGGCTTTGGTAAAAGGCTTGCGGCCTAACCAACCCATCAGGGCTTTTACGATAGCTATAACCAGCAAGAGCAACACCGCATAGCGCAGGGTGCTGTGTAAATGCAACAGGGGAGTATATGCGTTCATGATAATAGTTTGTGGAGCTAAGTTAGGCAAAGTATAGTTAAACCAGAAGCGGCCATGTCTGCAACTACCGCTACATACGACCAACGTGGGGCCTAACTATTAGTTTACGAAGGCATGTAAAAAGCCAAATTCTTAACAGTAACCTAACACTCGATTGGTTCTTTTGTTAAATTTAGCATCAAGTTCCGTATTCGTTCATCTTTTATTCTCACAAAACTCATGAAAAAGATTTCCTCGCTAGTGCTTTTTCTTGCCTTGTACCTTGGTACTTTTGCGCAAGGAGAGATTGTATCTTACTACAAAATCAACACCCTCAATTTTGCCCAACTCGATTCTATCTTGAATATTTTTGGCGCACAAGGCCTTATAGCCCCTAACTACGAGCTGGATGTATACAAGGTGCTCTATAAAACCCCTTACCGCACCTTAAACAACCTGGTTACCGTAAGCGGCGCCATGGTAGTGCCTAAAAATACGGAGTGCCCAGTGCCCATGGCGATGTACATGCATGGTACCGTGAGCGATAAAGAGGGAGTGCCATCATACGGCTCATCTGAAATGAATATTGGCCTATTGTTCGGCATGCTGGGCAACATAGTGGTGTTGCCCGATTACTCAGGCCTCGGCGATAGCGACACCTCGGTTATCATCCACCCATACATCCATGCTTGGTCGCAAGCCAACGATGGCATTAACATGATTCGTGCAGGCCGCCATCTGGAAGATTCGCTAGGCATAACCGATAATGGCCAGTTGTTTATTTTCGGATACTCACAAGGTGGGTTTGCAACCGCAGCAACGCTTCGCGAAATAGAAGCCAACTACTCCTCCGAGTTTAATGTAACCGCATCGGCCCCTATGAGCGGAGCATTTGACCTTAAAGGCGCTCAGAAGGACTTGATAATTTCTGATAGCGTATATGCCACCCCCGGCTATCTGCCTTTCATCATTTTGTCTTACCAATCTATATACGGCAACTTGTACGATAGTATACAGCAGGTGCTTAAAACTCCTTACGACAGCACTATGCCTGCGTTGTTTTACTCAAAAAACTATGGCATAGGCTACATAAACGGCCAAGCTACACCAGTACCGAAAAACATGGTTCAAGATTCTACATTGGCTAGTTTTATTGCCGATAGTTTGCACCCGTTGAGGGTAGCTTTAGCGGAAAGCGACTTATTGGATTGGGCACCACAATCGCCGGTTAAGCTCTTTTATTGCGACCAAGATGAACAAGTAACATACCTAAACAGCGAAAACGCCTTCTCCAGTTGGACCGCCAACGGTGCGCCAAGCGTTGAAAAGCAAAACCTAGGCCCATACACCCACGGTGGTTGTGTGGAGTATGCCCTTATCAATGGGTTGGCATATTTCAATTCGTTTAGGGCGCCTTGCGTAGGCATTACCGAAGCAAATAACCTTGAGCTAAGCGTTTACCCTAATCCAACTCGTGGGTTGGTAGTATTGCAAACCAAAGCCAAAGATGGCGGCAGCTTTAGTATTCAAAACCTATTGGGCCAACAAGTATATACTGGCACCTTAGAGCAAGGCTTGGCACAAACCATAGACCTATCTTACCTTACCCTTGGCACATACATAGTGCGCATGCAACAGGGCGAGCAGGTAAGCAGCGAAAAACTGATCATACAGTAACGTAGTTGAGACAACGCCCCAAAGGGGCATAATAGTTATAGCCGGGGGAATCGCCCTCGGCACAAAATGCGGGTTTTAATAGCATAATCCGTGAATACAGAAACCCAGTAACCACGTAGTAGACCTAGCCAAAGCAATTTGGCTGGGGCTTTTTGTTTCGGTCTGAATCAGAATTTACAGAATGGGAGAATTTTAAAATTCAATTTGGGGGCAAGCATTGTTAGTAATTTGGATAGTACTTAGAAAATTCAGCAATTCTTTAATTCTGCGAATTCTGATTCAGACAATGGTATCTTTGCAATGAAAACCATACCGCAATGGCTAACACCACCGACACCCCTGCCATGACTTTTGAGCGCCGCCAGCTCACCAACGAGCAATTGCGCCAGTTGTATGTAGCCATAAGCAAACCCCGCCGCATTGAGGAGAAAATGCTCATACTATTGCGACAGGGCAAAGTGAGCAAGTGGTTTAGCGGCATTGGGCAAGAAGCCATATCGGTAGGTGTTACCCAGGCGCTAGAACCTGATGAGTATGTCCTGCCCTTACACCGCAACTTGGGGGTGTTTACGGGCCGCAATATGCCGCTGGGGCGATTGTTTGCACAGTGGCAGGGCAAAATGAGCGGCTTTAGCAAGGGCAGGGAGCGGTCGTTCCACTTTGGCAGCAACGAGCACCATATTGTGGGCATGATATCGCACCTTGGTCCTCAACTTTGTGTAGCCGATGGCATTGCACTATCTGGTGTATTACAGAACAAGCGCAAAGTAACAGTGGCCTTTACGGGCGATGGCGGCACCAGCGAGGGCGACTTTCACGAAGCCCTGAATGTAGCCGCAGTGTGGAGCCTACCAGTGATTTTTATAATTGAGAACAACGGTTACGGTCTATCAACGCCAACCAACGAGCAATATAAAGCTGAGACCCTAGTGAGCCGAGCACAAGGATACGGTATGAAGGGCAAGCGCATTGACGGCAATAACCTATTGGAAGTGTACCATACCATAAACGAGATAGCACAAGACATACGCGAAACGCCCGAACCGTGGTTGATAGAGTGTATGACCTTTAGGATGCGTGGGCACGAAGAGGCCAGCGGCGTAAAGTATGTGCCTAAAGAGTTGTTTGAGCTTTGGCAGGTAAAAGACCCAGTGGAGAACTACCAAAACTGGCTACTGGCTGAAGGCGTGATAGACGACGACTTTGTAGCTAATACCCGCAAGGCAATTGATGAGGAGATTGAGGAAGGCCTGAAACATGCCTTTGATGAGCCCGAGGTAACGCCCAATACCGAAGCAGAACTGCACGATGTATACGCACCCTATCATGCCGAACCGGTATCACCATACTCCTCTAAGCGCGAAATGCGCTTGGTAGATGCCGTGAGCGATGGCCTGCGCGAAGGCATGCGCCACCACGATAACCTCGTGATAATGGGGCAAGATGTGGCGGAGTATGGCGGTGTGTTTAAAATAACCGATGGCTTTATAGAAGAGTTTGGCAAACACCGCGTGCGCAATACGCCTATTTGCGAAAGTGTGATATTGAGTGCCGGTCTTGGTATGAGCGTGGGCGGCATGAAATCGGTAATTGAGATCCAGTTTGCCGATTTTGTAACCTCGGGTTTTAATGCTGTGGTAAACAACTTAGCCAAAAGCTATTGGCGCTGGGGCCAAAACGCCGATGTGGTAGTGCGTATGCCCAGCGGCGCTGGCGTGGGCGCTGGTCCGTTTCACTCGCAGAGCAACGAGAGCTGGTTTGCACATACGCCTGGCCTAAAAGTGGTGTTTCCGAGCAACCCTTACGATGCCAAGGGCTTGCTATTGGCCTCGATTGACGACCCGAACCCGGTAATGTTCTTCGAGCACAAAGCCCTCTACCGCAGCCTTACAGGCGAAGTACCTGAAGGCTACTATACCGTTCCGCTCGGCAAAGCCAAAGTAGTGCGCGAAGGCGAAGACCTTTCTATCATCACCTATGGCATGGGTGTGCACTGGGCGTTGGATGCGCTTAAGGAATACCCAGACATCAACGCTGAAATACTAGACCTGCGCACCTTGTTACCGTTAGATTACGAGGCCATCAAAGCCACCGTAAAAAAGACTGGTAAAGCTATAGTGCTCTACGAAGACACCCTCACCGCCGGCATCGGCGCCGAAGTAGCCGCATGGATAAGCGAGCATTGTTTTACCCACCTCGATGCTCCCGTAATGCGTGAAGCATCGCTGGACACACCAGTACCGTTCGCCGCAGCGCTGGAGCAGAACTTCTTGCCAAAGGAGCGGTTTAAGGTGAAACTTAAGGAGCTAGCTGATTATTAGTATCGAAGCGCAGCCGCTATATTTGAGGGCTTCGCGGGCGGAGCCTACGAAGAGAGGTGGCGGTGACTTATTCCAATCCTTTTTTGATTACAAAATGTACCACAAGCGCAAAGAATAGCTGAAGCGTGAAAGCTTCCTTCATTAACTTACCAGCGGCTTTATTAACAGATGCCCACCTCAGTTAAGCATAAACTTAATCGGGATTACGTATTGCACTACTACCGTTTGTCTGCGCTGCAGGCCGGGATTCCATTTTTTCGATTTGCTTACATGGTTAGATGCCGTCTCGTCAAGTAGCGATGAACCGGACGTACGAGCTATAGATACGTTGGTAACATTACCTTCCTTATCCACTGAAAATTGCACATACACGGTTCCTTCAATATCGTCTTCCCGGGCTTTTGCAGGGTACTTAAACGTTGCCAGCTATTGCATTAACGCACTTTCCCCGCCTACATAGCTGGGCATTACTTCTTCCTCTTCGTATTTATACTCGTTGCCGGCTTTATCATATGACTTTCCGCTTTGGAGCACCCCGATTTTATATTTTTCTACATAGTAAAGCTGCCCATCTTCGTAGTATGATTTCCAAATGTCGGTTTTTACTTTTTTGGTTACTTTGCCTACCGTATTGGTATCTCCGTTTTCGTAGTATATAATGTAGATGCCTTCACCATTTATCAAGGTTTGCTTTCGGGTTTTTGAATCATAAAGCTCTACATATTCAACGGTGGGGTCAGGATTGCTTATGTACTTGAGTTTACTTTTAAGGCTGCCATCGTCAAAGTATTCGTACCAATCGCCATCGCGCACGTTTTTATTGTAAGTACCCTGCTGCGAGATTTGTCCATTCTTATGATACCACTGCCATTGGCCACTTTTTCTTTTGCCTTTAACATCCTTATAACTGCTAATGGATTGCTTTTCGCCCGAGATATAATAATCGGTAAAATAGTACAATTGGGTAGCGCTATCCAGCTTTTCAAACAATCGGAAGTAAGAAGCGTCGTGGCTAGCAGGTAAAGTGTCCCAATCGGCATCAAAAAATACGGTGTCGCGCTGTGCAACTAACTGCAGGCTGCAGAATATTACCATAACTAAGGAGGAGGCCTTTTTCATGGTAGCAAATATATCAATATCAGCAAACATGCTTGCACTATTAGCATGCTTTGTTTTCCAGAATGACTATAAAGTGTGACCATATTTACCCGTTGTTTTAACGTGTTCATTGAAACAATTTACTGCTGTACAAATTTATTTTGTTCCGCTTTCAATTGAACGGTATAGCCATTTTGGTTGCTTAGTATAAATTGCTGCTTAGTAAACCCTTTCTTTAAAATAACTAATGCACTTTGATTAGCATGTATATCTTTAAAGCCAGTATTGGTTAAAGAAATTTTTGCTACCTCTTTTGGCATCCCAACAACGTCGAAAACGGCAACGGTTTCATGGCCCAGTTGCACTTTACCATTTTGAAGCGTAACAGCATTTTTTTCGTTCGTAGTAATCGAGATGTTTTTGGTTAAATGCTGAATAACGTAAGCGTTAAACTCTTTCGGCGTTTTATAACAATCCTTACCATAATTTGTATGCACTTCATGCTCGAAAGCAGTTAAAGCCGACCTAACCTGCAAAACCCAAGTACCATCTTCTTGCTCAATCAACATAGTACTGGAATGCTCTGGATTGTGCAATATATCAGCGAAAGAGAAGGATAGCAAGGTAAAGACCACCATCGCCACTACGCCCATTTTACATAGTTTATTTTTCATCATATAATTTCATCTTGAAGCAGCGATAAACGTGTTTTAACCTATCATAAAATAGTTACTCTTTAATCATTTGGGCATTTGTGACCCCTTCTTTTGTATGCACCTTAAGTATGTAATTTCCTGATTTCAAATCACTTACATCAATAGTGTTTTGTGGGGCTATTTTTGAATTAATCAGCTTACCAGCAATATCATATATTTCCACTTTAAGTATCGGTAATGTTGAATTCAATAGTACAAAACCATTCATTGGATTTGGATAAAGCCTAATTAGGTTTGCTGCCGCAATTGAAGAGACTGAAACGCCAGTGCAAAATACCCCATCACAGTTTTCATCTATCGCATTACCATCTATTTCCACAGCATTGCTATTGATAGCTGCATTGTTGTCATCGCAATCATTTAGTAAGGTAAATCCATCATTGTCGGCATCAACAATAGTAGCCGACCCGCTTGCAGTAACATAAGCGCCAAAAATGCAGTTGATAAAGTTGTTGTTTCCAGCCTCGTCAACATGATAATGGTAGCCGCGCGTAGCATCCGAATGCCCAAAGCAAGCATCCAAATCAGTTGGCGATGTTCCATCTTCATTTTCGTGTGCATAGATACCGTGACCATCCAAAGCATAGCCTATCATAGGTGCATGGCCATCGCATTGGTTAATGTTTGTAGTAACACCTGTGGCAGCGTGGTAGTGATAGCCTGCTGCAAGATTTATATGCCCACCAGCATCATCAAATGGAGCCAAAGTATAAGCACCTAAAATGGCATTTACCGGAGCCGGAGCATCAAAACGAACACCGTTAAATGCTACGCCACGCACACTTGGCCCAGTAGCTCCGGGGCCCATACCAAATGATGTAGATGAAGTGAGCTTTACGGGTGTAACCGGAAAGACATAGGTTTGCGTTAATCCTGTAACATACGATGGCAAGCATTCCACACAATAGTTCTGATACTGCACACCTACATTGGGGTTGGCTGCTGCGGCACAATCAGCTTGGGTCAAAGTTCTCGTGATTTCACCAGTTGAGGCATCATACATTTGCCAAGTAGGGTCATTATAAAAAGTGCTTAAATTTTCAATAAATGCGCCATCCACATCATATACGCCTCCGTTTTCTAACCAAATACCACCTTGGGTTGCATCATCGCTAATGTTACTTGGGCACCAAGGCCCCATTGTATGATCAGATGGTGTGCTAGTGGAAACTATTTGATAACAAGTGGTGCTAGTGCCATTTGACAAAGTACAACCAATTGTAGTAACGGTAACACTTGTGCCATCTAAAAATAGCAAAGGATTGACCTTTTGAACAGTTGTTTGCGCCGAAAGATTGGAGCACTGCAAAAGGGCACAAATAATTGCTACAGGTAAGAAGTTGTTAGAAGTCATATCTGTCTTTTATTGGTTAGACAGCTTCTTTTAAATTTTCCTTCGGGCAGCAGTGTTTTTATTTTACGAAATATCTACGCTCCAAAAATGTCATCACTAATAAAGCTTAAATATGGAGACAATCGTTGGTGCAGTGAATCGTATCTGCTCCAAAAAGCATTGCGTTTTATTGCCCCAAAACGTTAAAGTGGCTTGCTGTTATTTCGCATTGTACGGCAAAACACCCATCTTGCCTTAGCAATAACAGCCCCAAGCAATGCTACGCACCGGAAACTTGATTATTAATGGCCTGCACGGCAAACCCATAGTAATTGATGCCACCTATAACCAAACGGGCCGCCCGAAACCTGTGGTGGTGTTTTCGCATGGCTTTAAGGGGTTTAAAGATTGGGGGCACTTTAATTTGATGGCCGAGGAGTTTGCGCAGGTAGGGTTTGTATTTGTTAAGTTCAATTTTAGCCACAACGGCACCACCCCCGAACAGCCCACTGATTTTGCCGACTTGGAAGCATTTGGCCATAACAATTTCAGCATTGAGCTGGACGACCTCGGCACGGTGATAGATTGGACCCTAAGCAACCGCACACTATCCACCGAAATCGACCCTGAGCGACTAAATTTACTTGGGCACAGCCGCGGTGGGGGTATAACCATACTTAAAGCTGCTGAGGACGCTAGGGTAAAAAGGGTAGTAACTTGGGCATCGGTAGCCGAGTTTGGGCGTTTTTGGAGCCCCAAAGTATTGGCCCAATGGAAAGCCGATGGGGTTATGTACATTGACAATAGCCGCACCAACCAGCGCATGCCGATGTACTACAGCACTTACGAAAACTTTTATGCAAACGAGGCGCGGCTGGATATACCTGCAGCCATGGCCCGCATAGCCATGCCTACCATGATAGTGCACGGCACCGACGATTTAGTAGTTGACTTCAGCGCTGCCGAGAAACTGGCTTCATTAAACCCCAAGGCCACCTTGCTGCCTATACTTGGCGGCAACCACACCTTCAATGCCCGCCATCCTTATACAGAAACAACATTGCCCGAGCCTTCGGCTAGTGTGGTGCGGGCTACGTTGGGGTTTTTGTTGGGGTGAGCGTACTAACTCGTGCCTTACTTCTCCCACTCCCTCCACTCTTCGTAGGCTATGTCTGCGAATCACCGAAGTAAAGAGGCTATGCCTCTAAAAGGTTACCCCTCCAACTCCTTCAATTCTTGCTCAAAATCGTATTGCAGGTCTTCGTGCAGTTTTTCAATGGTCTGGCGTATTTTCTTCAGCTGCAGCTCATATAGGTTGGTAAGATACGTGTTGTGGTGCATGTTAATGAACTGTTTCATACAGTGGCAATAGAATAGTCGCAGGCGCGCTTCAGTCTCTTTGTTGCCCGAGTATTTTATCTGTTTGTTCGCAATGCGCAGTATTTTGCGCACCGTTTTCTTCACCAAGTATTGGTTCAGGTTTCGGGGTATTTCGGCAAACATTTCTTGCACCTGTTCCTCCACTTTCTTAATGTAGGCTTCCTCGTCATCGGCCTCAAAAAGCAGGTAGTTCAGCAGCTCCTTGTTCTCCAGCTTGTATTTGGTTAGGCGCAACACCAAGTCTACCAACTCGCCGGGGTGGCGGTTTAGCAGTTCTTTTTTTAGCTGGGTAATGGTGGCTGGTTTCAGCGTTTTGGGTTTGGGGTTTTCAAAGGTTGGAGTAAGTATTCCAGTCCGTTAATCTTTATCTCGTAAATGGTTTGCAGCAGCATGCCCAACTTCCCTTCTGGGAAACCCTGTTTGGCAAACCACTCCAAATAGGAAACTGGCAAGCGGTAAAGCAAGGTTCCCTTGTATTTGCCAAACGGCATTTCCATGGTCATTAGTTGCAGCAGCAGTTGCGAGTCGGGTTGTGCTTCTTCGGCCATGATGGCAAATTACTTAAAAATTTAAAATTCGAGATTGAAAATTTGGCAGCCTGTATGCAAGATTTTAAGTTACATGGCTACTAGCAACCTTAAACAAATCAGGATTTTGCGAGGCATGAATGATGTCAATTACTTCTAACTGATTTTCGGTTATCTCATAAATTATCCAGTAAGTTCCTTTTACTATTGCGTATCGAACAGAATCGTCTTGTGGTTGGGTGTATGGGAAAATGGGATAGCCATACGGAATCTTGACTATTTGCCGGACTTTGCTTCTGATGGACAAGACGACCTTTTTGGCACGAGAAACTGAATAATCATCAGTATACCAAATATAAATGTCTTTTAAGCTCTGTATGGAGCGGAGGGACCAAATTGTTTTCAGGGCTTTTCTCCGAGCCATTGCTGTATCTCTTTGTCCAGTTCATTATCTGTTAGATACAAGCCTACCTTGTTCATCTGCCTACCCTCCTCAACCCTTCGGCTTAGGGCTTCAACAGATTCTATTCTTTCAAGGCCTTTTGGATTAATCGATTTTTCTCGTACCGTGGCACTTTCAAGCTCTTTAATAAGCGCTTCAAGCCGTTCCATGTCCGCAGGATCTTTTACCGAAATAGTGTATGTTGCCATAGTGTAATAATAATGATTAACGCTTTATTTGGCAAAAAATTCGTTACGGGCATTGAATTTAAAATTCGGCATTGAAAATTTAGGATTGAGGCGTTTTAGCGAGGCAAAGCCTCTTTTCTTCGATGCTTCGCAGGCGGTGCCTACGAAGCGCTTTACACCACTAACACCAGCTTTCCCATCGTGTTGCCCGATTGGAGGTCTTTGTGGGCTTGGGCAACATCGTTAAAGGCATAGGTAGTAACAGCAATGGGTTCTATCTCGCCCGCTTCTAACCAAGCTATCAAATCGGTCATGGCCTCGTTCAGTAGGTCCTTTTTATCAAACATAAAGCTGAGGTTGAAGGTAATAATGCTGCGCTGGTTCATGGTCAATGAATTGAACCTCGGTGCCCTTACCCAACCCAAGGCTAGCTTTAAATAATTGATGTGGCCGCTTTCTTTGGGCAGTATGGTGTGTGTGCCGTATGATATCATTTTGCCGCCCCGGGCCAATGCGTCCCAGCCCTTTTGCAGACTTTCGCCGCCGTTGGCATCAAAAATCACATCGGGACCAGCGGGGTATAGTTTTTGTATGGCGGGCCATAGGTCTTGGGTGCTTTTGTCTATTACATAGGTGGCACCCAGTTCTTTGGCGCGCTGCACTTTGTGGCTAGAACCTACCACTCCAGCGGTTTCAATGCCTTTTATGCGGCACAGCTGCAATAGGGCACTGCCTACGCCACCTGCGGCAGAGTGAACAATGGCTTTATCTATTGGGCGAACAATAACCAATTGCAGCAATGCATGGTAGGCCGTCATGTACACGGCAGGGAAGCCCGCTGCTTGTTCCAAGGTCATGTTTTTGGGCAAAGAATATAGCATGTCGGCTTTTACGCATATTTCGGTTGCATAGCCATTAAAAAGGCTCAAGCCAAATACTTTTTGGCCCACTTCAAAGCCTTTTGCATCCTTGCCTATTGCCGCCACAGTGCCCGAAAACTCAAAGCCTGGCGTAATTGGCCAGCCCACAAACTTGCGCGCGCTATCATACAGCCCCCATCGGATAATCACATCGGCATAATTTATGCCAATAGCGCATATAGCCACCTTAATTTCATCGGAAGCAGGGGTAAGGTCAGGGTGCTCTTCAATCTTTAGCTGGTCAAAACTGCCCGCTTTATGGATAACTATCTTTTTCATGGAAGGCTAATAACTTCATTTCGAATGGGCGACAAAATTGGCTACTCTGGCAAATGCGCTTGGCAAAGTTGCAAGCATTCGTCAAGCACCCGTTGCAGCCTAGACTCTCGCACGCCAATACCTTCTAGCAACTCTGGCTTTTGATGCAACGTTTTGCATAACACTACCTTTTTATCTAACAAGTGCTGTTTTTCGGCCTTGGTAAGGGTAGTGAGGCTAGTAAGCGGGTGCAAGCCAGATTGGTCAACCCAATCTCTAATGCCGCTATTGAGCGGATAATCCCAACTCATGAGATGCAGACCCATACAATTGCCATACTGCACTGCATCTGTCGAAAAACGGGTATTGGTTACCACCCATCCTTGCAGCGCTTTCTCCTCCTCTCCTTTTGTTTGGTTCCAAAAAGTCTGTACATCCAGAAATCGTGATTGTATATACAACGGTATCTTCACATCAGAGATATAACCTTGGCGGTTGTGGAACTTGCACTCAATTATTAGCTGCTCATTGCCCTTTTCGGCCAGCACATCAATCTCGTGGTTTACACAATGCCCCTGTACTACTTCATCAACTTTCACTTGGTAGCCACGGAACTTAAGTAGTTCGCCGATAAATAACTCAAACGGGAATCCTGTGGGACCCAACTCAACCAAAGCCTGCTTTAGCTTGTACCTTGAAGCAGCAGGTCGCGAAACGCTGCGCAACATACGGAATGCCTCTTTGTAAATTTTTTTAGTGCTCATGCCCTCTACCAGCATATCCATTATCTCAGCCACCACCTCGTCGGCTTTATTGCTGGTAGCGCCCGCTCTTAATAATGATTGTTTCAGCTTACCCTTATTAAAAGGAGCTTTTTGCCCAGAGGCTTTAGTGATATTTACGATTGCTTTCCCCATTTCGATACTAAAGATAGTGCTTGTGTAAGACAAGTGCTTTACGCACCAATACTTCGGTAAACCTCAATAACTAAAGCTCACTTCTTTTAAAGCATAAGCTTTTACACCAGCGCTATCCTCAATTAATAATCTACCGTTAATGTCAACGCCTCTTATGGTGCCCTCAAATTGGTTACATCCGGCTATAAAGGTTGCTGGTTGGTTTAGCAGGTATAAATGTTTTAGATAAGTATTTTCCACGGTAGTTTCCCGGCGCGCCAGCAGTTGCAGATAGTAGCCTTCAATGCAAGAAAGGATGCGGTGAAATACGCGGTCCAAATCGAAAGTGCGGCCAGTAAGGGTGTGCAAAGAGGCGGCATGGGGCAAGCCATCAAAATCGGACTGATTAACATTAACCCCGATGCCAATAATGGAATCTGCTATAACATTGCCCTGCAAGCTATTTTCTATCAATACCCCACAAATTTTTTTATCCGAACTAATAATGTCGTTTGGCCATTTAATGTAGGCAGGCTGAGGTAGATATGGCTCTAGCCCATCGCGGATGCCCAATGCAACCGCTTGGCTGAGCAAAAACTGACGAGCAGCTGGTACAAATTTGGGATATAGAATAATACTTAAAGTTAAATTCTGACCGCCAATCGCCGCCCAATTGTTGCCATATTGTCCTTTTCCTTGGTGCTGGGTGTGTGCTATTATGACAGTTCCTTCTACTGGCTTGCTTTTTGCTAACAATATTTTAGCCTGGCTATTCGTCGAATCAACGAAGTCATGCTGCTGCAAAACCTTTCCTAGTAGGATGTTGTTTGTAGTTGTGAACAAAAGAATTAGTAAATTGCGTAGGATTATATAAAACGAACCGAATACTAGAACAGAAGAGATTTTGAGCACCAAATTAGCCCAAAAAAATAAGAAAAAAGAGATAGAGGCACTTAGAACCCAAATAGCAGAAGCTGCTTTGGATAAAAAAGCCGAAAATGTAATCAGCCTCGATCTTAGGAAATTACCTGATGCCGTTTGCGATTTTTTTGTTGTTTGCGATGCCACTACTACCATACAAGTAAAAGCTATAGCCGACCATATAGTTGACAAAATAAGAAAAGACACTGGCGAATATCCTAACCATAAAGAAGGTTTCAAAACCATGGAGTGGGTAGTGTTGGATTACATTGACATTGTGGTGCACATTTTCCGAACCGAGAACCGTAAGTTTTATCAGTTGGAAGAGTTGTGGGCAGATGCTGAACTGAAGGAATTTGAATAAACAATACAGGCAAGAATAGAACATGGAAAACAAGGAAAATCAAGATAAACCAAAGGGCAAGCTACCTTTGCCCAAGAACCCCAAATTTAACTACTATTGGATATATGGCCTTGTGGCGCTGTTGCTAATCGGTTTTCAGCTGTTTCAGGTTCGCTCGTCAAATCCTGATGTGACCAATGAGCAGGATTTTTTCAAGATGGTGCGCGAAGGCGACGTGGAGAAAATCATTATCGTTAACAGTGAGCAGGTGGAGGTATTTATTTACCAAGATACCCTCAAAACATCTGAAACCGACAAGGTATATACCACTAATGCTGATAAGTTAAAAAAGTACGAAAAGGTATCTAAAAGCCCGTTTGGTGGTGAAAACACCGAAGAGCAGTTTAAGCTTCAAATTGGCGACGAAAAATACTTTCGCGAAGAGTTGGACAAGGTTCAAACGGATGCAAACTTAACCTCTCGAGTAAAAGTATTGCACGAAACCCGTGGTAGCTGGGTAGATAAAGTAGGTCTTATATTGCCCATAATACTGATTATTGGTATCTGGATATTCATTATGCGCCGAGTAGGTAGCGGTGGCGGCGGCCCTGGTGGTCAGATATTCAATATCGGCAAATCGAAAGCGGCGTTGTTTGATGCAAGCAAAATAAACATCACCTTCAAGGATGTAGCCGGATTGGACGAAGCCAAGGAAGAGGTGATGGAAATTGTCGATTTTCTTAAGAACCCTAAAAAGTATACCCGCCTTGGTGGCAAAATACCGAAAGGCGTGCTTTTGGTGGGTCCTCCAGGAACAGGTAAAACCTTGATGGCGAAAGCCGTTGCAGGCGAAGCGCAAGTACCTTTCTTCTCTATTTCGGGTTCCGATTTTGTGGAGATGTTTGTAGGTGTGGGTGCTAGCCGTGTTAGGGATTTGTTTAAGCAAGCCCGCGAAAAAGCACCATGTATCATCTTTATTGATGAGATTGATGCAATTGGTCGTGCCCGTGGTAAAAACATGGTACAGAGCAACGATGAGCGCGAAAACACCCTAAACCAATTGCTGGTGGAAATGGATGGTTTCGGTACCGATACCGGTGTAATTATAATGGCAGCCACCAACCGCCCCGATGTGTTGGACAGCGCCCTATTGCGCCCTGGCCGCTTTGATAGGCAGATTGGTATTGATAAGCCCGATTTAGTAGGCCGTGAACAAATTTTTAGGGTACACTTGAAAGGCATTAAAACTGCCGAAGAAGTTAATGCCGGTAAACTATCGGCACAAACTCCTGGATTTGCCGGTGCCGAAATTGCGAACGTTTGCAACGAAGCTGCGTTGATAGCTGCCCGCCGCAATAAGGATTCGGTGGAAATGAAAGACTTCCAAGATGCTATTGACCGCGTGATTGGTGGCTTGGAGAAAAAGAACAAAATAATTAGCCCCGAAGAGAAAAAAGTGGTGGCTTACCACGAAGCGGGCCATGCCATTTGCGGTTGGTTCCTTCAGTATGCCGACCCGTTAGTAAAAGTATCGATAGTGCCGCGTGGTATGGCAGCCTTAGGCTATGCACAGTATTTGCCAAAAGAGCAGTACCTATATAGCACAGAGCAACTATTGGATAGTATGTGCATGGCATTAGGTGGCCGCGCTGCCGAAGAAATAGTGTTTGGCCGCATTACCACTGGTGCACAAAACGACTTGGAGCGTATTACCCGTATGGCTTACAGCATGGTAACCATTTATGGCCTCAACAAGAAAATTGGTAACCTGAGCTTTAACGACCCTAATGGCGACTATCAGTTCAAAAAACCATACTCTGAAGACACGGCCAAGTTGATTGACATGGAAGTGAAGCTGATGATTGATGAGGCTTATGAGCGCACCAAAGCCCTGCTGCTAAGCAAGCGCAGCGAGCTGGAAGCCGTAGCACAGGAATTGTTGGCCCGCGAAATTATCTTTAAAGACGATTTGGAACGCTTGGTTGGCAAACGTCCATATGATGATAAAGGCGACCGCCACCCAGAAGAGAATGCCAAACCGCATATTGCAGGCTCAGACAACACACCGCCTGTAATTGAACCTGAAATAACCGTTGCAAGCGATAGCCCGAAAACGGATGACACAGATAAGCCTAACCTTGATAGCGACACACCGCTGCCCAGCAATGATGCAGCAGTGTAGCACAATTAGTAGTTTAAAATGAAAAACGGGTAATGTAGCGTTTGCTGCATTACCCGTTTTCGTTCACTGACTTCTAGCCCCATTGCCGTTTACTCCAACTCCCCATCTTCGCCCACCAAACTCGCATCAAGCTGAAAGTTGTTTTTCACGAAGTTACACCACTGGCAGTTACTATCGTTGCAGCCTCGTTTAAATTCTAGATTTTGTATGCCGCGGTAGGCTTCTTTTATCTGGGCGCGTACCACATTCAAATCCTCGGGGTTGATGATGATTTTCTGTTTGTAGTATTCGTTGGTTTTGCGGTCGGGTTCAATAAAATCGAACTCTGTTGATACCACTGTCCAGCCCTTAGTGTCCTCGTTGTCTACCAGCAATTTATAGAACACCCCTTGGCGCCAATAGTCGCCACCATACTTTTCTTCGTGAGTGGGTTCTTCCTTCTTAAAGTCTTCGGTGGGTGGGTAAAACTTCTTCTTAGCGTTTTCAAACTTGCCCGTTTTATAATCCACCACATTTACCGATTTACCATCAAACTCTAATTTATCAAGCTTTCCGTTGATAGGGATGTCGTCAATTACCGTTTTCAAGTTCCGTTCTACAATGGCTACTTTATTCCAAATATCAACGTATTTGTGGTAGTACTGGGGCAAAATAAGGCGACCATACTCCATTCGGCGGTCAAAATCCTCGTCCGTAAACGAGTCTTGGTGGCGGCGCATATACCACTCAAAGTCTTGCACCAAAGTTGTTGGGCCTACAAACTCATCGTGGTTGTTTTTCATTTTCACGAAAACGTGCTCCATAGCAAAGTGCACTGCCGATCCAAAGGCCATTGCAGCATTTTTAGCCACTGGTATGCGCAGCAGCGTGCCATAATAAAAACTAACGGGACACTTCAAATAAGTATTCAAATGGCTCACGCTTAGCGAGTAATGCTCCAATATGCGACGCAATAAGGTTTCCTCCAACAACGGCAAATTGGGTAGCGGCGGCTCAGAAAGGATGGTTAAATGGAAAGCCGTAAGGGCCTCGTCCGGCAAATGCACCTCTCTAACTTCAATATCTTGGCTGGTTCTCAGTTCATCCACATAGCGGCTACACTCCATCTTCTTGCCATCCATTGATGCTACCGCATAGCTCACCACCAACTGTTTTTTGGCACGTGTAAGGGCTACATAAAACAATCGCCTACCCTCTTCGGCATCGTCTCCATCGCCAACGCTGGTGTGCAGATTGTCCGGAAACTTAAAATCGCTGCTACGCGCCGACGACCCATCCCAGGTTCTTTTGTCGCAGCCAATCAAAAACACATACTCGTACTCCAAGCCTTTTGAGCTGTGGGCAGTTACTAGGTTTACGCCATCTTCAAAAAAGCCTTTTTTATGTACTTCCAACGAGATGCTTTCGTCCCTCATTTCTTTAATGGTTCGCAAAAAACCATCTAACTTTAGCTTAGGGTCTTTTACGGTTTCATCTTTAATAAACTGGAACAAGGTTGTCAGTTTATCTAGCAGCTCAAACTTCTGTGGCGAAAGCATTATTTCGCGCAACAATCCGCCACGGGTCATTACTTTCTCGAATAGGGTTTGCAGCGTGGTGTTGTGCAGCTCCTTTATCCAATACTCAATGTTATCGCTTAGTTGCTTTATGCGGCGGTAGCTCTCGTTAGCATTACTATCAAACAAGTTGGTGCCTGCCTGTGCCTGCACGCTGCGCAAGGCTTCGCGCCAGCGGGTTTTATAATCGTTTCGTAAGCCTGCGGCTACTTTGGCTATTATCAATGGCTCAATGCCAAAGAAGTTGAAGTGCATGATGTGAAACAGCAAATCTTCGCGGCTATGCGGTTTTTTGGCCTCTTCGTTAATATACTCCAGCAGCGTAAGTACATTGCCTATAAATGGCGACTCCAGGATGTTTAACTTGCGGCGCACAAACAAGGGTATGCCTTGGCTTTCAAGGTACCGAGCTATGTCTTCGGCTTGCCTATGCCCGCGATAGATAATGGCTATTTCGGATAGCTTTACGCCCTCTTTTTGCAGCTTCTCTACTTCTTGCGCAATACCCACCGTTTCGTGCGAAAGGTTATAGTACTCGCGCACTTCGGGTTTCACGGGCAAATCGGCATAAGTAGGGTTGGCGGCCTTAAGGTCTTTGCTCAAACCCTTAATAGCGTTTATTAAACGCTCTGTATTGTTTTGTATCAAATGCCTTGCAGCATCTAGAATATACTGCGTGCTACGGTAATTGTCGGTGAGCATTACTAGCTCAGGGTTGTATTTGTTATGGAAACGCAAAATATTCTCCACGTTGGCCCCTTGAAAGCGGTAGATAGATTGGTCGTCGTCGCCAACCACAAACAAGTTGGGCCGTTCCCAAAAATCGGCCAGCTTATCAATTATCTCATTTTGGGCACCATTGGTATCTTGATACTCATCCACCAAAAAGTATAAAAAACGCTCTTGGTATTGGCGTAGCAAGTTCTCATTGCGCTTAAACTCATTGAGCACCAACAAAATCATGTCGTCAAAATCGTAGCGCTTGCGCTCGGCCATCATTTCCATAAACCTCGGAAACTCCTGGCAAGCGGCCTTCAATTGCAACATTTTATCCGTTTCGGCATCAATGTCCTTTTGCTTCGGGTCGCCCTTTTTATACCCTGCTTTGCTGTTGTTTACCTTATACTTGTACTCCTCGCGCTCTGGCAACGACTCTAAGTACTCGTCAATTTTAGCAGAAATATACGCTGGGCTCCAATCTTCTTTTTTCATTAAGCTGAATAGGTTGTCCAGCTTTTGGGCTTCGTAGTACACGTCGCCTGTAAATCGTTTCAAAGGGTGTTTGGCACCAAACCCATCAATAAGTTTGCGAAGCAGTTGGCGTTTTTCCAAGTCGGTAATGCTATCCAAAGCGCGTATGCCAAACAAGTCGAGATTGTCTTTGATTACGCTATTACAAAACGCGTGAAATGTACTGATGGTAACTTTATGCGCATCGGGCCCAATAAACTTGAGCAGGCGGCGGCGCATGGCTATGGCACCTGCATCGGTATAGGTAAGGCAAAGTATGTTTTCGGGTCGGGCATCGGTTTGGGCAAGGATGTTGCCAATACGGGCGGCCAAAATTTGGGTTTTGCCCGTACCTGGGCCAGCAATTACCAGCACAGGTCCATCAATGGTATCCACGGCGCGTCGCTGTGCTGCATTTAGCTTGTTCAGCTCTTGTTCAAATTGCCCATTTTCGATGCCCATTCCCATACTTTTAGCAGTTTGCTATAAAGTTAAGGAAATTTAGTTTGAGGGAAGTGGAATGCAGGACTACGAAGGAATGAATTTTAAGCGGAGTTTAGCAACCCTGAAACTGCCACTTACATGGCACGAAACGTTTCGATAAAAGTGCCTTGATGGCCGATATATTCTAATTGGTTATCGATATTGAGCATACCAAGTACGAAGCTTTTATCGGCCTCATCGTATGCTATTCTATGGCCGTCTTCGCCTTCTACCAACACCGTCCAAAACTCAAAAGTCTGCGACTCGTCCAATGAATCAATGTAGGTTTCTTTGGTAGGCTCAATCAGGTTTTTCTTCAAGAAAACCTTCATAAAAACATCCAAACTGGTATCTGCTTCTACTTCGGCCAATATTATTGCTGCTATTTCTTTGCTTGTCATAATGCTCAATGAGACGCAAATTTAACAAATCCCCTTCTTATAAGGCTTGATTGCCCAATTCCAAGCGCAACTGACTGAATTTAGCTAAATTGCGTCAGTCAACTGACTGAATTACGGGAAATGGGTACCGTTAAATCAAAGTTAGGCTATGGAAAGCACTAACCGAACCATATTAAGAAGCATCCAAAAACCCCTAATCTGAATTAGATGCTGCTAATGTATGGCACCCGTACAATGTGCAAAACGTAACTAATGCATACCATTGGCAGCAACTTAAATGGTAAATAGGTAACGCTCAATATCGAAAATATGAAACGATAAAGAAAGCCTCCAAAATATTTGATCTGCTCAAATTACTGGCCCATCAAGTAGGTATCGTTGGATCAGTTGGGCAGAAGACTAAGCATGAGTAAAAAAACCGTTGACCGTTATTTGGACTTGCGCACCTAAAGTGTTTACTGAAAATTACCCAGAGGCCACTTTTCAGTTGGTTACTTGGGAGCGTTTTGAGGAGTTTATGCTTTGATTGCCAAAGACAAAATCAAAAAGTATTACAAAAAAGTTTGTCGAAGCACGCGCTAAAAAACGCTTCTCTTTTCTCACCCCTCCAAAATCCGTAACTTGCTATTGGTTTGAGGTTTCTCATTTCTTATCTGTCATTTCATATCCAAAATTTGTGGAAACTATCGTGGCCCTCTCTAGCTATTAACTAAACTAATTCTAGATGAACTGTCAAAAAATCAATTTTTGTAATTTTCACATTCGTCCAAAGGAGCTTTGCTAGAATATTTTCTAATAAATTTGTAATTAAAGGTTACTATCATGATTAAGAACATTAGGTTGAAAAACTTCTTTAGTTTTAAGGATACTTCTATTGAACTTGCGGATCAAAATTTACTCATAGGAATAAATGGATCGGGTAAAAGTAATTTTATTCGATCTATTGAGCTTCTTAAGGCTATTGTTTCAGGCGGGCTTAAAAATCTTGTTTTAGACAAATGGGGTGGTTTTGACGAGATTTTTTTTGCTGGCGACACAGCTGATGATAAAGTAGAATTACTATGGGAGCTAGATAATGAAGTCGTGAGTAATTATGGAATGAAGTTTCGTGAGCCAATATGCTACTTACTTTCAATTAGAAAGGTAGGTAGCACTCAAAATTATACCCTAGCCGAAAAGCTATATACCTTAAAGGACAATAAACCAGATTGGGTATATTTTGAGTTTGAAAGAGGGAATGGATTCGCTAGTGAAAAGTCTGATAAGGGCTCCACACCTAAAAGCATTCGATACAGCGACTTTGACCCCCAGGAATCTGTATTGAATTTACTGAATGACCCAGACAGATTTTATCCTATTAGCACAATCCGGAAGGCCATAGAAGACATTGCAAATTATGGCTATTTAGATACTAGCCCAAGTTCTAAAATTAGAAAACCTATTTTATCAACATCGGAAAAGAGGTTGCTTGGAGATGGATCAAATTTAGCGCAAGTAATAAATACTATGTCAACTGCTGATAGAAAAAGCTATAAACTTTTGAAAGACAGCTTTTTTGAAATTAACAGCCAATATGAAGATTTTAGTTTTAATCATATTGGAAATAACATAGAGATTATGTTGGCTGAAAAAGGCTTAAACCGTTCAATACACGTTTCAAAAATTTCTGATGGAACATTAAAATATTTGTGTCTTTTGGCAATTTTACACAATTCTAATAGGGGATCCATAATATGTATTGACGAGCCTGAAAATGGTCTACATCCCGATATGATACAGGGAGTTGCTGAAGGAGTTAAGATTGCTTCAGAAACGTCACAATTTATTATAGCAACGCATTCTAGCCATTTGTTAGATTTATTTAACTTGCCGAATGTGCTTGTTTTTGATAAAGATTCCAATAACTCTACAATTGGAAAACGATACTCGGAAGATGAATTTAAAGGATGGTATGATGACTTTGTTGTAGGCAAAATGTGGCGCCAAGGAGATATTGGCGGTAATCGTTGGTAAATAAGTATATGGACTACATAATTTTTATAGAAGGTACTACGGACGACACGAACGGAAACCTTAAGAAAGGATTTTCCCTATTATTTGAGAAAAAACTCAAAGGGAAAATGCCTCGAATTATAATGGGTGATGACCAAGTTGCCACCACCAGAAAATTTTTAAATTACGCAAGTAAAGGGAAAAAGGCCTTGCTAATTGATTCAGATTTACCAAATGCTAATAGGGAGGATGTAATATTGAAGTTAGGATTAAAAGATGAAAAAGATAATGTTTTTCTAATGGTTCAAGAAATGGAAGCTTGGTTTTTATCGCAAACAGAGATGTTAGATAACTACTTTAAAAGCAACGTTTCAAAGCGTATTCCGGCAAAACACGCTTCTAATATCCCCGACCCAAGTGATTTTCTAGCTGATATAACCAAGGATTCAAGAAAAGGAAAGTATCACAAAGTTAAAGATGGGGCTTCGATACTTCCCCTGTTGGATACCGAAATGCTTTCAACCGATTTTAAGGATGATTTTCATAGACTAATGAAAATTTTCAAAGGGTAAAGTCAAATATGATTCTATGGAAACTATCGTGGCCCTCTCTACGCCACAAGGCACAGGGGCAATAGGCGTAATCAGGTTATCGGGCCCAAGGGCCATTGATATAGTTGCGGGCGTGTTCAAGGGCAAAGACCTTACCACGCAGCCCGCCAACACCCTACATTTTGGCAGCATTGCGCGTGGCGATGCGCTTATTGATGAGGTAGTGGTGGCACTTTTCCGTGCCCCACATTCGTACACCAAAGAAGATGTGGCCGAGATATCGTGCCACGGCTCGCCATATATACTACAACAGGTTATAGAACTGTTCATTGAGCAAGGCGCGCGTGCCGCCAAGCCAGGCGAGTTTACGCTCCGTGCGTTCCTTAACGGCCGCATGGACCTCAGCCAAGCCGAGGCCGTGGCAGACCTTATATCGTCGCATAGCGCGGCCTCGCATACCTTGGCCCTGCAGCAAATGCGCGGCGGGTTTAGCAACCGCATTAAAGAACTGCGCGGCAAGCTGGTGCACTTTGCTAGTATGGTTGAGCTGGAACTCGATTTCGGCGAAGAAGACGTGGAGTTTGCCGACCGCGCCGCCCTCGAAAACCTGACCAACGAACTGCAAGACATTATTGGGCGCTTGATACGCTCGTTTCAGTTGGGCAACGTGATAAAAACGGGCGTGAGCACTGTAATAGCGGGCCGCCCCAACTCGGGCAAAAGCACGCTGCTAAACCGCATAGTGCAAGAGGAGCGCGCCATAGTGAGCGATATACCTGGCACCACCCGCGATACCATCGAGGAGTCCATCAGCATTGGCGGCATTCTTTTTCGCCTTATTGATACCGCAGGTATACGCGAGGCCACCGATGCCATCGAAAAACTGGGCGTGGAGCGTACTTTCCAGAAAATAAGCCAAAGCGCCCTTGTGGTATATTTGTTTGATATAAGCAGCCTTAGCCCAGAAATGTTGCTGCACGATTTGAACCACCTAAAAGCTGATAACATACCCGTGCTAGTGGTGGGCAACAAAATTGATAACCTGCCCGACCGCCGCGCCTTGGAGCCTTATACCAAAAAGCACCCCGATATTATTTTCGTATCTGCAAAAACGGGCGAGGGCATTGCAGCGCTGGAGCAGGCCCTAGTGCAAACCATTGCAGGGCAAGGCCTCGGCACCGAAGACACCATAGTGACCAGTGCCCGCCACTACGATAGCCTACGCGCCACCCAAGAAGCCCTAAACGCGGTACTTACTGGCCTAGCCAACCAAAACCCTGGTGACCTCATGGCCCTCGACATCCGCCGTGCCCTCCACCACCTCGGCGAAATCACTGGCGAAATCACCACCAACGATTTGTTGGAGAATATCTTTTCGAAGTTTTGTATAGGAAAGTGATAAAAACCACCTATGCTCGAACATTCTTAATATTGTACTAAAAAATTTGGCAGAGTAGGGTATAAATGTTTATTTTTGTAAGAGTCGACAAGGCTAAAACTTCATAACAAATGCAATGATAATGTACTTGCACTTGCAGAAGGGAAAGTGAAATTCATTAGACTGAAAAACACAAAACATCCAACAATAAAGCTATAAACATTATGTACAACCCAACAGAATTAGAAGCAATTTCAACTGTGGAAGAACCTCAAATGTTTATTGATTTTAGAACCAACAAACAAAGAACATCTGCAATTCAACAGAAAGCCTTAAAAATCGTTTCGCTATTTAGTGGTTGCGGAGGATTGGATTTAGGGTTTTCTGGAAACTTTGATTTTCGGGACAGACATTTTGACAAAACCAAATTCAAAATTGAATATTCAAATGACATTGACCCTGCTGCAGAATACGTTTATAACGCAAATACTTCTTTTTTCAACAATCACGAATTGCATCGTGAAGATATTAAAGATATAAATTTTGAGAATATTCCCGACTTTGATTTTTTACTTGCAGGTTTTCCTTGTCAACCATTTTCAAATGCAGGATTGAGAAAAGGTATAAATGATGAAAGAGGGAATCTATTTGAAGAATGTGAAAGATTACTCAAAGTAGGTTTGGAAAGAGAAAATAAACCAATTGGTTTTGTTTTTGAAAATGTAAAAGGTATTATGTCCTCCAAAATGGAAGATGGAACAAGCATTCCTGATGAAATTGTAAAAAGAACAGAAATATTAGGATTTAAAACTTGTTACAAACTTTTAAAAACTAGCAATTACGGAGTGCCTTCTAATCGTCAGCGTTTAATAATTGTTGGAATTAGAGAAGATCTTGGATATTTTGATTTTAGTTTATTAGACCAAATTGTAGCGGAATACAATTTGCCTAATGAAACTGACAATCCTTATGACTTATATCTTGGCTCTGTATTGTGTGATATTCCTAAAAACGCTCCTCAAGCAAATGACTATTGGAAATATTCTCCAGGTGGGCAATATATGATAGATAAAATTGGACCTTGCGAAGATGGAAAAGAAGCATTAACAAAATTCAAAAAGAAAATACCGCTAAATAAAATTAGTCAAACAATTTCCAAAGGGAAGTCATGGAAAAGTATGAACCCTGAAGACATGTCAGAGCGTTTTAGAAAAATTTGGGATAACCCAAAAAAATATCACGCACCTAATTTTTATCGAAGGTTTGCATTAGGCGAAATTAATGGTACAATTACCGCTTCGGCTCAACCAGAAAATTGTGGCATTACTCATCCATTTGAAGATAGACGATTTACAATTAGAGAGATTGCAAGGATACAATCGTTTCCTGATAATTTTTGTTTTCCTTATAAAACTATAGCAAACGCCTATAAAGTAATTGGCAATGCAGTACCTCCTGTATTTGCTTGGGTTATAGCCAAAGCTTTAGAAAAGCACTTAGAAAATGGAGCCGATTAATCATATTAAAGCGTACATACTTGGGCTGTTGGTAGGAAGTGGGAAAATAGACGAAAACACTTTTGTTATCGACCTTCCGTTCAAAAAATGGGGTATGGAACCAAAACGTATGAATATTATTGCCACAGATATTCTTTCGAAAATTTGCCAATATTTTAATTCATCATACAACTTTAATGTAACTTATGAAATTGGAAATGGCAAATGGTTGATTTTGCCAATTGACAATTCTGACATTTCAAGTTTGAAAAATGACCTGCAATATTTAGGATTGCCGATAGGTGGTTTTCTACTTTCTACCGCTGACTTATCAACAGCTAAATCAAAACTGGTTGGCATAAATATATCAAGTTTCTTGTCTGGAATTTTTGATACAAGAGCAAGTTTGGCATTAACTCATAGAAGATTTACAAATGACGCACCTGTTGTTTCTGTAGAAATTCCGGGAAGCACAAGAAATTTTAAATTGGTCATACAGTTATGTTCTTGGTTAACTGATTTAGGTTCAACAACAGATCAAATTTTATACAATCATCCTAACCAACATTCGGGCTCAGACCCTGATTACAAAGGATGGAAAAAAGGTTTTAAAATTCGGTTCTTGGTTCGCTCATTTCTTACACAATACTCCTTTGCACTACAAGCCAAGTCTATCGACGTAACAATAATTGAAAAGCACCAAAGAAAGGAAGAACAAATTCCCTGTGTTCTAAGAAAACTAAGAACACCAAGTCCTGTTTCAGTTCATACGGACCAAAATTCAGATGAATTGCCAATTGATGTTAGAAATAAATTATTTTTTCACTATCATCATTTTTGTGCAGTTTTGGGTTGTCAACATGCTCCTATTGAAGAAATTAGAAAATTAGTAAAGCACAAAAGCAGTTACATTAACTTCTTCCCTCAATTGTCAAAAGGAACTAAAGCAGAACTTTTGAAAAAGTTGAAAGAAATTCAATCAAAATATTTTCCCGAGTTAGAAATATCCACGCATAAAGTAAAAGTATCAAGACTTATAGAACATCAAGATTTTGAGAGATTTACAGGAATTGACCAAGGTGTTGCTTATCTCTTTGCAGATGCATTAAATGGAAAGAGACACAGAGGTTCAATGGAAGATATTATCAATAAACACACAACTGAAATATTAACATTAATAACTATTGGAAAAACATTTGACAGCCCCTTGTTGGTCATTAGTTCAATAAATGAACGAGCTTTCATTTGTTCTTCTGTTAACAACAGTTTGAACCAACAGCTAATCAAAACAAAAATTAGCGTAGATAGTCTTACCGTAAATTTGAAATAGTGCTCCAGAACGAAATCAGTTATTATCAAGAATTTTCGAAGAAATTCACTCAATACCTAAATACATATCTTGGGGATAATTACAGTGTTTACTTTTCTTGCAACAAAACTTTAGATTTCATAGTGTCAGATTTAGAAAGTCAAGCGGGGATGATAATAAGAGAAAAAGGAACGTACATTCCTAAATTGAAAGTTGACATAGTATTTTCTATTATCTGCCCGAACAAAAAAGTAAGATTGGTTTTAATTGAGGCAAAATATTTAAAGCAGTTAAGTTTAAAAGACTATTCGCAGTTGGTCGGATATTTACAAGTTGCTAAATCCATAGATTTGGGCTTACTGCTTCTTATTCAAAAACAAATGTCACCAAACAAATTATCAAATGACTTTCAAGAAATTGTGCGACTAAAAAAGCTTCCTATGGACTGGTTTATTGACATGAAGAAAATTAACGAACAGTATAATTTCAAAACAGGTATAATAAACTATTTGCCATCAGGAGGCATTGACTGGATTAACACAGCGGAAATTAACGGAATATCGTCTTTCAAAGAATTAGTAGAAATATTGAAAAGGTAATCAAAGCACAAGTCCAATTAGCTCAGACATTTGCAAACTATACATAGCCAGCTCATAACAGCGTTTTAGAGAAAGGGCAATTTTAGTTAAAAAATCAACCCAACACCTACTCCCCCAGCACCCTACCCGCCATCTCTCTATACCCGGGGAAATCGTTGGGGTTGGGGTATAGGTCGGCGGTGTCGGGCCTAAACTGGAGGACGCCAAAGCCGGGGTTGGTTTGTAGGTAAAACACCAAGGTATCGGGCTGGCCTTGTTCGTTTTTGCCCATTAGGGTATAGCGGTAGGTGTACGAGGCCACTTGCTTGGCTGTATCGCCCAGTGCTTCGGCAAGGCTATCAATGCCTAACAGTACTTGTTGGTAGCGGTTTATTTTGCCTTGGTAGTCGGCTATTTTAAGGTCGTAGTAAGGTATGGAGTCTTTGCCCACCATCAGGTCTGGGAAACTGTCGCGCTTAGTAAGCGCAACGGCCAACATGCCTTCGTTATCGGTAATTTGCTGCTGAATATATTGGCGGCGATAATCAATGTTATCTTGGTACAGCACTTCGTCAATCTCTTCCAACGAGATAAACTCGTAGCCCTCTTTACCTGCCACGTTCCAGTAGTATTCTTCGGCAAAGCGGCGCACTATGTCGTTGCGCTCTTCTTCGCCAATATGGCTGGCATCGCAGCCCCAAAGGGCAGTGCAGGCAAGGGCCCCAAACAACAAGTGCAAGTGTTTCATTGTAGTAAGATAGGCATATTTGGGCGGTCCATGGTCGACAGACGACCGTCCACGGCAAAAGAGCTGTAATAACGGAGTAGCAAATTGCTTCTATCACCACGAAATCCCCTTCAAAACTACATTCGTGGACGACAAAACCCGGCGAATGTGAAATAGGAAGTTTGAAATGAGAAACGAAAAATAGCAGGCACAATAGCCAAACATCACTTCTCAAGCCTATCGCTTATTCTTCCTCGCTCCAGCCCATGGTGCGCTCCACGGCTTTTTGCCAGCCACGGTATAGCTTGACACGTTTGGTTTCGTCCATTTCAGGCTTGAAAACGCGGTTTACCAAGCGGTTTTGGGCTATGTCGCTCTTAATATAGAACCCAGTGGCTATGCCCGCTAGGTAGGCGGCACCCAAGGCAGTTGTTTCAATTACGGCAGGGCGCTCCACTTCGGTGTTCAATATATCGGCCTGAAACTGCATTAACAAGTTATTGGCGCAGGCACCACCATCCACCCTAAGGCTTTTGAGGCTAATGTTTCCGTCTTGCTCCATAGCGCCAAGCACGTCGCGCGTTTGGTACGCCAACGACTCAAGGGTTGCCCGTATCAAATGCGACTTGCTAGTGCCCCTTGTAAGGCCAAAAATGGCGCCTTTGGCATACATATCCCAGTAGGGCGCACCCAAACCCGCAAATGCAGGCACTACATAAACGCCATCGGTATCTTTCTCCTTAAGCGCATAGTATTCGCTATCGGGCGCGCTATCAATTATCTTTAACCCATCGCGAAGCCACTGAATAGCCGCTCCGGCAATAAATACGCTACCTTCCAAGGCATATTCCACTTTACCATCAAGCCCCCAAGCCAAGGTAGTAAGCAAGCCGTTTTTAGAGGCCACAAAGTGCTCACCCGTATTCATGAGCATAAAGCAGCCCGTGCCGTATGTGTTTTTAGCCATGCCTGGCTCAAAGCAAGCCTGCCCAAATAACGCGGCTTGTTGGTCGCCGGCCACCCCACGGATGGGAATAGCCCTACCGAACAACGATGTAAGCGTATTGCCAAAATCGCCGCTACTTGGGCGTACATCGGGCAACATACTAGCTGGCACGCTAAGCGCTGCAAGCATTTTATCATCCCATTTCAAGCTTCGGATGTTGTACAGCAGTGTGCGCGAGGCATTGCTATAGTCGGTGGCATGCACTTCGCCGCCGGTAAGGTTCCATATCAACCAAGTATCAACGGTACCAAAAAACAGCTTGCCTTCTTCGGCCAAAGCTCTAGCTTCTGGCACGTTCTCCAATATCCAGTTTACCTTCGTTCCCGAAAAATACGAGTCGATAACTAAGCCCGTTTGCTCTTTTACGTATTGCTCGTATCCTGCAGCTTTCAGTTTCTCGCAAAGCGGCGCGGTGCGTTTGTCTTGCCACACGATAGCATTGTAAATGGCCTTGCCAGTCTCTTTGTTCCACACTACCGTGGTTTCTCGCTGGTTGGTAATACCAATAGCATCAATATCGTCTACGCTAACATGGGCAATGCTCAAAACCTCCTTAGCCACTTGCAATTGACTATCCCAAATCTCCTGAGCGCTATGTTCTACCCAACCGCTGTGCGGAAAAATCTGGGTAAACTCTTTTTGAGCAATGCCCTTAATGCTACCTTGTTTATCGAAAATAATTGCACGAGAGCTGGTGGTACCTTGGTCGAGCGCGAGAATGTATTTAGCCATGATAGCGGGGTTATTTGCTGATTAGTATAACACCATTAGCGATGGTGCGGGGCTTAAAACTATAATTTTTCAGCCACATGAGGAAAAATGACAAGCAACTACCTAAAACAAAACGGGCGCGCCATGTGGCACGCCCGTTTACATCATGGTATAACCCTTAATTATTGAACCGATACGCGACGAGTAATAGCGCCATCGATGGTTTGAATCTTAACGAAATAGATGCCTTTGGCAACGCTGCTTACATTCACCGGTAGGCTATTGCTACCAGTTGTGGCTTTGATGCTCTGGGTGCTAACTACTTGACCCTGTAGGTTAATCATCTCAACGTTTACGATTTGGTTTTTAGCCAATACGAAGTTGATGCTGAAGTTACCAGTGTTAGGGTTAGGGAAGATGTTCAAGCTTTGGTCGAAAGCGTTCAAATCAGCAATTGAACTGAACAAGGTAACCTCAGTTTCAACAACTTGTACACAACCATTGGCATCGGTAGCACTAAGCACATAAGTGCCTGGCTCGGTTACCGAAATGTTGGTAGTAGTTTCGCCAGTGCTCCAAACGTAATCAGTAAAGCCAGTGTTTGCTTCCAAGCCTAGGGTATCACCTTCCGTAATTTCGGTGCTGCCATCTGGCGTTACAGTAAGGGTGCTTACATAATCAAAAGTAAGTGAGGTAAGCGGTAGCGGAATACCCAAGTAGTTGCCTTGTACGGTTATAGGCAAGCTTACACCAACTATACCCAATAGCGGGTTAATGGTGTTAAGCAGTGTGATAATATTTGCAGGTGCTTCGGCATAAACCACAAAGGTTAGGTAGTCGCCAGCCACGTCGCAGTCATTACCACAAACCGATACGCAACCGTACTGTGCGCTAGAGTGCTTGTTAGGGTAGTAGAAGTTGTTGCCACCCGACTGATCGCTCTCCCAGCTAAAGCCTTGTGGCAAGTTGGTAAGCTCAATATAGAACTGGCTAACAGGGAAGGCAGGGATTGAGTTAGTATCAATACCCACGGCACCACCTTGTGCTTGAATAACATCTTTAATAGCTTGTGGTAAAAGTGCTTTCAAATCGAAAACACTAGGGAAAAAGAAGGTGAAAGACTCGTCGTAAGGGGCGCCAGCGGTAGCTGGAGGTAACTGAGAACAAACGGTAGGGATAGCACCTGCACAACCAACGGT
>JAIXOI010000054.1 GCA_027486795.1 Sphingobacteriales bacterium | reverse complement strand
TCGCCGAGTACAATCTGTAACGGCGGTTCGGTTACATTCTCAGCTACCATAAGCGGTGGCTCTGGCGGCATCGTAAGCTGGGCGCGGGCAACTACCCCAGGTGGCGCGGGTACAACCGTTACTTCGCCCAATACTCCTCCATCTGCGGGTACTTACTACTATCGTCCGGTATACACAGGTACAGTATCTGGCTGTAACCTTGCCGATGGCGCGGAAGCTACCGTAACTGTAGTGGCCGACCCCACTTGGGCTACCAACACCGTTTCGCCGAGTACAATCTGTAACGGCGGTTCGGTTACGTTCTCAGCTACCGTTAGCGGTGGCTCGGGCGGCACTGTAAGCTGGGTGCGGTCAACCACCCCGGGAGGTGCAGGTACGGCGGTTACGTCTCCTGATATACCACCAAGTGCAACTACCTATTACTACCGTCCGGTTTACAACCCAACAGTATCAGGTTGTAACCTTGCCGATGGCACTGAAACAACAGTAACTGTGTTGGCCGACCCAACTTGGGCTACCAATACCGTTTCATCAACTACTCAGTGCTTAGGTGCCAGCGTAACTTTCTCGGCAACAGTAAGCGGTGGTTCTGGTGGTTCGGTAACTTGGGTTAGGGCCATTACGCCAGGAGGTGCAGGCACCACTGTCACATCCCCAGATGTGCCAAGTTCAGCTAATACTTATTACTATCGTCCGGTTTACAACGCAAGTGTATCGGGTTGCAACTTAGCCGATGGCAGCGAAACCTCAGTAATTATTACTGCTGACCCTACCATTAGCACTCAACCAATAGCTGGGGCAGCTTGCTACAACGGTACCTATACCCTTACCGTTGCGGCTACAGGCGGTGTAGGCACTTTTAGCTACCAGTGGCAAGAATCGACCACAGGTTGTGGCGGCAGCTTTACGAATGTTGGCACCAACTCAACCAGCTATACTACCGGTACGTTTACCGCAGCCAGGTATTATAGGGTAGTTGTTTCGCAAACGGGCAATGCCTGTAGCAATGTTACTTCAAACTGCGTAACGGTCTCGGTGCAGAGCAATTTAGCTTCATCAACCTGGAATGGCAACGTAAGCACCGATTGGTACAACCCTGCCAACTGGAGCAACTGTGTACCTGGAGATAATACCAATGCTGTAATACCTGCCGGAAGGCCAAGGTATCCGCAAATTGTTACCTCTTCGCCACTTTATAATGGCAATGCAACTTGCAAAACCATTAACATAGCCAATGGCGCTACAGTAGATATTAAAGGTAACGCAGTGCTAGATGTGCTAAACTAAAGTTAAATAATACTGCCACTTGTTGGAAGCCTTGGTTAGCAGTAGCCAAGGCTTCCGCTTTTTTGGGAACCCATAACAATTGGCTATTTACTAAATACCAATTACTTAACCCCAAATGGTTGCTTTCCAGCATCCTATTTGGTAGCTTTGCAAACGATTTTAGAAACTAAACAATATACCGTGTTGGAAACTACTAAACTTAAGTACAAAGTAAAAGACATTTCTTTGGCCGAATGGGGTCGTAAAGAAATTGAATTGGCTGAAGCTGAAATGCCAGGTTTGATGGCTTTGCGTGAGCAGTATGGCAAAGAAAAACCTTTGAAAGGTGCGCGTGTTGCTGGTTGCTTGCATATGACTATTCAAACTGCCGTGTTGATTGAAACATTGGTAGAGCTTGGTGCTGAAGTAACTTGGAGTAGCTGCAATATTTTCTCAACTCAAGACCACGCTGCCGCTGCTATTGCTGCTGCCGGTGTTGCGGTATACGCTTGGAAAGGCCTAAGCGAAGAAGAGTTTGATTGGTGCATTGAGCAAACTTTGTTTTTTGGCGAAGACAACCAGCCATTGAACATGATTTTGGACGACGGTGGCGATTTGACCAACATGGTACTTGACCGTTACCCTGAATTGGTAAAAGGCATCCGTGGTATCAGCGAAGAAACCACTACTGGTGTGCACCGCTTATACGAGCGCGTTAAAAAAGGTACCTTACCAATGCCTGCTATCAACATCAACGATTCGGTTACTAAATCGAAATTTGATAACAAATATGGTTGCAAAGAGTCTTTGGTAGATTCTATTCGCCGTGCTACTGACGTAATGATGGCTGGTAAAGTAGCTGTTGTTGCTGGTTATGGCGACGTAGGTAAAGGTTCTGCCGCTTCGTTGCGCGGTGCCGGTGCCCGTGTTATTGTTACCGAAATTGACCCGATTTGCGCCTTACAAGCTGCTATGGACGGTTTTGCTGTGCAACCTATGGCAAAAGCAGTACCTCAAGCCGATATAGTGGTAACTGCTACAGGCAACAAGGACATCATCCGTGCGGAGCACTTTAAATTGATGAAAGACAAAGCCATTGTTTGTAACATTGGCCACTTTGATAATGAGATTGACGTTGCTTGGTTGAAAAAACACTATGGCAACACTCACATCAACATTAAGCCACAAGTAGACAAGTACACCATCGACGGAAAAGACATTCTGTTGTTGGCTGAAGGCCGCTTGGTAAACCTTGGTTGCGCTACCGGCCACCCATCGTTTGTGATGAGTAACTCATTTACCAACCAAACTTTGGCACAACTTGAGCTTTGGAAAAACAGCGAAAACTACGGCAACGACGTTTACGTATTGCCTAAGCACTTGGACGAAATGGTTGCCCGCTTGCACCTAGCTAAAATTGGTGTTGAGTTGGAAACCCTTCGCGACGACCAAGCCGAATACATTGGCGTACCGGTTGCCGGCCCTTACAAGCCAGAGTACTACCGCTACTAATAGTTGATTGATTAGTTGTTAATTGGTTATTTGCTTGCCTCGCCTTGGGCGAGGGTTAATTGGTAACTACGAATAAAACAAAACGGCCCCAGAAATTTCTGGGGTCGTTTTTATTTGGTGACTAATGCCTTTAATGGATACTTATCCATAAAAATACCCCGCTCAAATAAACCCAAAGGAAAGTAAACACCACATGCACTGTGGTTTCAAAAGTCTTGCCTTTCCACAACTCCGAGGAGTAACCAAAGAACTGTATGACCAACCGGGCAAACCAAAAAACAAACAGTCCAAAACATATTTTTTTACCCAAAGCATTATTAACCAACTCATTAGCAGAGGTGAAACAAAGAACGCCCATCAGTAGCACCACCAATGCTATAAAGAAAGTATGCACATACATCATTTGCCTATTGATGAGGCTGAGCCCACTCAATTGTGATTTCCAATCAAAATAGCGAGGGAAAATAACGTGCATCATGGCCAGCAACACCAGCAATACGCCAATAACTTTAAGATGTAGTTCCATTTTTACAGAGTATAAAGGTGGATATAAAAGGAGTGCTTTTAATTTCTTGTTGCAAGGTAAAACCTGCGGCTTTAAAGCTACCCAACCAAGTTGCCCTTGAATGGAAATGAAATGCCCCAAAATTGTATGCCATAAAATTGGCCGTATCGCGTAAATGCTCGGTTAATACTACCTTGCCATCGCCTTTTAATATTCGATGCACTTCCACCAAAAAATCTATCCGCTCTGCATTATCCCTAATTTCGTGAGCGGCCAAGGTAGCTAAAAAGCAATTAACCGAAGCGTCTGCAAATGGCAATTTGGTGGTTGTTACGCTAACTGTTCCTGGGTAAGGCGGATAATCCTTGCGAGCCCTTTTTATTGAAACTTCCGTATGCTTGATGGGGTCGTAAAAATCGAGCACCGTAAGTTTTGCTTTCGGGTATTTATGGCGCAACAACGCACTGGTTTCATCAAATCCAGCATTAATATTCACTAACACATCGCCACTGGCTATGTTTATGCTATTTAGCCAGTTCATCCTATACAGGCTTGATAAATCATAGACCCAGTAGGTAACAGCAAGGGATACGGTAGTTAGCAAACATACACCTAAAAATGCCACAAGGATAATCGCTTGAAGCCAACCGGAGGTAACAATTGCAGTAATTGCCAAAACAACAAGTGTAGCCAAAGCAACCACATAAAAGTGCCAGTTGAACCGCACCACATTGCCGATGCCTTGAAACGGCCTCCTTACACTTTCCATTGCTCTATTTTTCCTTTTTTCCAATAGTATGGTACATCTTCCACTACGAAGGCACTGGCTAACCGATAACCCGATAGGCCAAGTGCTGGCAGGAATGACACATGAATTTTATTGACCTTGATAGGCTGTGGTTTCCAATGTTGTCGCACGCCTTCAATTATTAATACTTCCTTTTTATAAGCATCGTAAGTAAATGTAAAAGGCAATGGGCCGGAAAACCGACGCGCATCGGACCACTCAGCAAACGGCGATCCTGATGGTATTTGGGCTTCATCTTCTTGCAAGTATTGCCATTCAACATCGATATCAGAATCTACAGAGTTAACTTTCACCAAATCGCCAACCCTAGTTTCAGTTACATCAATAGTGGTATAATTGTAATGGGTAAAGATGTTACCTATTAACTCCATCTTCTTTTTATCGGTAACCGATTGGATGATGTAAAGACCACGTAAGCGTTTGCCTTGATTGTTGATGTAACGAACAAATATGCGAAGCCCCATCAGGTAAAAATTACTGCCCATAAATTTGGGAAACCCTTTGGGCCTTAAGTTTTGTGTTTCTACCATAGCCAATGCCACAAAAGCATAAGTATCATTAAAGGTATCCAGTTGCAAGCACTCGGGAATAAGCGATTGTAGCTGCTCCTTATGCACGGCAAACGTAAATACCGTTGACCGTTTAAAATATGCCTCCACAGCAAATGGATGGTTCTTTAGAAATGACATTAGGCCTTTAATGTTTGGGTTCGAGAATACTCGTAATAGACAATTAGCAACACAAACATAAAGGCAAACAGTCCATTCAATCTACCCCAAAGTAATAGTTCGGGCACAAGAATAAATTCTAAAATGTTCATGGTAATTATAATTACTACTTGAACATAAGCGACAAACCGAGGTTTGATACCGCTCAATATCCAAATAGCCATTCCAATTTCGGAAACTCCAATAAGCTTAGTAAGGATAGGCGCATACACATTGCCGAGAATTTCGCCTACTATTTGCTGATGCCGCGGCACAAGATTCAGCAATTTACAAAACAGACCATTTACCAGCCATACTAGCGCTATAATAACTCGGAAAAAGACAATCAACTTATTACCGTCCAATTAGCTAGCCTTTAATTATTACTAAGTTAGGCAAACCTTTTGACTGCAATTGTTAATATGAGCTGATTTTGATAAATGTCACAATGAGGAAATTACCCCCGCTTTTTCACCTTATCCACTTTGGGTGTATTGGCTAGCAGCATGCGCTGCTCTTTGCTCTTCAACGAGAATTTAACTAGCTTGTCGTATAACTCTTCGGGCACAAACGGCTTGCATACATAATCGTTTACGCCCAGCTTAAGTGCCTGCTCGCGCTCTTGGTTCATAGCAGCAGCGGTAAGGGCTATAATGGGCACTTTGGCTTTTATCGGTTCATCCATTTTACGTATCAGTGCAGTGGCCTCTAAGCCATCCATTACTGGCATTTGAAGGTCCATCAGTATCAAATCGAAATCGCCCGCCAAGTGTTTGTCAATGGCTTCTTGTCCATTGTTGGCCGTAGTAACCTGAGCTTTCCAACGGCTCAAGAATTTAATGGCCACTTTTTGGTTTATCACGTTATCGTCAACCAATAGTATTCGCACATTATCCAACTTGCTGCTTTCGGCTGGCAGTAATGGTTTTTCGTTTCGGTATAAGGCATTGCCACGCTCATAAGTTAGGCCAACGGTAAAGGTAGTGCCTTTGCCAAGTTTGCTGCTCACTTGTATGTCGCCACCTTGCAGCAGCACCAGTTTTTGAGTAATGGCCAAGCCCAGGCCCGTTCCGCCATATTTTTGCGCCGTTTCGGCCGATGCTTGCCCGAAACTTTGGAAAATATACTCCAATTTATCGCCCGGTATACCTATTCCAGTATCAGCTACCGTAATTTTAAGCTTTACCTCTTCGTCGGTTTCCGCATCAATGCCCACGTGCAGGTTTACGGTGCCCTGCTCCGTAAACTTCACCGCATTCGATACCAGGTTGTTGAGTACTTGATTCAATCGGTGCGCATCGCCTTTCAGAATATTGGGTAGGTTCTCGTCAACTTGCAACGAAATTTTGATGCCCTTCTCTTCAGCCTTAAAGGCATGGGCCCTTTTGATATTAATGAGCGTATAATGTAAATCAAAATCTTCCCTCAAAAATTCCATCTTCCCGGCTTCTATTTTGGAAAGGTCCAAAATATCGTTGATAATAGCTAACAAATTAATAGCCGAAAACTTGAGGATGTTCAAATTCTCCACCTGGTCGGGCCTTGGGTTTTCATCGAGCAAAATATTACTGATACCAATAACCGAGTTCATAGGCGTTCTGAGCTCATGGCTCATAGTAGAAAGAAACTGCTCTTTGGCACGAGTAGCCTCTTCGGCTTTCTCTTTAGCCTCTAGCGTGGCTATTTCGGCATGTTTGCGTTCGGTTATATCCTCCGTAAGGATAACAATGTTCTGTATATCGCCTTTTTCGTTCCTAATGGGTGCCACGCTGGTAAGTTCGGTAAGCACCTTGCCTAATTTGTTTCTGAAATTCAATTCGCCCTTCCAAACCGAACCACTAATTAAGCGCCCCCAAGTGGCAGCACTTTCGGTATCGTTTACTACGCCATAGCGTTCAATTTTGGTACCCAGTATTTCGTCAATATTGTATCCGGTAAGTTTGGTAAAATAAGGGTTGGCGTAAGTTATTTTGCCCCAGCGGTCGGTCATTACCACGCCAGTGGGTGTATGGTCAATAGCAGCGCTAAACAGCATCAGCTCGTTTTCGGCTATCTTTTTATCGGTTATATCAAGTATAGTGCCATCATAGTAGGGAACTTCGTCTTCGGCAACAATGGGCGACATATTTACCAAGCCCCAAAACTCGGTACCGTCTTTTCTGAGGAAAGACACTTCCATGTCCTTAATCGATTCGAGTGCTTCCAAACGGAGGTTTATTTGCTTATGGTTTTGAAACACCCGCTTTATTTCCTCCACAATTTGCCTGTCTTCGGTAACAGCATAGCCCAGCATGCGCGCCAGGTAATCGTTTGCATACAGCAGTCTAAACTGGGTATTGATGCGAAAAATGCCGTTGTAGATATTGTTGTTTACTGTATTCAGTAAAATCTGGTTTTCGTTTACCAAACGGAAAGCCTCCATGCGGTCGCTGTTTTTCATGTAGCCAAACAGCAACACCACAAAAATGAGCAGACCAAGCAACAGTATATCATGATCGACCCTACCGGTATACAACATCAACCCAGCATAAGCCAGCACCGTAAACAGGTTGTAAGCCAAGTGAAGCCTCTTGGAGTTGATGAACATGATAGTGGTAATGACGACAACGAGGAGCGATATGCGGAAGTTGGCATCAAAATCGTTGATATACAGCAGATAGTAAAAATGGAGGTTGCAAATGAACATGGTCATGAGCAATACCGTAGAAAAATACTGCTGAAAGTAAGTTGATAAGCGGGTCATGATAAGGCCCATAAGGCCTATAGTGCCTACCAAAAAACGCAACCAGAATGGGTCGTTTACTTTTATTTCGGTAATCTGGTATGCAAAACCGATGCTGACATATACCATGCAGCCTATTACGAAAATGCGCTGAATGCTTTGTTCCTTTTTATCGGAAAAACCTTTGTTGAACTTAATATCCACTTTAAGATTCTTTTTAGAGTTGGAGTTGGCTACGTTCTTTTACGTATGTTCTATCAAAAAGTTTTTCGTTTCCGACGCTTATGGCAATAAAAATGGGCAGCCTCGTATGTAACGAGGTTGCCCATGAAAAATGTGTCTTTTGTGCTTTTACCCTTTCCTTATTCGTAAATATTAGGAGTTCCCTTAGCTAGTAACCGCAATGGAAATGATACGCAATGCGCATAAAGGCATAATTACTGCACCTCTACAACCCTTACATAAAATAAATTCTCGGCTACACTAAAGTCGGCCGTTTTCTTGTAATTGAGTATGGTTTCTTGCCACTCGGTGGTGGGGTTAATAAACTCGTATTTACTGGGGGCTACCAATACTTTTATCGGCATGCGGAAGTCTTTAACATCGGCCACCCAACGGTAGCGTAGGGTCAGTTTCTTCTTTTTCTTGGTAAGCTGGTACTCAAACTCAGGTATGTTTCGATAGCGCAAGTACTGATCGAAAAAGTAGGTTAAGTCTTGGTTGGTGCGCTGGTTTATATAGACAACAATTTCTTCGGTAGTGGTGGTCTTTTTGCCAAACTCTTGCTGAATACCGCGTATAATGTCCCACCAAAGTTTGTCGTCGTTTACCACGCTACGCAGGGTATTCAGCATCAGCATACCCTTGTTGTACATATCGCCGGCTCCTTCGTGGTTCACGTTGTATATGCCAATGATGGGCTCCTCGTTATCGATGCTTGGTTTCTTGGCATTTACGTAAGCCATGGCGGTATCATAGCCAAACATGCACTCCACATAAATGGCTTCTGAATAAGTACAAAAGCCCTCATGAATCCACATATCGGCTATATCTTTCATGCTAACGTTATTGCCCCACCATTCGTGGCCAGTTTCGTGGATGATGATATAATCGAACTTTAGGCCAATGCGGGAATAATCGGCGCCATTATATCCCGATTTGTAATTATTGCCATACGCTATAGCCCCTTGGTGCTCCATGCCCAAGTAAGGCGTTTCTACTAGCTTAAAGCCATCTTCGTAAAACGGGTAGTTGCCCATATATTGCTCAAAGCATTTCATCATGGGTTTGGCTTGTACAAAGTGCAGCTTGGCCTTCTCCAAGTTGTAGGGCAACACGTAATAATCCAAATCCAGCGTGTCGCCAGTAGTATTGAGATGTATGTCGTGAAAGTGCGCGTATTTGGCAATGTTCACTGTTACATTGTAGTTGTTGATGGGGTTTGCCACAAACCAATCAAAGCGGGTCCAAGCCGAATCTACCTCAACCGTTTGGCGCAATCGCCCGTTGGAAACATCCGTTAAACCCTTTGGCACCGTAACACGAATCATCATACTATCGGGCTCGTCGCTCAGGTGGTCTTTATTGGGCCACCAAAGGCTGGCACCTATCCCTTCGCAAGCTACGCCCACAAACGGGTCGCCGTTTTTATCGGTACGCCACACCAGGCCACCATCCCATGGTGGCAATTTGGCGGCGATTGGCGTGCCTTGGTAACAAACCTTAAAGCTATCCATAGCGCCGCTGGTTATCGGTGATTTGAAATCAACGAAAACAGCATTGAACTCGCGGGTAAAAGGTAAGGTATCGCCATGGTAAACCACAGCATCAACCTGCATATTTTCAAACAAATCGAACTGCAAACGACTGAAACTTTGCGTAGCCTTGAACTTGAACAATGTGGAGCCAGATAGGTACTTATTAGCAATATCGACCTTTACATCAAGGTCGTAATATTGCACATCGTAGCAAGTGCGCAGCGGGGTAAGCATACCACGTAGGGTATCGCCTTTGGTAAAAGTCTGTGCATAGCTGAAAATAGCAGCTACCATTAAAATGAAGCTCAACAATATTTTTCTCATCCGTTCGTCAGGTTTGTATTCGGGTTCATCCAATTTTTCAGTTGGTGCAACAAAAATACGATAGTTTTACACCACACCGAACATTTTTATACCAGACAGGGTTATTCGTCCATGAGAAAAGAATTGATATTTCTTATAGTTACCGTTCTGCTTTTGGCTGCCGATTTGTACGCCTTTCAGGCGGTAAAAACTTCTCTGCGTGATAGTTCGGATAATGCCAAGCGCATTGGCTACATCATTTTCTGGAGTTTTACGTTCATTACCGTAGCCACTATTCTATCCAACTTTATATACTCAGTAAGAGATTGGCCCAACGGTTTACGGTCAATCGTTTTCAGTATAATTGCTCTCGCTTTTTTGGGCAAGTTGTTTATCATCGTATTCTTGATTATTGACGATTTCCAGCGGTTTATCCGATGGATAGCTTCTATGGTTTCTGCTCCTGCAGATGGTGGGCCTACCAATATAAGCAGGGCTAAATTTTTAAGCCAAACAGGTATTGTGGTCGCTACCGTGCCACTGATAGCTGGCATGTGGGGTATATTTAAAGGCGCACACGATTATACGATTCACCGCATAAAAATTACCTTGCCCAACCTGCCCGATGCATTTAATGGGTTGAAAATTGTTCAACTATCGGATATACATGCTGGTAGTTTCCCTTCGGCTAACCCGTTGAAACTTGCCGTGGATATGGTAAATAAAGAAAATGCCGATTTGCTTTTCTTTACCGGCGACCTAGTAAACAATATTACCGAAGAGGTATTGCCCTATGTATCGGTTTTTGGGCAAATGAATGCCAAAATGGGCAAATACTCGGTATTTGGCAACCATGATTATGGCGACTATGTAGGTTGGGATTCGAAAGAAGCTAAACTGCAGAACATTGAAAACCTTAAAAAGGCACATGGAGATATGGGTTGGCGCTTGCTTTGGGATGAGCACGTTTACCTTGAAAAAGATGGACAACGAATAGCGCTTATTGGTGTGCAGAATTGCAGCGGCACCAAGAGTTTCCATACTTATGGCGACCTAGACAAAGCCTACAAAGGCTGCGAGGCGCCCGTAAAACTATTACTATCTCACGACCCCACTTTCTGGGATGCCAAAATACGCGACTTTGAAGACATCGACATCACTTTTGCTGGCCACACGCATGGTGCACAGTTTGGTATTGAATGGGGCAAAGTACGCTGGAGCCCAGCACAGTATATTTACAAGCAATGGGCTGGCTTGTACCAAAAAGGCAAACAATACATTTACGTAAACCGTGGCTTTGGTTACCTGGGCTTCCCGGGCCGAATAGGTATATTACCCGAGATTACGGTAATGACGTTGGTGAAAGAATAGGTCAATTTGAAAATGAGGTAATTTGATAATTTGGAAATGAAAAGACATTAAAAAAGTCATTTTCAAATTCGCACATTTTCAAATTTTCAAATTAAACAAGCATCTTCACTGGGTCTTCCAACAACGACTTGAAGGTTTGAAGGAACTGAGCACCTGTGGCACCATCCACTACACGGTGATCGCAAGATAGGGTAACTTTCATAATAAGCTCATTGCGCAGCTCACCATCATCGTCCATTACCAAGCGCTTATTGATACCGCCAACGGCCAATATACAGGCATCGGGTGGATTGATAATGGCTGTAAACTCCTCAATACCAAACATACCCAAATTGGAGATGGTGAAGGTATTGCCCTGCATTTCGGAGGGTTGTAGTTTTTTGTCTTTTGCTTTGCCAGCAAGTTCCCTTACTTCGGCAGCAATGTGAGATAGACCTTTGTTATCGGCAAAACGGATAACTGGCACCAACAATCCTTCCTCAACGGCCACGGCTACACCAATATGGATGTGGTGGTTGTAACGTATTTTATCGCCCAACCAAGAGCTGTTTACTTTCGGGTGGCGACGCAAAGCAGCAGCAGCGGCTTTCAATACTAAATCGTTAAACGAAATCTTTACTGGTGAGAAAGCATTCAACCCTTCGCGGGCAGCGGTGGCCTTATCCATGTTTATCTCCATAGTAAGGTAAAAGTGGGGGGCACTGAATTTGCTTTCGCCCAAGCGCTTGGCTATGGTTTTGCGCATTTGCGATACCGTTACCTCATCATAACTTTCCACTCCTACCACAGCAGGCAGTTGCACCGATTGCTGCGCGGGTTCGGCTTTTTTGGCGGCTGGTTGGTATTGTTCCACATCACGTTTCACAATACGTCCATCATCGCCACTACCTTTTAGATCGCTTACGCTTATCCCTTTATCCTCGGCTATTTTGCGGGCCAAAGGCGATATTTTCAAGCGGCTATCATCGGCCACTGGCTCTGGTGCTATTGGCTCAGGTTTCGCTTCTTCTTGAGGCTTATCTTCTTGCTGTGCCGCTGGTTTAGCCTCCTCCTTAGCCTCCTTGGCATCGTTACCCTTTTCCGAGCCTAACAATGGTTTGTAGTCTTCGCCTTTTTTACCCACGATAGCCAAAATACCATTTACCTGCACTGCCGCGCCAGCTTCAACGCCAATGTACAATAGCACACCTTCTTGGTAGCTTTCTAGCTCCATGGTCGCTTTATCGGTTTCCACTTCGGCCAATAGATCGCCCGACTTTACATTGTCGCCCACCTTTTTGTGCCAAGCCACTATCACCCCTTCTTCCATCGTATCGCTCATGCGCGGCATTCGAATCACTTCAGCCATAGTCTAGTTTTTAGTATCTAATATTAAGTACGATTTACGACGTACGAGGTACGATTGAATTATTTAAAAAATCACAAAATGCTTTTGGCACAGATTCCAAACCACAATCGTAATTCGTAAATCGTACCTCGTAAATTGTTTAGTATCCAAAAATCTCTTCCAATTTCAACTCCTTAACTGGGCCCAATTGCTTGAGCACGTTAAAGTCGATGTCCTTTTTGTTACCCAAAACTAAGAAAGTATAGTTTTTACCCTTTATGTTGGCATCAAAAAAGTTTTTCAGTGCTGCCACATCCATGTTGCGTATGGCATCATAAATTTCTTTGTTTAGGTCATATTCAACCCCACGGTTGCGGGCACCTTCACGGCTCCAATAGATGTTAGCGCCTGTTGTGCGCGTGCTCTCAATCTTTTTCAATGCGGCATCTTTGGCGCCTTTAAACTGGGCATCCACTTGCGGCATATCGTTCATCAATAACATCATAGCACCGGTTGCATCTCCCAATTTATCGGCTTGCGTACCAATGTATGCGGCAATGTAATGCGACTCGGTATTCAAGCGCGGCACACTTACATAGGAATAAGCTGAGTAAGCCAAAGCCTTAGCCTCGCGTATTTCTTGAAAAACGATTGACGACAAACCTGAACCGAAGTACTCATTGAAAATATTGGTAAACGGCATTAAGGTTTTATCAAACTTAGGACCTTTGGTAATCAAATAAAGCTCGGCCTGCTTCATGTCATAATTTACAAAGTAAACCTGGTTTTTGTTTATCTCCAGTTCGGGGTAAACAATCGGTTTTGGATAGTCGGCCAAAGTAGCAGGCGATTTATGATATTGCTTTAGTACCTCTACTACCGTAGCTGGCTTTTGGGTACCGTAGTAAAACATGCGGTGCTTGAAACCAATTAGTCCTTTCAACTTTTCGGTTAACTCAATGCCTTTCAGTTGTTTCAAATCGGCGGTGCTCAAATTGCGGGTGAATGGCGAAATGGAACCATACTTGGCATAATTTACCATGCCCCCGTTCAATATTGCTCCTTTGTTCTTTTTGTTATCCGAGCGCTTTTTCAATTCACCATCAATTTGGTCGGCAAGGGCCTTATCGTCGGGCTGCACCGATGACAAAATGTGCTCAAACAGTTTAACGCCGTCAGTAAACGACTCATCCAAGCCACTCAAGGTAACATACACCCTATCTCGGCTCGTAAATACATCAAAACTCAAACCAAGTTTAAAAAACTCCTTTTGTAGGTCTTGTGCAGTAAACTTATCGGTACCTAAGTAGGGCAAATACTCAATAGCCAAACCCAATTTCTGGTCGTTATCAGTACCCATATCAAAAATATAGTACAGGCTAAAAAGGCCATTCACATCGTTGGCTATGTAGCTCACCGGTATACCATTGCCAGGCGTTGTTTCAGTTATTAGCTTATCATATTCCAAAAACTGGGCTGCTAACCTATCTGAAGCTATGGTGTCAAAGTGGTTATAAAACGCAGATGCCGTATCGCGGTTCATAACCACTGGGGTAATTACCGGCTTCTCAACCTTGTGGCGGTTAGGGTCTTCGCCGAAGTTTTTATACACGGCTACATAGTTATTGCCAAACTTGGCTTTGGTCCAATCTACCAAATCCTGCTTTTTTATTTTCGACATTTCGTCCAACTCAAAAATATAGTCGCTCCAATTGGCTCCACGGATAAAGGCATCTACAAAGTAATCGGCGCGGCTGCTGTTGCTTTCCAGTTCGCGCATACGGTTCAGCTTTAAGTTTTTGATGCATGCATCAATCAACCAATCATCAAACTGCCCTTGTTTTACCAATTCAATTTGCGCTACCAACGAATCTTTTACTTGCTGCAAACTCTGCCCTTCGCGGGGCTGACCATACAAGGTAAACGCGCTGTAATCCACCATTTCCACAATTCCTGCCGAAGCATCCAATACGGTTTGCTTTTGGTTAAGGTTTAAGTCAATTAAGCCCGCCTGTCCATTGCTCAACACTTCGCCCAACAGTTTGCCCATGATGGCATCTTTAGTGCCGGCACCATCCAATCGGTAACCCACGCGCACGTGCTCCGGCTGCACACCCGTTACTGTTACTTCTGTAGATTTGGCCAATGGCTCATCTTTGGTAAACGAGAAAGGCTCAACATCTTTCTTTTGCCATTTGCCAAAGTACTGGTCAATCATGGCAATAGTTTTGTCAGGGTCTAAATCGCCAGAAAGGCAAATAGCCATATTGTTGGGCACATAGTACTTATCAAAGTAGTTGTGTATGTTCACCATGCTCGGGTTCTTCAGGTGCTCGCCTTCGCCAATGGTGGTTTGTGTACCATAAGGGTGGTTCGGGAACAACCCTTTGTGCATTTCCTGCCACGATTTGCGGGTATCGCTATCCTCACTACGGTTAAACTCTTCGTAAACCGTCTCTAACTCGGTATGGAACAAGCGCAACACCAACGTTTGGAAACGCTCCGACTCTACCATCATCCATTTTTCCAACTCGTTGCTAGGTATATCGTTTACGTAAACGGTTTGCTCAACCCAAGTGTAAGCGTTGGTTCCGATAGCACCCAACGATGAAATCATTTTATCGTATTCGTTTGGCACGGCAAATTTAGAAGCCTCATGCGACAGGCTATCAATTTGGTGGTAAAGGGCTTTTTTCTGCTCTGGGTCGGCAGTTTGGCGGTGCTGCTCATATAAAGCACTTATTTGGTCTAGTACCACTTTCTCTGCTTCCCAATCGATGGTTCCCATTTTGTGCGTACCCTTAAACACCATGTGCTCTAGGTAGTGCGCCAAACCGGTAGTTTCTTTCGGGTCTGATTTTGAACCGGCGCGAACGGCTATGTAGGTTTGCACCCTAGGTTCTTTGGCATTTACGGTAAGGTATACTTTCAAACCATTGTCTAAAGTATAAATGCGGGCATCCAATGGGTCGTTGGGCACCGATTCGTATTTGTATTTCGATTCAACAGCGGTTGTTTCCTTGTCGCCACAACCAATGGCAAACAAAGCAGGTAACAACAATAACAACAATAAACGGAGCGCATTGGGTTTCATATTGGGTAGTATTACAGGTCGAATTTCAAGTCTAAGTTATCTTTTAATTTCAAAATAGCGGGATTCTTTTCCGCCATGAGGGCCAGTTTTTCTTTACTACTAAAAGCCTTGCGCGGGGCGTTGGCTTCGGCAAGGCTTCTGTCTACCTCTACTTCGACCACTAATCGCTGCACGGTCATATGGGCCATTATAAAATCGCGGAAGGCCATGCGCTCACCCTCAAATAAGTCGCGCTCTACGGTATTGCCCAGCACCACTTTTACCTTACCCTCTTGCAGCCTGTATCCACTGCGCTCCAACAAACTTTGCATGCTCAACTTATTATCGCTGCCCAATTTTGCTTTGAAAGCAGCCCAAGCCGCCGCCAGTTTGGTTTCATCAATTACTTCTAACGGAATGCTCTCATCCTCTTCTTCCTTCTTAAGGGCTTCGGGTTTGTTTTGTTTGGCTGATGATAAACTAAAACCGGTGATACCGCCACCTACGCCCATGCCACCGCTGGTAGGCATTTGCCTGGCTTGTGTTGGTGTTGATGTTGAGACCGGTTTGGTTGCCTCTGTTGATGGTTGCTTGGTTTCTGGTGCCGAAACAGGATTAACCGCCTCAGGAGCTGCAACGGGAGCATTAGCAGCTATTGTTTGTGGCTGGTTAGCAAGCTTTTGCGCAGCGGGTTGAGGCGCTACTTGCTCAGTACTAGAGTTTTTTTTTGTGGCCTCGCCGTTTGAGGCAAGTTGCATTGCGGTTGGCAAGTAGCACATCTTCATTATCGCCAGCTCTACATGCAGGCGCTTGTTTCGGCTGGTTTTAAAACTCACCTCGCATTGTGCGGCCAAATTCAGGGCATTAAGCAAAAAGCCCATCGGTATCAAAATGCCTTGCTGGTGGTAGCGGTCTTTCAAAATACCGCTTACCTCAAGCACTTTAATCGTTTCAGGGTCGCGGGCTACCATAAGGTTACGGAAATGATCGGCCAATCCGCCGATGAACATATCTCCTTCAAAACCTTTCCTTATAATTTCATCAAAGCTCAACATCAGGCCTGTTAGGTCTTGTGTAAGCAATTGGTCGGTTATGCGGAAATAGTAATCGTAATCAAGTATGTTCAAATTAACCAGCACACTATCATACGTCAGTTGGCGGGTGCTATAATCCACCAACCTATCAAATAATGAAAGTGCATCGCGCAGGGCGCCATCGGCTTTCTGAGCAATAATGTGCAGGGAATTAGGGTCGGCCGTGATGTTTTCGGTTTGGCAAATGCCTTCCAAATGCTTCACCGTATCGTCAATGGTGATGCGATTGAAATCGTAAATCTGGCAACGCGAAAGAATGGTAGGGATAATCTTATGCTTCTCGGTAGTTGCCAATATAAAGATGGCATAACCGGGCGGCTCTTCCAGCGTTTTTAGGAACGCGTTGAAAGCAGCCGTAGAGAGCATGTGCACCTCATCAATGATATACACTTTGTATTTAGCGCCTTGTGGCGGTATGCGCACTTGGTCAACAAGCGTGCGTATATCGTCAACGGAGTTGTTGGATGCCGCATCTAGCTCATATACGTTAAAGCTCTCGTCAAGGGCCTTTTCGCTTTTCGGGTCGAAGTTATCTACCTCTTGGGTAGAGTTTATCATTTGGGCAAGAATACGGGCACAGGTAGTTTTGCCCACACCGCGCGGGCCACAAAATAGTAGCGCATGAGCCAAATGCCCACTGCGTATGGCATTTTTGAGTGTGTTGGTTACACCCTCCTGCCCTACTACTTCCTCAAACTTCCTCGGGCGGTATTTCCGCGCCGATACCACATATTGCTCCATTAGGTGCAAAATTAATCAATTTTAGACACAAGATTCAAGACACAAGATGCAAGAGTTTAAAAAACGGGAATTAGATTCTAACGCCCCAAAGGGGCACCATACTAATTGCCGTGGGCAACGCCCTCGGCACAAAATGCCAATATTGGATACGACAAATTTGAATCCAAGGCAGCATGTGGGTAATTACTGTTAAGTGTTCATTATTTTTACCATGGACTTTGGACTATCGACCATGGACTTACTTATCTTTGCCACACAACTAACAAACCCTCCTTCCAATGAAAATACAAATGGTAATGTTCGACATGGCCGGTACCACCGTGCATGACAATGATGATGTGAATATCTGTTTTCAAGCAGCCTTGAAAAGCACTGGCTTACCCATTACCCGCGACGACATTAATGCTGTAATGGGCTTGCAGAAACCGCTAGCCATTCGTTTGGTTTTGGAAAGCAAATTGACTGACCATAGCACGATTACGGAGGAATATGTAAATGAGCTACACGATGTATTTTTGAGCGAAACTATCAATTTCTACAAAAACGACCCGCGTGTAAAGGAAATTGAAGGTGCCAGTGATGTGTTCCGTGCACTGAAGGCTGCGGACATTAAAGTGGCTATTGATAGTGGTTTCAGCCGTGATATTATCGATACTATTATTGAGCGCCTAGGTTGGGAACGTGATGGCTTGATTGACATTAGCGTAGCCAGCGACGAAGTGCCACAAGGTCGCCCAGCTGCATACATGATACAAAAAGCCATGGCTGCATTTGGCATTACCGACCCGAAAGCCGTAGCTAAAGTAGGCGATACCCCTGCCGACTTAAACGAAGGCTACAACAGCCAGACTGCTTACAATATTGGCGTGTTGAGCGGTGCCTGCACCCGTGCCGAGTTGGAAGCGCACCCGCATACGCATATATTGAACAGCATCAATGAAGTACCTGCGTTGGTTGCAGGAGTATTGGTAGATTAGTTTTAACGAATTAACCAATAACTACTTAACCAATCAACTAATAACCAATCAACCAAACCGCATGGAAACGACCCTAACCAAAGATAAATTACTGTTTACGCCTGGCCCGCTAACCACTAGCATGACCGTGAAGCAAGCCATGCTTCGCGACTTGGGCTCTCGCGATATTGAGTTTATCAATACCGTGAAACAAGTGCGCAATGGCTTGTTAGTGATGGGCGAGGTAAGCCAAGCCCAAGGCTATGAAGCCGTGTTGATGCAGGGCTCGGGCACTTTTGGTGTCGAGTCGGTTATCTCTTCGGCCCTGCCTAAGGTGGGTGGCCACTTGTTGGTCATTATCAATGGTGCTTATGGCGACCGTATCGCTAAAATGGCTGATGTGCATGGTATTACCAAAACCGTGTTGAAATATGCCGAGGATGAGTATCCTTCTTTGGAAGATATTGATAGCACGTTGCAGCAAAACCCAAGCATTACGCATGCAGTAGTGGTGCATTGCGAAACCACCAGCGGTATTTTCAACCCTATAAAAGCTATTGGCGAAGTGGTGAAAAAACACGGCAAAACCTATATAGTGGATGCCATGAGTAGCTTTGGTGCAGTACCTACAAATATAGCCGCTAATCAAATCGACTTTCTGGTATCTTCTTCAAACAAATGTATTGAAGGTGTGCCGGGCTTTAGCTTCTCTATTATTCAAAAGGATGCGCTGAACGCCTGCAAAGGTAATGCGCGCAGCCTTAGCCTCGACCTATACGCCCAATGGGAAGGTTTGGAGCAAAATGGCCAGTTCCGTTTTACGCCGCCTACGCACACCATTTTGGCCTTTTGGCAAGCGGTGCAAGAGCATACTGCCGAAGGTGGTGTAATTGGCCGCAGTGCGCGCTATCAGAAAAACTACAATTTACTGGTGGCTGGCATGCGCGATTTGGGCTTTAAAGAATACTTATCGCCTGAAAAGCAAGGCTACATCATTAGCTCATTCCTGTACCCTGAAGACGCGAACTTCGATTTCAAGAAATTCTATGAGCTATTAAATAGTATGGATTACGTTATCTACCCTGGTAAATTGAGCCAAGTAGATTGTTTCCGTATTGGCAACATTGGCCACATAACCGAAGTGGATATCCGTGGTTTGTTGGGAGCAATTAAAGACGTATTGTTGGAAATGGGCGTAAGCTTGAAATAACTATACTGTGAAGACATTTTTGCTTATTGCTTCTATACTGTTTACTTGCTTAACTGCTAGTTTCGCACAAGAAAATGCTGGAGAATCTGACTCTACCTACACTAGAAAAGAGACCATGCCTGAATATCCCGTTGGGCAGGATGCTCTTATGGAGTACCTTAGTGCAATTAAATACCCCAAATCTGCAGTAAGGAAAAGCTTGGTGGGCGACGTCTATGTTAAGTTCATTATAGATAAGGAGGGTAAGGTTACTGATGTAAGTATTGCAAGAACCTCAGGCCATAAAATTATTGATGATGCGGCGGTAAAGCACATCAGTAAAATGAAAGATTGGGCTCCTGGCACTCAAGAGGGAAAGCAAGTTAGTGTTGAATACGTAATTCCCTTAAAATTTAATATTTCACAGTAAGGCAACTATTTGGTATATTAAACCGTTTAGTGAAGATAAACCTCCAAGTCATGAAAAAGCATTTGAAACAAACCCCCACTTACATTTACGTTATACTTGCCGTTGTGGGTAGTTGGGCCATTGCTTTTACCAAAGCTGTAATGGCAGAGTACCCTAGCTTATCGTCGTACAACATCCATTTCGGCGATATACAGTACCAGTATATATTCGCATTCCTGTTTCAATAATATTTATCACAGCAAAAGCTGTGTTAATCAATATAAAAAATGCCACGGCTGCTGAGCCGTGGCATTTTTGTTTTATGGCTCGCAAGCAGATAGCTTACCAAGGCTTCTTAATCTGGTTCTTTATCTTGTCGGCCTCTTCTTTTGCTTTCTTTTTGGCATCGTCTACCGCTTTGTTGGCCGCTTCTTCAGCTTTGCGCTTCGCCTCCTCGGCTTGTTTCTTAGCTTCAGCCTCTGCTTTTAGTTTGGCATCGTTCGCCTGTTTCAAAGCATCTTCTTTCTGCTTGTTAAACTCTTCTTTGGCCTTATCTACTTGGTCGTTTACCAAATCTTTAACCGGGCTAGATGAACCGCCTTTGCCCAGTAGTTTAACGTCAATCTTCGGATTGGCCATATCGCCTGTTAGCCCTACTTTAAAGCGCAATACATCGGGCAAGGAAGATGGCGTAATGCCTGGCAGTGGCGATTGTGCCAGTAACCCATCTACCATACCTTTGGCAGGGCCCATTTTGTTGCTTGGCACATCCATTAATATACCATAGTCCATTACGTTCAACAGGCTGTGCGAGCCTGATATGTTCATGGCTATATCTTGCATCTTAAATTCAAATGGCTCTACAAATATCTTCCCGTTCACCAACTTTACAATCGTCCACGATTTTGGTATATCAATCGATTTCAATTGCGGTAGTTTAAATTTATCGGCAAGGTTATTCATCACTTTGTTGCCGGTTAGTTTGGCATTGTTCAGCTCAACGGTACCTTCGCCCAGTAAGGTATTCAAATCCGGCGATAGGTCATCTCCAAGAAAGCCTTTCATATCGAAGGCAGTAGTAAATTTGCCACTAATCTGGTCAGCAATGGGCATAATTTTCTCTACCGTGTTAAAGGTTTTAAATGCTTGTTGTATATCTACATTAGCGAACTTGAGTTTAAAATCGAGTGCTGGCCTTTCGGTTTGGAAGGTAGAATAAGTGCCATCCAAAGCCAAGTCGCCATCCAATATATTGGCTTTCAAATCAGTAATAGTGATGGTTTCATTTTTAACGGTAATCTTGCCACTGGCTCCTTTTATTTCAATGTTATCGTAAATAACACGAGCCATGTTGGCCACAAAAGTAAAATCGATATTTGCGGGCACATCGGCACCAGAAGTTTCAACAGTAGTAGCCGAACCACCTTCAGTAGCCGTGGTAGAAGCCGTGGTGGTGCTCTCCTCGGTCATAAACTCGTTCAAGTCAATGAGTTTTGAGTTTAGGGTCATGCTGCCTTTTAGCACGTCGCCTGCAAACAGGTAGTTCAACAAATTATCCAAGCGACCTACTACATCAAAATCGCTACGGCCTATTTTGGCTACCAACTTATCCAGCGTTACCACTTGCGGGCTAAAAGTCATGTTCAATGCATCTATTGAAACGGGCTGCGGCACATCGGGGCTAGCGTAGCGCAAGTTGGTAATGGCAACAATGCCCTTGGCATCAAAATTTTGGTACTGCTCTTGCTCAATAGCGCTCAATTTACCTTTGGCCGATACATCCATATCCAATAAGCCACTTAGGGTTTCGCCTTGTGCCATTGGATAGAAGTTCTTTACGTTGTCTAAATTGATTTTACCTTTTAGGCTAGCATCAATATTCGGGTCCGATATCGGGGTACGCACATTAATCTTCATTTTAAAAGGATCAGCACCCGCTACAAAGTCAAACTTAGGCACATCAATTACAATCCTATCCAAATCGCCTCCTGGGCCTTTTACGCTGGCATCAATGTTTATTGCGCTCACGCCCACTGGCAAATCAGGATATTGGAAACTAGCGTTGCCTACCTTTAAGTTCAAGGCAAAGGCCGGGTACGTTTCGCCCACCAATTTTCCTTTGGCATAGCCATCCAAGGCAAGGCTGCCAGTGGTTTTTACGCTTTCAAAATCTTTGGCGTAAATAGCAGGCAACAATGAGAGTATATTCTTAAACTCCGTTTTCTTGGCTGCAAAGCTCAAATCCATATCCATGGCATCGTTCTCCAACAACTGCAACCAACCATTAAAGGCCAACTCCAATTGATTAAGGCGAACCGTGTTTTCTTTAAACGTGTATTTACTGTTTGGCAAGTCAAGGTTTAAGTCCAGTTTGGCCTCCAGTTCGGCCTTGCTTAAATAAGCCACGCCTCCCGTTTTCACGGTCAACGATTTAATGCTGGTGGTTGTGGCTAGGTCTACTATCTCCTGGGCAAAATCGCCCTTGCCAGTATGGTCAAGGTCAACAATTTCGGCATACATATCGCCCGCACGGTCGTCGTATACTATATAACCTTTGGTAATACTGTAGCCATTAATTTCGATAGCAGGTGTTGCGCCACTAGTGGTGGTATCCACGGTATCCGAAGGCTTCATTATGTCGTAGTTAGCCGTACCGTCTTTCAACACCTTTACCTTTATGCGCGGTTCGGTAAGGGCCACGTTGCGAATAACGTATTGCTCGCCTTTAATAACGCTCATAACATCCAAGCTCACGGTTACATCCTTTATACCCGCTAAAGTATCGCCTTCAAAAGGGGCACCGTTAATTACCGATACATCGCCAAGAGATAGGCTGATGTTAGGGAAATCTTTAAAAATAGAAACGTCAAACTCATTAAAATCAACTTTGGCAGTTAAGTAAGTATTGATCTGGGTTTTGGCAAATGCCAAAAGTTCGTCTTTAAAAAGAAAAGGAATGGCCGCCAATGCACCCACTAACAACACAATAACAACCAATAAGCCTAATAGGACCTTACGTAGCATAGTAGAATAATTTTTATAAAGATACCATTCTGTTTAGTTTTACAAACGAATGGAAGACCAACTAAGTATACGACAGCAGAAAATGCGGAAAGTTTTATCGCAGCGGCAACCCAATATTACCGTTGTGCTCGAAGACGTTCATGACCCACACAACGTTTCGGCAGTATTGCGTAGCTGCGATGCCATCGGTATAATGGAGATATACGTGGTAAATACGCTAACACCACCCATAATTAAACTAGGCAAGCGAAGCTCGGCTGGTGCAAAAAAATGGGTTGGTATACATACATTTGAGAACATTGATGAATGTATGCAAGCCGTAAAAGTTAAGTACAATAAGGTATATGCTACGCACCTAAGCCAAGATTCAGTAAGCCTTTACGACCTTGAGCTAACTGGGTCGGTAGCCCTGCTATTTGGCAACGAAAGACTAGGATTATCACCGGAGATATTGAAATATACCGACGGCAACTTCATTATACCCATGCAAGGAATGGTACAGAGCTTGAATATATCTGTGGCATGCGCTATTAGCGTTTTTGAAGCGATGAGGCAGCGCATTAATGCCGAACTATATGCTACTCCTCAGTTGCCCTTGGAAACGATGAGCCAATTGTATGAAAATTGGTCGCAACGAGACGAGTAGCATCGCGTATTTCCGATAGCAAAAATAAAAATTCATTAACTGTACCAAAGTATTAATCAAGCTGATAATAATAAGCTAAATTAAGATACAAAAACAAAGAACAAAATAATAGACAATGACCATTTTAAAATACTGACTATCAACAACTTAAGACCAATAACTTTAACCTAATTTTAATCCACCCAACCCGTTACTTAGCACAGCCAATAGTACCTTTGATACTTCAATATTACTATGGACGATTTAAGTTTGTTCCCCAACCCAATGCCACTGGGAAAAGGAACACCGAGCGCCAGACGGCTGGTTGCTAATAATGCAATTGTATCTCAATTAAATATATTACTTCAAGCCAAAAGGTTCATGCTTATCGTGCTGGTTGCCTGCCTAGGGCATCAAGCGGCCGTGGCCCAGCGCATATTCGAGCCTCTGCCACCCGACTCCAACAACATCCTATTTCCGTATGCAATGGTATACAACAACCAGGCAATGGCCGAAACTGGCTTAAGATATGGGCTTTGGGCAACGCAATCGGCTTACTTATCTGAAGAAATGATGTTGGTATTCGATGCTTACGAAAAAATACCCGCAGCTATTAGATTAGTGCCCGACGAAGGTGTTTTACCCATCTGGAATTTTAGGTATTGGCCCGAAGAACAGCTCTTAACATGGCTTACATCACACAATAACAATAGCCAGCCCAACAAAGCATTCGTTTGTAATCGTAAATTTGAAATCATCAAATCGTGGATAATAAGTGACCCGCATGAGTTTTATCTGATGCCCGATGGCCTGGGCTATGCAACCTTGGGCTCCGAAGATTCATTGGGTATATCCTTTCCGTCAATAGTTTGTCTCTCGCCACAATTGGATACCGTGCTGCATTGGCGAGCTGCCGATACTACTTGGGGCATTAGTTTGAGCAACCTCACCAAAAGCACTTGCAGCTTCACCACCCTCGATACTATTGACGGCATTGCAGATTACTTTCACCCAAACTCTATTGCTGCCATAAAAACAAATGCTAATACCCTGAAACTTGGTATATATAATCGAAATGTGGATGCAGAGTTTGAGTTAACTGTGAACCTAGTTGGCAACAGCTGGGAAATAGACTCGGTTAGGCAAAACTCAAAGCAAAACCACACGGGCCATCAGTCTGACGACTCTGTTTGGGTAAACAATGCACACGATATTCAATATTTGCTTACCGATGGGACCAAAATCATCAAATCATTTTGGGACAATGGAGGTTGCAGAGCAAATCCAAGAACTGGTTACAAAGTATTTACACAAAGTATTGCCGACTCGATAACCACCTACCAAAAAGGACTATACAATAAAATGGCCCATAGTGCAGGTATGGGCAATGGAGGTATTTTGCTACAAAACAGATACGCCAACTCTGTTGCCGAAATTGATACCGGTATTGTTTATGGTAACATTGGTGGCAGCCATCCCATGTATTCTAATGACACAAGTAAATTTTTACTAGGAGCTTGGAAGCACGACAACACCTTGATTTTTGGCATAAAACAGGCATATACTTTTCAAACGTATCGCTTTTATCCGTATTTCGATAACCAATTGAGCCTGGATGATTTACGTCCAGATATGGATATTAGTTTTTCTGCAGATTCGTCAATTGTTACCTTATCGCTCGACTCAAATTACTACACCAATGTACTTTGGCTTGATGGACAGGCGGATTTGTGGAAACGGACCATGAGCAAAGTGGAATTTAATACCAACGAGATGATTGCTTATGTTACCACCAATCCCGATTGGTTTTGGTTTGCAACCAAAAGATATGTAGCAAGCGATTATTTTGAAACTACTACTGGTATCAATTTGGTTAGCAGCGAAAAGCTTACCGTTTACCCCAACCCGATTAATGCTGGTAAGGCCATACAGCTTTCGGCAAGCATTGATGCAACGCTTTATGATTTATCTGGCCGATTGGTTAATACTTGCACCAACTGCAACATGCTAATGGTACCAGATACTACACCAGCAGGTATATATGTGCTACAAGGCAATGATGGCAAAGGCAACGTTTACAATCAAAAGGTAGTGGTTTATTAGATAGATTAATGCGGACACTATCTTGATTGTTAAAACATAGGATTAAGTGCTAAACATAAAACGCAACTTTTCTCCCTCATTATCGATAATTAAACAATTAAAATTACCTCTAAATAGCGCTTAATAAGGAACTCCAACTATCCTGCAAAAACTAAGTTCCATCATTGCTTAACTTTCAAATAGTAGTATTGTATTCCTTGCTCCATGATTATTGACTGCACTTCTTTGATCACCTGGGTTTGTTGTTTATCTGTTCCAACAATTAAAACAATCAAGTTTTTTCTGTAAACCCTGCGGGAATAATATAATACTTGTCCAAACAAACGTTGGATACCTGACGTGTTCAAATCCTTCGCAAGTTTAACTTCAATACCTACTTGACCGTCACCTAAATCTATATCTACTTTTAATCCTAAATATCCACCAATATTATATTGTTGCTTGAGATGGTTAAAGCTTGAATGAAGTGCCTTTGAAACTACATTTTCAACATTCTTCTCTGTGGTATATTGAGTCTTTCTTACCTCAATTGCGTACAAAGCCTCTAAAACTTCGTTTACTAAAATTTCACTTTTATTGCCTAATTCAGCCATAATACATACTTTTTACACACAGATGCATATATAAGAATAAAATACCCAAAAGAGGAATATCCACATTAACTGTTATAAAGGATAAAAAAAGCTTAAAAGAAACTGAGTTGAGCTTAAGTGTCATTTTGAAACTTTAAACTTTTCTCCCTCATTATCAACCCCTAAGACCTACCACCCACAATTATTTAACACTAATTGGCGAACTAAAAATTGACAATTGGGTTATTATACCATAGATTAGCAACCGAAATGAATACTACCACCAATATGACCCAAGCAATGAACAACATGATGTGTTGTTGCTGCTGTTGTTTCGCCGCAGGCGGACAGGGTGCGTTGTATTTGTGTAGGTAGTCTTGTAGAAAGATACATCCGAACACGATAAGCTATACAAAGCCCTTCCGCCGAAACGGAAGGGCTTTTTTCATTTTACCTATTACCAAATTAAACAACCGAGGCCATCAAACGCCGACCATAAAACGAAACACCATGTCAACAGTAACCGAAAACCCAATAGTGCAAAACGGCATCCCTCGCATTGGCGATGCCGCCCCAAACTTTACTGCCATTACCACCGTGGGTAACTTGAATTTTTATGATTTCAAGAAAGATAAATACACGATACTATTCTCTCACCCTGCCGATTTTACACCAGTTTGCACCACAGAGTTGATTGAGTTTGCACGCGAAAAGGAGTTCTTTGCCGCCCGCAACACCAATTTGATTGGTGTGAGCATTGATAGCATACACAGCCATGTGGCTTGGGTGCAAAACGTAAGAGAAAAAACTGGTGTATATCTTGATTTTCCGATTGTGGCAGACTTAGATACAAAAGTGGCACAGCTATATGGTTTGATTCACCCAGGCGAGAGCCAAACCGCCACCGTTCGTGCGGTGTTTGTTATCGACCCAAAGAACGTTATCCGTGCCATTATCTATTACCCGTTGAATATTGGCCGGAACCTTGATGAAATTAAGCGCGTAATTGAAGCCCTTCAAACGGCAGATAAATACAGCGTAGCCTTGCCAGCAAACTGGCGCCCAGGCGATAAAGTAATTGTGCCACCGCCAAAAACCTTGTTAGAAGTTGAAGAGCGACTAGCTAACACCACCTACGAGAAAGTGGACTTTTACTTAAGCAAAAAAGAGCTTTCATAAGTGCGAGGGACGATGTACGGATGAGTTTAAGTTTTAGAATTGTTAAATCGTAGTTCGCAAATCGTAAATCGTTACTGAAAAATGTCGGATTGAGAGGGATTCGGGTCTTGCTGGTTCGCAAGGATACTGGGCCTGGATCCTTATCAAACTAAAAAATGTACAAAGTACGAGGTACGAATGAACAAATTAGGAAAGAAAGAAAATAGGTACTTTTTACTGCAATCGTAAATCGTAAATCGTACTTCGTAAATCGAAATTTAAAAAAACATGCTCATCAAAGAATCGAAATCGAGTTTACTGAATCGGGTTTTTTCATTGGAACCGTTCATCGGAAACACCCCTCTGTTTCCGTTGAACGGAACTTTTAGTAAACCGGGTGTTACCATCTACGCTAAACTGGAATGGTACCAGCTGGGCAATAGTGTAAAGGCTCGCCCTGCTTTCAATATCATAAAAGAAGCGGTAGCCTCTGGTAAAATTGATGAGCATATTCACCTGTTGGATGCCAGCAGTGGCAATACTGGCGTGGCGTATGGCGCAATTGGCGCAGCACTTGGATTGCAAGTGACTTTAGCCCTGCCAGCCAACGCAAGCAACCAAAAGAAAAACGCTCTTAAAGCACATGGTGTAAACATTATTGAAACCAGCCGATTTGAAGGCACCGATGGCGCACAGGAATATGCACTGGAATTATATCAAAACAACCCAGAGCTATACTATTATGCCGACCAATATAGCAACGAAAACAACTGGAAGGCGCACTACTATAGCACTGGCCGTGAAATATTTGACCAAACCCGTGGTAAGATAACCCACTTTGTTACCGGACTAGGCACAACTGGCACATTCACAGGTACCGCTCGCCGATTGAAAGAGAACAACCCCAATATTGAGGTAATTTCTTTGCAACCAGATTTTGCGATGCACGCTTTGGAAGGTTGGAAACACTTGGAAACTGCTAAAGTGCCTAAAATATACGACCCTACCTTAGCCGACCGCAACTTGGAGGTGAGCACCGAAGAGGCTTATGCATTAATAAAAGAAGTGGCTTTGAAAGATGGATTGCTATTAAGTCCATCATCGGCGGCCAATTTGGTGGGTGCTATAAGAGTGGCAAATGAATTGGATAGCGGCGTTGTGGTAACGGTTTTCCCTGACCACGGCAGCAATTATCCGGAGTTAAAAATATAGACACAAGACACAAGACACAAGACACAAGATGCCTAACGGCAGAATAGGAACATAACTTATAACTTGAAAAAATTGGAACGAACTGCAATTTTGAATTTTCAATTTTAAATTTTGAATCAATTCAACCCGCAACTCGTAACTCGTAACCCGAAACTAAAAGATGAGCAAACTAATACTTACTGAGGATGCACGAAAAGTGATCATTAAAGATGCAGAGAGTACTTATCCGCATGAGTGCTGCGGCTTTTTTTATGGTAGCGATGATGATAAGCGCACTGTTACTGAGGCGATACCGGTAGTAAATACCAAGGAAGAAAACCGCGAGCGCCGGTTCGAAATTTCGGCCATTGACTATATGAAAGCCGAGCAGTATGCCGACGAAAACGGTTTGACGCTACTAGGCGTATACCACAGCCACCCTGAGCATGCGGCCATACCTAGCGAGCACGATTTGCGTCAAGCCTTGCCTTACTTCTCATACATTATTGTATCGGTAAAGAAGGCCAAAACTGCTGCCGTACTTTCTTGGAAACTGAACGATCAAGGCAGGTTTGAACAAGAGACCGTAATAAACCAAAACAACCCGTTTGATGTGGATGTGTTCCTATCGAGCTTTAACCAATGAGATAGATGTCAGATATCAAATGAGAGAGGACAAACCATACTAACCAATAACCAGTAACAGATTAACCTATAACCAAACAACAATGGCAAAAATTATCATACCTACCCCGCTTCGTAAGTTTACCGACAACCAGAGCAGTTTTCAGGCAACTTCGGGCAACGTGGGCGAAGCATTGAATGAATTGACTACTGCCTACCCCGGCGTAAAAGGCCACCTATTTGACGATAATGGCCAAGTGCGTCAATTTATCAAAGTGTTTGTTGGCGAAGACGATATAAAAGACCTTGACAACAACGCAACGCTTGTAGAGAGTGGAACCATAATAAGTATAGTGCCAGCAATAGCAGGTGGATGTATTTAATGTACCGATGTGCTAATATACCTATGTGCTTATTGGATATTTAATAAAATTACCTGATTCTGTAATTCTCAAATTTTGAAAATTCTGATTCAGACAAACTCGTAACAAAATGTCATTTTCAAAGCAAGAACTAGAACGCTATAGCCGCCACATCATTATACCAGAATTTGGTATGGAGGGGCAGCGCAAATTGAAAGAAGCCAAGGTGCTGGTAGTTGGCACTGGTGGCCTGGGCAGCCCGGTATTGTTATACTTGGCCGCTGCTGGTGTGGGCACCATCGGTATTGTCGATTTTGACAAGGTAGACGATAGCAACTTGCAGCGCCAAGTGCTGTTTGGTGTTGGCGATGTGGGTCGCCCGAAGGTGGATGCCGCTGCCGATAGGTTGCGTGCCCTGAACCCTTACATTACCATAAACACATACAACCTGCAATTGCACAGCAGCAATGCATTGGATATTTTGAAAGACTACGACCTAGTAGCCGACGGCACCGATAACTTCCCTACCCGCTACTTAGTAAATGATGCGGCCGTGTTGTTGGGCAAAACCAATGTGTACGCCTCTATCTTCCGTTTCGATGGGCAGGTAACGGTGTTCAATTACAAAAATGCCGATGGCACGTTTGGCCCCAATTACCGCGACCTATACCCTACCCCACCGCCACCAGGCCTGGTGCCTAGCTGCGCCGAAGGTGGTGTGCTGGGTGTATTGCCGGGCATAGTTGGCAGCCTCCAAGCTAGCGAAGTAATTAAAGTAATTACGGGCATTGGCGAGCCATTGATTGGTAAATTGTACTTGTTTGATGCGCTAAGCTTTGAGAGCCGTACCCTCAAATTCAAAAAAGACCCGAACGCACCGAAGATTGAAAAACTCATTGATTATGAGCAATTTTGTGGTATTGAAAAACCAGCTGTAGAAACCGCTAAAAAAGACAATACCGTGAAAGAAATATCCGTAACCGAATTGAAGGCTTTGAAAGACAAAGGTGCCGATTTTCAATTGATTGACGTGCGCGAAGAGTATGAATATGACATTGCAAACCTAGCAAACTTAGGTGCCGAACTAATTCCATTGGCAACAGTGCCAGCCAACGCAGAGCGCATAGCCAAAGGCAAACAAGTAATCATCCATTGCCGCAGCGGTGCCCGCAGCGCCAATGCCGTTCGGTTGCTTGAAAGCCAGTTTGGTTTTGATAACCTATACAACCTAAAAGGCGGCATTTTGGCCTACGCCGATGAGGTAGATACTAGCCTAGCTAAATACTAATTTATTGATGTGCTGATGTGCTGATGTGCTGATGTACCAATTAATAACGTAACCAATAACCAATAACCAATAACCAATGAACCAATACACCCAAACCATGATGATGTGCTGTTGTTGTCCACCCCGGCAGCCGGATAGGTATTGGTGTATGTAAACGTGCAACGTAAAGCATAAACTAAACCCAGCCGGTGTAAACCGAGCTGGGTTTTTCTTTTTCAACCCATTTCAATCTTCATAAATCAACTTTTAAAAACCAATAAAAACCCATCAATCATGAGTACTAACAAAAATTACCGTTTCGAGACATTGCAATTGCACGCTGGCCAAGAAGTAGACCCTACCACCAAGAGCCGCGCCGTGCCTATCTATCAAACCAGCTCGTATGTGTTTGATAACACCGACCACGCTGCCAATCTATTTGGCTTAAAAGAGTTTGGCAATATCTACACCCGCATCATGAACCCCACCACCGACGTATTCGAGAAGCGAGTAGCTGCGCTAGAAGGTGGTGTAGCCGCTGTGGCTGTTGGCTCTGGCCAGGCGGCCCAGTTTTTGGCCATTAGCACTATTGCTGGTGCTGGCGACAACATTGTTACTACATCGTACCTATATGGTGGTAGCTTCAATCAGTTTAAAGTTGCGTTCAAAAACCTAGGTATCGAGTTCCGTTTTGCCGATGGCGATAACCCTGAGAGCTTCGATTCGCTTATCGATGAGCGCACCAAGGGAATCTATGTGGAGTCTATCGGTAATCCGCAGGCCAACATTCCTGATTTTGAAAAACTAGCGGCAGTAGCCAAAAAACATGGCGTACCGTTTATTGTCGACAATACCTTTGGTGCGGCTGGCTACTTGGTTCGCCCTATCGATTTTGGCGCCAACATAGTAGTACAATCTGCTACCAAATGGATAGGTGGCCACGGCACCAGCATTGGCGGTGTGATTGTAGATGCAGGTAATTTCAATTATGGCAATGGTAAGTTTCCGGGCTTTAGCGAGCCAAGCGAAGGATACCACGGCCTAGTTTTCTGGGATGTGTTTGGCACCGACGGTCCGTTTGGCAATATTGCTTTCGCCATTAAAGCCCGTGTAGAAGGCTTACGCGATTTCGGTGCTGCTATCAGTCCGTTCAACTCATTCTTGTTCATCCAAGGGTTGGAAACCCTAAGCCTGCGTGTGCAGCGCCATGCCGATAACGCCCTTACCCTAGCTAAATGGTTGGAAGCCCACCCGCAAGTGGAGAGCGTGAACTATGCAGGCTTGCCAAGCAGCCCTTACCATAACCTGGCCAAAAAATACTTGCGCAACGGCTATGGTGCGGTTATCAACTTTACCGTAAAAGGCGGATTGGAAGCAGCCAAAACCTTCATCAACAACCTTCAATTGGCGAGCCACTTGGCCAATGTTGGCGATGCCAAAACTTTGGTGATAAACCCAGCTAGTACCACCCACGAGCAACTGAGCGAAGCCGAGCAACTGAGCGCTGGCGTGCAAAAAGGCCAAATACGGGTATCGGTGGGCATTGAGCACATCGACGACATTATCGGCGACTTTGAAGATGCTTTCGCGAAAGTATTGGAAGGCGAATTAGTCGCTTAAATAAATTTACCGATATACCAATGTGCAGATGTACCGATGAGTGGCCTATTTATTAATTGGTACATAGGTACATCAGCACATTGGTACATAATTAACACACCAAATAAATAACCATGTCAACAGAAAAAGTAAAAGCTGCCCTATTGCAAACCATAGGTGGCATTCAAAATGACCCAAAAAATGCCCATGCTACTTTTAGCGTAAAAACGGCTTGGGTTAATGGCGTATTGACAAAGGCCCGCGCCCGCCAGTTCAATTTTACTATTGATGAGCCTGAAAATTTGGGTGGCACCGATTTGGCACCTAACCCAGTGGAGTACCTTTTAGCCTCGTTGGGCGCTTGCCAAGAGATATTGTATGCGGCCTTTGCCGCCGTGCAAGGCATTCCGCTTACGGCAGTGAAGGTGGACGTGAAAGGCCCATTGGACCTACACGGTATGTTTGGCCTGAAGGAAGGCGTGCCGGCAGGTTTCCGCGAAATTGAATACCATACGGTTATCGAAAGCCCAGCTCCCAGAGCCGTTATCGAGGCTTTGATAGCTACCGTAGAAAGCCACTGCCCCGTGTTGGATACGCTGGTAAACCCAGTGAAGGTAACCGGAACGGTTGAGATTAGGCAAACTGCGGAAATATTAAACTAATGTACCGATGTGCAGATGTACCAATGTACCGATTAACTTTTAAGCTTGAACCAACTCAAAAGTTAAAACAATTGGTACATCGGTATATTGGTTAATTGGTACATAAACAATCCCTATGGCAGAACATACCTTCACAATACCCCATACCCTTAGGCTGGAGAGCGGTGAAACGCTGCACCGGCCCGAAGTGGTTTATCATACCTATGGCACCTTGAGCCCCGCTAAGGACAATGTGGTATGGATTTGCCATGCCCTTACCGCCAACGCCGATGCCGCCGATTGGTGGAGCGGCTTGGTGGGTCCGGGCAAATTCATCGACCCAGAAAAGTACTTTATTGTGTGTGCCAATATTCTGGGCTCATGCTACGGTACCACGGGGCCACTGAGCATCAACCCCGAAACCTTTGAGCCATACTACCATACCTTTCCGTTGGTTACGGTTAAAGATATGGTAGCAGCGCATGTGCTGCTGCGCCAGCATTTGGGCATTGGGCGCATCCACTTGGGCATCGCTGGTTCGCTGGGCGGCCATCAGTTGTTGGAGTGGCTGGTGCGCGAGCCGGGTGTGTTTGCCCAAGCGGCCGTGATAGCCACCAGCGCTAGGCATTCGCCGTGGGGAATAGCGTTTAACGAGAGCCAACGCTTTGCCATTGAGCAAGACCCTACCTGGAACAATAGTACTGCCGATGCGGGTTTGAATGGCCTAAAAGTGGCCCGCGCCATTGCCATGCTATCCTATCGCTCATACGATACCTACCATTTGGCGCAACTGGATACATCTGATAAGATTGATGGCTACAAAGCCAGCAGCTACCAGCGCTACCAAGGCGAAAAATTGGCCAAACGGTTTAATGCTTACAGCTACTACACGCTTAGTAAAGCTATGGATAGCCACGACATCAGCCGTGGCAGAGGTGGCGAGGTGGCCGAGGTATTACAAACCATTACCACGCCCATTTTAGCCGTGAGCATAACCAGCGATTTGCTTTTTCCGCCGCATGAGCAGGAGTTTATTGCCAAGCAGGTACCTAACGGCACCCACCGCAGCATCACGTCCATTTATGGGCACGATGGCTTTTTGCTGGAGTTTGAAGCATTGAGCGGGCTGTTGGAGGAGTTTGTTATTAAGTATCAAGATGTGCCGATTTACGAGGTACGAGGTACGAAGTACGATTGAGGAGTAGTTGCAAGTTATTGCTCGAACTTAAACTTAGCAATCATTAGGTTTATCGCAACGAACTACACCTCCCCTACCCCTTCCTTCGATCTCGTTTAAAACGAGACTCAGGACAGGCTCTTTCTAGGAGGGAAGTATCATGTAGATTTCAATAAAAACCATTTCCAAATTAGCACACTTTCAAATTTTCAAATTAAAAAATGGATATAGCACTTTTCGGATTTGGATGCGTGGGGCAGGGCCTCTACGATGCTTTGGGGCAAAGCCACGGCTTTAAGGCCGGCATACAGAAAATTGGCGTAAAAGACCGCCACAAACCGCGCAAAATAGCCCTCGATCATTTCTCTTTTGATAGGCACGAAATACTGGGCCGCAGCGATATACAAGCCATTGTAGAGTTGGTTGATAATGCCGAAGATGCGCTCGATATAGTGCGCACCGCCATGCAGCGCGGTCTGCATGTGGTGTCGGCCAATAAGAAGCTGTTGGCAGAGCACTTTAGCACCCTGTTCCAGTTGCAACAAGATAAGGGCGTAGCCTTATTATACGAGGGCGCTTGTGCGGGCAGCATACCCATCATTCGCAACCTAGAGGAGTACTACGATACCGAAACCCTGCGCAGCATTAGCGGCATTATCAATGGCAGCAGCAACTACATCCTCACGCGCATGGACAAAGATGGGCTTGACTACCACACCGCCCTAGCGCAAGCGCAAGAGCTGGGCTTTGCCGAAATAGACCCGTGGCTCGATGTGGCGGGCTTCGACCCTAAATACAAACTGGTGCTGCTGGTAGTGCATGCCTTTGGGGTAATATTTAAGCCCGAAGCGGTGCTCAACCTGGGCATACAAAACATCTCGGCTTTCGATATTGAACATGCCGCCCTCAAGGGCCAGCGCATAAAGCTGGTGGCCTATGCCGCCCAGCACGGCAACCAACTGCAAGCCTATGTGCTGCCGCGCTTGGTGGGCCACGAGAGCAACTTGGTAAACATTGATAACGAATACAATGCCGTAGAAATTGAAGGGGCTTTCTCGGGTAAGCAACTGCTGGTGGGCAAGGGGGCCGGCAGCTACCCTACCGGTGCGGCCGTACTAAGCGATGTGGCGGCACTGAGCCACCAATACCGCTACGAGTACAAAAAACTGCACCAAAACATTGCAGCCAACGGCCACGGCCTGCACGAGCTGCACACCGACTTCACGCTGCGCCTATACATACGCTACACCCACGAAACCGAACTGGCCTTGCTAGACATTAAAGAAACCATTGAGCAATACACCTCTCCGCGCGCCAAATACCTCATTGCCGAAGTGGGCTTCGCCTCGCTGTATGCGCTGCAGGGTAAGGAGAATAAGTTGTTTGTGGCGGTGGTGTAACAAGAGGCAGTTTGAGTTATACTAGCGCGAAAGTTACTTTCGTGCCGTTGGAACTTGGTTCCCGCGCATTAAAGGTTGGAACTAAGTTCCCGCGCACGGAAGAGGAACTTCCGCGCGAGAGAGTGGGATAAGATTTGCGCATGGTAGGCACAAGTTAAAAACTTGCACTAAAGGGGGATAATAAACAACTTAATAGAGCTCTATATGGTTGCTTCTATATCTTATTGAATCAGCGTTACTGGAGATTTTGTTAAAAACTTGGTTTTCCAATATTTGAATAAATTTTTTAATCAGGTCAAGAACATCAATGTAATCATCAGGATTTGTGGTTGTTATGTGAAATTCACTTTCCTTATTATGTACAATGCTATTTCTCAATCTATAAATTAGCGTTGAAATACTAATAGCATCTCTGTGATTAATTTGATTTGTATCCGAAATTTCTATTCCCCAATACGCCTTTAAGAATGCACCCTCTTGATTTGTCAATGGATTTAGTTGAAAGGCGCCAGCGGCAATCTCTTCTTTGAAAATTTCTTTGAAATTCTTTTTGAAAATTTCAAATTCTTTATCTGATTGACCCTTGCCTGTAAAGCCATGAATTTCTCTAATAAATGTCCTATTTACCCTTGCTTTAATTTCAATTTTAACCAACTCAGCTCTGTAAACTAAATATTCTAAAATGTGATAAAGTTTTAAGAATCGTGTAATCGTATCCATTGAATTATTAAGCTCATTAACAATATCAAAGACCTCAAAATACTGTTCGTAGTTCGTTGTTCCTGAAAAGACAGTTGTTGCGCCGTGGGCGAAAGTATATTTTAATCTTGAATCCAATTCAATTTTACCGCCTTGAAGAAGTTCTCTATAGTAGAGATATGAATAAATACTCAATGAATTGTGCGGATGATCAAACTTATGAATCAATATCCCCCAATCCACATGCGAATTTTGAATATGATTAAACAAGTTGGTTACTTTCTGATTTTCACCTTTACTAATAGCCGTAGCAATGTAATCTATTAAAGTTCTGTAATCTTGAGATGTGGAGTCAATTGAAGAAATTGGATTTATTTTGGAAAGTTTCTTCAATGCCAAATAACCAAATTGAGTATCAGAGTAGCTGAAGGCTCTATTACGCTTTCTAAAATTATCTTCGGAGAAATTTAATAATTCGACATTATTAAGCGGTGTATATTCATCCGTTAAAAAGTTAGTACCTGTTTTGACCTCTCTAAAGACTTCTAACAAATGTAAAATGTTCGGTAAAGCAATTATTGTTGGATGTTTAACTAACTCATCAATTATTTCATCGTTATTCCAGAAATCATCATCAACCTGAAAATCAAAATCCGCTATATCAAGTAAATAATGCTGATGGATGAGCTTGTATAAATTTTTTAATATCACACCTCCTCTCATATCCCATCCTTTTTAAGGTTAGTTGTGAATACATCCTGCCATGTCGGCTGCTCTCCTTTGAGCAGAGCTATGGTATAGTTCATTACAACTTTCCTAATGAAATTTCCAATATTCACTGACCTGCTTGACAATATATTATATTGCTCTTCAAATTCCGTTAGCCTGAAACCAACTTCTTGTGATTTTTGTAGAAGTTCCTCAAAACCCGCAGTCGTAATGTGCTTTATACTGTCAATATTCGAGTTTTCATTAATTTGCACAAATTGTCCCAGTCCAGCTAAAATGCCTGATAGAGTTGTGTCCTTTACAAACCATTTCCTTCCATGTTCTCCTTCTTTAGCAATAATAGCTTCATCAATTTCTTTAATATGCGCTAAAAATGATCGAATAAAATCCGCACTAAATATTTCTTCATTTATTCCGCTTGAGCTTTCTTCTTGACCTAGTTCAGAAACATCCAAGTCACCAATTGATACACGGAGCGGCTTTTTCTCAAGATATGAACGCAAACCAACAATTACAGAGGTGAACATATAATCACCTGCAATCCTTTCCCCACTTTTTACTTTATTCGCTACACTATCTTTCTCTCTGTAAAGGTTAATACCAAGTTCTTCTTTTTGTAAATCCTCCCACAGATAAAGAAAGAGAAGTTCAAATTGATGAGTTTTACTTACGCTTCGTTGACCCGCATTAAGCACAAGCATTTTGTGAATTACTTTTTTAGGTGGAAGGTTGACCCAAACAATGAAATAGACATCAAAATCTTTGAAAGCCTCCTTTATCTGTGTAAATTCATTTTCGGCATAGAAGTTCTTTATTTTAGTTAATGAAAGAATACCCGTATCAAAAAAAATCGGATATTCTTCTTTTATCATCTTCGCAAATTGTGTAGGTTGCTCGACTTTTTTACTTTCAAATTCTTTAACTAACGTGTTATGTGCCCATAGACGAAATGTTCTTTGAAGTCCGTCTAATATTTCAACATTATTCATGTCGATATTTACATCTGCCCCAACAACTGGTTGAAGTCCTACTTCATTATAGGTTAGGGTGATCAAGGGTATTGGGTCGCCTTGTTTAACTGTTGTAACCAACGTATCTAAGTATTGATTCTTTACAATTTTTCTTTGAATAGAAAAATTGTAAAAGTCCTTTTTTAAACTTCCCAGATAGTCGGTAAGTTTTCCTTTGCAAAGCATCCATTCTCTGTCGTCAAGAGTTTTGCTGTCTAACACTTTCAGTTTGTACATTGAGTCCAATTTCATTTAATTACATCTTCCTTTAATGCTGTCAGATCATGCTAACTCTTTGCCTCAACGGAGACATATAATAGGCAACAGCGTGCAATATAAACAATGAATCATTTACAACAGAAATCCCTTTACTAATTAATTTGTGTAGTTGGAACTTTCCCCCAATCTGGCGCAAGTTTTTCAACTTGTGCCTTTTTTGAGTATGCAGATATTGGGCATAGCTAAGCCCTAACTCCCTCTCCCCCAACCCATTACAACCAACACCCACATAACCAACTCATTTACAGCCATTTACATTTTAAACAGCCGATAATGCCAAAGGCGGCACCAGCGCCAACCAATGGCAAGTGGCGCTGCAAGCTGCGCCAAACCTCACTTCCTGCACGACAAAACTGCCCGCGCTAACCACCCCCAACCCCTCCTTTTTCCCGCGCTAACCACCCCCAGCCCCTCCTTTTTCCAAAAACGCTCTAAGCTCGGCGAAGGAGGGGAGCTACCAGCATTTCGACAAAATAACAGCCGCAAAGCCTCATCAAATAAGCATTCGTGGACGACAAAACTCGCTGTGCAGTCCATAGCTTGCCTCGTTTCAAACGAGGGTCGATGGTCCACAGTCCATGGCAAAAATCAACCCTTAGCATTAAACCTGAGTTAAATAGAGAAGTCGACAGCTCCCCTCCTTCGAACGGCATGGCGCGATTGGCAAAAGGAGGGGGTTGGGGGTGGTTGCACGCAACACAACCCGCATCAAATAAGCATTCGTGGACGACAAAACTATGCTTCGCAGTCAATAGCTTGCCTCGTTTCAAACGAGGGTCGAAAGTCCACAGTCCACGGAAAAAGCACCAATAACCCTCGCCCAAGTCGAGGCAAGCAAATAACCCTCGCCCAAGGCGAGGCAAGCAAATAACAATCAACCAATAACCAATCAACCAATAACCCGTAACTTTACCATTATGCACGAAAACACGCTACAGCAGCAAGCCAGGCAGATAGTTGACCAAACGGTGGGGTCGCTTTTCCTAACGGGTAAAGCAGGCACGGGTAAGAGTACCTTTATACGCGATGTGGCCCTGAGCACTGCCAAGCGCGTGGTACTGGTGGCGCCTACGGGCGTGGCGGCATTGAACGTAAAGGGGGCTACCATTCACTCGTTTTTCCAGTTGCCATTTGGCCCCTTGCCGCCCGGCGACAACCGTCTTGACCATAGCCGCATACGTGGCAACAAGGCCAAGATAATGCAGAAAATGGACCTACTGATAATAGACGAAGTGAGCATGGTGCGCGCCGACTTGATGGATGCCATTGATAGCACCCTTCGGGCGGTGAGGGATAACCCACGGGCAGCTTTCGGCGGGGTGCAGGTGCTGCTGGTGGGCGATTTGTTTCAGCTAGAGCCAGTGGTAACCCAAAGCGATTGGCCACTGCTGCGCGAGCACTACGATACGCCTTTCTTCTTTAGCAGTGCGGCTTACAAAGAGCTGGACCCCGTGAACATTGAATTGACAACAGTGTACCGCCAGCAAGATGAGCGCTTTGTGAACCTGCTGAACCGCATACGCAACAATGAAATGGACGAGGACTCGATGGAGGAACTGAACCGCCGCGCCATTGGTTCGCCCATTGACGATGATATGTACATTACGCTGTGCGCCACGCGCCAAGCCGCCCAGCAAACCAATGACTTTAAACTGGCCAGTTTGAACGAGCAAGAGCGCACGCTTACGGGCAAAACCACGGGCATTTTCCCGCCCGATTTGATGCCTACCGAAATGGACCTAAAACTGAAGGTGGGCGCGCAGGTAATGATGGTAAAAAACGACCTAGAGAAGAAGTGGGTAAACGGCAGCATTGGCAAAATATTGGCCATAAACAACGAGGAGCTGCTAATTGAGATTGAGGGCAAGGAGCAAAAAGTAACCACCGTAACTTGGGACAACACCCGCTACGACTACGACAACCTAAAGAGTGCCATTAAGGAGCAAATTGTGGGCACGTTTACGCAGTTTCCGGTGAAGTTGGCTTGGGGCATAACCATTCACAAGAGCCAGGGCCTTACGTTCCATAAAGTGATAATCGACCTCGGCAACGGGGCTTTTGCGGCAGGGCAGGTATACGTGGCGTTGAGCCGCTGCACTACGCTAGAGGGTCTGGTGCTGCGCCGTCCGCTAACGCCACGCGACATTTTTGTGCGCCCCATGGTGGTGGAGTTTTACCAAAACATGAACAATAGTCGCCGCATTGAGCAGGCGCTGAAGGCGAATTTCTAATTTGGAAATTAGGCAATTTGAAAATTTGAAAATGGTGGCTTGGATGTGCTGATTGATTAGTGTTTCGTAGCCCTCACCTAACCTCTCCCATAGGGAGAGGGACTTACATAGTTTGTCATCTCAAATCTTTATTTTTGAACCTTGTAATGCCCACGGGTGTTATGCTTTTTTAGAACAAACACACTTCCCTACCATGAGCGTAATAACTGCTACCGATGCCGATTTTGATGCATTGTTAAAGGATAACGAGAAAGTAATTGTAAAGTACTATGCCGACTGGTGTGGTAGCTGCCGATTGTTTACGCCAAAATTCAAGCGCCTAAGCGATGACGAGCGCTTTGCAGGGGTAGTTTTCGTGGAAGTAAATGCCGAGAAAAGCCCGAATGCCCGCAAGTTGGCGAATGTGGATAATCTGCCTTTTATAGCCGTGTTTAAAAACGGGGAATTGGTGGAAGGCGCCAGCACCAGCAAAGAGGATTATGTAACCGGTATGATTGATAAACTGAACTGAGATGAAACTACCGGTTATAAAACTACTAGTAGAAACCTACACCCTAGAACAGCTTACCGCTGCCGAGGAGGCTATATTGAACGAGGAAACCCCTGCCATAGCAATTGAAGGCAGCGACGAAGGCGAGCAGCTTACGCACGCCATAGCTGCCATTGAGATATTGAAGGATGTGGCCGAAAACGGCACCGATGTGCGCACCGCTATGCGCAACTATACGCAACGGGTGCGGAATTCTATTTCGTAGTTCTTGTTTGCCTCGGTATTTAGGTTCTAGTTTGTGTTAAATTTAATGCTCCGAATTACACCACCCCTACCCCTCCTTTCTAGGAGGGAAGTGCTATGTTTTATTGCTATTTATCTTTTGCAACGGCTCGCTTATCTAACCAGCGGATAAGGAGGATTAGGCTGATGACGATGAGTACTTCCCATAGGAAACCGAGTTTGTCATCAGTGCGGTCGGGCAAGTATTGGTGGAG
>JAIXOI010000055.1 GCA_027486795.1 Sphingobacteriales bacterium | reverse complement strand
GGGATTCAATACAAATTACTGTTACATCTGGTTCCATATAAGTACATTTCAATGGTGTATTATCGGTGTAAATCATTGTCTTTTTCTTCAACTATTTCCCTGAGTTCAGCCAACTGCTCAGCTTCACGTTCTAACAAACGCTCCTCTCTCCCATCCTGAATGCCTCGCACATACTCATCGTCAGTTTCGAGCAGCGAAAACGTTTCCGCCAATGTTGGCATAAAAGCCTGAAGGGTAAAACCGGCGTTAAATCCATCTTGATAAAGATCATGGGATAATTCCGTGCGTTCCATACGAAGATTTTATTGGTACATTACTTATATTATTTAAGGATTCTTGGAGCATATCTTCCAGTTCGTATACTCGTTGGATTAATGCCTGTAAAGTATCAATAGAATTACCATCACTCTTTGAGACCAGATATCTAATGTCCGAAGCGATCTGGCTTAATATCTGGCGCAATTCAGCTATTTCTCGGGTATGCATTACCAGCTTTGTTTTTCGTGTATACGCCAGTGCTGAATCGGTAATATATCGAGACACGGGCATGCGGGCAATAACCGAAGCGGTGCGCAGTTCCTTAAGCATTGAATGTGGCATGAGAAGGGTTACCTGTGCAAACCGTTTTCTTTGCTCTCGCTTTGACTGGCGATTGTACAACCGATAGTATACCTGTTTCCAATACCGCAGTTGTTCCTTGTTGCCATAAGCATCGCGGGCTTCCAAGAAAGCTACCAGCCCTTGCGATATGTCAAACTCGTCCATGGTTCAGAAAAAGTTCTAAATAAGGTTCAGTAATAAGGAGGGCTTGCTCGTAGGGAGGGCAGCAAAGCGATGCATACGGAGGCATTATCGTTTGGCTCCTGAAGCGTGATTTGTAATACGGGGTAAGGTTGCACAACATCGGGTTTGCGTTGGGAAACAACGCGATACCCTTGTCCGAACCAAGCGCCTTGATTTGTTGCCTGCTCATCAACGGTCTCACCTTTACCCTGCCCTTCTCATCTTCGTACTCGGTCTGCCCGAGAATCCTTTCAAGCTTTTCGGCAGTCGCATCCGCCGGGGAAAGATACAGGTGGGTATTGCAGTTCTCTTGTATCGTCTGCGCCTCTTCCCTATAAACCGTAGACTTGTCCACCAACAAACACTTTCCGTAAAACGGAGCATCCATTTTTGTATTACGAGCCATTTACCGTACCTTACAACAACAATCCAACATTGATTGGTTGCCTAAAGCATATCTCGCAACATGGGAGAGGATATTTGGAGTAAAATCATACCTGGGGTAGTGCTACTGGTACTCGGTGTTTTAGAGGCTATTGGTGGCTTGTACTTGAATGATAAAAGAACGAGAAACGACTTTACTATTGAGCTGGTGAGCCTTGTAACGCTGCCTACCTTAATACAACCCGGTATATTCTTTTTGGTGATATTCGCTATGACTACCCTTTTCCCGGGTTTGCAAGACTATTTTGCCAACACTTCACTCTGGTGGCATATTTTGGCATTCCTCATCCTCGATGACCTGACGCAATATTGGTGGCATAGGCTATCTCATGTAAACAGGGCTATGTGGAAACTACATAGGCCCCACCACGTGGTTGAGGAAATGGGTGTGCTAGTAACCTACCGAAATGCAACACTTTATTATGCTTTCATGCCTGGCATTTGGTTTTCGGCAATGCTGGTTTACTTGGGTATGGGTTATGTTTATCTATTCTACTTACCTATAAAGCTAACTGTTATTCTACTTGCGCATAGTGAGACTAAATGGGACCGTTTTTTATACCGATATAAGGTGCTTAGCCCATTGGCATGGGTTGTGGAGCGCACCATATCAACGCCGAGTACCCACTTTGCGCATCATGGCTTAACGGCTGAAGATGGCGTGTCGCATCCTAACGGCAATTATGGTAACTTGCTTTTTATATGGGATGTAATGTTTGGTACGGCTAAAATTACCCGAAAGTACCCTACCCGATTTGGTGCATGGAATCAGTTAAAAGAACCTTGGTACGTGCAGCTCATGTTCCCTATTTTAAGGTCAAAAGACCCAAACAGCGAGTTGCATTCCATTACCACGAAAAACGATTTCGATCCATCGAAAGACTTCAAGGAATATTCACAATAAACTTCCTCAAAATAGCTTAAGCTACCCTCAAATAAACCTCGCGCGCTCCTCCGGACTTGGCAGGCGGCAGTTTTCGCTTTTGCCAAACCAACGGTAGCGGTTGCGGGCTACCAAATCGTAAATGGCATTGCGGATAAATGGCGGAACAATAACAAAGCCATACATAAGCGGCCATGCGCCCGATAGCAACCGAGCAATGCGCAGTGCAGCAGTTGAGCGGGTATATACCTTATCGCCTTCAATGAGCACTACCGAATCGAAATCACTGGTACTTAAACCTGCTTTGGCTAGCTTTTCTTTGGCAAAATCTGATTGCAGGGCGGCAAATTTAAATCGGTACTTGGGGTCGTGGTCCATCACAAAGTTGATTGACGCATTGCAAAAATTACAAACCCCATCAAAGAGTATTATCCTTTCCATTACAGTTTAATAAATCGGGCTGTGCGCGCAAAAGTTCCCTTCTGATCAACAACCTGCACCACATACATACCCGATGGCAATGGCTGGGTATTGATGGAGTTGCTGGCTTGCACTTGCTCTAGCAATAACTTACCCGAAACATCAAATACCTTTACGGTAACCTCGGCTTGGTTGGGCAAATCGAGGTATAGTATATCATTGGTAGGGTTTGGGTATACTTTTATATTACTTGCCGTATAGCTTACAACGGGCTCAACCACACCTGTAAGAGGTACCTGCTTGCCTAGCAATGGCCTTATCATAGGTGCACCCAATATTTGCGAACTAAACCACGTGTTATTGGAGAAATAATACATGTGCTGGCGTGCACTGTTTTGTATGTCCATGCCAATCTGCAAGTTTGTTTCCGATACTTGCTGCCAACCTACATAAAAAGTGCCATCAACCAACAAAGGCTCGGGCAAGGCAAATGTAGCAAAGCCATTAAATCTATCGATGTAAATAGGTCTTTGAAAATCGATAACATACAAGGTATCCTCAGTAACCCCAGTATTGTTTACATCCAGTGTTTTCCATACAAAAAACGAGAACAGTTCATTGCTTACATCCTCATTGATGCGTGTAAAATGAATCATTACGGCCCTAAGTGTATCCGGTTCGTTTAGCGTAAACTCCATAGCAAAGCGCTTTAAACCCGCTGCGCCAGCCAAACCATAGCCCTTTTCGGCAGTGCCGTCGTCGTAAGCCAATAGATTATAAAATTCTACCTTGTTGTAAACGGAATCGTTGTTGCGGCTAATGTCGCCTATGTTGGTTACATTAGTTTTAAGGGTTACCAGCACACTGTCGTTGTCAACAGCGCCTATTGATTGTAGTGGGGTTAAATAATCTGCCGCACCAAAAGTGAAACAACTATCAGATTGAGGCAAGGCATTGAAATTGTATTGCGGGCTGGCAAACAGTTGATTAGTTGGCGCACTATTAACTTGCGAAAAAGCTTGGTACCTGAAATCGATACTACTGCTGGCTGCAAAATTGTTGCGGTAGCAAAGCGTTACATTAGTTTGGGTTTCGGTGGCCTCATAACCGCTAAATTGGTTCCAAGGCATCATGGTAAAATTTTTCAAAAAGGTAGTAGGTTCTTCCAACACCGTAATATCCCTAAGCACAGTATCGGTTATAGTTCTGTTGGCATCCATATACACATAATCGAGGTGCCAATGGTCGTTGTTTCCAGTTATGGTTGCCCGATTGCGAAAACGAAAGCGAAAATCGTTTCGGAAATAAAAAAGGTTGTCGAGCAATACAAATACTTGTGTAAACTCTGGACCAACAGGGCGCACGTCAAAGCCATCGGCAGCCCAAACCTTAACCCAGGTGGTATCATCCAAACTAAACTCCAACATCAACGAATCGCCTTTATCCGGATAATCGCCCAAGCCCATCGGTTGGTAAGAAAAGCTAAAAAACACTGAGTCGCCAACACCTAATGGCAAAGCACTTAGGTTAATGGGTTTAGAGGTAAGCGTATCGGCACCGCCGGTGGTTGAGCCTGTGTTGCCCACCCGATATGGTTTTCCAATAGAATCAATGCCATCGAAAGTAGCCACCCCATAACTTATTTTATTTATTGGGTAATCGTTGTTGATGTATACTTGGCGGTTGCCCCACAAAGTAGTATCAGGATAAAACGAGCGATAAGAAAAATCGTCGATAAACGGCAATTGAAGGGTATCGCTCGCCTGCTTTTGGGCAACTATGGCATGCCACTGCTTACTACCTACCGGTATATATCGACCCTTCAAATCAACTACTTGCTCTACTTGGGCATTAACGGCCAAAGAAGCAGTAGCTAACATTATCAGTATAAACAGCTTTCGCATCATCTTTATAGTTTCGAAACAGGAGTATTGAGCACTACTGTTTTTATTCAATTAATTGCCTTGTTCAAGGCTCAACATCCATACCCAAAGTATCTACCGGAAATTGGTCACAAGGGTTGTTATCAATCAACTCTTGAGGCATACTGCTTGATAGGAACAAATCGATAGGGGTGCCTACCGTAAGCATTACACCTGGTTGCGGCTCTGGTATTTGTCGCACAATTACAGCATTTGCAGTATCGGTAACGGTACCATCGTAAACCAAGGCCCCAAGTGCAAGGTAATTAACCGTTAATGGAATTTTTGCTTGTTCAAGCGTTAGCCCCAGCAAGCATGGGGCTTCGGCTGGGTCGCCCAAGCCGCTACTCACTACCAAATCAACACGAGCGCCTACTTGAAGACGATATCCCACATTAATGGGTTGCCCACCATAGAGCACCTCCATTACAAAGTTACCATCTATGCCAGAAGGCCTATAAATAACACTATCGAGCTTTAAACCTGCGCTTGCCAATTTTTTAGTCGCTTCTCTAAAAGGCTTTTCTATAATGTCGGGCAAACCTACTTTTGGCGGTTTTGATGCATTAATGGTGATGTAGATGGTTCTGTTTTCTTTAACCTTGCTCAATGGTTTTGGCTCTTGGTCAATAACCGTTAATGGCTTTTTGCCAGGCACAAAAACTGAATCGAATACCACAAACTTTAGTTTGCTGCTGGTTAGCGCTTCCTCTACTTCGGCCACCGTTAAGCCCGATAGGTCTTTTACCGTAACACTCTCGCCAAAGCGAGTGTAACTCTTCAAATACCACATGGTACCAAATAGTAGCATTACTAATATGAGCAGTGCCGCTGCCATATTTACTACAAACACCCTGCTAAATACAAAACTAACTAGACCTTTCAACTCGATTGCGTTTAAAACTGAAATCTAAAATACCATCAATAAAATCGTAAGGCTTATAACCGTTGATGGCTGCTTGATGGAAGATGCAAGTTGCAGGTGTCATACCCGGTAACGAGTTTACCTCTATAATTATTGTCTGCACATCCATACTATCCGTTACCCTCACAAAGGCATCGATGCGGCAATAACCCTCAACATTCAACAGTTTAGCCACTAACCCCAAGTCGGCCTTTACCTTTGCCGATATGTGGTCGTACTCTTCTTGATTGCGCCCAAACCTTGCCGGAGTAAGGTTTTGCCCCTCACCTGCTAAAAACTTTTCTTCTAAAGATAGCACTTCGCCACCGGCAAGGGCTTCAGAGGGTTCAAACACTTCGTAGGTTATGTCTTGCTGTGCACCTTCGTTATGGTGCGTAAGCATACCGCCCGTAACTTCTAGAAAATATTTAGCGCCTTGTCTATCAATAAAACTCTCAATCAAAGCTACATCCTTGCGGCTAAATTCCTCTTTGGCTTTCAACTTCAACACCTTTGCCGATTCAGGTTCCAATGCATCGGCAGTGCGGAACAGTTGGGTAAAGAATGCTTTCAACTCCTCAATATTCTTTATCTTCTTTACTGCCGAACTGCAGCCATCATCAACCGGTTTGGCAATCAATGGAAACTTTAGTTCAGATAGGAGCTTGGCAATAGTGCCGTCGTTGTCTTTCTCGTAATCTTCCTTAAATACCAATACTTGGTCGGCAACTTGAAAGCCATGCTTTTTAAGAAACTGGTTGGTTTCGTATTTATTTATGGTCGTATTCGACGACTCAACGCCACTGCCGTTGTATGGTATACTATGTTGTTCTAGTATTGCTTGCAAAGCACCATCTTCGCCTGGGCGACCGTGCAAGGCGATAAATACACCGTCTACCAACTCGGCTAGCTCGTGAAAATTGAGCTTGCGTGGCTCAAAAGTCATGGTGTCGTCGGTATATTTTTCGGTAATGGCGCTGCACTCTTGGCGTATTTGTTCAATTAAAGGGTGGCGCTTGTAGTTCAAAACCTTATCACGTATATCGTCGGCATTGTCCTTCAACATTAGGTTTACCGGTATTTGGTAAATATCAAACTGCTCATCGTTTCCGGTGAGGAAAACTGGGATGGGCTCATATTTTTGCGATGAAGAAAGCTTTTCGAATATATTACGACCACTTTCAACAGAGATGTGCCTTTCCGACGAATAACCACCCAAAATCACCCCAATTCGCTGCTTCTCCAACGCTTGCGTTTTAAGGATAATCAAGTCACTATCCAACTCATCGAGGGTTAGCTTAATATCGAGGCTCATGGGTTGCTGGCTTTGGCGCTCGGCTAAAGAGGTGCGGATAATATAGGATAAAAACTGCGATGGGTTTAAACCAATTTCGGCGGCTTGGTGGAAGAAAAACGACGATGGCAGCATGCCCGAAGTGGTATTGGGGTCGTTAAGAAAAATGGTGCCATCTTCTCTAATAAAACCATCGATACGAGCATATACGTGGAAACCAAAAAAATCGAACAACTGCAAGCAATCCTTGCGAATACGCGCTAAGGTATCATCATCCACCTCAATGGGCGTAACCTTACGCGATAAGCCAGCAAGGTACTTGGAGCGATAATCGAATACCTCTTTACCTTTCACTATTTCGGTAGGGGGCAAAGCCACTGCTTTACCATCTTCATTGCGCACCACAATGCAAGAAAACTCTTTGCCCGAAATAAACTCTTCAACCACTACTTCGCTCTCGGCATCCATGGCCATCAAGCGCAAGGGTTCTTGGTTTTCGTCAAAATATTGGTCAATATATGTCAACAACTCTTCGGGGTGAAAAATTACTACCTCTCCGTCGTTGTCGGCATGGCCCGCAAATACAGGCATACCCAACCCTTCGCGGATATCGGCAAGGTCGCGCACGAAGCTCACTTTGCTTTCCTCATCCAAATCAATCCAATCCAACGGCTCCAAGTGTTTGATAAAGAAAGCTTTATCCACTCCTCGCTCAAAAGCACCACAACTATCTTCAGTAACGATTGATACCCCGATGGATGAACCTTGGTTAGATGGCTTGATAACCAACTTCTCCCCTACTTGCGCCTTTACTTGTGCATAAAGCCCTGCCTTGTCGTGGTTGTGCAACCATTGGCTGCGGCTGATGATGTGGTACTTGGGGGTTGGCAGCGAAACATGCTCCAACGCTTTCTTTTGGAAGGCTTTGTTCATGCCAATGGCCGAAGGCATTATGCCCGAACCCGAATATGGAATATTCAACGATTCGAGTATGCCTTGTATTTGGCCGTCTTCGCCATAGCTACCGTGCATAGCTAAAAAGGCAAAATCCATATAGCCTGGCAACTCATAGGGCAATATCAATTTACCCACCTTACTTATCATGTGCCGCAATTCATCGTCGTCAAGCCCTGACAAACTCTCAATATAAATCTGGAAGTTATTGGGACTATCGGGAATATGACCAAGTGGGGGATAAAAATCGCGTATGGTGCCTTTGTATACAAATTGCCAATCGAGCAATATCAAGTTCTTTAGGCTATCCACAAAAATGGGAACGGGCTCAAACAATGCCTTGTTGAGGTTGTCATAAACCGTTCTACCGCCTGCGAAAGATATTTCGCGCTCTCGTGATGGGCCGCCAAAAAATATACCTACTCTCATACGAGCGTAAATTTACACTTTCGGCGCGGCAAACGAAAAAATATACTTTATGAGTTACGAGTTATAGGTTACGGGTTGTTTAATAAAGTGGATACCATTCAATTGCCTTAGTACCATCAAAATTGGGTTTGCAATCATAAACTCGTAACCAGTAACTAAATTACACCTTCACCAATGAAAGTGAATTGACACAATACCTCAGCCCGCTTGGCTTCGGCCCATCAGGAAACACATGGCCCAAGTGGCAATCGCATACATTGCACTGCACCTCTACACGCACCATCCCAAAGCTTTTATCGGCAATGTATTTGATTACATCCTCTTCAACGGGTTGCGTAAAACTCGGCCAACCCGTGCCCGACTCAAACTTCTGACCACTATCGAACAACGCGGTTCCACAGCAAGCACAGGCATACAAACCCGGCTCGAACTTTGAGCAAAACTCGCCGCTACCTGGGCGCTCAGTGCCATGCTGGCGGGTTACGTAGTATTGCTCATCGCTAAGCTGCGCCTTCCACTCCGCGTCGGCTTTAACCAAGCGTTTTGGTGGCTTAGGGTTGCCCGCTTGGGTGTAGTGTATTACGTCTTTCCAGGTGATGGTTTTGGTTTCCATAATGGGGTCTGAATCAGAATTTATAGAATTGGAGAATTATAGAATTGTAAGTTAGATAACGCTTTGGCAAATGTAAAGTTCAAAAAGGCCATATACCTATTCAATTTCGACTTCATGGTACTCAAATTCGATGCCTGCCAATTATTGTTTCACCATTGATTATCAATTTTATATCCCATCATTCTATTTGCAGATACCCAGATAACAATTTTGAGTGCAATTATCCTGTTTATAGAGTTGCAAGTAAGGCACAATTTAGCTTAACTTTATTGCAAACAAAATACTCGATACTATGTCGCTTACCAACCAAAACCAACAGGGCTCCAACAAAAAAGGTGGCAAAAAAGCAGGCACCCCTAACGTTGCCAAAGGCACTAATGCTGCTAAACCACCCAAAGGCGGCCAAATGAAGCCTAAAGTAAATATGGTAAGAAAAACCGGCGGCTGAGCATTATTTCTCCAAAGCAACATCCAACATCTGAAAATACGCAGGGTCGCTGCCTAGTTTGTGGGTACCATTGGGTACGGTAATAAAAGTAGTATTGCCCGGGTTGCTTCGCTTGGCCAGTTTCTCTGCACAAGCATACGGCACCGTGCGGTCGGCAGTGCCATGAATGATGTAAACTGGGCCGTTGAATTGCCCAATCAAATCTTCGCTTTTCAGGTGGTATTTCAATATCCAGTTTATGGGTAAAATGCCAAATGTGTGGCTTTTGGTTACATCCAATAAACTGTTGTACGGGGTATTCAATATCAACATATCGGGTTGGTGCTTGGCCGCTACGCCTGGGGCAACACCACTGCCCATTGATGTGCCTACCACCACTACCCTTTTGCCAGGTGCCAAACCAACGCCATACTCGTATAGCACATTAGCATCGCTTATAAACTGGGCTTCACTTTGTATAGTGCCACCGCTTTTGCCATAACCGCGGTAGTCGGTCATAAATACCTCGTAGCCACGGTCGGTGAAATCTTTGGCTACAAAGCCCCAACGGTCCATACATCCACCGTTGCCGTGGTAATATATCACCATGCCTTTGCTCGCCGCGGCTGGGTGAAAATGGATAGCGTGCAGCTTTACGCCATCGCCAGCATCTACAAAATGTTCTTCAAATGGTTGTTCGAAATGGAATACCCTATCCTGCGGAAGGGCATATGGATGAAAGATGAGTTTCTCTTGAAAGAAGTATAATACCAAGCAGCCAGCTACATAGCCAACAATAAATAAAGCAAGTAGGTATATGATTATGCGCATAGGGCGGTAAGTCGATAGTCCATGGTCCATAGTCCATGGAAGTTGTTAATAATATTTCCCTTCAAATTATATACTTCCATGGACCATCGACTATCGACCATGGACTTAAAATTAACTAATCCCGCAACTTACGCAGTTGTTCAAACAAATCCAACTCTACTTGGGTGAGGTTTTCGGGCAACTGCAGTCGCACAGTTAGATATAAATCGCCTGCACCTTCTTTGCCATATATGGGCATGCCCTTTCCTTTTAGCCGAAGCACCTTACCATTGTTAGTGCCAGCAGCTATGTTCATACTTATTGAGCCCTCTAAAAGAGGCACGGTAACCTTACCGCCCAACGCTGCCGTTGGCACGCTTATGGGCATATCGCGGTACAAATCATCCTCTTTGCGCTCAAAAATAGGGTGTGGTTTAACGGATACCTCTAAGTACAAATCACCGTCAGGGCCGCCGCCAGCACCCGGGCCACCTTTACCTTTTATGCGCAACTTTTGCGCATCGCGAATACCGGGCCTTAACTTTAACTTTAGCTTTTCGTTACCTACATTTACTACCGTATCAACTCCAGTGTAAGCATCCTCGAGGGTCAATTCATACTGTGCGTTGTAGTCTTGGCCCTGTGTTGCACGGCTTCGTGCGCCACCGCCATATTGCCTACTGCCTCCCGCTGCTCCACCAAATAGGTTTTGAAAGAAATCGGAGAAACCTCCCCCTCCGCCGCCGCCAGCGCCACCAAACATATCGCCATAGTCGCCTTGATATTGTGCGCCACCGCCACCACCTTGCCGGTATTGACGGAAAAAATCATCGGCAGAACCGCCGGCGCCTGCGCCACCTTGATACTGCTTGTAGTTTTCACCAAATTGGTCGTACTTCTTGCGCTTTTCGGGGTCGCTCAGTGCTTCGTAGGCTTCGTTTACTTCCTTGAATTTCTTCTCCGCCTGCACATTACCCGGGTTCTTATCAGGGTGAAACTTCTTTGCCAACTTCCGATACTCTTTCTTGATATCGTCAGCTGTGGCATCCCTGCTTACCCCTAATACTTTGTAATAGTCTTTGTAGTCCATAGTTCAATTCTAAATATACTACCTATCCACAAAATTCGTGCAAAGCGTCATTGCCAGACTAAAACTGACAGAAACAGCCAATTTGTCAGAGAAAAAAAGCACTCAGTCTTTTTTATATTTATTGTAGTGGCGCCATTTCTCTAGCACCGATTCAAAATCTTCGGGCAATGGGCTTTCAAAAAGCATTTCCTTCTTCAACAATGGGTGGTAAAAGCCTAACACCTTGGCATGCAGTGCTTGGCGAGGCATAAGCTTAAAACAATTGTCAACAAACTGCTTATACTTGCTGTAAATGGTACCCTTTCGTATCTCATCACCACCGTAGGTGCTGTCGTTAAACAACGGGTGCCCAATCGACATCATGTGCACGCGTATCTGGTGCGTGCGGCCTGTTTCCAATATGCATTCAACCAGCGTTACATAGCCTAAACGCTCCAAAACTTTGTAGTGCGTAATGGCATGTTTGCCATGGTCGCCATCAGGAAAAACATCCATTTTTTTACGAAAACGAAGGTTCCGCGCCAAGTTCACGTTTATAGTACCTTCATCTTCAATCACATCGCCCCAAACCAAAGCAACATAACGCCGTTTGATGGTATGGTCGAAAAATTGCTTAGCCAAATGGGTCATTACGGCCTCATCCTTTGCAATTATCATCAAGCCTGTGGTATCCTTATCAATACGGTGAACCAAACCTGGGCGAATATCTCTGCTGTTTGCTCCTGTAGGCAGGCTATTACCAAAGTGGTATAATAATGCATTTACAAGCGTGCCAGTATAGTTACCCGAACCTGGGTGCACCACCAATCCTACTTGCTTATTGATGATTACAATAGCGTCGTCTTCGTAAACAATGTTTAAAGGAATGTCTTCAGGATCGAGTGAATACTCATGCGATGCTTTAGTAACTAGCACCGTAATTTCATCCAAAGGCTTTATCTTATAGTTCACCTTTACTGCAACGCCGTTTACTTTTAGCATACCTGCTTCTGCAACGTTCTGTATGCGGCTGCGGCTTACCGCTTCCATCCTATTGGTCAGGAATTTATCGATACGTATGGACTGCTGACCTCGGTCAACTTTAATAACGGTATGCTCGTATAGTTCTTCCTGTTCGTCTTCCAGTTCTTCACTGGCATCAAACGTTGATTCGTCTTGTAACATATTAAGCCAATTTGAAAATTAGGCAATTTGAAAATTTGGAAATTGGAATCGCAATAATACATGACGACCACAATGAGATGCAAATTTAAGCTAAAACTATCGGGCAATGGCATTGCGCCAATTTCAGGCATTTTACCTTGGCAACTAAGAATTTTCAAATTATCACATTTCCAAATTTTCAAATTAACGTATCATCACGCCTTTCTTACCCAACAGCGGTATAAGGGTAAAAAATTCTTCGTTGATACTTTCGGTAACGAAGACGTACTTTTTATCAAAAAGCTCCCCACGCTGATAGTAGCTTACCCAAAACTGATTATTAATCTGTTTAAGCTCTTCGGTAATAATCTCAACAGCAATAAACTGCTGGCCACCAATTAACTCAATCAGTTGCCTAATGGCGGAAGTTTTTACTTCTTTGCCATCAACAGTACCATAACCATGAGAGCTAACCATTACGCTGGTAATTGGCTCTATACCTGTATTGATAAGATATACCTTGTACTGCTCTGGGTCCGTTGGGCTACCCGCTTCATCGGGCACTACAGCCACCGCTAAATCTGTTACTTTCTTAAAATCTATGTCTTTAAGCATAATGCCTCCAGTTGTCCTACTTTTTTAAACGACAATATAATAAATAAGTTACTGCAGAAAAGGGTTTCACAAACCATGCCATCGGTTACTACAGGGTCAAAAAGAAGCAGGTTTCGTATGCACGAAACCTGCTTCTGTCATTCTGTCTTGAAAATGGGTTTATTCAATTACCAATCGCTGCACTGATATTCCTTGTGCCGTTTTCAGTTGCACTAGGTAAATGCCCGCAACCAAGCTACTAACATCAACAGTAGTGTAGCTACCCAAATTAGTTGATTGATTAAATACCGTTTCGCCCAAAAGGTTTATAATGGATAAGCCTTGAATTTGAGCGACACCGCCTACACTTACTGAAACCACCCCTGTTGCAGGGTTAGGATAAACTTTGAAAGCAGGGCCAGTAACATTGCTGATACCCACTGAAGGCCTGAACTCGTTAATTTGCACCGTACCATCGCTAAATAGGCTAACGGTATCGCCAGGATTGAAGAATAGCGTATCGCCAGCGGCGTTAATCAAGTAATCGCCTGGGTATAATACTACTTGTTGGCAATCAGTAGCAGTAAATGGACCCGTAACATTGCTATTCAAGGAATCGCCAGTGGAGAACACATAAGGATACGCCGTGCCATTTACCCAACGAGTTAGGTCAATGGTAACCAACAACGAATCGGTATTGCCGATTACAAAAGTATTCTGGCTAACGCCAACGCTATTAGGCTTAATAACCCCAAAAGTAATTTCGGGCAGGCGGCTTCGATAAGTAGCCAAAATGCCCCTCATTACCGCTATTTGACCATAACTAAACATATTCATGCACGAATCGGCACTGTAATCCATGTAGTTTTCAATCATGTTCGGGTAATCGGGCAAGAACGGGCAGGTTGGAGCACATTGGTTCAAAGTAAAATTGCACTGCTGTTGCGAGTTATCAGATGCTTCCGGAGTATCTTTCACAAAGTCGTCTTCGGTACATGGGCCATCTCCCCAAATGTGGCGAAGACCAAGGTAGTGTGCCACTTCGTGCACACAAGTTTTGCCTTCGGCAGCAATGTTATATGCTGGGCTAGCCAAGGCCAACGGATTATTGAAACCAAACACTTCATGGTAAATAACCACCCCTTGCAAGGTAGTATCGGCAGGTGTTGAACCCGCTGGCCAGTTGCTCAAGTTACCCACTGGTGGATAGGCATAACCCAACACCCCAAGGCCATTAAAAAGGTTACAAACCCAAATATTCAAATACCTATCAGTAGGCCAAGGATCTTTGCCACCAGTCGAGTTTTTCTTAACCTCATCGCCAAACGGAGAGAAACCAAAAAACGGTGGCGGGTTGCCAACGGTGCGCGTAATGCCGGTGGTGGGGTTGCCATCAGGGTCGAGGGTTGCCAAATAAAACTCAATACCAGCGTCGCCGGCAAAAGGTTTGAATTCGGCACGGGTATCCGAGGTATCTGCATTGTCGCGGCGGAAAGCCTTGTTCAATACTTCAATCTGGCTGTAAACCAAAGAGTCTGCCAAGTTTTCTGCAGCAGTAGTGTATACAATGTGCACCACTACTGGTATACGGTATATAGTATCCGCTGAGCGAGAACCATTACGTTTATCTTGTTGCTTACTATGGTTTTGCGCGGTTTTGATTACGTCGTCAAGCTTTTGCTTAGTACCAGGGTATTGCTGCTCCCAATGGTTTACAATATCAAAAGAAGCGCAACGGTCGTGCTGTTGGGCAAAAAGCATGAAAGGTGCCAACAACAGTAGGCTTAATATGGAAGTTTTCATTAGTGAGGATTGGTTTAAGGCTGGCTAAAATATTACAAAAAGCCGTTGTTGCCAAACACAATAGACGAAAGACCTATTTGTCAACGTAATATAAAATGACCAAATGAACCTTAGAATAACTTTACCAATCTCAAAAAGTAAAACAGCAGGAAGCCCTTAACACTGTTCGGGCATACAAGAATAATACACCGCCATAAAGTGGCATATACTGCCTCCAAGCACAAATAGATGCCAAATGGCGTGATTAAACGGAAGACGGTCCCACAAATAAAACACAGTACCGAGGGTGTAACTAAGGCCACCAGCCACTAGCAGCACCAACCCATTGAAAGGAAGATTATGCAGCATTGGCTCGTAAACAAATACAGCCATCCAGCCCATGGCCAAGTACAGTATGGTAGATAGCAGATTAAACCGGCCTACAAAAAACACTTTGAAAATAACACCCACTATAGTTATGCCCCATAGCACAAAAAACAAAGGAATACCGCCATGTTCCTTTAAGGTAATAAGCGCAAATGGCGTGTAAGAACCTGCAATAAGCACATAAATAGCCGCATGGTCGAAAATGCGCAAATACTGCTTCACTTTACCGGGCTTTGCAACGTGGTAAAGTGTTGATGCGCCGTAGAGTATGGTAAGGCTTGCCCCGAAAACCGCCAAACTGGATATCTGCCAAGCATTGCCGTTTTCGTAAGCCAACAAAACCAACGTAAGCAACCCTGCCACGCTCAGCAAAAAGCCCAAGCCGTGGGTTAGGCTGTTCATTAACTCCTCCTTAAAGCTTTGTGCTACTGATGTTGGTTTTCCCACTCTTAAGAGATTTGTTTTAATCAATTAAAGATAATACGCTTTTTGCCAGCAAAGAGTTGCTCGCTGTCAATTTATTAAGTCGGTTAAGTAAGGGAATTATTGTTCGCCAACAGATTGTGGGCGGGCATTGTATATCCTGAACATAAAAAACTCGGCCAATTGCCTTGCTTTGTCTTTAGCCAAATCCACTTTATCGCCCGTAAATTTTTCGTCGAGGGTGTTTATCCACAAGTTGAGCCACTGACCAAAGTGGGCAGGCTCAATGGTATGTTTGTAGGCATAATCAAGCTTTATGTGCTCCATAGGCGGGCGGCCTTTGTAACCGGGTATGCCAAGCAAGTTGCCCGTCCAAAAATCGGTCAGCTTTTCTAAATGCCCTTCCCAATCGGTAATGGTTTCGTTGAAGAAATGACCAATAAAGTTATCCTCACGTATCTTGGCATAGAAGCTACGCACCAATAGACTTACATCTTCGCGGGTTTTAATTTCCCGTTTTTCTTGGGTTTCCATACTACAAAGGTACAAGCCCAACGGTCAAATGTGTGCTAAACTGACATTTATCATCTAAATTAGCAACCTATAAAAACTGATATGAGAAAAGGCATACTGTTACTACTAAGCATTGCTATACTAGCATCATGTGCCAAAAAAGACGACCCCTATGCGGGTAGCCTTGCCTATGCCAACATAAGCCAGTGCTGCCGCACCGAAGCCGTATTTGAGATTAGCGGCACCGATACCTTTTATATACCTAACCTATTTTTGCCTGCCCGCGATAGCCAAGAAACGGAATTCAATATCTACAGCAACTTTACTGCCGAAATAAACAGTGCCGTGCTTGAAGGCACCGATACGCTAAACGTCCTGCGCAACCTACCCATCGACTCAGGTTACACCAGTATCTGGAACGGTAAAAAAGATTCGTTGGCCACCATACCCGTAAACGGAGTTTACACCTACTGGGTGCAGCTTTTGCTCACCAATGGCGATACGCTGGAGTATAGTGGCTCGGTGTGTTTGCTCAAAGAGGCTGGTTACTGCCCCGGCAATGCCACTGCTTGCTATTTACCGTCGAGGGTTTTTAGGCCGAATACGCCCAATACGTTAGATGATATTTGCAGGTAAGGGATAACGATTAACAGGCGGCAGTGTTTGAAAATTGAGGGGTTGCTTGTTTTTTATAGCTTTTTATTTCCGCTAAAGCCCCGTCCCATAAGCCCAAGCGCTTTTGCAGTGCCGTGTAAATAGCAACCTCAGCCTCTTGCCAATAATCTTCGTTATCGCCACATAAAATTGAGGTCATTTCCATAGCCAGTTGGCTGTGGTGATCGCCATCTATTTCAATATGCCTATCAAGGTAATACTTAAATAAAGCAACACGCTCTGGTAGCTTATTGCTTAGGTCATCTACCAATGCAATAAACATGCTTGGTATCAAATCTTCTCTACCAAAAGTAAAAACAGCCGCATGCACGTGCGCTTTTTTACTATCAATCACACTAAACGTATAATCAACAAAGTCTTTCACCGTATCCGAAACCTCCGCCTTGCTGAAGGCTAATTCAAAACTTCCCGTTTCCAATAACTCCTTACCAAAAACATTTATCTGGTTTACATCGGCACCACTTTGCCTCATGGCTTGCAAGTACAGCTCAAAGTGGCTGGTTCTATTTCCCTCCATGTCTACATCCGACTCTTCGCCAACTACAATTTCGTTTATCAAAAAGCGTGTATCCGCTTTTCCCACCGGAAACCAAGGAACTGTAGTACAGGTAAGGTTGTTTTGCAGCGTTTTTAAAAGGGACATAAAATCCCAAACCGCAAAAACATGGTGCTTCATGAATATGCGCAAACTTGGCAAATCATCAATATGCTGGTACAACTCATGCTTGATTATCTGTTGGCGCAGAGGCTCAATATTGGTATTAATGCGCTGTATAAATTGATTCATAGCTCGTTAATGAAGAGAATACTTCATAACAACAGGCAAAAACTTAAAAATGTTTGGAGCCAATTACAACTTCTCTAGGTTGGCAAAAAGCGATTGCAATTCTTTGGCCTCGGCAGGTTTCATGCGGCCAGCCAATACCAAGCGCAACTCGCGGCGGCGCATAGCACCTGCAAATTTTTCTTGCTCTTCTGCTGTTTCAGGCTCTACAGGGGCCACTACCTTTGGTTTGCCGTTGCTATCAAGCGCCACAAAGGTATAATAGGCCGTGTTGCACTTGTAGTGTGTTTTGCTGGGTAGGTTTTCGGCCGTTACCTCAATGTAGGTTTCTAACGAAGTGCGGAACGCCCTAGTAACGGTAGCTTTAATAGTAACCACGTCGCCCAGTTTTATGGGGTTCTCAAACGATACCGAATCAACACTGGCCGTAACCACTACTGCCTCTGCATGGCGGCCAGCGGCTATAGCCGAGGCAATATCCATCCAATGCAAAATTTTGCCGCCCCGTAGGTTATGTAGCGCGTTAGTGTCGTTGGGCAACACTATCTCGGTCATAATGGTTTCACTTTCCTTTGGGGTTTTGTGGCGCGACATGGGGGTAGTTTTAGTTAACTGCAAAACTATTCAACCGCAGCTACAATTTCAGTGTAAAAGGTATTAAATTTGCACCATCTTAGAAATAAGCAAGGACCCGTAGTTCAATTGGATAGAATGATAGATTCCGGTTCTGTTGGTTGGGGGTTCGAATCCCTCCGGGTTCACAGAGAAGTTAAATAATGCCAAGCCCTTCGAAATTCGGAGGGTTTTGTTTTTGTGGAAGATTCGAACCCGGGTTCGAACGACGCAGCCATCACGAAGGCAATTCCTAGGGATTAAAATAGAATAAATGTTCCACAGGTCCTACCCAAAATGAATTGATACTGGAATACAAATCGGCAAACGAAAGCAACCCGAGCACCGTTTTCACTATCTTTAACATTATGGGGGCCAAACAATATGAAACAATATTATCAAAAGCGACTACGAACATTGACGTTTCACCATTTGTAAACGGGATGTATCTGTTTTTTATAACTGAAAACGGTGAGGTTGTGCAGAATGGCAAGATATCAATAATAAAGTGATGAAAATTTGGCAAGCGTTTTTGATAATTCTTCTGTGCGTTGGAACCACCTTGGTTTCCTACGCACAGAATACTTTCAGCAAAGCTTATGACATAAACTATGGGAGTGAGCTTGGGGCAGCTGCCTATAAAGTAGTTGATGGGTACATACTTTTTGGAACAGGCCCAGCCAGCCAAACCGATCCAACTTTTATTACCAAAATCTTGAAAGTGGATTTTAATGGGAACCTGTTATGGGCTAAGAGCTATGGTGGATTAGGCATAACTCGAACCATAAACTATGGGGCGGGTGGGGTTACAAGTGATGGAAATGGTTCTTACTATATTGCTGGGGCATATGCTGATACGTCCAGTGAGTCTGAAGACGTCTTGGTTACTAAAGTTAGTTCTGAAGGTGACACTCTTTGGTCTAAAATGTTTGGTGGTAAAAAGCAGGATTTGCCTAATAGCATTTATTATGATTCAAATAGAAGCCTTATATATATTACAGGGGGCACTAGGTCGTTTGCCCCAGGTAATTTAAAAGTATTTGTGTGGATATTAGATACGTTAGGAAATACCGTTAACACTTGGTTATATGGAGGGGGTGTTTATGACTATGGTAAATCAGTTATAGCAATGGAGGATACCATATATTTATCGGGATACACAACCAGCTACAGTAACAGCAGCGATCCATTTTTGATGAAATTAGATACATCAGGTGCAGTTGTAGATATACAGTTATACGGCACCAATGGTTTTGATAAAGAGGCTGGCATAGATAGAAATCTAAGGGGAGACAAATTAGTAATGTGGGGAAGATTAGATACGCTGCAAGACGCCGTATTTGTCACAACATTAGATTCCAACGGAATTGTAGTATGGAGAAAATTGATTGATTGGTACGGATATATTTTTCAAGCTAGAGTTGCGCAAGACAACAGTATCTTCATAGCCGGTATCAACAAGTTCAATAGAGTAAATGGAAATGTGGCAAAACTTGATAGTCTTGGAAATGTATTATGGTATCGGGAATACTCATTTAATGACAACACCATTTCGGGACTTTACAGTACTTGCTACTTCTATGATATTAAACTTGACACACTAAATGGGGATATCTTATGTTTTGGGAACACTCAAAGAGACCCCGCCCTCGGAGACTCTACTGAACAAGACTTCTGGTTATTAAAGCTCGACAGTATGGGGTGCCTCGTGCCTGGCTGCGATACCATCACCGAGGTGGGCATACAGCCCATTGAAACCTCTGGGCCGCAAATAACCGTTTACCCCAACCCTGCCAAATATACCGCGCGTGTGCTGCTCAACCACGGCACGCCCAATGCTGAGATAGACTTTACACTATTTGGCCTATCCGGCCAAGCTATCATCACCCAAAAGCACTCACTCAACCCTTACGGCTTCGGTGAATGGACGATAAATTTGGAAGGGTTGTCGCCGGGCATTTACGTTTATCGCATTGGCAGCGGCGGCAAGGCCGTTAATGGGAAGTTGCTGGTGGAGTAGTCTCGCTGGCTAACAAACCAACCTAATTTTATAACTTGCACTTCCACCCAAACGCATAAACCATGACCTACCAGACCCTAAGCCTAACCATTGAGAACCACGTGGCAACGGTGAGTTTCAACAGGCCCGACAAAGCCAACGCCTTGAACAAGCTGGCCTGGAACGAACTGCAAGCGGTTTTTGAGGACTTGGATACCAACCCCGATGCCCGTGTGATAGTGTTGCAAGGCGAAGGCAAGCACTTTTGTGCGGGTATTGACCTAGAGCTTTTGATGGCCATAAGGCAAGAAACCGCCGATGAGTGTGAAGGCAGGGTGCGCGAAAAGATTAGAGCCTTTGTGAAGGTGCTGCAAGCTCCCATAAATGCTATTGAGCGTTGCAGCAAGCCGGTGTTGGCTGCCATACATGGTGGCTGCATTGGCGGTGGATTGGATATTGTGGCCGCCTGCGATATGCGATACTGCACCGAAGATGCTTACTTTACCATAAAAGAAATTGACATGGGTATGGTTGCCGATTTGGGTAGCCTGCAGCGCTTGCCCAAACTGATAAGCGATGGCATGGTGCGCGAAATGGCGTACACCGGCCGCAAAGTGCTGGGCCCTGAGGCTAAAGCCTGCGGTTTGGTTAACAGTACCTACACTGATAGGGATAGCCTGCTAAAAGCTGTGATGGAAATTGCCGAACAAATTGCTTCCAAATCGCCATTATCCATAAGGGGAAGTAAGGAGATGATACGCTACAGCCGCGACCACTCCGTAGAAGATGGGCTAAACTACATTGCCACCTGGAATGCGGCCATGATACTCTCCAACGATTTGAACGAAGCCTTTATGAGCACCATGGAAAAGCGCAAAGGCAACTTTAAAGATTGAGGCCGTAGTAAGAAGTGGATATTGGAGCCGGTTAGTATTTTAACCAATGAAAACTGTCTCGCAAAACAGCCATTTCAGCGCAATATGCTAAGTATATTGTTAAAGGTTTCAACATCGGTTTTGAGCATTACTGCCACTATTTTTACCTAACCATTATCCATACCAATACTGATTTTACTCACCATCTATAGATTTTATTGTTATTAGTTTAGTAACATCAACCGCTATTGATGGACCTTAATGAATCTCCCTTTAAACATACTAAGCGCTACCGCCAGGTAATAAGCATATTAATTAAGTATGGCTTTGCCGATTTTGTATCGCACACCTACTTTAGTAAGCTGGTACCTAAAAACGAAAAGTGGGTGCCTACCCGCGAAGGACAATCGGTGTTTGATTTTACTAGATTTGAGCGCCTAAGGCTGGCTTTCGAGGAGTTGGGTACCTCGTACATTAAGTTTGGGCAAATAGCCAGCAACCGGCCCGATTTATTGCCCCAAGGATTGATTGATGAGTTTGAGAAGTTTCAAGACCATGTAGCGCCCATTGATGCCGAACTAATAAGAACCACCCTGCAGGCCAACTACAAGCATCCTCTTGAAGAGCTTTTTGCCGAAATAAACTATACGCCCCTTGCCTCGGCAAGTATGGCGCAGGTGCACCGCGCCACGCTAATTACCGGCGAGCAGGTGGTGCTAAAAGTGCAGCGGCCCGATATAATTGACAACATTGAGGCCGATATATATATCCTCTACAACTTAGCTGGGTTTGTGGAGAAACATTTCCCCGAGAGCAAATCGTTTCAGCCGGTAGGGCTGGTGCGCATGTTTGAGCGCAGCATCATGAAAGAGCTCAATTTTCGATCAGAGGCGGCCAACATACAGCGGTTTCAGCGCAATTTTGCGGGCAACGAGTTTATTTATGTACCCACCGCTTACCCTAAATTGTGCACTAAGCATGTGCTGTGCATGGAATACATTGACGGTTTTAAAGTAACGAATTTAGAACTGCTTACTAAGTATGGCATTGAGCGCAGCCAGTTGGCCCTCGATGGCATAAACCTATACTTCGAGCAAGTGTTCGACCACGGCTTTTTTCATGCCGACCCACACCCAGGCAACTTTTTTGTGTTGCCCAACAAAAAAGTATGCTTTATTGATTTTGGTATGATGGGCACCATTATTGAGAAGGACAAGATATTGTTGGGCGACATGATGTTGGCCCTAGCACGCCGCGATAGCAAAACACTGATAAAAGTATTACAGGAGTTTGCAGGCGGCGAAATACAAAACCTGAGCGACCTAGAGTACGACATCATGGACTTTTTCGAGGAATACCCCGATAAAAGTCTGGACGAGATAGAGCCAACCGAGGTAATGGATGGGTTGAACCGCATGTTTTTTACCTACAAAATAAAAGTTCCTCAAAACCTACTGCTGCTATTAAAGGCATTGGTAATGATTGAAGGTGTGGGCCTTTTCCTCGACCCAAAGTACAACATCATCAAAAACATGGAGCCGTATGTAGAGCGCCTCATTGCCCGCAAATACGAGCCAAAGAAACTACTTCGTAACGTGTACGAAACGTACATGGATTTTGCCGAAACGTTTGTTGCCTTGCCAAAGGACATTAGGGATATTATGCAGAAATTGAAAGCGGGCAAAGTACACTTTGATGTAGAATCGCCATCAATCGACCGCTTTAACCACGACTTTAGCACCGTTGCCAACCGCATAGCCTTTTCCATAGTGGTTGCCGCCATGATACTAGGCAGCGCCCTCATCATCCATGCCGATATACCGCCGCATTACTACAACGTGCCCGTATTGGGTGTGGTGGCTTTTGTTATTGCGGCCTTTTTTGCCGTTAGATTGCTGCTCGCTATAAGTAAGCATGGTAAATTGTAGAGAAACTAGCTCGCCAACTTAATCTCAATCAATTGCTTGATGTTGGCAGCCACTTCGGCATTGCGTACCTCAAGACTGATACTGCGACCTTCTGGTTGCTCTTCGGCGGCTTGTAGTGCAGTTTTTAGGCTGTCGGCCACGGTGCTTGACAAAATGGCTTCTTGCGCCTTTGCATTAAACACCATGGTTACAGTAAAAAACAACGCCCGTGGGTATAGATAAATAATAACCCTGCGGCTATCGCTTATACGAAAGCCCCAACCGAAGTTAACGCCAGCAAAATTCCATCCGCCAGCGGCTTGTGGCAACGATGATTTAGTAAAAGCGGCCAACTCAAGCCAATACGGAAAAGTAGCACCCAAAAAGATTTGAAGTTCTTCGGAAGTGGGTTGCTCGTCTTTGTCGGTGAAGATGCTCTGCATGGTGCTAAATTACGACTATTTAAGCGGAGTAAAAACAACTATAAGCACCAAACCTACGCCAAACTTTCCCTATTGGCATCCCAGTATTGCATGTTATGTGCTTCAAACAGCTCTTCTAGCTTTTCTGCGCCGTGCTCTATTTTATAATCCCGTTCGGCACTGGTGATGGGCAGCAGCCAATAAAACTTAGTTATGCCAGCAGCAGTCAATATCTCCATAAACTCTTGAGGCTCGGTGTAAGGCGGCGATACGATGGCATGGTCGCACTTGGAGTTGTCTTGCCAAGGTTTACCAAAGTTAACGGTGTGGTCTAGTCCCAAACCATCGCCGTTGCGGTGCAGGTAAGCGGTACTGTATAGCAACTCAACTATACTGGTATCCTGTTTACTGGAGAGCATAAATAGCTCCAGCTTGCCGCCTTCTTTTGGGTTTGATGTGCCAACGGTAGCATAGCACCACATATCGTCGGGCTGCTGGGGCTCAAACTCCAATACTTTAAAGTGCGGACCTAAATTGGCAACCGTGCCTTCGGCGAGGGTAAGCTCAGTGTACTTTTTACCCCAAAACTCAACGTAATGTTTTTTGATGGCCTCAAAGTATGGACCCTCTTTTATGTTTGCCATAGCACAAAATAACGCAATGGTTTTAGCAAATAAAAAAGGCCTCTTCGTAAAACGAAGCGGCCTTAGTACCCGAAGTCGGAATCGAACCGACACGACCTCACAGTCACAAGATTTTGAATCTAGCGCGTCTACCAGTTCCGCCATCCGGGCAATTTCCCATCAGCTTACTTTCATGCCCAAAGACACAAAACGCACAGCAATTAAAAACCTTTATTAAGAACGGGACGACAAAAGTAAATTAAACTTTGAAATAAGCGAAACGTTATCGCAAATTAATCTTGCTTTATCATGCTATTTGGTGCAACTGCATCATTACCAATGGTAGAATTATGAGGCAATTGGCCTTTTATGTAATCGGCTATTACTGGAAACTTCTCTTTGATGATTAAATCAAGATTGTTGTTGTTGCTAGGTAGGTTCACTATAGCCACATCGCCGGCTATTTGTTTGCCGGTATAATCAAACACCGAAAAGTGAATCATCACCTCACGCTCGAAAACGTTGTTCGCCCTGTCCAAGCAATGCTCAAAGTTGGTAACCAAATTAAATTGATTGATGAACAAAAACACTTCGGTGCCGTACTTATTGTGCAAGTACTCTAGCATGGCCACGTTGTGTATTTTCACGTTCATGTAGTTGCGCGCTTCAATCTGGTTCGACGATTTGCTGTTGCTGGCATTGTCTTGGCCCTTGTTGTTGGTGTTCTTTTTAAACACGCCGCCGATGATACCTTTGCCCGTTGGCTCTGGGTCTTCGCCTGTAACCGACGAAGAGGCCATGCTCTTATCAGAGAAGTAGCTGATGCCTTTGTAAATGGAGTACAAATCCTTGGCCAAATCGGCAGTGGTATCGGTCAGCATCGTTTTGGTGTTGTGCGCCGAAAGGATGCGGGCATTGAGGTTCATGTTGAGGCCATACCGAAACTGCTGGCGTACCTCTTTAACATTCAGTTTGTTGTATTCGGCTAAACCTTGGTCCGAATCGGAGAAGTACATATCCGGGTCGAAGGGAATAACCATTACCGAAGGACCTTGCGCCGTAACCGATAATCCCATAGCAACGCCCAAGAACAAAAATAGCAACTTTTTCATGTTTGGTGGTGGTTTTTATATGCCAAATGATTTTAAAATATCGTTGCCGAATGCAAACAGCATCAAGCCCAAAATCAAAATAATACCCACTTTCTGGGCTCGCTCCATAAATTCTTGGCTCACGGGTTTGCCCTGTATTACCTCAATAACAATGAACATTACGTGGCCACCATCCAAGGCGGGTATCGGCAGAAAGTTCATAAATGCGAGAATGAACGAGATAAGGCCCGTTATTTTCCAGAAATGGGCCCAATCCCACTCGCCGCCATAAATTCGGGCTATGCCAATAGGGCTTTGCACCGAATCGCGGGCAGGAACCCTACCCGTAGCTATCCACCAAAGGCCTTTGGCGTTGTAATACATAGCCTCTAAACCATCGCGGGTACCCCACGCCAGCGCCTGCCCAAAGGTATATGACTTGGCGTATGGCTCGTATAGTTTTTTGGGGTCAGGACCTGGTTGAAAGCCCAATGCACCACTTTCTATCGAGTCGGTGTGCAAGGTTACGGGTTGGCCATCGCGAAGCACTACTACATCGGCAGCAAGGCTATCATACTCGGCAAGCAGTTGCTTCAAATCGCCAAACACCGTTACCGGCTTGCCGTTTATTGAGGTGATTACATCGCCCTTTTTCAAGCCCATTTTATAGGCTTGGGTTTCATGACCCTCGCCCACAAACTGCACCACACTATCCACATAGCTTTCAAAGTTTTCAAGGCCTATTAGGCCCGTGCGCGATTGCTTTAGCTCTTCAAAAACGTTATTCGGAAACTGTATAGTAGGCAGCGTATCACCATCTCTTACCACCGTTATAGCTGGGGCAAACAATAGTTTTTGCGAAATCAAATCTTCTACCCTGATAATCGGGTTGCCGTTAATGGCCACAATATGGTCGCCCGATTTGAGGCCGTACTGCTGCGCCAAATCGTAAGCGTAAATGCCCTGTGGTATAAGTGCAGGTTGTATGTACGTTTTTTTGAACTGCAACTGCACAAACGTAAATATGATGATGCCCAACAGCACGTTCATGATAATGCCGCCCATCATAACTATTAAACGCTGCCAGGCTGGCTTGGTGCGGAACTCCCACGGCTGCGGCTCACTGGCCAACTGCTCTAGGTCCATCGACTCATCTACCATACCGCTTATCTTCACATAGCCGCCCAAAGGGAACCAGCCTATGCCATACTCCGTATCGCCTATCTTTTTACTGAATAGCTTAATGCCGTTGAAATCGAAAAAAACGTAAAACTTCTCGACCCTGATACCAAAGGCACGTGCCGCCATATAGTGGCCCAGCTCGTGTATAAAAACCAGTAGACCCAAACCCAGTAGCAATTGTGCCACCATTATAACTATTCCCATATGCTACTTAATGCGTTATCATTAATTGGTGCAAAAATAGGGTTTAAATGACAGATGGCAGATAACAGATGACAAATGCAAAAAACTAACTGCCTCTATACCATTAATCCCTACATATTCATTTAACCTTCCTTTTCTAATTTGTCATCTCTCATCTCTCATCTCATATCTAGCCAGGGCTTGCGCGATGGCCCTGTCATTGCTCAACCTCGGCACTTTGTTTTGCCCACCCAGCTTGCCTTGGCTCCTCATGTAATCAATAAAGGCCCCCTTTCGCAACGGCGTTATCTTTAGCGGCTGCAATACGCTGCCCGTTATCAAATCTTTATAGTAAATGTTGAGGGCCTGCATTTGTTCGTCGAGTAGCTGCGCCAGATATTGCATATCCGCTGGCGCTTGCTCAAACTCTACCAACCACTCATGGTAGGGCAGCTCCGTGCCCGCATCCACCATCGGGGCCACGGTGTATTCGGTTATTTTTGCGCCTGCTTGCTGGGCGGCGTGCAGCATGGCTTGCTCCACCTCCTCCCCTATTACGTGTTCGCCAAATGCTGATATGTAGTGCTTTATGCGGCCCGTAACCACCAAGCGGTAAGGTTTTGTACTCACAAACTTTACCGTATCGCCAATGCTGTAGCCCCAAAGGCCAGCATTGCTATTAATAATAAGGGCATAGTTTACGCCCAATTGCACATCCTTCAAACTTAGTCGTGTTGGGCTTTCGTTGAAATACTCATTGGCGGGCACAAACTCAAAGAATATGCCAGAATTTACGTTCAGCAGCAGGCCGGGTTCGGTTTGGGTGTCTTGGTAGGCAATAAACCCCTCCGAAGCGGGGTACGTCTCCACCGAAGGCAACGATTTACCGATGCTCTGCTCCAGCTTGGCGCGGTAAGGCTCATAGTTTACCCCACCATACACAAACACCTTAAAATTGGGGAAAATGTCCTTTATTGGTTTGCCAGTCTTAGCCTGTAGCCTATCAAAATACATCTGCACCCAGGGCGGTATGCCGCTTATTAGGGTAAGGTCTTTGTTTATGGTCTCTTCCACTATTTGGTCCAGCTTGGCCTCCCAATCGTCCATGCAATTGGTTTGCCGGCTAGGCACTTGGTTGCCCTTTAGGTAGGCCGGTATCTCGTGGTTTACAATGCCGCTCAGGCGGCCCGTATGTATGCCGTTTACCACGGACAGCTCGGGGCTGCCCGAAAGGAAAATCAATTGGCCATCCATAATATTGTACTGGCCCGTTTCGGCCATATACAGCATCATGGCCGTTTGTGCGCTATAAAAGTGGTTGCCCACGCTATCTTTGGTAATGGGGATGTACTTGGTACCGCTGGTAGTGCCGCTAGTTTTGGCCAGGTACTTGGGCTTGCCCGGCCAAGTAACATCCGCCTCGCCGTGCTTGATGCGCTCAAAGTAAGGCTTCAGTTGCTCGTAGTCGCTGATAGGCACGCGCTGCTTGAAGTCCTCGTAATTTTTTATTGCTACAAAATCATGGTCTTTGCCGAAAGCGGTGTGTTGAGCTTTGGCAATGATGGTTTTAAAAATCGCCTCCTGGCTCTCCATAGGCCGCGCGCTCCACTGCCGCACCTTGCGGGCAACGTAGTTGGCGTATGGACGAATAAGAAGTGCTTTTAAACCCATTGTTGGCAGTATCAAGTATCAAGTAGTGAGTATCAAGATGGACTGTAAAAACTCGCAACCCGTAACTCGCAACCCGCAACTACCTGTAAATATAGCTATCGCTGCCTTTGGGTGTGGTGGGGTTTATGCACGGGGGTGGTGTGGGAAAAGTTGGCTTATGAACTATGCAGTCGGATTACAAATCCAAAACTCAGTGCATTTGGATTTGAAATTAGAATGGGCAGGGGTACAATCACATCAACCTAAAAAATCAATCCCATGATTGGAGTGAAGCTCTTTAATAACAATCATCAACCTTCTATTGAATTTCCTCTTAAAATCGCTATTATCTATATATTCAGTGTATTTTACAGGCACACCGGCCATTTCCATATATGCCAAAAGCGTACCCCAAGACTCCTTTGTCACTTTATTGTTTTTTACAAACATTAGAATTTCCTCTGGCTCAAAATATTCAAATGCTCTCCTAACCTCCAAATCAACTATTTTTCTATATTCATCTGATAATATACATAGCACATAATGCGAATCGTCCATCAGCTCATAAATCATTTCAGTTAAGTCTGTTATTGTATTGTTATACCTTTGATCGTCCTCAACTAATTTAGCAAACACCGGAATATGGTGGGATTCTCTTTCAAACTCAATATGCTCCTTTGCTAACATGCGTTCCTCCAAATCCTGTTTGGAGCTAAAAAAAATAAATGTATTTGGAAGCTGTGGTTTTCCCTTTCGACCAAGCAGTTTTTTCGATTCGGAATATTGTTTTAACTCTCCATTTTCAATATAGTAAACACCTAATCTATACAAATTACAAAGTCTTAAATCGGATTGTTTCGGCTTATTATCAAATACAATATTAAGTTCTAATATTTTTCGTGCAATGCGCTTTGTTTCCTTAATTCTTTGAAGTATCGCCTCCCTTAATTTTTCAGTTGAAGACCTGTAATAAAATGCAGTAATATTATTTCCTTTTTCAAAAATAATATTTGGCGTATAGGTTAGTTCTTTAGGGACGTCCGTATGAACTATATATCCTGAAGCACTAAAATGGGGAATTAATATAGACTCTATTGCTTCCAAAATAATGTTTTATATATTTTCATTAATAGAAGCAATAATCTGCAATAATTCATTAAACTTTAGTCGGACCTCGTCTTTCTGTTCTTGGTCTAATGAACCAAAATCAGCGCGCTTTAGTACTTCAAGAAACGACTCAGACGCTTTAATGGTAGATTTATACCTATACAAAGTTTCCGCTGTTTCATGAAATAGCATACTGGGGGTGTAAGCTACATTTGAAAACAACCGCTCAAGATTTTCCCGTAATATTAGGGAGTCAATTTCTCCTTTCTTTGCTGCAGACAATGATTGGGATATTAACCTGAATTCTTTATTGTTTTTAATTATACCAAGATCTTTTTTCTCTATGCATGCATTAATAATGCTGTAAATCGAATATTCATCAAGAAGTTGAGGCATCTGCTCCTTAATTTCTTGAATGGGTCTATGCATTTCTAACAAAATATCTGGATCTGGTCCAGAATCTTTTTTTCCCGTTATTTCTGAAATAAGGAATCTGTCAATCACATCCTGAGGGTAATCTTGAAATTTTAGATATTTTCTTACTTTATACGTTGAGAGTGATGTTATTTTCGAAAGTTCTTTAATAATGTCTGAATCTAATTCCTGTAAATTTTTACCCATCTCAGTAATTATCCTTTTTATTGTAACTGAAATAGCAAATTCTGTCCAATCCTCTCTAACGTTATGAACATGAAACATCAAAGAAAGAGATTCTAAAACACTTGGCTCATTTAGCAATATTCTTGCTGGAATTGTCGAAATGTTTATCTTTTTACAAGCTCGATACCTCCTCTCCCCATCTAGTATTATATACTTACTTTTTAAAGTATCAAAATATACAATAATCGGATTTAATATGCCCTTTTCCAAGATAGACTCAATAAGCTCTTCTTCCTCTTCCTCATTAAATCTTTCTCGAGGGTTGTAAGCATTTACCTCTATCTCTTCAATTTGTATTTCTTTAATTCGAGATTGATACTTTACTACCATAATGTATTTACATAAAAGTGTTACTTTGCTAAACTAAGCTATTCCTTAGAATTTAAAACTATCCTTATTATATTTTTTGCCTCCCTTATCTCGCGCAAGCCACCCTATCTCGCACAAGCCTCCACTTGTGCGAACCATGCAGCAAGCATCCGCTTGCATTTTCCGCCATAAGCGGAAACGGTGTGGGCAATAAACTCTAGTTTCGCAAAAGCAGTTAAGCAGTCCTATAGGCTTCAATGCTCGGCCCAGCAGCCCACGCAGCTTTCTTCTCGCTTAAAACGAGACTCGAAATGACAGCTAGCTCCCGCCTAGGATGACATGCCCTTCGATCTCGTTTGAAACGAGACTCAGGATGAAATGCTCTTATTCAAGCCCTTTGGCAACCCGCAAGGTGAACTAAGATTAATGTTACATGCCACATTAAACCTAAAGGCTTAAGACAGCATAGAAGGATTGTTAACCGATCAACCCTCGCCCGAGGCGAGGCAAGCATCAACCCTCGCCCGAGGCGAGGCAAGCATTAACCCTCGCCCGAGGCGAGGCAAGCATCAACCAATTTACAGCTTACTAAAAGGCAACGCCTTTACCCAGCCATCGCCTTGTATAAATACGAGGTACATACCCGCGCTTAGGTGGCTAATGGGCAGGGTGATAACCGATTGCCCTTGCACGCTTTTAGATAAAGTGCTTAAGTGGCTTAAGCGCTTATAAGAGTGGAACTCAATGATGCTGATGCTTACCACCTCATTGCCAGACACGGTAAGGTCGATATTGATGGCGTTATCTGCCGGGTTGGGGTATAGCTTAACCAACGGCTCGTTAGTACCCAAAACCTCGTTAACTGAAACGGGGTTGTAGGTTTGCCCATCGCGTTTCCAGTGGTTTACACCATTGTACACTACCAATTGTTTGCCAAGGGTTTCGGTATTGGCTATTTGGAAGATGTCGCTCCACCAAATGCTGGCGGTGGTGCTGTCTTCACCAATGTCCAACACGCCATAACCGTGCTCGGTAAATTCATTGTACAATAGGTGCGGGTTGCCTTGGTAGCTAAGGTCGTACAAGATACCAAGGAGGGCACTTGGCAGGCCCAATTCGTCAAAATTACCACGCGTAAGACTGGTTGGGCAAAACTCTACGCCCAGCCCGCCATCGCCAGTATTGCCATCGTACACGCTGCCGTTAGTAGGGTCTTTTGATAAATCGCAAGCTACGGATAGGTGGGAGTCGCCGCTGATAACGATGACGTTCTCAATGTTGTTATCCTCAATTACATCTAGCACCAGCGCACGCTCAGCAGTAAAACCATCCCAAGTACCTTGGTTGAAACTGCTCGGGAAGGCACCCGTAACACCCCAATAGCTGAACATCTTTTGGGTGCCTACAACCTTCCATTTGGCGGTGCTCTGTTGCAGCGCATCCAAAAACCAAGTTTGTTGCTCCGTGCCCAGTACACTAAACTCACCCGGCGATACCTCATCCACGTCGCGCCATATCATAATATCAAGCATGATAATATCCACCAAATCGCCATAGCTGGCGGTGCGGTAAAAACGCTTCTGATCCTGAGTATTTACTACCCTGCTAGGTGTCCATTCAAAAAATGCTTGAGTAGTAATGTCGCGGTCGCCTGCAATGTCGTGGTTGTCCCACATGTGCATAAATGGGTGCATTTGACGCACCAAGCGCAAATCAGGGTCGTGCATATAGTAACGGTGCCTTTCGCGCCATTCGTTAAGGTTGGTAGGTTTTACAGCATAAGGGTCGGGCACTCGAACTTCTTCCGCTTCATCGATAAAATCGTAAATATAGTCCCCAAGGTGAATCACCAGATTAAGGTCGCTGCGCTCAGCAATGCGGCGGTAACCGTTGAAATAGCCCGAGAATACGCTGGTACAAGAGGTCACTGCAAACTTAAGGTTCGATACATCGCCAACCGGGGCGGTAAGCGTGCGCCCTATAAGAGAAGTGTTGCCCTGCCCATCGCGAAAACGGTAATAATAACGGGTATTAGCTGCAAGGCCAGCCGCATCCACTTTCACTGTCCAGTCAGTTGTAGAGTCGGTAGTTACCGTACCGGAAGTTGTTAGGGTAGTAAAATTACTATCCAAAGCCATTTCCCAAGTAAGGGTAACTGCTGGGTCGCTGTAGTTAGCGGGGGTATAATGCGTCCAAATAATTACCTTATCGGCCAACGGATCGCCAGATGCCACACCATAATAGAACGGGGCATTTACGGAATCGGCATACATATTACCGGGCAAAACCCATTGGGCATGTGCAGTAAAGCCAGCCAATAGGCAGATGAGTAAGAGCAGGTTTTTCATAAAATAAAGGTAAAGTGTTTCTATTGTTGCGACAAGACTTTAGTTACCTCAACACAATACTTCACATTAAGGTAATGTTTGTTTAATAGCGGTTTAAACAACCAACTACTGCTTTGCTTAATGACCATGGTTGGTTAAAAAAATAATCAGAGAGGTGTAACCTTTCAATACCGCTTAAAACAACCCACACGATAGTGTTTAAAAATAAAAAAACATGCACCTATCGCCTACAACCCACACTGTAGCTCAATTTTCAATTTTAAATCTTTAATTTTGAGTCGAAAATGCCCTTCAACGGAAGATTGTGCTAAATAGAGTTGTAATTTTTATGAAAGCACTGTATCTTTGCAGTCCGTTTAATTTTATCAATATCAGCAACGATGTACGCAATCGTAGAAATAGCAGGACAACAATTTAAAGTTCAAGGTGGGCAGAGCATTTTTGTTCACCGTTTGGAAGGCAATGTAGGCGACAAACTTGAGTTTGGGAACGTATTGCTTAAAGACGACAATGGCAGTATCGCTCTAGGTGCTCCGTTTTTGTCTGGTGCCAAAGTGGTAGCCACTATAGAAGAACATTTGAAAGGTGACAAAGTAATCATTTTCAAGAAAAAACGCCGCAAGGGTTACAAATTGAAAAAAGGTCACCGTCAGTACCTTACCAAAATTAAAGTTGACAACATTGCTTAATCACGGCTAACCGCCGCAATTATAAAAAAAACAAACAATGGCTCACAAGAAAGGCGCCGGTAGTTCGAATAACGGACGCGAATCGCATAGCAAACGCTTGGGCGTTAAAATTTATGGTGGTCAAGGTGCCATCGCTGGTAACATCATCATCCGCCAACGCGGTACCAAATTCCACCCTGGCGACGGTGTAGGTCTAGGTAAAGATCATACCATCTTCGCAATGGTTGACGGTGTTGTAACCTTCACCCGCAAGAAAAACGATAAGGTGTTCGTTCACGTACTACCTTTCGTTGACGAAACTGCAGCTCCTGCTGAAGTAGCAAAAACGGCTAAGAAAGCTGCCCCTAAGGCGCCAAAAGCAGAACCTGCTAAAGAAGAAGTGAAAGCTGAAGCTCCTGTAGTTGAAGAGGCTGCTGCCCCTGCTACCGAAGAGGGTGTTGCTGAAGCTCCTGCAACTGAAGAAGCTGCTGCCTCTGCAACCGAAGAAGCTGTTGCTGAAGCTCCTGCAACTGAAGAAGCTGCCTCAGAAGCAACTGAAACTGAAGAAGTAGCTGGCGAATAATCGCTAACCGCTTGTAACGATACTGAACCGCCTCGCTTTTGCGTGGCGGTTTTTGTTTTTGCCATAAGTTGATATTGAAACTAGCGATTAACTAGTGGGCACAATCCCATCATGCCGCGGTATATCGCGCCAGTGGATAGCTACCGAAAACACAGTTATTACGAAAACGAGCCGTGCGCTCGCTAGGCAAACGAAGCCATGAAATAGGACTTAAAAGTAGATGCCGTTTACAATGGAATATTACCGTGCTTCTTGCGAGGCATGGTTTCAACCTTGTTTTCCAGCATTTTAAAGGCGCGTATCAATTTATGGCGGGTCTCTTCAGGGCGAATGACCTCATCTATAAAACCACGGGCCGCTGCGCGGTATGGATTGGCAAACTTTTCGGTATAGTCGTCAACCTTTTCCTGTAACTTGGCTTCAGGGTTTTCGGCCGCAGCTATCTCGCTTTTGAAGATAATCTCCGCAGCGCCTTTGGCACCCATTACAGCAATTTCGGCAGCTGGCCAAGCATAATTCATATCAGCGCCAATATGCTTGCTGCTCATTACATCATAGGCACCACCATAGGCTTTGCGGGTGATAACGGTAACCTTAGGTACTGTGGCTTCACTAAAGGCATATAATAACTTAGCGCCGTTGGTAATAATGCCATGCCACTCTTGGTCGGTACCAGGCAAAAAGCCAGGCACATCAACCAATACCAAAAGCGGTATGTTAAAAGCATCGCAAAAGCGTACAAAGCGTGCTCCCTTGCGAGATGAGTTGATATCCAACACGCCAGCTAAGTGAGCAGGTTGGTTGGCTACCAAGCCAATGCTACGACCACCGATGCGCGCAAAACCTACAATTATACTTTCGGCAAACTCTTTATGCACCTCTAAGAAACTACCTTCATCAACAGTTCCCTCAATTACCTCGCGCATATCGTAAGGTTGCTGTGGGTTGGCAGGTATAATGTTGGCCAAGTCAGGTCTCGTTTCATTGCCTCCTGCTTCGTAAGCATATACAGGAGCATCTTCTTCACAGTTTTGTGGCATATAGCTCAACAACTGTTTCAGGTGATTGATGCACTCAATTTCGTTGACACAGGCAAAATGGGTAACCCCGCTCTTGCTGGCATGGGTATGGGCACCGCCCAGTTCTTCAGAAGTAACTTCTTCGTGGGTAACGGTTTTAACTACATTGGGGCCAGTAACAAACATATAGCTGCTTTGCTCCACCATCAATATAAAATCGGTAATGGCAGGCGAATAAACTGCACCGCCAGCGCATGGACCCATAATTGCCGACAACTGAGGTATCACACCACTTGCTTTTACATTACGCACAAAAATATCGGCATAACCGCCTAACGATACCACACCCTCTTGTATACGAGCACCACCGCTATCGTTAAGGCCGATAAGTGGCGCACCGTTTTTCAGGGCGAGGTCCATTATCTTCACTATCTTCTCTGCATGGGTTTCTGACAATGAGCCACCAAATACCGTAAAATCTTGAGAAAAAACATATACCAACCTGCCATTTACGGTACCATAGCCTGTTACCACGCCATCGCCCAAAAACACTTGTTTCTGCATATCGAAATCTTGGGCACGATGGGTAACCAGCATACCAATCTCCTCAAAGCTACCCTCGTCAAGCAAGAAATGAATGCGCTCACGGGCACTAAGTTTGCCTTTAGCATGCTGGGCATCAATTCGCTTCTGGCCGCCACCAAGCATTGCCTCTTGGCGTTTGGCTTCTAATTGTTCAATTGGGTTTTTCATAGGGTACTGGTGCTTTTAGGCAATTGCAAGGGGAATATACTATAACTCCCAAAAACCTTGCAAGCCATTTTTATGGTGTACCAAAATTAGTAAAAAAGTGGCTTACCCCCTGCCCTATACACCCTCAAAAGCTAATTTATTGGGTTCACTAACTATCTTATCGAAAAGGGGTCATGATTTTGGCGCGATTATTGAATCCGACAACATTAAATCATAATTTGTAACCACATATATCACTGCCCTATGTACAAACTTTACCCACTATTGTTGTTGCTAATATCCATTGCCAGTTGTGAAAGCGATAACGGTAATGAAACCTTGGAGGAGCTGAAGGCCATAAGGCAAGAAGTTGCTTCGCTTTCTGATTCAATATCGGTGTTGAAAGACTCTATGCAGGTGCTAAAAACAGGCGATTTAAAGGATACGGTTATAATTGATACACCCATAAAACTAAATCAAACCAAGGTAATTCCTCCAGCCAAAGAAAAGCCTAAGCCAACTACTAAACCTACTACAAAACCCGTTGCACCCAAGCCAGCCAATGAGACTATTTTGCATAAATATGTAAACGGTGCTGTTTCGGTGGAGATAACCCCATGGGTTAATGGCGAGAGGAATGTGATATTATATGACCTATATGGACGGGAAACTATTAGAATGGAGGAAGTACGGCATAGCTACACCATTAGCATTGACCTTGAATTTGCCCAAAATGGTTCGGTGAGTAAGGCCATAGTGCATACCAATCCGGGAGCTAGCATGTATTGGTACGAGAGCGAAATTACATTTGATACTACCAATGGGCCCACTGGCAAAATAGACCATCAATATCCTCAATCGTTGGATGATATAATGAACGAGAAATGGCAATACTGGGATAAAAAAACCAAAACCTGGAAAGTACAAGAAGTAATGGAATAAAAAAGTAAATGTGCTAAAAAGAAGAAAGCCACACCGTTTCGGGTGTGGCTTCCATGAATTTGTTTGCTTTAAGTTATATGATGGTGGTTTAGGCCAACTTCACATTTACAGCATTCAATCCTTTGCGACCTTCTTGTAGTTCGAAAGTCACCTCGTCACCTTCGCGAACTTCGTCTTTCAAGCCGCTCACGTGTACGAAATACTCTGTGCTGCCATCAGCAGCCTTAATGAAACCAAAACCTTTAGTTTCATTGAAAAATTTAATTGTTCCTTGTTGCATTGTACTTAATTGAAAAATTATTGTTTTTAATACCACAAAGATACACTTTTATTACAAAAAAGGCTTGCAAAAGGATAAAAGCACAGAATAAATAATTTTTAGTCGCATTTATAGGTCGCCGAGCATAGGCCGCACCACCAGATCTTCTACAACCGTGCGGTACGATACCTTATAGCAATCGTAAATAAGCTGTGCCAAATCTTCCACATCAATAAACCGCTCCTTAGGTAAATCTACGCCCTCCCAAGATGCCGTAAGCACTGCACCCGGTATAACGTTAGTAACGCGCACATTCTGGGTTTTAAGCTCCTCGCGCAATGCCTTGGATAGGCCAGTCATCGCAAATTTGGAAATAGAATAAGACCCACCATTAGGATAAGCCTTGGTGCCCGCAACCGAACTGATGTTGAAAATATGCCCCCTGTCATTGGCTTGCAACAACGGCAAAATTTCCCTGCTCATGTAATAGGCACTATACAAATTGGTTTCAATAAGCTTTTCAAGGGTACCATCCGCCTCGGTGGATACATTGCCCGGCAGAAACGTTCCCGCATTGTTTACCAAAACATCAGCAGTTTCCCATTTGGCCTTAATTGTTTCTGCAAACCTTAAAACGTCGGCTTTAATTGACATATCGGCGGCTACTGCAATCACTTCTATGGTCGAGAATTTATACTTCAGCTGGCTTTCCAATTGCTTCAAATCCGATTTGTCTCTTGCACAAATGGCAATATCGAAACCATTATTAGCAAAAACTTCGGTTACAGCACGGCCGATGCCTTTAGTGGCACCAGTAACAACTATTTTCATAAAACTTAGGTGTAGTGAGTGTTCCTTATAAAAATAGTTAAAATAACTCTATTTTTGGTGACATCTTAAAACACCGAATGAACTTCTTTTACCATTTAGGACGATACACAAAAACGCTTTATAGCCTGTTCTCTAGGCCCGAGAAAGCTGCTATGTATTGGAAAGAGCTCTTCAGGCAAATGAACCTAATTGGCGTTGGCTCGGTGGGTATCATATCTATTATGACGCTGTTTATTGGGGCGGTTACCTCTGTTCAGTTTGCCTATCAGCTGCAAGGAAACTTGATACCGATGTGGTACATCGGTATTATTGTGCGCGACTCATTAATGCTTGAGCTGGCGCCTACCCTTTCGGCGTTGCTTTTGGCGGGCAAGGTGGGTTCCAATATCTCTTCTGAGTTGGGCACCATGCGCATATCAGAGCAGATAGATGCTATGAAAATAATGGGGGTAAATACCACCTCATATCTAATTGGGCCTAAGGTTTTGGCATCAGTTCTGGTTATGCCATTGCTTATTATTTTTGGCGTTGCTTTTGGCATAGTTGGCGGTTTGCTGGTTGCTTTGGGAGGCACAAGCGGTTTTACCACTACCGAGTTCATCCGTGGTTTGCAAGACCCTATCCGAGATTTTGACACCATTATTATGTTCATCAAATCATTGTCTTTTGCCTTCATCATTACTTCCATCTCTGCATACCAAGGTTTTCATACCACCGGTGGTGTAGTTGGTGTAGGGCAGGCAAGCACCCGTGCTGTAGTATATAGCAGTATAGTAGTTATTATTGCTGACTTTTTAATTGCCGCGCTGCTACTATGATACAAGTTAAGGACCTCTATAAATCGTTTAATGGCAATGATGTGCTTAAGGGCATTAATATTACCATGAACGAAGGAAAATGCAATCTGGTAATAGGCAAAAGCGGCGCAGGTAAAACAGTGCTAATTAAATGCATGGTTGGCTTGTATGAACCTACAAAAGGCGAGATACTATATGACAATCGCGATTTTGTAAAGATGACCGATAAAGAGCGTAAACACTTACGCATGGAAATGGGTATGCTATTTCAAGGCAATGCCCTATTCGATTCTATGACTGTAGAAGATAATGTGCGCTTTCCGTTGGATATGTTTACCAGCATGACTAAGAAGGAAAAAGCAGCCCGTGTAGACGAAATATTGTCTAGGGTTAACTTAAAGGGCGCCCATAAAAAATTTCCATCGGAAATAAGCGGTGGTATGATGAAACGAGTAGGTATAGCACGTGCTATTGTACAAAAGCCACGCTATCTATTTTGCGATGAACCAAACTCTGGCCTCGACCCTATTACCTCTATTGTAATTGATGAGTTGATTCAAGAAATTACCCTCGACTTAAATATTACCACGGTTATCAATACGCACGATATGAACTCGGTAATGGGTATTGGCGACAAAGTGATATATATACACGAAGGCGAGGTGCACTGGGAAGGCTCAGGCAAAGAAGTAATGACCTCTAAAGAAACCGAGTTGAACAACTTCGTGTTTGCGTCAAAATTCTGGAAAAGCATCAAAGAAGACCAGAAGTAATTTGCCCCACTAATATTTCATTACTAATACTTTCCTAGTTTCTACTCCTTTGGTGGCTGAGTAATAATGCAACAAATAAGTTCCTTGTGCAAACTCGCCAAGTGGTATGATGTATGCCATACTCGACAATTGTTTTTGGCTAAAGCGCTGCACCTGCCTGCCATTTATATCGGTTATGGTAACATAATCAGAGGCTTGCGGAATGTAACTATCGCTAATTACCAGCCGTATCTGGTCCTTAGTAGGGTTCGGAAAAATCAAGGTTAAATACTCGTCGGGCTTACCAAAAACCGTTTCAACACCGGTTGGCTTTTTGCTAGAGTGTATTAAGGTCATACAACCGAGGGTTTGGTCCATTTCATCCACTACACATACGCGCAGGCTGTCATTGCCAAATACTTCAATTTGGGCGTAAGTATCGCTAAAATTCCTGTTCCCTACGCCATTGCCACCACCGTTCCATACACTATCAATTACGGGTGGGAAGCCAATCAACTGCCCTACCGAATCAATATAGTAATTCAAAAAACCTTCGTCGCCTGCAGCTAAACCACTTGAATTAACTTCCGGAATGCCTCCGTTGGTGCCATCATCTAATACCGAACTGTGGCTATCGCCGCTCATAAACAAAATGTCTTTGATAGTGCCATTGGCGTAGCCGTCAATAAGCGGTTGTTGGTCTTCAGGATAACCCACCCAATTATACGACATTTGAGAAGCCAACGTGCCCCCTGAGCCATTAACACCACCAAAGCTAAACTGTATGGCCTGCAGCAGCAGCCCAACATCTAATATGCGCTTGTATTGCCTATTAAATACTACGCCATTGCCAATCAGCTTCCAATCGGCATCAGAGTTTTCAAGTCCATCAAGCAGCCATTGGCGCTGGGTTTCGCCAAGCATGCTATGCCCCAGAGGCGGATTAAACGACCATTTGTTTTCTACGCTATCGTACACAAATGCCTCAAACTTAGGGTCGCGATTCAGGCGGCCGTCGGTCATAAATATCTCCACATTCCCCAACGTAAATTCATGGTAAATGCCATTTACGCTATCCACTAACGGGTAACCGGGAAAAAAGTCGTGATAAGCTTCAATAGCACCACGCCTAATATTCGAATCGAGCGGGTATGTTTCGAAACGGTTAAAAACCTCACCACCTATTACCTCTACCCTGTCGCGGGGATAAGTATAACCTTCAGAGTCGTTTTCGGTGTAATCATCGTCGTAGGTATAGGTAATGGGTGTGTTGGGCAGCACATAAGTACGCATCATGCGGTCATTAAATCTATTGGCAAACGACTCAGCGCGCTTCTGGGGGAAAAGATTGTAATCGGTGCCTAAAGGATTAGGTGCCCAGTTCCAATCACCGAGGTGCAAAAATACATCGGGGGCAAAGGCTTGTACACTCTCAAAAATAGGGTCGTTGTTATTGTAATTGCACGATGCCACTATAATTTTATAATGACCCTTGGTGCCTGGCAGCGGAAAGGTTTTGAAACTGCCAGTTACTGAATCGACCACACCCCCAAAGTTGAAGCGGTACCAATACTTGGTAGCAGCCTGCAACGAATCGAGGTCGGTAATCCGAGCCAAAAAGCCTGCCGAGTCGGTAATGATTAAACGAGAAAGCGAAGTTGCAAAAGTGCTGTCGGTGCTATACTCCAATTGAAATTGCTGTGGAGTCGTGGTGCGAATGTATATACGAGCCGAGGTATCGGTAACACCGCCAACCACGGGGCCTCTATCAATGTTTTGAGAAAACACCCAGAGCGGGGCAAGGAAAAAAATAAAAAGGATACGTAGCATTAGCGGATGATTTGTAACTTAAAGATAAGACTATCTCCTTTTCTAAAGTTTACCAACCAATTTTAAATTATCGCCAAAACAAAAAAAGGCCGGAACAAATGCTATGCATATGCTCCGGCCCCAAGTACTAAACAGCTAAATTATTTCAACCAACTGTCAATTTGGTCCTTTACTTCTTGCTTGGTTTTTCCAATCTTAAGTTGGATACGGCCTAGCACTTCTTCTTCCTTACCTTCAGCATACATCAAATCGTCCTCTGTAAGGTTGGCATACGTTTGTTTAAATTTTCCTTTGATAACGTTCCAGTTACCCTTGTAGCTTTCATGGCTCATAGTAATCCATTTTATAGTTCCAACAACACAATAATGCAATTGGTAATAAATGGATGCCCACTTTTGTTGATGAACATCCATTTCTAAGCACAACTTAAGCATTATTTAAATAGTAACAGGAATTAATTTTTTCAATTCAGTCCATAATTAAAATTAAAAACCAACGCTCTAAACATTCTAACTATTAATAACAATTGTAGCGAGCAGCAATTTTCAGCCAAATAGCGCACCAATAGCCACGCTTAGGGCTCAATGGCAAAAAATCAAGAAAATGGAAAAATTGCAACGTTACAGTTTTACCTTAAATTATTTAACTTAGAAGTTCATTACATTTAGTAAAAGGAAATACAGACTGCTATACCCAAACCGCTATGCGCTACCTCCTCATTTTCGCCACCTTAGTATTTGCAACCTCTTGCCACGATTGGAAAAACATAGAAAAAGACCTGCAAGAAAAATTTATCATGGCCGAAGATAATTCGGTAATAGAGATACCTGAAGGATATTATAAGTTTACCAGCAGCCTGTCGCTAGAAGGTAAAAACAACGTAACCATAAAAGGTGCTGGTAAAGATAAAACCTACCTATCGTTTGCTGGCCAAACCGAAGGTGCCGAGGGTATTAGAGCCAACAACTGCACTAAAATTACTATTGAAGGATTGACTATTTGGGATGCCAAAGGTGATGCTATAAAAACACAGGAAGTGAATGGCCTTACTTTTAGGAACGTGAGAACCGAATGGACACGTGGCCCACACGAAAGCAACGGCTCTTATGGTTTTTACCCCGTAAACTGCGATAATGTATTGATTGAGGGCTGCGAAGCAATTGGCGCCAGCGATGCAGGCATATATGTAGGCCAAAGCCGCCATGTGATAGTGCGCAACAACCTAGCTTTCCAAAACGTGGCAGGCATTGAAATTGAGAACACCTTGTATGCCGATGTATATGACAATGAAGCTACCCAAAACACGGGCGGTATTTTAGTATTTGATATGCCTGGCCTAGTGCAAACCAATGGCGGCTATGTAAGGGTGTACAACAACAACGTGCACGATAACAATTTAAGAAACTTTGCGCCCGAAGGCAATATCGTGGCCGAAGTGCCACCTGGCACGGGTGTATTGGTGCTGGGCACCAACCATGTAGAAATTTTTGACAACAAGATTCATTTTAACCGCACAATAGGCACTGGTATTGTATGCTACTTAACGGTAAAAGAATTTACCGATTCCCTTTTCAACCCATACCCATCGGCTATACAGATATACAACAACGAGTATAAGCGCTCGTTTGGTTTACCATCGATGCAAAACAAAATGGGCCAGCTCATATTGTGGAAAAGCGCCTTTAATGTGCCAAGTATTATTTACGATGGATACATTGACCCAAGCCTTGCCGTGAACGGAAAGCTACCAGCAGATAGGGCTATATGTGCTAGAAACAACAAAAACGCGAGTTTTGTGATGGTTGATGCAGCTAATGGGTTTAAAAACTTAAACCGTGATGCAAGCGCTTATAACTGTGAGTTGCCGAAACTTGAAACCGTTGTTTTACCATAATAGGTTAATTGCATGAGCCAGAATAATACCCTTTTTTTATTGCTTTTGTTATTCGGTTTCTGGGCTTGTAACCAAGGTCAGCCAGAAGCTACACAATTGCCAGATAGTGGCGGCTCCAAGGTTTCACTAGGGCCAGAAAAACTTTCGGAATATGGTTTTTTTACGGGCAATATAGCTAGCCAAACCCCTGCCCCTGGTGTAATGCCTTACGACCTTGCCACGCCTTTATTTTCAGATTATGCATACAAAGCACGCTTTATAAAGCTACCAGATGGCAGCCAGCCTGCGCCGTTTAATGATGAGGACGTGTTCGATTTTCCGGTTGGCACTACTATCATCAAAACCTTCTATTACCCGCACGACATGCGCGATGAAAGCAAAGGCCGACGATTGATGGAAACCCGCTTGCTAGTGCACGAAGAGAAAGGTTGGAAAGCCTTACCCTACATCTGGAACGATGAACAAACGGATGCTATACTTGAAGTTGCTGGTGCTCGTAAGGATGTAAGTTGGGTGCATACCGATGGCAGCAAGCGCAACCTAAATTATGTGATACCTAATATGAACCAATGCAAAGGCTGCCACATAAACAAAGGCAACATGACCCCCATTGGCCCAAAAGCACGAAACCTAAACAAAGACTACTTGTATACCGATGGCAGTAAAAACCAGTTGGAGAAGTGGCACGAAGCGGGCATTGTTGGCGAACTGCCCGACATGGCAACTATAAGCAAAGTACCTGTTTGGAATGAACCGAGCACCGGCAGCCTTAACGACAGGGCGCGTGCATACCTAGAAATAAACTGTGCTCACTGCCATCGCGATGGCTCACCAGCCAATACCTCTGGTTTGTTACTCGATTGGCATCAAAAAAATCCGGCCGCATTGGGTATAAACAAGTCGCCAGTGGCAGCTGGGCGTGGCTCAGGAGGACGCCTGTATGACATAGACCCAGGTAATCCGGATGCCTCAATTATGCTTTTCCGGATGGACTCAGACGACCCTGGAATTATGATGCCTGAGCTGGGCCGAAAAATGATTCATACCGAAGGGGTAGCCCTAATAAAAGAATGGATAGCATCGCTGCCAACAAACGGTACAAAGTAAGTTTTTAAAAGTTATATATTGCCCAAATTGAGCGTGTCTGTATTTGGGTAGGTATATTACATTTCGTACATTGTGAAATGTTTTGCACGTCAAGGTGCCCAATGAAAACTTGACCATACCACTTGCTCCTCATTGTCTGAAACTGTTTATATGAAAACTACTACTAAACTAAAGCTACCACCTGCCGTAAAAGGCAATTGGTTTTTCGGTGCCGGACTCGATTTTGCCCTTGATCCTATTAGTTTCTTAAACAAACACAGGGACACACAAGGTGGTGTTTACATGGTGCCATCTAGAGCCAAAAACATAATGGTGGTGCAAGACCCAGAGCTTGTAAAGTATATGTTGCAAGACAACAACAAAAACTTTATAAAAAGCTTTGGCTACGATGTACTGGCAATGCTTTTAGGCAAAGGCTTGCTTACCAGCGAGGGTGACTTTTGGCGTAAACAACGCCGTATGGCGCAACCTGCATTTCATAAAGAGCGATTGAACTCTATGGTTAACGCGATGGTGAATTGCACTAACGAATTCATGGAAAAACTTGAGGCGAAACGCGGCCAAGTGGTGGACTTGAGCAAAGAAATGAGCCATGTAACCTTGCATATCGTAGCTACCTCCTTGTTTAGTAGCAATGTAGAAGATGTGGTAGATACCGTGGCCCAAGAAATGGATATTGCCCAAGGACTTGCAATTGAACGAATATCGAACCCATTTAAACTGCCTGTGTGGATACCTACCCCTGGCAACTTAAAGGAAAAAAAGTCTATTGCGCTGTTGGATAAGGTAATGATGGACATTATTGAAAAACGACGCAATGACCCCAACAAATATGACGACTTGTTGCAAATGCTCATGGAAGTAAAAGATGAGGATACTGGCGAACAAATGAGCGACCGCCAACTGCGCGATGAGTGTATGACCATTTTTTTGGCTGGGCACGAAACCACTGCGCTAGCGCTTACTTGGTTGTGGTATATACTTGATAATAACCCTACTGAAATAGACAAACTGCGTGCGGAGGCTGAGACTGTTTTGCAAGGCAACAACCCACAGGTAGAAGATGTGATGAAACTGGAGTATACCCGTATGGCCATTGACGAGGGCATGCGTTTGTTTCCGCCTGCTTGGGCTATTGGCCGCAGGGCAGTTGAAGATGATGAAATTGGCGGCTACCGCATACCAAAAGGCTACAATCTTATTGTTCCGGTATATCACATACATCACGACCCGAGAATTTGGGATGATGCAGAACGTTTTATACCCGAGCGCTTTCGCAAAGGAAACCTAAAAGACAAGCACCGCTTTGCCTACTTCCCGTTTGGCGGTGGGCCAAGGCTTTGTATTGGTAACAACTTTGCCCTCATGGAAATGCAAATAGTAGTGGCCATGATGGTTACCCGTTTCCGCTTTAAGCACGTTGAGGGTCATAAAGTAGTGCTTGACCCCTTAATTACCCTCCGAAGTAAGTTTGGCATGCAGATGAAGGTAGAATAAAGGGAGATGAGAAATTTGAAATTTGAAGAATTAAACATAAAGCGCTGCATGGAAACTCCACGCAGCGCTCTTTTTTTCGTTGATAACCAATGAACCAATAACCAACCGACTACTTAGCCGACCGAGTCATTTGCTCAATCATGTCCCACATTTCGGCAGGCACGGCACTCATGGCATTAAATTGTCCAGCGCCTTTAAGCCACTCACCACCATCAATGGTAATGCAATCGCCATTGATGTATGCCGAGAAATCGGACATCAGATACGCACAAAGGTTTGACAGCTCTTGGTGCTCGCCAGCGCGACCAACCGGAACCTTATTTTCAGGGTCAAACACCTTTTGCAAGTCGCCAGGCACTAGGCGGTCCCAAGCGCCCTTGGTAGGAAACGGACCAGGAGCCACGGCATTCAAACGAATTTTATACTTGGCCCACTCCACTGCCAAAGAGCGGGTCATGGCCAGCACGCCTGCCTTAGCCGTTGCCGATGGCACCACAAATGCCGAACCAGTCCAGGCATAAGTGGTAACCACGCTCAACACCGTGCCTGGCTGTCCGTCTTTAATCCAACGCTTACCCAATGCAAGGGTATTGTTTATAGAACCTTGCAACACAATACCGATAACCGCCTCGAAAGCACCCGAAGAAAGGCGCTCCGTAGGGCTTATGAAATTGCCTGCGGCATTGTTCACCAACCCATCAATACGGCCAAAGTGTTCGTATCCTTTATTAATAACCGCTTCCACTTGGTCATATTTTCGCACATCCGATTGCAGGGCCAATACCTTGCCACCGGTTTCCGCTTCCATTTCGTGCGCCGTTTCTTCCAGCACATCCAGCTTACGGCTGGTAATAATTACGTTAGCACCCAACTGCAAAAAGTAAGTACTCATAGAGCGGCCAAGACCAGTGCCTCCGCCCGTAACCAATATGGTTTTGCCCTTCATTGCATCATCGCGCAACATCGGATCTTTGTAAGTAAACATTAATTGAGATTTTTAGAGTTTATATACTGTTTGTAACACTCAAGATAAAGAGAAATAACTTGGAGATATAAGTTTTGGAACAAAATTTGCCTTAAACATAAAATGAAGGGCACAGCACAAATATTACCTTACACTACCCTATCTTGCAACTGCAATGGAAGTAAAGTATAAACCACTTTGGAAAAAGATACTGCAAGGCGCAGCAATATTTTTTTTGGCTGTGCTGTTAGCCGAGTTGGCATTGGGCATATACTTCTCGGTAAAAGACGGCAACGAAATGGTGGAAACGGTTCACGATGAGCCATACCTATATTACCTATATGATGAGGGCGAAACAACCAACCAACATGGGTTTAAGACCAGCTACCTAATAGAAAAACCCATTGGCACGTACCGTATTATATTAATAGGCGGCAGTGTGGCACGTGGCAAAGAGGCAGAGCAATCCATTTCGCATTTTCTGGAAAAAGAACTCACCCAAAGGTACAATACCGATAAAATACAAGTGCTTAATGCTGGTGTTTCGGGTTATGTGCTACAGCAAGAGTTTATATTAGTGCAATCGGTGCTGCAACATTATAAACCCGACATGATTATAGGGCTTGACGGCTATAACGATTTGCTCACCTACTACCTCAACCAATCTTTAGAAACCAATATGGCCTTGCCTCCCCACCAATGGAGAGATTTTAGGGTAATAAAGGACAATCGTTTCCGCAAAAAGCCATACTCAAGGTTTGCCTATTTCTTTAAAAACTTCAATAGGGTTAAAGAATCTTTGATACGCACTAAGGACCTTAATAACGAAGAATGGTTAAAAACCCATACCGACAATCCATGCGGCACGCTATGCACTAGTTATTGGCAGCTTACCGACGATATTCAAGATTTTTGCCGTGCAAAAGGTATTTGGTACGTGCAGTTTCTGCAACCCATAAAGTTTGAAGCCGAAATGCCAATGCAAGGGCAAGCAAAAGAGATTTCGGAGCAATTGTATGCTCATGTCGATTCATCATCAGGGCCAAGGCCTTATGCCTTTAGTCTGTTGGAAGTTGTTAACGACGACAGAAGCTTGATATACGACGACTGCCATTTATTGCCTACAGGCAATGAACGCGCAGCTAGGGCTATGGCCGATAGCTTGGCACCCGTGTTTTACCAAATCTTTCGTTAAGCACATGTTAACCCGAATGAGGTATAATTGAATTTTCCCTGTTTAGAATGAATCTAAACGCTAAATTTTGGCTTACCTTTGCCTCGGTTTTTAAAAATTAGATTGTGGTAGAGAGTTTTATCATTTTGTTCCGGGAAGCGTTTGAGGCTGCCCTTGTTGTAGGCATTATACTTAGTTACCTAAAACGCACTGGAGCTACCAGCCAATATAACACAGTAGCATACGGCACTGCAGCGGCTATTGCTGCCAGCCTTGCTACAGCAGCGGCATTCAAAATGCTTGCAGTTAACTTTGAAGGGGCAAACGAAGAGATTTTTGAAGGAATAACTATGCTGGTAACGGCTGCGCTGCTATCAACCATGATTATTTGGATGATAAGGGTAAAACCAAGTGTAAAGCAAATTGAAAACGAAACGAGCAGCACGCTTACTGGTAATAAATGGGGGCTATTTTTCTTAGTGTTTGTTTCCATTTTCCGCGAAGGCCTTGAGGCCGTTTTATTTCTTTCAGGCCTTGACATTGAAGGAGCGAATGGCCTAATTGGCGGTTTCTTGGGTATAATGGTAGGTGTAGGCTTGGTTTATTTATTGTTTCGTGGTCTTATCCGGCTCAATTTCAAAGTGTTGTTCAATGTTACCAATACCTTATTGGTACTTATAGCCGCAGGCTTGGTAGCCCATGGTTTCCATGAGTTGCAAGAAGCAGGGGTTGTTACCTTTTTGGGCAATGTAGTATGGGATATTAACCCAGCATTAAATGCCGATGGCACCTACCCTGCCCTTCACGACCACGGCAGCATTGGCGGCTTTTTATCAAGTGTATTTGGATACAACGGCAACCCTACTGCCCTTGAAGTACTTTCGTACCTGCTTTACATTGCCATTATTATATTAGGCGCTAAAATAGGTAAAGGCAACAATAAGGTTGTAGCAGCATAACGCTACAACCAACCAGCCTTTCTATAGCCTTCAACCGATTTTTGGGTACTGGCATATAGGTCATGTTTAGGTTGCCAGCCAAGCTCGTCTTGCAATAATTGGCCCGAGCAGGCAAACGATTCCACGGTCATTTGTTTGTATTGCTTATCATCTAGCTGGTTGATGAAAGGTATCACCTTGGCGATACCAGTCATCGCCACCGAAAGGGTTTTCAATATCACCCTTGGCACTACAATGATGTTTACCTTTTTACCCAGAGCTTTACCCATTGATTTAAACAAGTCCTCAACCGTTACCAGCTCTGGCGAAGAAACATAGTAGGTTTTATGCTTACTTCCCTTCATATCCATTTCTGCCATCAATATAATGGCATCGGCCAAATCTTCCACAAATACCGTTGACACTTGTTGCGGTCTGCCCGACGGGCGCATGCCCATACCTTTGCTCGCCATTTGGTATAGCGTAAACGTAGCCGAATCTTCTGGCCCAAGCACAATAGTTGGGCGGAAGGAAATAGTAGGCATATCAAGCGTTTTCAGATACTCATCCGCTTTCATCTTCGAAATCCCGTAGGGCTCTATCGGCTTATCGGGCATACCTTCGTGAATAGGCATATCTCTAGTTGTTGGGCCACCAGCAGCCAATGAAGAGGCAAAAACAAAGCGCTCTGGTTTCCAATTTTGGCGCTGTAAGCACTCCATTACATCCACCACCGAGTGGAAGTTGGTATTAATGTAGTCGGCTTCGTTTTTGCCAGCAATTACTGCCGCCAAATGAATAACCACATCGCATGAAGGTATTGTAAAATTTACGTCTTTAAAAGAGCTCAAATCACCTTTCAGCAACTCTGTACCTGCAGGCAATACCGATGCCTTCTTTGGGTTGCGAATTAATGCCACCACTTGATGCCCTTGCTGATGCAATTGTTGGCACAAGTGCCTGCCTATAAACCCAGTAGCTCCTGTTACAAATACTTTCATAAGGGTAAATATAAAGCTTACAGCAATTAATTTACAGCGTAAAAAATCATTTGTATTTTTTTGGCCACTCAGCCTATTCATAACAATTGCATAAAACAAACTGATTTATCTGAGCAGTTTGGTTAATGTCAGCTTTTTCCCTAATTTCCCATAAAAGAACCCTATCATGCGCTACGTTATCATTTTGTCTTGCTTTCTTTCCTTATTCAATACCCAAGCCTCGGCCCAAGGAGAAATTATTTCAATGGAAAAGTTGGCAACGTTTACCAAAGCCCAGCAAGACTCGTTGCAGGCTACCGTTACCTCTTTTGTGATACCTGCCTTATACGACGTAGATTATTATAAAGTGCTTTACCTAACGCCATATCTACATCCCGACTCGCTGGTGCAAGCCAGTATGGGCTTGGCAATACCAGTAAATACCGAGTGCGAGGTGCCCATTGCAGTATATGGCCATGGCACCCAAATGGATACCCATGTATCGGCCAGCAGAATGAATTCTGGCCAATGGGAAGTAGGACTAATTTTTGCTGGCAGTGGCTATTCAGTAGCTTTGCCCGATTACCTTGGAATTGGCTTTTTTGATACTGCCAGAATTCCAATTCACCCTTATACACATACCTTTTCGCAAGGCAATGACATGATCAATGCTGCCCGAGCCACCAGAAATGTGCTAGATAGCCTTGGTACAACCGATAACGATCAACTATTCTTATTCGGGTACTCACAGGGTGGCCACGCTACTGCTGCGGCAGTAAAAATTTTGGAAGCTGAGTTTCCTGGCGAATTCAATATCGCGGGCTCTGCTCCAATGTCGGGCGCTTACGATACTAAAAACGCACAAGTAGATTTAATGGCGTCTTTTGACCCTTACCCAACACCTGGCTACTTGCCTTTCATTTTAATTGCATACCAATCTATTTATGGCAACATATATACAGATATTCGTGACGTGATGAAGTCACCATACGATACTGTTGTACCACCGCTATTTGCCAATAGAGTAACGGGCAACGGAACAATTAGCAATGCTTGCAACCCTGTACCACGATTGATGATTGAGGATGTGTACATCGATTCGTTTTTTAACGACCCAAACTTCAGTCTGCGAGTGGCTTTAGCCGACAATGACTTGGTGGATGGCTGGGCACCCCAATCGCCTATGCGTATGTTCTTTTGCACTGGCGACGACCAAGTATCCTACCTGAATTCGGTAAACGCCTACACGGCTTGGTCAGCAGCAGGTGCACCAGCACTCGACACGGTTAATTTTGGCAACTACGACCATAATGGCTGTGCACCCTTTGCCTTTTTAAGTGCCAAAGGGTTTTTCGATGGTTTAAAAACCAGTTGCCCAAACAGTATTCGCAATACCAAAAGCGCTTTGACCACCAACGTTTATCCAAACCCAACGGCTGGCCTATTGATGATTGATGGCTTACAGGCAACCGCTGTGGTGCAAGTATACAATATACAAGGTCAGTTGGTGAAAACTGTAAACACCGCCGGCAAAAGCTTTGAACAAATAGATTTAAGCGAAGTAGCCAAAGGTACCTACTTGGTGAAAGTAATTAATGAAAAAGGCTTAAGCAACCATAAGGTTATCGTCAATTAAGCGATAAGCTTATGCTATTAGCCTAACGAGCAGTTAAACAAAATGTATTTCATGCGTTGCATATGATTGCCCTCGTCTGCTTTTTGACGAGGATGAAGCGGACACGGCGTCTTTAGACGCCAGTGCCATTGTCTTAAACAGAATTTCCCGATGTGTCATGGTGAGCGGAGCCGAACCATCCGTAGCGTAGGTGGCAAAACACTTTTGGGTATTGTTGTAATAAGGATGCAATGATTTGTGCATGGGATGTGTACATGTTGCGGATGGTTCGGCTCCGCTCACCATGACACGCTAGAGCAGCAGTCTTACGAATCATGCCCCCAATCGTCCTCGTCTGCTTTTTGACGAGGATGAAACGGACACAGGGTTTTCAAACGCCAGGGCCATTATCTGAAACAGAATTTGAGAATAAAAGAATTTTAGAATTGTGTTTCAAGTATTGATTCGGTAATTATAAAATTCTGCAAATTCTTATTCAGACAAGCACGCAATACGTAAACTCGCTCCCACCTACCAATGGAGCCAGAAACTACAACAATAACAAAACCCCAACCTATGAATGCACACAAACAATGAGTAACCAGCTTAGTTGTTTGTGCAATTCAATACCAAAATTTCTAACCAATCGACCACCACCAAATACCCACATTCGGCAGTACAACAAATTTATAAACCATTTTTATATTTTACAAGTACTTAAGAGCTAGATAGGGTTTTGTCGTGTACAAACTATTGATTATCAATAAATTAATTTTTTATAAAAGATTTCAAGGCACAAGCTAGGATAGTTGCTCTGCGCATGATTCAGGCACCCAAAATTGGCTAGCAAAGTGAGGCTATGAGAGCCTTAATGCAGCCACCCCAAAAATGGCCAAAACCGCGCCACCACTATATAAAAGTACACGACAAAACCCTCGGGCAAAAAAGCTATTTTTACTTGACACCAACACCCGCTACCTTGAAACGCATGTGCCATTTACTGTTATCCTTAATACTGCTAGCCCAGGTAAATATGCAGGCCCAAGATGGCGCCAAAGGCAAGCTATTGTACCAAAATAACTTGGCAACAGCAACAGACACTACCGGCTGGAAGATGGAAGGCCCTGCCGAATTGACATTTGCCGATGGGCGGATGCATGTGCAGTCGCCAAACGAGGCAGGCCATCATGTGCTGTGGTGCCCACAAGAGTTCCCTACCGACTTCGTGGCCGAATGGGAGGTGCAAAACCACCACCCCGAAGCGGGCCTGTGTATTGTGTTTTTTGCAGCTAAAGGATTGAACGGCGAGGATATATTGGATGCCTCGTTGCCAGCGCGCAATGGCACGTTTACACAGTATACTAAAGGCGCCATGAATAACTACCACATAAGCTACTATGCCGATGGCGAAAACCAACCCGATAGAGGTACCGCCAACCTGCGCAAAAACAAGGGTTTTGATAAAGTGCAGACCGGCGAAGCAGGTATACCGCTCAATTCGGTGGCAGTGCATACCGTGCGCCTAACCAAGTACCAAGGCCACATTACACTTTATATTGACGACCGCAAAATTATCGACTGGACCGACGATGGACGGCAGTATGGCGAGGTATTGGGCGGCGGCAAAATAGGATTCAGACAAATGAAATGGACGCATTTTGCCTACCGCAACTTTAAAGTTTGGGAAGCCGTGCCGCAACCTTAAAGGGCCGAAATATCCCTAGCAATTGGTATACCTAAGCCATGGCCGCAATGGTATTTTTACAGCGTAACCAACCCCAAATACCATGTTAAAACATAACTTAGCCTTTTTATTGGCAGCCCTCTTAGGTTTAAGCGCTGCGGCGCAAACTACCGCAGTGCTGCATAGTGTATGGATAACTGGCAAATTCGGGTTTGTGGATGCGTCGGGCAAAGTGGTGCTGCAACCCAAATACTCGCTGGCTGGCCGTTGCAACGAGGGTCTTTGCCCCGTAGCCATTGGCGACAACGCATTGAATAGCAAATGGGGCTACATTGACCAAACGGGCAAAACAGTAATAGCGGCCACCTACATGGGCGCCAGCGAATTTACGGAAGGTTTGGCAGCCGTGAACGTGGGCGGAAAGTTTGGCTATATTGACAAAACCGGTAAAATGGTTATCCAGCCGCAGTTTCAACTGGCTTATGCCTTTAATGATGGCTTGGCAGCTGTGCAGATTAAAAGCATGATGGGCTTGATTGACAAAACGGGCAAATGGATAGTTGAGGCCAAATATAGAGAAGTAACGAGCTACAGCGATGGCCTTATTGGTGTGTGGCCCGATTTGCAAAGCAAGTGGAGTTACATTGACAAAACAGGCAAAACCTTGATTGCAGCCCAATACGAGCGCGCCCATGAGTTCCACAGAGGGCTCGCCCCAGTGCGATTGAACGATAAATGGGGTTTTATTGATAAAACGGGGAAGTACGTAATTGAGCCAACGTTTACTGGCGCTCGTGCTTTTAGCGAGGGTTTGGCATGCGTTGAGGTTGATTATGCCAAATGGGGCTTTATTGATAAAACGGGCAAACTCATTATCCCTGCCCAATTTGACCGAGATGCCCGCTTTTGGCAGGGCTTGGCTTGGGTTGAACAAGGCAATACGCTTGGCTACGTAAACCCTAAGGGCACTTGGGTTTGGAAAGGCACTAAGTAAGCGCTACCATTTTTAGACAAACGAATTTTGCGAAATTGCAGGTTAAGCAATATGGGGTTGGTCGTGCCGTTATTGGAACAAATAAAAACTACGAACATGTTCAAATACATCGGAATGGTAGCTATCGCAACTTCCCTTATGTTTACTACAGCCTCTTGCACCAAAAAGCATTGCGTAACTTTTACTGACGTAAACGGCAATGATTGCTGCGAGAAATGCTTCGCAACCCAAAAAGGTCTTGACGATTTTGTAGCCAGTAACACCCTAAACTGCCCTGATGTTTGTGATTGATTAAACCACTGAGGTAACCGAAAAAGAAGAGTCCGCAACGAAACGCTGCGGACTCTTCTTTTATTATTGTACTTTGTACATTGTACCTAGTACATTAGAAATACCTAGGGCTTTTCAGCACCGACACTTTCTCTTGGAAGCCTTTAAATTTGGCAATGATGGTCAACTCGTGCGAGCCACTGTTGTTGGTGCGCAGGGCGCCAAAGTTGAAATCGTATGAATAGCTTGCCAGCACGTTTTTAACAATATACACGCCCAACAAACCCGACACCGCATCGGTGGTGCGGTAGCTGGCACCAACCACTACACGCTTGTTCCAGGTAGCATTCAGGTTTACATCCACTTGCGAGATAAAGCCTGCACTGCGGAAAAATACGGCAGGGCTTAATTGCCACTTTTCGGCTACCTGCCAATCATACTTAGCATAAGCATAGTAATGGCGAGGGGTTTTCCAAAGCGTTGAGTTGCCAAGCGATTGTTGCAAGTGAGAAAACGATACACCCACGGTTAGTCCTTTGCCAGCAAACTCCACACCAAGGCCAATATCTGGCTTGGTTTGGCTAATGCCGGTATCAAACGAGGTTTCGTCGCCGGTTTGCTGGTAGCGCAACTCGCTGCCCCGCACATAATTGTTGGCAATACCCACGTTTATGCCCGCCGATAAGTACATCCTGTCGCCAAGGCGTTGGCGGTAGGCATAACCCAACCGCACGGTAGTGGTGCGTTGCTTACCAATAATATCGTTTACAACGGTTAGGCCTACGCCACCCTTAATTTTGGGAATGTAGCCATAAGCGTTGAGCAACTGCGATGAAGGGGCATCATCAAAACCTACCCATTGCTGGCGGGCCAACAACCCAACGGTAATGCCATCATTATTGCCCGCAGTAGCTGGATTATACAAATTGGTATGGTACATAAAATGCGTAAACAGGGCGTCGTTTTGGGCATAACCCAAAAACGGCAAAAGGCTTAGTATAGTCAGCAGTATCCTGGTCTTCATGGCTCTTATTGGTTAACTACTTTAAAAGTGGTTCTGCGGTTCTGTTGGTGTTCTTCTTCGGTTTGGGCATTTTTTACGAGTAAGGCCGTTTCGCCCCAACCTTTGCTGGTCAAGCGGGTTGGATTAATGCCTTTACTTATTAAGTAATCCAACACCGATTTGGCGCGCTCTTCAGACAGCTTGAGGTTGTACATATCATCGCCTCGTTCATCGCTATGCGAATTGATAAGCACCTGCACGTCCGGCGAGTCATCCAACAACTTCACTAGCTTATCTAAACTTCCCAAAGACTCCGACCTAAGCACTGCACTGTTGTAGTCATAATAAATGTCGTCGATGGTAATTTCGGTTTTAGGGATTCTCATCAAGGCAAAATCGAAATCGTAGCCAGTACCTTTCGAAAAGTCTTTGCTGTACAATTCGCCTTGGGTGGTCATTTTCCTTGAGTCTCCAAAGTACTCTGGCAAGCTTACGTTTATTTTATAATCCACGTTTTTGTCCAGCACAAAGCTGTAGTTGCCATTGGCATCGGTAAGGGTGCTATCCAATGATCCATCGCTACCGGTAAGGTAAACCTTCACACCTTTCAACGGTGTTAAACCATCAACATCCTTCACATTGCCGTTCAAAGTAAGGTTTATAGGTGTTGTAAAGAACGAATAAACGTCATCGCTACCTTTACCACCATTTCGGTTTGACGAGAAATAACCTTCCGATTTGTCCTTGTTAAACACCATCAAAAAGTCATCGGCATTAGAGTTGAACGGTGCCCTTAGGTTGCTTGGCTTGGTCCATTGTCCATCACGCTTTACCGACACAAACAAATCCAATCCTCCCATACCCGTAAAGCCATTGGAGGAGAAGTACATAGTGGTATCGTTGAAATACACGGGATAAGCTTCGTCGTACTCGGTGTTGAATACTTCCACATTTACAGGCTCGCCCCAACCTAGGCCACGGCGCTCCAGCAGCCAAATGTCGCTACCACCCTTTCCATCGACCTTACGGCTCACTACCCACATCCAATTGCCATCTTTGCTTACCGTTGGGTGCACCATCTCCACTTGCTCGCCGGGGAAATTAATGGGTTCAGGCGCATTCCACAACTTGGTAAAAGCATTGTAGCTGCTCTGCATTATGCGGCATTTCTCGCCTTTTTCGCCGCTGCATTGGGTAAAATAGGCCATTTTTGTATCAGCGCTATATGTAAATACCCCATCGTTAAAGGTGCTGCTGATGCCATCCAATTTGGTTGGCTTATCCCAGGTTTTGCCTTCGTTGTTGTAGTTAGCCAGAAAGAAGTTTGAAAAACCTTGGCCATCTACCATGTAGGTTTTGTCGTTGCCACCATCTTCCATTCGCGACGAGGTAAACACTACTTTATCTTCAAAATAGTAAGCCCCATAATCGCTCATTGAAGTATTGAGCAACTGTTCGTTTACAACAGTAAACAACGACGGCGGGTCGTTTTTTACGCTCAAAGCAAAATCAACATTGGTTTTCAATCGCAGTCCATCTTTATCGTTTGGCTGCGTTTCCAAGAATTTATCCAACGACTTTTTAGCTTCGCTGTACTCACCAAGGTTTAACAATACCCTACCCTTCTGAAAGTGTAAGTTGGGTTGCTCATATTGGGCACCTTGAGCTTTGTTATACCAATCCAATGCCTCTTTATAGTCGAGTATATGGCGGTAGCATTCCGCTACATTAAAGTACACCTCACCATTGTTGGCAGTGTTGCGGTCTTTCTCCAAATGCTTTTTATACAAATCAATGGCGGCGTAATACTCTTTATGCTCAAAGGCTTTGTCTGCCAGTTCTTTTCTCGATTGCCCCCAAGCCGCACCTACGGTAAGTAGCATCAGTATGATGATAGTTGTCGATTTCATAGCTAGTTGCAAGATTAATAGTGTACCAATACAGATCCCTTCAATACCTTATCCGTGTCCGTTATATCTGGCACACGCACAATATAGAAGTAGGTACCTGGCGAAACCCGCTCTCCGTTGTAGTACCCATCCCAGCCATCAAAACCATTATAAAGCTCTTGGCCCCAACGGTTGATAATTACCAGTTCAAAACCTTTCAAGAAGTCGTCGTTGCGTCCATCGCCATTCGGGGTAAAGGCATTTGGCAGGTCGGTAACCCTAACAGTCAATTCCACTTCATTGCCTACACAGCCTCCATCGGTTACAATTACCGAAACAACATCTCCATCGTTGAAAGCACTGCTGCCCCATGTGTTGATGCTATCCAATTGTACCGAAGTACCGTTCAAGAAAAACTCGTACCTAGTGTAGTCACTCGGCTCTACGGTTACAATAAGGGCTTGGTTAATGAAAATGCTGTTGTCAGGAGCATCGCTGGTTAATGTTGCAGTAGGCAATTGCGCCACATTTACTGTAACTGCCACCCTGCCTGTTAAACTACCGCAGCCGTTTGCGTTGGTAGCTTCAGCATAGAAGGTGGTAGTGTTGGTTAATGCGCCAGTGTTCAGGGTATTACCCGAACCTAATAACGTACCGCCAGTTGCAGCATTCCACCAAGTAATAGTTGAGTTGGAAGACGTTGCGGTAAGCGTTGCACTTTCGTTGTAACAAACGCCCCCGTTATTGCCAGTAATAACCGGAGCAACAGGTGCAGGCGATACCACTATAGTAACCGGAACACGTCCACCACTATAGCGACAACCCAAATCGTTGATCACCTCTACATAGTAAGTAGTAGTTACAATAGGGCTAACGGTTAGTGGTGAAACACCCAATGAGCTGCCGCCTGTTTGTGCGCTAAATATGTTGTAAGTAATAGCTCCACCCGTTGAACCGGTTGCCGTAATAGTTGCCGAATCGCCTTCGCAAATGGTATCGCCACTGGTAATAATGCTAGGTGCTGTTGGGCTTGCATTAACCGTAACATCAATAGTTTGTGCAGTTGAATTACCACAAGCATTGGTAGCAATTACGCTTAATTGATAAGGGCCACCGCTGGTGGTCCAGTTTATGGTAATGCTATTACTACCTTGTCCGGTTGCGATGGTACCGCCGCCGCTCAATGTCCAAGTATAGCCCGTTGCATTAGTTACTGCTCCTATGCTGTATGGCTCAACACCTGGGCAAATATTAGCCGCCCCAATTATGCTACTCGGTTGAGCGGGTGCACCTGGGGTAATGGTTACATTAAGGGTTGATGCAGTGCTGGTGCCGCAAGAATTGGTGGCAGTTACCGAAACCGTATAGTTACCCGGAGTACCTGTCCAATCGATGGTGGCATTGGTAGTACCTTGGCCCGATGCTATGGTGCCTCCGCCACTTATACTCCAAGTGTAGCTAGTGGCATTGGTTACGCTGGCTATAGTATATGCCACGCCATTGGTATTTTGGCAAACGCTATTAATACCTGCAATGGCACCAGGCGTAGTTGGTGGGCCAGGTTGCACGGTTACATTATAAGTTGCTGCCAAGGCACTGCTTCCGCAAGCATTGGTGGCGTTTACGCTAAGCGTATATGGTCCGCCAGATGTGGTCCAGTTAACCGCCACTGCAGCAGTGCCTTGACCACTAGTGATGGTTCCACCACCGCTCAATGTCCAAGTATAGCCTGTTGCGTTAGGTACTGAACTAATGGTATAGTTTTCGCTGCTAGGGCACGGGGTGTTGTTGCCAGTAACGGTAGCTGCACCCAAAACTGGCGGGCCATCAACGATTACATCAAAAGTATTGGATGTGCCGTTGCCACAAGCGTTTGAAGGGGTAACATCAATGGTGTAAGGGCCGCCTGTTGCAGTCCAATTGATAATAATGGTTCCAGTGCCTTGTCCCGTTTGAATGGTACCACCACCGCTTACTGTCCAAGTGTAATCGCTTGCGCCAGTAACACCACCAACGATATAGGTTTGTGGGCCTGGGCAAGGCAAATCATTACCTGAAATAGTTGGAGTGCCTGTTGGTGCACCCGGTGTTAAGTTGACCTGTACCGATGAGGCGGCGCTGCTGCCACATTGGTTTTCGGCAGTTACCGAAACGGTGTACGTACCAGAGGCCGAAGCCCAAGTAACATCAATGCTTTCGGTACCTTGCCCGCTGGTGATAGTGCCAGCAGCACCTACCGTCCAGGTATAGCCAGTTGCCCCAGATATGGTAGGTATGCTATAAGTTACCGAACCAGGGCATACACCCAACGGACCAGTTATATTGCCTGGTGTTGGTGGGCTTGCAGGCAATACGGTTACGCTATAGGTAGTAGCACTGCTGCTGCCACATTGGTTTTGGGCTGTAACTGAAACCGTCCAAGTTCCGGCTGTTGTCCAGTTAATATTTACCGTTTGGTTGCCATTAGTTGCAATGGTGCCTCCGCCGCTTACGCTCCAAGTATATCCAGAAGCTCCTGCTACTGCCGCTGCGGTATAGGTTTCGCTGCCAAAACAAACAGGTGTATTTCCTGTAATGCTGGCAGGTGCCGCAGGATTAGCTGGTAATACGGAAACTTGTAAATCAGACGAACTACTGCTGCCACAAATATTGGTAGCAACTACGGTTACAGTATAGGGTCCACCGGGGGTTGCCCAGTTAACAGCAATACTGTTGGTACCTTGCCCGCTAGTTATGCTACCACCATTGCTTACCGCCCAAGTATAGCCTGTGGCACCTGCCACAGTTGCAATACTATACAATTGGCTACCTGCACAAACGCTAGCTGAACCAGTTATAGCTCCAGGAACCGGAGGAACCGATTGAGAAACGGTAACCGATGTGGTAGCCGCGCTGCTAGTGCCACAAGCATTGGTAGCAGTAACCGATACAGTATGCGTGCCCGATGTGGTCCAGTTTATGGTAAAGCTGGTGCTATTGGCACCCGAAACTACCGTTCCACCGCCGCTTACGCTCCAAGTATAGCTATCGGCGCCTGCAACTGGTGGTATAGTATAGGTTTGGTTGCCTGTGCATGCAGTATTAGTGCCTGTTATTGGGCCTGGGGTTATAGGTGGCGCGCCGGCAACGGTTACGGTTATTGGCGTAGCATTTACGCTTCCACAGCCGTTTGAAGCAGTGATAGATACATTGTAAGTACCTGCAGAAGTCCAGTTAATAGTTGCGTTGCGCGTACCTTGACCACCAGTAACGCTGCCGCCACCGCTTACGCTCCAGGTATAGGTAGTAGCGCCAGCAACTGCTGGTACGCTGTATGGTTGGCTACCCACGCACACATTGGTAAGGCCGGTAATGGCACCAATTGTAGTTGGTGGGCCTGCTTGAACGTTTACTTGCAAGGTTTGTGCAGCACTGGTTCCGCAGCTGTTGGTGGCAGTTACCGATATTGTATAAGGACCGCCTGATGTTGTCCAGCTTACGCTAGCCGATGTGCCGCTGCCAGTTATAGTGCCTCCGCCACTTACGCTCCAAGTATAACTTGTTGCATTGGTTACTGCGGCTATAGTGTAGCTTTCGGTGCCTGGGCATGGATTTGTATTGCCCGTAATTGCACCGGGTTGCGCTGGTTGAGGATTGCTTACGGTAACTGATAGCGTTCGCACAGGGCTGGTACCGCAACTATTGGTTGCAGTTACCGACACGGTATAGGTGCCCGGTGTGGTCCAGTTTACAGAGGCGGAAGTTCCGCTACCCGAAATAGTGCCACCTCCGCTTACGCTCCAAGTATAGCTGCTAGCATTGGTTACGGCACCAATAGTATAAGTTTGGTTACCAGGGCAAGCAGGGCTTGGGCCGCTAATAGTGCCCGGTTGCAACGGAGCAGCTGGCAAAACCGTAATAGTAACGGAAGGGCGGGTTGCACTTACGCAACCGGGGTTAGCCGTGTCCTCAGTTTCTACATAATAGGTAGTAGTTATGATTGGGCTAACGGTGAGTGGTGTGGTTCCTAATAAAGTACCACCCGTTGATGCTGTATATACTTTATATACCACGTTGCTACTTGTACCATTGGCATTTATTTGACTTGAACCTCCTGGGCAGAAGTTGTTGTTGGTAGCCGTTACGCTATTGGCAGCCTCTGGGCGGTTACAAATAATAGTGCGGCACGCAACAGCCGATGTGGTACTGGGTGTGGTAATAACCATGGTTAATGCACTTGCCGAAACAGCAGTGGTTGTGATAGGGGTAAAACTCGATAAGCCGGGCGTAAAACTTGCCCGAGATAGGTTCAAATTAGCCTCTGGACAACCCGTGTTATTGAGCAAGCCGTTCTTATCTGCTTTAATCAATTCATAATCATATCCGCCACTACCGCCAGAGCCAAAGCCTGTAGAAACCATCATATACGATGAGTCGGCAGCCTGAATACCCTCTGGCAAAAGCGAGATGCTTAAAAAGGATGTAGAGGTAGGTGAGTAGTATTTCTGGAAAATCAAACTACCATTGGAAGGATTGATTTTAAGGATAAACGCTGAAAAAACAGGCGGAACATTGAAACCAATATAAGTACCAAACATAGCATAATTGCCGTCATTGGTTTGCACAATATCGGTGCCGAAAGCTTGATCAAAACTCAAGAAACCGAAGGAATATCTGCTTCCAGCCGTAACGCTGCCTGCCGAACTCATTCGAATATAATAGGGCCTTCCGTTATCACCACCTGAGATAAGCACCTCGCTTCCACTCAACGCTCTAATAGAGGAGCCATCTTGGCTATTACCCCCTCCGTAACGATACGACCATTGGCGAGCACCGGATGTATTTGTTTTGATAACCACCGCATCGGTAGGTCCATCGTTGCCACTCTCGTTCACAGAACCCGTAAAAATGTAACCATCCGATACTTCAGCCACATCAACCAACGAATGGTCGTCAACAAAGGCTGTGGTATAGAAAAACACATTGCCCCATTGCAGCGCTCCGCTTGAGTTAACCTTTATACAATACATATTAGTGGAGTCTTGCCTAACCAATGCACCAGCTCCATCAGGGTCGGCACCGGTAATGCTGCCAGCTACCACAAAACCACCATCGGAAGTAGGTATAACCCTATTGCCAAAACTGCTAGTATTGGCTACTTGGTAGGTATTGGCCCACGTAACGTTACCCAAAGCATCGGTGCGCATCAACATCAAATCAGAACCATTGGAGCCTGTAATGATGTATCCGCCAGAAGCTACTCGCTTAATATCTTGAAAATCGGTTGCTACCGATAGCGCATTATAGCGCTTTGACCACACCACAGTACCAATGTTGTTTACCTCAGTAAGGGTTCCAGATATTGGTATAAAACTGGTGTTGGTGCCTGCAAATACAACATTGCCTGAGGAAGCTTGTACTAAGCCTCCTGGCAAATCAAACAGTGAAATATCATAGTTGATGCGGTAAGTGGTTTGCTGGGCATGCAATGCAAAGGTGCACAGCAATAGCAATGGCAATAGCCATACGGCAAAGCCTCGTTGATAATTATGGGCCATTTTCATAACCTAGTCTCGTTATTCTGGTTGGTTAGTTTAATTAGTTCAGTTGTTGCCATTCAATTATTCAGGGTCAGGGCATTGGTCGATGTTAAGTTAAATTATTTTAGCAGCAATACACTACCTTTTGAGCGTTGGGCAGGTATTTGCAGGTTTAAAAACTCAACATAGAGATCCCATACATACACCCCGTCTTGGGCGTTAACGCCTTTGAGCGTTCCATCCCAACCTTTGTTCATATCGTCGGTTTCAAACACCTTCTCTCCCCATCGGTCGTGCACCCTGAAAACAAGGCGTCTTACGCCTTTATGGTATACATACAGTATGTCGTTTGTTCCATCGGCATTTGGGCTGAAAGCATTGGGCACAATGGCGATATATTCACCCGGCAAAACCGTAATGGTTACACTATCAAATGCGGTGCAACCCAATACATCGGTATATACCAGCACATAGGTAGTGGTGCTATCCGGCGAAAGTGAGGTCGTTTGGCAATTGTCGCAAGCCAAATAATCGCTTGGGGTCCATAAATAGCTGCCACCCGCCGAACCGGTAACGGTGGCCGTTAGTTCAAGCACACTTTCAAATTGAATGATAGTGGTATCCTCTCCGGCATCAACGATTATAGGTGCAGCCACAGTAACCAAAACATCATCGGTGGCGGTGCAGCCGCCTGCATTGGTAATGGTAACGCTATAAGTACCGCTAGCGGAGGCAGTTATCCCTTGCGTAGTATCGCCCGTAGACCATGTATAGGCACCTGCCAACCCCGCATCCAGGCCAATTGTTTGTCCATCGCATAAGTCGATATCATCGCCCAAGTTAACACTCGGAGGAGCCGGATTGGTTAATGTAATGCTCAAGAAAGCCGAGCAATTCGACACATCGGTAACCGTAACATTATAAGTACCTGCACCGAGGTTTAGCAAGGTATCGGTACTCGCACCTGTCGACCATGTGGTAATATTTGGTGGAGTGCCGCCCGCTACATTAATGCCTACCCAGCCATCCGTGCCTCCAGGGCAGGTTGGGTTGAAGCTGCTTGGGGTAAGCACTAAAGTATTGTTGGCTTCATTTACAGTCACTAACAAAGTGGTATCGCAGCCGTTTACATCGCGTGCAATAACGGCATAGTTTCCGCCACCAACTGTAAAAACGTTGCTAGCACCAAAGCTGCCGCCGTTAAGGTTGTACTGGAATGGCGCTGTACCAGAAGCTGCAACAACCGTTACGGTTATGCTACCATCCGCAGTGCCACAACTTGCTGGGGTGGTAGTTGCCGAAGCCGATAAGCTACAACATACCGGGCCAGTGCCTATAACCACTTGCCCAGTTACAGAGCATCCGTTGGCATCTGTTACTGTTACCGTATAAGTGCCAGGTGCTAAGCCAGTAATGCTGGCGCCTGTAGTTAAGTTGCTCCAAGTGTAGGTTAACGGCGCGGCCCCACCAGCAGCAGTTACAGTTGCGGTGCCATTGCCAGCACCTGCACAAGCTTCATCGGTGCCCGATATATTGCTAATAACAGGCGAACCAGCATTGCTAATGGTAATAGTGCTATCCAGTTGGCAGTTGGGTTGGCCGTTGTCAGTTACGGTTACAGTATACGTTCCGGCTGCTAGGTTATTAATTAATGCTGTAGATGCACCGTTGCTCCAGATATTGATAAACGGACCAGTACCAGTTATGTTAGTTACTTCAAGTGAACCATTGTTTTGGCCACAACTTGGGTCTATCACATCCAAATCGAAAGATAAATTGCAACAATTAGGCCCAGCAGGGACTACAATAAAGCCCGTTGCTTGGCAGCCCAAACCATCGGTAACCGTTACAGAATAGTTACCAGCGGCCAAGTTACTAAGGTCTTCGGTAGTTTGGCTGTTGCTCCAACCAATAGTGCAAGGCGCAACCCCGCAAGTTATGGTCATATCAACCGAGCCATCACTTGCGCCTAAGCATGTTTCAGCAGTGGCCGCGATATTGCTAATTACCGGTGCATTAGGGTTACTCAACGATATGGTAGTATCCAACTGGCAGTTAGGGTAGGTGTTGTCGGTTATGGTAACGCTATAAGTTCCGGCACCAACGTTCAATAAATTTTGACCTGACGAGTTATCGCTCCAAAGGAAAGTATAACTGCCTGAGCCGCCCAAGTTGGTAATATTTATCGCGCCATCGTTATTACCGCAAGTTGGATTAGTAGTAGCAATGTTATAGCTCAAATTACAACAGTTTGGCCCCGCTGCAACCAGCACATTCGATACCGCTTGGCAACCCACTCCATCAGTTACCGTTACGCTATAACTACCAGGTACAAGTGCGGTAGCAGTTGCTGTAGCCTGAGCTGGGGTTGTGTTCCAGTTATAAGTTAAGGCTCCAGTGCCACCTGAAGCAGCTACCGTTGCCGTGCCATCGCCGTCGCCTAGGCAAGTTTCAGCAGTACTGGCTATGTTACCAATAGTTGGTTCATTGGCGCTACTCAAAGTAATGGTAGTATCGCGGTTGCAACCTTGCGTAACGTCGGTAACGGTTACACTGTAGGTACCTGCACCAATATTTGTAAGAGTATTAGCAGCACTTATGCCACCTGTCCAAGCATAAGTGTAGTTGCCACTTCCAGTGGTTACATTTATGGTTATGCTTCCATTGGTACCGCCACAAGTAGGGCTTGCAGTGCTTGCCGAAATAGCCAAGTTACAACAAGGCGGCCCAGCAGCTACACTTGTGCTACCTGTAACAGAGCAGCCGCTCGCGTCAGTTACCGTAACGGAGTAGTTGCCATCGGCAAGGTTATTGATGTTGGCACCCGTATTAGCTGGTGTCCAAGCATAAGTAAGTGCTCCGGTTCCGCCACTGGCGTTTACCGCAATACTGCCATCGTTAAACCCAGCGCAAGTTTCAGCGGTTGGGGTAATGCTGTTTATTACTGGCGAATTAGGAGAAGTTAAGGTAATAGTGGTATCCCTAAAACAGGTAGGCTGACCAGTATCGGTTATCCTGATGGTATAGGTGCCAGCGGTTAATCCGGTACGAGATGCACCTAATACACCGCCTGGGGTCCAAGTATAGGTATAAGGCCCGGTGCCCTGCGTAACGTTTATACTGATTGCGCCATTGCTAGCGCCACAAGCCGGGTTGGTAGCCGTGGCACCAATGGTTAGGTTGCAGCAACTCGGTAAGACCGTAACGGTTACTTGGTCGGTTACAGTTACGCATCCTGCCGTATCGCTGGCGCTAAGGGTATAGATAGTTGTACCCGTTGGGCAAACTTGCGGGGTAAGGGTTGTTGAGCCCGTCATGTTGGTGGTGGGGCTCCAGGTTATGTCAGCTGGGTAGCTTATTTCTGGGTCGAGTAAAGTAATGTTCCAGTTAAAAAAGAAACCGGTACCTAAAGCTGCGCCATTCAAGGTTACTCTCAAACTCCAAACACCGTTTGCAGTGCAACCATTAAGATTGGCAAATGGCTGGTTCGGTGCAAAACCACCCGTATAAGGTGGCGAACCGGTAGTTATATTTGGCCCTCCTGGTACAAAACATAAATTAGTGATGGTATTACCGGCACTGATAACGTTTTGTGGAAGCAAGGTAAGCACCGTGCCATCAGGACAAATTAATTCATATCTAAGATTCCTAGCCGTGATTGTAACAAAGGTGGGTGGAAACACACTAAAATCAAGTCCCGAACCAAAATATGTAAGAGACCCAATGCAAACCGATTGGATTGTTACAGGATTAATAGTTGGGTTATTCAATCCAGTAACATTGATGTTGATTACAGCAGGAGTACCTGGTGCCAAAACTTGAAATTCGTTATTGGCATACGTGCGAGTTTGCTCTGGGCTTTTTATCACTTTAGCCGTAGCATTTAAGTTGGCACATGTGCCTGGGCAAATGCTGGTATCGTTGCCAGCGTTAATGTCTATAGTTGGGTTTACCACTGTAAGTGTAACTGTATCGCGGCAGGTAGTAGTGCCATTGGTCATCAGCACAAAATAATTGGTAATGGTTTGTGGGCAAACCCTGTTAGGGCTTGCACCACCAGAGTTGCCTTGGCCATAAGAATAACCATCATGCTGCCAAGTAATATTGTAGGTAGGATCGTTGTAATAAATAGCCACGTTATCGATGCCCCAGTGGTCAAAATCAGCACCTGAATCAGCATCTTGAAAAAAGCGAATTTGGGTATTGGGACCCAATGCGGCAGGGGGCAATTGAAAACACCAATTGTTCCAGTTTACCAAGTCAGGGTCGTTGCCCCCATTGGGATCGAAATAGAAAATAGTCGTCCATGTGCTGCCGCCATCGGTAGAATATTGCAAAAATACTCCCTCTTGCGGCTCATCAGGGCCTTCGCAAGGAGCAGCGCCCCCTTGTTCGGCAAATAGCATGTCAAAACAAACTGTGGCACCCGAAGTAGCAGTGGTAAAGTTATATGATTGCGTAACCAACGAGCGCGGCACTGCCGATGCACTGCCCATCCATAAATGGGTGGTGCCATTTACCCCACCCGGACTGCAGGGGTTGGTAAAGGTTGCTTGCTGGGTAAAGGCCCAGCCCGAAGGGCTGCCGCTATTGAACGTTTCGTTGAACACCTGCTGGCCTTGGCCACGGCCAAAAGCAGTAAGCACAGCGCAGTCGCCACAAACACTATTACTGGGCGAAACAGATGCAGTAACCTCGCACTGGCCAAAAAGCTGCGCGCACCCAGCAAAAATTAATGAAACGAGAATTATGATTCTTGAAGCCATTGGTAGCAGTTTTTTAAGGTTGGGTCACTTTAATGTTCACCAATTCAAAAGAAGTCATTACTGATTGCGAAGTGCCGTCGAGCATTTTCACAAAAATGGCCAGCCTATTATCTTTTAGGCTGCAACTGCCTTCCAATACTTCTGTGGGCTTCAAGGTAACTGCAAAGGTATTTTCAGCGCTGGGGGCAGCGGCCGGTTTGTTGTTGTACGATACTTTCTTTTGGTAATTTACCTTTTGAGTGCTTGCTGTTAGGTTTGTAAACCTAAAATGCACGTTCTGTTTGTGTATACCATCCTCTGGGCGGTGACAATCGCTGTAGCGATATTCGATGGCTACTTTCCCATCGTTATGCAGTGAGGTCCAATCGCCTTGGCCAAATGCGGCAAAAGCAGTAGCAAATACCCCAATATAGAGGGTGAGTAGCAGTTTCAACATAGCAGTAAGTTGGTTAATTAGGCTAAAACACCTAGTGCCAACTGTTAGCGGTTCGTTAGCACAAGGTTAATTTTGCGAGAAGTTAAATCATATTGCCAAAATATCCTAATGAGTGTTAGGCTACTTTGTGCACAACTTACTGCACCAATTTATTGAAACCATTTAAAACACTATACTTTAGGATAAAAATCATGTTAAAAATTATTTCGCAGAAAGGCCATAATCAACTGATATTAACCAAGCAATTTATTTTAAATGGATTATTGTTTCACAAACTGCCTAATCATAGAACCCTCGGCTGTGGTTACCTGTATAATGTAAATAGCAGGTTGAAGGTTGCCTGTAAATATGCGGTAAGTAGCGCCCCCGGCTGAGGTGTTCACCTCGGCAAGCTTAATGGCCTTGCCAGCGATATTAAACATTTTTATTTGGGCATCCCCAGGGTTTTGGCTCTCTATATCAAACTCAATCCAATCGTTGGCCGGGTTTGGCCGTATAAGAGATACAAACTCGGTGGGTGCAGTAGAAATTATGGGCGGCCTAACACTGGTGGGCAAGTCGCGTTTCCAATGCCCGGCCCCATCTTCCATCACCAAGCGTTGGCCTAAGGTTTCGGTAGTGGTTTCAGCCAAAATAGGCGAATACCAATACTCTGCCGTAATACTGTCTTTATTGATATTGAGCACCCCATAACCATGCTGCACCACCTCCATAAATACATGGTGCGGGTTGGCCCCTTTACTAATCTGCACGGCTGCCTCCACCAAATTTAGGGCAATACCCATTTCATCGAAATTGCCACGGGTAACACTAGTAGGTAAAAACTCGGTACCTACTGCGCCTGCTCCTGTTCGGGCAGTATATTGCAAGCTATCAAATGGGTCAATGGCCAAATCCATAGCAATGGACATGTGCGCATCGCCGCTTATAAACATGTTGTTTCTCCTATCCAAAGAATCGAACAAACTAAACAAACGCCTGCGGTCTTCCACATAGCCATCCCAGCTATTGGTGCTGAAAAAATCGCCATCGCGGGGTATTTGCGGTATTTGCGGTATACCGCGGGCATACCAGCCGCCCACCATTTTCTGGCTGCCTATTAGGTTCCATTTGGTAGTTGATGCCAGCCAAGAATTGATAAACCAATCGTGCTGCACGGTACCCAAAATACTGGTTTCGCCTGGTGCAATAGTATCCCTGTCTCTAAACAACAAAATATCCAGCATGTGCAAATCGAACAAATCGCCGTACTGAAAGGCTCTATATATTACGGTAGGCTGTGTGGTATCGGGCATTCTAATCGGCACCCACTCCGTAAAGGCTATGCTACCATTCAAAGGATTGCTTTGCCTTAAATCATGGTTGTCCCAAAAGGTTACCCATGGAAACTGAGCACGGGCATCACGCAAATCGGGGTCAAGCAAATAATACTCATGTCTGTCCCTCCACTCATCAACCGTGCTTGGGCCAATAGGCCCCGGGCTAGGCACCCGCACTTGTTCATTAGGATCAACGAAATCGTAAATGTAATCGCCCATGTGCACCACCAAGTTAATATCGTTTCGCTCCGCGAGGCGGGCATAGCCATTAAAGTAGCCCGAAAATATACTGCTGCACGACAACACGGCCACCTTCATGCTATCAGTGCTGCCTTGCGGCGCGGTTTGGGTGCGCCCACGGCGCGAAGTAGCACCACTTGGCGACTCAAAACGATAATAATAGACCGTGTTAGGCGTAAGGCCCGTGGCATCTACCGTTAGCGTAAAATCGCGTGCAGCAGAGGCAGTGCCGGCGCCATTGGCTACTACATTGGCAAAGGCTGTATCGGTGGCCAGTTCCCAAGCAATTGTTATGGGGGCAGCGGTAGCGCTATCAGGCGTTATGCGGGTCCATAGCAGAACGGCGTTGGGCAGCGGGTCGCCACTCGCAATTCCGTGGTAAAACGGCGCATGAGCGGTATCGCCAAACATACGTGGCGGGTATACGGTTTGTGCCTCAAGTGGGCTCCAAAAAAACAAAATACAAACCCAAAATAGGGCAACTTGTAGCAGGGGTAGTTGATAGCGCATGCTCTAATATAAGCAAGGAATGAACAAATTGTTAAGGATTGAATGTTTTGGTATAAATTTTATTTTTCCGCAAGTTGTTTTAAACCCAACTGATAGCTATCTCGAATTTTCAATGCGTACTTTTCCTTGCCATATTTGAAAAAGTTGCATTCCCAGCCCATTCGGATGTTCACATCCGAATGACCGAGCTGCGGATTTACAATCCGCCACATAATACGGTCATAAAATACACATCAAAACCCAAAATAAGCACGACTTTTGAAATACGCAGCTGCATCTATAAATTTATAACAAAGACAAAATGGAATAAAAGTAACAAGTGGATAATGGTGTTGCGTAACCGTGTTACGTGGCGGATTGCAAATCTGCTGCTCTGTTGCGACGGATTAAAAATCCGTCGCGGCACTTGAGTAACTCCCGCGCTAGCAAATCTCAACATCAGCACATCGGTACATCAGCACATTAGCACATTTGCACATCGGTACATTAGCACATTGGTACATTTTTCACCAACTTTGCGGCAGCATAACCACCCCACCCTATGAGCATTCTCCGCACCCATTTCCAGTTGCCAGGCCAAGTAAGCGTTTACCACGGCAAAGTACGCGATGTGTACAACATCGATAACAAATACTTGGTGATGGTGGCCAGCGACCGTATCTCGGCTTTTGATGTGATTCTGCCCCGCCCGATACCTTATAAAGGCCAGGTGCTGAACCAAATTGCGGCCAAATTTTTGAAAAGCTGTGTGGATATATGTCCCAATTGGTTTATCGAGTCGCCAGACCCGAATGTGGCTATTGGTAAAATATGTGAGCCCATCCGCATCGAGATGGTAATACGTGGCTACCTTACCGGCCATGCGTGGCGCACCTACAAGAGCGGCTTGCGCACCCTTTGCGGCATTACCTTACCTGAAGGATTGAAAGAGCATGACAAACTGCCAACCCCCATTATTACCCCAGCCGCCAAAGCTGCCGAAGGGCACGATGAGGACATAAGCCGCGAGGAGATTTTGGCGCAAGGCATTGTGAGCGAGAAGAACTACATAACCATGGAGCGTTATACTTACGACTTATTTGACCGTGGCACCGAAATGGCCGCCGAGCGTGGGTTGATTTTGGTGGATACGAAGTATGAGTTCGGTTTCTATAATGGGCAGGTGACATTGATGGACGAGATACATACGCCCGACTCGTCGCGTTACTTTTATGCCGAAGGCTATGAAGCCCGCCAAGCCAATGGCGAACCGCAAAAGCAATTAAGCAAGGAGTTTGTACGCGAATGGTTGATTGCCAATAACTTTCAGGGCAAAGAAGGTCAAACCGTGCCCGAAATGAGCGACGAATGGGTAGAAACTATTACTGGCCGCTACATTGAGTTGTATGAATTGCTGCTAGGTCGTAAATTTCAGCGCACCGAAAACGACAACGTGCTCGAGCGCGTGGAAAGTAATGTATTGAAAGCGCTGAAGAAGCTGTGATTTGGATGTACAATGTACATTGTACGATGAAAATCTCTATCTGAGAGGTTTGAGGCATTAGCAGGGATATTTGACCTTATATTGGTGAACGATTTATAGGAATTTGCTATTTTTATAACATGGCACTGAGATACCTTACCGACAGAATTACCGTAGATGAGGGGATTTGCAATGGCAAGCCCACTATACGTGGCACCAGGCTTACGGTGCAAACGGTATTGGAATATTTAGCGGCAGGCGATTCGGCTGCCGAAATATTGGAGGCTTATCCTTTCGTGGAGCAAGCTGATATAGAGGCTAGCTTAAAATTTGCGGCAGACATGCTTTCGCATAGCTACACCATTAAAGATGTCGCTTAAGTATTTGATTGATGCAAATCTCCCCTTTAACTGCCCTCCATGGCAGAGCGAAGCGTTCATTCATGTATCTGACATTAACCCAAGTTGGAACGACACCGACATTTGGCTATATGCAATGGATAAAACGCTAACTATAATCTCTAAAGATTCTGACTTTTCGAATAGAATATTGTTTTCAGTACCGCCGCCTAGGGTAATTCATATAAAATGCGGTAATATGCGCCTTTACCATTTCAATAGGTTTGTGGAAACGAATTGGGAACAAATTGCGCAACTATCAGACAACCACAAATTAGTAAACGTGTTTCAGAACAAAATGGAAGGAATTGATTAATCGTACTACTTCAACCGCTCCACCAACCCCTCCACATTTGCCTTCCAAAGCGGGTACAACTCTTCGTTTTCGGCCCAGAGTTCGTTAAGCTCCGATTTGTCGGAAAGTACCACCTGTAGTGCTTGCCGAGCAAAAGGTTTCAAGTCGATAACATTAAGGGCGATGTACTTTTTGGCAAACGAGTTAAAATAGTCCGCATCCTCTGAGCCTTCAATGGGGTATTCGGTGCCGTTCAGCATCGCATCCATATAAGCTGCCGAAACAATTACGGCATGGCAACTATCGTAATCCAAATGCTCCGCAATAATGGCATCCTCAAATGCGTCGGCAAAAAACTCGTACGGATTTTCTTCATACTGCATCGCATCAACGGCATCCATTGCCATGTCGTCGTCAAACAGACCATATCCCCAAGCACCCATCAGATTGTTTTTTTGCCAAAAATATAACTATACCCCTTAAGGCACAAACCCAATCATTACCAACCCTCGGGTTTGGTCGGTTTTTGCTCGGCCATGTAACTGATAATCTTATCCAGACGCGCCACAAAAGCGGCACAGCGGTCGGTATTGTAACCCAGCAGACTGGCTTGCTCAAAGCTGGACTTAGCTTCTGGGTATTGCCTAATATAGTATTGCGCCATGCCCCTATAAAACCAAGCCTTTGCATAACCCATATCGGCATCAATGGCCTTATCGAAATAAAAAATAGACTGCTCGAACTCCCACAACAGCAAATACACAAAGCCCATGTTAAACAACATGGCATTGTTGGGGTTGTCGTCCGTGTTAATGATAGCATCTAAATCCTGCTTCGCCAAGTGCAGGTCGAAAAGGCTCGTTTCTTCAACGTTTTGGTACAGCATGCGCACCACGGCTATGTTGTTGTATGCCGGGTAAAAGTTTTGGTCGAGCCTGATGCACTGCAAGTAGTCGGTTAGTGCCAACCGGTACTTGGCCGCCTTTAAAAAACAAGTTCCTCGCATAAACAAGGCACCGGTATGGTTGGGGTCTATTTTGATAGCTTTGGCAAAATAAAGGGCCGCCTGATCGAAGTACTGTTTATCGTAATTAAGGTAGCCCAACAAAATATAGCCATTGAAATAATCGGGCTGTTTTTTGGTTTCGCGGTACAATACCTTGGTAGCCTTACCAAAAAACCCTTTAGCATATAGTTCTTTTGCCTCATTCAGCACGGTATCTTGGCTGGGCGTGCTAGGCTTAAACAAATCATCTAGCTGCTGTTGGGCATGCCCAACCGTAGCAAAACACCATAGCAATATAACCAACCCGAAACGCATATACCCTATTATAACAATAAGATAAGAAGAAAGTTGGTTGGTTGCAAATGGCAATATGCAAAAGGCCCCGCTTAGCATAAAACCAAACGGGGCCTTTTAACACTTATGTTATTGTTTTACCATCGTTTTGGTATCAAGTATTTTACCGTTTACCACTAGGCTATAGAAATATACACCGTTGCTAAACTCCTTTAGGCTTAGTTCAATTTTGCCTTCTTTGGCACTATTAAGTTTAATTTCTTTTATCACCTTTTGAGTAGCATCGGTTACTTGCAATACGCCCACTATGCCTTCGGGCATGGTATAGCTAATGGTGGTTGTGCCTTCGAAAGGGTTGGGTACGTTTTGGAAGAGTTGGGCACCTTCTAAAATACGGGTGCTGGATGGTTTTAATGGCAATACTGTTGGATTGCTGTTGCCTTTTAACAAGTTTTCAATTACAGCTAAGCGAGCTTCCAAATCATTTATTTGTTCTTGCTGGGCTGTAATGGTTTGCGCTTGGGTTTCAATGATTTGGTTTTGCTCTTGAATTGCAGCAATGGTCACAGGTACTAGGCCTTCATAGTTAACCATCTTTATAACATCTAAATGGCCATCAGTCTTTTCAGGGTTCATGGCTACATCCCTAACCAACGCTGGAAATATTTTTTCTAACTCGGTAGAAAACAGACCTATTTGTTTGCCATTGGGCAATGCTAACTTCCCAAACTTGTCTTGGTCAAATAAATATTCTTTAACATCCAATTGCAAGAGCTTTTGCAAAGCTCCACTATAAGCCTGTGACTGGGTTTTCAAATTCGGGTCTGATACAACAAAACCAAAACCTATGGTATAAGTATTTCCATTGAAAAAAGCAGCATCAGAGCCACTCGTGTTCCCTTCAACCTGCAACAAAGCATTCGATGCACCAGAATATGGCGATGGGCGTGTAAATGCCGAGGTAGTACCCACTCCAACAAAACTGCCATCATCCCAAAGTAAGTTACTACACTCAACGCCAGTGCCATCGCCAATTAGCACCCGGTTGTCAGTAGCACAGCCAACAGGCCCCGTTGCTCCAGTTGCACCTGCCACACCTGTAGCACCAGTGGCACCAGTTGCTCCTGTTGCGCCCGTTGGGCCAGCAACACCAGAAACTGGCTGCCAAGAACCATTGCCAGCGCCATCAGAAGTTAAAACATGTCCAGAAGTTGGAGCTGTGGTCATCTGAAAGTTTTTGGTTATTGTAAGTCCTGAAACTTCTAGCGTTGCTGTTCCACCAGTAGTTGAACCTACATATACTTTACTTTCATCGACACGAAAAATAGGAGAACTACCTCCATGATAAGTTGTATTACGAATTCGAAATTCCGAATTTATATTGCCAAGAGTAAAATCAAACACCACACTACCTGGCAATTTATACTCAAATCCATGTGATGGATTCGTTCGTTTAGTCCCAATACCCACAAAACCTTCATTTTGAGCGACAAAAAGATTAGCATATACAGATGAATTAATACGAAACAGTCCAATGTCACTTTTGGATATGTCAAATTGTATTTCGTTATTCAAAATAGTGTTACTTCCTTTTATGGAAAAGTCCCCAACTGATTGTCCATTTACTTGCAATACATTGGTAATAGCCGTTGGAGTGATTTCTCTAACATAAAAATTACTTGCACTCTCTAAATCAAAATATATATCTGATGAATATGAACCATTCTGAGAAGGAGTTATGACCCGAAAATGCTTTTCTTGCTCCAGATTAAATGTAACCGATCCGTTATTTAGGGTGGCATTACCCTCTAATGTTAAGTTTCCTTCATTGGAAGTAGTACCAATATTAATGTCGTCAGTGGTGGTTTGCGTAGGAGAAGCAGTTGTAAAACCTTGTCCAAAAATATTTAATTTAACAACTAACAAGCACACTAACAGTGTCAGGCATTTTTTTGATATTCTCATTTTTATAAAGTTTAGGTTGAAAAATCTCTTTTCCTAAACGTTGCCTTCCCAGACCCAAAATAAGAATATTTATTTAAATAAGAAAACTATCTCGCATCCACCAAAAAATAACTATGCAGAATATCATAGTCCAGTTTGTAGCCTTTTTCTGCCATCAGTTTAAGTAGTTCCTGGTTTTTGTGTTCTTCTTCTGAAAGATGTTTTTCAACCACTATCAATTTTGGCCGATACTTTTCCCAATTGTTTGAGCGAAGTACCTCAAGGTTTATACCTTCCACGTCAATAGAGAAAAAGTCGATGGATTTGCCTTTAGGCAAATGCTTGTCTAATATATTGGCAAGTGTATCAACTGGCAATTCAACTACTTGCTCGTTTAAGCCCGGTTCGTGTCTGATGTCAGCTTGGCTTTGTGAAAACGTATTTTCAAAAGGCTTGTCTGGAATCATGTGGTAGCTCAATGTTCCTGGGACTTCAGATACGCCCACTTGTAAGTTGATATCTAGCGGACGATATTTATTGAATGCAGCAATACCAACAGGATTGGGCTCTACGTTAATGCCACGCCAACCTTTTAAGTAAAAGTAATAGGTGTTAGATAAAGAAACGGGCTGGTATGCCCCTACGTCAACAAAAACGCCATCTCGTTTACTTTTCGGAAAATAGCTTCTTATCAGCACATCTTCCCCAAACTGGGAAAAGTAAGTTGATTCTAACCAGTTGTTGCCAATTAAAATAGCTTTTAGATTGTTTTTTAGATTAGCTGGCAATATACTCTTCAAGAATTGCAACATGGGGAGTCAATTATGTTTGCGCCAAAGTTAAACATATTTAAGAACCTAAGCCATGATTATTGAAGCAAGTAGGAAAAGTGGATTTAACTTTTGCTACCCCCTTAAGCACTTTCCCTTATCTTTATACTACTGGCAAAACAACCACAACAATGCATACCTCAAATCAAACCCTAAAAGCCCCTACCGGAACCCAACTAACTTGTAAAGGCTGGGTGCAGGAGGCTGCCCTGCGCATGCTAATGAACAACCTGGACCCAGAAGTGGCCGAGCGCCCAGAAGACCTAATTGTATATGGCGGCACGGGCAAAGCTGCCCGAAACTGGGAGGCCTTTGATTTGATTGTAAAGGCCCTAAAAGACCTAAACGAAGACGAGACCTTATTGGTGCAAAGTGGCAAACCAGTGGGTATATTACCCACCCACAAAGATGCCCCAAGGGTGTTGATAGCCAATAGCAACCTAGTAGGCAAATGGGCCAATTGGGAGCACTTTAGAGAGTTGGAGGCTAAAGGCCTGATGATGTATGGCCAAATGACGGCTGGTAGCTGGATATATATCGGTTCACAAGGCATAGTGCAAGGTACTTATGAAACGTACCTTTCGCTGGCCAATAAGCATTTTGGTGGCAGCCTAAAAGGCAAACTAAATGTAACTGCTGGCTTAGGCGGCATGGGCGGCGCCCAGCCGCTATCCATTACCATGAACGAGGGCGTATGCTTGGCTGCCGAAATGGAAGAATGGCGTATTGAAAAGCGCCTCGAAACCCGCTACATTGATGAAATGACGCACGATATTGATGCGGCCATAGATAGGGCGCTGGAGGCAAAAGCCAACAATGAGGCCGTATCGATCGGCGTGGTGTGCAATGCCGTTGATTTGCTGCAACGATTGATAGACCGAAACATAACCCCCGATACCCTTACCGACCAAACCAGTGCGCACGACGAAATGGTAGGCTATTTCCCCGAAGGATTGTCGGTGGCAGAAGCCAAAACCCTACGCGAAAGCAACCCAAATGAATACCATAACCGCTCGTTGGATACGATGGTAAAACAAGTGAGCCAAATGCTGGAATTGCAAAAACGAGGTGCCATTACCTTCGACTATGGCAACAACCTGCGTGGGCAAGCATTGGCGCATGGACTAAAGGAGGCTTTTGGTTTCCCGGGGTTTGTGCCAACTTATATACGTCCGCTTTTTTGCGAGGGCAAAGGCCCGTTCCGTTTTGTGGCTTTAAGCGGCGACCCACAAGATATTTACACCCTCGATGAAGAGCTAAAACGCCTTTTTCCTGCCGATAAAGGACTGCTGCGCTGGCTTGATATGGCCAAGGAGCGTATTGCCTTTCAAGGCCTGCCTGCGCGCATTTGTTGGCTAGGCATGGGCGATAGGGAAATAGCAGGTTTGGCATTTAACAAACTAGTAGCCGAAGGCAAAGTAAGTGCCCCGATAGTAATTGGCCGCGACCATTTGGATACCGGCTCGGTTGCCTCGCCCAACCGCGAAACGGAGGCGATGCTCGATGGCAGCGATGCCGTTGCCGACTGGCCGATACTGAATGCCCTTATAAACACAGCTGGCGGTGCCAGTTGGGTTAGTTACCACCACGGTGGCGGGGTGGGCATGGGTTATTCGCTGCATGCGGGCATGGTGATAGTGGCCGATGGCACCGCCGATGCTGAGCGCCGCCTAAAACGGGTGCTGCACAACGACCCAGCCATGGGTGTTATCCGCCATGCCGATGCGGGCTATGATATTGCCCAAGACACCGCTAGGAAACATAGGTTAGATATTAAGGAACGGTTGAAGTAAATTTAATAGCCACCATTGGAACAAAATGTCCAATTTGGCTATTTATGGACATAGGTGTATCTTTAATTAAAACAAAGTTCTAACTATGAACATAAGTTTCACGGAAAAGCAAGCCAAATACATTGCAGAGCAAGTTCAAAATGGAGACTTCCAGAATGCCAGTGAAGTGGTGCGCGATGCATTAAGGCTTCACGAGGTTTATCGCCATAAAATAATTGAAGATTTAAAGGCTGAAATTGAAAAAGGCTGGGCTGGAGCTACTAGCGCACGAACTGTTGAAGATATAATAAACGCAAAGCGCCCTAAGTCTTAGCTTCCATGATGAGTTCAAAACGAGTTTATGAACTATCAGCGGAAGCTGATATGGATTTGGAGGAAATTTTAGACTATACGCATCTTGAGTTTGGATTTGATCAAGCGGAAAAATATCTTACCGAACTTCTAGAAACTTTTTATCAATTATCCATCAATCCTAAAATAGGCAGAGAGCGCAATGAAATAAAAGTTGATTTAAGGAGCTTTCCCAAGGGTCAACACGTTATATTTTATAGAATTCTGGTAGACCGGATAAGGATTGTGAGGATAATGCATGGCAATAGGGACTTACCTATGCATTTTAAATAACAATTTTATCCAGCGCGTCGTTTCATTATACAATACACTGCTAGGAAATATAGGTTGGATATTAAGGAACGGTTGAAGTAAAAACAACCATTAATGCAATGGGCTCTAATTGCTTACAAAAGCAGTGGCAATCTCTCAGCTTTAAAAACCCAAGAGCAATCGCTATCTTTGTGCTGACCGAATAACCAAACAACCAGCATGAAAAAGACCGGATGGTTTTACACCATTGTAATGGGGGCTATTGGCCTCCTTATATGGTTTATGCTATCCAACGGGCCGAAAACAAGGTCCCCAATACAGCCAACAGCCCCCTCCAATACAAACGTATATGAAGGCGTTTGGAACAACCTAGCCGACCAGTTTCACCATCCATTAGCCATACTTTTATTACAAATCATCACCATTATATTGGCCGCCCGCGTGCTGGGTACCCTTTTTCGCAAAATTGGTCAACCCGCCGTAATAGGCGAAATTGTGGCAGGCATTGCCCTAGGACCATCGTTGCTAGGCTGGGTCTGGCCCGATGCTATGGCCTTTTTGTTTCCAGCCAACTCGTTGGGCAACCTACAGTTTCTTAGCCAAATAGGGCTTTTGCTGTTTATGTTCGTCATCGGTATGGAGCTCGATACTAAATCCATCCGCAACAAGGCCCAAGAAGCCATAATTATTAGCCACGCCAGTATAGTAATACCTTTTGCGCTTGGTGTAGCCGCAAGCTACTGGCTATTCGACAACTTCGCCATGCCAGGTATATCATTTGTAGCATTTGCCCTGTTTATGGGCATAAGCATGAGTATTACGGCTTTTCCTGTGTTGGCACGCATCGTGCAAGAGCGAGGGCTTACCCGCACACCGTTGGGCAACCTAGCGCTTACCTGCGCCGCTGCCGACGATGTAACGGCTTGGTGCCTGCTAGCTGGCGTAATAGCTTTGGTAAAAGCTGGCGGCATGGCCCCTGCAGTGGTTACCATTGGGCTATCGGTGGCTTTTATAGTATTTATGTTTTGGGTGATTAAGCCTCTTTTGGCGCGTATAGCCAGTGGCCGCGAAAGCAAAGAAACCGTTAATAAACCGGTAGTTGCCATCATCTTCCTCACCTTGTTGGGCTCAGCATACGTTTCAGAAATTGTGGGCATCCACGCCCTTTTCGGGGCTTTTTTGGCAGGCGTAATCATGCCCGATAGTTTTAGCTTTAAAAAGGTAATAACTGATAAGATAGAAGACGTGGCCTTGGTGTTGCTGCTGCCGCTGTTTTTTGTGTTTACCGGCCTACGCACCGAAATAGGCATGCTTAACACCACTGGTCTTTGGCTTACCTGCCTAGGGGTAACAGCCGTTGCGGTGGCGGGCAAGTTGGGCGGTAGTGCGCTGGCCGCTCGCTTTTTGGGGCAAACCTGGCACAACTCCCTCAGTATAGGAGTGTTAATGAACACAAGGGGTTTAATGGAATTGGTGGTGCTCAACATCGGGTACGATTTGGGCATCCTCGGACCGCAAATATTCACTATGATGGTGTTTATGGCATTGTTTACCACCTTTATGACCGGCCCAGCCTTAAGCCTAGTCGACCGCTTTACCTTGAGCGAAGAACCCCTCACAGCTAAACCAGCCTTAGGGCAAAACATCATGATATCATTCGGTAGGCCAGGTATGGGCGCAAAGCTTTTGTGGTTTGCCCATGCTTTAGCAGGAAAAACAGGCGCCCATGTCTCAGCACTGCACGTATCCCCTATTAGCGATATCTCTCCCGCCGATGCCCATATTTTTGAAAAAGAAAGTTTTGCCGATATCCTTCAAGAATCGGCAAAGCTGCACTTGCCTGTGAGCACCTTATACCGAGCCAATGAAGATATTGACCAAGAAATAATGGAACAACACCATCGCCTGCAGCCTTCGTTATTGCTCATGGGCGGGGCCGAAACCATGTTCAGGGCGCAGCCCATGGGCCTTAAAATACGGAAAGTATTAGGCCAGGTAGATTGCGACGTGCTATTACTAAGCGATCATCACTTGGTTTCGCCCAACCGCATAGCAATAGGCTACTACGACCACAACGATTTGCCCCTTTTGCGGTATGCGCACCTGCTGGCACAATCACTTGGCAGTGCGGTAACAGTGCTCTTATTGGATACAGGACAACAGGAGGCGGAGCGCGAAATAGCCAACCAAGGTTATAACTTTGCCAAAATAACTGGGCAAGGTTTGGATGCCAAGCTTTTAACCCGGTTCGAGCTGTTGCTACTTACCGCTCCTCGTTGGCAAGAGATCTTCCATCAAGAAAACATAGAGATTGAGTCGCTGCCTTCTATTTTGGTGCTACAAAAGGGCACAAAGGAGTTTCAATCGGCAGAAGTATTGAACACCGCCAGCCAAGTGGCTTAGTGGTTTGACACTGATTTTTTACTTCATAATAAATACTAACCAGTAAGTTAATTGTAACAGGCTAGCGTTATATTTGATTATGGTGCGTCAGTTAATTATCCATCTCTTTATAACCCTTGCTGCCTTTACCGCCCAAGCGGGCACATACCCGTTTTATTACTACCTTACCCAGCATACCCAAAACCAACTACTATACAACCCAGCCTATGCTGGCAGCAGCGATAAGCTAAACCTGCACTTGCATAGCATGACTGGGCTATTTAAAGTTACAGGAACTGCCAGTGCAATTAATCCTTTAAATGTAGGCTATGGGTCATTTGATAGGCCTTGCCCAACTATAAAAGGCGCTTGGGGGGCCTTTGTGGTATTTAATGCACCCAATGTTGCTGGCACGTATTATACCTTAAGCGCTGGTGGCAATTATGCCTACCGCTGGCAAATAAACAATGACCACCGCTTGCAATTTGGAGCGGGCGTGGCCTACCGAAGGTTTTTTGCCAACACGCAAGGCACCATAAGTGGCAACGACCCCATCATAACGGGCCGCGCCAGCAGCAACCACCTTGATTTTAGCCTAGGTGCTTGGTACCAATACAAAAAACTGAATGCGGGCATATCGGTATCGCATTTAGGCAACTTCCGTATCAGTGGTATTGGAGGCAATTTTATTGGCAACTACAGTCCGGTAATGAATGCCTATTTGTCGTATGACATTGAGCTAATAGAAAAGCTACACCTAGAGCCATATCTCTATTTTGCCACCGCCAGCAGCAACAGCAATGCAACGAGTTTTGGCGAGAGAGCTCAGTTTTCAATAGGTTTTATGGCCGACTATGATAAGGCTTTATTTGCGGGCTTTGGCTACTCGGCCAACCAAGTTCTTAGCCCAACGGCTGGGTTTCAATTAAAAAAGAAGTTCCGCTTTCAAGGCACCTACAACTACATCGGCAACCAGCAAGATGCCTTTTTGCGCTACCACAACTTTGAGGTAAGCCTTACAGTGCAATTGGCGCCAAAAGAGCAAGAGAGAAATTCGAGGAAGGTTGATTAACCGTTCCAAATTTTCCAAGCGGCTTCGGCTTGAAGCTCCAGCATTTCTTGTCCGTTTTTAACAATAGCACCTTGTGCTTTACCCTTTCGGAGAAAAAGCGTTTCGGCCGGGTTGTAAACCAAGTCGAAAAGCAGATGCTGGCTGGTGATGTATTGGTAAGGGATTTCGGGGGCAGCCTCAATATTAGGATACATACCCAATGGGGTAGTATTTACAATAATGGTATACGCTTGTATTGTTTTCGCATCTATAGCCGCATACCCTATTTCCGCATCCTTTGGCTCTCTTGAAACCTGTTGCACCTCAATGCCCATTTGGGTTAAAGCAAACACCACTGCTTTGGATGAACCACCAGTACCTAGCACTAGTGCTTTAGTATGCTGGGGCTGAAGCAAGGGCCTTATCGAATCGCGAAAGCCAATGTAATCGGTATTATAACCCTTGGTTTTTCCTTTTGTAAACTTAACCGTGTTTACGGCACGTATTATCAACGCCGAGAAATCAATATCATCCAAAAAAGGAATAATGGATTGTTTGTAAGGTATAGTTACGTTCAAACCCTTTAGGTTAGGGTGCGCTTGAAGCAACTGCGGAAACGCTTGGATATTTTCTATCTCAAAATTGTCATAAACGGCATTGGCAATGCCCTCCAGCTCAAACTTGCGGGTAAAATACCCTTTCGAAAACGAATGCCCCAAAGGGTAACCAATCAACCCAAACTGCCTCATGCTCTCACTACTCTTGGGGGTTACTCAATACATTATGACACACAACAACAATCAAAGAATGTTCCATAAAAAAGAACCAGTAAATAACCAATAGTAAGCTAAAGCTACTGTTTTCGGTTGTAATGAGCAACAACGGTGTTTGCCTTGCTTTTACATTAATTATCATTGGCGCTATAAGTTTGCAACTATTCGTGTTAGTTTTGTCGGCATGGAATCTATAAAAGAAATTTTAGACTTCTTCCTTCACTTAGATGTACATCTCAATGATTGGGTGGCGGCATATGGCACACTTACTTATGTCATCCTATTCCTGATCATTTTCATTGAAACAGGGCTTGTGGTTATGCCATTTTTGCCTGGCGATTCATTACTGTTTGCATGCGGCGCATTAGCGGCTATTGATGGAAGCCCTTTGAATTTGTTTCTACTGTTCGTTGTAATGTTAATAGCCGCTGTTTTGGGCGATGCAGTTAACTATTCCATCGGCAATTATTTAGGCCCTAAGGTTTTTAAGCGAGATTATCGTTTTCTTAAGAAAGAGTACTTACTCAAAACAGAGGCCTTTTACGAGAAGTATGGCGGCAAAACCATTATTATTGCACGCTTTATGCCTATTATTCGCACGTTTGCCCCATTTGTGGCTGGTATAGGATCTATGAAATATGGCCGCTTCTTTTCTTATAATGTTATCGGTGCATTTTTATGGGTTGCAGGTTTTTTAATAATTGGCTATTTGTTTGGCAACTTGCCGGCAGTTAAGAAAAACTTTACGCTGGTTGTATTCGGCATCATTTTTTTGTCGGTGCTTCCACCCTTTCTCGAGTATTTCAGGAGCAGATACCTTAAGCCAAAAGCACAGTAATAAAGGCAATGTTTCCGCCCGAAACCCCTGGCACCACATCGGCAGCGCCAATAGCCAACCCTTGTAATAAGTACTCTCTGTATTTTGTCATTTGGTGGTAATTGAGTTTGGTGCCAAACATCGGGATTTATCAGTCGACGGTCGACGATGGTTCGTGGTGCATGGATAAAAGGCATTAAAGTAAAAAAGGCACCCTTCCGAGTGCCTTTCCTTATTTCTTATATCTTTCGCTAGTCACTAACAACTATTTACGGTATTGCTCAATCAGCGCAGCTACGGTATCGTCGTGCTCCATGTATGGGGTTATTTCCCACATCAAATCGTGGCTATCAAAATCTTGCAGCAAGGCACGCTCTAAGTTCACCAAAGCTTCGTTACGGTTACCAATTTGATAGTAAAAGGCCGATTTCATGTAAAAGAAATTGGCATTGGTTTCAAAAAGTAGGATGGCTTTTTCCAGTACATTCAAGGCCTCGCGGTATTCAACAGCTTCAAAATAAGCTCTAGAGAGCATTTCCCAGTTTTCTTCACAGTCACCTTCCATTTCCACCGCACGGCGGAAATACTCGATGCTCTTATCAAACTGGTCCATGTTGAAATACACAAAACCCAAAGCCACTACATAATCAGCACTGCTCTTGTCTAAGCGGTGAGCACGCTCATAGGCGGTAATAGCCGAGTCGAAACGCTCTTCCTCTTCGTAGCAATAGCCAATTTTATGGAATGCATCCGCAAAATAAGGGTCAAGGTTGGTAGCTTTACGATAATAGTAGCGAGCGCGGTTGTAGTTTTTCAACTGCTCAAAGCACTCGCCAAGACTGTAGTACAGTTCTTTGTATGGCTTGCCGATAATAGAGGCACGCAACAAATACTCAGCCGCTTTTTCGTACTCGCCCATGCGGTAAAGCACCTCGCCACAATCTTTGTGCGCGTATTCGTAATCTTCGTTAATGGCAATTACAAACTCAAACGCTTCAACGGCCTTTTCATACAAATCCAAGCCTGAATAGGCATGAGCCAAGTTAAACCAAGCTAGGTAAGAATATGGGTGCTCGTCGATAAACCGCTTGTGGAAAATTATACTCTGCTCAAACTTTTCGGTAAACTCCACACAAAACCACAGGCGGTTCAGGGCTTCTTCGTTTTCCGGGTCAAGCTCTAAGGCACGCACTAGGCAATCAAATACCTCGTCGTACTTTTCCCACTCTTCGTATACATCTGCCAGCTCCAGGTACAGGTCTGCTTTTTCATCCTCGTCGGCAATACCCATAGCCACTTGAATGGTTTGCAGGGCCTTGTTGTATTTACCTTGCCAAGTAAAAATATCGCAACGCAATAAGTAAAGAGAAATGTCGCTACCATCCAAAGCTTCGGCCTTTTCAAGCAGGTCCATGGCCTCGTCCAAACGTTTTTGTTCAAACAAAAGGTGCGCCTTTTTAATCAAGAAGCTAGCCACAAACGGATGCTGTTCCAGTGCGCGGTTAACCACGTCTAGGGCACGTTTCATGTCTAGTTTCTCTTCGTAATATTCGATAATTTGGTCAAACGATCCTTCCTCAAAGAAGTAGTTGGATTCGTCTTGCACCATCCGCTCGAAGGTCTCGATTAGCTCAGTGACATCCTCTCTCTCGTAATCCTCAAAATTCCTTTCGTACATAAGCAACGTTTTGGAGGTTAAGCAAAGGTACTCCTGTTAATTTCAATTAGCAATTTTTTTTAAGTAGCCAGTAGGTAGTAACGCTTAAACAAAAACACTTAATGCATTTACCACCACCCTATCACCACTCCACCGTTCATTGCTGCTTACTGCCAGTTATTAATTACAATAACTAGTTTACTAACTTAGCTCCCTGCTAACTCAACTATTATCGGCAATATGGTCAATTTGCACACTCAAGTCAAGTTTTTCTCCACGTTGGCAACCATCCTTTGGTGCGTTTCGTTCACATTTGCACAAACCAATACCTATTGGCAGCAGGAAGTTGACTACAATATAGAAGTCACACTTGACGATAACAAGCATGAGCTGCAAGGAGTTATCAATATCAGTTATGTGAATAACTCCCCAGATACGCTCCAGTACTTGTATTTTCATCTTTGGCCGAACGCTTATAAAAATATCAACACTGCGTTCGCAAAACAACAGGTAGAAAATGGAGAAATTGACTTTCGCTTCTCCAATCGTGTCGACCAAGGCTATATCGATGGGCTCGATTTTTTGGTAAACAACCTGCCTGCACAGTTTATACCCGATAGCACGCACATTGACTATGGCGTATTGAAACTGAACAACCCGCTATACCCAGGTGGCAAGCTAACCATAAAAACCCCTTTCCGTGTAAAAATACCAGAATCGTATAGCCGATTGGGGCATGTGGAACAAAGCTACCAGATTACCCAATGGTACCCAAAGCCAGCGGTATACGACAAAACTGGATGGCACCCGATGCCATACTTGGACCAAGGAGAATTTTACAGCGAGTTTGGTACCTTCAATGTAAAAATAACCCTACCCGCAAACTATGTGGTGGGTGCATCGGGCGATTTAAAGACCACAAGCGAATCGCTCTGGCTCGATTCATTGTCCAATGGCAGCACCAAAGCTTGGCAGGAGCAAAGTTTTCCTGAATCATCGAAACAAACCAAAACGCTCCATTACGAGCTAAAAAACGCCCACGACTTTGCTTGGTTTGCCGATAAGCGATTTAAAGTAAAAAAAGACCAAGCTTTGCTGGCTAACGGCGATACGGTTGTATGTTGGGCCATGTACACCAGCGATACTAAAAAAGGTGTTTGGAACAGCGCTGCCCAATATGTGGCCAATGCCATTGAGCACTATAGTAAATACTTGGGCTACTACCCTTACAAAGTAGCCACTGCAGTAGAGGGTGCCTTGAGCGCTGGTGGCGGCATGGAGTACCCAACCATAACTATTGTAGGCTCGGCCACCAACAAAAAACAATTGGAAACCATTACGGTGCATGAAGTAGGTCACTTTTGGCTTTATGGCATATTGGGCACCAACGAGCGCCGCTACCCTTGGATGGATGAGGGCATCAACTCGTTTTACGAAAACCTATACTTTGAGGACCGTTACCCCAACCAAACCCTGTTAAATATGCCAGGAGCAGACAAAATACTGGACCTTGGTTGGGCCAAACGTGCATACCAAAGCCAGCTTTTATACTTATACTCGGCCACCAGAAACGAAGACCAAGCCTTAGGGCTAACTAGCGAAGATTTTACCGCCCTTAACTATGGCGCCATAGTATATGCAAAAGGTGCCGTGGCTATGAAATACCTGCGCGGCTATTTGGGCGACAGTATTTACGATGTGGCCATGCACCGCTACTTTGATGAGTGGAAATTTAAACACCCACAACCAGAAGACTTGCAACAAGTGTTGGAAACCAGCACGGGCAAAAATTTGGGTTGGTTTTTTGACGAGGTAATCAATACCGATAAACGCTTGGACTATGCCATTACTAAGGCTCGTAAGCATCCCGATTATAGCCAGTATTACGAAATACAGGTAACCAACAAAGGCGGCATAAATGCCCCCTACTCTATTGCTGCCTTAAATGCTGATGGGAAGGTAATAAAAACCATTTGGTATAATGGCGCGGCTAAAGATACCACGGTGCTTTTCCCAGTGGGTGAGTATTTGAACTTCCGGATTGATGCCCATATGGATATGCCGGAATACAACCGCGCCAACGATACTTATCGCACCAAAGGCCTCATGCACAAGGTGGAGCCCGTGCGGTTCCAGTTTTTGGGCTCGTTGGATAATCCATACAAAAGCCAACTGTTTATTGCCCCAGCCATTGCCTGGAACAACTACGATAAAACTATGGTGGGCATAGCGCTATACAACCACCTATTGCCTAACAAAAAACTGGAGTACGAACTAGTACCCATGATTGGCACAGCATCGGTGCAGTTTACTGGTACTGGCAAAATGGCCTATAACTGGCTACCTAAAGGCAATAAAATAAAGCGTGTAACGCTCTCGATAGCTGGACAACGTTTTTCACATCTATTAAAACCCGAAGTGCTTACTTGGAGCCGTTTGGTGCCTACTTTGCATTTCGACTTTAAACCAAAGACACCCCGCAACGTAAACAGTTTTGCCCTCAATATGCGCAGCGTTAACATCTGGCAAGACTATTACTACAACAAAGAGGTGGTAAAAAGCCGCTATTATGTAAACGAAGTGGTGGTGGAGTACAACCACCGCAGTACCCTCAATCCGTTTGGCGCCGAAGTAGGGATTAGGCAAGCCAACACTTTTGCAGTGGCCTTTGCCGAAGCCAAGTTCAAAATCCATTACCTAAAGGCCAAAGAGAGCATCAACATTCGCTTTTTTGCCGGCGGTTTCCTATTCGACAATAAAAACCCCAGCTATATTAACCCGCCTAACCCAGTATTGCAGCTGAGCGGCAGCGGCGGCAATGGCAGCGATAAGCTCACCATGTTCCAGCGCGACTATATGTTCGACCACTACTACCTAGACCGTAACGGCCTTGACCAAGTGTTTGCGCAGCAAATTGTTACCAAAGACGGGGGCTTCCGCTCGCGCACCATTGTGGGCGACACTAAGAAATTCCTCAGCAGCTTAACCGCAGACATAACCGCGCCAAGCAAAATACCCGTGAAACTTTTTGCAGGCATGGCAGGTTTCATTGACGGTAGCAACGAATTTAACTTTGCCGCCGAATTGGGATTGGCTGTAGTGGTTATCCCTGATTTATTTGAGATAAATTTCCCGTTACTTACAACTGACAACATTAAGCAAAATCAAGAAACTGGCTTAGGATTGAGTAAGTTTTACCAAAAAATTACGTTTACTTTGAACATCCGGCAAATGGACCCTTTGGCCTTGATTCGGAACATGAAATTGCTTTAATACCCAACAAAAGATATCCAATACATGGAAACTACTAGTACCCGAACTGATTTGGCTTTTTTGAAAGCGCTTGGATTGAATGAATACAACGCTGGAGCCAGCACTGGCACGCAATGGCTTGATCATGGCACTGAATTGATAGAGAGCTACAGCCCCGTAGATGGGCAATTGATAGGCAGCGTATATGCCGCTAGCAAAGACGATTATGAGCTAGTGGTAACAACCGCACAAGCCGCTTTTAAAGTATGGCGCACTTGGCCTGCACCTAGGCGCGGCGAAGTGGTACGCCAAATTGGTGAGGCCTTGCGTAAATATAAAGAACCACTGGGCAAACTAGTGAGTTACGAAATGGGCAAAAGCCTGCAAGAAGGTTATGGCGAAGTGCAAGAGATGATTGACATCTGCGATTTTGCAGTAGGCCTTTCGCGCCAATTGCATGGCCTCACCATGCACAGTGAGCGCCCTAAACACCGTATGTACGAGCAGTACCACCCATTAGGTTTGGTAGGCGTTATATCAGCCTTCAATTTCCCAGTAGCCGTATGGTCTTGGAACTCGATGTTGGCCTGGGTATGTGGCGATGTTTGTATCTGGAAACCATCAGAGAAAACACCGCTTTGCGCTATTGCTTGCCAAAACATAATTAACGAAGTATTGCGCAGCAACGATGTACCGGAAGGTGTATCGGGCATCATCATAGCTGGCCGCGAGGCAGGCGAATGGATGAGCAACGACGGTCGCATTCCGTTGGTATCTGCCACCGGTAGTACCCGCATGGGTAAGGCCGTTGGTGCTGCGGTAGGTGCGCGCTTGGGCCGCGCCTTATTGGAATTGGGTGGCAACAATGCCATTACCATTACCCCGAATGCCGATTTGGATATGACTATTATCGGGGCTGTATTTGGTGCCGTGGGCACTTGTGGCCAGCGCTGCACCAGCACCCGCCGATTGATTATACATGAGAGTGTGTACGAAGAAGTGAAAAAGCGCTTGGTAAAAGCTTACGGCCAATTGCGCATTGGTGACCCATTGGACCAGCACAACCACGTAGGCCCGCTGATTGATAAGGATGCCGTGAACACCTACTTGAAAGCCTTGGATGCCGTGAAATCGCAAGGTGGCAAATTTGCCGTTGAAGGTGGCGTGGTGGAAGGCGATGCCTATGCATCGGGCTGCTACGTAAAACCTGCCATTGCCGAAGTGGAAAACCACTACGAAATTGTGCAGCATGAAACCTTTGCCCCAATATTGTACATTATGAAGTACCACACCATTGAAGAAGCTATTGAGCTACAAAACGGTGTGGTGCAAGGCCTATCTTCGGCCATTATGACCACCAACTTACGCGAAGCTGAGCGTTTCCTATCTGTTGAAGGTAGCGATTGCGGCATAGCCAACGTGAACATTGGCACCAGCGGTGCCGAAATTGGCGGTGCCTTTGGTGGCGAAAAAGAAACCGGCGGTGGCCGCGAATCGGGCTCAGATGCTTGGAAAGTGTACATGCGCCGTCAAACAAACACTATTAACTATGGTAGCGATTTGCCATTGGCACAGGGCATTAAGTTTGATTTTTGATTTTAGACGCAAGACACAAGACACAAGAATTGTTGTGGGTTACGTACTTCGACTACGCTCAGTATGACATTAGTTGCGAGTTACGGGTTGAATGTTTTTTAACTTTACGTTCATTGCGGTAACCCCGAAATAGGTATAAAGCCGAGTGACGTGATGTTGCTCGGCTTTTTTTGCTTTAAATCATCAGTATCGGACGATAAGGTTTCCCTTTTACTTTCTCCCCTTAGCTTGAGCCAACAATTTGGTTACCATTCCATTTATGTCAGGCGATATGTTGAAAGCCAATAGTAAGGGCACATAAACCCCTACCGCTATGGTGGAGCGCATGATGATATCGAGGTAAACATTATCCCACCGAGGTAAAAAGTGATTGATAGCCAGCACCAAAAGCCCTATCAAGATGCAGTACACGGTTTTCATGCTGTAGGGCTGCATCCTGAATTTCCAATAGATAAAGATGCCCCTAAAGGTATTAAACAAGAAAATAGAAATGGCAGTTGCCACGGCTGCACCTGTAATACCGTACATGGGTATTAGCAACAAATTAGTGCCAATAGCCAGCAAGGCTAGGCAAAAGTTGAACAGTAAATCGTAGCGAAAGTATTTAGAATTGAGAATGATATCGCCATTGGCGCCAGTGCCCATCTCTATTAGCTTTGATAAGCCAATAAACACCACTACATAATAGCCAGATGCAAACTTTTCGGGCAAAATGGTAAAGATGTTGTCGAGATTTACGCACAAGCCCACATATATAAGCAACCCAACTGCCAGTAAATTGATGGCAGATTTGCTATACACACGGGCTATCTTTTCCATTTCGCCATCCTTCATAAATTGTGCAATAATGGGCGAAGCAATCATAAATAACGACCTAGCAGGAGCCACAATTACCGCACCAAAGAAGGCAGAAACCGCATATACACCCGTAGCATCTAAATCTACCATTCCGGTTATCATAATCTTATCCAGCTCGTTCAACAAAACCGTTGATAGGCTCCCCATTGACACGAAGCAGCCGTAGATAAACATGGTTTTGAGATTTTCCAACGAACTGAAGCGGAAATTGATGGGCAGCTTGTGCTTGCTTACTAAGTAGAGTAACAAAAACAGGGTGGGTATAGCGTAGACAAACGAGTATATCCAGATAAATTGATGGAAAGATATTACCTGAAAATGCAAAGCAATAATGAGTGCGAATATTACCATTCGGAAAAGCACATCGCGGGCAAAGCCTGCCGCTACCGTAAGAATATTGGCCCTACAAAATCCAAAGAACAACTCAAAAGCCAACATAAAAAGGGTAAACGGAACCGCTAGTTGGCTATAACTGTCGAACAGCAGCGAGTCGCCCCGGAACCAACTTGCCAGCATTGGTTTAAAAATGCTGTATAACAATACAAAAAAGGCACCACCAAGAGCCACCAGGAATATTTGAAAACCAATAAATTGGGCTAGCTTATCCTCATTATCGCGATAATAAGGCAAGTATCGCATAGCAATATTGGGCACCCCGAACCGAAACATATTACTACCCACTTGTCCTATAGCGGCTATTACGGCATACAGCCCTATTTGCTCAGTAGTAAGCACAAAGGGGAATAAGATACCCATATTGAGAAATCCTAAAAGGATACCCAGATAGGCAACCAAGCTGTTGTAAATACTCTGACGCTGAATTTCACCCATTAAACCAATCGGTTGTAACCAGGTTTAAAACTACGTTAAATCTGCAAAAAGGCCGTTAAACCAATACCAAAGGACCCCACTCGCTTAAAAAAATGGAAATAGCTTTAAAACTTGATTTTTATGCCTCCTAACACATTTATACCTGCCTGCGGGTAATAGTAGTTATAATCGGCGCGGCTATCATTGCCTGCGTTTCGGTATACCTCGCTGAAGGTGTAGCCATTGCTTTCATATAGGGTATTAAAAAGGTTGTTCACCAAAACACTGAGTGTTACATCCTTCAAAATCCAAAACTTGAAACTGTAGTTCGCATTCAGGTTGGTAGTAAAATAAGCATCCAAGCGGCGGTCCTCGTTTTGAGTATTATCAAGGTATTGCTTGCTTACATATTTACCAAGTATCGCCACACTCAGCCCTTTAACCGGAATGAAGGTAAGGTTAATGGCACCAATCAAATTGGGAGAGAACGAAATATCGGTGTTATTGTATTCATTGCGTTGCTCGCCCAAAAACGCATAGTTCTCGTCATATACATACAGCACCTCTTCAAACCTGTTTATTTTGTTGATACTGTAGGTTAGGTTGGCGTTAATGTTCAACCACTTTAGCGGTTTCACCGAGCCCATCAACTCCAAACCCATTCTGTAGCTTTTGTCAACATTGGTTCGTACTGGCGAACCTACATCGTTAAGCTCTCCCCTAAGCACCAGCTGGTTTTTATAGTTCATCAGGTAATAATTAGCGGTGAAGGCATACTTGGGGTGGGCAAACTGGTAGCCAACCTCCAGGTTGTACATCCTTTCGGCAGTAGGTGCCTCGCCAATAGGTGCATCAATAAAATCGCTGCGGGTAGGTTCGCGGTGGCCGACTGCAAAAGTGCCATACACCGAGTTTTTATCATTAAAATCGAACGACAGACCAGCCTTTGGATTAAAGAAATTGAACGATTTATCGAGCTCTATAAAGCGTTGATCGTTATCAGTTCCATCCAATTTATGCAGCACGTTGCGGTATTGAAGATCGACGAAGAAGCGAAACTTTTCCTTTACGGTATAGGTCAATTTTGCATAAATGTTTCCATCATTCTTAATACCATCGCTATAGTAATACTGGTGTTCCGTATCACCATTGGCTGCAAATTGTGCCCAAATAACCTGACCAAAGTGTGCGCCACGGTATTGGTTAAAGCCGCCACCAAAGGTAAGTCCCAAACGTTCGCCCTTGTAAATAGCCGAAAACACCGCACCATAAAAGTGGTTATCTAACCAACGGCGGCGCACCAAATCGGTATTGAGTATAGTATCAGCACCCACTGTCACGGGGCTAAGCAGGTAATCGGCCAATGTTTCATCAACCTTATATTCCTCAAAAAAGCCATAGCCACGGGTATAGTGCAGAGCTGGGTTTATGTACCACTTCTCGCCTATTTGCCGCGAGTAAATGAGCTGGAAATGATCTTGCCTGTAATTGTCTACTTGCTTATCGTAAGGGTCACCTGCTTTCTTAAAAAAGTCGGTACCAGCGCTATTGCCGGTTCGGTTGGTTTGCAAGGTGGCTTCATCCACACCGTTCCAGCTTTGGTAAGTTATTTCTTTGCCTCCAAAAACATTCAGGCGCAGTATATCTTTATTGCCAAAGTATGCCCCAGCTATAAAAAACGAGGTAAGGTTGCTGCTGGCCCTATCAACATACCCATCCGATTCAATCTTAGAAACTCGGCCTTGAAACGCAATTTTTTTAGCGATAAGTCCCGTGCCAAACTGCCCATTTAACCGATACGTATTGAATGAACCATAGCTGGCACTCACTTCGCCAAACGCAATTTTGCTAGGGTCCATGGTTTGGACGTTTACAGTGCCACCAAATGCCCCCGCTCCGTTGGTGCTGGTGCCCACGCCACGCTGTATTTGTATATTGCTCACAGAGCTTCCTAAATCGGGCATATTTACCCAAAACACCCCCTGGCTTTCTGCATCGTTGTAGGGAATGCCATTGAGGGTTACATTTATGCGCGTTTGGTCGCTACCCCTCAGGCGCAGGCTGGTGTACCCTACCCCAGCCCCAGCATCGCTGGTGCTCACCAACGATGGGGTTTGATCGAGTAGTACGGGCAAATCTTGCCCCAAGTTGAGCTTCTCCAACTCACCTTTTTTTACGTTGGTGTGGGTGGTGGGCACTTCTTTGCCAGCTCGGGTGCTTTTGATCAATGCTTCTTCTAAAAACTTAGGCACAACAATAGAATCAACAAGGATTGAATCAAGCTGCTGCGCTTGAGCACTACCAAAAACTATTAATAAAACCGGAATTAATAATGCAGACCTCATCGCAATCATTTGTTGGGTTATAGCCCGAGGCCTGCAAATGCAGATAAGCACTACCAAATGATGCTCAACATCACGCGCACGAACGCGTGAGTGCAAGACTCCCTCCGCCGGTACCAACCGGATCAGGTTCATTGGGTATAATCTCAGTCTCGATTATTACGAGACACCCCAGTCTTAATGATACAAAGTAACGGACAATATTCTTTGATTACGCAATAGCCCAACAAATATTTTTATATCTATTTTCAAGCTAGCTAAATAGCCAATTGCCGTTATTGCTTAAACCCTATTTTCTTATGAGGGCTTACATAGTTTTTATCGTTGAGGTGGTATATGTCGGCAAGGGTCATCGGTGCATCAACCTTAATTTCGTGCCCAAGTTCGGTAATAAGTGCATTGGTTTTGTCCAACTCCAGCTCCTTGAACTCATATTGAGCTATCAGCCTTCCTTTGCGCAATAAGGCATCGTCAATATCGGCAAGGTTGGTATTGAAGGTACAAATAACCTGTATGTTGTAGCAATCCGAAATCAACCCATCGCTCAAATTGAGCAAATTGGCCACGGCACTACCTTCGCTCGATTTTCGGCTTTTGAGGATACTCTCGGCATCTTCAATAATTAAAACAGAGTTTTCGTAACCGTCCAACAGCGACAAAAACTCGGGGCTGGCAATCTTTTTGCCCAACTCAACCGGTATAAACAGTTTCTTTTTGTTCACCTGCGAGCATAAATAGCGTATATAGGTGGTTTTGCCCGTGCCAGGCTTACCATGCAACAGCAAGATACCTTTTTCGTCTTTTCCGTTCAGGCGCTCCAGTATTTCTTGGTTGAGCGCAACTAAGTCATCATTGTAATGGCGCTCTAAATCAATGGCAGCAATATTGAGTTTGAATTTATGAAAACCCAACCCATATTGAAACGTTTTGAGCAAATACAGGTTGTTGGCCTCATTTACGGCTTTATACGTCTGCCTATCCCTAAAAAGTTGGGTGAGTTTATCCAACAAATCCTTATCAACGGCCGCATTGTGCAGTACTATGGCCGTTGTTTCCTCTGGGTCAAATTCATTTACAGTCAAGCTTATGAGCAAACCCGCCTCCAACCAATACGTACCTGTTGGTGCCGTGCCTTCTTTGCTTTCGTTTGGGTACAGATAGGTACCCAAAACCTGCGTTAAGCCCGGAAAAGATTCAGACAAGGTTTCGTGCACACCCGCCATTTCAATCCCTTCAATAATTATGCGGTAGGGTATTTGCCCAGTTTTTACATAAAAATAGTAGTATGGCTGAAAATAATCAGCCTTCGCAAACATATTTACTAATGGGTCGGTCATGGCAGTGCAAGTGGTTTATATTCTTACTCAACTTGAGCAAAAATGGGGTAGAAACAATCAGTACAATCAAGGTATCATGTTGCACGATGTACCAACCAACCTTGCAAAGTTAAGGAAGTTATAGTTGGGTTGCCATTTGGTAGCCCTAAAGTAACGCCAACCAATAAAATTATTAGACCAATATACCTAGCTAATAGTAAACCAATATTTAAACTAAACCGTTAAATTTGTGGTTACATTAAGCGAATATTAAGCCAATGATTGAACTGGATATAGTTGAGAAAAAAGAGCGCAGGGCTGGCAAGCCTACTTGGCTTAGGGTAAAGCTGCCAACTGGCGAAGGCTACCGTAAGGTTCGTGGGTTGGTAGACGAGTATAAGTTGCACACTATTTGCGAAAGTGGCAACTGCCCCAATATGGGCGAGTGCTGGGGAGCTGGCACCGCTACATTCATGATTTTGGGTAATGTGTGCACCCGTTCATGTTCATTTTGCGCTGTAAAAACGGGCAGGCCTGCTGAAATTGACTGGGATGAGCCACGCCGAGTGGGCGAAGCAGTGCAACTAATGGGCGTAAAACATTGCGTACTCACCTCAGTTGATAGAGATGAATTGCACAATGGAGGATCAAAAATTTGGGCCGCAACTGTTAGGGCAGTAAGGGAAATGAGCCCAGGTACCACCATGGAAACATTAATTCCTGATTTCAAAGGCAACCAAAAGGCGATAAACGACATCATAGAAGTAGCACCCGAAGTAGTATCGCATAATATGGAGACGGTAAAACGCTTGTATCGCTTAGTGCGCCCGCAAGCCATATACCAGCGTAGTTTGGATGTGATACAGCAATTGAAAGCAGGTGGCATGCGCACCAAAAGCGGCATTATGCTGGGCTTGGGCGAAACACACGAAGAATTATTTGAACTAATGGACGACTTGGCAGCACATGGTTGCGATGTTATGACCATCGGACAATACTTGCAACCTACTAAATTGCACCTGGAGGTAAAAGAATATGTTACCCCTGAGGTTTTTGAAATGTATAAGGAAGAAGGATTGAAACGTGGCTTAAGTTATGTGGAAAGCGGACCTCTTGTAAGGTCGTCGTACCATGCCGAAAGACACATCTAATTTTGATAAAATTTCGTATTTTCACGGCTTAAATAACCGTGGTTTTGTGCCAATAGTTGTTCATTCAAACTGAAATTTGAAGATGAAAAAAATCGCTTTCGTACTCGTATCTGCCCTCATTTTAGGTGCAATAGGATTTTGGGCCAATGGCACATTCTCTTCTGACCCAATGGCTGGGGTTAGCGACTCTCCCGCAATGCAATACAAAAAATCGTACGAAGCAAAGAACGGAGAGAAAAAGAAAAAAGGCATTTTAGGCGCAAAAGAATATTTGCATCTGATGCGTGCCAACCAAAATACCGGAATTGTATCTATGACCGATGTATTAGCTGCCCGTAGCCAATGGTTAGCGTCTAAACAGCTAAAAACACGAGGCGGCCGCTCGCTTGGCCTAACTTGGGAAGAACTAGGCCCAGATAACGTTGGTGGCCGTACACGAGCTATCGTAATTGACCCTGCAAACCCCGAAAGAATGTGGTGCGGCGGTGTATCTGGTGGACTTTTCTTTTCTTTAAACGGTGGTCTATCATGGGAAATACACCCTTGGACCAGGGAAAACGACCATGTCGGCATCAGCACCATGCGTATGGCACCCAACGGCGACATTTATATTGGCACTGGTGAAGGTTTTGCTCCTATATTAGATGGAGTGCCAAACACTTTTGGTGCTCCGGGTTTCATTGGTAGTGGTATTTATCGCTCCACCGATGACGGTGCAACTTTCGATTTATTGCCGGCTACTACCCCAGTGGCTAACAGCAATAGCGAGCGTTGGTCATTCATTTACGATATAGCCTTTGACCCATTTGACAACAACAAATTCTATGTAGCTACGCACAGAGGTATTGTAATGACTCAAGATGGCGGAACCACCTTCACTAGCCCTAATGGCATTACGCCAGCTTTGCAGAACGGCCCTGCGCTTGAAGTAGCTGTAGACCCTACATTAGGTTATGTATATGCACTTTCAGGCAGCAGAGTTTTCAGATCTGTTGACAGCGGCTTAACCTTTACCGATATTACCGGCATTAATGGATTTCCAGCCGCAAATAGAATTGGTCGTATTGAGTTTGCTGTTACAAAAAGCCAACAAGGTTTGGTTTATGCTTGTGTTTCAACTCCAGGTTTTGGTGGTATCATGGATGCCATTTATCGCTCAGACGATGGAGGAGCTAATTGGACGGTAGTGGTAAGAGGAAGTGCAAACGGCTTTAATCCATTAGGAGAACAGTCTTTCTGGAATATTGCTTTTGCTATTGACCCAGCAAACACCGACCGCTTGATAATTGGCGGTCAATTGGAACTATGGAGCGTAAACGTAAGTGGTGGCCGCGATTTGATCGCTTATTGGCAGCCAGATATACCGTCTAACCCATATTACGTTCATGCCGATATGCACTTGGTTCTGTTTCACCCAACCGACCCTAACATCATGTACGTTGGGAGCGACGGCGGCGTATCAAGAAGTAACAATGCACAGGACCAATTTCCTAAATTCACCCCTCGAAACAAAGGGCTTGGCATAACTCAGTTTTACGGGTTTGGCACTGGTTACAATGGAAGCGTAATTGGTGGAACACAAGATAACGGTACTAACTTAAACGATTGCCAAAACAATGCCCCTAAAACCTTCCGGGAAGTTAGCGGCGGCGATGGTGGCGATGCTGCGATATCTCGTTTGTATCCAAACATTTCGTTCGCTACCATTACTAGCGGATCACTAACGCGTTCAGTAAATTTTTCAGACTCATACAGCTGTGCGCTTGATGAAAATATTGACGCCAACAACGATTGTCTTCCTGACGACGGAACCTTGTTCTTAACACCGATTGCATTGTGGGAAGATGACAGTTTGGTAACCAACACGGTGTACCGCACCACTACCAAAATTGATAAAACAACCCAGGCCGTTATTTCGCAAGTAACAACGCCTGAAAACATTACGGTTAAAAAGGAAAAAGCTTTTTTGTTTATCTGTACTAATAATGGCATCTGGTTTACGCCAAACCCACTCAATCCGTCTTTAAACCCAGTTTGGTTCAAAATTTCGGTTTCGGGTACCGCTACTGCCGTAACCGTTTCTGAACAAGGAGTTGCTTTTGTAGGTACACAAACCGGAAACGTATACCGTATTGACGGCTTGACCGATGGTTATGTGCTAGATTCACTTTTATCAGCCGTAAATATTGCAGCTGACCCGAACGATGCCAATATTGAAATAGTAGATTCTGTATACGATTACTTCTACGTATCACCACTTGATCGCAGTACTTGGACTTTCCCTAGCATAGCAAGTAACATTGCTACTAGCCAAGGAATAAGAAGGGTAAAACTAACCGTACCGGGCACTACTAACCGCTATGTAACCGGTTTTGCTATTAACCCAAGCGACCCTAACCAAGTAGTGGTAACCTACGGCCAATATGGTAACACTGATTATGTTTTCCAAACATCAAACGGTAACGACCCTCCGGTAGGTCAAACTACGCCGCTTCCAACCTTCCAATCGATACAAAACAACTTGCCACAAATGCCGGTGTATGATGCCGTGTTTGATTACTACAACGGAAACAATCTTCTGTTGGGCACCGAGCTTGGTGTGTGGAGCACTAATAACTACTTAGATGGAGCAACTCAAATTTCTTGGTCGACCGAGAACGCACAAGATTTTGGCGCGGTTCCTACCTTCCAGTTGAATTTTGATAAACTGTACGATAAAGAGTGTAGGGTACTTTATGCCGCAACTCATGGCCGTGGTATTTTCCGTACCACCAGCCTCACGCCATCAACTTGCGACGTAACTCCTTGTAAAGAGATAGTTGGGGTAAATGAAGTGGTAAATAGCCAACCTGCTTCATTGAAATTGTACCCTAACCCGGTAACTGCTACCGCCAACCTTGACTTGTACGTAAAACAAGGCCGTGAGGCAGTTGTAATGGTATACGACATTACTGGCCGCGTGGTTTACAATCAAAAGTTGAGCTCATTGGTTACAGGCTTAAACAAAGTAAACCTTGAGCTAAGCCAGTTGCAAAGTGGCAGCTATGTTGTTGCCGCTCAAATACCTGGCGAAAAACTATTGACTACCAAGCTTATCAAGCAATAAGGACTTACTAAGTCTCCAAAAATAGAGACTGCTGCAAATACAAAATAAGAGAGGCTGGTTCCGTTGGAACCAGCCTCTCTTATTTTAAAGCCTACGGAACTTTTACAACATAATGCACTAAAAATTTGCGTCTTGCGTCTTGCGTCTTGCGTCTTGCGTCTTGCGTCTTGAGTCTTTAGTCTTGAGTCTTGTGTCCCTGCCTGCCGGCAGGCAGGTTGTGTCTTGTGTCTTGTGTCTTGTGTCTTGTGTCTTGTGTCCCTGCCTGCCGGCAGGCAGGTTGTGCCTTAATCGTACAGCTCACTAATATGCAATAAACCTTCCGAATCTTTAATAATAATATTGCTTTTATCCGTTTCAATTAGGCCCTCATCTTTAAACTCTTTGAGCATACGGATAGCAGTTTCCTTTACCGTACCCACAAAGCTGGCCAAATCCTCCCGTCCTATGTTAATGATGCCATGGGGGTTTTGCTCATCTTTATAAAAGTTATGGAGAAAAAGCAGCGCTTCGGCTACACGGCCCCTCACGGGCTTGTAAGCTATGTCGGCCATCTTGGTATAACTCTCGTCTAAAGTGCTGCACAGCGCGCTTAAAAGGCCTTTAGAGAAGCTCTCATTGGTGCGAAACAGTTCCAAGAAAGTAGCTTTAGGAATCATACACACAGCAGTATCCTCCATGGCCGATGCCGAGAGCTTATACTTGGTGCCCGCCAACATGGAGCGGTATCCTAAAAAATCGCCAGGCTTAACAATACGTATAATCTGCTCCTTACCATCGGATGCGTGCTTATACAGCTTTACCTTACCCGAATTGATGCAGTACACGCCCAACGGGTTGGCCCCTTCTTCAAACACTACTTGACCACGCTTATAACTATTGCACGATTTGCTTTCGTTCAATTCATCAATTTCGGCCATTTTGCAAAAACTAAAGAGCGAGTCGCGTCGGCCATTACAATGTGCACAGTCAGGTTGAGAGAATTTCATAATGTGCTTACTAGGTATACAAATGTACACCAGAAGCACCAAAAGTGTTCAGTAAAAACCATTTATTTATGAAACACTATTAAAGGCACATCCGTTTTGTATGCCATTTGCTTGCTTAAGCTCCTATCAAACAGTTTCTCAAAAAAGTTGCGCTTGTGCGTTACCATTACAGCCATATCAATATCATTCACCTTACTAAATTTAGATAGGCCCTCCAGAATGTTGCTATAGGCTATGTTCTCAAAATGTACCTTACCCGCTCCAAGTTTTCCCTCGTAAATGGCCCTGATGTTTTGAATGCGGATCATGTCATTCTCGTCGGGCTCGGTTTCTTGAATGTGAAGGCTATACAAAGTTCCATTCAGTTTAGCTGTAAAATCGAGTACACGGTTTATAGAGTGGATATCTTCACTATCATTAAACTCCGACGCGAACAGTATATTGTTGATTGTTTTGTAGGCTAGATTCTCTGGTATAACTATTACAGGTACCTCGGCCTTTTCTAAAATAGTACCTAACACACTACCCAACAATATACGTTGTATTTTTTCGCTATGCCTAGTGCCCATTACAATGGCATCTGCGCCTGTAGCATGGGCAACGGATAGAATCTCGTCGGCAGCAAAACCCATGGATATTTGATAGGCAATACTATCTTTCATATGGGGGAAAGCTTCTTGAAGGTCTTCGACTTGTTGGCGAATACTATTTTCTGCGTTTTTTTCGGCACTGCTTGCCAACTCCATTAGGTACTCCGAAGGAACCAAAGGATCAATTACGGGTATGTGGTAGGTGTGGAAAAGCGTAACCCTGGCATTGTATTGTGCCGCCAACTGCACGGCATACTCGGCCGCATTTACTGCATAATCAAGAAAGTTGGTGGGAACCAAAATGTGCTGTATCATGGTAGTTTGTTTTTATAGCTATTTCAATATATCGAGCAACCCGTGTGTTGCGTTCTTATCTTTTACCACTAGCAATGGAATATCCATATCCACGCTGATTAATTTTTCGGCAATACTGCCCAACAAAAGAGCCGAAAAATTGGTGTGCCCCATGCCACCAATAACAATAATACTGGCTTGCTGCTCCAATGCAAAATCGTAAATTGCCTCGTAAGTGTATTGCTCCCTTTTGCTGACAAAATAGGGTTTTAAATTAACTCCTTTTGTATTTATTTCGTTTAAAAATTGTGTGCATTTGCGTTCAGCATTCGCTCTGGCTATTTGATTAAACTCCGCTTCTGTTTTACTGGTTTTGTAATATTTTAAAGGCAGCCAGAAAGTATTTAACACCGTAATGTCGCAATTACTGTTTAGTAAAGCGAGCTCAATGGCCTCCTCAACCGCTAGGCGGGAGTTGTGGGAAAAATCGACAGCGACCAATATATTCTCCAACAATGGTTTACCTCCTTCAGGCACAAAAAGTATAGAGGTAGGTACCTTATGTGCCAACTTTTGAGAAATGATTCCACTACCTTTCAATCCGTTTTTACGACCCACAACCAACAAGTCAATCTCGTTTATTTGCACCTGTTGATTCAATTCTTTTATAACACTACCTTCCAATATCAGGGTTTCAGAGCTAACCCCATCAACAGGTTCATAATGTAGTTTCAGTTCAGCCTCAATCTCTTCCTTAAACTTTTCATCAATCGGGGCATCAAGCTCAGGGTATTCGGCAAACCATTCTTCTGCGTTTTCAAGCCCTTCTTGTGCATTTACAAAATATATCTTCTCTGGTTTCAATAAGGCCGCCAAAAACGAAGCGGTTTGCACAAGGGTCTTATCCATCGGCGTAAAATCGAGACCAACCATAATTCGCTTATACCTATCCATTTCCTTGCTAATGCTTCCCTTGGATTATTACAGAAAATAATCCACCAAAAAAACCTTCAATGCAATACTTACTCATTTACTCTTCGAAATTAAATTTAAATAAGCCTATAAAAAGCAACATGCATCATCCTTAATCCTGATTATTGTCAAATCAAAATCATGGTGCTGTATAATACCGTTACAAAAATTAATAAAATGTACCGACACAGCTAATATGCTCAATAGACTGATTCGAGTACGATTGACATTTTTGTGTTTATATCATTTATAGTCGTAGTTAACGGCGTTTCCCAATCCGCTTATTGGAAAAAGAAACTGAAGGAGGCCATTTCTTGGCCGACAGAAAACTCACTTGGTACCTTATTGTTATGCCGATTATTGTATAAAATTCAAACTCGACACCTAAATCAATCTATCGATTTCAGCAAAGCCAACAATTCGTGCTGAGTGCTTAGGGTTTTGTCTTTGGCATACCACAACTGTACATTTTTAACGAAATCAGCATGGCTTTCAGTAGGGTTGGCTTTGTGGGCTGCCAGCAACTCTTGCGCACCTGCCGGTCTAGGACCCCAAGTGGCCAACTCAGTTAATGTTTCCGCATCAAGCATTATTAACTTAGGTATCGAGCGGCCACCATCGGTAAGGTATTGGTCCATCAGCTCTAGGTTCTCATCTCGCAGTGCAAGGCGCAGCTCAATGTTGGGGGTTTGCTTTACTATTTGGTGCAATATAGGCAAGTTTTGAGCTGCATCTCCACACCAAGCCTCAGTTATTAAGAGCCATATCTGTTTGCGTTTCAAGCGCTGCAAAGCTACCAGCAAATCATCTTTCAGCACAATGGTTTTATCCAAGCGCTCCATGCGGATTACGTTAAGTTGCGTGTAATTGATAAAATCAGCTGAGTGATTGGTACCAGTAGTTTTACCTTCCACTAAAAGGGAATCAATAAGGGCGCGATATTGAGGGTAAGAAAGGCTTTTATCCAAATACTTTTGGAAGGCAATTGAATTCATGGCATATATAATGGTTGCAATAGGAACGTATGGAAGGTGGAGAATGGTTCAATTCTTTGTTCGAACCATGATTTCACCCATTACACCCCTTACAAACCCCTTGCACTAAAAAGTTGGTTTCGGTGAGGGTGTAGCCTTGTGGCAGTTTTACTTGGGGTATGGGTAGGTCGTCGAGGCACTGGGTATTGCCGCAAACGGTACATTTAAAGTGGATGTGGTTGTCTTCGTGCTGGTGGTGGTCGCAGTGGTCGCAAAGCGCATAACGGGTACTGCCATCGTCAACGGGTACTTTATGCAGCAGGCCTTTCTCCATAAATGAAGTAAGAGTGCGGTAGATGGTCACCCTATCAAACTGCTCCCCTACTTCGCGCTCAATATCGCCATGCGATAGGGCATGCGGCTGCACCATAAAGGTATTTAGCACCGCTACTCTAGCCTCGGTGTTACGCAGGTTATGTTCTTTAAGTAAGGAAACCGTGTTTGTCATTTGGTTAATCGGTGTATTAGTTATTGGTTATTGGTGAACGATTAAAAATTAATCAAACTTCCGGTCTGACATTTGTCATCTTCTGCTCGTCTTGTGTCCCTGCCTGCCGGCAGGCAGGTTGTATTTTTTGTCTTGTGTCTTGTGTCTTGTGTCTTGTGTCTTGTGTCTAAAAAAACAACTTAATCGAACGATTGGTTGTGGTTGCTGCTTATCTCCAACATACGCTCAAACTCTTCAGGAGTTAAATCATTGAAGTAATAGTTTACCGGGTTTATCTTAATGCCGTTCTTGATTACCTCATAGTGCAAGTGCGGGCCCGTTGAGGTACCCGTATTGCCTACTGAGCCTAGCACTTCGCCACGCAATACTTTCTGCCCCCTTTTCACATTTACTTTATACATGTGGCCATAAAGGGTTTGGTATCCAAATCCATGGTCAACTATTACATGTTTGCCATAACCACCGCTGCCATACTCCACTTCAACTACCGTTCCGCTGCCTGTCGAATATATATCGGTACCCACAGGCGCGGTAAAGTCCATGCCCGTGTGCATTTTATAAGTTTTGTAAATTGGATGGATGCGCATACCGTAACCTGATGCCACGCGGGTTAGGTCTTTGTTGGCTACAGGCATAATGGCCGGTATGGAAGAGAGCATCAGCTCTTTGTTCTTGATTAGTTCTGCCACTTCATCGTAACTTTTGCTCTGCACATACATTTTCTTGCGGAGCCTATCCAATAGCATGGCCGTATTTTCCATTAGGTCGCTGTTCTCAAACCCTTCTAAGCTTTTATACTTTTGCGAACCGCCTGTGCCCGCCTCGCGCACCGAGGCTGGAATGGGCTCTGCCTCAAACACTACGCGGTAAATGTTCTCATCGCGGTATTCCAAGCCCTGCAGCACCTCGGTCATTTGCTCTAGTTTCTGGTCTAAAATACCATACTCTAGTTGCATCTTTTCAATCTCACGCTTCAAAATCTTTTCCTTCGGCGAATCGAAATAATAGAAACCCAGCATAGCCATACCCACGCCAAAAATGGCCGAAGTGATTAAAAAGCTCATGCCCAACAGGAGGTTTTTACTCCATGATGGCTTTATGCGCTCATAGCGCAAGGTCTGCTTATTATAATGGTATTTTACTTTCTTCATTGGTCCAAGGTACACAGTCCACAGTCCACAGTTCACCGTTTCCCTTAATTTAGCAAGGGTACGGGTTGCGAGTTGCGGGTTGCGAGTTTGAATAAAAAAACGGCACCCTAAGCAATTATCAAGAGGTAATAGCGCATTCTCAATCGTACCTCATCCCTCTAAAATCGTAAATACTTTTCAGTAATTTTGCACAGCCGTTTAGTAACGGTAGTAAACAAAGATAATTAATTCAGCCTCTTAGCAAAACCTAAATAAAGTTAATAGCCGTGCCAAAACAAATGACATCAGCCGAGATACGAGAAACGTTCATCAATTTTTTCAACTCCAAAGAGCACCGTATCGTTCCGTCAGCGCCAATTGTGGTGAAAGACGACCCTACTTTGATGTTCACCAATTCGGGCATGAACCAGTTTAAAGAGTTCTTCTTGGGCAACAAAACCCCAGAGAACCCGCGTATTGCCGATACCCAAAAATGCCTGCGCGTGAGCGGCAAGCACAACGACTTGGAAGAAGTAGGTATTGATACCTACCACCATACCATGTTTGAAATGCTGGGCAACTGGAGTTTTGGCAACTATTTCAAAAAAGAAGCCATTGATTGGGCTTGGGAGCTGTTGGTAGATGTTTATGGTATTGATACCGACCGTATGTATGTTACCGTTTTTCAGGGCGACACGGCTGATAACCTGCCTGAAGACGATGAGGCCCGCCAACTCTGGAGTAAGTATATGCCTGCCGACCGAATTCTTTCGTGCAGTAAAAAAGATAACTTTTGGGAAATGGGCGCTACCGGCCCATGCGGCCCTTGTACCGAGATACATGTGGACATGCGTACCGACGAAGAGCGTGCAGCAATTAATGGCCGCGACTTGGTGAACAACGACCACCCGCAAGTAATAGAAATTTGGAACTTGGTTTTTATCCAGTTCAACCGTAATGCCGATACCAGCCTTACCCCGTTGCCTGCCAAGCACGTAGATACGGGTATGGGCTTTGAGCGCCTATGCATGGTGCTGCAAGGCAAGCGCAGCAATTACGATACGGATGTATTTAGCCCAATGATTAATGCCATTGAGAAAATAAGTGGCATTAACTATACCTATGCCGATACCAAGAGCGATATTGCTATACGCGTAATTGCCGACCATATACGTGCCGTATCGTTTGCAATAGCCGACGGGCAACTGCCGAGCAATGGTGGAGCAGGCTATGTGATACGTCGTATATTGCGCAGGGCCATTAGATACGGGTACTCGTACCTAAATTTAAAAGAGCCCTTTATCCATCAATTGGTGCCCGTTTTGGCTAGCCAATTGCAATATGTTTTCCCCGAATTGCAACAGCAAGTTGATTTTGTTAGCAAGGTGATTAAAGAAGAGGAAGCTTCGTTCTTGAATACCTTAGGCAGTGGGTTGAGGAAATTTGCTGTCATAACAGAGGATATGAAAGGCAACACCATTGGTGGTAAAGAAGCTTTTGAACTTTTAGATACCTTCGGTTTCCCGATTGACCTTACGCGACTGTTGGCCAGTGAAAATGGTTTGCTGATTGATGAAAATGGTTTTGAGGCAGAGCTTGCTAAACAGAAAGCCCGCAGTCGCCAAGATGCCAATGTGCAGCAAGGCGATTGGGTGGTGCTGCAAGAAGATGCCGAATCTGAGTTTGTAGGTTATGATTACCAAGAGGGCGAAGTGCAGATAACCCGCTACCGTACCGTAAAGGCAAAAGACAAGGAGCAATACCAATTGGTGTTCAATTATACCCCTTTCTATGCCGAAAGTGGTGGACAGGTGGGCGATACCGGTACCCTTACCCATAACGGTGAGGCTATCCGCATTTTCGACACCAAGAAAGAAAACAACTTAATAGTACATTGGGCCGATAAATTGCCCTCTAACCCAAGTGCTACCTTTCGTGCTTCGGTGGATAAACAAAAACGCCAGTACACAGAGCTAAACCACAGTGCCACGCACTTGTTGCAAGAGGCTTTGCGCGAAGTATTGGGCGACCATGTTCAGCAAAAAGGCTCATTGGTAAACCAAGACGTATTGCGTTTCGATTTTAGCCACTTTAGCAAAGTTACCGACGAAGAATTGGCTAAAGTGGAGCAATTGGTTAATGAGCGCATCCGTGCCAACTACCCCTTGAACGAGCGCCGCACTGTGCCTATCGCCGAAGCGAAAGCCTTAGGTGCTATGGCTTTGTTTGGAGAGAAATACGGCGATGTAGTAAGGGTAATCCAATTTGGCACTTCGGTGGAGTTGTGCGGCGGTACCCACGTAAAAGCTACTGGCGAGATTGGTCTTTTGAAAATAACCACCGAGACCTCGGTGGCTGCCGGCATACGCCGCATTGAGGCCGTTACCGGCCCAGGCGCCTTGGCATACATCAACGAAAAATTGGGGCAATTGGAACAAATTACCGCGATTAGCCGCAACAACGCCGACGTGGTAAAAGGCATACAAGCCCTGGCCGACGAAAATGCAGCTTTGAAAAAAGAGTTAGAGCAAGCTACCATAGCCCAAGCTAATAGCCTAAAAGATAGTTTGGCCAAAACGGTGCAGCCCATTAATGGCGTAAACTACATTGGTGCAACAATTGACCTTACCAATGCCGATGCCGTAAAAGCCTTGGCCTATAACTTGAAGCAAGAAATACCGAACTTGTTTTTGGTACTTGGTACCCAAGCGGATGGTAAAGCACAATTGACTATTATGATTGACGACGAGCTAGTAAAAACTAAAGGCTGGAAAGCTGGCGATTTGATTCGCGATTGGGCAAAGGAGATACAAGGCGGCGGCGGTGGCCAGCCCTTCTATGCAACTGCTGGTGGTAAAAACCCTGCTGGCTTGCCAAAGGTGTTGGAGTTGGCGCAGGCGTTTTTGGCCCGGTAATGCGTCATTCCGAGGAATGTAGCCCCAATTTTTCATTGGGGTGAAATGACGAAGCAATCTCCCTAAGTTACTGGTGAAGTATGTTTTCCAGTGGTTTTTTGAGTGGCATGCTACGTAGCAGGGGATTGCTTCAGGCTTTCAAGTTTGTTTCACCATTTTAAGATTAAGCAAAGCCTTCGCAATGACGGCATTGTTTTATACCAATATTTGCAAAACGAAACCAACATATTGCCCTACCACAACTACCAACCCGTAATAGGCTTGGAAGTGCATGCGCAGTTGCTAACGGAGAGCAAGATATTCAGCCCAGAAATAGCGGCGTATGGCGGCGAGCCAAACACCCATTTGGGGCCCATATCAGTTGGGCATCCTGGTACATTGCCGTTTTTCAATAAAAAGGCATTAGAGCTGGCCGTTAAAATGGGCTTGGCTACCCATTGCCAAATACAAGAGCGCAACGAGTTTAGCCGCAAGCATTACTTTTATGCCGATTTGCCGAAAGGCTACCAAATAACCCAAATGGATACGCCAATATGCTACAGTGGCCACTTAGATATTGAGGTAAATGGTGAAACCAAGCGCATCCGCATCAACCGCATACATCTTGAGGAAGATGCGGGCAAAAGCACCCACGATATTGACCCCAACAATACTTTGGTGGACCTTAACCGAGCAGGCACACCTTTGATTGAGATAGTTACCGAGCCCGACATCCGCAGTGCAGATGAGGCATATGCATACTTGGCCGAGATACGTAAACTATTGCGCTGGTTGGGCATTTGCGATGGCAATATGGAAGAAGGCAGCCTACGCTGCGATGCCAACGTTTCGGTAATGCTAAAAGGCGCCACACAATATGGACAACGAGCCGAAGTAAAAAACCTGAACTCGGTGCGCAACTTGAAACGCGCCATTGAGCACGAAGTAATGCGCCAGATTGAGGTGATTGACGGAGGTGGCAAAGTGATACAAGAAACTCGCAGCTTTGATGCCGATAATGGCACTACCTTTAGCCTGCGAAGCAAAGAAGATGCGGACGATTACCGCTATTTCCCGGAGCCCGATTTGCCGCCCGTGTTGGTTTCGCAATCTTATATTGACGGCATAAACAGCACCTTACCTGCCCTACCCCAAGAGCTTTACAAGAAGTTTATAAACGAACATGGCTTACCAGCCAGCGATGCCAAAATTCTTACCGAAGAACGGGATATAGCGTTATTTTATGTTAATCTTACTGGCTTCACAAACAACTACAAAGCCGCTGCCAACTGGGTAATACACAATGTGCAGGCATACCTAAACGAAAAAGGCGTGGAAATAGCAAAATTTCCTATTACCTTTGAGCACTTAGCTGGGTTGATAAATATGATTGACGATGGGGCTGTAAGCTATACCATTGCCAACCAACAACTCTTCCCAGCTATGTTATTGCAGCCCCAAAAAGCACCCCGTGTGCTTGCCGAGGAACTGAACTTAATACAACAGCGCGATGTTGCCGTTATCGGTAGCATAGTGCAGCAAATACTGGATAATAACCCCAATGAGGTAGCCCGTTTCCATAATGGAGAGCTAAAATTACAGGGCTTTTTTATGGGGTTGGTAATGAAAGCATCAAAAGGGATAGCCGACCCCAAAGCGGCCACGCAAGTGTTAATTGAAAAACTCAATCAAAAATGAATATCATGAGGACTCTGTTCCTAGCGCTTATCGCTTTTACTTTTGTTTTGCAGTCGTGCGATACCGCCGAAAAGCCTGCCGATAACGAATACTTAATCGAAGGTAAATTGGCCAATGCCGCTGGCATGACCATTTTTCTGGATAAATGGGATAACCTTACTACAGCTACCCCTGTGGATACAGGTATTATTAGCAAAGAAGGCACCTTTACCCTAAAAAAACCGATTGTTGGTCGTGGTTTGTATATGTTGCGCATTAGCCAAGACCGCAGTTGGATTTTGGTTTTAGAACCAGGAGCCAAACTTACCTTCGAAGGGGATTTGAACGATGTATCGGTATATAGCTTTGCCGGCAGCCAACCCACAGTGCTGTTGACCACCCTATTGAAAGACCTAGCCGCAAAAAACCGACGCGTAGGCGAAATAAACCAAGAGTTTATGAATGCCCAGTACAGCGGTGCCGACCAAAACCAATTGTTGGCCATGCAAAATGAATACATTGCGTTGCAACAAACCATGATTAGCAACCTGACCTCTTTTGCCGATACTACTACCGACCCATTGTTGGCTGTGTTTGCAATCAGCAACCTGAATGTAGAAGAAAATGCCGATTTCTTGAAAAAGATAACCGACAAGGCACTAGCACAAGACCCGAACCTAAGCTTAGCCAAAGAAATTGCTATCAAAGTAGCTGAAAGTACTAAGTTGGCCGTTGGCCGCCCCGCTCCCGATTTTACACTAAAAAGCCCTACTGGTCAAACAGTACAACTGTCTAGCTTAAAAGGCCAAGTAGTATTGATTGATTTTTGGGCGAGCTGGTGCAAACCCTGCCGTGCCGAAAACCCGAACTTGGTAAAAACATATGCACAATACAAAGACAAAGGTTTTACTATCTACAGCATATCGTTGGATAAAGAGTTGGATGCTTGGGTAAACGCCATCAAACAAGACAACCTAACTTGGCCGCACCATGGCAGTAACCTACTATTTTGGAACTGCCCAGTGGCTCGCCAATACAATGTTAACTCAATACCTGCCGCATTCTTGGTTGACAAAGAAGGTAACATCATTGGTAAAAATCTACGTGGTGTAGCCTTAGAGCAAAAACTAGCTGAAGTTTTCGGCTCGTAACTGGATATTATAGCACATAAGCATAAAAAGGCATGGAGGTTTCCGTGCCTTTTTATTATCACTCATAACTTTAGGTTGCAAACCATTTTTACCTATCAGTAGTCTACCTTTTCGTCTTTTAGGTATATTTAGGGCATGAAGCATTTTTTTACTCTACTATTTTGCCTGTCAACATTAGCATTGACTTCCCAAAACTTGGGCAAGTTAGTTTTTACTAATCGGCACTTTGACAGCAGTTACAGGTTACCATTTGCTGATGTAACAGATCTAAACAGAAATGCTTGCAACGAGCAACTTACCCCTGAAGGAATATACACCATTAAAGGTAAAATGGCCAATGCAGCAGGCTTTACCATCTTTTTGGATAAATGGAACAACTTAACAAAGAGCACAGTAGTTGATTCGGCATTGATTGATAAAAAAGGCAACTTCGCCTTTAAAAACAAAATTACTAGCCGAAACCTATACATGTTGCGTGTAGATGAAAAGCACACTTGGATTGTGGTATTGGAGCCGGGTGCAAAAGTTACAATTACCGGCGATTTTAATGATATAATGAAGTACACCTTTGGTGGCGACCATGCCACCATAACGTTGAACAACTTTGTGAAAGAAATGGGCGTAAAAAACCGCAGAGTAAGCGAGTTAAACCAAGAGTTTATCAATGCACAATACAGTGGTGCCGACCAAAACCAATTACAGGCTATGCAAAAAGAGTATACCTCGTTGCAACAAAGCATGATTAATAGCCTCATAACTTTTGCCGATACTACCGCCGACCCATTGCTAGCCGTGTTTGCCATCAGCAACCTCAATATTGAAGAACATGCCAATTTCATCAAAAAGATAGCTGATAAAGCACTAGCGCAAGATTCTAGCTTAAGTTTAGCCAAAGAAATTGCAGCCAAAGTAGCCGAAGCAACCAAGTTGGCCATTGGCCGCCCTGCACCCGACTTTACGCTCAAAAGCCCGACTGGTGAGACGATTCAACTTTCAAGCCTAAAAGGCCAAATAGTATTAATTGATTTTTGGGCAAGTTGGTGTAAGCCTTGCCGAAATGAAAACCCGAACTTGGTAAAAACCTATGCAAAATATAAAGACAAAGGTTTTACCATATACAGTGTATCGTTGGATAAAAACAAGGATGCCTGGGTAAACGCAATTGGGCAAGATAACCTTAGCTGGCCCTACCACGGCAGTAACCTTTTGTTTTGGAACTACCCAGTAGCTGGTCTTTATAACATCAAATCAATACCTGCAACATTTTTGATCGATCAAGAAGGCAACATCATCAGCAAAAACCTTCGCGGGGCAGCATTAGAGCAGAAACTCGCTGAAATATTCGGTTTTTAACTGAATAAAATGTCTTTGAGGGGTAAATTTCGTAGTTAGATTTTACGCACACGCCACCTATATTTTGCTATAATTGCTATATTTAAGGTATGAAGCACTTATTTACGCTCCTGTTCTGCCTGTCAACAATAGTTTTGGCGGCCCAAAACATCACCAATGGCGACTTTGAAAACTGGACCGAGACTGGCACCTACAAAGTACCCGTAGGTTGGAAAACCAATACCAGCACTTTCATTGCATTCGGCGAAACCGTTTTTGACACCAGTGATGCCCAATCGGGCGACAGCGCTGCGGTAGTGCAAACTATTTTGGCCTCCGGAACTTCAAACTACTATGCTGGTATTCTTACCAATGGCAGTATCCGCAACGATTCGCTGGGCCTTGATGGCACTCCAATCAATTATCGCCCGGAAAGCTTCAGTGGCTATTATAAATACGATGCCGCCCCTGGCGATAAGGCATTGGTAGTGTTGTATATGTACCGTTTTGATGCTGGCCTAAACCGCGATTCGCTAATAGCATCTGGCAACGCCAGGCTTGGCCCGGCCACTACATTTCAACAATTCGGTTTCCAGATATTGAATACCGATTCATCAGAAACGAGTTTGCCAAAACCAGACAGCTATGTGATATTGATTACCTCAACCGACAGCCTAAATAGCCCGCAGCCTAGTAAGTTAACCATTGATAATTTGTCGTTCGAAGGAGTGGTTTCAGCTCAAGAGCCAGTTGATGTATCAGAAGTTGTCATTTACCCCAACCCAATTAGTGATCATTTTGTAGTAAGCAGCCCAAAACAGGGTATTGCAAGCGTAACCATTTTGAATGCAGAAGGCCGTCAAGTGCAAATACAGGAATCTGCGCCCGGAACTAAAGAACTTTTAATTAACACCAACCGACTTTCAACAGGTTTCTACTACGCACAATTACGGTTTGATAATGGTGCAATTGAAACCCGCTTTATCACTATTGTAAAATAAGCTCATTGATGTTACGCCCCTTACTTGCAGCAAGTACTGCTATAATCATGCTGATTTTTGCCAGTTGCACTAACCAAGCCGAACCAACAACGCCCGAAGTAGTGGCCGATACTACCAAACCTGCCCCTGCCCCAGTTAGGAGAGGCACCAATGCCCTTGAGTTTCCGGCTGATGGTTACGAGCGATACACACCCGTTACGTTTATTGAGTATTTGAAAGAAAATGTGGCAAGCGGCACCGTGCTGCTTGATGAGGCTCCTAAAAACTGGATACAAAAACAGCACCTTAAAGAACTGGTAAAAATGCTAGATAGCACCGAGCCTTGTGCAGGCATTAGTTTGCGCGGAGGTGGTCCTAACCCGCCCGACAATGTGCAATCGTGTGTTGGAGCCGAAATACTGCTAATGATAGAAACGTATAAGCAAAATGTGGCCTACCCGGCATCGCCAAGCAGCCTTACTTTTATCAAAATATTGCAAAGAAACCTCCGCGACACCAGTAAACTAATTTTGATACCGCAGCCCGACCAGCTTGAAGCTGCCAAAGAATGGGTAAATGCCTTATAACCATGGATAGCTATAATGATAATAAGTTAAACAAAACCACGAAGCTGTATTGGTCCCTGTTTATTGTCTCGTTCAGTGCCTTATCTACGTTATCATTACTTGGTTGGTATTCATTATCGTTCGGCGACGACATCAGTGCACGATTTGCTAACTACCAAGTGTACAGTAAAGCGCTTTTTCTGTTTAACGTGATCAGCTACATAGTAATGCTTCTGTTAGCAGCTTACAAGCATCGTTATCAAAGCTCATGGTTGTTTTATATGCCACACTACTTGCTTTTCGTATTGTTTACCTTCATTGGCTTTAGCGTATTAGGCGAGCAAAACTTTCACCTCCGCAAAGCCTATAACATGGATGGGGGAGGATTTTCGATTAACGGCCTGCTGAGCATTGGGCTTAGTGTTATTGCTGTGTTAATGTCCGTTTTGGTTTCCGTTGGTGTTATTCTGCTCAAAAGAAAGCGCTAGGCTTGCCATTCAGTTTCCTGCCAAACATCATATGTCAGGTGTGACTTTGGTCACTAATAGCCCGCGAACAATGTGGTTATTTTACAATGAAACCAAATGCGATGGAATTATTGCGCTTAATAGCTTGGTGCATAGTGTGCATTGGTTTTATAACCCTTGTAGTGTGGCTAATGCACATTACCTAAAAACTAGTTTATGAAACAGAACATGGGAATGGTAGACCGCACAATTAGAGTAATTGTTGCGGCAGTATTTATTGCTTTATACTTTACAGGCACCGTTACTGGCACGGTAGGTATCGTTTTGGTTGTTTTAGGAGCCGTGTTTATGCTTACCAGTTTGGTTAGTTTTTGCCCGCTGTATACCCTAGTTGGATTTAATACCTGCCCTGCACCAAAAAAATAGAGCCATCCCATAAACGGGACAGCTCTATCTTATTTTATCAACCGAATTAGTTTTTACAAAATCGAACCAGCTCTTGCGGCGTGCTCGCGCTCAAGGCTTTTACCTTTAATAAGCTCGTTACCACCGCGCTTTATTATCACTTGTGTTTCGGAGCCATCTGGGTTAGTTGCTGATACATATACAAATTGACCTGGCTTACCTGTAAAATCAAATGACCATTTCTCTGGCACGCCATGCACTTCAGCCGAATTGCCCATTTCATCGCGATAGGTAACCGTGCAATCCTTGCAAAGTACTTCATAAGTTATGTCCATCGAGTTTTTATCGTCGCCATAGCGGAAACCAACAAAACCTGTTGCCATAATCATTATGATACCAACAATCAGAATACTCTTTTGCATAATTAAAGGCTTTAGGTAATTGAAATTGACCTATTGTTTTATAGTACGAGAACTGCGAAAAAAAGTTACGTTACCGGCAAAGCAGCACAATAACTTCTTGAAAATTAATTAGTTAAAATGCACAATAGTGGTATCCCAATATTCCTTCCGATATTTGCAACATGTCACTTAATACAACCATTGTTACCAGTCTGCCAGTTATGGAACAGTTCTACACCATACAAGGTGAAGGCTACTACCAAGGCAATGCTGCTTACTTTATACGCTTGGGTGGTTGCGACGTGGGTTGCGTGTGGTGCGATGTAAAAGAATCGTGGGATGCTGATGCGCACCCCTCGTGGGAAGTAGCTGACCTAGTAACCGAAGCAGCCCAGCACCCGGGCCGTTTGGCGGTAGTTACAGGTGGTGAACCCTTAATGTACAATTTGGATGAGCTTACAGCCCAGTTGCAACAATCGGGTTTCCGAACCAATATTGAAACATCGGGCGCGTATCCGCTTAGTGGACATTGGAACTGGATATGTCTTTCGCCTAAAAAATTTAAGGCTCCCTTACCGGAGGTTATTCCTTTTGCCAATGAACTAAAAATAATCGTTTACAATAAAAGCGACTTTCAATGGGCCGAAGAGTTTGCAGCACAAGTAAACTCGGCATGTAAATTGTATCTTCAACCCGAGTGGAGCGTTAGCAAGAAAGTTACGCCATTGATTATTGACTACGTAAAAGCCCACCCAAAATGGGAAATATCACTGCAAACGCACAAGTACTTAGATATACCTTGAACCAGTGGCTATTGGTTTTAACACTATTGCTATTGGGCTTTGCACCAGCTATTGCCCAGCCACAGCCGCAAAAAGTAAACAAGAAAGCCTTTGACTTGTATAATGAAAGCATTGAGCACCTTAACTGGGACCGCTTTGCAGAGGCTGAGCAATCGCTATTGGATGCATTGAAAATACAGCCCGACTTCATGCTCGCTAACGAACGGCTGGGCTATTTGTACTTCCAAACCCGCAAATACAGCCAATCGAAATTCCATTTTACAGAAATGCTGAAGGTGGACCCGAACAAAAGTAAGGAGGCCTTTTATTATCTGGCACGAAGCTGTTTTTACATTCAGCAGTTCGATTCATCGCAATACTACTTTGATACCTACCGAAAAGTTGGTGCCATTAATCCAAAGCGCGAAGGTGAACTGAAACTGCTGGAAAGCAGCATAGTATTTGCTAAAGAAGCCATTAAACACCCTGTGACATTCACTCCAAAACCTGCAGGGCAAGGGGTAAACAGTGCCGATAATGAATATTTCCCTGCCCTTACGGCCGATGGCAAATATCTCTTCTTTACACGCCAGATAAAAGACCCAGGCACCATGCACCTGCAAGAAGACATACTAGTGAGCCAATGGGAAGAGACAGCATGGAGCAAATCAATATCGGTAAGTAGCAATGTAAATACCCAAGATGCAAACCAAGGCGCTCACAGTATTTCGCCAGATGGAAGGCAGCTGTATTTTACTATTTGCGAGAGCGGCGGCGGCTACGGCAGCTGCGACATTTATGTTTCGAAACGGGTTGGCAATACTTGGGGCAAACCCGTAAACCTAGGCCCTAACGTCAATACCAAGTATAAAGAAACCCAGCCTTGTATTAGTGGCGATGGCCGTTCGTTGTATTTTGTAAGCTCAAGGCCTGGCGGGCAGGGCATGTTGGATATTTGGGTGAGCCGAATGCAAACCGATGGAAACTGGGGCGTACCTGAAAACTTAGGCCCAACCATAAATACCCCAACCATTGACGAACGGCCCTACATACACCCTGATGGGCAAACGCTCTACTTCTCCAGCGACGGCCGACCGGGCTTTGGCGATGCCGATATTTATTATGCTCGCAAGCAAGAGAATGGCTGGAGCGAACCAATCAACCTGGGCTACCCCATCAATTCATACTATTACGAAGGTGGAATTTTTGTTAATATTAATGGTGATTCAGCATACTTTGCCACCGATAGGTTTACCCTCAACAATAATCTTGATATATATGGGTTTGAAATGCCACTAGCGGCAAGGCCCAAAAAGGTAACCTATGTAACGGGCACGGTAAAAGATAAGAGCACCAAAAAAGTTTTACTTCCTTCAATTGAGTTTATCGACCTTGCCACTGGCCAAACCAACAACCTGATAGTGCCTGATGCACAAAGTGGAGAGTTTTTGCTAACGTTGCCCACCGGTAGCAATTATGGCTTAAGCATCAACCAACCTGGCTATTTGTTTTACTCTTATAATTTCCCAATCAATAAGCAGAACAACTACCAAAAGCTAGATATACTGCTTGAGCCTATTTCCTCGAAGAGCACCGTGGTGTTGAATAATGTATTTTACGAAACGGGTAATTACAAGCTCAAAAACGAATCGAAAAGCGAGTTGGACAGGTTGATGAAATTTCTGGAAATAAACCCAGCTATAAAACTTGAAATAGCTGGACATACCGATAATGTAGGCACCGAAGCCAACAACCTCGACCTATCGCAAAAGCGCGCCAATGAAGTGGTTAATTACCTAGTAAATGCGGGTATTGATAAAGCCCGCCTTAAAGCTAAGGGGTATGGCGCCAACAAACCATTGGCAGACAACAGCAGCGAAGATGGCCGTGCCAAAAACCGCCGCACGGAGGTTACCATATTAGAGTAGAAAAAATAACACTCATTTCCGAACAACGAGTACAGCATTTGCGTTAACTTAGTATTATCTTCATGTTAAGGTAATGTTAATTAAAGATACTTGAAACTGCTGCTCTCTATATTATCGCTATTGTTTTGTTTGCAGTTGAGTTATGCGCAAATTGCTGCCGAACCAGCTATAACTTTCGTAAAACAGAAGCATGGCAAAGTAGCGGTAATAAAGCATTATAATAACGGACAGATATCGCAAACAGGTTGGTTGAAGCACAATAAACCTCATGGTGCTTGGGCTAGTTTCAACGACAAAGGCCATGTTACAGCACAAGCGCAATATGAACGAGGGGTAAAAATTGGTATATGGCGCTTTTGGGATACAGATGGTAAACTATTCTGTGAAATATTATACAGCAATGGTACCCTTATATCGGCCAAACAATACGATAATGGCGGCAGCGTAGTGGCTACGCGATGAGATTAATTTAACTCCCGCAACACCTCCAACAACCTCAAATTCTCTTCTGGGGTGCCTACCGTAACCCTTACACAACCTTCGCAGCCAGGCACTTTACTTCGGTCGCGGAGAATAATGCCGCGCTCCAAGCAATAATCATAAACCTTACGGGCATCGGTGGTTTTTACCAACAAGAAGTTAGCTTTGGAAGGGAACACCCTAACAACGAATGGCAACGGCCTCAAGCCATCGGCCAATTTGCTGCGTTCTTCTAACAGTTCTTTTATCTGCTTTTGCACTTTGTCCGCATGCTGCAAGGCTTTCATGGCAGCCTGTTGGGTAAGCTCGTTGATGTTGTAAGGGGGTTTTATCTTGTCCAACACCGCAACCAACTCTGCACTACCAAAGGCCATCCCCAAACGAATACTGGCCAATCCCCAAGCTTTGGAAAGGGTTTGCAATACTACCAAATTTGGGTATTCTGCCAATTCCGGCAACCAGCCTTTATCCTCGGCAAAATCAATATAGGCCTCGTCAATTACTACCAGACCATCAAAATTATCCAATAAATGCTTCACCGAACCCTTATCGAGCAAGTTACCACTGGGGTTATTGGGTGAGCAAAGGAAAATCAGTTTGGTTGATATCAATGCACCATTTTTGCGCTTAGCAGCCAACAAAATAGCATCGGTATCCATCTGAAACTCACTGGTAAGTGGTACCTGTGTATAGGTAATATTATTGATATTGGCCGCCACTTCGTACATACCATAGCTGGGTGCAATAAACACCGCATGATCAGTACCTGGCTCGCAAAAAGCTCTGAACAGCAAATCAATAGGCTCATCGCTACCATTGCCCAGAAATATGTTCTCGGGCTTCACCTTATTCAGCTTTGCTATAACCTTCTTCAATTCCTTTTGGTGCGGGTCGGGATAGCGATTGAGACCCGTATCAAATGGGTTCTCGTTAGCATCCAGATATACTTGGGCAGTGCCGCTAAACTCGTCGCGAGCTGATGAATAAGGCTTCATTTTGCACACATTGGCACGGATAAGGTTATTGAGATTGAAGTTGGTTGACATAGCCTTGCTTTGCGAAGACACAAGACATAAGACACAAGACACAAGACTAAATGTAAGTGGCTTGCACAAAGAATTGTGCATTGAACTACAAAGATGGGGCATTTTTGATGTACCATGTATAATGTAAGAGGTACGATTTTGGATATAATGGCATTAAACATTGAACTTTCTTACAAAAAGCGACTGAAATCTTGTGTCTTGTGTCTTGTGTCTTGTGTCTTGTGTCTTGTGTCTTGTGTCTTGTGTCTTGTGTCTTGTGTC
>JAIXOI010000049.1 GCA_027486795.1 Sphingobacteriales bacterium | reverse complement strand
TGTGGCATACCGTTTACCAAGTTTAGTTCTCATGAACCTTCATCGGTTTTTATCTATGAAGTGATAAAAGCATACGGCGGCGCGGATCGTTTCTATACTGATTTTTATATCAATTCCATTTGCCCGTTGGGCTTTATTAAACACAACGATGCAGGCAAATGGGTAAATTTTAACTATTACGACCGAAAGGACCTGCAAAACGCCGTTGAACCATTTATACTAGAAACCCTAAAACAACAAATTGCCTTGGGACTCGATACCGAAATGGTATACTGCATGGGCTCTGGCAAAAACGTAGACTTTTTGACCCGATTCAATGACAAGCATCAACTTTTTGGCCAAATCGTAGCGCTCGATCACCCGCGATTTGTGGTGCAGTATAAGCAAAAGCATATGCAGGAGTATGTACAGCGGTATTTGAATGCGTTTAAAAGCAAACTATGACTACTCCCCCACCCCTAAAACCTAACGATTTAATTGGCATTACCTGCCCAGCACGCAAAATGACCGCTGCAGAGTTGCAGCCTGCTATTGCCTTGTTTGAAAGCTGGGGCTACCGTGTAAAACTAGGCAGTACCGTTGGCAGTGAATGTGATCAGTTCGCTGGTACAGACGAGGAACGTGCCGCTGATATGCAGCAATTTTTGGATGACCCAACGGTAAAGGCCATCGTTAGCGCTCGTGGCGGCTATGGCAATGTGCGGATAGTGGATAAACTGGATTGGACCCGCTTTAAACTAAATCCTAAATGGATGGTAGGCTACAGCGACTCAACGGTGTTGCACGCGCACTTGCAAAAACTGGGATTTGCATCGCTGCACGCGCCTATGCCATTGGGCTTCAAAACCAATACCCCAGAGGCATTAGATAGCATTAGAACTGCATTGTCTGGCAAGGCGCTTGACTATACCATTGCGCCACATGAATATAACCGCGCGGGCGTGGCCGAGGGCGAGCTAATTGGTGGCAACCTTTCGGTACTTATAAGCATTAGCGGCAGCGCTTCAGATATTGATACCAAAGGCAAAATCCTTTTCTTAGAAGACTTGGACGAATACCTATACCATATTGACCGGATGATGAATCAACTAGACCGCTCGGGCAAACTGGAGCACCTAGCTGGGCTGGTTATAGGTGGCATGAGCGATATGCGCGATAATGCCATACCGTTTGGTAAAGATGCCTACCAAATCATTCAAGAGCGGGTAGCGAAGTATGGTTATCCCGTTTGTTATGGTTTCCCCGCAGGGCATATTGACGATAACCGTACCTTGATAATGGGTGCCCTACATAAGCTGGAAGTAACTGCAGATTTAGTAAGTTTGCTTTCGGTCCATGGTCGATAGTCTGAATCAGAATTTTCAGAATTAAAAAATTATAGAATTTCCGCTATCACCTTGTGAAAACTTCATCGTACCACATCTTGATACTTGATACTCACTACTTGATACTAATAAAATGAAAACCACAGCCGAAATAAGCCTATATCCGCTGCATGAGAATTATGAGGAGGTAATTATTGAGTACATCCTTAAACTAAGGGAGTACCATGGTTTGCGTGTTGAAACCAACGGCATGAGCACCCAAATTTTTGGCGAATATGATACCGTAATGGCTGCCATAGCTACCGAGAGTAAAGCCGTCTTTGAGAGCGGTAAAGCAGTGCTCCTGATTAAGCTAATTGGTGCCGACCGAAGCAAGGAAAACCTACCCGAAATACTGAAGTGAGCAACACCAACAATATATTAGATGCCCCAGTGGCTGCTCTTAAGCCATCATCGTGGCCCGATTTTGTTTTAGAGGCAATTGCAGTTGTATTGGGGGCTTCTTATACAGTGCTCATTACTTACGGTATTATCTGGTGTTGGCCAGCTGCTATTCTAAGCTCTGGCATATTTATCTATTTGTGCTACACTAAGCGCCTATATGCCGAAACGGCCTTGCACCTATTTTACGTGGCCATTGCCGTTTACGGGTGGCTCACTTGGGGGGCAGCTACCACAGAAGGCTATAAAACCTGGCCTTGGCAAAACCATATAATAGCCATTATTACTGGGTTATTGAGCAGCTCAGCATTGGCATGGCTATTAAGAAAATACACCAATGCCTTTTGGCCAGGTGTAGATACATTTACCGCCGTGTTTAGCATTATTGCCACGTTTATGATGGTGTGGGCAATTACAGATAATTGGTACTATTGGATAGTTATTGATACCGTTTCTATATTTTTATACGCCGGTAGGCGCATGTACCTAACGGCATTGATGTTTTTGGTGTATACCATTTTATCTATCAACGGGGCCCTTGAATGGAGCCAAGCGGCATGAGAAAAATAGCGATTGTAGGTGCTGAGTGCACCGGAAAATCAGTATTAACAGAGGCATTGGCAATGGCCTACAACTGCCCTTTTGTGCCCGAGTTTGCCCGAGAATATTTAGGAAAATTAAAGCAACCATACACAGCATTAGATGTGCAAGCTATTGCCCGCGGGCAACTATCGTTGGAAGATGAAGCTGTTGCCAATAGCGGGGCCCCCTATCTGTTTTGCGATACCAATCTGTGGGTAATAAAAGTATGGATGGACAACTCTTATAAAACCACCCCAGAGTGGATTGAAAGGGAGATACAACAACGCCCGTACCACCTGCACATTGTTACCGATTACAATATTCCTTACGAAACAGACTCATTGCGCGAGCACCCCAACCAAAGGGCGCACTTTACCGACATATACCGCAATTTGTTAGATGCCAACAACGTCCCTTATATTTATGTAGCTGGTAGTTTGGAAGAAAGGATAAAGCAGGTAATTACTTCCTTACAATAGCCACTATTATTTCCCCACAAGCACTAAGTTGGCATAGTGCGTTAAATAATCGGCTGATCGACAAACAGATTAAGGTTTGGTCCACCGTTTTTGCTTATCTGCTTGAAGCGCTCCAGTTCTTCAGGTCTATCCGCAATCAAAAAGTAAATGTACTCATCCATCAAAATACTTTTCTTCACCTTAAGGTATGGGTCCGAATCCCAGGAAGGTAAAAAAGCCATTTGTACGCTGTAATGGCGTTGGTAGTAGCTGGCCAAACCACGGTACAGCTTCTCCACCTCAGCCACATCGCCCACGGTAAGTATAAAGTAAAGGAAACGGTGGAACAACTGCATCCACTGCACTACTTTCAATATACCTTTTGCATTATCAATGTCCAACTGGAAATAATCACCCAAATTCATGGCAATAGTAGCAGCCTTAATATTGCCTTGCTCGTCGGTAGTCATCCATACACCACTGCTGTGGCTATACTCCGTTATTTGGCGCACCATGTTCAAAAACACCTCTTCGGTAATGTGGTGATAGAACAGGTAGTTTTTCATACGCTCGTGTACCAATTGGTACATCTTTTTCAAAGCCACCTCATCCTTGGTTATGTTCACCAAGCCCTTTTCATACTTACGTTTGCCCCAAAACTTATTGAATTTTGAGTAAATGCGATACGGTATGCGCTCATAGTGCCTGCCATGCTGCTGGGCACTGCGGTGCAGTGCCTCTTTAATGGCAACATTTTCGCGGCCCATGCTGGCATAAATAAAGTGTACATCGTTTTGTATCACCAAATCGTTGAGGATGGCGAAGAACATGGTAAACATTTTCTTGCGGCGGTAAACCTCTACTCCATTCTCCTTGCGCTCGCTTATGCGCAGCATGTTATAGTAGTATCCATTCCACTTCTCGTTCTCGCCGGGTGGCGTAAACTCGAAACGGTTGGCATGTATATAGCCCGTTAGCCAATAGTCTTTCGGTTTACCTGCTGGTTGGCCCGGTTTTACGTTTAGTCCTACCACTACTATGGCCGTATCGTTTACCGAACTTACCGAAAACGGGAAGTTGTGAAAGTGTGCCTGAAAGCTCAATTTGCCATTACCCTTATCGTCGATGTGACGCTCAGGAGCCATGATCACCTCTTTGCATTGGTGGAAGAAGTAAAAAGGGTCGTCGCGGAAACCGAACGTGCGCAGTATGCTATCAATATGGTGCAGGTAATGGATAGGGAAAGCGAAAAGCTGTATCTCCTCATCAAACAAATCCTCCGAGTCTATCTCAAAGCTTTTGGTTTTGAAACGGAATGAGTGCATTACCGTGCCGTCCTGCTCGCGTTCTGCCTGCCCTACCTGCTCATCGTACACATAGTGGTATATGCGCTTCCTAGTTTCTGCCATTTTGGTTGATTTGGTTGTTGGTGGGCGTAAAAATACTAGAATATTTCGGCTAGCGAAGTGCGGATGAGGTTATTCGTACGTATTGGATGGGTATTTGTATTGTTCTAGTTTCGCATATTGTTAGTTTTTACCATCAGTCCTCGCTTAGCCCACCTCATTGTACCCCGCAAGCATTACTAGAAATTACCAACCAATCAAAAAATATCCCTATCTTTGTAATATTATCCACACCAATATCCCCGTATGGGCAAGGTCTTTGCCCCATTTTCATTACTTATTACCAATAACATAACACACTACATTCCAATTAAATTACCAATTTTATACTATACCTCAACCCCAATTCTACGGGCTGATTAATTGTTACTATGAGCAAAAACGAAAAGAAAGAAAAGCACCTGAAACCCGATTTGGAAGTAAGCGTGCTGGAGAAAGAGCTGCTACACTATTTGGGTAGCGTACCTGGCAAAAATTACCACCGCAAGAGCGTAGTAAAGCAGTTTCTGCTTGACTATGATAAACATGAGGTGCAAAGCACTATTGATAACCTTTTGAAAAGCGGCGAAATTGTGCTCACCGCCAACAACACCATTGCCCTGAAAGGCTCGGTAGCACCTAAGCAATCAGTTACCAAATCGCTAATTGGCCGATTAGATATGACCATACAGGGATACGGTTTCATTATCTGCGAAGATTTGGATGCCGACGTATTTGTACCAGTTAGCCGCTTAGGTCACGCCTTGGATAAGGATACGGTGAAATTCAGGGTTACGGGCAAGAGCAAAACTGGCCGCTACGAGGGCGAAGTAACAGGCGTTGAAAAACGCAACAAGAACTTATACATAGGAACCTTACACGTGAATGGCAAAAGCCCGAGGGTAGTACCTGAAAGCGAAAAAATGCCTTACGAAATATTTGTTGACCATGATGACCTAAACAACGCACAAGAGTTTGACAAGGTAGTGGTGGAACTTACTGATTGGCCTGCATATAGTAAAGGTCCGCACGGAAAAATAACCGAAATATTGGGTGAATCGGGCAACAACGATGTGGAGATGAAATCCATATTGATAGAGAACGGCTTTAAGCTTGCTTTCCCTGATGAAGTGCTGAAAGAGGTTGAAGACATTGCCGATGTAATACCCGATAAGGTAATTGCTACGCGCCGCGATATGCGCAAGGTAAGCACCTTTACCATCGACCCCGACGATGCCAAAGACTTTGACGACGCCCTAAGTATTGAAAAACTAGCCAACGGCCTTTGGCAAATTGGGGTGCACATTGCCGATGTGAGCCACTATGCCAAACCAGGCAGTGCTCTGGATAAGGAAGCTTACGAGCGCGCCACGAGTGTGTACTTGGTTGATAGGGTTTCGCCAATGTTTCCAGAGCGATTGAGTAACATAATATGCTCGCTTAGGCCCAATGAGGATAAATTGACCTTTTCGGCTGTATTTGACCTTGACGAGAATGGCAAGGTGCACGAAGTATGGTATGGCCGCACGGTAATACACAGCGACAAGCGTTTTACCTACCGCACCGCGCAAGATGTGCTGGAGGGCATAAGTGATGGTCCGTTTTCGGCAGAGATGCAGGTAATGCAAAAAATTGCCCTAGCCTTGCGCGGCGAGCGGTTGAAAAAAGGCTCAATTGAGTTTAGCAGCGAAGAAGTGCGCTTTAAACTTGACCGCGAAGGCAAGCCACTGGATGTGTATGTAAAACAAAGTCTAGATACGAACAAACTGATTGAGGACTATATGCTACTGGCCAACCGCTACGTGGCACAATACCTTGCCAAATTGCGAACCGACAAAAAGCCAGTATATAACGTGTACCGCGTGCACGACTATCCAAACATGGAGAAACTGGAGCAATTTGCCGATTTCGCTAGAAAGTTTGGGTATGTAGTGAAGTTCAGTGACCCTGACCAAGTAGCAGAAACCTTAAATGGGCTTCTTGCCCGTGTTAAGGGTAAGCCCGAGGAAAATGTGTTGAGCAGCCTAGCCATCCGTACTATGGCCAAGGCATTTTATACCACCAAAAATATAGGCCACTATGGCTTGGCATTTGAGTTTTACTCGCATTTTACCTCTCCTATTCGCCGATACCCTGATGTATTAACGCATAGGGTGCTGAATGCCGTGTTGGAACATGAAGATGCCCCTTATAACGAACCACTGCTAGAAGAAATGAGCGTGCATTGTAGCGCCATGGAGCGCAGCGCGATGAGCGCGGAGCGCGAATCGGTTAAGTACAAGCAAGTAGAGTATATGCAAGACCGCATTGGGCAAGAGTTCTGGGGTATTATCTCTGGGGTTATTGGCCGAGGCATCTTTATTGAGCTGGAAGGTAACAAATGTGAAGGTTTTATTCCAGAAAATAAACTGAGCGAATACAGCACCCGATTTGACGAGAATGAGCTAACCATAGTGGATACCGATACGGGCCGTAAGTTCCGTTTTGGTGAACGTATTTATGTAAGGGTAGTGGGCACTAACTTGGAGCGCCGCCAAATTGACTTTGACCTAGCCGACCCTGAGAACCCAGTAACGCCAGAAGAAAGCGCCGAACTGCAAAAAGCAGCAGGTGAAAACAACCAACGTGGCCCTGCCAGACCTAGTGGCCGCGGTAGCAATGCCAATAGCTATGTAGGTGGAAAGGCCGTTGAAGGAGGCAAACCTAAACGCAGTGGCGGAAGCACTGGTGGCAATAAGCCCAACTCGGGTGGTGGTGGTGGACGAGCCAGCAAAAACAGTGGCCGCGCCATGCCTAAGGCGACCAAACGAAAAGAAGCGAACAAAAAGAAATCGGACCGAAGCAGCCGCCAACAGCCAGGTAGCAATACTACTAGGGCTAAGCGTAAGAAGCGGTAAGTATTAATTTGGAAATTCGAAAACCAGCCTATCCGGCAGGCAGGTGTGCTAGTTTGAAAATTGGGTGGCTCAGGCAATAATTTTTAACTGCTACGTTGGATAACAATTTCAAGTTTTGAGCTACAACGATTTCATTTTTCCAAGGTCTATTGCCAGTAAGGCCATTGACCAATTTCTTACCTTTGCCGTATGACCATGCCAACACAAGCGGTATTGCAAAAGCAATTGGATAAAGTAGAGCGACTTGCTACTACTGGCAAAATTGTGCGGCTTTTAAACGCCCCAGGCCGCTATTTTTCGGCACAAGCGCATAAGTGGCTCATTTATCGCTTCAATAAAAAGGGTATGATCGCCAAAGCGCAAACTTTCTGGGGGTGTACCATGCATATTGTGCTGCCAGCGGCTACCGACATATACCTTACTGGAGGCAAAACCCACCCTTCGGAAATACGCTTGGCGCGGTACTTTGTAAACAATCTAAGCACCGGTGGGCAGTTTTTGGATGTAGGCGCCCATTTTGGATACTTCACATTACTGGGTGGTTACTTAGTTGGCGAAACAGGCAAAGTGGTCTCTATTGAGGCATCGCCCGCTACTTTCGAGGTGCTTCGAAAAAATGCCAATGGCCTAAGCCAAATTAACATACGCAACATTGCCGCAACCGAACGGGTTGAGGAAGTTACGTTTCATGAGTTTCCGGTATTGCTTTCAGAGTACAACTCATTACTCGGAGGGCAATATGAGCAAGAAACTTGGTACAAAAATAATAAGCCCAATCTAGTAAAAATACTAGGGAAAGACCTTACTACCCTGCTTAGCGAAGAGCACTTTTCTCCTACCTATATAAAAATTGACGTGGAGGGTGCCGAGGACCAAGTGGTGCGCGGTGGTTTGGAATATTTCAAGCAGCACCGTCCAGTGATAGTAATGGAATACTTGGCAGACAATAACAAAAACAGCGGGCACAAAAAAGCCGTGGGCCTACTCAAAGACCTTGGCTACCGCATACATGTGCTCAATGAGTTGGGCGAGCCGATTGTTTGCACTGATATACTGGCACACTTAAAGAAAACAGGCTGGGAATCGGATAACATCATGTTTCTATAATGCTAGTTTCGAGTTATTGGTTATTGATTACTAGTACAAAAAGACCGCTTAAGGAAAATAAAGCAAGATATTGGTGAGGTTTCGTTTACTCACAGCTGTTTGTCTTTTTATACAACAGAAGATAATACGTGAACAACTGCTAACAAAGCCACGCACAACTATTGTAAAGTTTTACCGTATTTTGAAACATGCTAAACTGGCTTAGGTTTTTATTGCTTGGGTTAATGCTCGCTAGCGCAGGTACGTTGGCTAGCCAAAACCTCAATTTAGGCCCTGACACCATACATTGCAACAGCGAGCCGCTAATACTGGATGCTGGACCTGGCTACCTAGCTTACCAATGGAGCAATGGCAGCAATTCGCAAAGTATAGTAGCTACATCAACACGCTTATATTGGGTAGAGGTAACGGATAGCCAGAGCGTGTTACATCGCGATAGCATTAACGTTACCCTCCGCGAAACACCTAATGCGGCGTTTGTGGTCGACAATGTCTGTTTCGGAACACCCTCTCCTGCCGACGACCGCAGCACCTACGTAACGGATACCATTGTAAGTTGGTTTTGGGATTTTGGCGATGGCAACACCGATACATTACAATTCCCTATCAACCTTTACGATACTGTTGGCATCAAAAACATAACATTAGTAGTTTACACTAATGCAGGTTGCACCGATACGGCCACAGGTTTGGCAGAGGTTTTTGCACCACCTTTTGTAAATGCAGGGGTAGATGATTCCATCAATATTGGCGATACCACAACCGTTATAGGTAGTGTTCTAGTGTCCGATTATAATTGGTCGCCCACAAGTTCAATTCTCGACCCCCAGCAACTAAACATTTCGGTTTTTCCTGCCATAACCACCGTGTATACCCTTACCGCAGTAGATACTATAGGTTGCGCAGCCAGCGATGAAGTAATAGTATATGTAAACCAATACCCTATTGCCAACAACGACCAAGGCAACACCCCGTCGGGCAGCAGCATATCGCTTAATGTTTTGAATAACGATGCTGACCCCAACGACGACCCGCTTACAATAACTATTACTTCTGGACCAACATATGGAAGCGGTACTGTAGACTCGTCGGGCACAATAGTTTACGCCCCTTCAGGAACCTTCAATGGGCGAGATACGATCTTTTACACTATTTGTGACAACTTCAACCCACAGCTTTGCGATGATGCCTTTGTAGTAATCATTGTTACCAATGCCTTACCCACTGCTGGCAACGATGCTGCAACTATTGATGCAAATAATGATGCCACCATTAATGTACTTGATAACGATAATGACCCCAATACAGACCAAACTATTTTTGTTAGCAGCATATCGCCAGCATCCAATGGCACCATTCTGGACCAAGGAGATGGTAATATACTGTATACCCCTAACCCTGGCTTCTTTGGTGTTGACAGTTTCAGTTATGTTATTTGCGACAACGGGAGCCCTATACAATGTGCTACTGGTTGGGTGTATATAACCGTGTTAGAGTTGGCATTAGAAGTACCCAACTCATTTTCACCGAACGGCGATGGGGTGCTAGATGCTTGGATTATTAGGGGTCTTAGTTCTTACGCCAGCAATAACTTGGTAATATTTACCAAATGGGGCGAAGTGGTTTTAGATGTTAACAATTATAGTAACGATTGGCAGGGCATCAGGGGCTTTAATGAAGAATTGCCCGAAGGAATATACTATTACAAACTAACCTTGGAGGGCGCCGAAACGCTGACCGGATACATAATGCTAAAACGCTGATATGCGCTACGTATACGTCATATTGCTTTGTTTATCTTCCTTTGCGGTTAGCGCACAGGGCGATGCGGTAATAAGCCAATACGTGCTACAACCATATCTTTTCAATCCTGCCGCTGCCGGCAGCGAAGAAATGCTACAAGTAGGTGCCCAATACCGCAACCAATGGGGCGGCATGGAGGGCGCGCCCCAAAATTTCATGGTGCAATTCAATAACAGCACTCGAAAAAATAATATTGGCTATGGCGCTTGGCTAGGTAGAGATACTTGGGGGCCTTATGCCAAAAACGAGGTGTTTGGTACTTTCAGTTATAGAATAAAAGCAGGTAAAGGACACCTATCAATGGGTATACAAGCTGGGCTGCAAAACTTTAACACCAACTGGAACGAACTGACCGCTTACCAAGCTGGCGATGTAACGTTTACTGGCAACCCCGGCAACAATGTATTCATACCCAACTTCGGCGCAGGGGTTGTGTATAAAAACAAACGCCTATCGGCAGGCATTGGCATACCGCGCATGCTCAGTGGTAAAGTGTTCGAAAACAAATACGTAACCCAGGTAAACTACTATAATGCGCATTTCAACTACAGGATGCTGATAGATAAAAAAGTGGGCCTAGTGCCCGCCATTTTGGTAAAATGGACCAAAAGCACCGCCCAAGTCGATTTAAACCTATACGCCGTAATACTTGACAAAATTTGGGTGGGTGCAGGTTTCAGGAGCGATAAGTCAGCTAACTTTAATGCGCAATACCACCTCAATGCAGGCATCAACCAATTTAAATTGGGCTATGCCTACGACCTAGCTAATGGTGCATACCGAAGCGCCACCGGAAGCGGCTCGCACGAGATAATGCTGATATACCAGCGCCAACACAAGGCCGTTAACGTTACCATTACCCCTGTATTTTAGTAATGCAATAAGTAAGCGTTAGCTCATTTTACTATTTGCGCAAGCCCCCAAAAGCTGTAACGGCCTATTTTCATTTATAGCCTTAAATGCTATTTTTGATGTACCATGGCACATAACCCAAAATACTGCCTCGACCTAAGGGAAATTACCTCTATCAAGGTATCTGATACTGGAGTATGCGAAGAATGCGTAAAAACAGGAAGTGATTGGGTGCACTTGCGTACTTGCCAAACTTGCGGAGCAAACCTTTGCTGCGACAATAGCCCCAACCGCCATGCTACCCGTCACTTTTTGACCAGTAAACACCCCGTTATTGCTTCTGCCGAAAATGGTGAGCGCTGGATGTGGTGCTTTGAACACCGCCTGATGCGCGAATATTGATTTGTTAATTCTTCAGGATTTTCTTTAGCTCCTTTTCAGAAATAGTAGGTGGCATGATACCTTGCTCAAGTTTCTCAATTACCAGTTTTGCTGCTGCAGCGGCCTGTTCTTTCTTGGTAAAGCCAGTAGTGCCCGATTGGCCAGGAATATTGGGTTGGCTTATCACCAATTTACCCCGCTCTGTAACTTCATAACCAAAGGTGCCATCGCTATTGGTAGTTAATAAAAAAACAAACTCAGTGATTTTTGATGGATTAAGTGAAATCGGATCAGGCAATGAGTCTGGTAAAGTATCGGGTACTGACGTGTTTTCAGATATTACAGGCTCATTGTTGTTTGTATTCTCAACAACAGGCGTTTCGGGCGTTTTGGCACCACCGTTTCGTTGGCACGAAAAAAACACCATAGTACAGGTGGTAAGCATTAATGCAACAAAAAACAGTGCGTGGTTCGATTTCATGGTAGGTGTATGTTTAATTCAATTTTACAACTGTTGAGGCAAAATTCCAAATCAATTTAACAACAAAGCCAGCCCTAGTTGCGGTAATTGTAGTACAAGTGTTGCAAAGCACGCTTTTTAAAACACCGCTTATGCATCAAAACATTGTTTCTTAAGAAGGCATAATATTAACCGAGGCTTCCAAAAGCCCATGCATTTTATCTACTTTTGCTATTGCAAAACCCTCCTTAAAAGATACCACATGAAATTTTTTCTAGATACCGCCAATTTACAACAGATTCAAGAAGCTGCATCTATGGGCATTTTGGATGGAGTTACTACCAATCCATCATTAATGGCCAAAGAGGGCATTAAAGGCCAAGACAATATATTGCAGCACTACAAAGCAATTTGCGATATCGTTGGCCATGGCGATGTGAGTGCCGAGGTTATTTCAACTGACTTTGCCGGCATGGTTAGAGAGGGCGAGATACTGGCATCGATACACGAAAACATCGTGGTAAAAGTACCTATGATTAAAGACGGCATAAAAGCCATCCGCTATTTTACTGACAATGGCATACGCACCAATTGTACTTTGGTGTTTTCGGCAGGGCAGGCTATATTAGCCGCTAAAGCAGGTGCAACCTACGTATCGCCTTTTATCGGCCGCATTGATGATATTGGCGGTGATGGTATGGACCTGATAACCCAGATAGTGCACATATACGGCATACAAGGTTTCGAAACTGAAGTATTAGCCGCATCAATCCGCAGCCCATTGCACATTATTAAATGCGCCGAAATGGGAGCCGATGTGGTTACCTGCCCGTTGTCGGCCATAGAAGGCCTCTTCAATCACCCGCTTACAGATAGCGGATTGCAGAAATTCTTGGAAGACTATAAAAAGGTTAACGGATAGTTTTAAGCTACAAACCAATAAAAATGCCCCTTGCAAACTGCTGTTGCTAGGGGCGTTTTTGTTATGTTCAGCCCTCATTAATCAAAGTTAAGGCCAAGCACTGCTTACTTACCGTACGAGAAAATGTACCTAAACCGGCCATCAATACTTTCCATCAGCCCATCGTAACGATACTTGAACGTAGTTGGCTCAAAAAACTTGTTGCCATAAACATCATAATACCGCCTTATGCTGGTGTCTAGGTGCCCATCAAAGTATTCATAATCCTCCTCCACTTTATAGGCCTTTTCCATTTCTTGTAAACCAAAGTTTTGGATATAAAAACTAGTATCGGGATACTGTATCGTCAATTTGGTCACCAATCCCTCCTCGTTGTATTGCAACAAATTTACCAGATTGCTCTTATCAGAGCTATATTTGGTCACATAGCCTTTGTCATCAAATTCATACTTAATGGTTTCCACCGTATCATTACCATCAACGGCATACTCCATCATGGTTTTATCCTGCTGGTTTACAGCATAGTTAATGGTATAAGTTACCGAGCCTTTTGTGGTTATAGTACGTTTGGTTTCCCAGTTGGTATTGCTTACATACTCGTATAGTTCGCCATAATTATCTTCCCTACGCCACAATTCCCTTAATCTGCCCTGACCATCGTAGTATGTCGATATGATGGTATCGTTATTCGTTTCGCAGCGGCTATGCTCGGCACAAATCATGTGGGCTACCTTTATCTTGTTCTTTATTATGGCAACATTGGTGGGCTCCATGAGCTTAATGTTAGATAGCGAGAACTCAGCTTTATCAGGTGCACAGCCGCTTAAAATCAAAACAGTTACAATAAATACTAATAGGGTTTTCATAAGTATGAATATAGTAAGGAATTGCCTAAAACAACAACTCCCGCTTAGCTGAGCCAAACAGGAGTTGCAATTAAAAGATTAGGCGGGTTGGCTTAAGCCAATTTCACTTCAATTGCATTTGGGCCTTTACGACCTTCGGTAATGCTAAAGGTTACTCTGTCTTCTTGGTTAATTTTGTCGACCAATCCAGAAATGTGAACAAACACCTCGGCTTTTGTTTCATCGTCAATGATGAAGCCAAATCCTTTTGATTCGTTGAAAAACTTTACGGTTCCAGTTTTCATTGCAAATAATTAACTTTTGGTAATATAATGGGAACAAAGTTAATAATTATTGATTTGAAAAGTTAAACCAGAAATGGATTTGAAGTAAAAATTACAATTTTTGTATGTGCATTAAGCTAAAACACTTAGCTGTATTACAACGATTGCATGCTTTGCAAGCCTCTTCTCCAATTGATGGTAAACCACGGTACAAACAATGCCAAGGCAGCCAGCGAAGCAACAAGCATAATGGTAAACCAATCGGCGTACCAAGAGTAGTAAAATACATTAAGCGATAATGCTACCAGCAACAAACGAGCATACTCAGCTACAATTACCCATCGCTTATTCTCGAAAATGGCTCCACATATCATACCCGAGGTAATGATAAGCCCAAGAAACACAAACTGGTAGAAAGTACTAAGGTTGTCGAAATGGACCATATAAGCCACTAGCCCAACGGCAATAATCATAAACTGAAAACCTACGTACCAGTTAAAACCCTTGTGTGCTGGGGTATCAAAAGGCTTATAGTCTTTGCTTACCTCGGGCACCGCTTGAAAGCCACCCAGCTCTTGCGGCAACCAACCCGGGCGGGCAAAAATGATGCGTAACCTGTCTTTCCAGCTGCTCATGCGCTTGGCTGATGCATACATTTCGGCATAGTAATGGAAATTGGCCCAAGCTGGGTTCCAGCTTTTTAGTTGAGTGGTGATGCCATAAGTTGGAGCCTCTTCCTCTTCTTGGTAGGTACCAAACAGGCGGTCCCAAATAATGAACATAGCTGCATGGTTTTTATCAATGTACTTAGGATTGATGCCATGGTGCACCCTGTGATGGCTCGGAGTATTAAAAATATACTCAAACCAACGCGGGAGCTTATTGATAGCTTGGGTATGAATCCAAAACTGATAGAGGGTATCTAAACCAGCCACGGCAAAAAATATTATCGGATCAAAACCCAAAATTGGCAATGGCAAAAATATAAAGAAGGCGATGAGATTGTGAAACCAACTTTGCCGTAAGGCTACCGATAGGTTATACTCTTCGCTGCTGTGGTGCACCACATGAGCCGCCCAAAAAAAGTTGATTTCGTGGCTCCAACGGTGCGCCCAGTAGTACAAAAAATCAAACAAAACCAAACAAACTACAAACGACCATACGGAAGGGGCAATTTTAAAAATAGCCCAATGGGTGTGAATGTATATAAACAAACCAGCGATAACTGCCTTGAACACTAAATTGACTGCCTGCTGACCAATACCAATATTGAGGTTGGTGATTGAATCGTTAAACCGATACCATTTCTCTTTGCGCAGATAGCCTACCAAGGCCTCAACGCCCATTAACAAAAAGAAAAACGGAATAGCTAAAAGAATAAACAGGGGCTCCATAAAACGAGTGGTTGGGTATGCGGTTACAATTTACAAAAACTTCTTTCTTAAATATAGTTTATGGTACGAAGACCAACGCCCATTAGTTTAGGTTGTATCGGTTTTGTGTTAAATTAAGTGACGTAACCAGTGCACGTTCAAAATTGAAATTTGCAATATAATTACAACCAATCCGTCCTTAGCACAATTAACCCTAATTTGTACCTGTACAAACCAACTACCCCATGAAGGCATACTACCTTGTGCGCAATGGCGCTGCCGATAAAGCTTTTGAACTACGCGACTTACCGGTACTTAAACCTAAAGCTGGTGAGGTATTGGTACATGCCGAAGCGTTTGGTCTCAACTTTGCCGATGTAATGGCGCGCTTGGGCCTATACCAAGATGCACCACCGCTGCCGGCAGTTATTGGCTACGAAACCGTAGGCCGCATTGCCGAGGTTGGCGAAGGGGTAACCAATGTAAAAGTTGGCCAACGGGTGGTAGCACTTAGCCGCTTTGGTGGCTATGCGCAAGCCGTAATTACCGATGCCCGAGCCACCATGCCTATACCCGAAGACATGGATGCTGGCATTGCTACCTGCTTGGCCACCCAATATGCCACCGCTTGGTATGCCGCCGAAGAAATGGTACGCTTGCACGAGGGCGACCATATACTCATACACGCTGCTGCTGGTGGTGTGGGGATAGCATTGATACAAATGGCCAAAAGGCGCGGAGCAGTTATATTCGGCACGGCTGGCAGCGATGAGAAATTGACATACCTAAAATCTATAGGCGTTGATTACCCAATTAACTATCGAAAGGTTGATTTTGCCAAAGAAATAAAAAACCTTGGCTTTGATAAAAAGCTGGATGTAATATTCGACCCAATTGGAGGGGATTCAGTAAAGAAAGGCATGAAACTGCTCACTGCCGGTGGCCGCCTAGTTACTTACGGTGCCAGCAGCATGACCGATGCTAAGGGCAACATTTTTAAAATGATTGGCGTAGCCAAAGGCTTCGGCATTTGGAGCCCGATTGAGTTTGTTACCACTTCACGCTCATTGCTTGGCATAAACATGCTACGCATAGCCGATAACCGACCAGAAATTTTGGGGCGGTGCATTAATAGTGTTGTAGATCTTACTGCCAAAGGCGAGTTAAGCCCAGTCGTCGGTAAAACCTTTCCGCACACGCAATTAGCCGAAGCTCATGAGTACCTTGCCAGCAGGCAGAGTATTGGCAAAGTGGCTATTTTGTGGTAGGCAGCAAAAGCATAGATGAATAGGCATTTAAATGCCTTCATGGCCAACTTTTGTATAATTATTGAGCCTGCACGTTGCTGTTACACTTCATAAAGGCTATTTTAGCCCCTCCAAAACTTCCTCTCCATGGCATCTAATAAGCGTGTGCACAGTTTTACTGATGATGTATTGTCTGATTTAGATGGCGTGGCTCTGGCCGCATTAATAAAAAAGAAAGAAGTAACTGCCGAAGAAGTGGTAGCTGCGTCGATTGCTAGGTCAAAAAAAATGGACCCGAAGCTTAACGCTATTGTAACAGAGCACTATGATACTGGTATGGCTGCTGCCAAAACACCAACCGATGGTTTTTTTGCAGGCATACCTACATTTTTCAAGGACTTAACTTTGTTCGAAGGCCAGAAAACATACTATGGCACCGAAGCAATAACGAACCCAAAACCATCAAAAAAAACCGACCCTATAGCTAAGCAGATATTGGCTCAAGGATTTATAAACCTTGGTACCAGCAGCATGCCTGAGTTTGGTTTCGCCTGCTCCACTGAGTTTCCGACTACTCAAGCAACACCTAACCCTTGGAACCCTGGCTATAGCGCAGGTGGTTCATCGGGTGGTGCAGCGGCTTTGGTAGCTGCCGGGGTAGTGCCTATAGCGCATTCTGCCGATGGTGGTGGCTCAACGCGCATTCCGGCATCATGCTGTGGTTTAGTTGGCTTAAAGGCTACGCGAGGGCGCTTGTTGCCATCAAATCTATTTGCTGCCCAAGTGGTAGAAATTGCCATTGATGGCGTTATTACTCGCACGGTACGCGATACTGCCCACTTTTATGATGAGGCGGAGAAGTATTACAAAAACCCTAAGCTAAAGCCCATGGGCTTGGTTAGCGGGCCGTCGAACCGCAAATACAAAATTGGTTTTACAACCGAGTCAGTAAAAGGCCGTACTTCTGATGCCGCCAATAAAGAGGTAGTTAAACAAACTGCTGCCTTGTTACAATCTATGGGCCACCAAGTAAAAGAAATAACGCTGCCCACCAAAGACCAGTTTTCTGATGATTTTGTGAACCTATGGGGCATGTCGGCATTTTATGTGCGCCACTTTGGCAAGCTTATGTTTGGTTCTAATTTCGATGGTAAGAAAATGACCAAAATGTCGCATGGCTTGGCTAAACACCATGTGCGCAATATTTGGCGCACCCCATTTTTCATCAACAGGTTAAAAAGGTCATACCACGATTATCAGAAATTGTTGGCCGACCTTGATATTGATATTATCCTCACTCCTACCCTTGCCCATACGGCACCCGAACTTGGATACTTGGGTATGAACTTGGATTTTGAAGAAATGTTTCCGCGAATGGCCGATTGGGCTTGCTTCTCTCCGTATGCTAACGCCACCGGTGCCCCTTCTATTTCATTACCTTTAGGCCATGACATGGTTAACGACCTACCAATAGGTATGATGTTTGGTGCCAACCATGGCGAAGATGCACTGTTGCTTGACCTTGCATTTCAATTAGAAGAAGCGCAGCCTTGGCGGAAGATAACCGCTTGAGCCAATAAATTACTGCTATTTGCATATGTATTGTTCTCCCAACCACTACCTAAGCCCATAAGGACTTAGTGCGATTGTATTGTTAATGTTTGGCAGGGTCTAAGGTTATAATCAAAACAAAATTTCCCCTCATTATCAAGCACTTGCAAAATAGAACCCTATTATTAATATTGGGCACTTGCTTTTACAAAAGGCTTTGAATATCTTTGCATTCCTTTTTGAGACAAATAAAACTCACGCATAGTGAATACTTTAAGTTACAAAACAAAGTCGGCGACTAACGAGACCGTAAAACGCGAATGGCACGTAATTGATGCCGAAGGTTTAGTTCTAGGTCGTTTGGCTACGAAAGTAGCTAGCATCTTGCGCGGTAAGCACAAGCCTAGCTACACTCCGCACATCGATACCGGCGACTACGTTATCATATTGAACTCTGACAAAGTAGTACTTAGCGGTACTAAAATGGACGACAAGCAATATATCCACCACACTGGTTTTCCAGGTGGCCAACGTAGCCTTAGCGCAAAAGCTTTGAATGCCAAAAAGCCTGAGGCTTTGGTTGAAATCGCTATAAAAGGTATGTTGCCAAAAAACAAACTTGGCAGTGCCATGTTCACCAAACTATTTGTATATCAAGAGGCTGAGCACCCACACGCTGCACAGAAACCTCAAACCCTAACACTGTAATAACTTAATATGAGCGTTAATAACGGACTTGGCCGTCGTAAAGCTGCAATTGCCCGCGTTATCTTGAGCAAAGGTACTGGTGCAATAACTGTAAACGGCAAAGATTACAAAGAATACTTTAGCGTAAACCACTTGCGTACTAAAGTTGAGCAGCCATTAAACCTATTGGGTTTGACCAGCGAATTTGACATTCGTGCCAACGTTAGAGGCGGCGGTGTTAAAGGTCAGGCCGATGCAGTTAAGCTGGGTATTGCCCGTGCATTGGTTGACCTAAACCCAGATTACAAACCAAAGTTGAAGGAAGAGCACTTAATGACCCGTGATTCTCGCGTAGTTGAACGTAAGAAACCAGGTTTGCGCAAAGCCCGTAAACGTGCACAGTTCAGCAAACGATAATCACCGAATCTCCTATATACTCATAATATGCAAGAAATTACCCATAAGCAGTTGCTGGAAGCCGGCGTACACTTTGGTCACTTAAAAAAGAAGTGGAACCCTAAGATGTTACCATACATCTTCATGGAGAAGAAAGGTATCCACATTATTGACCTTTACAAGACTCACGCCAAATTGGAAGAGTCTGCAGCGGCTTTGAAAAGCATTGCCCGTAGCGGAAAGAAAATACTATTTGTTGCTACCAAGAAGCAAGCCAAAGAAGTAGTTAAAGCATGTGCAATTCGTGCAAATATGCCTTTCGTTACAGAGCGTTGGTTGGGCGGTATGCTTACCAACTTTGCTACCATCCGTAAGAGCATCAAAAAATTGCAAAGCATTGACAAAATGCTGAGCGAAGGCAGCGAAAGCATTACCAAAAAAGAACGTTTGGTATTAAGTCGCGAGAAAGAAAAATTGGAAAAAATACTTGGTGGTATTGCCCAATTGAACCGTATCCCTGCTGCTATATTTATCGTTGACATTAGCCACGAGCATATTGCTTTGGCCGAGTCAACCAAATTGAATGTAACTACTTTCGGTATCGTTGATACTAACTCTGATCCCACCCAAGTTGACTTTGCCATTCCAGCAAACGATGACGCAAGCAAATCAGTAGCAATCATCACCGAGTACCTAACTGAGGCTATTATTGAAGGCTTGCAAGATCGTAAGAGCGAGAAGGATGAAATGGAAGCATCTAAATATGCTGACGATGATGATGAGGAAGAAGGACGCGGCAACCGTTTGCGCATAGACGACGAAGACGATAGCAAAAAACGCAGTGCCGATGGTAATAGCGGTGGCCCTCGCAAGCGTAGTGGTACAGGTGGTGGCCCAGGTGGTGCTGCTGGCGGCTCTAGCCGTGCGCGCAAACCAGCCGGTGGCCCTGGTGCTGGCGGTGCAGGTGGTCCGAGAAAACGTTAATTTAACCTACAATCTAGACATATCATGGGAGTTACAGCCTCTGAAGTTAATGAGCTAAGGCAAAAAACTGGTGCCGGTTTGATGGACTGCAAAAAAGCCCTCACCGAATCCAACGGCGATATTGAAGCCGCTATCGACATTCTTCGCAAAAAAGGTCAAAAAGTATCGGCACTGCGTGCTGGGAAAGCGGCTAGTGAAGGCGCTGCAGTAGCGCTTACAACTGCCGATGGCAAAACTGGTATCGTTATCAAATTGAGCAGCGAAACTGATTTTGTATCGAAAAACGAAGCATTCGTAAAGTTTGCCAACGACATCGCTAAACTTGCTATCGACAATCAGCCTGCTGATTTGGAAGCTTTGAAAGCCTTGCCATACGAAGGTCTTACCATCGGTGAAAAGGTTATCGAAATGGTAGGCAAAATAAACGAGAACATCCAATTGACTGATTACGAGAAAGTTACCGCTCCGGGTGTAGTAGCCTACAACCACGCTGGAAACAAAATCGGAGTATTGGTTGCGCTATCATTGCCTACTGACGAAGCAGTTGCATCTGTTGGTCGCGACGTAGCTATGCAGATTGCCGCTATGTCTCCAGTATCTGTTGATGCTTCTTCTGTTGACCCTACTGTTATTGAGCGCGAATTGGCAATCGGTCGTGAAAAAGCCCTAGCTGAAGGTAAGCCTGAAAACATGGTTGACAAAATTGCGCAAGGTAATTTGCAGAAGTTTTACAAAGAGAATACTTTGCTTGCACAACAGTTTGTGAAAGACGGCAGCAAAACCGTTGATCAAGCTTTGAAAGCGGTAAACAAAGATTTGGCAGTTACTAGCTTTAAACGTGTAGCGCTAGGTTAATAAACATTTTAACCTTTACAACTCATACAATGAAAGAGAGAACGCACTTGCGTTCTCTCTTTTTTTTGGTACATTTGCACCCGATGAAATACAAACGGATACTCCTAAAACTAAGTGGCGAAGCGTTGATGGGCGAAAAGCAATTCGGAATTGACCCCGTTCGCATACGCCAATACGCAAGAGAAGTGAAATCGGCTGTTGATGCCGGAGCAGAGGTAGCGATAGTAATTGGTGGTGGAAACATTTTTAGGGGCCTACAGGCCGCCGAAAATGGCATTGAGCGTGCTCAAGGCGATTACATGGGTATGTTGGCAACCGTAATTAACGGTATGGCCTTGCAAGGTGCCCTAGAAGCAGAAGGAGTTTATACGCGTTTGCTTTCAGCAATTAAGATGGAGCAAATTTGTGAGCCGTATATCCGTCGAAGAGCTATAAGGCACGTTGAGAAAGGACGTGTTGTAATTTTTGGCGCCGGCACGGGCAACCCATACTTTACTACCGACACTGCAGCCGCCCTTAGAGCTATTGAAATTGAGGCCGATGTAATATTGAAAGGCACCCGCGTAGATGGTATATATACTGCCGACCCGGAGAAGGACCCTACGGCAACTAAGTTCGATAATATTTCTTTTCACGAGGTATATAGCCAAAGTCTGAATATTATGGACTTAACGGCTTTTACGCTTTGCAAAGAAAACGGCTTGCCAATAGTAGTATTTGATATGAACAAGCCCGGCAACTTGCTTAACATTTTGAACGGTGAAAATATAGGAACTCTCGTAAGCAACTAAACCAGCCCTATGAACGAGGAAATTGAAATTTATATTGAAGAGGCCAGGGACGCTATGAATAAAGCCCTGGTGCACCTTGAAGACGAGCTATCGCGTGTGCGTGCAGGCAAAGCCTCTCCAGCCATGCTATCAGGTGTATTTGTAGATTACTACGGCAACAGTACGCCATTGAGCCAAGTGGCCAACATTACTACCCCCGATGCCCGCTCTTTGGTTATTAAACCTTGGGAAAAAGGAATGATTGGCCCAATTGAGAAGGCTATTCATGCCGCCAACATCGGTTTAAATCCACAAAACGATGGAGAAATGATACGCCTTAATTTACCTATAATGACCGAGGATAGGCGTCGTGAGTTGGTTAAGAAAATTAAACTTATTGCCGAACAAAGCCGTGTATCAGTGCGCAACGTGCGCCGAGATGCAAACGAAGGCATCAAAAGCTTAGTTAAAGACGGATTGAGCGAAGATTTGGCCAAAGATGGAGAAAGCTTAGTACAAGACCTTACCAACGAGTTTATATCTAAAGTTGAAAAGTACCTTGAACAGAAGGAAGAGGAGATTATGAAGGTTTAAAAGATTAGAACCTTCTTCCCTCCTTAGCTGCATAATACCCAAAAAGAATTTCATGTAACTGCTTAGGCTTGAATGGTTTGGTAACATATCCATTCAAACCTAACCTGCTTGAGCGTTCTTTATCAGCAATTGAGGCTGAAGCCGTAAGCGCTATTATGGGCAATTTTTGGTGCTTTTCACTTGGTTGCGCCCTAACAATTTCAATTGCCCTAAAACCATCCAATTCAGGCATTTGCAAGTCCATGAGCACTAAGTCATAGTCATTGGCATTTATTTTCTCAACAGCTATCAAGCCATTCTCGGCCAAATCCCACTCAACATTCCAGTTTTTGAAATACTGGCTCATAACCAACACATTTACTTTATTATCTTCGGCCAGAAGCACCTTTAACCCCTTTAGCGATACATTCTGGACATTGTTGTCTAATTGCTGTACTTGCTTTGCTGCCAAATCTGGGCAAACAGGTAGTGTAATTTCAAACGAAAATTTAGAACCTTGCCCTAATTCGCTTTCGAGCTCAATTTCGCTCCCAAATAAATGTAGCAAATGCTTAGATATAGCCAAGCCAAGGCCGGTACCCCCAAAAGTGCGTGCTATATTGGAATTTGCCTGAGAAAAGCTTTCAAAAATGAACTTCTGGTTTTCTTTTGCAATACCAATGCCCGTATCTGAAATCTCGAAGCGCAAACGGGCTAAAGCGTTTTCCTTATTAACTAGCGTTGCAGAAACGCTGACTTTACCTTGTTCGGTAAACTTTATTGCATTACCAATCAAATTAGAAAAAATTTGGCCTATACGAATTGGATCACCGATAACGGTTTCTGGTATATCCTCATCTAGCATCAATTTTAGTTGCAGTCCCTTTGCATTTACTTGGCCTAAGAAAGAAAGCTTGATGTTACTTAGCATCTCTTTAAACGAAAAAGGTTGTTTCTCGAGGACTACCTTGCCAGCTTCAACCTTACTAAAATCAAGTACATTGTTAATCAGCACTAAAAGGTTTTCAGCTGAATATTTAAGCGTGCTTAAATTCTCAATCTGATCTTCGCGAGGGTTGTTTAACATAAGGTGCGAAATACCAATTATAGCGTTAAGCGGTGTGCGTATTTCATGGCTCATGGTAGACAGGAAGCGCGATTTAGCCTCTAATGCTTGCTCTGCGCCTAATTTAGCGTTAAGCAACAATTCGCGCGCTGCTACTTGGTCTGTAATAATATCAATAAGTTTAACAATGCCGCCAATTTTGCCAGGCGTTTCATACCACGGCCTTATTTCCCATTTAAACCACTCAGTAGTGCCGTCTTCCCAAACAAATGGCTCGGCCTCATTACTAATAAACTCACCAGCCAAGCACCTTTTATGAAACGTTCTCCACTCTTCAGGAGCTTGCGGAAAAATGTCGTAATATGACTTTCCTATCAAATCTTCACTCAATTTATAACTGGTCGACCATTTTGAGCTGGCTGCAATGTAACGCATATCCATATCAAACATGGCCATGGCAGCAGGAGAAAATTCAATAAAATGGCTAAGCTGCTCTTTCTTTAAGCGAATCTCATCCTCGGCGGCTTTAATTTTGGTAATATCCTGCGTGGCACCTAGTACCCTTATACATTGCCCATCCTTATATTCCGGAGTACCAATAATGCGCACCCATATATTGTTGCCCTTTGCGGTGAGCAATGGCAATTCGAGATTAAATGCCTGCCCTGTTTTGCTTGATTTCATAAACTCAGCCACAATGCGGGCGCTACTTTCTTCATCAAAATAACTCAAAGACTGCTCAAAAGTAGGCACGAAATCAATGGGCTCTTCGTAAATCTGCCGGGTTACCTCACTCCAAGTAATAGATTGAGTAGCAATATCTACTTGCCATCCTCCTACTCGGGCTGCTTGGTTAGTTTTATTCAAAAAATCTTGCGCTTGGCGCAAGTGAGCCTCAACTTCTTTCTGCTTGGTTATATCAACGTGTGAGCCAACCATTCGCAACGGGCGGTCGTTCTCGTCCCACTCAATTACACTTCCCTTGCATTGCACATAAACAGTGCTTCCATTTTTATGATAATATCGGGCCATTGTATCAAAAGGAATTTGACCCTTACTGCCAACATGTTCATTTACAGCAGCGTATAAAATTGGTAAATCTTCAGGAAAAATAATTTTCTGCCATGATTCTGGGCTATTTTCCATTTCATGGTCTTCATATCCAAACATTTGCTTAAAGCTTGGGCTAAGATACTCAGCGTTTGATGCCATATCCCAGTCCCAATAACCAGCCATAGTATCTTCCAATATTCTCCTATATATATCACTCATAGCTATAAAACTCTTTAACAAACTTAACCCTTAGAAACTTGTTAATCTTCAAAACACAGGATAAAGTGAAGCTATTAAAAATAGGGTTTTCAAATCTAACCGTTGCAAAAGTAACCCTCAAGAGTAGCGAATTTTTTAGGCCCAAACTTTTAAACCTTCGGTACAATTTTTGCAAATGTCAATTTCGTTTCGGGAAAGTAGCACCCGCGAGCGGAAGTCTTGATAAAGCTCACCTTGCCAAACCTCTTTAAACGATTGGGTTTTTAAGTCGCCTAGTCGATGTTTAGCGTCTTTATCAAAACAGCAAGGCACAACCAACCCATCCCAAGTAATAACGCTTGAGTGCCATAGTTTCCAGCAGTGGTTTTCCAGTTTGTTTTTAATCTGGTAGGTACCATCAGACTGTTTGGCATAGCGGCTGTATTGGTCTTGTTCTGGTATCAATGGATTGCCGTGCTCAAAATCGTAAATTTGGGCTGTCTTTAACTTTACCTCATCTACGCCAATTTCCTTGGCCAGCCGATAAACTTCTGGTATTTGGTGCTCATTAGGTTTCACTACCAAAAATTGGAAGATAATGTGCGGCGTTGCTGACTTTAGTTGTTTTTTCCATTTCACCAAGTTGGCCGCACCCTGCAGCACTTTATCCAGCTGGCCCTCTTTTCGGTAACTTTGGTAAGTATCTTGGGTAGTACCGTCAATAGATATAATAACCCTGTTAAGGCCCGACTCAACGGTTTGCCTCGCTCGTTCGTCATCCAAGAAATGGCCATTGGTTGAGGTTACCGTATAAATTCCTTTTGATGATGCTAGCGCAGCCATATCCAAAAAGGTAGGATTCAGGTACGGTTCGCCTTGAAAGTAGAAGTATAAATATACCAACGTATCCTGTAACTGCTCGAGGATATTACCGTAAAGCCCGTCTTTCATCATACCTGTATCGCGGGTAAAGCTGCGTAACCCACTGGGGCACTCTGGGCAACGAAGATTGCAAGCGGTTGTAGGCTCAATAGAGATATTGAAAGGCATACCCCATTGCACAGGCTGTTGGGAGCGCTTGGCCAATAGGTAAGAACTATATACCCGGCCCATGTTTGCAATTTTGGAAGCCGTGAGCGTTTTCAAAAAATGAGCCTCATCGCGCAAGTCAGTAAACGTTTATTTCTTTCAAAGATACCTTTAAAAGTAAACATTCACTTGCTTTAGGGACATCTCTAAACAGGATTTTAATGTTAAACCAACAAATGATAAAAAAATTCCTGTTAAATCGACGAAAAACTTACTAAATGTAGTTTGTATCACTACATTTGCAGCACCATTAAAATGGACAAACTAATGGAAATGAATTCGTTAAAGTTATGAAAATAACTTTAGCGAGTAACCTTACCAACAACCAAAAAAAAGCCAAAAAACCAAATTATGAAAAAAGTGTACTTACTCGTACTACTTTGTGTTGCTATAAGCAGCGCATGGGCACAAACAACTGTAAACACCAATTTACCAAAAAAAACCTTGCTTCCCGTAACTCCAAACATGACGCACCATCAAAGTGGCGGAAACAGGGCGGCCAATACCATCAGTATTGATTACAGCAACTTAGAGAGCTTTCGCTTCCCAGGCACCGTGTTTTATACTGGTTGGAATTTGAATAGAAACTTTGTAATGACCGTGCCGCCAGTAACCTCTGCAGATACTGCCGATAACTTTACCATCCGTTGGGCATCAGTAAAATTTGATAGTATAGTAGATACTGACAATGACGTATCATATAACAAGTCGACATTCACTAGCATGACCTTGGATGAGTTTTTTATCTATTGCAACCATACCAACGTGAGCGGCCTTAATGATTCTCTATTCATTACCGTTTATGAATCAGCAGCTACCGTTACTGGCTTAACCTATGCTGCCGGTACTGGCAACAATGCCAACTTTACACCAACTAACACTATTTTATACAGGGATACGTTTGTTACCAACACTTCTTTGACTGTGCAAACACCTTATGATGCTATTGGGATTACACTTGCAACACCCCTCACTATACCGCAGGGTAAAGGCTTTGTAATAAAAGTAGATTACGCTGGCCCTAAGCAAGATATTTTTGAGATTATCGACTTCAACCGTTTCCCTTGCGGCACCAATAGTGGCTCGGCACCTCCGGTTATACCTAACAACTCAGCCCGTTGGCTTAATCTTTGGTTGAGCGGCACGCAAGATTTCCGTGGTATTACCCCACTAACAATTGGTACCACAGCTGGCTGCCAAAACTACTTTTTCGGTAACGTAGGCATCGGTGCTGTGGTTACTTTTGATACCCAAGCAGCTAGCTCTTGCCCGAGCGCTGCTACAGGCGTAGGCGAGTATCGCCCAGCTTATAACTCATTTACTTGTATTAACCAATCAACTCCTTATACTGCACAGCTAACATTCGAAGTACCAGCAACGGTATTTGGTTTGCCGGTTACCAGTGTTAGGATAGATAGTATTCTCAACCTTCCTTGCGGTATTACTTATACCTTGAACCAACCTAATGGTACTTACACTGGTGGTTCGACTGGTTGTATAACTTTTAGTGGCACTACTACTTCCCCAGTAGGTGCATACAAGCTGCTCAACTATGTAACCGCAAATGTATCTGGTAACATTTTCCCAAGTTCTGAAATCTCTACTTTGGGCGTGGGCAACTATGAGTACTTCCTGCGTGTTATCGCCAATGGTGCCACAACTTGCCCTACAGTAACCTCGGGCACAACAGGCCTAACCGCTAACTGTACAACTACTCCCCCGCTAACGGTAACTGCTACATCTGGCGCTAATACTATTTGCCGTGGTTCTTCTACTTCCTTAACTGCTACCGCAGCTGGTGGTACATCTCCATACACTTATAGCTGGTCGCCAGCAACTGGCCTAAGCAGCACAACTGTTTCAAACCCTACTGCTTCGCCTACGGTAACCACTACTTATACCGTAACAGTAACAGCAACAGGCGGTGCTACCGCAACTGCCTCAAGAATCATTACTGTTACCGTGCCTAGTGCTACAATTACACCAAGTGGTCCTACAACTTTTTGCATAGGCGGCAGTGTTACTCTTAGCGCTCCTGCTGGCCAAACGTATTTGTGGAGCAATGGTTCAACGAACCAAACCATCAGCGTTACAGTAGGTGGTACATATAGCGTAACTGCTACACTTAGTGGTTGCACAGCTACAAGCAGCCAATCAGTAACAGTAAATACTGCTCCTTCGGCCACAATAACTGGCTCCACCTCTATTTGCGCTGGTGGCAGCACTACTTTGAGCGCGCCAGCTGGCCTTACTTACCAATGGAGCAATAGTTCTAGCAGCCAATCGATAACCGTAAATGCAGCTGGTACTTATAGTGTTACAACCACTCAAAACGGTTGTACCGCAACAAGCAGCGTTAACGTAACCATTGGTAACCCAAGTGCAACTATTACCCCAAGCGGCCCTACATCTTTTTGCGCTGGCGGAAGTGTAACTTTAAGCGCCCCTGCCGGTTTCACTTATACTTGGAGCGCGAACGCAGGCAATGCAACTACCCAAACCATTAACGCAACCCAAAGCGGCACTTATAGTGTTACCGTTTCGGCTGGTGGCAGTTGCACTGCAACCAACAGCGTAAACGTTACTGTAAATTCAGCTCCTTCAGCTACTATTACTCCTAGCGGGCCGACAACCTTTTGCCCAGGTGGGAGTGTTAACTTATCGGCCCCCGCAGGTTTATCATACCTATGGAGCAATAACGCTACCTCTCAAAGCATCAACGCAACCCTTAGCGGCTCGTATAGCGTAACAGTAACTAACGCAAACGGTTGTACTGCCACAAGCAGCAATACTGTAACGGTAAGTAACGCCCCATCGGCTACCATTACGCCAAATGGCCCAACTACTTTCTGTATAGGTGGTAGTGTTACCCTCAGTGCACCTGCAGGCCTAACATATACATGGAGCAATTCTGCAAGCACCCAAAGCATTACTACCAGTCAAAACGGAACGTATAGCGTAACTGTAAGCAATGGTACTTGCACCGCAACTAGCAGTGTAACTGTAAGTGTGGTTAGTTCTCCTTCGGCTACTATAACACCAAGCGGATCTACAACATTCTGCACTGGTGGAAGCGTTACTTTGAGTGCCCCTTCTGGATACAACTACACTTGGAGCACCAATGCTAATAATGCGACTACGCAATCAGTAACTATTACTGCTGCTGGTACATATAATGTAACTGTTTCGGCAGGTGCATCTTGCTCGGCTACCAGCAGCGCAACCGTTACGGTAAATACGCCGCCAACCGTTACCATTTCGGCAAGTGGCCCAACTACTTTCTGCACTGGTGGCAATGTAACACTTACTGCTAGTAGTGGCCAGAGCTATTTGTGGAGCAACGGTGCTACTCAATCTAACATCAACGCAACACAAGATGGCACTTATAATGTAACTGTTACAAGCGCTAACGGCTGCAGCGGAACTGCATCCCAGCAAGTAACAGTAGTTGCTACACCAAGTGCTACCATCACTCCGGCTAGCACTACTGCTCTATGCCCTGGCTCAACAGTGGTACTAAGTGCCCCAGCTGGTTTCACATACCTTTGGAGCAATGGTGGCACTGCACAAACCATTACTGCTCAACTGGCTGGTACGTATAGCGTAACCGTTTCTAGCGGTTCTTGCACAGCAAATTCTAGCATAACTGTTACTGCCCTAACTGCACCTAGTGCCGTTGTAACACCAGCTGGCCCAATAACTGCTTGTGCCGGAACTACCATTACCATTACAGCGCCAGCAGGTTTGTTGTATTCTTGGAGCGATGCAGCCAATAGCACCACTCAAAGCATTAGCCCAACATTAGCAGGTAGCTATACTGTAACAGTAACAAATGCTAATAACTGCACAGCGGTTTCAACCCCAGTGCAAGTTACCGTTGCCAACCAACCAGCTAAACCAACAGCAACTTTCAGCGGTGGAACGCTATCGTCTAGCGCGGCTGTGGGTTACCAGTGGTATCTCAACGGTAGTATTGTAACTGGTGCTACTTCGCAAAACTATACTCCCACCCAAAACGGCCTATACTCGGTAATAATCACCGACGCAAACGGCTGCAGCAATGAATCGGATGACGTTTCAGTAAATGGCGTAGGTATTACTGATGTAAGCTCTTCATTGGGTGTTACGGTTAATCCTAACCCGTCAACTGGTATGTTCTTTATTAGCACTGGCAATTTTAAAGGTACATTTGCCATTACTATTTTAGATATGGCTGGTCGTGAAGTGATGACTCAAACAGTAAATGGTCAATTGCAACAATATCCTTTGGATATGAGCATGGTTGGTGATGGCGTTTACATTCTACGTCTTACTAATGGCGATGCCACAAATTATACCCGCTTGGTGGTATACTAACCCTATATTGCCTAACTAAAAGCCCGGCTGCAAATGATGATTGCAGCCGGGCTTTTTTATGAGTGGTAGTTACTTATTTAGAATAGTCGTAAAAGCCTTTGCCCGTTTTACGACCAAAATTGCCTGCATCAACCTTTTGCTGCTGTATACGGCTGGGGCGAAACTTAGCATCGAAATGGAAAGACTCGTACATAGAGCTCGTAACCGAGTAGTTGGTATCAACGCCAATTAAATCCATTAAGCGAAAAGGACCCATTTTAAAGCCGCTACTTTCCAACAAGGCATCAATAGTTTCGTGGTCGGCCACATTTTCTTCCAACAGCTTTAATCCTTCAACGTAATAATGCCTAGCTACCCTGTTTACGATAAAGCCTGGCGAATCATTAACATACACGGGTTTCTTGCCCATACTCATGGCTAACTCATAAATAGTACTTGCCACGTCGCTAGTAGCAGCCGCACCCAATATCACTTCAACCAACTTCATAATATGGGCCGGGTTGAAAAAGTGCATACCTACTACCCTTTCAGGGTGCGGAATGGCAGCTGCAATGCGGGTAATAGGAATTGAAGAGGTATTGGTGGCTAAAATGCAATTCGGACCATTGATTTCGGCTAATTGTTTAAACAACGCTACTTTAACTTCGAGTCGCTCAACAACCGCCTCAATGCAAACATCAGCCTTTAGATGGCTAATATCATCAATCAGAGTAAGATTTGAAAGGGCATCAAGCTTAGTTTGCTGAGTTATAATACCCTTCTCTACGGCTTTTGATAGATTATCTTCAATGCCATTGAGCCCTTTATCTAATTGCTCGCGCGATAAGTCGTAAAGCAGTGTTTTATAACCCGCTTGAGCAGCCAATTGGGCAATACCAGCACCCATGGTGCCCGCACCCAATATACCTATGGTTTTAACATTGCTGATAGCCATAGGTTAAAGATAGGAAAAGGCCACTACTTGTAAGCCTATTCCTTAATCAATTTACCTGTAGAAATTTGGCCATCGAGGTTTACTACCACTATGTATACTCCGTTTGAAACTGAGGCTAGGTCAAGGCCAACTATTTCGGAGCTGCCTGCGGTGCCAAAGTAACGCTCAGTAACCACTAAACGACCCAACAAATCGACAACCGTTACCACCGCTTGTCCACTTGCAGGAAAAGACACCATCACATTCATTACCGAACTGGTAGGATTAGGTAAGATATAAAGCTGCTGTTTGCCCTCTATACTTGGCACATCCAATATTATAATGGTGTTCCCTTCTTTAATACCAATCAAATCAACAGGTAACACGTCTATAGTTTGGTTTACGGTATTGGTGTGCACCGGTGGGTTGAAATCGAAATAGATATCGGCAAAGTTCTCTATCACGGTGCCCAGCGGGGTGCTGGCTTTGGGCGCTATAGAGAAACTAACGAAACCGTTGCTGCCCAACTGGTTTACGTTACTATCGGGCAACATAATGTTGTCGAAGTAGAAGGTAACAATGGTTTTGCCTACCCCGCTCAGTTCCATACGGTAAGGGTGCGAGGCTGCATTCATGCGCAGCGTGGCCACATCTAGGTCGTTGCTCAGCGTGTCCACCAAATAAACGTTACGAGCCGTATCGGTGCCCGTGTTCTGGAAACGAAGCTTGTAGTTGATTACCGTGCCCGGGGGGATAATATTGTTTGCACCGATGCCCGATGGGTAAGCCTGCTTATCGTTAGGATCGAATGAGCCCGATACTTCCAAGCACTCCACGTCAGATTGCTCATCCTCATCGCTCAAAGGGAAATTAGGTATAATGGTAAACAAAGGAGTAATAAGCGTATCTACTTGGCAACGCTCTATCCAAGTTACCACTTGTTGGTTGTAGGGATGCCCAGTGGCCTGGTCGGCCTCTGCCATAATGCTTACCCCGTTGCTCGGTATAAGAAGGCTATAACTGCCGCCTTGCGCCAACAAGAAGTTCTCGGTATAGCCCAGTACCCCGTCTAGGTAAATGCGCAATTCCGAGGAGTCGGCCATATTGTTACTGCCGGTGTTGCTCACTGTAATCTGCACAGTATCGCCACCTGCCAAGCACTCGGCTTCAATGGTTACATTAGCACCATTCCAAGCGGTATCCTGCGGCAGGCATGTGTTTTGGGGGAAAATGTGTGCTTCAGTGCAGGCCGCGGCACCCAAAAGACCGATGTCGTTGCAACTTACATAATCCTCGATAAAAATACTGTTGCAAGCGCCAGCCGGCACATTGCCGATGTAGAAACGGTAGGTTACTGAATCGATAGCCGTGAATACCTCGCTGGCGTTGATTATACTTACAAACTCCGGCAAAATAAGGTCGATGTAAACACTATCTTCTGCTACTAAACCATAGTTGCAGTAGCTTACCACCGTAAAATTATCGAAACAACGCAATCGGCCACTGGATGCAACTTCCACATTCAAGCGTGGGCATTGCAGTGCTTCTATGGCAAAATCAAAACCACTGGTATCGATACCCAATGTTGCAATATCTATGTTGGGGTATGTTCCGGTAATAGGACAGTTGATGCTAGGGAAAAGCGGGCTCAAATGACTAGGTAGTATAGCAGATACAGAGTAAGTGCCAACCGGCACGCGGAAAACATAATCCCCGTTGGCATCGGTGCTAGTAAGGTATGGACCTGGCTGCGCTTGCACGGCAATGTTGGCCAATGCAAAATCGTTGCTATCCAGGCTGCAGTTGGTGTTGCCGTCGGCAAATACATTGCCACGAATCTCGGAGTATCCGTTTACCAGCGGGGCATATTTATAGAATTGCTGTAGCCCAGCACTACTTACATTGGGCTTGCCACAAGCTACAAATGCTTCATTGCCTATAACAAAAATCGAAGGTGACATGATAGGAGTGCCTGTGTGATCAGACATACGGGTCCAAGTGTCTTGCGCTGGGTTATATTCATACAACTCCCTAGTTGCATCAGTATCTGATCCTAAACCCGCATAACCTTTGTTGCCGATTCCAAAACCTTCTGACACGCCCGAAATTCCTGCTGGAGCACTATCTCTTTCTATCCAAGAATCTGTAGCAGGTAAGTATTCCCAAAAATCTCTAAAATAGTTACCATATCGCTCAGCACCACTGCCTACAAAAGCCCTATCAGCAATACCATCGGCATTACTGTCGACAGTAAACGAAAACGGCAAATGCCGACCTGCAAAAGGCACATTACCTTTAGCACTCCAACTATCCCCCGCTTCGTCATATTCATATACTACCAAATTGTTGTTGGGATTTGTGTTGCTACCACTCAAATTGCCAAGCACAAAATAAGCTGTGCCATTAACCACAAAAGTTTCTCCACCCCAAACTAATACCGGGAAATCGGCCTTGCGAAGCCAAGTATTGGTAGCTTTTGCTTTGAGACACTATTGCCACCAAATGCACCACCTACCACGTAACCTTTATTATTGAGCACAAAAGAGGTGAGTCCTCTCGTACCAGAACCTGTATAATTAGCTTTCTGAGTCCAACTGCCAGTTGTTGGGTTGTATTGCCAAAAGTCAGTATAACTGGTACCGTTAGAGTTCCAGCCGGCACCCACGTAGCCGGCATCAGCTATTCCATCAGTATCGGTATCAAGCGCTATACTGAAACTACCATCGCGACCTGGTCCAGGAAAATCAGTAAGTGGCGTCCAAAGATTTTGGGCCACCAGTTGCATAGAAACAAGCGAGCAGACAATAAATAAGAACTGTTGAATAGCAATTGGAGCGCGCATAAACCCTTTTTTTAACAAGATATTGATTATTTGTCAAATTAAGTGGCGCAATACACAAGCGTGTTGTTTTAGACCATAAGTGTACTAAAATGCAGCCTTAAACTGCCCTAGAAAACGAACATCGTTCTCCGACATCAAGCGGATATCTTTTATCTGGTAGCGAAGCATGGTAATGCGGTCGATGCCCATACCGAAAGCGAAACCGGAGTATTCCTCTGGGTCGATACCACAATTGGCTAATACGGCAGGATCAACCATACCACAACCTAGTATCTCTACCCAGCCACTGTACTTGCACACTGGGCAACCCTCGCCACCGCAGATAAAGCAGGTAACATCTAGCTCTGCAGAAGGCTCGGTAAATGGGAAATAAGATGGACGAAGTTTTATTTTGGTTTCGGGCCCGAACATTTCTTGGGCAAAGTGATATAGTGTTTGCTTCAAATCGGCAAACGATACATTATTGTCTATATACAGACCTTCTACTTGATGGAAATAGCAGTGCGAGCGAGCCGAAATGGTCTCGTTGCGAAACACCCTACCTGGAAAAATGGCCCTAATTGGCGGTTTTTGGCGCTCCATAACCCTTACTTGCACCGATGAGGTATGCGTGCGCAAGGCGATGTCTGGATTCTTCTGAACGAAGAAAGTATCTTGCATATCCCTAGCTGGGTGGTCGGGTGGAAAATTAAGGGCCGTAAAATTGTGCCAATCGTCTTCCACCTCTGGGCCCTCGGCCACTACATAACCAATGCGCTTGAAAATTTCGATGATTTGGTTGCGAACCAAATTCAACGGATGGCGGCTACCAATACGAATGGCATCGCCGGGCATAGTCAAATCAAAATCGGGACCCTTGGTGGTTTGGTTACTTTCAAATTGCTCTTTTAGCGTTGCATAGCGGTCTTCTGCCACTTGCTTTAGGGCATTTACAGTTTGGCCATAAGCCTTCTTCTCGGTATTGGGCACGTCTTTTATAGCGGCCAAAAGGTCTTTCACTTTACCTTTGGTACCAATAAACTCAATACGGAAGCGCTCCAGGTCATCATTATTGCTTACTGGATATTGCTCTACCTGAGCCTGCATTTGGCGCACTTGGTCAAAAAGGTTCTGTACTTCCGTAGTCATGGTGCAAAGATAGCGATTGATGCGATGTTTTGAAACAACTGATAACCTGTTGTTCGCTTTGCGGCTAACCCATTAATTTACTGGCCACACCATAGGTAATAAATATGCTGCCCGCTACCACCATTGGCGATAAGTACCAGCTTACCGAAGAAGACAACCCTGATGCAGCGAAAGATTGTTTTACAATGTTTGAGAAGTGCAGCAAACTATAAACAAACAATAAGCCTAGGAGCATTATAGGTACTGTTAAGGTCAGTGGGCCATCAACAAAGGTATGTAGCAGCGAAGACTTAAACACCAACAACAAAATCAATAGAAACACTGCCAAAACCATGATGACAACGCTGCTTAAACCAGCTACCTGCATAAGCCTTGTAAGGCTCACTTCGGCAAATACTTTGGTCACTAAATAGGTTAATAGGCCTACCATCAAAACAAAGAGCAACCCAACAAGACCTATTTTGGCTGTAAACAATATCGTTTTGGTAGAAAGTGCATACATCTGACTTACTACTGCCATTGCAAATGAGGCCATAAACAGATAGCCCAGTATCAATAACAGCATGGCTTTTCCAAGAGAAAAGCCATTAAACAACAATGCTTGGCAACCTTCGATAGGCTTGCCAAGCACTGTCAATATTATCCGTAGTATACTCGGTGAGCCTTGCATACTGCAAAGCTAGCTATTCAGTGATTATTATCGGCTATAGTTAGGTGCCTCTTTAGTAATGTGTATATCGTGCGGGTGGCTTTCGTGCACGCCTGCCGCACTTTGCTGGGTAAAGCGAGCCGTTGCTTGTAGTATTGCAATAGTGGGTGCACCGCAATAGCCCATACCAGCCCTAATACCACCAACGTATTGGTACATTACTTCTTTCAAAGAACCTTTAAACGGCACGCGGCCAACAATACCTTCGGGCACTAGCTTCTTAATATCGTCTTCTACATCTTGAAAATAGCGGTCTTTGCTGCCTTCTTTCATGGCCTCAACTGAGCCCATGCCGCGGTATGACTTAAACTTACGGCCCTCGTATATGATGGTTTCACCTGGCGACTCTTCAACGCCTGCAAACAGTGATCCTGCCATAATAGCATCGGCACCAGCAGCTATGGCTTTTACAATATCGCCCGTGTAACGTATGCCGCCATCGCCAATTACTGGCACCCCAGTGCCTATAAGCCCCTGTGCTGCCTCGTATATAGCCGTAAGCTGCGGTACGCCAATACCGGTAACAATACGGGTAGTACATATTGAGCCTGGGCCTATACCCACTTTCACGCCATCAGCACCAGCATCGGCAAGGGCTTTGGCACCTTCCCGAGTACCCACATTACCTGCTATTACCTGAAGTTCGGGGTATTTTGCTTTTAAGCTTTTCAAGGCATCAATTACCCCTTTGCTATGTCCGTGGGCGGTATCGAGGGTTACTACATCCACTCCTACTTTTACTAGGGCCTCAACGCGGTCAAGCAAGTTAGCTGTAACGCCAACAGCAGCGCCTACGCGCAAACGACCAAATTGGTCTTTGCAGGCATTTGGGAAACTCTGAACTTTAATAATATCGCGGTAGGTAATCAAGCCTATCAATTTGCCATTTACATCTACCATTGGCAACTTCTCAATGCGGTGTTGCTTTAGTATCTGCTCGGCCATGGTAAGGTCGGTACCTTCAGGGGCAATAATCAAGTTATCCTTGGTCATTACCTCATTCACCTGCTTGGTAAGGTCGTGCTCGAAGCGTAAATCGCGGTTGGTAAGTATGCCTACCAATTTTGAATCGCCATCAACAATAGGTATGCCGCCGATGCGGTACTCGGTCATTATCTTTTTAGCCTCACCAATTGTGTTGTGCGGGCGAAGGGTAATAGGGTCAATGATTAAACCACTCTCCGAGCGCTTTACTTTACGCACTTGCTCGGCTTGTTGGTCGATGGTCATGTTTTTATGTATGAAACCGATACCACCCTCTTGTGCAATGGCAATAGCCAAAGCATACTCCGTAACGGTATCCATCGCTGCGCTAACGATAGGCACATTGATGCGGATGTTGCGGGTAAGCTGGGTACTGGTATCTACGTCGCGCGGAAGTATTTCTGAATAATTGGGAAGGAGCAAAACGTCATCGAAGGTGAGGCCTTGACCTGCGAACTTCTCATTAGGTTGTAACATGAGTGCTAACTTTGGACAAAATTAACGGTTCTGAGCCTAACGTAAAAATGAGAAGGCAAAATTTGTTCTAAACTTAAGGTTTTGGCTTACGAGCTGAATCCTTTTTCCATCACCAATAGCTATAAACGCCACAGGCAAAAAACAGCCCAAATCCAACAATGAGCATTGGAATCAAATATTGATTATCTGCTTCCTGAGTTGGGAGGCTTCGAGGCATTACTGCCAGAATATAGCTTATTGAAACTCCAGCCATCTACTCCCGTTTACCCTGCTTTTTATCTAACTCTTTTTGCCAGTTGCGGTACATTACCAAAACTATAATAAGGAGCAAGAAAAAACCTACCAAAAAGACTAGTATTGTTCGATTGGTTATAAGTTTCTCATCTCCTAAAGCTTCTATTGGGATGGTGAGCAGTAAATGCTGGATAACGGAAAGTAACATAAGGTAAACTCTAGTTTAGCAAGCAGTTAGCGCACCAGCACTACCACACCCTTCTTCTCTACCACTTCGCCAGCTTGGCTTACGGCACGCACATAGTATATGTAGCCACCAAAAGGAAGGCGTTCGCCATCGTAGGCGCCGGTCCAGCCAGCAATGATGTTCTCGGTGTAGAACAGCTCCTTGCCCCAACGGTCCCAAATACGGAACTCATATTCTTTGGCAGGGAAAAGCAATACTGGCTTAAAAGTTTTATTCAAACCATCGGGCACAAAGGCGTTGGGTATGAAAATTTTAGGAGGAAGATCGACACACTCTTGTTGCGAGAAGGTACTCAAGCTGCGCGATATGCCCATGCCCGGCACTACAAACTGGTACTCGGTTTGTATTACGTAGCAGAAAGTACCATCGGTAGTGATAGCCGATTCAACAGGATCTTCATAATCGTTAACGGATGGTAACAAGGTTTCTATTGGCACTAAAGTACCATTCAAAATACGGAAAATGGATGTGTTGAGCAGCAATCCATTTGTTTGCTCATAATTGTTCCAATTGAGCGTATTGTTACCGCCTATCAGTTCAGCAGTAAGAAAAATGGTACGCACAGGGTCGGATGCCAAACTAAAACCGCAGGTATCGTTTGCCACTATTTGGTAGTACCAGCTATTGGCGTGCACATCTACATTGCTGTCAATATAGGTTTGTAGCCAAGGAGTGCTGCCAATGGTAGTAAGGATGGTATCAATGGCCACCATAGCTGCTGGGTCGGTCCCACGAAGCACCACAAACGAAGCAATATCGGCAGTAGTATCCGATATCCAAGTAACAGAAATAGTACTATCTGGATTAACGGTAGCGTTCCAAATCATGTTGAAGGATATGGATTGCAGCGCGTTTAAAGGGGCTGTAATATAATTGCTAGATGACTCAAAACTACCATTTGGGTGCTCGGCAACAATATGGAATTGAATAGAATCGCCTGCAAGACCAGCAATATCGTACACGTAACTATACCTTACGTTGGCAGATGATGGCGGGAAGTTATTGCCCAAATTCACAATAGTTGGTGCACCACCATCAATTACAACCTCTACACGATAGTTGGCAACGGTATCGCCAGGCCAATTGCGGTATGGGTTGAAGCCAAGTGTTACTTCCTGTGCACAAGGGTCCACCACTGCATCAACAAAAATAGTAGTATGCGTTGGGTTTTGGGCCGTTTCGTTTCCGCAAGAGTTAAAGGCTTTTACCTCATATACTATTGGTGCAGCGCTCGGGTTTTGGGTTTGATCGAGAAACTGGGTGCTGGTAGAGCCCAACACCGAATCGATGCGAATGCCTAAACCTGTTGCCTGATCGATGTACAAAATCACGAAACCATCTGGTGCGGTATTAGGGCTTTGTTGCCAATTTACGTCCACATCGCCGTTTGGCAGCACAGTGACGTAATTAATAGTGGGCGTAAACAACACCTCCTCACTGAACACCGCCGAAGTATCGGAAACCGCACCGGGGCAGTTTTGCACCATAAAAATGCGGTAGTACCAGTTTACTACCGTAGCATTAGCACCTGAATGGTTGAAGCTTGTATTAGTATAGCTGTTTACTAAGGCAACTTGGTTCCACGGGCCTGTAGGGCTGGTAGAGCCTTGCAACACATATTGGGTAAAGGGTCCGCAAGGGTCAAGCGTGGGAGTGGTCCAAGTAATATCTACATTGCCGGTTTGTTCATTGGTAGCAGCGCAAAGAATTACAGGTGCTGGTATGGCTTGAGCTAGAAGGGTTTGAGAACCCCAAATAGCCAAAGCAATGGTAAGTATGGTACGTATCGATTTCATGAAAGTGTTATCCTACAGTTATCTCATGCATGGTAGCGGGGTCAAAATATTTATTGGCCAGTTCTTGAATGCGCTCTGGGGTAATAGTATTTATCGCGTCAACCAAGCTGTAAAGATAGTCAATATCCAAATCATAAATATAGAGCCCTTTGTACATGCCAGCTACCTTAAACGGACCATCCAATCCGTTCAATAATCGGCCCATCATATAGTTGCGCACTAGGTCAAGCTCCTCACTATCTACTGGCTCTTCTTGTAAACGCGACATTTCGGTATATATTTCATCAATGGCCGCTTGCCTCACATCAACACCTACTTCAGTAGAGATAATAAAGTGCCCACCGTGCCGCATGCTATTTAGGCCTGAATAAATACCATAAGTATATCCCTTATCCTCGCGGATATTAGACATCAACCTCGAGCCAAAATAACCTCCCAAAATGGTATTTACTACAGACAATTCTTGATACTCGGTATTGGTTTTGTTGAATAGCTTTTTGCCAATGCGAATGGCACTTTGATAAGAGCCGTCAATAGCTTCATATTTAACCAATCGTTCGGCACTGTCCAATTCAAGGTGCACAGATACGGTCGCGGGGGCACCAAGCCAGTCAGTGCCGCCAAAAAAACGTTCAAGCAATTTTATTACTTGGTCATTAATGTTACCCGAAACAATAATACTGCAATTACTCGCTGTGTAAAATTGCTTGTGAAATGATAACAAACTTTCGCGGGTAAGATTATCGTAATCTTCCAACTCCAACTCATGCCCATAAGGGTGCTTGCTGCCATACAACGACTCAGTGAATGCTTTATCGGCCAGGTAATCTGGCTTCATCATATTCACCTTCAATTGCTCGCGGTTGCTTTGGGTTACTATTTCCAAATCTCGTGGGTCAATCAATGGAGATTTAACTACCTCTTCAACAATTTGCAACACTGGTGCCAAGTGCTTGTTGAGGCTGTACAACTGAAAGCTTGCCGTGTCGGCCCCACCATGTGCTTTTACCGAAGCACCGTAGAAATCGAGTAAATCGTTAAACTCATGCGACGGATAGGCTTTACTACCTTCCTTCATCATCCTCGCCGCCATTGACGATTGCAAGGTGTTTTGCTCATACCACTTACCGGCATTAAATATCCACTCAATGCGCACCGCATCTTGCTGCAAACCGGTAAACACATATACTGGTATGCCGTTAGGCAGCGACAGCTTTTGGGGCCGCAATATATTCAAGTGCTCCACCCGCGCTAGTGCAGGTGTTACACTGCGGTCTAGTTTTCCGTTATTTTTTATTGGCATAATAGTATATCGTGGAGCAATTCTCCGGCTTAAAAACTTGTTGCGAATGTAGTAGCACGTCTGCTTCTGTAACGGCCAGATACTTATCCATTTCGGTATTGATTAACCCAGCATCGCCAATCAACTCATAGTATGCTAGGTTCATGGCACGGTGCAGTATATTCACTTCGCTGAACACCGTTGCGCTCTCCTGCTTGTTTTTTACTTTTAAGAGTTCTCGCTCCAATATTCTGGTTTCGGCAAACCGGGCCAATTCATCATCTAGGGCTTTTTCGGCCCTTTTCATATCCACTCCGGGCACCGTTTTTGCTTCAATTATAAACAGCCCAGCATCCATGGTACCTGTGGTATAGGCTTCAATTTCGGTAAAAAGGCTCAACTCTTTTACCAACCTGCGGTAAAGCAATGAAGCATTGCCTTGCGCCAATACATCGCTCACCAAATCCATCACATAAAAATTGGTAGAGTTACGATCGCCCATGTGGTACAACTTGTACAAGGCATCGCCTGGCACATCGGCAACTATTTCCAACTCTCGTTTGCTGGTTTGTATAGGCTCAAATGGAATATCCCTATTAATAGGTTTGCCCGCAGGTATGCCACCAAACCATTTTTCGGAAAGTGATTGCACTTGGTCAACCGTTACACTGCCGCCTACTACCAATATGGCATTATTGGGTACGTAGAACTTTTTAAAAAACTGAGTTACATCGTTCAGCTTAAAAGCTTCAATATGCGCCAAGTTTTTGCCAATAGTTGGCCACTGGTATGGGTGCACTTTGTAAGCAAGATCGCTTATCAAGTGCCACACATCGCCGTATGGTTGGTTTAGGTAGTTTTCTTTAAACTCTTCTATTACCACTTTGCGTTGCAACTCAAGGCTCTCCTCGTTAATATCCAAACTCAACATCCTATCCGATTCCAACCAAAAAGCAGTCTCTAAATTGGCGGCTGGTAAAATATCGTAGTAGTTGGTTATGTCGCTGTTGGTAAAGGCATTACTTTCGCCACCAGCACGCTGCAGGGGCTCATCAAAGTTTTCGATATTGGCCGAGCCCTCAAACATAAGGTGCTCAAACAAATGGGCAAAACCAGTCTTTTCAGGCGTTTCGTCCCTAGAGCCCACATCGTAAAGTATATTCACTGCCGCCAGTGGGGTTGTTTGGTCTTCCTGTACCAATACCCGCAGGCCGTTATCTAGCGTAAACCGCTCGTATTGTACCATAATAGTTCAATTGCTCTTTTGGCCCGGTGGGCAATGTGCCAACAAATATAATGATAACATCGGGTTTCGGGCGATGGTTCTTTCATTCACTGTTAATAACCGAGACAACCTTAGCTTTTGCTTCTCGTTACTTTTTAAATTGCTCTAAGGCGGCAAAAAAACTGTCCCTTCTCTCGCGCGCCAAATCAATTTCGCTGTTGTCGTTCATAATAATTGTTCCGCGGCCACTGCGCTCAAAACGTTTCATTTGCTGCAAGTTGATGAGGTATGACCGATGCACCCTCACAAATTGCGGAAACCCTTCTAGCGCCTGCTCAAAGTACTTTAGGTTTTTTGATACAACCATTGTGGTGCCATCAGCAAGCACTATATTTACGTAAGAGCCATCGGCCGTAATGCTAATAATGCTGCCCACACTCACAAATTGGTAACCATTAATTATAGGTATACTAAGTGTATCCTGCGTTCCCGATTTCAAGTTTTCGACTAGCTGCCCCAAACGCTCGTTGCCATTAGCTACGTTTTTTCTGCCTGTTACCTTTTCAACAGCTTCAATCAATTGGCTTTCATCAATCGGTTTCAAAAGATAATCAACTGCTGAAAGACGAAAAGCTTGGACCGCATATTTATTGTAGGCAGTGGTAAAAACCACGTCGCAAGGTAAAGCAGCCTTGTGCAACTCTTCCGCTAGTTGAAGACCTGATTTTCCGGGCATTTCAATATCCAAAAACACCACATCGGGTTGGGCCGTTATGGCCAATTGCAAAGCCTCAACCACATTGGCTGCCTCACCTTTTACCACCACTTGGGGGGCATGCTCGGCAAGCATAAGCCGCAATAACTTGCGCGCTTGGGCTGCATCATCTACTATTATTGCAGTTATAGGTTGGCTCATAAAGTTTTAATAGTGATAATTACGGCTGTGCCCGCATTCAAGCCCGAATTGCTAGTTTTATCAATGTATATTACATTTACGCTTCCTGCTTGGTTTTTGTTCAACAAAGCCAATCGTTTGCTGTTTGCCGCAGTTGCAAATGATTGGTGTTCGGTCGGCCTATCCTGGTTCAATAAATTAGCCGCTTGCCTACCTATACCATTATCTTGAATGGATATTTTCAAAAGACCAGTTGTTAATTGCTCAATATCAATGTCCAGTTTCTTAAAACCCTGTTGGTGCCGGAGGCCATGCTTAAAGGCATTTTCTACATACGGCTGAATCAATAACGCGGGCAAACGCATAGCGTGAGTGTCAATTTCCGGATTTACTACTATTGAATATTCAAACGGAGGCTCGAGCAACATGCCTTCGAGCTGTATGTATAACTCTAGGGCATTAAGCTCTTCCTCCAAACTTACATTCGCTTCGCTGCTCATAGTTAGTATTCGCCTAATGAGCTTTGCAAAGGTGTTTAAGTACTCCGCTGCACTTTTTTTATCGTTCTCGTAAACATAACTCTTAATAGAGTTTAGTACGTTGAAAATAAAATGTGGGTTCATTTGTGCTTTCAATGCTGCCTGCTGAGACAGTTCCAACTCGTTCTCCATTCTAATCCGATCTAGCTCCAACTGTTGCTTTCGTCGGATAGAAGCTAGTCGGTATCTAAAGCCAACAAAAGCCAAAGCAACCCCTAAAGCTGCCAACAAAACATAAAACCACCAGCGTTGCCAAAAAGGCGGCTGCATATATCCTTTGACAGTTATAATATTCTCTGAATCGCGCCCTGAATGATCAATGGCTTTGAGCTGAAAGGTAAAGTTGCCCGGTGCTATACTGGGCACGGCAAATAATTTGGTAGTGGCTGGCAACAATTGCCATGTTGTGTCGGCCTCTATTATTCGGTAAGCATATTGAAATTTGCCTAGCGAACTAAAAGCGGCTGCTTCTGGCACAAAACTAAAAACATCTCTGTACTCCAGTTGCAGTAGCTGGGTAATTGGTTTAATTATGCCATTTACGGCAAGCTGTGCCAAATACATTTTTGCTAATGGCTTATCATACTTGTATGCCAGTGGTATGGTTTGCAATCCGTTGCCAGTTGCCAGCCAAACTTGGTTTTTGAATACTTTAATGGCCTTAACGTTGTTGGATGCCAAACCCATAGTCTTATCAATACGGCTCCATAACGTTGATGCCAAATGGTAAACCCAAAGCCCTTGGTTGGTGGCTACCAATATTTTACCATCAGCAAGTTCAATATCGTTGCCATTAGCATTGTTTGGCAGCGTGGCCAATAGTTTGGTTTGGTTTCGAGAGTCGATAACCATTATTTGCCCCGTATAAACCAATGCATAAATGTTTGCGCTTTCGCTGCCTAAAGCAATTATCTGCTTGCCCGAAAAGAATACCGTTTCCATTGCTTCCGAAACCGCATCAATCAATGTAACTCCATTATCGGTAGCTACCCAAACGTTATTATCAGTTGCGTTATGTAGCAAGTCTCTTGCCCATACATCGGTTAGCTTACGGCTGCTTGGGTCGCCTAAAATTGTATCGGCTGCATAAACACCAAATGAAGTTGCGTAAAACAGTTTTTCCTTTACCCTCAATATTGCTTTCACGGGCGGAGAAGCAACTGGATGCAATTTCAGCTTATCGCCATGCCAACTATACAAATTACTAAAACTATTAAAGGAGAGCGTTTGCGTTTGGGCATCGAAATACAGCCCGTTTATATCGGTTCGCGATCCTGAATAATAGCTTTCAACCTTTCTGGTTGCAACGTCCATACTTCCAAAATAACCATCGGATGTCGCAAAATATAGGTTGCTATCAGCTAGACTAAGCTGGGTAGTATTGTTGGTGGGTATGGCATTAAATTCGCTGCTCCAGCTCATAAATCTTAAATCCGGAATGTACAACAACCCAGAGTTTAAAGAAGTAAGCCATAAGCCTTGCTCACTATCCAATAATAAATTTGAGAACGATATGCCATCGAACAGTACATTGGCCTCATCGGTATTGGGGTTATACACTACTATGCCACTAAACGAGCAGAACCATATATTACCGTCTGGCATTTCCCTTATATGATTATACTTTCTGCCAACCAACTCCTTGTTAAGATTATTTGATACAAATGGCACGAAATCCTTCTCTTTGCGCTTATACAAATCGCCATTGGCCACCGATATTACCCATTCACCACTGGTACCTACAAACAAATAGTAGGTGGCTAGGTTAAAATCGAAATTCTCTGGGTGTTTCACTTCATAAAATTGGGTCGAGCCATTTTGCGTGCTACCCACCTTATTTTCTTTTGAGTTCAAAAACCATACCTCACCTGTGCTATTAACGATGGCACCTCGGATCCCGGTTATACTGCTATCGGGTTCGCTCCACGTTTTGTTTTGCTCGTTATAAACAAATAGCCCATCTAAACCCGATACCCACAAGTTCGCTTCCTTGTCAATGAATATGTTTGCAACATTACCTTGCCATCCTTTCAATTCGTGTAGGCTATCATTTTCGTAGTAAAATATTTGGTTACTGAAATTGGTGCCATATATACGCCCACCTGGCGAAACGACTAGGCCTGCCATTACCCTGCTTTTTTGTGCCTGATTTTTATATTGCTTAAACGAGACCCCATTGTAACGAACCAAACCTACATCGCAACCAATCCAGATAAACCCGGCTTTGTCTTGCACAACGCTATAAACTTCATTGCTGGGCAGGCCTTCTTCGGTAGTGATACTGTGATAAAAGGGGTATTGTGCCCTTGAGGTAGCGGACAACAGCAAACAACCCACAACAGCGAACAAAATTCTCACCTTACAAATATGGATTATTTAAGGTTAACTGTTTACAAAAGTTGCGCTTTGAGGCTGTAAATGAAAATAGAATCAACCTTAGGTTGTGGAACCTTAAATATTGGGCGGTAAAATATCTTTAAAGTGCCCGTTGGCTTGTATGCGCTCTTTTAGACGTTCGGTTTCGGTAGCGTAAGGCAAAATTTTACGGAGGTGCTGCAAAATCATAAACTGCCTGTCGCGCTCGCTAGGCAGTGTAAGAAAATCATATTCTTGTTGAACATTAAAGCCCACAAAGTGACCCAACTGAAAGGTTGAAAACGTTTCGTCCATGCCTTTGAGCTCTTCCTTTTCCACCTTTAAGGTCAAGTGCAATTGGCGCATCATGTCCACAATTTCGGCTCCTAATTTAGGATCAGGATTATCAACTTGGTCAACATAATCGGCATAGGCGCCTGAGTAAAGTTTACTGGGCATTGGATTAATAACATCTGCAATACGAAAAATACGCTTGCCTATGGTGCGCACATCCATTTCACCCTTAGCATATACCCTTTCTATACCCAAAAGCTCTACTTCGGTGCCGTATGGCTTCAATTCGTTCTCAATGTATGCGGGTATCCCGAACGTGATATGCTCCTGCAACACATCGGTCAACAACTCTTTGTAGCGAGGCTCAAATATATGCAGGTTGAGCTTTTCGCCCGGAAAAACAACTAAACCCAATGGAAAAATCGGCAACTTTAAACCCATAGCTAAAAGAAAAGTGTACAACAATTTACCCAATCAACACCAACAACTACCATTACTTACCTTATGCAAAGGTGTTTATTATTAGCGATAATGCTTAGTTTTAGGCATTAATAGTACAAAACCCAAAACCAACCTAATGAAAAAGCACGTAATCGTATCACTGTTGATGATGATATTGACATTGGCTCCGGTGTTAAATGTTCATGCGCAAGCCGATACGGATGGCCAAGTTGAAAACGACGGTAAAAAAGGCAAAAAGGAAAAAAAGAAAAAAGAAAAAGTAAAAAAACCAAGCAAGGACGACCTAAATATAATGGTGAACCAGCTTAATAGCCAGATAAAAAACTTGCAAGCCGAAAACGAACGCCTAAAAACCGCAGTTGCGCAAAAAGAGGATGAAGTAAACCAATTGCAAGACGAACTTACTGCCGAGAAGCTAAAACCAGCTCCAGTAGTAGTTGACCCAGTGAATGTAAAACCAGAAGGCATTGCCTTTAAAGTGCAAATAGGTGCTTACCAGAAATTTAACATCAACCAATACTTTACCGAAACCAAGAAGATAAGCTACGAGGACGTAAATGGAACCAACAAATACGTTATTGGCTACTTTACTACTCTTGAGGCAGCTAAAGGCTTCGAAAGCGATATGAAGAAAATGGGTATCAAAGACTCATGGTTGGTGCCTTACAAAGATGGCGTTCGCATTACCGATGAAGAAGCAGAAAGCATCTTGGGCCAACCGATACGCGACCTTAAGAAGAAGAAGTAATTTTTGGTCGATGGTCGACAGTCCACGGTCCACAGATAAAAACGAATAAAAGTAAGAGACGTTATTATGATAGCGTCTCTTACTTTTTTATATCCATTCCTCACAATACATGGGCTTTTCCATCGACTATGGACTATCGACCATCGACCATTTCGGAAAAAAGCCATAATTTCACCCCGTATGTTTTGAGGCGTGCCCTATGCAGCAACCAGTAACAAATGACCCAAAGGAACACAAAGGCAGCTTACCGCCTATCATTCCTGATATTGAGCAATGGCCCATTTATAAACTCAGTACCAAACGGTACGAGTTTATTCAGGATATAATAAGTAGCACCAATGCTCAACTGCTCAAGAGTTTTCCCACTACCGAGGCACTGTTGGACGAGCTGGCCCGTACCGTTTATCAAGAGCGTATTCGCCTTACCGAAAAAGCATGGAAAGCCGACCCGGAAGACGAGAAAGAATATTGGGACGAGCTAAAGAAGCGCCTGGTGCGCATTAGCGGCATAACCGACGACCCCAAGAAGCAGGAAGAAGAGGCCAAAGAGATGCTAAACTCTATGATATCTCATTACACCAATGAGATTATCGGCAATTTTGACCCATCGATATATGAATTTGCCAGTCGTGCATTACCGTTCGGTTTTTCAAGGTTACTGCGCTCTAACTTAGGCATCAAGTTCAAAGAAAAACTCAGCCAGCAATTTAGCACCCACAACCGCTTTATTTACGAAGGCGATTTGGAAAGCATTAGAGAGCTTGCCAAAAGCCATACCGTTATAATAGTACCCACCCACATTACCAACCTCGATAGTATGGTAATCGGTTGGGCCATACACGAAATGGGCTTGCCTGCCTTTATATATGGTGCAGGGCTTAACCTTTTTGGCATTCGCATACTAGCCTACTTTATTGAGCGCCTTGGCGCTTATAAGGTAGATAGGCGCAAAAAGCACCCTATTTACCTCGAAACGCTTAAAGAATATAGCACCCAAGCATTGCACGACGGCGTGCACAGCCTGTTTTTTCCGGGTGGCACCCGCTCGCGCAGCGGCGAAATTGAAAAACGCCTGAAACTCGGCTTACTAGGCACCGCAGTAGATGCGCAATACCTAAACTACATCAAGGCCGAAAAAGAAGGCAACCCCGAAAGCGCCAAAAAGATAATTGTGGTGCCGGTAACCATTAGCTACCACTTTGTACTTGAGGCACCAGGCCTTATCGACGAGCACTTGAAGGCAACTGGTAAAGAGCAGTACTTGGTAGAAAACGACCGGTATAGTACTTCGTTTAAGATGCTGAGCTTTATCTGGAAGTTCTTTACCAAGAGCTCTAAAATATACCTATCGTATGCCCCGTGCATGGACCTATTTGGCAACCAAGTAACGCCCGACGGAAGAAGCATTGACAAACGCGGTGAGGAGATAGACATCAAAAACTACTTCCTTTCGGGTGGCGAACTAAAAGAAGACCAACAGCGAAATGGCGAGTATGTGAAGCTTTTGGGCGATGTGATTGTGAAAAAATTTCACGATTACAACGTAGTGTTTAGCAGCCACATGGTATCTTATGTGGCCTTTACGATGCTTAAGAAACGCTTCCGTAGGCACGATTTGTATGATATTCTTCGCCTACCAAAAGAAGACCGGGTAATACCTTATGCCGATTTTGCAGCAGCCGTAGGGCGCGTTCGCGACCGCATTTACGAATTGGAGAAGGAAGGGAAAATTATTACCCCAAGACACTTTCACGAAAACGGCCTGCACGACCTCATCCAGCATGGATTGGATAACGTTGGCCTATACCACAACGCCAGCACCCTGATGCGCAACAAGGATGGCGATATAACCAGCGAAGACCTGAAACTATTACTCTTTTATCATAACCGCCTAGAAGGCTATCAACTGGCGCAATATGTCTGATTTGAAAACTGTAGGCGTAATAGGTGCAGGCAGTTTCGGAACGGCCTTGGCCAACCTTATTGCCGAAAACTACGATGTGCTGGTTTACGCGCGCCGCGTGGAAGCGATTGATAACATTAATATCAAACGCGAAAACGCCAACCAGCCCATGCATGAGCGGGTGCGCGCTACCGGCGACATTAAGGAAGTGTGCGAAACCTGTACCCTCATCTTCCCTACCATCCCTTCGGCATATTTTAGGGAGGTGCTGTTGCAAATGGTGCCCTACCTGCGCCCCGACCATATACTCATACACGGTACCAAGGGCTTCCATATAAATGTAAGCGAGGAAGAGAAAGAGGAAGACATAAAAGAGCTTGGCCGCGACAGTATATATACCATGAGCGAACTGATACGCCGCGAAACCAACGTAATACGCGTGGGCTGCATATCGGGCCCCAACTTGGCCAGCGAACTATCGCAGCACAAGCCCGCAGGTGCCGTTATTGCCAGTCACTTTGATGAGGTAATACGCCTTGGCCGCAACGCCCTTAAAAGCCACCGCTTTCAAGTATATGGTAGTAAAGATTTAACGGGTGTTGAGTTAGCAGGCTCGTTGAAAAACATCATTGCCCTGGCCTCTGGCTCTATATCCGCTCTCGAATTGGGCGAAAACGCCCGCGCCCTGCTCATAACCAAAAGCTTGGGCGAAGTGATACGCATTGGGCGCGTGTTGGGCGGCGATGTAAAGACCTTCTTGGGCCTGGCCGGTATTGGCGATATTATTGCCACCTCCAGCAGCACTAGCAGCCGAAACTTTAGCGTAGGCTACCGCATGGCCAAAGGCGAAACCCTGCAACAGATATTGGACACCAGCGACGAAGTGGCCGAAGGTATTAATACCGTAGAGATCATAAAGCTGCTGGCCGACCACTACCGCGTGCGCGTGCCCATCATCAGCACTATATACTACACCCTGTTTAAGGGCGTGCCCGCCAGCGAGGGCCTGCGCCAACTCATGAAGTACCCCTTTGATGTGGACGTCGATTTTATCGATTGAGTACCCCTTACCGAAAACGCTATGTGCTACGATGTGCAATTGCTTAAGGGTAAGCTCAAGAAGCTAGAGAAGCGCTACGGAGCCATAAAGCCCACCGATGAGGTATTGGAGTTACCCCTGCGCGTTTCTGGGTTTGGCAATGCCAAGTTGCCCGCAATTACCCCCGATGAGCCGCACGTAATCAAGGCCCTCTATTGGGGATTTGTGCCAGCCTTCGCCAAAAATGCCAAAGATGCTGCCATCTGGAAAAACCGCAGCCTCAACTGCCGTGCCGATACCTTGCGCCATAAACTGGCCGCCCACGAAAACAGCATGTTTAAGCAAGCAGCCAATAAGCCCTGCGTAATACTGGTGAGTGGCTTTTTTGAGTGGCACACCCTGCCCGACGGCAAAACCAAAGTACCCTACTATATTGGCCTAAAAGACGGCGAAACCTTCCCGATAGCGGGGCTTACCGCTACCTGGCATGACCTTGCCGACCCCAACCGAACCTACACCGGCACCACGCTTTGCACCACGGCCGCAAACAGCCTGCTAGGCTTTATACACAACCAGCCCAAAGGCTCCGAAGACTACCGCATGCCCGCCATACTGCTACCCGAGGAGATACCCGCTTGGCTCGATACCTCCCTCTCCGCCGACGACAGGCTAAGCATGATTAGGTCGTACCCCAAGGAGGAAATGCTGGCTTATACCGTAGCCAATTTCAAGAAAAAGGACTTCCGCGAAACCGACAGCGGAGCGCCGCTGCCCCCCACCGATTACGGCCTGCCCAACGTCCCCACCCAAATAGATGGCGCTGGGGTTTAGCAAACCACCAACCCAGAGTTTTGTCGTGCAGGAAGTGATTATTGATGCGGCTTGTAGCTTTTTGTGTCATGGTGAGTCTCGTTTGAAACGAGAAACCATCCGAAACACGGGTCACGAAACACGGGCACAAAACACAGGAACAAGGAGTTATGCCACCTACATTATGGATGGTTTCTCGTTTCAAACGAGACTCACCATGACACCTTTGAAATTTAAACTGGGGGTTTTGTCGTGTACTTTTAACTAGTATTGATGCGGTTTGCAGCGCGGCAAACAGCCCATCCGTTTCTCATTTCTTATCTCCTATTTCTTATCTAAATCGGGGGTTTTGTCGTGTACTTTTATCTAGTATTGATGGGGTTTTCAGCACAACTAACAGACCCTACGTTTCTCATTTCCTATCTCATATTTCTTATCTAATCTGGGGCGGGGTGGTGAAGGTGTAGGTGGTTGATTTACAGGTAGTTGCCAGGGTGCTATAGTTTAATTAATTGGCAACCAATAACTTATGTCTATTTGCAATGGCAAGCTTGTTGAACTTAGTCTTTACCCTTTTCTGGCGCGAAAGTTACTTTTGTGATTTTGAACTTATGGGCTACTAAGGGGATGTATTGATCAAGCTTTTTCAATCACCCAAGAATCTTTATCCGTTGCCCTTGTGGCACTAGTTCCCTTTGGAATATACAAGACTTGCTTTATTGAATCATCATGTTTCAAAATTTGACCAAGCGAGACTATCATCATGTCAGCTTCTGTTACCAGTTCGCCAGTTAAAAATTGCCACTCTCCATCTTCATCATGCACTGCTAAAAAGATTGGCGCTCCCTGAAATATCTGCTTTTGCGTGAATACCGCCTGATTGTAGTTTTCCGTCGGTTCCTTCTCCCCAAATATTCTATCGAACAAATCCATGCTTCTTTTTTAGCAATAAATATACTGAAAGTAGGGCTTTACCTGAAGTTTTACCGTGTTGCGTGCTAATAGATGGCTTTTAAACTTCAGTTTTGTGCAGGCATCGGATGCGCAGAGTAGGGGGCTGTCTCAACCCTCACATAAACAATTAGGCAAGTTTTATCTTGCAAAACTTAATGTGCAAATGCGGGAATGGTTAAGAGAAAGCTTAAGAAGTCCTCAACTTAATCAAGTCGAAAAACATTAACCGCGTCTTAAGTTCGCCTTCAAAATTATTGTACTCGGCCTCTTGTTCTTCGGTGCTAAAAACGTATTCAAATCCGTTTTTCAGGTAAAATGCCAAAGCCTGTTCGGTTTTGTAAGCATCCACTACCACAAAGCGGCAGCCTGTTTTGTTAGCTGCTTCAGAGAACCAATATTTGATAAAGTCTAATAATTGCCGCCCAATACCTTGTCCAGCAAATTTACTGCTAACCCCCAGACGACCGACCATAACCGCAGGATAGGTGCGCATCTGCTTGGTGCGGCGAACCTCTTTTTCTACCTTCTTCTTGCGAGAGTTGGCAAGCAAGGATGCCTTAATACTATCGTTGGAAACGGCAAAGGTGCAAACTATCTCTAAAGGGTTACTTTCGAGCACGAAAGCATAAGTTTTGCCCATTAGCCCTTCCTCAAACACTTTGGCATCAGCCCGAAAAAATTCGTTTAAATCGTCATTGCCGCAATCAAAGTTCGCCAGCGCTTCCAATTGCAGTTGGTCATGCTTGAACATTACACAGTCTTGTAGCAGATTAACTATGGCTTATCGATTTTGGCCTTTTCGAGAATTTGTTTGCCAATTGCCACTTGCTTCGTGAAATCGATAGAACCCTTTTCGCGCTTGGCGGCATGCTCTGCCTTGTCCACAAAAGCAGCGGCTTGGGATTCGGTTAAAACGGGGATATTTCTAATTTCGGTAGCCATAAGTATATGTCAAAGTTAATCACTGTTTTTATATTTATCAATAGTCCTTCAATCACCTATAACGAGGTAATCACTAAAATAGTTACTTTCTGTTTGGAGAGGCAAGTAGTTTAGTGCTACTTTCCCTATTTTCACACCAATGAAACCCTTACTCCTTTCATTGGCACTCATGCTAACCATCACCGCACAAGCGCAAGCGCAAAACGAATGGTGGCGCAATGCCGCCGTGTACCAGATATACCCACGCTCGTACCAGGATAGTAATGGCGATGGTATTGGCGATTTGGAGGGCATTATTGCTCGGTTGGATTATATTAAGAGCATGGGGTTCACTGCCATTTGGGTGTCGCCGTTTTTTGCGAGTCCGCAGGGCGATTTTGGCTACGACATCAGCGATTATCGTGACTGTGCGCCGGAGTACGGCACGCTGGCCACCATTGATAAACTGATAGCAGAGGTGCACCGCCGCGACATGCACATCATATTCGATATGGTGATGAACCACACCAGCAATCAGCACCCGTGGTTTTTGGAGTCGAAAAGCAGCAAAGACAACCCCAAACGCGATTGGTATGTGTGGCACGATGGCAAGGGCAAGCAGCCACACAAAAAACCACCCACTAACTGGAAGGCCATGATAGGTGGCCGCGGCTGGCAATATGATGCGCACACGCAACAGTGGTATTGGGCCACGTTCCTACCCTTTCAGCCTGACCTAAACTACCACAACCCCGAGGTGCGCCAAGCCATGTTAGACAATGTGCGCTTTTGGCTAGATAAGGGCGTAGACGGCTTCCGGCTCGATATTTTCAATTCGCTATACGAAGACGACCAGTTTAGGGATAACCCCTTCAGTTTTGCGATGCTGCCCAACGAGAGCAACCCCGATGGGTTCTTTCAGCACATGGAGCACACCATAAACCACCCCGGCAACTTTGCCTTTGCCAAAGAGCTGCGCGCCGTGCTAGAGGAGTATAGCAACCCGCCGCGCTACTTGGTGGGCGAGGTGTTTGGCGATGCCAAGGTGCTGAAACAGTACATTGGCGAGAAGCATGATGGGCTGCATACGGTGTTCCTGTTCGAGATGCTGGCCTTTAAGTTTGAGGCGAAGTATTTCCGCAAGCTGATAGCCAAGCTAGAGGGCGAGTTTCCGCACCCGTACACGCCCACTTGGGTATTTAGTAACCACGACCGCAAGCGCAGCATTTCGCGCATTGGCAATAGTGTGGCCAAGGCCAAGCTGCTGGCTATGCTACAAATGACGGTGCGCGGCGTAAGTTTTACCTATATGGGCGAGGAGATAGGCATGGTACAGGCGCGCATACCGCTTAAGCAGGCCAAAGATTCGCTGGCGTTGCGCTACCGCTGGATACCACAGTTTATGGCCAACATGGCCAACGAGAGCCTTAACCGCGACGAGTGCCGCACGCCCATGCAATGGGACGGCACCACCAATGCGGGCTTTTGTGCGCCTACGGCCCAGCCGTGGCTGCCCGTAACGGCAGGCTGCGACACCACCAACGTGGCCGCCCAAGAGACCGACCCCACGAGCCTTTTGACTTTGTACCGCAGGCTGTTGCACCTTAAGCAAAGCCATAAGGCGTTCGCCAGCCCAGTTTTGGAGTTGGTACCCGAAGATTCGCTGCCCAAAAATGTATTGGGCTACTACCGTGGTGAGGGCAAAGACCGGGTATTGGTGCTATTGAACTTTAATAAGGATGCGGTGGATTTGCCCATAATGGCCGAGCGCAAAGTGTTGCTTATGCTGTCGCAGCCCAGTTGGGTAAATAGGTTGGAAGGGTATTCAGGGGTGGTGTTGGAATGAAGACATTGAACTAAGGATAAAAAAATTTTGTAACTTAGCTATACAGCTCGTATCTATGGCTCCAGAAATTAACTATCGAGATGTTATTACTTTCGAACCAGGGAAAAGGGGTGGAAAGCCATGCATACGTAATATGCGCATTACTGTTTATGATGTTCTGGGTTGGCTTGGAGCAGGTATGACGGTTACTGAAATTATTGATGACTTTCCAGAGCTTACCGAAAATGATATTCGTGCCGCCTTACTTTTTGCCGCTGACCGTGAGAACCGTATTTACCACCTCGCCTCGTGAAACTGCTGTTTGATCAAAATCTTTCTTTTAAACTAGTTACTTTGCTAAGGGAGTCATTCCCTGAATCGATTCACGTTACTAGCTTTAACTTGCAAGAAGATGATGATGTAAAGGTTTGGGAGTTTGCCAAAAAGAACGATTTCACAATCGTTACCAAGGATATAGACTTTTACGAAATATCACTAGTAAAAGGGCACCCACCTAAAATAGTGTGGCTTAGAATTGGAAACTTACCTACTTCTGAAGTCAAAGCAATTTTAGAAAAACGGCACAATGAAATAATCAACTTTATGAAAGATGATACGCTGGCATGCATAGAAATTTATCGAGGCTAAATACCAAATCTCTTTCTCTACCTTCCTCAATCGTACTTCGGAAATCGTACCTATTCGACTTCGCTCAGGGTGACACTCATAACCCGTAACTACCCCGCCACCACGTACCTTGCCATCACCTTACCTTCTTGGCTAATGATGGGTTCTTTGCCTTTGAGGGCTTTGGTAAGGGTATCGGCATCAAAATGGCGGATGGTTACTAACTCTAAATTTTCGGTGCACTCTACTTTGTAGTGTTGCTCCAGTGCTTTCAAGAGCGATGGCAACTTGGTTTTATCGTGGTTGATGCATACCGTAAAGTTGATGGCGGTGCTCTGCATTAAACCCACCTTCACGCCAAAATCGGCAAACAAGCGGAAGATTTGGCTCAGGTTTTCTTCGATGATGAAAGAGAAATCTTTGGTACTAAGCGTGACCAATGCCTGGTCTTGCTTGTATATGATGGACGGAATTTCGGTATCGTGGTCAGTATTGTTGCTAACAATGGTACCCTCATCCTCAGGATGGATAAACGATCGCACGCGCAACACAATGTTCTTATTCTGCAGCGGTTTAATAGTTTTTGGGTGGATAACCGTAGCACCATAATAGGCCAGCTCCACCGCCTCGCGGTAAGAGATTTTCTTCAACAACCGGGCATCGGCAAACTGGCGCGGGTCGGCGTTCAGCACACCCGGCACATCTTTCCAGATAACTAGTTCTTCGGCATTGAGGCAAAAGGCCATAATAGCTGCCGTATAATCTGAGCCCTCGCGGCCGAGCGTAGTAGTATGGTTCTCCACGGTGCTGCCTAAAAAGCCCTGGGTAATTACCAACTGGCTATCAATAAGCGGTTCCAGTTTAGCTTTAATTAATTGCTCGGTCACTTCCCAGTGCACCCCACCTTCCCGGTAGCGGCTATCGGTTTTGATAACGGTGCGCACATCCAACCAATAGATGGGCAAACCGCGCAAGCGCAGGTAGTTACTCACCATGTTGGTGCTCATTAGCTCGCCAAACGATACTATCTGGTCGTACAGGTAATCATAGCCAGCATCAATGGTAATGCTTTTAAGCGTGTACAGGCGTTGTATATCAAATAGCCGTTCAAAAAACTGCTCCAAATCGCGGAAAGCCACGTGCTGCTTATCTTCAAACAAGTCGTTCAAAATAGCAAAGTGGCCATCCTTCAATTGCTGTATCAGTTCGGCGGCCTTTTCGGCTTCCTTATTATACACCGCATCAGTTATTACCTCTAGGGCATTGGTAGTTTTGCCCAATGCCGACACTACCAGCACCAGCTTACCGTTTTGGTAGTTGGTTACAATATCGGCCACATTTCTGATGGCATCTGCGTTTTTGATGGATGCACCGCCAAATTTGAATACACGCATGGTTTACGATTCTGAAGTTATAATTGCTTCTGTCATGATACGGCAGTTTAGCCACCCGCCGTCAAACGAAACCGGATACTGTTTGTAAAATTTAATGGCAGGCTCATTCCAATCCAACACTTGCCACTTTACCAAAGCTGCACCGGTATACTTGGCATATTCAAATACCGACTCTAGTAACAATTTTCCAATGCCATTGTTGCGGTGCTCTTGTTTAACTACCAAGTCCTCCAGATATACCATTCGGCCTTTCCAAGTACTGTAGCCATTATAAAACAAGGCCATGCCTACCACTTCATTCGCCACCTCTGCCACATGCACCGTAAACACGGGGTCGGTACCAAAGCCTTCCCGAAGTAAATCATCTTCATTCACGAGTACCTCATGGGGGGCTTTTTCATACTCCGCCAAATGGCGCACCAGCTGCATAATGGCCGCGGCATCGTCAGCAAAAGCGGGTCTGATGGTTGTGGTTGTAGTAGTCATTTAGGCGGCAAAGATATTAAATAGACACAAGACTCAAGACTCAAGACACAAGAATTGTTGCTAGTTGTGGGTTGCGGGTAATGTCACCCTGAGCGTAGTCGAATGGGTACAAGTTGCTGATTGAAAAGAACTGGCCTTTAGTATATACTTGCTGTTACTAGGTTAGTATCATTTTCAAATTAGCACATTTCCAAATTAGCACATTTCCAAATTTTCAAATTGAAAGAAACGCCACCGTTTCCTTAATCACCTCAGGGCTGCGGAGAATGCGGGTATGGCTGTAGCCTTCGGTAGTAAGCAATCGTGCATCTTTCAGGGTATCCAACAGCGGTTGGGCATGGTAAAAAGGCACATCGGTATCGGTGCGGTCGTATGCCAATAATACCGGCACTGCGGGCAGCTCCTTTGCCGATTGGTAGGCACTAAATTCTTCCAATGTGTGACCGTGGCGCTTTTTGATGAGCTGGTTTAAATACTCGCCCGTCTGTGGGCTGCCACCTACTCGCTGCAAAAACTCCGAGAGTATATCGGTTGCTATAGATGGGGTGCTGATGACCACAGCGCGTGGCACATGCAAACCTTCTTTAATGGCCAATAATATGGCAGCGCCGCCCAACGAATGGCCGATGGCACCCGCTAATTGCCCATTGTAATGTTCACTAATTGCTTTAACTGCTCCATTAAAACGAGTAATATCAGAAACTTTACCTGGCGAAGCACCATGCCCTTCTGCGTCCACCGCTACCAGTGTAAAACCCGCTTCGGTAATAGGTTTAATAAACTCACGGCATTGCGTGCCACGGCCGCTCCACCCATGAATAAAGGCCACCGCCGGACCCTCGCCCCAAGCATATGCTTGTATTGGCACGCCCATTACCACCAAAGTAAATTTTTGTGCTTCGTTTGCGGCAACTAACTCTTTGCGAGGAGCATCGTAGCGCAAAGGTTTGAAAAACCAATAGGCTGCAAACTTAGCCGCTAAAGGTTTGGATACTACCTCCAAAAACCGAAACAAATATTGCACCCACTTTAAAGTGCGGTCTACTTCGGCTTGGTTGCGTACTTTCATGGCGCAAAGATAGTATCAAGATATGAGTATCAAGTATCAAGATTAAAAGGGCACCTTCATTTGCTATAAAAAGATGTTATATTTATATCAACGGCTGGGGCATAAAATATACTGTTCTACTAGCCGTTAAAAACTGAATAAAACTAGACCCATTGGAAGAAGAAGAAATACTGGACCGCGAGATTAAGTCCATTGAAACCGCTCCTATTTGGCCATACTTACTTGCTGGTGGATGCTTTGCAGGAGTGGTGAAGCTGGTATTTTCGCTTATGGCGCCTCAAACCAATTTAATGCTTCAGAGCATACTCTTGGTGCTAATATCTATGATAATGATGAATACCACGCTAAATTTCTATTACCAGAAGAGAAATGCAGCCCACGATTTACGAAGCGCACTCATTATTTGTGGCGGTATTTACGTTATTATGCAAACCGTAAACAGAGTGGTGCTATACTTTATGGGTTGGTATCCAAATGAGTACACCGACTCGCTGCCAATTGATTTGGCCATATCGTTGGTAGTTGGGGCAATTATTAGTTTGGTAATGGCTATGTTGAGCAGGAAATCTGACTAGATTGCATAAAAACGCCTCACTTGGAAAAAGGGCGAAACCAAGCAAGGCGCGACAAGTGGCTACCGAAGCAACCAAATGATTCTTTATGTATAAAGCCACTAAAAAATTAAGCGACTAATCATTATCGAAGCACAAATGTAGAAAATAATAGTGCAAATTAGGTAAAGAATCGGTGACAAAATTTTCGAAGTGTATTTTTTAAAACGCAGTAAGCCAAATTATTATCATAAATAACTCCCTTATGTTGAAAGCGCTAAAGTACTTAAGTTATACCATTGCGTTGTTGTTAGTCATAACACTTACTCAACTGCGCTGCAATATTCCGGTAAGCGAATTGACCCCAAAATATACCAATACCGAATCGAAATTTATTGAAGTGGATGGTATGCAGGTGCATTACAGGGTTGAGGGCAACGGACCACCTTTGGTATTACTGCATGGCACTGCAGCCAGTTTGCATACCTGGGAGGGTTGGGCTAACGAACTGAAGGGAGAATTTAAAATCATTACACTTGATTTGCCTGCCTTTGGACTAACCGGACCAAACCCAACAAATGACTACAGCATAAAGTATTACGTAGATTTTGTGCACCGGTTTATGGATAAAATAGGGATTTACGAGTTTCACCTTGCGGGCAATTCGCTTGGTGGGCAAATAGCTTGGAACTATGCCTTAACCTACCCAAACCAAGTAAAAAAATTAGTGCTTATTGATGCTGCGGGGTATAGCTTAAACCGCCAGATACCTTTCGTTTTTAAACTCGCCCGAATACCAGTGGTAAAGGACGTATTCGCTTACATCACCCCAAAATTCATGATTCGGAAAAGTATTGAAGACGTATATGGAAATGATGACTTGATAACCGATGAGCTAGTAGATAGATACTACAATTTTACGCTCCGCGATGGAAATAGAGCGGCTTTTGTAGCCCGGGCAAATACCACCTTCCAATACCAAACAGAGCGCATTCCGGAGATAAACACCCCTACCTTAATTCTTTGGGGCGAAGGTGACAAGTGGATACCACTTGAGCACGGCAAACTATTCGATAAAGAAATATCTAAATCAGAACTAATCGTGTACCCTGGTGTTGGGCATGTGCCAATGGAAGAAATACCCGCAAAAACAGCTGCGGATACTAGGGCCTTTTTGTTGAGAGCCACTTTATAAGTACGAATTACGATTTACGATTTACGATTTACGAATGACGAATGACACATGAAGTTAAAGGTTATACTCCCACTTCTCAATCGTAAATCGTAAATCAAAAAATCTTAAATACTTAAGCCATTTCGGTCTTAAACTCGCTGGTAGTGTGGAAGGTAACGCCCGGGAAATCTTGTTTCATCACATTTAGTATCCATGCCGATTCAGCCATAAAGACGGCATTGCCGTCTTTATCCTCAAACACATACTCCGATTTGCGACGCATAAATTCGTTCAGTTTTAGCGGGTCGGTAGCGGTTATCCAACAAGCCTTGAAAAACGAAACGTGATTGAAACGGCAACTGGCACCATACTCGTGTTGCAAACGGTATTGAATAACGTCGAACTGAAGCTCGCCCACAGTGCCAATCACTTTTTTCTGGCCCATTTCATGTACAAATAACTGAGCCACGCCTTCGTCGGTAAGTTGTTGTAGGCCTTTTTCCAATTGTTTGGTCTTCATTGGATCAAGGTTTTGCACTTCTTTAAATATCTCCGGCGAAAAGCTGGGTATGCCCCTAAACTGCAGTTGCTCGCCTTCGGTTAGGGTATCGCCAATTTTAAAATTTCCGGTATCATACAAACCGATTACGTCCCCAGGATAGGCCTCATCAACCACGTTTTTGGCTTGCGCCAAAAAGCTGAATGGACTGTTAAATCGAACCTTCTTGTCTAATCTACTGTGATAAAAGAATTTGTTACGCTCAAATTTGCCACTTGTTACCCGCAAAAAGGCAATCCTATCACGGTGTTTTGGGTCGAGGTTGGCGTGTATCTTAAAAATGAAGCCTGTAAACTTGTTCTCCTCTGGCTTAATGTATCGTTGGTCGGTCTCGCGTGGGCGAGGCGTCGGGGCAATTTCGATGAAAGTCTCCAACAATTCCTTCACACCAAAATTGTTAATGGCACTGCCAAAAAACACAGGCGCCAATTGCCCCGTGCGATACTGCTCCATATCAAATGGATCGTACACACCATCGAGCAATTCTGCATCATCGCGCAGTTGGTCGGCATAGCGCTTGTCAACCAATTTATCTACCAACGGATCGTTAAGGTCGCTGATGTTTATATTGTCGTCGGTAAGGCGCTGCTGGCCCGGTGTAAACAAGTTCAAACTATGGTCATAAAGGTTATATACACCCTTAAAACTCTGGCCCATGCTTATAGGCCAGCTCAATGGGCGCACTTTAATGTTCAAGGTTTCTTCTAACTCATCCAGCAAATCAAACGGGTCTTTACCTTCACGATCGAGTTTGTTGATGAAGATAATTACGGGCGTATCGCGCATGCGGCAAACCTCCATTAACTTTTTGGTTTGCTCTTCCACGCCCTTGGCACAGTCAACTACTAGGATAACACTATCCACGGCGGTAAGGGTGCGGTAGGTATCTTCGGCAAAATCTTTGTGACCGGGCGTATCCAAAAGATTTACCAACACATCGTTGTACTCAAACGACATAACCGAAGTTGCCACCGAGATACCCCTTTGGCGCTCAATATCCATAAAGTCGGATGTAGCACTCTTCTTTATCTTATTGCTTTTAACCGCACCAGCCGTTTGTATAGCGCCACCAAACAGCAGAAATTTCTCGGTAAGAGTGGTTTTGCCCGCGTCGGGGTGACTTATAATGGCAAAAGTGCGCCTTTTAACAATCTCTTCTTCTATCTTCATTGCATGCTAAAATTGGCTGCAAAGATAGGGATTTTGAGCCATTGAATTTGAAAATGAGCCAATTTGAAGATTTGGCAATAGCAAAAAAGCATAACACTATTGTCAAACCTGACGGTAGGTGGGTTCTCAGATTTCCTAACCAGGCTATTCCGGTATTTTAAAATCAAACGGCACGGGAGCGGCTTAAATTTCGTCCTCGGGCTTAGCCGGATTGCTTGGGAGCTCCTCGCGCTTTTGTTTTTCTTCTCGCTTACGCTTCCGGTTTAGCCGCTTATTCTTGAATTCCTGCACTATTTCCTTTACTGAGTCAAACTCTTTACGGTAGGCTATACCAATACCGGTTTGGTTTCGGTTTCGTTCTTGAAACACGTCATACTGCCCTTTACGAAACACTTTCAGCTTTATACGCCCATCGCCGGTAATGTTATATCGTATTTCAAAATCGCCGGCAATGTTGTTAGCAATTTTAGTGCTGCCAGTTGCGTTCGGGTCGTTCGGGTCGGGCTGTGTGTTGGTTGATGTATTGGTGTTGCCATTGGCATCGCCAAAATCAAAGTTGCCGCCTACGTCAACCTCAACCCTGTTATTAAAGAACGACTTGGTAAGGGCCAGTTGCAACTCTCTCCTGTTTTGGAAATCGACCTCTTGTCCATCGGTACCGGCAATTTCGTTCTGGTAGTTCCTGAAGTTTATGTCCAGTTCCACTTGGGTTACAAATTTCGAGATCCAATCGGATAAATAGAGCGAAAGTTGATTACTGATAAACTCGCTCACGGTATTGTTTACACCCAATGCCACATTGCTGTTTGGCGAAGACCCCAATGGGGCGGACGGCAAAAAGCGATTAAGCACCAATAGACCAACCACTTGTTTGTTCAATTCGCTTTGGTCAAGCCTTATCATCTGCAGCTTGGCATCCAATGCGTTCCTTATGGCAGCATCGGCATCAGGCACAGCAATATCGAAACTAATATCGGGCGACAACAAAGAGCCATTAAGCTTAAGATACAGAAAAGTGGGTATGCGGCTGCGCGATTGTTGCAATGGCACATCTTGCTTTAGCACATCGCCAATAAGATCGTATGGTGCCGCACGAAGTTTGTAAACTGCACGCACTGCCAAGCGAGCATCGTATGGGTCGCCGGTCCATAAAATTTGGCTACCGGACGTTATATCGAACTTTTTGCTGATGATGTTTTGCATAGAAAAGGTGTACTCACCACTGGTAACCTCATAGTTACCTATCATGCTCATATTTTCCAGCTCGTCGTAGCTTACCAATATATTACCCTTGCCGCGGGCTGTTATCACGTCACCTTCCTCCTCGCTCAATATCAAGCTTACTTCGGCATCCGGGGTAACTTGTATGTCAAGGTTAAGGTTCACACCGGTAGTATGAGGAATAAAGTCTTTTGCTAAGTCGGTTCGGGTAGTGTCGGTATTGGTAAACTGATAAAAAGTGTAGGTACCCACATCGCGGCTACTGCTCACGGGTATGGAGAATTGCGTGCCCTTGGTAGTGGTAGCCGCTACATACAACTCAACCAACGATGGCGTGCCAGTAATAAACACGTACCCCTTGGCAAATACCTTACCATAAAAAGATTCAGTACTGTTGACACCCGTATTTAGAAACTGGAAATTATTGGTTTCCAAATCAAGATTCAAACGGAAATCTTTAAGGTGCTGGTGCAGTATTTCGCCCGAGAGCGTAGCCACATTATTATTTTGGTCGTTGAGTTTAATACTCACCAATTCAATTGAGTTCTCTTTAAAATGAACCGTTTGGTTGTGAAGGGTGTAGTCGGTATTCAAAAAATCGACCCGTGCGCCTGCATCGGTAAGCTTCATGTTGCCAGTAAGCACCGGTGCTGTAGGGCTGCCCGTTAAGTACATTAAACCACTGCCATTGCCGCGCACTTTGTCGACCAAACCGTTGGTAAATTTTTCGAGGAAAGCTACATTAAAGTGCTCAATGTTGGCGGTAAAATCCATTGGCGCATCAATGCCTAAGCCTATGCTTCCGGTTATATTGGCCATATTGCCAGGGCCATCCACCAATGCCCGTATTTGCAATCGGTCGGAGCCGTTCATGAGCGAACCTTGCAACTTTATGCTGCCCAATAAATCATTTTCGATTTTGAAATCATCCACTAAAATATTGGCCATGGCATTGGGGTTGCCAAAAAGGTCCATAACGTTTATACTCCCGTTTAATTTGCCATCTAAAACCAAGCCAGTAATGATATCAAGCTTCGGAATAAACTGCCTAAGCTGGATGTCTTTAAAAGAAATGCCTAGATGGGTGGTTTGGTTTACGATGTAGGTATTTAGGCTAAGCTCGTTTTCGCCGTTGCGAAGCGCCATGTTTTTTACATCCAATGTTTTGCCATCAAACACCAAATGGTTGTCGTCCGAAACGGTCCATTCGGTGCCCTCCACCTTAATGATGGATTTTTTGAAACTAACAAAAACTTCTTTGAAGTCGGTTTTTAGGCTCCCCTTCAAATCAAGGCTATTCGGGGCCAATGAGTCTTCTAGCGTAACGCTAAACTCAACGGAATCTTTAATAATACCCGCATCGAGCACAAACTTTTGGGTGAGCAAGCTATCGTTATAAAAAATAGAATCGACTTGGGTATATAGGCCTACCATGCCCAATTGAGTGCCCGAAACCAGCGAAATATTGCCAAACTTAAATTTATCAAACGTAATAGACGGTACATCCACTGTTACATCCAAGTTATTGTGTCCGCTATCGAAAGAGCCCTTAATAACTCCGCCACCGATGTTTTTTAAGCGAGGAAAAAACAGTTGGGTAAGGTTTCTGGTATCATCAATTTTAAACTCAAACTTCATGTCTTGTTGCACCATTTTGCCCGTTCCCGAGACCGTATCAACAAAACCCGGATTAAAATATCGCTGCAAGAAATACTTACCCGCACCCGGTAAATCGGCAAAATTGTAATTGCCCTCTACCCAACCCGAGGCAATATCGCAGTTCAAGCTCATTATTTTTTTCTGCCCACTTTCGTATGCTTCAAAAAACAAGTTTTCCAGATAAAAAGAGGTATCGCCTTTGGATATGTTGGTTTGGCTGATGTTTAGCTCACCGTTTAGGTTATCCAACCTATTGCCGCTGATATCTAACGAAATGTTAGAACTGAAGCTGATGCTATCGTTCAATATATTCAACTGCATTAAATCGGCCTTGCGAACTATTGCGCTAAAGTTGAATGTCGGCAGCGAGTCGGCCAAGTTAAACACCCCTGCAAAATCCAAATCAAGGTGTTCGTCTCTTACCTTAAAGCTGCCATTAAACTTACGCCTCGAGAAGGCACCATCAATGGCAATATCGCGGTATTCATAATCCTTTACGGTTATACTCTTTATGGTACCCTTTGCAGTAGCCTCCAGTGTACTTAGTTTTAATCCTTCGCCATCAATAGTGGCAGCCACGGTCATTTCGCCCAAGTAGCCGTTATCAAGCCACTTGCCAAGGTTAAACTTGTTAGTACTTAAATGACCCACATAACTTGGCTGCCCATTGGCGTCGAGTTTAAAGTTAATGTCTGATTTTACCGAACCAATCTGGGTAAGCAACTCCCCGTTAGCCACAAAGTCGTTCACAAACCCATCGAACTGGCCCGAAAAACGCACCAGCCCTAGCTTACTTAAGTTATCTGGCAAAGGCAGTGAAGGCAATATTTCGCGCATTTCGTTGGCCGTAGTACGTATGCGTTTCACATCCAACGATACAAACGTTTCTTCGATAATAGGCAGGCCTTTAAAACTCATATTGCCTTCAAACCGGCTTACCTTGCCATACTCGATAATCAAATTTCTGCCCTTTAGGCTATTAACAGGGCCCGAAACATCACCAGAGAGCACCACGGTGTTGTGGCTTAAAGGCTTTAATGCCTTCGCGAAATAATCGATATCCTGAAACGAGACTTTAGCTTTATCAAAATGGCCTATCATGGTCACCTTATCCTCGTAGTTTGCAAACCCCGATGGATTGTTGAACCTCATGGCATAGTAATCGGTAATATCGCTATTGGGCGTTACTAAATGCATGTTTCTTACCTCAACCAACACCGGCGATACCAGCGCATCGCCTTTTAAACTCAACACTTGAAAGCCGCACTGTTCCTTGGCTTTAAAGCGCTCAATATGGGCAAAAATGGTATCCTCCAACAACTTTACCTCCCTAAAATCAAGGTCAATATCCGATACCGCAATGTGGCTATAGTCAATGCCCCTCAAATCGCGAGGGCGGTTTACCTTGTCATACGCAAACCGAGAATCTTTTACTTGCAGCTGCGCCACATTTATCTCCCAGCAATCGGTATTCAATCGGTCCCAAATCTTGTCCTGCAGGTACTCTTGGCTTGCTTCGCCATCGGCAGGAACCATAAAGGCCCAAGGGCCAAAATAAGTGTAAGCAATGTCGGTGCCATTTACCACCATTCTCGATAAGTCGATATGCTTATCGAGCACACTTATTTTATCGCTTGCTATATCCAGTTCATTAAAGGCAATATGCAATGATTGATTGGAAAGGCTATCGTCGATACGGAAGTGGAGATTTGAAAAAAATACCTCCTCGAAACGGATATCGTACAATCCATCATCTTCCGTTTCCGCTTGCGGATTGCTGAGGCTATCAATTATAAATTGAAAATTGAAGTCTTGCTCGTTCGATGACCGATACAAATGGATGCTTGGGTCAATTAAGTGTATGTTGGAGAGAAAAATCCGTTTCCGGAAAGGTTGAAAATCGGTTATGCCTACATCCAACGTTTTGGCATACAGCAGCGTATCTCCCAATTGATCTTCAATCAAGAAGTCCTCCAACGTCATGCGGGTAAAGAAACGGAATTGGATATGGCCTACCGAAACCTTGGCCTTTACCTTATCGCTGATAACGTTGGTAACCTTCTGCACGAGCCAGTTTTGTACCGATGGCAACTGCACGGCATAGTATAGGCCATTGATAATCAATACCAATAACAGCAGGATTATAAACGATATTTTAAGCCATTTCTTCAATCAGTATCAAGTAGTGAGTATCAAGTAACAAGTACTTGGTACCTGTATTTAATTTTCATTATTCAATTTAATCGCACCTCGTAAATCGTACTTCGTACCTAATAAAAGTCGTGATACTTGATACTCATTACTTGATACTAGCATTCTAAACGCTAAATTTACACTTTCTATGACACAAAGCCCGAAAACCGTTTATCTATTAGCTATTGAGTCGTCTTGCGACGACACCTCGGCAGCTGTGTTCCGTAATGACGAAAACCTTGCCAATTTAGTTGCCACGCAAGATATTCACCGCCTTTATGGTGGCGTAGTGCCAGAAATGGCCAGCCGTGCCCATTTGCAAAACATTATTCCGGTAGTAGATGCGGCCATGCAAAAGGCTGGCATAACCTTAGACCAATTAAATGCCATTGCGTTTACTCGCGGCCCAGGGCTCATTGGGTCATTGCTTGTGGGGGCTACTTTTGCCAAGGGCTTGGCGCTTACACTGGGTTTGCCGCTAATTGAGGTAAACCACATGCAAGCGCACGTGCTGGCGCATTTCATAGAAGACCCAAAACCTTCGTTTCCGTTCCTTTGCCTTACTGTGTCGGGCGGACACACACAGATTGTGCTGGTGCGCAGCCACTTGGATATGGAAGTGCTAGGCAACACAACAGACGATGCGGCTGGTGAGGCATTCGATAAAACTGCTAAAATACTAGGCCTACCTTACCCTGGCGGGCCGCTTATTGATAAGTATGCCCAACTGGGCAACCCACAAGCTTTTACGTTTGGCAAACCAAAAGTAGAGGGGCTCGATTTTAGTTTCAGCGGTTTTAAAACCTCTGTGCTGTATGCTATACAAAAACAGCAGAAACAAGACCCTGAATTCATTACCAATAATTTGAACGACCTGTGCGCCTCAATACAGCGGCACATTATAGAGATGTTGATGGAGAAGTTGGAACTAGCCGCCATAGAGCATAACATCAAGGAAATTGCCATCGCTGGCGGCGTATCGGCCAATAGTGGACTGCGAAAAGCCATAAATGAAACTGGCCAGCGCTTTGGCTGGAACACCTACATACCCCGCTTTGAATACTGCACCGACAATGCCGCCATGATTGGCATCACGGCCTACTACAAATATCTAAAAGGCGAGTTTACTACGCAGGATGTAAGCCCCGTGGCGCGGTATGCTATATAGTTACAGCTTCACCACTCGCTGCCTAGTTACGCCCTGTTTGTTTCGCACCTCAAGCAAATAAACACCTTGTGGTAAATGCGCCACATCCATTCTTATTGTTTGGGTTTCTGTTTGCTGCTGCAATAGCTGCTGGCCATTGAGGTTGTAAAGGGTTAATGTATGTACTTCGGTAGTTTCTAGTTCAAGGTTTATGGAGTTGGAAACTGGATTGCCCAGTAGTTTAAAATTAGCTTGCGCAGGTTCATCAATACCGATTATCAAGTCATTTAAATATTGGTTGAGAATGGTAATTGTGCTATCTCCGGCTAAGCGGTAAGCATACATTCTACAAATTCCGAAGCTCTCAAAACCAGCCAAGGTAACCTCTGTCACCCCTATGCGCTCTAAAAAAATTCTATTATTTTCTACGGAGCCCCCCATTTCATTGTTAGCGTAATAATACCTTCTATAATTTAAGGTATCTCTCATTGCTGTGTTTCCACAATAGCTAAAGTTATAGCGTTTTCCATTAAAGCCACCCGCAAGAGCAAGGGGCGTATAACTACAAAAATATATTGTCGGATCATTGGGTTGGTAATCACATTCTGGCATTGCAAGAATGTTATCATAATAGTTGTATGGAAATGGTGCATTGTACCAAAGCAAATGGTAATCGTAGTTATTGTTGGCAATATTGGCATTTGGCAATTCTCTCAGTGAATTGGGGAATCCATTTACGTCATTAGTTGGTAAATCAAGATTATACTTTACTGAGTAATTATTGACACCAGGAAAACTATAGAAAATGGTATCACCTATACGATACAAAGTATCAATAACATAGGCTTTCTTTTCTTCAAAATAATCTGCCCCATAATAACCATTCCACGAACTTGAAAACGTATAATACCAAAACGTATCCCCAACCGAATAATCAAAAAAGTCATTGAACTTAGGCACGTGCTCGCCAAGGTTTCTGCCACCTTCGATGCCAACTAAACGGTAATATTTGCCACTACCATACTCCATGGGGTATTGCACAAAGCCATGCTCCTTGCTGGCAATTATGGTGTCGCCACTAGAAAGGGCTATGATTTTTATGGAATCAAGGTTTCCTAATACCATTGCTGTATCGGCAGACAAAACCGTTGCTGTAATATTGTTGGTGCTATCGTAAGTGTAACTGTCACTTACATTGGCTTGGCTATAATAACTTATTACTGAAGGCTCTTGATATAAAAATAGACCATTGGCTTGAACAGTGACCTGTTTGTTTAGAAACTGTGGTTGATTTTTAAGCGCTAAAGAGTTGGAAATATGCTTAACAATCCTGTTTGGGTAATAGATGGAATCAACCCCATCAAAGCCCACCGAATCGACCCACAAACTATGCGATATAGCAGAAGCAGTATCTAATTGGTAGTTGTAAATGTCGGAAGTATTTACAGGTGCCCAGTTTTGGGCCACAGCAAGCTTTGATAAGCAAACAAAAAGAATGAGTAGCGTGTGTTTCATAAATCCTTTTGAGCAAGATAATACTAAAAAGGTATTTATGCACCCTATCAATTGTCATTAAATAGTAAAACTACACATGGGTAGCTACCTCCATCAATCCACATTCAACACGCCCGTTGCTTTTAGGGTAGTAGTGCCCAATACCGTTTGGCTAAAGGTGGCCGTATTCACCGTGCGGCTGGCTGGTACTTCAAAAGCACCTTGGGTTACGCTTAGCAAATTGGTTACGGTCATATCATTTGTTATAGGATATACCTTACCCGAACCTGTGGTAGCCACCTGCACGTTATAAAAGGCTTGGTTATTGGTGCGCACGGTGCTGTTGCCAGAGCCATTGAAAATAACCGTATTGTTGCCGTGGGTGTAGGTAGCACCAGTGTTGCTCCAAATGCCACCAACCGTTATGTTATTGCCATCGGCATTGAAAGTACCGGCACTAAAGCTAATGTTGTTGTTTATCACAATAGCCCTATCCAACAAAACGGTACCGGCGGCTGTTTTTTCAACGTTCCAAAGGTCTAAGGTTCCGGCGCCTAGCACATCTTGTGTGCCAGTGCCCGCAAAGCGCAATACACCCGTTGAAGCGGTGTTCGCATCCAAAGTGCCCTCAACATACACTGCCCCACGCACTTCAAATCCGGTGCCATGCCCGTAGGTACCCGTGCTACCGCCACTTGTGCCATAGTTAGAAACCGATAAGGTAGGATTAGCTTCGGTGGTAAGGGTGCTACCTGTTTCTACAAACAAGTCACCTTGCACTATTGCTGGTTGGCTGTTAATGTTATTGTTCAATACGGTTACAGTTCCAGTTCCTGTTACACCAATGTTCAAGTCCCCTTTTATGGTGCCAGTGGTCAATCTGCCTGAAAGTATCATGGAGAAATTGTTCCAAGCAAAATTTCCTGTGTTGGCCGTATTTTCAAAATGCAGATTCGGGTAGTACATATCAGCAAAAGCTGTGTTGGGGTTGCCATCGCCATTGTAGCGGTAGTACCAGTTTGCGGTTGCCGGTATGGTGCTTATACCTCCTTGGTAAAAATCACGATAGTTTACCACGCTTGAGGCATTCGTTTTAACAATCGTTCCCGCACTGCCTAGTGTCCAACTGGCGTCGTTTGCAGTGCCGGTATTGTTTTCAAAGTCCAGTCCTTCGCTGCTATTTCCCCTATCGGTTAGGGTGCCATTTACCAACAAATCAGCACCCGTTTGGCCGTTCAAAATGGTCAATGTTGCGCTGGTCGCAATTTCTACTTCTCCACCTGCGTCAATAGTCAGTTTATCTATGCTCAAGTCAAGGTTCAAAGTTACTTTATGGTTAATTTGCACAATTACCTGAGTGCTATTGGCAGTTGTTGGGTAGTCGCAAGCATTGCTCCATGGGCCGGCAGTGGTGTTGGCCATTTCCCAGGTAGCTATGCTGTTCCAATTACCGGTAGCTTTGCTGCGGAAAACCGGCAACACCCCAAAAGTATATTGCGCTGCATTGCTGTTTTGTGTACAAGTACCCGATGTTACCTCGCAATAAAACTGATAACCATTTAGTGTATTAGTAGTGCCGCTGATACTCAAAGTTGCGCCCGTTGCGCCGGTTACAGTAGTACCGCCGAAAGTGGTTACATTAGTCCATCCAGTTGCACTGCCATTGTTGTATTTCCATTGGTAGGTAATGGCAGCACTGGCAGTAGCAGTTACTGCTAGAGTTACGCTACAGCCAGCAATATCGGCCGGCTGGGTGTTTATGGTAAGTTGCGTGCCTGCCGCATAAGGGCTAGTGCCAAGGTTGGTACAAGACTCAATAGAAGTAATATCCCACTGCGAAGGATTATAGGAAGGGCTTGGGCCAGTTACGCTGGCCTTGCGTAATTGTGAGAAGCCAGCACCTTGGTTCGGGTTTTCTGTAAAATCAATAGTTACGCCATTTTTACGCAACATCACTTCATCGTTTCCATTAAAGCCGCCTGCGGTAGCGGTTATATTGGGAGTAACGCCACATGGGCCGCTACTTATTCCAATTCGCACTAGGTAAGTAGCGCCACTAGCTAGGGTTCCACTTAAGGCAATATTTTCGGCATTTGAGCCATTGTTGCCGTATGCAATCGTTCTTACAGTATAATTGCTAAGGTTTACACTCGAGCTGGTGCCATTAAAAATTTCGACAAAATGGTAATCACCACTGGTAGCGTCATATATTTCGCTTATAAATAGTTCGGCGGCCGTTGAACCATTGCCACAACTTCCAGATTCACCAACAACCATAAAGTTGGCCGCAGAAGGGGCAGCGCAACTGGCTGCATCTAGCACGCTTACTTTTCCGGTTACTGCATTGGCAGGAACTTCGGCCCTAATGGTAGTAGCGTTAACTACAGTAAACGATGTTGCATTCAATGAGCCAAATCTTACCGCAGTAGCACCAGTAAAACCGCTACCGGTAATGGTAACTTGTGTGCCCACCGGGCCGCTAGTAGGTACGAAAGACGTGATGCTGGCCGCGGGGGTACAAACAGCAGTGCCCGATATGATAACCTCAAATCCGTTAATGTAGGCCAGGTCAAACTCCTCCGCATCGCAAACCTTTAACGTCCAAGTACCTTGCGATAACTCTCCGTTAAAGGTACTCAATGGATCGGTAAGGGAACCTTGCACCTGCACGGTTTCGTCGTAAGTGCCATCTACCGTATGATCTGAGAAATCAAGCCCAGTTGCACTGCCGCTATCATCAAACAACGCATCAAGGTCGAACCAGTCATTGCCCACTGAGTTCATAATGGTTATTTCAGTACCTTGGGGTGATACTACTTTGATAATCAAATCACCGCGCCAGTCGGCGGTGGCCTTTACACCAATATTTACATCTGTAATCAGCACATTGCTGGCAACATTAAAGGTCATCGTAGCATAGTCATCGTCAATACAACCATTGTCAGTAACTGGCACGGCCACATTAACGGTTAAGGTAGCATTGGTTGATGTGGTACCCGTGCATGGCGAGTTGCCGCCAATAACCACCCTATATTGGTAGCCGCTCATGGCAAGGGTTGCGCCTGTAATGGTAAGTGTTTGGCTAGTAGCGCCAGAGTATACACCACCATTGGTAATATTGCCGAAACCGCTGCCGGTATTCACTTGCCACTGGTAGCTGCCAGCATTACTTGCCGTTACGGTAAAAGTAGTATTGGCACCGTCATTAATTAACCTGTTGGCTGGTTGGCCACTAATACTTGCGTTATTATTAATAGTTACGTTATAAGGACCTACTGCACCGTCGCTCCAGCACAAGGTAGTGCTGTTATAGGCACGCACATAATAGCTACCGCTAGTAGTTACTGTGAGGCTGCTAGTGGCATTGTTGTTAGTAGCAGTGCCTGTGGCGCTGGTCTGCCAATAGTTAGTTACGGGTGCAGTAGCTGAGCCCGAGAAACTTAGCGATGTGGTAGCGCAAGCAGGCGTGGTGCCGCTTATAGTACCTATTGGGTCGGCAGGCGGGGTGCAGGCCACGTAGCAAGTCCAGCTCACGTCATCTATTACCACCTGCCTTGAGCCCGTAGATCGGAATTGAATCAATACATTGCCCGGCTCGTTCGCAGTAACAGTATGGGTATATATGGTAGTCATGGCTGCCAAGGTAAAGGTGCCTTTAAGCGTGCCATTTACATAAACGGCTATGGTGCGGTCCGAAGCCACACCACCAGTAAAGTATGAGCGCATACTAAAAGTAACATTTCCTACTCCGCCAGTTCCTGAGTTGGCACGTACATTTCCAGTACCTGCATCAGAAAAGCCAATGGTGCCGCCAGTAATGTCATACGTACCTGATGGAGTGCGAGCCTCTACATAAGTCCAGGTTACACCGTTATCGCCTGTGTATGATCCACTGCCGTAGGTGCTTCCGGAAGCATTAAGATTCGTAAAGCTTTCCGTGCCGCATGGTCCGGCCACTGGTGCACAATTGTCGGTGCCGCCAGCTACCCAAGTGGTGCCTACGCGGGCGAAGGTTTTAAAATAATAGGTAGAACCGTTGGTTAAGCTGGCAATGGTGCCACTGGCAGTACCCGTGCCTTTGTAAACCACGCGACCACCATCGAATGCAGTGCCGGTGCCAAAAGTGAGGCTAGCGGTGTAAGCAGTGCCGTCTCCTGTTGGTAGTGTGCTCGTAAATGCACCCGCTTTAGCAACCACCATTATCTGATCAAAGCAATTAGGGTTGGCCCAAGTTACGGTTGCGGTAGCATTGGAGCAGCTTGCCGCTACTGATGATGGCCCTGCGAAGGCTTGAACAGTAAGGTTAACACCGTTATCAGTGCCAGTTACGCTTGGTGTGCTGCTTACTACCCTTATGCGGTATAGTGCTCCAGCACCTACCGATGCGGGTATGGTGGCAGTGATAGTACCCGAAGTAATGCTTGTGGCAGTGCCGATGTTGGTAGTGCCGGATGCAAACGAGCCACTGGAGTTGGAAAGCACTGCGGTAAAGGTATTGCCCACGGTATAGCTACCCACAATAGTATAGGGCACGCTAACTGATGCTGTGGCAGTGTTGCCTACACAAAACGGCGAACCCGTAATGGTGCCTGTAGCTATTGACTGCAAGCCCGTGCCCGTTACGGTAAAGGTATATGGGTTCTCGTCGTTATCGTCATTGGCAATGCTGATGGTTGCCGAGCGGGCTCCGGCAACAGTTGGGTTGAAAGTAATGGTAAAAGTAGTATTGCTACTAGCCGCAACGGTAGCCAAGGTGCTGGTTTGGTTGATGGTGAAATCGCCGGTATTGCCCGATATAGCAATCCTTGGGGTACCACTTAGCGATAAATTGGCATTGCCTAAATTTTCTACGGTAAAGGTTATTGCACTTGATGATGCGCCGGTGGCCAATGAGCCGAAACCGTATGTTCCGCTTCCACTTATCAAATCATTAGTGCTTTGTTTTACATTTATCTCTGGTGCCGAGGTAAGCCCTGTGCCGGTAAGGTTAATGGTATAAGGGTTTTCATTAAGGTCGTTGTTGGCTATTGATATTTGGGCCGTTTTCGAGCCGCCCGTGGTAGGGTTAAACTCAATAGTAAAGGTAGTAGTGCCACTAGGCCCGCTCACGCTGGCAGCAGTGCTGGTTTGTACAATAATAAAGTCGGCGGCATCAACCCCGCTAATGGCTACTTTCGGGATACCGCTTAATGCCAATGCTGCTGTGCCCGTATTTTCAATTGTAAAGGTAATGGCTCCGGTAGAGGTGCTGGTGGCAATTGAACCAAAACTGTAACTGCCGCCACTGGCAATGTTGGTGCTGCCTTCGCGCACATTCATTTCGGGGGTAATGCCAGTGCCGGTTACCGTAAAGTTGTAAGGGTTTTCATCGGCATCATTGTTGGCTATGGATATGGCTGCCGAGCGGGTACCAGTGGTTGTTGGGTTGAAGGTAATGGTAAAAGTGGTAGTACCCGCTGCCGCCACCGATGCAGCGGTGCTGGTTTGGTTAATGGTAAAATCAGTGGTATGTCCGCTAATGGCAACTATCGGCGTGCCGCTAAGTGATAGTGAAGCGCTGCCCGTGTTTTGTATAGTAAACGTGATAGCGCTGGAGGAAGCACCTTGATTAATAGAACCGAAACTATAGCTCCCCGAGCCATCCGCAATATTAGTTGCCCCTTGCACTACATTCATTTCGGGGGCAGGGGTTACCCCTGTGCCGGTTACATCAAAAGTGTAGGGGTCTTCATCGCCATCGTTATTGGCAATGGAAAGCGTTGCGGTACGGGCGCCTGCAGCAGTGGGATTGAAAGTAACGGTAAAAGTAGTAGTGCCTGCCGCTGCAACTGTGGCTGCAGTGCTAGTTTGGTTGATAGTAAAATCGCTGGTATGGCCCGATATGGCTACCTTGGGCGTGCCGCTTATCGATAGGCTGGCAGAACCAGTGTTTTCAATAGTAAAGGTGATGGCACTTGAAGAGGAGCTGGTATTAACAGAGCCGAAACTATAGCTACCACTGCCGTCCGCTAAATTGGTGCTACCTTGCTTTACGTTTATTTCGGGCGCAGCTGCTGCTGATATGGATACATCATCCAAATCGCAATTGCCATTTGCTTGTGTAAAAGTCCAGCGAACGTAACGAGTGTTAGCGGTTAGCGACAAAGTAATATTGGCACAATCTGATATTGCAGTAGCACCCGAAGCAGTGCCATAAGTTCCTATAGTGGTCCAAGCAGTGCCATTATCCGACCTTTCCACGAGCATGCTCGATGCACCACTCATTGAGGCATTTTTTAATTTAAAAACAAGCTGATTGGGCGCCGCGTTAAAGAAAACTGTGGTTACATCGCCCGTACTATTAAAAGTAGCGGCATTATTGCCAGTGCAAGCAAAAGTGGTGGTGCGGTCGACAGTGCCTGTTTGAGACCAACCAGTAGGTTCAGTGCTATTCCAGGCAGTTCTTGAAACAGGTAAGGTGGCTTGTGCTAATAGTTGACTGGAAGAAACTAAGATAACTAACAACAATAAGTATGCGTACCTCATAAGAACATTTTAACCTGATTATTACATTTCACAACTCGACGGCAGGCAAAATTACAAAGCGACTATTAACTCATTGTTATTAATTGCGATTTTGCCTCTACAACAGGTTCAAAGTACTGGAACATAGGCAGTTTGTAAAGCCCCACGCCAATAACTTAACCTAGCCATAATGTGATAACAGCGTTAAAACCCTTTAAATCAGGGAGTCGGAACATCTTATAAAATACCGCATATGCTCATTGCATTTGAACATTGCTAGCGGTTCCAATCAATTTTTTGTTCAATCGATTTTCTTTTACCCGCTGGTAACTCCCCATCATAATTGCCTATGTATATAAACCCCAATAGTTTATCATGCTCTCCCAAACCGAAGTATGCCTTACCTTGTGCCTTAAAGGTAGGACCACCAGTACTCCAATAGCAGCCCACGCCATAGGCGGTGGCAGTAAGCCACATGTTTTGCACGGCACAGGCTACGGCACATACCTCTTCTATTTCCGGAATTTTGCCCGTTTCTTGCCGCTTCATCACTACAGCCACCACATGCGACGATTGTAAGATACTATCGCGCTGTTTTTGATATTTACCCTCATCAAAGTTTTCACTAGGGGTCGTTTCTTTATATACCGTTTGGAAAAAATCGGCTAACCTACCAAGAGCTTCGCCGGAAAATACTACAAACCGCCATGGTTCAGTGAGGCCATGCGTGGGCGCCCAATTGGCGTTCTCCAGCATTTGGTTTACAATACCATCGTCAACAGGCGTATTATTATACTGTTTAGGATAAACCGAACGACGGTCGGCAATAAGTTTGTTAAAGGCTTTAATGTCTATCATAATTTTAAAGTATTGTGGTGGCAAGTTGAAAATTTAAAACCGAAAATTGAAAATTGATTTTCCCCAATCCGTTGCCAATTGCTTTGCCTATCGGGTGTTAGGCTAGGGTGGGCTACTTGTTATTCTTGGTTTTCAAGGCCATACTTCATTTTTTTCATCGGCCTTATGTAACAATGGTTTATGTACTTGCGTAAACAGGGGTGATTAAAAAACCTCAAAATCAAGTTTATTAAACCTCAAAATTAACCAAGATGGCCAGCAGGAGAGATTTGCAGCGAAGGATTGCCAAGGGTGTGGGAATGGTATTTATGTGTTTAGGATTACCTTTTTACTTGGAAGCACAAACAAACAACATTAACTACGCACCAGCGCAACACTTAAAAGCGAACATATGGTATTTCGGCGATAAAGCCGGTTTGGATTTCAGCACAGGACACCCTACTGCAATTACCAATAGCCAAATGCAAGCGTTTGAAGGAACCGCCGCTATTAGCGACGACAACGGACAAATAATGTTTTACACCAACGGTGGCAGCCTACCCTATGCTGGTGGTGTTTGGAACCGAAACCACCAACTAATGCCAAACGGCAACATGGCCAATGCAGGTGGTTGTGGTAGCTCGTTTCAATCGTCAATGGTTTTGCCACTGCCCCGTAGCAATGGCAACATCTTCTATCTATTTACAACCGACTGTATCGAAAACGGTTCGCTTGGCGGATTGCGCTACAATGTAATTGATATGAACATGGATGGTGGTTTGGGCGATGTTGTGGTAAAGGGCCAACAGCTTACTAACCGCACCGACGAATCGTTGACAGCGATACAACATGCCAACGGAATCGACTATTGGGTGGTGACGCACAAACTACGTACCGACTCTTTTTATGTGTATTTGCTAAACCATACCGGCATTGCGGGTGTAGTAAAAACGAAAATCGGTAAAATAACCCCTGACTATGCGGGTACCCTGAAGGCATCAACCAATGGCGAGCGTTTGGTATACTCAGGCCTAAACTGGACCTCTTTGTTCCATTTTAATGCCGAAACTGGCCAAATAACCGACCATACTGATTTAAACCAAGCTAGCTACTCAGCGGCTTTCTCGCCAAACTGCCAGTACCTTTATGTAGGCGACGGCGTTGGTAAAAAGATTTACCAATACAACTTGTTCAACTTTGACCCAGCAGCAACTAAAAAACACATTGGTACTACTACCTCTTTGGGTATTGGTAGCATTGAGCTAGGCCCAGATGGACGCATTTATGTTGCCCGTTTTACCACTAGCCAATATTTGGGTGTAATTATGGACCCCGACTACGACGGAACTCAATCTAACTATGTTGACAACGGTTTACACCTAGCTGGCAAAAACAGTAAAGGTGGTTTGCCAACCTTTGCCAATAGTTGGTTGGGCGGTTGCACAAGCTACCCTAGCGAAAACAGCAGCGATTTTATCAATCATATTTTGAACTTACGTGTATCTCAAATTCAGCCAACTGCTACTAGCCTAAACTGGGATGCACCTGCCTATGGTCAATTCTTGGTAATCTCTCGCCCAATGGGTGAAACCGAATGGAACATGACCGAGGTAAACGCACACAACTATACCCTAGAAGGCTTGAACCCAGATACGGAATACGAAATCCGTGTGATACCGGTAAGCGTTAACAATTTCGACTTCGAAATTTTGACCGACCACCTAACCGATGTAGTAATTGCACAGGCTATGGGCGAAAAAGTACAAGGCGACAACAGCCTGCAAGTGCACACCCCAGGCATGTTAGAGTTTGATGTGTTTCCGAACCCAACACAAAACTATGCTAAACTAAGCGTGAATGTTGGCGACAAACTTTCAACCGTAACTATGCGTGTTATCGACATCAGTGGCCGCGTTATTGAAGAGCGCAACTACACTTCAGTTGAAGGCATACAGCAGTTCGACTTGAACTTTAGCGGCTACAGCAACGGTATATACAACATCAACGTAACTAGCAACAACATCAGCAGCGTTAAGAAGCTGGTGGTAATGAAATAAGGCAATTTGAAAATGAGGCAATTTGAAAATTTGGAAATGACTTTTTGTAACATTACCCAACTTCAATTTTCAAACTAGCACATCTTCAAATTTCCAAATTAACATCATGATTCGAAGCGCGGCGTCACTTAATTGGGGCGTCGCGCAATTTTTTTATCAATCGCAGATGCTAATAGTAATCTTGCTCGGGTCTATTTTAAGAGGCGGCATGTTTACCTTCAAGGTATCTTTTATTTGTGCCTGTGCCTCAAGCGGCGTTACAAAACTTACTGGCAATGCATTTACTACCGCTACCCTAGCATTGAACTGGTTGAGCACTGGTACTACAATAGTTTGTTTTAGCGGAACCATGATAGTGCCTTGCACGGCCACACCTTGATTAAGCGGTATGCGAGCATTTACCGGTATCACAGTTTTCATGGGTATGGTGTAGTTGGTAGGGTTCAGCGTAAGGGTATCGCGCACTTGCAAGTATTGCTTAATGGGCACTATGGTATTCACAGGTATTTCGCCCTTTACCGGTACCGATACATTGGGCAACCCTTTAAAATTGGTGCTGATGCGGGTATCGAGCGGAATAACAATGTTCAACACCAATTCATCATCAATATACAAGCGCTCGTTAAAGGGAATCTCCAGATTTTTAAGCCCCAATTCATCTGCCGAAAGATTAATATCCACCGGGAGATCAAATTGCACATCCAAAGTATCATTCATAAATATGGTCGTGTTTAGCGGCACTTCCACGTCAAGGTTAAGCGGTATGCGCATACTATCAGTAACCGTTATTTTGGTCATCAAGTCATCCATCATCCTTATTTGCAAACCCTCCTGCACTTGTGCCGATAGCATCAAGTCATTATTTACGTGTATGCCCAAATTATCTTCCAACGAAAGATGAAACCTAATTATGGACCACGGACTGAACACCAGCAACACAATTATGATGAACAGGATAACAACAATGCCTAAGTAAATTCGGTTGAGCATAAACTATATATGTAGTGCATTTACATCGGTAAAATAATGTAAAATATATTATTGCCGCGCTTTTCAGTAAAAAATAGAATTGTCATAGAAATGTCAAATGCAATTATGTGGCAAAAACCTTTAAACAAAATGAAAACATCCATGTTAATCCCATAACAATGCAAAAACAAACACCAATTTAAGTCGGATTAACATTTAAATAACCAAAAAACCAAAAAGCAATGAATCGATTATTTTCACTCACTATGCTACTTATCTGCATGGCAACTGTCCCGCTACTGGCGCAATTTGCTAACGTGCAGGTAATACACAACGCAGCCGACCCCGCAGCTGCAAGCGTCGACGTTTATGTTGGCGGTAACTTAGCCTTGGCATCCTTTGATTTTAGAGATGCTACTCCATTTATTCAACTGCCTTCAGGTGTATCATTGCCAATAGAAATACGCCCAGCTGGAGGCGCTACTGCGGTATACACCACCACGGTAGGTCCTTTAGCTTCAGGTCAAAGCTATGTATTGATAGCTAATGGGGTAATTAACCCAGCTAACTTTGTTGCCAACCCTAATGGCATCAATATCAACTTTGATTTGTATGCCAATGGAGGACGAGCCACTGGTCAGAACACTGCTGCAAACGTAGATTTGCAAGTATTTCACGGAGCTACCGATGCACCGTTTGTAGATGTGGTAGTGCGTGGTGGTAGTACCCTAATTGATAATTTGGGCTATACCGATTTTCAAGGTTATGCAACCGTGCCTGCTGGTACTTATATACTAGATGTGTACGATAGTAGTCAAACCGTTTTAGTAGCCAGCTACCTAGCCGACCTATCTGGTTTAGGTGGTGGTGCTGCTACCGTGTTAGCATCAGGTTTCCTAGATGGCTCACAAGGCCCTGCCTTTGGGTTGTATGTAGCCTTGGGCGGAGCAACTACAACTGGCCAAATGTTACAACTTCCATTGTTTGCGCCAAAAGCAAAACTTCAAGTAATACACAATGCTGCCGACCCAGCCGCCGCCAGCGTTGATGTATATGTAAACGGAGCTCTGGCCATCCCAGGTTTCGATTTCCGCGATGCAACTCCGTTTATTGAATTACCAGCAGGTACTCCAATTGAAGTTGAAATTACCCCTGCTGGCAGCAGCACCGTAGTATACAGCTTGAACTTAGACTCATTAGCACAAAACACCAACTACATTGCCATTGCAAATGGTGTATTAACTCCTGCAAACTTTACCGCTAACCCTGATGCAGTTAGCATTGGTTTCGATTTATACATCAGTGGTTCAGGTCGCCTAACTGGCCAGAATGGCTCAAGCGATGTGGACTTGTTGGTGTTTCATGGTGCTACCGATGCCCCAACTGTTGACGTTGTAGCCCGTGGCGTAGGACCTTTGATTGATGATTTGAGCTACACCGATTTCCAAGGTTATGCAAACGTGCCTGCCGGAACTTATATCTTGGACGTATACAATAGCGACCAAACTGTATTAGTAGCCAGCTACCTTGCCGACCTATCAGGCTTGGGTGGTGGTGCCGCTACCGTATTCGCCTCAGGCTTTTTGGATGACAGCCAAGGCCCAGCTTTTGGTTTGTACGTAGCCCTGGGCGGTGCAACCACTGTAGGCCAAACCCTACAATTGCCATTATATGCCCCAACTGCAAAACTACAAGTGATACATAATGCTGCCGACCCAGACGCAGCTAGCGTTGATGTATATGTAAACGGAAACTTGGCTATCCCGGGTTTCGATTTCCGCGATGCAACCCCGTTTATTGAATTACCAGCAGGTACTCCAATTGAAGTAGAAATTACTCCTGCTGGCAGCAGCACCGTGGTGTACAGCTTGAATTTAGACTCACTAGCACAAAACACCAACTATATTGCTATTGCAAATGGTGTTTTGGTCCCTGCAAACTTTACCGCTAACCCTGATGCAGTGAGCATTGGTTTCGACTTATACATCAGCGGTTCAGGTCGCCTAATTGGCCAGAACGGCTCAAGCGATGTAGATTTGTTAGTGTTCCATGGTGCTACCGATGCACCAACTGTTGACGTAGTTGCCCGTGGCGTAGGAACTTTGATTGATGATTTGAGCTACACCGATTTCCAAGGTTATGCCAACGTACCTGCAGGTAACTATATTTTGGACGTTTATAACAGCGACCAAACTGTATTAGTAGCCAGCTATACTGCCGACCTAACTGGTTTGGGTGGCGGTGCCGCTACTGTATTTGCTTCAGGCTTTTTGGATGACAGCCAAGGCCCAGACTTTGGTTTGTTTGTAGCACTAGGCGGTGCGACCACTGTAGGTCAAGCGCTCGAATTGCCACTATACCAACAAGTAGCAAGCGGTACAGCCAAGTTGCAAGTAATACACAATGCTGCCGACCCGAATGCCGCAAGTGTGGACGTATATGTAAATGGTGCTCTTACTCTAGATAACTTTAATTACTTGGACGTGTCTTCATTCTTGACAGTACCTTCTGGTTTGCCAATTGAAATTGAAATCACTCCAGCAACTAGTGCAACAGTAGTGTATACACTCAACCTAGATTCGTTGGAAGTAAACAAAAACTACGTAGCTTTTGCCAACGGTGTATTGACCCCTGGTAACTTTACCGCAAACCCAGATGCCGTAAACATTGCTTTTGACTTATATCCATACGACCAAGCTCTTACAGCAGGTGCTGGTGGAACAGGAACTGCCGATATTTTGATTTTCCATGGCTCAACCGATGCCCCAACTGTGGATATTGCTGCCCGTGGTGTAGCTACCCTAGCCGACAACTTGAGCTACACTGATTATAACCCAGCAGGATATCTAAATGTGCCAGCTACCGATTACATTATTGATGTATTGAATGGTGCAGGTACTACTACCTTGTTGAGCTACTACGCCGACCTATCTTCTGCTGCTGGTATACCAGGCGGCGCTGCTGCGGTTGTATTTGCATCAGGCTTTTTGGATGGTAGCCAAGGCCCAGGCTTTGGTTTGTATGTAGCCATTGCTGGTTTCCCAGGCACCACCCAAGCTATTGAGCTACCATTGATTGATAGCGCTCGTGTACAAGTAATACACAACGCTGCCGACCCTGCTGCTGCAACTGTTGACGTATATATTGTAAGCACTGCTGACGATACCGTGATTGCGAAATTGGAAGATTTCGATTTCCGCACGGCTACCCCATATATCAATTTGCCATCTAACCAACCTTTGGAAATAGCTGTAGCCCCAGGCACCAGCACAAGCGTAGCAGATGCTCTTGCAACCTTCCCTACTGAATTGGAAACTGATGAAACCTATGTAGTAATTGCTAACGGCGTGCTTGCACCAGCTAGCTTTACTGCCAATCCTCAAGGCGAAAGCATTGGTTTTGACTTGTACATTACCAATGGTAAAGAAGCCGCAGATATGGCCAACATGACTGAGTTGTTGCTGTTCCATGGTGCTACTGATGCCCCAACTGTGGATATTGATGCACGCGGCGTAGCTACTATCGGCAACGATTTGACTTATGGCGATTTTGCTGGTTACCTTGCCGTACCTGCCTCATCTTACATTATCGATGTAAATGTATCAGCAGGTGGCGCAACAGCCGCTAGCTATACTGCCGACCTTACTACCTTAGCAGGTGGTGCTGGCGTAGCGTTTGCTTCAGGCTTCTTGGATGGCGCACAAGGTCCATCATTTGGTGTATGGGTAACCTTGCCTGACGGCACTACCTTCCCACTACCAACCTATGTAGGCATTAACGAGAAAACCTTTACTGGCAAGTTGAACTTGTATCCTAACCCTACTACTACTAACTTGGTAGTATCGTTGAGCCTTGATGAAGCACAAACCGTAAATGTATCGCTAATCAATACATTATGTCAAGTAGTATCAACCAACAACCTAGGTACTATTGACAGCGGTGATAGCAACATCAGTCTGGATGTAGCAGGTTTGACTAGCGGTGTATATGCCATCAACATTCAATTAGGCAATGGCCAACAAGTAACCCGCCAAATTGTGATTGAATAACATTGTAGTCTTTTTCATAGTTAGTATTTTTGGCGCCCCAGTTGGTTACTGGGGCGCTACTTTTTTTATTTATTACCTTAGCGCAAGCAAAAACCCATGCATTGATACGCAAAGCAGTAATACCCGCAGCAGGATTTGGCACCCGCATGTTGCCTGCCACCAAATCGCAACCTAAGGAAATGATGCCCGTGGTGGATAAGCCTGTCATACAATATGTGGTAGAAGAAGCCGTGGCATCGGGTGTAACGGATATACTGATGGTGATAAGCAAGGGCAAGCGCGCCATTGAAGACCACTTTGACCGCAGCTACGAACTAGAGGCCCAACTAGAGGAAAAAGGCAAGGCCGAGTTGCTGGCCTCGGTAAAGCGCATAAGCAGTATGGCCAACATACACTTTGTGTGGCAAAAGGATTTGAACGGCTTGGGCGATGCCATAAGCTATGCCAAATACCATGTAGGCAACGAGCCATTCGCTGTGCTGTTGGGCGATACCATTATGGATAATCCTGGCGACCCAGTGCTATCGCAACTGATAGTACAATACCAAAAAACCAACGACAGCGTAGTGGCCATGGAGCGTGTACCGATGGAAAAGGTTCACCGCTATGGCATTATGGATGGTGAAGACATTGGCAATAACCTATTTAAAGCCCGCAGCTTTGTAGAAAAGCCCCAAGCAGCAGACGCCCCTAGCAATTTGGCTATTGGTGGCCGATACATTTTCAATCCGGAGATATTTACTTATTTGGAGCAAATCGGCCGCGGCGTAAACAACGAAATACAACTAACCGATGCCATGCAAATGATGCTGCAAGCACACCCTATGTATGGGTATGTGTATGAAGGCACCCGCTATGATGTAGGCAACACCCTCGATTTTATTAAAACCAACATTGCCCTCGGGCTGAAGCGCACTGATATTGGGCCTGTGCTGGCAGAGTGGTTGAAAGAGCTGAAGATGTAACTACTGCTTAATAGAGTTTGACCCATTAAGCTATTAGCAAACCATTACCGCTAAATTTCGATTATTTCACTTCCTTATCGTGCAGGCACTCTTGCAGGTAGGCAAATACGGCCAAAAGGTCGTTTTTGCGCATGTGGGGGTAGTTCTCCAGCAATTCTTCCAAGCTCCACTCTAGCGAAAGGCCTTCCATCAATTGCTCTAAGGTAATTTTAGTACCCTTAATACTTGGTTTTCCCTCTTGGTTCAAAACAATGTGGTTGCGCCATTCCATGCGGCAAAAGTAGGGTATTTTGGTTGATTTGTTGACTGGTTGATTGGTTGATTGGGGAAAAAGGCGTCAATGGGCTTAACCTTAGCTACTTATTTCACCTTCTTAAGTTTACTTGGACTCTGACGATTATCAAACAAGGTGACTATCAGCAGTGTTCGGCCTTTAATTCTGTAATACAGCGTTACCTGTTTTAAAATCACCTCTTTTCTAATGTCGTTCTTAAAGATGGGATAAATTAACGGTCGCTTTATTATCATTGACACAACCCTCTCAATTTTAAGCAAAAACTTAAAAGCTTCTCGCTCGGTCCAATTGGTTACGAAAAACTGTAGGATTTCATTAACCTTACTCTCAGCTTCCTTGGACCACTTTTCCTTTAACATGTCAAAAGTTAAAGCGCTCTTTAATGGATTTTCTTACATCCTCATAGCTGCTTACCTTTCCTGCTTCAATATCGGCCAAACCTCTTTCAATACTCGCTTTTTCCTCGTCCGAAATCATATCCCAAGCTTCCTGGGTACGAACCTTTTCACGCTCCAGTATTTCTCTACAAATATTCAATACACCCTCGTCATCAATCGCGTCAATGAGCAGGTGCAGGTTACTTCGTGCATCTTTTAATGACATATTGCTTAGTTTATTCAATGATAAATATACGGATTGTTGGTTTAGTTCAGAAAAGAGCTAAGCAACATATTTTCTATAAAATTTGAGACAATCATTAAACACTACTTTGAGCACACCGTGGTCCGTCGACCGTCAACTGAGGACTACTCCCTACTAAACGGATTCGCATCCTTATCGTGTATCTTATGCCCAATGCCGCTAGCACGAGCAATTTTGTTGTTGCCATGTAGGCTCTTTATTTTATCGAGGGCTTGATATAGCTTTACCTGCTCAGGCTTATCCCTAAACATATCCAATTGCTGTTGGCCATGTTCCAAGTTACCCAATCGGAAACCCAAGAGGCGGATGGGTGTTTTATGGTCCCACAGCTCATTGAAGAGTTGATGGGCCTTTTCGGCAAAAATATGGTCGCTGGCGGTAAGCTCTACCATGCCTTGTTTGCTTACGGTTTTAAAATCGGGGTAGCGCACTTTTACCGTAACGCAAGCCGCCATTTTGTTATCATCGCGCAGCTCAAAAGCCACCTTCTCCACCATGGCGCTCAACAGCGAGCGCAGGTAGACCACATCCATGGTATCTTCATAAAACGTGCGCTCCGTGCTCACCGACTTGGCCTCATGGAAAGGTGTAACCGGGCTGTTATCAATACCCCGCGCCCGCTGTTGCAAACTGATGGCATGGCTACCGATAAACTGCTCTAAGTGTTTAGGATTGTAGTTAGCTAATTGGCCGACGGTTTTGATGCCCAGCTTATTAAGGGTCTCTTCGGTTTTCTCGCCAATGAACGGAATTTTGCCCACCTTCATCGGGGCCAAAAACTCAGCTTCCGTGCCGCGAGGTATCATCAATTGTCCGTTGGGCTTGGCCTCACCCGTGGCTATTTTGGCCATCATTTTGTTTACCGATAAGCCGAAGGATATGGGCAGGTTGGTTTCGGTCATGATTCGTTGCCGGAGCTTGGTGGCCCATTGGTAGCAGCCAAAATACTTCTCCATGCCCGATAGGTCGATATAAAACTCATCAATGCTCGATTTCTCGAACAACGGCGCTTCTTCTCTGATAATATTAGTTACTTGCTTGCTACACAGGCTATACTCGCCATGGCTGCCACTAATAACAATAGCATCGGGGCACAATTTAAGCGCCTGCATCATGGGCATGGCGCTGTGCACGCCAAATTTCCGGGTTTCGTAGCTGCAGGCTGCCACTACCCCACGCTTGCTGCTGCCGCCTACAATTACAGGCTTGCCTACCAGCTCCGGGTTCTTGAGCCGCTCAACGGAGACGAAGAAACTGTCCAAGTCCATGTGCAATATGGTGCGCTCATTATCGGTAGGCATACACTACAATACTAAAGAAAATTGACTGATTTGCAATTGTGGGATATTTGTTAGTATATTTGTAATATCTTTAGCCAAAGGTACTAATTTCTTTAGACGACCGCAAGAGCTGCCATGGACATAATCAACGTCAATATTCGCTTTCTGCGCAAGCAGAAAGGTATTACCCAACAAGAGTTTGCCGACCTTTTAAAAATTAAACGTGCCACCTTGGGTGCCTACGAAGAAGGCCGTGCCAAACCCAACTTGGATGTACAACGCGCCTTAGCAAAAATGTTCAACCTATCGTTGGATCAGCTACTGAGCCGCAACTTGAGCAAAATTGCCGCCAAAAACCTATTTAAGGAAGAAGCAGGCAACGTTGATACCGAAGGCCGCAAGCTTAGGGTGCTTACCATTACCGTGGACGAGCAAAACCGCGAGTTTGTTGAGTTGGTGCCTGCCAAGGCTGCCGCTGGCTACCTAAACGGCTATGCCGACCCAGAGTATATTGAAGAACTACCGCGTTTCCGTTTGCCGTTCTTAAGCGAAGGTACTTACCGTGCCTTTGAGATTAGTGGAGATAGTATGTTGCCTTTGCAACCGGGCTCAGTGGTAGTGGGCGAGTATATTCAAGACTGGACGGGCATAAAAGATGGCCTTACTTACGTGGTGGTTTCCAGAAACGATGGTATTGTTTATAAGCGCCTATTCAATCAACTACCCGAAACGCAAAAGCTCCTTTTGCGCTCCGATAACCCTAGCTACAGCCCCTACGAAATACCCTTGGAAGATGTGGTGGAAGTATGGAAAGCCAAACTTTTCATTAGCCATGCCCCAGCCGAGCAAGACATGAGCATTGAGCGCATGATGGGCATGATGCTGGAGCTGCAACGCGAAGTGATGCAGCTGAAGGGAAAAGCGTAATTGAAGTATAATCATTTGTTTGATAATGATAGTAATCTGAATTCCATGAAATCCAAACCTAGTTTATTTGGCATAAAGCATTCTAATAGGGATTTCACTAAAAAAGAGGATTGGGGGAAAAATAAATTTAATTCGACATTTCCAGCTGCATTAATTGCATATATGGATAGTAAAAGTATACCAAGCGTATATCTCAAACTAAATGAAAAAGGCGAGGTCACTAAGGATTATATTAGTGCTACCGAATTGTTCCGTAGTCATCCATTAGACGACTCATTATTTTACTCCTTTGAATCTGCCTATACTCCTTACCAAACTATTACCATAGGTTCGGCACCAAAGGTAGATTTAATGCTACTTAATAAAACTACTTATCAGGCACTAGCTGGTTATGAAGTAAAATTAACAACTCTACCAGACGAAAGCACCCATTTTCTACCTGAAAATAAATTTGGTTGTGAACTAGTAATTAGAATGCCTTCTATTCATTTTTTGGCTTGCAGCCTTGCCGACATGTATAAAACGGATAGAAAAGCTTTGAGCAAGTATTTTGGAAAAAACGGTTTTGGCAATGTTTCAAGCTATACAGAAGCCGCGCAAGTTAATCCCATTATTGGTGAAATTTGGAGCAGAATGAATAATTTAATCATTGATAATTTAAACAATCAGAAACCTGCAATTATACAGCCTATATGGAAAACAAAGGGGAAATCTTCCCTTTTAGCTGACAATTGCCTAGATGTGTTTGTTTGGTCGGATTTAGCCTTCACACGATTATTTATGAGCGAGTCCAAATCAAGCCCTCTAGATCCCACAGTATCTGTGGACAGACCCACAAGAGCTTTGATACAGCTATTCTTTATGCTAAATGAATTCTATATTAAGGGTTCTTTTGAACCAAAAGATATCTTTCAGAAGTTAGCTTTTACGGTGAAGAATGACAAAGCATTCTCAGTTTCAGGTAAAAAAACTCAAAAATTTATGCAAAGCCCTGAACTAGAAAAACCTAGAATAACTAAGGCTGAAATAAAAGAAATAATACTAGGTGGTGGCCAAAATATGTTATCACCAGAGCGTAGGTTTGATGCCGTAATTGTTAATTCACCTGATATTTTCTAGATTATGAAGGCTATTGATTTATTTGCTGGTTGTGGTGGCCTTAGCCTCGGTTTATCAAATTCTGGAATTGATATTGCTGCGGCCTATGAATATTGGGAGCCTGCGCTTAAAGTTTATAGAAATAACTTTGAAGATCATCCCATTTTTCACTTTGATTTGCAAAAGGTTAATGACGCAATTGAGCATATTACAAAATTTAAACCAGATCTAATTGCTGGTGGTCCACCTTGTCAAGATTTTTCCAGCGCAGGTAAGAGAGATGAAACTGGCAGCAGAGCTGATTTGTCTGTTTCCTTTTGCGACATTGTCATTGGTGTTAAACCTAAATGGTTTCTAATGGAAAATGTAGACAGAATAGAAAAGTCCAATGTGCTAAAAAAAATCAAAAACTCCTTACAAAATGCAGGTTACGGGCTAACATCTGTAGTATTAGACGCAAGTTATTGCAATGTCCCACAAAAACGCAAACGATTTTTTTTAATAGGCAAATTAGGTGAGGTAAACGGATTTATCTTACCAAATATCTTAAACGGTTTATCAACAAATAGGTTAAGTGTAAGAGAATATTTCAACGACAAACTAGGTACTGAATTCTATTACCGCCATCCGAGAAGTTATGCCAGAAGAGGAATATTTAGCATTGATGAACCGAGTCCAACTATTAGAGGGGTAAACAGGCCTATTCCACCTGGTTATTCATTCCATTCTGGAGACCCTTGCCATGATTTAATGAAAATTAGACCCTTATCAACAATTGAAAGGGCGCAAATACAAACCTTTCCAAAAGACTTTAAATGGCTAGGGAATAAATCAACTATAGAACAGTTGATTGGAAATGCAGTGCCCGTAAATCTTGCTGAATTTGTTGGTTCTAACATTATAAACTTTGAAAACAAAAAGGGAAGTTACGATTTTAAGGAGATAGAGGAAATAACCTTAACCAAATAGAACCGTAATTTATACCACCCCATCAAAACAAACTACCCTGACTAGTATCATTCGGAGGCAGCTTAGTGGTTTTGGTCTTTTTCTGCATATCCCACTCTACTTCGCTGCCGGTGTTTAGCTTTGTGCTATCGGGTTCTGGCTTTGGCTCTGCAGCTTTTGGCTGCTCTGGTTCTGGTTTTGGGGCAGGTGTTGGTTTAGGGGCAACAGGAGCAGGCTTAGGCTCTGGCTTTGGCGTAGGTTTAGGTGCTAGTTTAGGTGCTGGGGCCTCATCGGTAACGGCCTCGTCATTAGTCTCCTCTTCGGTTTCGTCTTCCGTAACTGTTATTTCATCACCATCCGCATCATCATTACCCTCGTCTGCAGTATCATCGCCTAAGGTTTCGCCGCTGTCATCATCATCGTCATTGCCGTCGGGCATGGGTTCTGGCTCAGGGTCAGGGTCGCTATCCAGTTTGGTTACTTTCACCACATCGTTCAGGCTTAGGCGGTTGCCCAATGCCTTCCAACCCTTGATATCGATAAAGTCGGCCAAGGCCACCACTTCTGTTTCTGGGGTTTTGGCTTTGCCCTTGGTTACTTTTACCTCCACGTTCGGGCGGTTATCTAGTGTAAGCAATACCAACTTACTATCCTTGGCTTCGCTAATAAATAAGTACTTCTGCCCAGGCTTGGTTTGCTCAATATAGAAACGCTTCACAAAGTAGTTCTGCTTCTCTGCATCGTAGTGGATAGCAGTAACCACTTCTTCAATATTCAGTTGCTTAATAATGAGTATATCCGATAGCTCATAACGGTTGGTCATTTCAAAGCCAGTTATCTCGTAGTGGCCGTCTTTGTATATCACCAATATCTTGTCATCGCCCTCAAAGTTGCCTAAGTAGCGGCCACGCTCTTCCATATTCAACCTACCCACCGATTCATCCAACCACACATCAATACCACCCAAAGTAGAAGTACCCGACGATATCTTGTCTATTTTCTTAACCGGGTATTTGGTCAAGGTATTACCCTTACTGGTGCGGCCCTTTATCTCAAGTGTCGAAAAATCAAAATCAAATTTCTTCACCCTTGCGGTGCTGCCTGGGGTAAGTAGCACGCTCACTATCTCGGCTTCGCCATTGGGGTTGGCACTAAAGTAAAGCACTTTACTACTCTTGGCCCCTTGGGTTACATCATACTCTTTATCGCGGGTAACCGCTGGCACACTAAACCGTTTCACAAAGGCACGTTTGCTCTTGGTATCCCAATAGGCGGCATTGTAAACCATGCGCTCATCGCCCCGTTTCCAAACGCCCGCGTGAATTATATCTTTGCCCACAAAAGCTTTTTCGCTCACTTTGGTTACTTGGTAGCGACCATCGGACAAGAACACGATAATGTCATCAATATCAGAGCAATCGCCAATGTACTCATCCTTTTTCATGCCATAACCAATAAAGCCTTCCTCACGGTTTACGTATAGCTTTTGGTTAGCAACTGCTACTTGTGCCGCTTGAATACTATCAAACAAACGGATTTCCGTTTTGCGCTGGCGGCCTTTGCTGTACTTGTCTTTTAGGCGTTGGTAGTAGGCAATGGCATAATCGGTGAGATGTTTCAAGTGGTGTTTTACCTGCTTTAGGTCGTCTTCCAGCTTTTTTATCAGCTCATCGGCCTTAAAGGCATCAAACTTAGAAATGCGCTTAATGCGTATTTCGGTAAGCTTTACAATATCCTCTTCGGTAATCTCGCGATGGAAAATGCCCTTAAACGGATCTAAACCCTTATCAATGGCTGCTATTACACCCTCCCAGGTTTCTTCTTCCTCAATATCGCGATAGATGCGGTTCTCGATGAAGATTTTCTCCAACGAGGCAAAGTGCCACTTCTCTTCCAGTTCACGCTTCTCAATCTCCAGCTCTTGGCGCAGCAGTTCCTTGGTCTGGAACGTGCACAACCTCAGTATCTCGTTTACATTCAGAAAGTGCGGCTTGTCCTTGATGATGATACAAGCGTTGGGCGATATACTCACCTCACATTCCGTAAAAGCATACAACGCATCAATAGTTACATCCGGCGAAATGCCCGGTGCCAATTCTACCACTAACTCTACATCGGCAGCGGTGTTATCCACTACTTTCTTAATCTTAATCTTGCCTTTATCGTTGGCTTTAATAATGCTATCGATAATGCTGGTAGTGGTGGTACCGTAAGGTATTTCCCTTATAATGAGGGTCTTCTTATCCGGGCTGTCAATTTTTGCACGCACTTTTACTCTACCACCTCGAGCCCCGCCGTTGTATTCGGTTACATCAACCGAGCCGCCGGTTAAAAAGTCGGGATAAATAACTACGTCCTCGCCTTTCAATATCGCTATGGAACCATCAATGAGTTCGATAAAATTGTGGGGCAATACCTTGGTTGCCAAACCTACCGCAATACCCTCAACGCCCTGTGCCAACAGCAAAGGGAATTTCATGGGCAAGGCTACGGGCTCCTGCTTTCGTCCGTCGTATGATAGTTGCCACTCGGTGGTATCGCCATTAAAAGCCACTTCAAGAGCAAACTTGCTCAGGCGTGCTTCAATGTATCGGGGCGCGGCCGCGCCGTCGCCAGTGCGTATATCGCCCCAGTTACCTTGGCACTCAATAAGCAGGTCTTTTTGGCCCATGTTCACCATAGCATCGCCAATAGCGGCATCGCCGTGGGGGTGGTACTGCATGGTTTGCCCAATAATGTTGGCTACTTTATTGAATCGGCCATCGTCTATCACCTTCATTGAGTGGAGTATGCGTCGTTGCACGGGCTTCAAGCCATCTTCAATGGCAGGCACAGCACGCTCCAGAATTACGTACGAGGCGTAATCCAAAAACCAATCTTTGTACATACCACCAACCTGCACCGAGCCCGATAGCTGCTCGCTGCCTTCAATGGGCTGTTCGTCTGCTGGTAGATCCTCTTCTAGCTCTTCACTCATGGGTTTATGTACAATGTATTCTGGATGTAAAATGTACGATGTACAAAGTACAATGGTATTATTTGTTTAACCACGAAGCGCACAAAGGAAATGCTAAGAACGATTACTTCATCCTTCATTTTAATTACATCGTACTTTGTACATCGTACATTATACATCAACCTCAGTACTATTCCAATAACAAAGATAACACCCCTTCGGCTATTTTATTTAGTAGATAATAACAAAAGGGTGTGGAAACCATTGCTTTTGGAATAGTATTCACTAGCGAATGTTGTTTGATGATAATCTTTTCGCAATTATAAGGCCGAAATGGCGCCCATTATCTATTTTAGCAGCTACTATATGGCATTAATAAAATTAAAATACGAGATTGCCTGCCTGCTAATCATTGCAGGTATGGTACTTGGCCTGTATCTAAGTTTCCCCAACGAGGGCGAATATAGGTTGAATGCCGATGAGGGTAACTATATGAATTATGCCCTTACCCTTAAGGCCGATGGCTTTATGGACGGCATGAAACACGTTGCAAAATACCATGCCGATAGACCTGATAAGTACGTATGGCCATCGCCATTGCGCATAGTGCATCTGTTTCAGGCGTGGGTTTTTGTAAACATTTTTGATGGCATGGCTGCGCTTAGTTGGCTATCCACCCTTTCATATAGTCTTGTGGTTTTCCTTTCTTTTAGGTTTGCCAAAGAGCGGTATGGCCCCCTACCGGCACTGCTCTTTGCCGTGTTATTGGTTACAGCGCCCTTGGGTTTGGGCATAGCAAGGCGCGCCTTAATGGACAATAGCAATTACCTTTTTGTGGTGGCCACAGTCTTTACGTTTTTGCAATACTTAAAAACACCTTCCTATAAATGGCTGGCATACTTTATAGTAATGCAGGTGCTATTGGTATTGGAAAAAGAGCCAAGCCTTTTGTTTTTGCCCGGGTTTGCTTTGGTATGGCTGGCTTACTACTTCAAAGAAAAAGGGAAATATCGATTTACCGACGGTCTGATAGTAGCTACCGCTGTTCCGATATTGCTTATCACCGCATACACTGTGTTTCTCGGTTGGGATAATTTCATGACTATTTTTTCGGTAATGGGCGAGGGTATAGCCTACAACCAATACAATAGCTACCACTACCTTTACCAACAGGGCCATTGGTACAGAATTTTGCTAGATTATGCATTGCTTTCGCCCGTGCTATTATTGCTTGGGCTGGTGTGTTTGGGTTATTACATGGCTAAAAAAGAACTAAGACAAGCCGATGGGCTCATTATTGTGGCCTTATTTGCGCTCGATGCCATGGCAGTGACTTTTGCAACCCTAAACTTACGGTACATTAACTACTTGGAATGGATACTGCTGTTTATGGTAGCCATTGTGCTGCCGGCAATTATTAATCAACTGGTGCAAAAAAGAAAAATTGCGCTCTACGCAGGTGTGTTTGCCATCATGAGCATAGCGGCCTACAACTTAACCCAATTTAAGCGCGTGTTTATCGATTATGACATTTACGACCCCATAACCTATAACTTGCTGCACGCGGCAGATGTATTGCCTGATTTTGAGCTGGATACTTTTAGCAAAAAGAAAGAACTGGTAATAATTGATACCATAGCCCCTACCCCACAAGATTTGTTTAAAATAGGCATCAAGAAATACAATGAAGGCGATTACTTAGGGTGTATAGCTGCCAACCAGAAAATACTAGAATTAAACCCTAAAAGTTTTGATGCTTGGAACAACATTTGTGCTGCCTACAACCAACTTAAAGAGTACGATAAAGCCATAGATGCTTGTAACAAGGCCGTGGCATTGGACCCTACCAACGAAATTCCGCAGAATAACATTGAATGGGCAAAAATGCAAAAAGCAACGCTTGAAAACCCTGCAAAATAAAAGAGGGTTAAAACTACTGCACGTATAGCATAGCGGTCTTAACCCTCCCTGTCGTCGGACTATCAGGAAATTATAACAGTATTCATGTAAACACAAACGGACTGTGCGTAAGCTGAATTTAGGGAATTCCAACGAATATCCAACCATAAAATCGTTGAATAGTTCAATTAAGAGGATGAACGGTTAAATGGAACGGAAATTTAGGCCAAAGTAAAATAGGCTATATCGAACCAAAACCGACGGATAGCTTTTACCTTACATAAGTCTAAAAAAAGCGCTTTACCACCTTCAATCGGTGGGTGTATTTCTTTTTTTCTTTATTGTAAATGCCATAATGGTCGAGCATATCAATGCGCACCCGGCCAGCAGCATGTATTATTCGGCCATCGTTTAGCACTATACCTACATGGGTTATGCGGCCTTCGTCGTTTTCGAAAAATGCCAAATCTCCTTCTTGGGCTTGGGCAACAAAATCAATCAATTGCCCACCCTCGGCCTGCTGGTAAGCATCGCGCGGAATGGGGATGCAAAGCAGTTTATATACTACCTGTGTAAATCCACTGCAATCAATGCCAAATAAACTACGCCCTCCCCATAGGTAAGGGGCATTCATAAACCGTAGGGCAACCTTCTCAATAAACTTATCTACTTGCATACGGTCATGGTCGGGTTGTATGGCTTGGCCGTTGTAAACGAATTTCTCCTTGCCAACGCGAAAATTCATACCATCGAACCCTGGCAAACTACTGCCAATAAGGATAGGTATATGCCTCTCAGAGCTTACCGCCGATTGCACCACATCCAATGCCACGGGCATAAACTTGCTATTCATTTGCACAAACTGCTCTTTTGTGAGCGGTATAAACTGCTTCTCATCAACCCAACCCTCATAGTGGTCATAGGCTGCCTCTACCTTTACCCAACTTTTCTCCCGTTGAATAACCGAAACCGTTTCGCCAAAAAGTAATTGGCTAACCATCTCGCTTTTGTCAGAAGGCTCAGCCCTAATGGGCGCTACACTCAGGTCGCAAATGCCATATTCCATGTTGGAGGATGCAATTTGAAAATTTACCAATAACTGAATTATAATAATACCAACCAAGTAACTGGTTAATACCATATTGTACTGCAATATACTGTAAGGTTCTTTTAAGCGTTTTAGAAGAAATCAACAATGTATGGATACCGTCGGCAATGGTCAAAATATGTTTTTGTATCATAGTTTAGGCAATAGTGCACGGGTTGGTGCAGTTTTATTAATTTTGCTATTGTAGTATGATGTATTTTACTAAAAAAGTCGGGTTGATATTGTTGATGGCGTGGCTGGCCAATGGCCCCATTTCAGCACAAATTGTACTCAATGAGTTATACATCAATCCTCCACAGGACCCTGCAGCGCCACTCTACCAATCTTTAGTTGATTGCGCCCAAACCAATTTTGGTTATGAGTGGGTAGAGATTTATAACAGCTCGCGTTGCGATACCATTGATTTGGGTTGCTACGTGCTAGCAAGCTACACCAGTCCAACCAACTTTGGCTCGTTTACTTTCCCTGCAGGCACTATCATTAACCCACTTGGACATTTAATTATCGGTGGCCCCAATGTAACAGGCGCCGATATTGACCTTTCGGCCTTTTGCGGCACGGGCAACCTGTGTACTGCCGGCAACTGGAGCTTGAATAATGGCTATGGTTGGCTGGCCATTTACCAACAAGACGGTACCGTAAGCGATGCCGTATACTGGACATTGAACACCGGCGAGCCCAATGCTAGAAGCGCCCAACCCGAATATGACGGAACACCTTGCGCACCGGGCAGCACAACCTGTACTTTCCCTGCCAGCTTTAAAGCCGCCGACCAAATGAGTGCCGGCCTAGAAATAAATTATGCTGGCCGCTCGCCAGCTGCCGACCAGACCATTTACCGAACCTTAGATGGAACTGGCAACTGGCAAACAGGCGGAGCGCCTACCTTTGACGCATGCAATGGCCCTTGCGCACCTAGCACCGATTTGCTGGGCGTGTTTGACTCAGTAGCACCAGAGCGCTGCCGTGGGGCAAACGGATACCTGTCGGTTTTGGCCACGGGCGGCACCGGCCCATATGAATATATTTGGAACAATGACATACGCGATCCTGAGATTGAAGAACTTGTGGAAGGGCAATATAACCTGACCATAACTGACGATGAAGGCTGTACTTTTACGATTGATAGTTTGTTGCCTAATATTGGCGAGCCGGTGATATTGAGCATTGACCCTAGCGAGGCTACTATATTTAATGGCGACCAACTGCCATTGCAAGTTATTAGCCCGAACCCTTTGATTACTTTTTTTTGGGAACCAATAACTGGCTTGTCGTGCGGCACCTGCCCCAACCCAAGAGCCGAACCAAGACAAACAACGCTCTACACGCTTCAGGTTGTCGATTTGGATGGCTGTGAGGCCGACACTAGTATTTTGATAACGGTAATTAAAGATGAAAACTCATCTTTTGTGCCGACGGCATTTTCGCCAAACGGGGATGGCAAAAATGATTTCTTGTTTTTGAGAAGCCCAAGATTGGCAAGTGTAGATTTTAGGATTTTTGACCGGTGGGGACAAGAAATGTTTGTGACTACTGACCAAGGAATTGGTTGGGATGGAAACAATAAAGCGGGCACACCCGCAGTGCAAGGCGTTTATGTGTATTATGCTGTTCTGCAGTTTGCCAATGGTAAAGAGCGCACCATAAAAGGAAATATAACCTTATTGAGATGAGGAATAGTAGGTTGGTGATATTGTTGTTCTTGGTGGCTTTGGCATCCGTGCTGAAGGCACAGGATCCGCAATTTTCCCAATTCAACGCCAATCCTTTGTTTCTAAACCCAGCGCTCACGGGCTTTTTTGATGGCGATTACCGCATTATAGCCAACTACCGCAGCCAATGGGGTAGTTTTACCAATACTTACCGCACCGCGGCAGCATCTGCTGAGTTATCCTTGTTTAAAGCACAGCTAAAAGACGATAATTTTGCAGTTGGTCTGCATTTTTATAACGATGTGGCAGGTACCGCGGCATTTGGTACCAACCAGCTTACTTTGTCGCTTGGTTATAGGAAGCAACTGGGGCGTAAAGTGAAACACACTTTGGGTATTGGTGGCCAGTTTAACTTAATTGGACAGCGCATTGATACGGAAGAGTTAATTTTCGACAACCAGTACAATGGCATTGAGGTTGACCCAGATATTCTCTCTGGCGAAAACGTGGCAGGAGGTTCTGGCTTAAAACCTGATGCTAGTGTAGGGCTACTTTACCAAATAATGCCCAATAAATTCGTGAACGTATACTTGGGCGCGGCCTATGCTCACATTTTACAACCTAAAATATCGCTCTTATCAAGTGCCAACTATAGCCTTGAGCCAAAATATACATTTCATGCAGGAGGCTCATTTCAAGCTACCCGCAGCATGTACTTTTTGCCAAGTATCATGTATGCCCAACAAGGCCCCTCAAGATTGGCGAATTTTGGCACTTACCTCCAGTTTGTTATGGAGTACCGTGATGACGGAGACGTTGCCTTTGCTTTAGGCGCTTGGGGACGCATAAGCAACACCACCCCAGATGCTGTTATTGTTGGTGCTAGGTTAGATTTTGTTCGCTTTATGATTGGGCTATCGTATGACGTTAACATCTCAAAGCTCAATACAGTAAGTGACTCTCGTGGTGCTTACGAGATATCGCTGATATACTCAGGTTTATTTACCACTGTTGGCAAACGCCGTTTGAGCATTCCTTGCCCTCAACTATAGCCTACTAAAACAGTAAAGGCCCCAATTAAGGAGCCTATATTACTGTCTCAAAACCAACCTCAATCCAGTGTAGAGAGCGAGTATGGAGTGCGTTTGCATTTCCAATATTCGACAATCCACTATTTTTTACCACAAGTCTTTCGGTTCATTAATCAACCAATAACTGATTAAACAATCAACCTCTTTAAAGGGGGCCGTCGCAACGGTGGAGACATCACGACAGCCCGTTTTCCTTTAAATCTCAAAACCAACCTCAATCCAGTGTAGAGAGCGAGTATGGAGTGTGTTTGCATTTCCAATATTCGACAATCCACTATTTTTTAGGATAAGTCTTCAGATACTTTAAAGGGGGCCGCCGTGCAAGTTTGCAGCCTGGCGCGGCAGCCCGTTTCCTTTAAGTCTCAAAACCAACCTCATTTCAGTGCGGAGAGCGAGTAAGGTTATGTTTTAGCATCCTTATTTGCAATCCACTATTTCTTGAGTAACTAGTTACTGTTGATTAGTAAATAGCACTCTTTATCTTTTTTCGCATCGCTTATAAAGCTTGCGGTATCCTCAATTTTATAGTTCCCTCTTTTCGTTAACGTATTAACTAATAACCAATAACCTGTTAACCTATAACCAATCAGCCAAATCCTAAAGGCAGGGGTTGCCCGTAAGAGTGGCACAAAAACGGCCAACCCCCTATTATCCTTCAGGTCTCAAAACCAACCTCATTTCTTTGAGTAACTAGTTGCCAGTGAATAGTGACTAGTACTTTTCATATTTTGCACTTCGCTTTTCAAGCGTTCGATGTCTTCTGTTTTTTAGTCCCTCCTGATCACTGATTAACCAATAACTGATTAACCAATCAACCAATTCTACTAAATCTTATTAAGCAGTCCGCTACGTTGCGTAAGGTTCTGCAGTTTTCTTATGCCTTGTACTTTAAGCTGTCGCACACGCTCTTTTCCCAATCCCATACTTTCAGCTATTTCCTCAAACTTCATAGGGGTTTGCCCATCCAAGCCAAAGTGCATTTTAATCACAGTTGCTTCACGAACATTCAACCTATCAAGGCAACGTGCAAGCTCCAATGAAACCGATTCTTGCATCAAGCAATTGTCGGGAGCTTCCTCCGCTTCGTTCTTTAGCCTATCCAAAAGCGAGACATCATCTTCGTTGCTACCAATAGGCCTATCAATAGAAACCGAACCTTGCGATTGAAACAATACCTTGTTTACCTCTGCCGGTGTAAGGTCAAGCTCCAGGGCCAACTCCTCGGCCGAAGGCTCGCGGCCAAACATTTGTTCTAATCGGCTAAAAGTGCTGTGCATTTTTTGAATCTGGGCCAATTGATTGCTTGGCATTCTAATAATACGCGCATTTTCGTTTAGCGACTTGAGTATGCACTGTCTTATCCAGAACACGGCATAGCTTATAAACTTATAGCCCTTGCTCTCATCAAAACGGCGTGCGGCTTTCATAAGGCCAATATTACCCTCGCTTATCAAATCCTCTAGGTGCATACCGAAGCCTTCATATTGCTTGGCTACCGATATTACGAACCTAAGGTTTGCGCGCACTAAAGTATCTAACGATTGCATGTCTCCCATGCGGATGCGCTTGGCCAGCATACCCTCTTCGTCAGACGAAATAGCTGATTGTTTAGCCACTTCCTTGAAATATTTTTCAAGTGCTAACGAATCGCGGGTGGTAAATCTTTGGTTTATTCTCAACTGCCTCATATCCTTATTCCTCAAAATTTAAAACCCTGTTCACACGGCTGTTACATGGGTGGCAAGCTGTTCCATTGGTTTCCGATGCGGACATACGGATGCTGTTACCTGATGGTTAGGCTGCCAAAATTGTTTACAATAAATGGTTGGGTTTGAATGCGCCTATGCGCGGGGAAGCCAAGCAAAGCGCTCGGGGTGAGCCTTTGGGTTAAGTTTGGCTATTTCGTACACCTTCGTTTCAAGAAAGGCATACATCTGTTTGCGCGATGGCTCAGTATCGTCCATGGCCTCCCAGTTGCTGAAGCTTTCTGGGATAACCCAAAGGTCGGTAAGGCTTACGTCTTTTACCTCACTAATGCGCAAATGTTCTTGTAATGCTTTGGAAATTGTTTGGCGAATCCACCAGATGGCATAGGTGCGAAAACTTACGCCCTTGCTCTCATCAAACCTGTTGGCAGCTTTAATGAGGCCAATATTGCCTGTGTAAGTAAGTTCTTGGAACGAAAGACCTTGATTTTGATATTTTCGTGCTACGGTTTTCACCAAACTAAGGTGTGTATCAACCAAGGTATTCAGTGCGGTTAGATCTCCACAACGTGCCGCCGAAGCTAGGCCTAGTGTATCTTTTTCGCTTATGGCATGGTTAGCCGTGTATTCGTTTAGGTAAGTACGCACCGTTTTAGATCGGCGCTCGCGCAAACCGTTTTCTTTCTTCTCAACTCTCATCCCGTCTAATGTTAATCGTTTAACACTCTATCACTCTTCACACCCTCTTTTACGGCAGTACATATGCAAAGGTTACGGGGTGATGGGAAATATTTGTGGGCATTGGTAAAAATGACAAGTAGTTCGTCGGTTAATTGATTGATTATCATAGAATAGCAACAAATGAACCACCTTAAATTTGCGCTACCGATGCCGTAGTTCCATAGCTTACACTAACTCACAAATAGCCTAGTGCAACGTTTATCGGCCCTCATTTTACAATTTAAAATATATTCACAAAGTTAAGAAGTGTTATTAATTTGTAAATTAATACTAATTGCCTAAACTAAAACCTGTCGGGTTTGGTTATAGATATTATTAATGTAACCTTAGAAACCAAAATCCAAAATTATGTTGAAATCAATTGTAATGATGTTAATGGTAGGTGTTTTCACCACCGCTTTTGTAGCACCAGTAAACCAAGGTGGCGACGTGGTTGACATTGCCATCAGCTCCAAAGATCACACTACCCTAGTAGCCGCTGTAAAAGCTGCAGGCCTTGTAGAAACATTGAAAGGTGCAGGCCCATTTACTGTATTTGCCCCCACTAATGCCGCTTTTGAAAAATTGCCAAAAGGCACAGTAGAAACACTATTGAAGCCTGAGAATAAAGCAAAGCTGACGTCAATACTTACTTACCATGTAGTTGCAGGCAAATTTAAAGCTGCTGATGTACTAGCTGGTATCGAAAAAGGAAAAGGCAAACTAATCGTTACCACAGTGCAAGGCGAGAAGCTAACCGCGACCCTAGATAAAGGTAAAGTAAAACTTACCGATGCTACCGGCGCAAGTGCCTATGTAACTGCCACCGATTTGGAAGGTAGCAACGGTGTAGTGCATGTAATTGATGGTGTGATTATGCCAAAGAAATAGTATTTTATTGCTAAAGTTTGATTTCAGAAGCTGCCTCATCACTATGAGGCAGCTTTTTTTTGCACAATAAGAACTATGCCAGAGCATTGCCCTAAGCAATTTGCCACTGCTTAAGCCACCAACAAACCGTCAATTGCCCTGGCCAGCTTATGGTCTTTATCAGTAATGGTATTTCCAGCATCGTGGGTAGATAGATAAATATCCAAGGTGTTGTAAGTGTTGGACCAGGTTGGGTGGTGGTTATGCTTTTCGGCTAACAGTGCTACCCGTGTCATAAAGGCAAATGCCTCTGAAAAGTCACTAAACTTAAAGGTGCGGTGCAATTGATTGTTTTTCTCTATCCACATGCCAGGTTACATTTTTGCTCAAGATAGCTAACTGCCGCCACAAGCACTGCAGAAGTTCGGTAGTTAATGCTTCCGTTTTTCAATGTTATCACTTCAACTGCAATGGTACCAACAACATACCAGACACCTGCGCTATCAGAGAGGCTCCATATCGAAACCAGACACCCGAAACAGAACACAATTTCATATCTTAGAAAACTATTGAGCTTTGCGGAGCGTTGTAGTATTATGGCTAAAAAAGGAGTATTTTTGTTGGCTAACAACAATTCTGGCTAACCTTATTTCATGGCACTTTCGATTCATAAAGAAGGATATAAAATAATACTGGTGACCTTTTTGGTGCTGGCGGCTTTCAATTTGGCCTTCCATTACTCTAATTTGTTGCCGTACAATGGGCTGTATTTGCTTTCGGGCATATCGGTAGCATTCTTTCTATTTGTAGCGTACTTTTTTCGTAAGCCGCGCAGGGCTATGATTACCGATGCGCAGTGCATAGTAGCCCCTTGCGATGGGAAAATTGTAACTATTGAAGAAACACACGAGGTAGAATATTTTAACGAAAAGCGTCTTTTGGTTTCCATATTTATGTCGCCCAGCAATGTGCACATCAACTGGAACCCAATAAGCGGTGTAGTGAAATATGTAAAATACCACCCTGGAAAATACCTGGTAGCTTACAACCCGAAATCGTCGACCCATAATGAGCGGAACACACTCGTTATAGAAGACGATGGCGTGGAAGTATTGGTAAGGCAAGTTGCAGGTGTTTTGGCGCGCCGCATTGTGCATTATGTTGAAGAAGGCCAGCAAGTGATACAAGGTGCCGAGTTCGGGTTCATTAAATTTGGCTCAAGAATTGATTTGTACTTGCCATTGGATGCCAAAATAGAAATAAACCTAAAAGAAAAAGTACGTGGTGGCAAAACCATCATTGCCCGTATGCCAGAACAATAAAAAGGTGTATCTTTAGGGTATAGTTATCAAAATATTAAACGCAGTACATCATGAAAAAATTTATCGCTGTAGGCACTTTCGTATTTGGCATTGTATTTTTTGCTCAAGCGCAAAGCTCTGTGCCAACCACAAACGCACCTAAAAAAAGCTCTCAGGTGAGCGAGGCCCCAAGGCCTAACAATGATGCCGCTGGCCTACGAACTACCACCACTTCTCCTGCCCCATCAACTCGTACTAGCCAAGGAGACAAAGGCAGAACAGAAAATAGCCAGTTGCAACCAAGTGGTGTAGCCCCATCAACTACTACTGCTCCGTCGCGTGGCAATGTGGTAAACCCTGACAACCGTGTGAACGTTGGTACTACTGCTCCAGTAAAAACTACTACACCAGTAGTAAAGCCATCAAATACGGTAGCACCAAAGCAATAATCCGACAAAATCTATGTAACATAATAGGCTGTCCCTTTAATTTGGGATAGCCTATTTTATTTATGCGCTATGCCAGTATTGCAAACTTACTATTCCGTAAAAAATACTATTAAGTGGCTGGCATTCGTCAGTTGCTTTATGGTAGCAGTTGCAAGTTTGGCGCAAAACGTACCTAAACAAAGTAAGTTTAAACAATACTTCAGCGCTTCGGGCAATCCTTACAAAGTGCGGTTAATACCAGTGCCACTTATCAATTACAGCCCCGAAACCCGCTGGGGTTTTGGCCTTGGCTCCCAAGTGCTTTTCCGAACCCGCAGTACCGATAGCACAGGCAACCTCTCCAACGTAGGATTTGTATTTGTGTTTACCCTCAACAAACAGTTTATAGTAAACCCAAATTGGGATGTTTTTTGGCGAAAAGGGCAGATAAGAATGACGGGTGCCTTGCTGTGGCAACGCTATCCCGATTCTTTTTTTGGATTGGGTAACGAAACTGATATTAGCGACGGGGAGCGCTTTTCATCAGATTACCTATTAGCCCGAAACCGCTTCACAAGGCAAATAGCACCTCATTTTCAGTTGGGAGCCCAATATAGATTTGAGCATGTGTATAGTATGAAAACCAATGCAGGTGGCATTTTCGATACCCGAATTATACCGGGCGAAACAGGATATACTGCATCTGGCTTGGGAGTAGCCATGATATACGATACCAGGGATCATAACCTATATCCATTTAAAGGTTGGTACATGATATTGAGCCACCACACTTACTCCCGCTTTTTGGGTGGCAATACCGATTTAACGAGCCTAAGACTAGACCTAAGAAAGTATATTAACCCAGGCAAAGGCAGCCATATAATAGCCTTGCAAGCAGTGGCACAGGTAAACAGCAACCTGCCCCCATTTAAAATGATGGCTACATTTGGGGGCAATGAGTTAATGCGTGGCTACTTTTTCGGTCGAAACCGAGACCAGCATATGTATGCGCTTACCGCGGAATATCGTTTCCCCATTTTTTGGAGATTTATTGGAGTGGCTTTTGCCAGCGCTGGCAATACCGCAGGGCGTTATAGCTCACCTGCGTTTAATAACTTAAAATTTGCAGGCGGTGGCGGTTTACGTTTCACAATTGACGCCAAAGAGCGAATTAACGTGCGCTTTGATGCAGGTTTTGGCACTGATGGTTCTCGAGGATTTTACTTAGCTATCGGCGAGGCCTTTTAACTGAATTCAAAATTTCGGATAACTTGACATTCCATTTTCAACTTGGAACTTTTAGTTTTCAGTTAACCCGATACTTGCCGCTATCCCAACCTTCTATAAAATTTACCAAAACCACCTTAAACACCTCAAGTGCCTCGGGTTTTAAGTTCTCAAGTGTGTCAAGGCGCGTATGGTAGCAAGGGTCGAACTGGCTCGAATCGATACCGATTATAGAAATAGTTGGCAAATTGTGTATACCAAAAGCACTTCCATCGGTAGCACCCACGCTAAGGTTAATATGCTTTACCGGAACATTACAATCAACAAACGCTTGATTGACCGCAGCAACCAAACGGCTATCATATTTTACCTGTGTATTCAGCTCTCGTTTAATGATGCTCAGGTGCTCGGTGTCTTTTATCGTGTCAATATTTACCAATAGTGCATTCTCGTTAAGCAATTGCTCTTTATTGCTCACTGCATAAGCATTTGAGCCACGCAATCCGCACTCTTCGCTACCAAAACTAACCAAACGCAACCGAGTGTGCTGCAATCGGCTTTTGCCCGGTTGGCTCTCATGAGCAAATACCTTAGCCATTTCAACAGCTACCGCTACACCAGTAAGGTTATCCATAGCACCATCAACCACTTTTTTGCCGTGCATTGCGTACATACTAAAAGTAGCTGGCGATAGTATGGCCAATAACAGCCAAACAGCATCGGCCCAAGCAATACCCGTAAGCCAAACCAGTAAAAGTAATGGGCCTTGAAAAACATATAGCACACCAGCCAAAACAGTAAGTAACCCGCCAAAATTTTTTAAATGATACCACCACTGAAACTCGCGAACACTATCAATATGGCCTGCAACGATAATAGTTTGCTTTACGGTACCTTGCGGCTCAAGCGTAGCTTGCACGTTGCTCGACTCCATTTGTGGAAACAAGAAATCGAGCCAATTGCGATAGGTAAGAAAATGGCCCACAAACAAAACACCGTTTAGCAGCGCCACTACAAAGGCTGCCGGAAGCGAAACCCAATATAGCGCTAGGCATAAAAAATAAACAACCGTAAAAATCTTTAGGGCTAAGAATTTAGCCGTTAAGGCAGCCTTAAAAGTTTGTATTTCGGCCTTAGCACCCAAACTTTCGAAATGTTCCTTCACAAATTTCTGCGCCTCCCTTTCCTCTGGGCTTCCGGCAAGCCTGCCGCCAAAACGGCCGACTACAGTTTCGATAAATGGTATCATGATGAAGAAATGCTTTGTTAAAGGGATAAAATAAACAACGCCAGTAACGCTTTTAAACAAAAAAGGCCACCAAAATGGAGGCCTTTCGTAAGTGAGGAAGATAGCATACTATCTCCAGAATATTTTTTGCCTACCTTACCTTAGATATCGATTTGGTAAGGATAACATTATTGTTTTTGTCGAAAATGCGAATCATGTAAACGCCTTTTTGCAAATCGAGCAAATCAATGCGGCTGTTAACATTGTCTTGATCGGCAACTTGCGAAATAACTTTAAGGCCAAGCATATTGTAAACCTCAATGCGGCTAATGTTCAACAAATCTGGGCGTTTTACTACAACATACTCTTTAGCAGGATTTGGGAAAATCTGAATATCAGAAGGACTGTTGCTACTGCTCATGGGTGTAGCAATAGAAGTGTAAGGGGTAATTGTAGCACCAAAATAAACTGTTTCGGCGGTGCCAGCACTGTCTGATTCTTCGTAGAACACTACCTTCTGCACACCAGAGCCGGGTAGGTTGTTGTTTCCAAAGTGAGCTGAAAACTCCTCCCTGCTGGCTGCAGATATAATTATCGTTCCAGTATCAACGGTGTAGAAATAGCAAGAGCCATACACGCAAATTTGATTGCCTAACCAGCCATTGGCAAAAACATTCTCGTAGCGTTTCCATTTTAAGCTCAAAGGCCTATTGGCTAGTTCGTTATCAATATTCAAGTTCAATACAAACTCAGCCCGGTTGGCATCGGCCGTGCCATATAGCGAATCGCTGCTTAATGTAAAAGACTGAGCGCTGATAGTACCAGCGCTAATACAGAGCGTAAGAATTAATACAGCTAAAAGTTTTTTCATCGCTAATAGTTTTTGCAATAACACTAAGGTACTTCAAAAATACATATTTCGCAAGTTAATTACACCATTACTTAACACATCTTAACGGCAACTTAGACCAAGCGATACAATAAACAAGTTTTTACCCAAAAAATGGTCAAAAATTATTGCCATGATTAAGAAAAAGTTAAGAGTTTGAGTATATTGCATTAGCAATTGTAAAGGACTTATAAACAACCCTTAATTATCCTATATGAAAAGTATTTACCTCCTCACGAGTTTATTATCAATGCTCATAAGCACTACCGTTTTTTCGCAAGTAGTACTGCTCGATCAAAATTTCGAGTCTGGTTCACTGCCATCGGGTTGGCTGCGCCAGCAAAGCACGCCATCTAGAGGTTGGGAGTTTGGCACCTACACTTCATTAAGTAGCAATTTTATGTCGTTTCCGGAACACACCAAGTTTGCGGCGAGCAACGATGATAAGTACGACAACCAAGCTACCACCCAAAACGTAGCTGATAGGGATATGCTTATTACCCCTGCGCTTAACCTCACCACCATGACTTCTGGTAGGCTAACCTTTTCTACTTACTACACAGGTGCCTATGGCTCAATTGCAACGGTAGAAATAAGCATTGATGGCGGTTCTACTTGGTCGGTATTGAGCACCATTTCGGGTGTGTCAGCATGGCAAGATTTGTCAATTGACCTAAACGGATACTTAAACCAAAGCAACGTTAAAATTGCATTTGTGCACAATGATGGAGGCGAATGGGCCGATGGCGTAGCAGTTGATGACGTTAAAGTATTTCAACCAACACCCAATGATGTGCAATTGGTATCAGTAGATGTTCCTGCCTCGTCAACCGTTGGTTCGATACCAGTATCTATTACGGTAAAAAACTATGGTACAGCCACCTTAAATTCTTTTACTTTCAGCTGGACTGCAGATGGCGGTGCAACAACAAAAACTGAAATCGTAAATGGTTTGTCTTTGGCACCAGGTGCTACCAAATCTGTTACGCACAACAATTCACTTATTAGCCTTACTGGCGGTGAATACACGCTTAGTGTTTCATTGAGCTTCCCGAATGGACAAACTGATTTATCTGCAAACAATAATGGATCTGCTACCGTAAACGTTACGCTTGGCACTGCCGATAAGTTTGTGGTAGTAGAAGACCATACAGGAGCTTGGTGTCAGTTCTGTCCTGATGGTACGGTAGTATTAGAGGGTATTCTTGATGCCAATGACCATGTAATTGGCGTGGGTGTTCACAATGATGATGCGATGGATTTTCCAGATGGAAATACTGTTGGTACTGCAGTAACTGGTGGCAGTTTTCCATCAGGAACAGTTGATAGGGTGTTTTTTCCTACTGAAGCTAATCTTGCATCTAGCAGGAGCGCTTGGAATCAATATGCGCAACAACGGTTGTCTACTCCCTCAATTGTATCAATCAGTGCCGATAATACATACGTTCCAAGCACTCGCGAATTGACGGTTAATGTAACCGCCGAATTTTTGACGAACCTAACTGGAGACTACCGTTTTAATGTTTTCATAATAGAAGACAGCGTAACTGGCACTGGCTCGGGGTATAACCAAGTTAATGCTTACAATGGTTCAGCTGGTCACCCTTACTACCAAGCTGGAAATCCAATCATAGGCTTTGCACACCGAGATGTTGCTCGCCACTTTATGGGTGGAGCTTGGGGTCAAGCTGGTGTAATACCAAATAGCATTGTTGCTCTTACTCCCTATAGCAATACCTTTACTTACACGTTACCTGCTGGTTGGAATACCAATCGCATGCACTTGGTAGCAGTGGTACAAGAGTATGCCGCTTCGTTAAGCAATCGTGAGATTTTGAATGCTTTGAAATTTGATTTGAATAGCGCCAACGAAACTGTTACAAATGTTGTACAGGATGCAGCGGCAATAGACATTACATCTATTACTCACAGTGTTTGCGGAGGTGGTAAAGAAGGAGAGATATTCGTAACACCTGTAGGTTGCACTGATTGTACCTTTACTTGGAGCAACGGGCAAACCGGTTCAGTGGTATTCAGCCTGGCTCCTGGCACTTACACCGTGACCATGGAAAACAACGCTGGCGTAAGCGTTACTGAGTCTATTACCATATACGGACCGCTAATGTTGAACCCGAATGTAGTAAGCACCGGCGGCACTAGCAATGTTACCTTAAATATTTCTGGTGGAAGGCCACCTTACACCATTGGTTGGAGCAATGGCTCAACATCTACTTCAGTTACTGGCCTAGCATCTGGTGTTTACGAAATAACCGTAATTGACAACAATGGTTGCTCAACCGTTCAGAACCTTAGGGTAGGTAACGCAGTTGGTATAAACAATGTAGCTGACAACATTAGCTTTGACGTTTACCCGAACCCAACCAGCGGAACTGTAACTGTTGAAGCCGACTTGGCAAACAATACCAACGTTAGCATACAAGTATTTAATACCATTGGTGCTTTGGTAAGCGAAACTACATTGAGTGGTTCGGCCCAAGTTCGCGAAGTGGTTGATTTAACCAATCAAGCCAATGGCGTATACATTGTAAAAGTAACTGCCGATGGCATTTCAGGCGTTCGTCGTTTGGTGCTTAACCGCTAATCCAGTACGATAGATAATACAAAAATAGGGGTGCCAGTTGGTGCCCCTTTTTTATTGCACCATTTTAAGGAAAATACCTGGGCACTTTGTACAGCAGTTGTTGCACATTATTGTCAGCACATTGGTACATTTGCAAATAGGCACATAATCGAAACAAATGTACACCGCAGCGCAAGAACGTGAATACCTTGACCTAAGCCATAGGCTATTGGCAAGCCCAATAGCCCAGAACCAAGAGGCTGCCGATAAAGAAGTAAGTGACCTGCGCGATGCGATAAAGTACCACGACTGGAGATACTATGTGCAATCGGAAGCAGTAGTGTCGGATTTTGATTACGACCAACTGTTTAAGCGCCTAAAGCAAATAGAAGCCAACTACCCTGCCTTACAAACCCCTGAATCGCCAACGCAGCGAGTGGCACAAGGATTGACAGAAGAGTTTGTAGCTGTTGAGCACAACTTACCCATGCTATCGTTGGACAACAGCTATAATGAGGAAGACCTAACTGAGTTTGACAACCGATTGCGCAAGTTGGTAGGCAACGAGGGAATAGAATATTGCGTGGAACCTAAGTTTGATGGCTCCAGCATAGCGATAGTTTATGAGAACGACCTAATGGTGCGCGCCGCAACCCGTGGCGATGGCGTGATGGGTGAGGACATAACTAACAATGCCAAAGTAATCAAATCTATTCCGTTGAGGGCGGAGTTTTCTAAATACGGTATTGTAAAGGCCGAAGTGCGAGGTGAGGTAGTTATACGCAATGAAGTATTTGCCGAAATGAACGAAAAACGTCGCGAGCAAGGATTAAAGACTTTCCAAAATTCGCGTAACACCGCATCGGGTGCATTGCGCTTAAAAGATAGTGCCGAAGTAGCTAGGCGCGGGTTAGAAGCGGTGATATACCAAATAGGCTACGCCATTGACAAGGATGGTAACAATGTTTTAGGCAGAGGGTTGAAAACCCATTTCGAAAGCATCGAAACACTTCATAAGCTGGGCTTTAATGCCCCAGTGAAGGAGATTGGCCTATACCCTACTATACCCCAAGTAGTTGCCCACGTAGGCAATTGGGAAGAAAAACGGAATGCCTACCCTATTGAGATTGATGGCATGGTAATAAAGTTGAATGATTACCAGAAACAACAAGAAACCGGCAGCACCGCGCACCACCCCCGTTGGGCCATAGCCTTTAAATTTAAGGCTCGCCAAGCGCAAAGTATATTGGAGCGCGTGGAGTTTCAGGTAGGCCGTACTGGTGCCGTTACGCCAGTGGCTAAGATAACGCCAGTGCCGCTGGCAGGAGTTACCATTAGCTCCATATCGTTGCACAACGAAGATTTTATACTGGAGAAAGACATCAAAATTGGCGATACGGTAGTGGTTGAGCGCGCTGGCGATGTAATACCCTATATTGCTGGGGTAGTAACTACCGCCCGAACTGGCGCGGAAACGGCTATTGATTTCCCGCGTGAATGCCCTTCGTGCAACTCAACCTTAGTGAAGCCCGAAGGTGAAGCCATATGGCGCTGCGTGAATATTGAGTGCCCCGTGCAGCAAGAAGAGCGTGTAATACACTTTGTGAGCAAAGGTGCTATGGACATTGACGGACTCGGCAAAGACATTGTGAAACGTTTTATGGCAGAAGGTATCATCAATCAATTGGAGGACATCTACCAATTGGACTATGACCGCATACTTGCTCTAGAAGGTTGGAAAGCAAAGAGTGTAGCAAACCTAAAAGTAGGTATTGAAGCCAGCAAAAACCACCCGCTTTGGCGCTTGATAACAGCCCTTGGCATTAGGCATATTGGTGCTACCACAGCTAAAGTGTTAGCCAAAAAAGTAGGCTCTGCCCTCGATTTCGAAAACTGGACACAGGAGCAATTGATGGAGGTAGACGAAGTGGGCCCGAAGGTTGCGGAGAGCGTTTACGAGTTCTTTCATACCGATGCCAATATTGAGTTGCTTAAAAAGCTGAAAGAACTGGGCGTGAACATTGAAACCCAGCTGGAAGAAGTAGTACCTGCCAACAATAAACTGGATGGCAAGAGTTTCTTATTCACGGGCACGCTTACCAAATTTACCAGAGACGAAGCTCAGGCCTTGGTTGAACAAAACGGCGGCAAACTCATTAGCGGCGTAAGCAAAAACTTAGATTACTTGGTAGCTGGCCCAGGCGCAGGTAGCAAGCTCACCAAAGCCCAAAGCATACCGAGCATTCAGGTAATTGATGAGGATACGTTTTTGGAAATGATAGGGTAACCAATTTGAAAATGATACAATTTGGAAATTTGAAAATGAGGATGAAGCCATTTTCAAATTGGCACATTTTCAAATTTTCAAATTAACTACTCATATCTCAATGCCTCAATTGGATCCAACCTACTGGCTTTGATTGCAGGGTAAATGCCCGCTGCCAGGCCTATTAACAGGCAAAAGAAGAACCCGCCGCCTATCCATTGCCAAGGCATAATAAAGCCCACATCCAACACCACAGACAGTATATTGCCAAACATGATGCCCAACATAATACCCACTACCCCACCCGTTTGGCAAATGACCAAGGTCTCTACCAAAAACTGGGTAACAATATGGCCACTGCGAGCGCCAATGGCTTTGTGTATGCCAATCTCACGCGTGCGCTCGCTTACCGAAACCAGCATTATATTCATCAACGCAATGCCCGAACCGAAGAAAGTAATAAACCCAATAAGGTAGGCAGCCATTTGAATGTACTGAGTATTTTCGATGATACTTTGGGCAATCCTATCGCTGCGGTTCATTTCAAAATTATCGTCCTCAAGCGGGTGCAAGTGCCGCACTGTTCTAAATACGCCTGTCGCTTCGTCCATTACGGCATCCATCCTTTCCGGGTCGTCCATGGCTACCGTTACTACGTAGGGCCGGTTGTCGCGGTTGAAGTTTCGGCGAGCGTTTAGTTCGCTTATCAGTATCAGGTTGTCGTTGCTCATTATGCTATTGCCCTTGGCCTCTAGCACCCCAATAACCTGATAGCGGAATGTGCCGACCGATATAATAGCATTAATGGCAGAATCGGGCTTAGCAAAGAGTTTGTTGGCTATTTCAGCACCAATTATGGCTATATTATTGCCGCTCTGTATTTCTTGTATCGAGAAGTTTCGGCCCAACTGAAACTCATAGCCTGATATATCAATATAGTTTTCGTCAATACCCATTACGCTCACGTTAGGGTTGGTTTTTTCGTACCGATATTTGGCAGTAGCGGCTTGGCTAGCGTTGGTTGATATGGATACTTTTACATCCTCCATAATAAACAGTTCCTTAAAGCCTGCCGCTTCTTTGTACATTACCTGTGGCGAAGGTTTTTCGCCCTCATCTTGCTTTTTCTTGCTTCGGATAGTGAAACTGGTACCGCCCACCCGCGAGAGGTTGTTTACCAAATAAAACTTCATGCTATCTACCGCGGTAAGAATACCCACAATAGCTGACAGGCCAATTGCAATAATCATAAACGTGAGCACAAACCGGAGCATATTGCCCCTGATATTGCGCCAAGCCAAAAGTATATTGTGCCAAAGGTTCATTGCTAACTATAATATCTACCGCTACAGAACTATAACTGAGCTGTAACTATTGGAAAAGGTGGACAAAGTATACATAATAGTGCATGAAGTTACACGTAATTATTAGTAATTTTGCACCGTGAAAACTTTCAAGCACCACTTGTAAACCCATATTATCATGGCATTTGATTTTAAAATGATCCAAAAGGTGTACGATGCATTGCCTGCCCGCGTAGCTAAAGCCCGTGAGGTAGTAGGTCGTCCACTTACCCTTACCGAAAAAATTCTTTACGCTCACTTGTATGCTTCGCAAGAAGCCGAGAACTTCCAGCGCGGCAAATCGTACGTTGATTTTGCCCCCGACCGCGTTGCTATGCAAGACGCCACTGCCCAAATGGCCCTGTTGCAATTTATGCAAGCTGGCAAGCCACAAGCTGCCGTGCCTTCTACTGTGCACTGCGACCACCTGATTTTGGCCAAGGATGGTGCTGCCAAAGATTTAACTACTTCGTTGGAAGTGAACAAAGAGGTGTTTAACTTCTTGGGTTCGGTTTCGAATAAATATGGTATCGGTTTCTGGAAACCAGGTGCTGGTATCATTCACCAAGTTATCTTGGAAAACTATGCTTTCCCCGGTGGTATGATGATTGGTACCGATAGCCACACCGTTAACGCGGGTGGTTTGGGTATGGTAGCCATTGGCGTAGGTGGTGCCGATGCGGTTGACGTAATGGCCGGCATGGCTTGGGAGCTGAAATTCCCTAAATTAATTGGTGTGAAACTAACCGGCAAAATGAGCGGTTGGACTTCGGCTAAAGACGTGATACTTAAAGTTGCTGGCATCCTTACCGTAAAAGGCGGTACTGGTGCTATTGTTGAATATTTTGGCCCAGGTGCCGAAACCTTTAGCTGCACAGGCAAAGGTACCATCTGTAACATGGGTGCCGAAATTGGCGCTACCACCTCTATCTTCGGATACGACGATAGCATGAAACGTTATTTGATTTCTACCGACCGTGCCGATGTGGCTGCTGCTGCTGATGCCGTTCGCGAGCATTTGATTGCCGACGCTGAAGTATACGCTAACCCTGAGGCTTATTTCGATCAAGTTATCGAAATCAACCTTACCGAGCTAGAGCCGCACATTAACGGCCCTTTCACCCCGGATTTGGCTTGGCCTTTGTCGAAATTTGCACAAGCCGTGCGCGACAACAACTATCCGCAAGAATTGGAAGTTGGTTTGATTGGTAGCTGCACCAATTCTTCTTACGAAGACATTAGCCGTGCCGCTTCTTTGGCGAAACAGGCAATCGATAAAAACCTGAAAGTAAAGGCAGAATATACCATTACCCCGGGCTCAGAAGTAGTACGCTACACCGTAGAGCGCGACGGATTTTTGGATACTTTCGAGAAAATTGGTGGCGTAGTAATGGCAAACGCTTGCGGCCCGTGCATTGGCCAATGGAGCCGCCACACTAACGACCCGAACCGTAAAAACTCTATCATCACTTCGTTCAACCGTAACTTTGCGAAACGTAACGATGGCAACCCGAATACCCACTCTTTTGTGGCTTCGCCTGAAATTGTTACCGCATTTGCCATTGCAGGCGATTTGACCTTTAACCCAATTACCGATACCCTCATTAACCGTGATGGCGTGGCTGTGAAATTGGACGAGCCAACTGGCTTGGAATTACCGCCAAAAGGCTTTGACGCTGAGGACCCAGGCTACCAAGCCCCGGCTGCCGACGGCTCAACCGTGCAGATTATAGTTGACCCAACATCTGAGCGCTTGCAACTATTGGAAGGCTTTAAACCTTGGGAAGGTACCGACATTAAAGGCTTGAAGCTTTTGATTAAAGCTAAAGGCAAATGTACTACCGACCACATTTCGATGGCTGGTCCATGGTTGCGTTTCCGTGGCCACTTGGATAACATTGCCAACAACACCCTAACCGGTGCTACCAACTTCTTTAACGAGAAGGTGAACGCAGTGAAAAACCAATTGACCGGTGAGTATGTAGAGGTACCTACCGCCGCCCGTGCTTACAAAGCTGCTGGCATTGGTAGCATAGTTGTGGGCGACGAGAACTACGGCGAAGGTAGTAGCCGCGAGCATGCAGCCATGCAGCCGCGCCACTTGGCCGTACGTGCCGTATTGGTGCGCTCGTTTGCCCGCATACACGAAACCAACTTGAAGAAGCAAGGTATGTTGGGCTTGACCTTTGCCAACCCAGCCGACTACGATAAAATCCAAGAGGACGACAGCATCGACATCGTGGGTCTTACTACTTTCGCGCCTGGTGTGCCACTTACGTTGGTACTAAACCATAAAGACGGCAGCAGCGAGAGCATCACCGTAAACCACACTTACAACGAGCAGCAAATTGAGTGGTTTAAAGCCGGTAGCGCTTTGAACAAAATCAAAGAAGAAGCTGCTTTGGCTGCTGGAAAGTAGTTAATTTGTTATTAGTTGATTAGTTATTAGTAACTAGCCGATATTAAAGCGCCCCGCATCGTTGATGCGGGGCGCTTTTTTTGTTGGTATTCCACCCAACCCGTCATTGCGAAAGCCTGAACAGCCTTCCCCTAACTATGAAGTAGACAGGCTTGAAGCAATCCCCTTGCTGTGGGGGAAATAGCTAGCCCGAACCCATAAATATCCACTTTTTTTGTTCTCTCAATTAAATCATTTAGCTTTGTAGTATAATAATTATTAATTTTAAAACAAAATAAAATGACTAAATTAAATTTAAAAATAGATAGAACGGATGAGGCTTCTATAAAAATCTCTTTCGATCGAATAGCTAAGGACATATTTCGTTCAGCCATAAAAGTAAATGAACATAAGTTACGCATCACTGAGATTGAATTCTACTTTTGGAGTGATGAGCACCAAGATTATACCACCCACGAGCATAACCGCAATGCTGGTGAATGGCGTATGCACAATCAAGGTGTAGATATTACCTTTCAGGCTGAAGGAGACGAAAAAAGCGGCCAAGTAGGAGGAATACTAATAAGAGGTATTTTAGATGACAAACTTGATGGTAAAAGTAGGTATATTAATGGCCCACTAAAAGTTTGGTTTAGATTGTTCGAGTTATTAGGGAAGGCCGAAATACAAGGCACTATTCAACTTGTCCCCAACTCATTTATAGCACCTGCAATATACACCACAACCCGCCATGGGTTAAAACCTGCTGTAACTAAAAATTATATTATTGACGATAAATTTCTCAGCAAGCCTTACCGCTACTTTACTGACAAAGGAAAATTATCTTATCCCGAAAGTCACTGGATAGGTTTAGAAATAAACGAATTGGCAGAATGATACCAGATTGGGAAACTAATACCGTCTATTTCTCTGAGCTTTTTGCATCAAAGTATATCAAGGAGTTTCGGGCAATAGACAAAATTTTAAGTGGAAACAATGTAGTAGTAAAAAATTTAGCTAGCACCAAAGATATTTGGTGCAGAGATTACATGCCAGTGCAAGTTTCTACTGAGGAATTTATTCAATTTAGGTATGACCCTAGTTACTTGAATGAACATAAATACAAAAATCTGAAATCCGACCCTAAAATTGTATGCTTAAAAAATGGAGTTGAGCCGCGTTTTAGTAGTATCAATCTTGACGGAGGTAATGTGATTAAGTGTGCTGAGAAAGTAATAGTAACAGATAAAGTATTTGACGAGAATCCAAATATTGAACCCTTCCAGTTATTATCAGAGTTAGAGGAAATTTTAAATGCATCTGTCATTATCGTGCCTCATCACTATGATGATTATACAGGTCATGCAGATGGAATGATTAGGTTTATAAATGGAGATACGGTTTTAGTAAATGACCTTTCTAAAGAATCTCCCTCTTTTCGGTACCGGCTTACTAAAGTGTTAAAAGAGAACAAACTAAATTGTGCCGAAATGCCAATGGTCTTGACAAAAACAGCAGTCGGAATTTACATCAATTATCTGCAGGTTAAGGGGCTTATACTGATACCCTCATTTGGTTTAAAAGAAGATGAAATAGTACTTGATTTTATTGGGAAATGCTTTCCCGAAAGTAAAATATTACCAGTATATGCCACCGAAATTGCCAAACAAGATGGCGTGCTAAATTGCGTCAGTTGGAATATATATGAATAGCTCACACCACCTTCCACCAGCCCTGAACAACTCCGCCGCCAAAATCTTTCAACTCAATTAACCATAGTTTGGCTTCGCGGCGATTAGCTTGCTAAAGGGGCATGCTTAACCCTATATCTCAAACATTTTCTCCTCCTTCATTACCCCATCTAGAAACAGCCGCGCATAGTATTTACCAGCTTTATAGCCCTTTACGGTAAGCTTAAATTTAAGGCGGTTATCGCCGGGTAGTACTTCAAAGTGTTCTAAAAACAGAAACACCTCTTTACCCGTTGAGTCGTACACCGCCAAATTGGCAAAACCTTTCTGCTCCAAATGAAAGGTATAGATGCCATGCAATATAGATGGCTCGGCGCTAAATACTTGTCCGGGAGGCGGCGGTAGTTTTTCTTTGTTGTACCACGGCACTTCTTTATCTGTTAACTGGCTCATAAACTGCACCAAATCATTCAGTTTATTTTGGTCTGGCCCATAGACGTTTTCTAGCCCTTCGCCCCGTATCAAAGTCCATACCGCCGATTGCCCGAGATTGTCTAGGTACTGTTTCTGGGAGATATATTGCACCAACTCTAGCAATGCCCCTGTAGCAAGTGTACCTACTAAAAAGCTACTCCCCACCGAAGGTGAACCATTGCTGGGTTGTATACACATGGCATTTAGCATTAGTTTATTTACTCTGCCGGCGGCTATTACCAAGCGTGTACCTTGGGTATTAATAAGGTCTTGCAGCCCCTCATCCTCTGAAAGGAACTGAAGCCCGACAGGGATATTGATGTAAACAGTTCTATTTTGAATATTGGTTACCTCTAGTGCCAATACTTTACCCAGGTGCCCACCGACACCTTTAACACTAGCTTTTACAATACCCTGTTCAATGGCATCTTGCAAATCGATATCCTTTGCCTCAATAACAGATAGGCTGGCAACCAATGTCATTATTAGCAATAAATTCTTCATGGGGTGCTATTTAGGATACTTAGCTTTAATGATAACTAGCAGCACTTACAACTCAAACACCTTCTCTTCTTGCAACTTGCCATTAAGCTCAAGGCGCACAAAGTATTTGCCCACTTCGTACCCACGCACCTCAATGCGGAATTTCATGGTGCTTTTGCCACTTTTTACCATCATGTTATCCTTGATAACGTACACCACTTCGCCAGCCTCATTGTATATGGCTAAGCGTGCCGTGCCCGCCATGGCTAGCTTAAACTCAAAGTTGGCATGGATGATGGCAGGTTCTTGGGTATATACTTGGCCCACAGGCGGGGCGGCCTTCTCTTTGTTGTACCATGGCAGTGGCTTACCTGTAAGCAGGTGCATGTATTGTAGCAAATCTTGCAGGCGGGTTGGGTCGCTGCCATATACGTTTTCGAGCCCTTCGTTATTTACCATAGCCCAAATGGCCGATTGGCCCAAATCGTCTTGGTAGCCTTTAGTGGCTAAGTACTGGGCTAGTTTTACCAACGTATCGTTGGCCATGGCACCTAATATAAACACGCTATTGGCATACGGCGACCCATTGCTCGGCTGTATGCACATGGCATTGATAATAAGCCTGCGCTTGCTACCAGCAGCCAGCTCCAAAAGGCGCGTGTCGGTAATAATAAGGTCCTGTATGGTGCTATCTTCTGAGTTGAGTTGCAGGCCAGCAGGTATATCTACCACAAGGTCTTTCTTGTACAGGCTGCTTATTTCAAGGGCCATTACCTTACCCGTATATCCGCCTTCACCAATGGCCTTTACACTTATTAGGCCTTGGGCTAATGCATCTTTCAATGAAACCGTATTAGCCGCGAAAGTAGGCAGGGCAAAACATACAACTAGCAACAGGAGTGTATTTCTCATATGGGGCAATTTGCAATAGAACGGCGAAGGTATCAACTGTATTACACAAGGTGCCTAAAATAGGGTTTCTACTGATGGGCAGCGCAATCACCCAACCACGCCCATGGGTATAGGAGCTACCATGTTTTGACACAAAGAAAGTTGTGCTCAAGGCTGCCCAAACCGTTACCCATAAAAAAAATCCGCTATGGCAAGCCATAGCGGATTGAATACATTTACTTATTAGGGGCAACTAACGATTAATAATCGTCGTCGTCGTCATCGAACTTGTCAAAATCTTCGAAGCGATGGTTGAATTCTTCAAACTCATCATCGTCTTCCGATTTTGATTTTTTACCTGGCTTACCCAATGGCTTTTTTGCTGCTGGCTTTTTAGGCTCGGCATCAAAATCATCATCATCGTCGTCATCGAGATCATCTAAATCATCATCATCATCATCGAAATCATTGGTATCGAGGTCGTCATCCTCTTCTTCATCTGGATCGTAACCTCCATTTTTTTTACCTGGCATGGCTTTGACGTTTTTATTTAAGTGTTTGTGATTAAATCGATTTCAATACGGCCTAAGCCTTTAACTGATTCTAAGATACAGCAAAATTAAGTTTTCAAAACAAACTGAAAAGCGGAAAAGTGATTTTTTTTAAGAAATTTAATCTTACTTGGCACTTTTCACCCCATCAAGGTCATCTCTGTCCTTTAATTTCTTGTCGTCAACGTTCTTATTCAGAAAATTGTTCAGTTTTTCAATTGGTGTATTGGTTATAATTTGACCAAACTCGTTAATCTTCATCTCAAAGCCCTGCAAGTCTTCATGTACTTGTGGCATTCCTTCCTTTGGTTTTTTCTTTGGCATAGGGTTAGTTATTTGTTATTGGTTATTGGTTGATTGGTTTTGTGATTCCACGCTTAGTGGCAATAAACATACCAACTTCCTGTCTTACTAATATACCAATAAACTGGTTAACCAATCAACAAATAACTACAAAACGAGCTCATTAAACACCTCCAAGCCTTTATTCATGCGGCTTACGGTTTCTTCGCGGCCAATTAATACCGCAGTGTCGAACACCGAAGGCCCTTGCATAGTGCCAGTAAGCATAATGCGCAACACGGGCAACACATCGCCAAAACCTAGGCTGTGGGTTTCCATAAACGCTTTAGTCTCTGCCTCTAACGCAGTTGCGGTAAAGTCTGGAAGGTTTTGAAAGCGCGCAACCAACTCCGGGAAGAACTCCTTTTTGCCTTCTTTCCATTTCTTCTTCAAATTACCCTCATCGTACTTATCGGGCTGCTGAAAAAAGAAATGCCCCTGCTCCCAAAAATCATTTAAAAAAGTGAGTCGTTCTGCTAGCAATCTACTGGCTTCCGTTAAGAAAGCATTGCTTACCACTATGCCCTTGGCGGTTAGCTGTGGTTTAACCATATCGGCCAAAGTAGCTGGCTCAATGGTTTTGATATATTGCTGGTTAAACCACTTAGCCTTCTCAAAATCAAACTTTGCCCCTGCTTTGTTGATGCGCTCTAAACTGAACGCTGCTATCAATTCGGCCCTATTGAACACTTCCTGCTCCGTGCCTGGGTTCCAGCCCAAAAAGGCGAGCATATTCAAAAACGGCTCTGGTAAAAAGCCCCTTTCGCGAAAACCCGACGATACTTCGCCCGTTTCAGGGTTCGTCCAGTCTAGCGAAAACACCGGAAAGCCCAGTCGGTCGCCATCTCGTTTGCTGAGTTTGCCGTTGCCGTCTGGTTTCAAAATCAAGGGCAAGTGGGCAAATTTAGGCATGGTTGCTTGCCAGCCAAAGGCACGGTATAGCAGTACGTGTGTAGGTGCCGATGGCAGCCATTCCTCCCCTCTTATTACATGGGTTATCTCCATTAGGTGGTCATCCACTACATTGGCCATGTGGTAAGTAGGCATGCCATCCGATTTTAATAGCACTTTATCATCCAATTGGCTGGTGTTAAAACTCACCTCCCCACGAATTTCGTCCATAAAGGTTACGTCCTCATTGGCGTTTACTTTCAAGCGTATCACATAGTCATCGCCGCGCTCCAAACGTTTGTTAACCTCATCGGCTGATAAGGTAAGCGAATTGCTGAGCTTTTGGCGGGTATTGCTATCGTATTTAAAGGTGCTGTTGCCACCCTCAGTCATGCTTTCGCGTATGGCATCCAGTTCTTCTTTGGTATCGAAGGCATAGTATGCATTGCCAGAAGCAATGAGCTGGTCGGCATACTGGCGGTACATAGGCTTGCGCTCGCTTTGGCGGTAAGGCGCATGCGGCCCACCTACGTGCGGACCCTCTTGCACGGTAAGCCCGCACCATGCCAAGGTCTCGATAATATAATCTTCCGCACCCGGCACATAGCGCTCTTGGTCGGTATCTTCAATGCGCAATATAAAAGTGCCCCCTAGCTGCTGTGCCAGCAAGTAATTGTACAAGGCGGTGCGTACCCCACCAATATGCAACGGACCCGTGGGGCTGGGCGCAAAACGTACTCTCGGTTTCATGGGGCAAAGTTAGGGATTAAATGATGTACGAGGTACAAAGTACGAAGTACGATTGTGAAATGTTAAGGGCACACAATTTCGCATTAGGCCCACATCCCCTTAATTCGGTGATTCTTCAATTCTGCTAATTCTGATTCAGACCTCGGCCACTCGCAACCCATGGTTTTTGTTACATTTGTAGTAACCCTAAAATACCCGCTATGCATTATCATACTTTAGGCAACATACCCCACAAGCGCCACACGCAGTTTCGCAAGCCCGATGGCACGCTGTACAGCGAGGAACTGGTATCAACGGAGGGCTTCTCTGATGTGTACTCACTGGTGTACCACATGCACCCGCCTACCCTCATCAGCAAGATAGGTACGCCATATTCGGTGGCACCGGAAATAGCCGATGACAAGAACATGATGCACCGCTCGCTGGAGGGTTTTAAGATAGACCGCCGCGACGATTACTTGCACAGCCGTAAGCCAGTACTGGTAAACAATGACGTGTATATTAGCCTAGCCGCGCCGCGCGAGAGTATGACGGATTACTTCTTCAAAAACTCGTCGGCCGATGAGGTGATATTCATTCACGAAGGCAGTGGCACGCTCAAGACCCTATACGGCAACCTTACCTTTGGCTATGGCGACTATGTGGTAATACCGCGTGGCACCATATACCAACTGCACTTTGATACGCCTAGCAATAGGCTGTTCATTGTAGAGTCGTTTAGTCCCGTGCGCACACCTAAGCGCTACCGCAACCACTTTGGCCAACTTTTGGAGCACTCGCCCTTTTGTGAGCGCGACATACGCAAACCCGTGAACCTACAGACCCACGACGAAAAAGGCGAGTTCTCTATCCTTATCAAAAAGCAAGACCACATATACCCTTACAAATATGCCACGCACCCTTTTGATGCCATTGGCTGGGACGGCTACCTATACCCTTACGCCTTCTCTATTCACGATTTTGAGCCCATAACCGGCCGCGTACACCAGCCACCGCCAGTGCACCAAACCTTTGAGACGGCTGGCTTTGTGATATGCTCGTTTGTGCCGCGCCTATACGATTACCACCCCGACAGCATACCGGCCCCATACAACCACAGCAACGTAGATAGCGACGAGGTGCTGTACTATGTTGATGGTGACTTTATGAGCCGCAAGCACGTAACCCGTGGCATGATAACCCTGCATCCGTTGGGCATTCCGCACGGGCCGCACCCGGGCACGGTGGAGAAGAGCATTGGCGCCAAAGAGACCAAAGAACTGGCAGTAATGGTTGATACCTTCCGCCCCCTAAAACTCACCAAACAAGCACTTAATATTGAGAACCCTGGGTACTGGAAGAGCTGGGTGGAATAGGTTGATGTGCTGATTAGGCAATGTGCTTATGTGCTTATGTGCTGATGTGCTGATTGGCAAAACCTACATTTTTTATGCACCAATTTGTATATTACATAAAAAATTGAGTATGAAAACTTTACTATTACTATTGAGCCTAGCAATGGGGCTAGTTGTAAATGCACAACTGGTTGAGCTGCCATTGTGTAGTGTCGATAGCCAGTACATCCTGCCAGGGCTATACCCAAGCTATGACTCGCTGCCGTGTTTCGAGAAAGGTACATGTACTCAGGCAAGCGTACAGTTTGTTAATCTTGACTCATTTGTTCACAATGGGATTGCAGCAAAAGTTGAAGACTTTACCATAACCGGGGTAGCCAACTTACCTTGTGGAATTAAATATGAAAGCGAGAGCATATACTTTGGACAGCCCTACCCCATTACCAATCAAGGGAATACTTGTTTGTGGTTGGGTGGTGTTACTACCGATTCGGTGGGTTTATACAAAATAACCATCTTTGGTAATGCAACCATCACTTCCTCCGCATTGCCGCAACCTGTTGTAGTTGCCCTCAATTTAAATGATTACGGCTATAAGTTATACCTAAGAGTGGTTGACAGTGCTAGCACCATTTGTTTAGCCGTTGACACTGCCGCAAGCACACTTGTTGCCAGTTGTGCTTCGGGCTTAGCTTCTTGCACCTTAGATGAGTTTGGCACTTACTGCGATACTTGTGGTATAATTTCAAGTATTGTAGAAATTGGCGAGATTGAGGCATTTCAGTTATACCCAAACCCGACTAGCAGCTCAGTTACCGTATCTTTTAAGACCAGCAAGTCAAATCTAGTGCGTTGGCAAATATTAAACATGTTTGGTCAAGTAGTTAATCATGCCACGTTGAATGCAATTGCTGGCTTAAACAAAGAAACCGTTGATGTATCCGCTCTAACTAATGGTATATATCTAATTGTGGTTGATGATGGCATTCATCAACAAACACAGCGGTTTGTGGTGGTTAGGTAAACTGCGTTGTTATAGGTTTACACTTAAAGTTAAACAGCTTAGTGGCTAGATTATGATTATAGCATTGTTTTTTGCCCTCTTTATTGTCTTTCAATCGGTCACTTTGTTTTGGAAGAAAATGCATATTGTTGAAGTAAATGAGCATTTAATCTCCATACAAAGCAATAAACATTATGGTCTATCAAGAGCGGTGAGTGTGTGGCTGGTGTTGGCAATTTTTGCGATTATAGCACACGTAACAGATCATCCAATTTCGATAGAAAAACCATTCCTCGTCCTCGCTTGTAGCGAGGATGCCATAACGCCGAGCCTGTGGCTCGCACACTATGTGTACGGGTAATGTAGCGAGCTGGAAGCTCGCAGTTAGCGAGTCCTCGTTGGAAACAAGGACTAGTGTTAATGGTTACTTGCCAACACAATGCATCTTCTTGGAGGTTGCTTCAAAACGTCGTTTCGCGGAAAGCTCATGGCCATTTTTCGCAATGACGCGGTTATGGAGAAAGAACTCCCTCAGTGCACCTCACTCTTCACAAACGGATAAACATGCAGCGGCTCTAAATCCGGCAGGTTACAATCGCCAATGGTGAGCTTAGTGTGGTATATGTAGGTGCGGCCCAATTGGCCTATTAGCCAGCTCTTTTTGCGCTTATTGATGTTGCTGCTGTAATTGAGCAGGTGGTAGGTGTTGTTATCTATCCGTGCTACCCCAGCAAAGGCACAGTCTCCGGTACTTTTTAGGTCGATAATGTGCAGCAGGGCTTTGTTTGTGGTATCCATCACATATACGGCTGTGGTCTTTTTATGCAACGAGTAGCGCACCAAGTTCTTTTTGTATCTGCCCTCTTTGCGGTAAAACTTGCCATCGCCATCCAGGTTGCGGCGGGCAATAAGTATGATAAGGCCGTTGTGAATGAACATCAATGGGCTATCGAATTTATGCGGCGACCACCATTTTTCCCACTTGTCAATCGAGTCTTTTTTGGCATGCACAATGTACGAGCCATCAAACTCTAGGCGTGATATGCCCCACAGGTCGCCATTCGGCACAAACACAAACTCACCTTCTGCCGAGGCTCGAGGATGCATAATCTGCGGTGCCTCGCTTATGGGTTTCCAGCTATAGGCATCGTGGCTCACAAATATGCGTGTAGGGCAAGGTATATCCAATTGGTACTCGTATATACCCTCATACGACGACATGTACAGCAACCCTTCGTGCACCTTTACGCGCCAAGGCACATAACCAAAGGGTATATTGAGATCCCTTGCCGCCGACCAGCTATTTTTATTATAGTGCATTTGGTATATGCCCTGCGGCTGAAACTTAAACATGTTGGTACCCAGCTTAAAGTAGGTAAAAAACAAGGTGTCGTTGCGCTGGTAAAAGCGCGGTTCGCGCACATCGGTTTGCAAGTTAATGCTTTGCTCCAGTTTCCAGGTTGCAAAATCGGTGGTACTTAGCACATACATGCGTGCCTTTTTAGAGGCAAAGTGGCTGGGTGCAACCCTTATACCCACAAAATAACGGCCCTCGAAAGCAACCAAATCGAGGTTGTTGTTGGCGTGCCTGCGCTCTACCTCAGCTGGCAACGTTTTGCTAGGTATTATTTGCGTCCACTCGCTATTGGATATACATTGGCCGGGCAATTGCAATGCAATAAACAAGGTAAATATGATACTGAGCGGTAGGCGAAAATTCATAGGTAGTTGGGTATTGGTTATTTGTTATTTGTTATTGGTTATTAGTTATTTGTTATTGGTTATTGGTTGAGTTTTTATCACAACACGCACTAGTAACTAATAACCAATCAACTAGTCACTTAATACGCACTTCGTGCCCATTGTATTGAACTACATCGCCAATGCGCAGCTTTTTGCGTTTTTGCCATTCGGTTTCGCCGTTTACGGTTACCTCGCCATCAATAATACGGATGTGCGCCTCGCCGCCTGTTTCTACCAGGCCAAGGTGCTTCAAAAGTCTGTCGAGGGTAATGTGGTCCTGTACGTTTAGTTCAAAATCCATACATGCTAGGTTGTGGTAGCAAAATACGGACATTTTGCCAAGGGCAAGCAATTAATAAGCACAAAACAAGCTGGTAATGTAGCGATGCTTACACAGCAAAACTCTCGCCACAGGCGCAGGTGCGGCTGGCGTTGGGGTTTACAAAGTAAAAACCCTTGCCTTCCAATCCATCTGAAAAATCGAGGGTGGTATTGAAAACGTAAAGGAAACTCTTGAGGTCGGTAACCAATTTGATGCCTTTGTCTTCAAACACTTGGTCATCGGGCTTGGGTTCGTTGTCAAACTTCATATCGTAGGTAAAGCCCGAGCAGCCACCAGCCAATACGCTCACGCGTATAAAATGCTGATCGGTAAGGCTATCCTTTACCTTGATTTTGTCTATTTGCGATTTGGCAGCGTCTGATATAAAAAGCATAATGGTCTTATCTCCCTTCAAAGGTACAAAACGATAACAAAGGTTGTGCAGGGAATGTTCCTTTTGGGGTTGCGAGTTACTAGTTGCGGGTTAACATGCCATTTCCAAATTACCACATTTTCAAATTAGCACATTAAACTCACGGATCTACATTCACCACCACCATCACCTTCTTGTATTCTTTATGCTGGTTCAGTTGCTCAAGGGCAGTTACGATGGCTTTTTTATCGGCAGGCAGCATTTTGCTGTCTTTCGGTACTTTGATGAGGATGCTTTGTAAGTATTGGTTTTTTACCCTGCTGATTAACGGCGCCACCGGGCCCATAATAAGGCTGCTCACTTGCGGACGCAGTAAACCCTTAAGCCACTGGGCGGCCTCTTGGGTAAGGGCACGGTCAATATGCTTTACCGTTATTTCAATCAAGCGGGTATAGGGCGGGTAGTGGAATGCCTGGCGCACCTTCAGTTCTTCTTCGTATAGCTGCTCCCAAGTACCGTTTTTAACGGCCAGCACCACCGGGTGCTCGGGGTCCATGGCCTGTATCAATACCAAACCTTGCTTGTCGCGCCTGCCTGCACGGCCGCTCACTTGCTCCATGAGCTGAAACGCCCGCTCATGCGAACGGAAATCAGGGAACGACAAAAGTTGGTCGGCGCTGAGTATACCCACCAGGTTTACATCGCCAAAGTCAAGGCCCTTGGTTACCATTTGCGTGCCCACTAGCACATCCAACTCACGGTTTTGAAACTGGTCTATTATCTTGTTGTGGCCCTCTTTTCCACGGGTGCTATCCAAATCAAACCGTGCTACCCGAATGGTCGGGAAAAAGATGGGTAGCTCCTCCTCTATCTTCTCAGTGCCGAAACCAAAAATACGGATGTGCACCTGCCCGCAGTTTTCGCACTTGGGCGGCAGCTCTCGGCCGTAGCCACAATAGTGACACCGCAACGTTTCGCTATGCTTGTGGTAGGTAAGGCTAACATCGCAGTTGCGGCACTTAGGTATCCAACTACAGTTTACGCACATTAAGTATGGTGCAAATCCCCGTTTGTTTTGGAAGAGAATTACTTGCCCGTTGTGGTCAAAGCTCTGCTGCATTTGGTCCAACAGCACCTGCGAAAAGTGCGACTTCATTATTTTCCGCTTAGTGAGATCTTTTACATCCACTATCCGTATTTCGGGCAAGGGCGTGCCTCCGTGCCTTTCTAGCAGCCTTATGTAGGCATATTTACCGTGCCGCCCATTAAAGTAACTTTCCAACGACGGTGTAGCGGTGCCCAACAAGGTTTTGCATTGGTGCATATATGCTAAGAAAATGGCCGCATCGCGCCCATGATAACGCGGGGCAGGGTCGTATTGTTTGTAGGAGTTTTCATGCTCTTCGTCCACTATTACCAACCCCAATTGCTGGAATGGTAAAAACACCGCAGAGCGCGCGCCCAATATAATAGAGTACTCGCCAGTAAGCACTTTCTGCCAAATCTCAACCCGTTCTTGGTCGTTGAATTTGCTGTGGTATATACCCACCTTATCGCCAAACTTTTCGCGCAGGCGGTTTATCATTTGTGCGGTAAGGGCAATCTCAGGCAACAGATACAGTACCTGTTTGCCCTCGGCAATAGCCTGTTGCGCCAAGTGCAGGTAAATGAGGGTTTTGCCACTGCCCGTTACGCCGTGCAATAGGGCCACATCGTGTTTCTCAAAGCCTGTTTCCAATTCGTTTAGAGCCCGTTGCTGAATAGGGGTAAGCACTATACTGCCCAGTGCCGGACCTTCTGGCATAGTAGCCAACCTACCTATGGTTTTGTCATAGGCAACTATCAATCCCTTCTCAATCAGCTTTTTTATCACCGTGGTATCTACCTCAGCTTTTTCGCATACTGCTTTTCGCGAAGCCTCGCCCTCTAGGGCCATTATTTCCAAAAAAGCGGTTAGCGCCTGTTCTTGTTTGGGCGCACGTTTTAGTTCTTCTCCTCTAGCGGCCAGTTCGTCTAGCCCTAAGTCGCTGGCGGGGTATAGGTAAACTTCCTTTTTAGGCTTAAAGCGCTCTTCCAGCTCCTCTTTTATGAGTATCACCCCTTTGCCCAAAAGGCTTTTTATTAAGGTGTGAATGGCGCGTATGTCCACCTGCTTTTGTAGGTCTTCAATTTTTAAGGGGCCTTCGTGGCGCAGGGTTTCGGTTATCACAAACTCCCGGTCGGTGAGCTCGTCTTCCATTTCTTCCCAGTATGGGTCTAGCTCAATGATGGTGGTGCTATCCAGTTTCAGTGCCGAAGGCAGCGCGGCATTCATTACCTCTCCTAAAGTGCATAAGTAATAGCTGGCCATCCACTGCCAAAACTGCAACTGCCGGGGCATTACCACAGGCTCTTCATCAGCCAAAGCCAATAAGCTTTTTACGATGCCTAGTTCGGGTTTGTTTTTGTGTAGGCGCAGCACAATAGCCGTGTACATTTTCTGCTGCCTGCCAAACTGCACTACTACCCTATGCCCTGGCTGAATGGTCAAGGCAAAATCAGTTGGTACTTTGTAAGTAAAAGTACCTTGAAGTTTTAAGGGAAGAATTATTTCGGCAAAAAGGTCGTACATGAGGAATGTAAAAATACGGGGATGAACCGAAAGCGACGAATGAACCGATAATATGATTATTATCGAAATAAACTTCAAGCCAACTAACTAATAAATTGATTGTCAGTCGAATGCTCGTTAATCATCAAAAGTTTCAATCAAAATTGAAAAATTAATTTTGCATTAACCCTCAATTAATACTATATTTAGGAGGCAAACAAAGGGACTATGCTGTCTATCCCCGCCCATTTACAGCAACCTCCTACCAAAACCGATGTTAATGAAAAAAATTGTGCTCCTGGCTGCATTTATAGCCTGCTGCACTCTGGGCACTTTTGCACAGAATGTGGGCGGCTATGTAATTTCGAATGTTGAAACCTATGACCAGGCCAAATTTGAGCTGGCACTAAGCAAGTGCCGATTTGACAACTATCGTAAATACGACGAACGGGTAGCACTGCAATTTGAGGATGGTAGTATAATTGAGTTACTCTCAGTTAAAGAAATGCAACTAATTGGTTTGGCCTGCGATGCCAAAATAGTAACCCCAAACGCCCACCAACAGCAAAACTTGTTTGCCTTGCACCCTGACGGTTACATTACAGAGTCGGTAGCTCGAAGCATTGATGCAAACGGACTTAAAATAAAATTGGTTGAAGACGCTAAAAAAGGGAACAAATGAAAAAGACATTACTTCTCTTTTCGTGGTTGCTAGCTTTTAGTATTGCCTTAATGGCCCAACCCGCCAACGACTTGTGCCAAAATGCCATAAGCATGGGTTCGCCAGGGCTCAACCAACAACTTTGCGCAGCGGGTACCAATGTTGGTGCCAACCCGGAGTTTCCGTACCCTTTTCAAAACAACTGCGGCTCTGGTGGCTCAATGGCATCGGCGGCCGACGATGTATGGTTTACTATTACCACCCCCACTAACTCAAACGAGCTAGTCATCAGCTTAACGGGCACCCTATCAAGCTACAACATCGGCATATACAGCGGCAACTGTGGCTCGCTTTCGGGTTTGGGTTGTTCAAGGGTAACCAATGCAGGTGGCATCAATACCACCATTAGGCCTACTATTCAAAACACAACTTATTACATTCAGGTAAGCGGAAACGGCACCAATGTGCAAGGAACGTTCAACCTTTGTATTACACCACAGGAGAACGTAAACCTGTGTGTAGTGCAATCGAACATTACCGCCAACCCGCCGCCATCTAGCGGCAGCTACAACCCTGGCACCGTGGTAACTTTTTGCTACTCGGTAACCGATTTCAATCAACGCAACGCAAACTGGTTCCATGGCATTTCCATTCAGTTAGGTGGCGGTTGGCAGGCCGGTAGTCTCGCTCCAGTTTCTGGCCCAGCCTCTTGCGATGGCAATGGTGTATGGCTTTGGAGAACTTCGGTAACCAGTTCGGCAACTGGGACCATAGCTGGGCCAGGTTATTTTTACGACTCAAATGCAGGCGGGCCATTGGATGGAAACCCAGGAAATAATTTTGGAGATAACTGTACCAATAACACTTGGACGTTTTGTTTCACGGCAACGGTACCTAACCTAGCCCCAAACCAATGCCAAGCGGCCAATACCGATTTAAGTGTAAGTATATCGCAATTTGGCGATGGGCAAACTGGTTCATGGAGCAATTTGTCTTGCACAGCCAATCCGCCTTTCCGATTTAGTTCGATTTTAGAATGCTGCGAGCAACCTTTGATTACAGTAACTGATGAGTCGTGCCCGAATGCATGCGATGGAGCTGCTGTGGCAGTAGGCCAAGGTGGTATTGCGCCCTATACTTATGCTTGGAGCAATGCAGCCACAAGCGATACGGTAACTTCGCTTTGCGACGGACCCATAAATGTAACCGTAACCGATGCTTTGGGTTGCGATGCCATAACTACCATAATTGTAAACTCAGGTGGCAATCTTAATATTGTAACCAATAGCTCAAACGAAACATGCGCTGGTGCTGCTGATGGCAAAGCTTGGGTAGTAAATGCGAGCCCTAGTCTTGCTTATGTGTGGAATACCGTCCCAGCCCAAAACGGTGATACTGCCTATGCATTGGCTGCTGGTACCTACCAAGTAATAGGTACTGGTTTGGCAGGGTGTGCAGATACGGCTACCGTAACAGTTGGCTCCAACTCAAACCTAACCATAAGCCTCGGCAAAAGAGACATTACCTGCAATGGCCTAGCCAATGGAAAAGCTTGGGTAATAAGCGGCAATGCCAACTTTACTTACAACTGGAATACCGTTCCGCCACAAAGCGGAGATACAGCCTTTAATTTAAGCCCTGGAATTTATGAACTAATAGGCACTGGCCCAGCTGGCTGTGCCGACACTGTGCAGATAACTATAGTACAACCTACCTTGCTGGCTCCTACCGCCACTGCCGACACAACCAATTGTGGTGCCGCAGGCTCTGGGAATACCTATGCAGTTGGCGTGGGCGGAACACCGCCATACTCATTTGCTTGGAACACGGTTCCGCCGCAAAACACCGCAACGGCTACTAATTTGCCACCTGCCACCTATACGGCTACCGTAACCGATGCCAACGGCTGCAGCGCTGTAGTAAATGCAACCGTAGTAAGTACCCCTAGTTTTACTACCAGCACTGGCTTTACGGATATAAACTGCAATGGTGCAAATAATGGCAAAGCTTGGGCAGTGCCCTCAGGTGGACAGCCTCCATTTAGTACTGTTTGGAGCACTATACCTGCACAAAATACCGATACAGCCTTTAATCTTGCCCCGGGTATTTATGGTGTAACCATAACCGATGTTAACAACTGCAGCGATAACTTTACGTTTATTATAAGCGAACCTGCACCTTTGGCAGCTATACCCACGGTTACCAATGTTACCTGTAATGGGTTGAGCAATGGCGCTATTGCCCTGGCGGTAAGCGGTGGCACCCCACCCTACCTTTATTCTTGGAGCAACGCAGCAGTATCGGCAACCAACACCGGGCTGATAGCTGGCAGCTATGATGTAGACATTACCGATAACAATGGCTGTTTGCTTAGCCTTACCAATATAACAGTAACCGAGCCAGCGTTGCTTAGCCTTACCGCAACTCCCGATAGCGTATTGTGTTATGGTGGCTTTGATGGCAGCATAGCCCTTGCTGTAAACGGTGGCACGCCTACTTATGGCTACCGTTGGAGCAATGGCCGCGTGAATCAAAATCTTACATTCGTAGTTGCTGGCACCTACTCGGTAACTGTAACTGACCGAAATGGCTGTAAAGACAGCACCACCGCAATCGTTTCGCAACCCGATAGTTTTGCCATTAGCAGAGTGATTAATAATGTAACTTGCTTTGGTGCAAACGATGGCAGCATTGATATTACCGTTTCGGGTGCTACGGCTCCGTACCAATATGTATGGTCGGCCAATGCCAACAATGCAACGGGCACCAGCCTTAGCAACTTAGATGGGGCAACCTACGTGGTAACCATTACCGACAACTACAATTGCACCACGACCCGCTCCTATAATGTTTTTGAGCCGACCCGCTTTAGAACCATATTAAACCAAAGCATTGATAGCACTGCTTGCGATGGCACCATATTAGAAGGTAGCATAACCAACAATACTAATGGCGGCACGCCTCCGTTTGTGTATAATTGGAGCAGTGGCGACACTACCAAGGATATTACCTCAAACCTTATATATGGCACGTATACGTTAACGGCTACTGATGCCAATGGCTGTGCCGACACGGTTGATGTAACCTTGGTGGCCAAAGAACCATTGAGCGTATCGTTCGTTTCTGATTCTTCGGATTGCTTTGGCGATAGCACTGGTAACGCAGAGGTGATTATTACTGGCGGCAGAAAACCATACTATGTTACTTGGGCAAATTTAGACTCGACAAACACTAAATATGTAGGCAATTTAGGACCCGGCAACTACGATGTATTTGTAGTTGACAGTAAGGGTTGCGATACCTCCATCAACTTTACCATCACCGAACAGCCAGAAATGAGCGTTTTGGTACCCGATACCTTATCGGTAATATATGGGTATGACACCACCTTTACGGCTCAAGTAAGCGGTGTAAGGCCCAATGATGTCAGCTCCGTTTTTTGGAACCCATCGGAGTGGATGAGCTGTGATGATTGTGTTGACCCTGTTTTAACGGCCATCAGAAACCGAGCCTACGTGATTGAGCTTAATGTCAATGGTTGTCTGTATTACGACACCTTGCAGTTGATGGTAAACTACGGTCCCGATCCTTATTACATTCCCAATGCCTTTACCCCTAACGGCGACGGTGTAAATGACTTCTACCAAATTTTTGGTATCGGTATTAAGTCAGCAACCGTTACCATATTCAATAGGTGGGGTGGCCAAGTATTTTATGGCGATAACTTGAATGCTACTTGGGATGGCACCCATAATGGCCAATTGGCACCAGTAGGCAGTTATGTGTACATTGTATATATAATCTACCTCGACCAACGAACCGAAAGGGTAACTGGCAGTCTAATGTTATTACGCTAGGTGTAAAAGCGTAGAATAAACTAACGCCTGTTAGTTTAAAACAATCATGTATAATTATACATTAGTTTTATTTTTCTTGCCTAAATTGTTAGGGCAACGTAAAAAAATTTGCTATCTTGACAACACTTAGATAAAATTTGACAATCCGACAATCCGACGTTCTATGAAATTTTTTACAAAACTGAGTGCGCGCACACTAATGGTGTGCCTGCTCATCACTGCATCGTTTGCGGCATTTGCCCAGCCCGCCAACGATTTGTGCGCTAACGCCGTAACCATTACTTGTGGTGCTGGCCCATATAGCGGTACCAATATTGCTGCAACAGGCACTGGCGAACCTACCACCTCCTGCACTACTACCCCCGGTAGTTTTGGTGTGTGGTATAGATATGTTGGCACAGGCGACATCGTAACACTTACTACTTGTGCTGCTGCCACTCCTACAATGGATACCAAGCTGAATGTTTACACCGGCACGTGTGGAACTTTTACCTGCGTTATCGGTAATGACGACAATTCAGGCTGTACTGCCAATGGGGCTTCGTCGCAAGTATCTTTTGTAAGTACGCTAGGCACTGAATACTTTGTATTGGTAACTGGTTTTGGTACCGAAACAGGCAACTTTACTTTGGGTATTAGTTGCGCACCATTGCCTGCTAACGACCTTTGCGCCAATGCAACAGTGGTAAGTTGCGGAAGCACTGTTTCGGGCAGTAATGTAGGCGCTACAGGCACTGGCGAACCAACAACAAGTTGCACTACTACCCCGGGTTCGTTGGGTGTTTGGTATAGCTATGTGGGTACTGGTGATATTGTAACCGTGAGCACCTGTTCGGCCAACGCGCTCGATACCAAGTTGAATATTTATACGGGCAGTTGCGGAACATTTACCTGCGTAATAGGCAATGACGACAACTCAGGTTGCGCTGCCAATACCGCCACTTCGCAAGCTACTTTTAACAGTGTTTTAGGCACTACCTACTACATATTGGTTACTGGCTTTGGCAGCGCTACAGGCAACTTTTCGTTGGCTGTTACCTGTGTTACCCCTCTAGCCAATGACGATTGCGCCAATGCCATAGCCATATCTTGCACATCGGGTACCGTATATGGAACTAACAATGGAGCTACCAATACTGGCAACCCAGCTACTTGTATTACCGCACCGGGCACCGCATCGGTTTGGTACACTTTTGCGGGTACAGGTCAGTTTGTTACCCTTTCAACCTGCGACTCTTCAAACTTCGATACTAAATTGAACGTTTATCGTGGGGTGTGTGGCAGCTTTACCTGCATTACGGGTAACGACAACAATACCGCTTGCACAGGCGCAACCGGCAGCTCTGAGGTAAAATTCCAAACGGTATTAGACACAACTTACTATATAGTAGTTTCAGGATTAGGCACCGCCACTGGCAACTTTGGTTTGAATATTAGCTGTGCCGCCGGGCAAGCTGCTAACGATTCATGTATTCGCGCCTTAGCCATTACTTGTGCCACTGGCACCGTATCGGGTAGCAACGTAGTTGCGACAGGCAACGGTGACCCAACAACAGCCTGCGGCAGCGTTACACCAGGTGCCTATGGCGTATGGTATAGCTTTGTTGGCACAGGCGATGGCATTTCGCTGTCCACCTGCGCTGCTGGTACAAACTTCGATACAAAACTCAATGTATACTCTGGCACATGTGCTAGCCCAGTTTGCGTAACCGGAAACGACAACAATGCAACCTGCTCTGCAAACTCAAGCTCTTCAGCGTTAAGCTTTAACTCTGTCTTAGGTACACAATATTATGTGCTAGTAAGTGGCAACTCTGGTGCTAATGGCAACTTCGACCTTAGCATTGTATGTACCCCACCACCTGCTAACGACCTTTGTGCTAATGCCACACCTATCACTTGCGGCGCTACTGTTACTGGCAGTACTACTGGCGCAACTGGCACAGGCGAGCCTACCACCTCTTGTACTACAACACCTGGTTCGTTTGGTGTATGGTATTCTTACGTTGGCACAGGCCAGTTTGTAGTGCTATCAACCTGTAATGCAGCAAACTTCGATACCAAACTAAATGTATACACTGGTAGTTGCGGTACCTTTACTTGTGTAACCGGTAACGACAACTATGCCACTGGATGCTCGAACAATAGTTCACGTTTGGGCTTCCAATCGATATTGGGCACTACTTATTATGTTTTAGTGACTGGATTATCAACTGCTGTAGGTAATTTTAGCCTCACCACAACCTGCTATGGCCCAAATACTGCTGCAATTGACTCTTGCAGCGGCACGTATACTTCGATAGCAAACGATACCATTAACAGTGCACTTGCCATCACTAGGGATACCTTGAACATTACTTCAAACCCACTTGATACCATAACTGACCTTAACGTAATTGTTAACCTAAGGCATACTTATGTTGGCGACATTTTTGTTATCCTTACCCATTTAAGCACTGGTACTGTCGACACCATCGTAAGTCGTCCGACAAGCGTGAGTGCCGCATGTAGCCAAAATAACATCAACGCAAAATTCGATGATTCGGCATTAAACCCAATTATTTGCGGCCCCGTCACTGGCACCGATTCAAGTGCATTAGCCAGAGGACCGTACTTGCCTTTCCGCCCATTATCTGTGTTCAACGGAAAAGCGATTGGCGGATTGTGGGAAATGAAAATTGTTGATGCCAGCAACGGTGACAATGGTAGGTTGTTAACTTGGTGCTTGGAGCCTACACTTAGGCCATATGCCTGCACCGCTCCAGTGGCAACGTTCCGCGATAGTTGTAACCCTGCCAACAGTGCCTTCTTTGTGATTGCAACTGTTACCAATTTTGGCAATGCTCCATCGTTAAATATCACTAACTCTGCCAACGCAACAGTAGTAACCGCGAACACAACCGGAGATTATGTACTTGGACCATTTACGCCAGGTACTCTAGTTGATATAACATTGACCAACAGCGCTAGTGGTGCTTGTTTCTTAACCGAAACCGGCCGCACTACCAGTTGTATTATTCAAAACCCATGTGTAAACCCGGCTGCAACCATCAATGCATATTGCAACGGCACTGATGGTACCAGTTTCTATATTGATGTAGTAGTTACCGATATTGGCAGCGGCCCATCGCTAAACATTAGCAATAGCTTAAACGCAACGACCCTACCAGTAACTGCCGCTGGCACCTATACCGCAGGGCCTTTTGCAAACAACGCAGTAGTTGATGTGGTATTGGCCAACGATACCGCTGCAGGCTGTAACGTTACGGCATTGGGTCTTTCTACCGATTGTACCCCAGTGTGTACAACTGGTGTATTTGCCGGTAACGATACTACTATTTGTGCGGGCCAAGCAGTGCGCTTGGGCGACCCTGGTGCATCTTTAACGGGCACGGTTCAGTTCGAGAATTTTAACGCCTGTGCGTTACCTTCAGGCTGGACTTTAAGTCGTAGTCAAGGCACTGCAGACTGGAGAATAGGAAACCCACCAAGTGGCAACGGCCCTACCTTTACGGGTATCAATGGTACTTGCTTGGCCTTTTTTGACGACGACAATGTGGGCAACAATAACTATAACATTGTAGAACTAAGGTCGCCAGCAATTGATGCTTCAAACTTTATTTCTGCCGAATTGAATTTAGACGTATTCTTCGATGCATTTGAATTCTCTAACGTATATAGCAGCGACTTTTCAATAGCGGTATGGGATGGAACAGCCTACCAAGTGCTGCAAAGCGGCAACAGTGATATAGGCGGTGCTACTTGGGACTTGGCTGATAATAGAACTTATAACCTTACCCCATATCTAAACTCAGCTTTGCACATCCGTTTCGTTTATGATGATGGTGATGGTTGGAACAACTGGGTAGGGTTCGATAACTTTGCTATAAATGCGGTGCTGCCTTCTAGCGGAACTTATGCTTGGACACCTGCAGTGGGCCTTAACGATGCCACATCGCCAGTGCCGGTAGCCACTCCGACCAATACTACTACTTATGTGGTTTCTTATGTTGACGGGCTGTGCTCGTATGCCGATACCGTAACCATTACCGTGAACCCCCTACCATTGGTAGCAATAGCTGGTGCCGGGGCAACATACTGCGTTACCGAATCGACCCCAGTTCAACTATTTGGTTTGCCAGCAGGCGGTACCTTTAGCGGCAGTGGTATAGTGGGTAGCACCTTTGTACCTAGTAATGGAGGCGCGGGTACCAAAGTACTTACCTACAGCTATACCGATGCCAACGGTTGCACCAATACCGATAGGGATACTGTTTTGGTGAACCCACAACCAGTGGTTACCCTAAATACCGTTAGGCCGCTTTATTGCATCTACGATTTGCCCGATACCTTATTCGGCAGCCCAGCAGGTGGTACGTACGCCGGCAATGGTGTAACAGGTAATATATTCAGCCCTTCTGCGGCGGGTGCTGGTAGCCACACAGTTACTTACATATACCAAAACCCTACCACTGGTTGCAGAGATACAGCCAGCCTTACATTAGGAGTTGTAAGCGTAGCTGTTACTTTCAATAGCCCGGGCGGTCCATACTGCGCCGAAGATACTAACCGTGTTGCCCTATCGGTATCACCTGCTGGCGGTACCTTTGTAGGCCCCGGCGTATCCAACGGTCAATTCCAGCCTAGCGCGGCAGGTGCCGGTATCCATACATTAACTTACCTGGTTGATTCGTTTATTACCTACCAACTAGATACCAATTGTTCGTTTAACCCAATTACACCAGTATCACCTACAACCATTACCTTAGGCGATGATGTATTGAGCTCGGCTATCAATCTGCCGTTCACATTTAAGTTTTATGGCCAAAACCGCACCGGAATCAAAATAAGCTCAAACGGTTGGATAACCTTTGACGTTGCAACCACAGGTAGCGCACTTGGCAATACCTTGTTGCCAACCGCTGGCGTACCCAATGACGTAATAGCCGGTATGTGGGACGATTTGTTTTCCCCATCAGTTGATTACTTTACCGTAGGCACTGCGCCAAACCGTGTATTTGTAGTAAACTTCAATACCAGCTATCACTTCGGTTCAACTGCCTCAACCGTTCGGTTCCAAATATTGTTGAACGAAGGCTCTAATATTGTACAAATATTGTGCTTGGATTGTAACGCAGATGCAAGCTTCCCAACGGCTACCCAAGGTATCGAAAATGCGAATGGCACCAGCGGTATTACCGTTCCGGGTCGTGGAGACAATGGTTGGTCAGCATTCTCTGATTGCACCGCCTTTATACCTACTAGTTGCACCTATAGCGAAACGCAAGATGTAACTGTCAATCCGACCCCAAATGCTAGTGCTGGAAATGATACCAGTATTTGCTTGGGCGGGACAGCAACACTTACTGCCACAGGCGGCGCAAGCTACCTATGGAACAATGGCCAAACAACCGCTAGTATCACCGTTAGCCCAGGAGCTACCACAGCATACAATGTGCGTGTAACTAGTGCTAGTGGATGTGTAGACCGCGATACCGTATTGGTAACCGTATTGCCAACCCCAGTTGTGGCCTTGCCCGACCCAACTATTTGCCAAGGCAGCAATACTACTTTGGATGCAGGTAATGCTGGTGCAACCTTTGCATGGAGCACAAGTGCTACAAGCCAAACCATTAACGTTAACGCTGCTGGAGACTATATTGTAACGGTAACCCTTGCATCGGGTTGCACCGATACCGATACTGCAACGGTTGGTATTAGTACTAGCCTTACCGTAAACCCAGGTAACCCGGGCATTTGCCCTGGCGACACTGCTACCTTGAATGCGGGCAACCCCGGTGCATCGTATGTATGGAGCACTGGTGCATTGTCTCAAACCATTCAAGTATCGGCACCAGGTACTTACACCGTTGTGGTTACCGATGCGAGCAATTGCACTGGCGCAGGTAGCAGCACCGTTACCGTAAATGTTGTGCCAACAGTTACCTTGCCCGACCCTACTATTTGTGTAGGTAGCACTACTACTTTAAGTGCAGGCAACACAGGTGCCACCTTTGCTTGGAGCACTGGCGATAACACCCAAAGCGTAACGGTAAACAATGGCGGCAACTATATAGTTACCGTTACCAATAACTTTGGATGTGAAGATGTTGATACCGCAACTGTAACCGTTGGTACTGGCTTAGTAGTTACGGTAGCCAACCTTAGTGTTTGCCCTGGCGATACCGCCACGCTAGATGCCGGATACCCTGGCTCAAGCTACCTATGGAACACTGGTGATACCACCCAAACTATTACCGCAACTAGCAATGGAGGATTTGTAGTAACCGTAACCGATAACAGCGGATGCAGCGGTGTTGGCGGCGGCTCGGTTAGTTTACGTGTGCCTGAAGCCGTGAATGCTGGTGTTGATGCTGGCGTTTGCCCAGGTGGTAGTGTGGTGCTTACCGCATCCGGAAACGTTAACTCGTTCCAGTGGACAGGTGGCCCAGCTACTGCTACCTACACCGTAAGCCCTACCACAAATACAACCTACACTGTAACAGGTATTGATGCCAACGGTTGTGCAAGTACCGATGAAGTTGAGGTTGAAGCCTATACCGCACCAAATGCCAGCGCTGGAAACGATGCGGTATCATGTGCTGGTGCTACTGTAACGCTTACTGCTACAGGTGGCGTGGCTTACCAATGGAGCAATGGCGATAATACTGCTGAGGCTACCGTTACACCTTCTGGTGCCACTACCTATACCGTAACAGTAACCGATGCTAATGGCTGTACCGCTACTGATGAGGTAGAAGTAACAGTGGCTAGCCTACCTAACGTAACCTTAACTGGCTTGGATAGCTTGTATTGCGTAAGCGACCCAGCGGTGACCCTAGTAGGTACACCTGCCGGTGGTACTTTCGCTGGTGTTGGCGTTGTGGGCAGTACCTTCAATCCTGGCAATGGCCAATATGGTTTGAATAATGTAACCTATACCTATACCGACGCAAGCGGTTGCGCCAATACCGCTAATGTGCAATTTAATGTAACCTACTGCACAGGCATTGATGAGCCTATCTTCAGCGAATCGGTAACGGTATATCCTAACCCATTCAGCAACGAGGTGTTTGTGCGTTTCGAAGCGGCTTATGATTACACCATTACCTTAAGCATGCGCGATATGCTTGGTAAAACCATTAGCCAACAAGAAGTTCAAATTGTGGCAGGTGCCAATGAAATCCGTTTGGATGCAAATGAAAACTTGGCGGGCGGTATCTACTTTGTAGAATTGCAAAGCTTGAAAGAAAGCCGCTCATTTAAATTGGTAAAATTAAGGTAGTACTTACCATACCGATACCTAAAGGGGCAGTTGCGAAAGTAGCTGCCCCTTTTTAGTTGCGAGTTACGGGTTATGGGTTGATTTGACCAATTAGCCTTTCGAAACCACCATATACTTCATTGTTTGTTTAGCCGCTATGCAGTTAAAACACCTAGCCTGCTACTTGCAACAAATTATTGATGTAAAAGCCAGTAAGATATTGCCAAATAGTTTCCTGTTCTTTACCGCTGGATTTCTTATTTTCGGTGCAGCCTTGGTTATTGTTTGATGTGCGAGGTACGAAGTACGATTGAAATGATTGAGGTAAAATGAATGAGGGGAGGTTAAATAAAAATCGTACCTCGTAAATCTAAAATTCTAAAATAGAAATGGCTCCAAAGCAACCTGTAATACTAGTAACCAACGATGATGGCATAACCGCACCTGGGCTAAAAGCGCTGGTAGAGGCTGTGCGTAGCCTAGGCCGAGTAATAGTAGTAGCGCCCGATAGCCCACAATCGGGCATGGGGCATGCCATAACCATTTCCAACCCATTGAGGCTGGTAAAGGTAAATGTGTTTGAAGGTATAGAAGCTTACCAATGCAGCGGTACCCCTGCCGACTGTGTAAAACTGGCCAAAGACAAACTATTGGTAGCACCTGCCGATTTATGCGTATCGGGTATCAATCATGGCTCCAACTCATCAATCAATGTAATATATAGTGGCACCATGTCGGCAGCCGTTGAAGCGGCCATTGAAGGCATACCGGCCATCGGTTTTTCGCTGCTCGACCATGAATACCACGCCGATTTTAGTGCGGCAGCGCACTTCGCTAAAATAATTTCGCAGCAGGTATTGCAATATGGACTACCAGATGGAACGTTATTGAACGTAAATATTCCAAAACTGCCGTTAAAGCATATAAAGGGAGTTAAGGTTTGTAGGCAAGCACGTGCACGTTGGGAAGAAGACTACGACAAACGTAAAGATCCTCGTGGAGAAGAATATTATTGGCTTAAAGGGAAATTTATAGTGGAAGATAAAGGACAAGATACCGATGAGTGGGCACTGCACAATAGCTACATATCATTAGTACCAACCCAATTTGATATGACGGCTCACCACGCAATTCCTTTTATAAACAACAACTGGACACTGGATGCTAAGACAAGATAATTTAGCCGCAGGCTTTTTGGCCGGACTGGTTTGCTCGGTAATATTCTATGTAATATTCAATGAAACAAACGTCATCCTTATCGAGCACGTTTTCCCGAACGGGACTGGCTTTTCGGAGCAATTCATAGCTATTGTAGCTGTTTGCTCCAACCTATTGCCTTTCCTTATTTTTAATGCCGCCGACAAAGCAAACTCCATGAAAGGCGTTATTGGCGCTACTATATTTTTAGCAGCAATAGCTATTGTCTTCTATCACGACCGTTTCTTTTAATGAAATACTACCTCATAGCTGGCGAGGCATCGGGCGACCTACATGCCGCCAACCTCATGCGAGAGCTAAAGGTAGTGGATACCAATGCCCAGTTTAGGTTTTGGGGTGGCGATAAAATGCAGGCTCAGGGCGGCGAACTGATAAAGCACTACAAAGACTTAGCCTTTATGGGCTTTGCCGAAGTGGTAATGAATCTGCGCACCATCCTTCGCAACATTAGTTTTTGCAAAAAGGACATACTAGCCTACCAACCCGATGTGGTTATTTTGATTGACTACCCCGGCTTTAACCTACGCATAGCCAAGTTCTTGAAAAAGCAGGGCATCAAGGTGTTTTATTACATTTCGCCACAAATTTGGGCTTGGAAAGAAGGGCGGGTGCATGGCATCAAAAAGACTGTAGACAAAATGTACGTTATTTTGCCTTTTGAAGCAGCCTTCTATAAAAAGTGGGACTACCCAGTGGATTTTGTCGGGCATCCACTTTTGGATGCCTTAGAACAACGTCAACCCAGCAGTAATTTTCTAGTAAGAAACAACTTAGGCAAAAAACCATTAATTGCACTATTGCCCGGCAGCCGCAAACAAGAGATACAAAGGATGCTGCCAATATTATTATCAGTGGTGAATCGTTTCCCCGAATATGATTTTGTGGTGGCGGGTTTAAGCCACATTGACGCCGATTTTTACAATACCGCGGCACATAGATTGCCCTACCAATTAGTAAACGACGAAACCTATGCCCTTTTGGAGCATAGCCAAGCCGCTTTGGTAACTAGCGGCACCGCTACCCTTGAAACAGCATTGCTCAATACTCCGCAAGTAGTATGCTACAAGGGCGGCACCCTCTCCTACCTGATTGCCAAGCAAGTGATAAAAGTGCCTTACATAGCTTTGGTAAACTTGATAATGGACAGAAAGGTGGTGGAAGAATTAATACAAAACGACCTTACCGAAGCAAGGCTGGAAACTACCTTAAAGGAACTGCTGCAACCCGCCAAACGAACTCAAATGCAACAGGATTATGAAAGGCTTCGGGAGAAACTTGGTGGCCCAGGCGCGAGCGCCAAAGCAGCGCAATTAATGTGGGCGGAGTTGAATAAAGTATAATGTTATTGGTATTTTGTCTCTCTCGAACTCAGACTAATCAAATTGGTGTTTTAGCACTACGAATTACACCTCCCTACCCTCCTTTTTAGGAGGGAAACATTACAAAGCAATCACTATTTCTTCAAATAAAAAGCAGTACCCATTGTAACTGATAAACCCCATCGGGGTTTAATGTCTGTAGAAAAAATTATTAGCTGTCTGTAAGCTCCGTAGGAGCGAAACATTCCTAGAAATATATCCTAAGGTACTCACCCTTTATTCCTTCTATAAAGCCTAAAGCCGTTGATGAAGAGCACCAAAAAGGCCAAGATGTAAATCCAATAACGGGAGAATAGCAGCACCATGCGAGCAGTAAATAATAGTTCGGTCGTGCGGCGGTCATCGGGTTTCAACTCGTGGGCCTTTTTTAAATCTTCAATTGCCTTATCGTAATCCTTGTTTTCGTAGTACAATTTACCCCTAAAATAGTAAGCCGCTTGTGAATCTTCCATTTTCTCTATGGCATCGGTAAAATCCTCAATGGCTGCTTCAAAATCCTTGATAAAAAAGCGCTCCGTAGCACGATTAAAATAGAAACTACCTCGCTCGGGCATTATCTCTATAGCTACGCTAAAATCATCAATGGCCCCCACATGGTTATTGGTCCTCGACCGGGTAAGGCCCCTATTGTTCAATGCCAGTGCATCATCGGTATACACCTCTAGGTACTTAGTATAATCTTCTTCGGCAGTTACGTATGCACCCATTTCAAAATACAGGTTCGCCCGCTCCAGATTGGCTTTTAAAAACAGCGGGCTTAGCAGTATTACCCTATCCAAATCGGCCAATGCCGCCGAGTCATTATCTTCTTGCCGGTACGCAAGCGCCCTGTTATAATATGCTTCGGGAAAAGAAGGGTCAAGCTTTAGGGCTTCGTCGTAGTCGGTTATGGCCTTTTTCGGGAAATCCAACTTAAACCAGCAGTATCCACGATTGAAAAAAGCATCTCTATCTAAAAAGTTTCGAATAAGGGTACTGTCAAATGCGGCCATGGCGTTTTGGTAGCGCTCTAGTTTCATTAATATTAGGCCCTTCAATTGCCAATAGTTGGCTTCTATGGCAAATTCCGGTTCAGCGTAGGTCATATCCTCCAATGCCAATAGGAGGCTATCCATAGCAAAAAAAACCTGCGCCCGATTGTAATAGGCCGCTTGAGAGCCAGGTACCTTTATAAGGTGCTGATTGAAATACTCCAGTGCCTCGGTCTGATTGCCCGCCTCAAAACTTTTGATGCCTCTCTCTAGCAGCTTATTGCCTTGGGCAAAAGCGCCAAAACTTAAAGTGAGCATCGTTATATAAAGCGCAGCCTTCAATTGGATAATTTAAAATTCAAAATTGAAAATTGGAAAATTAATTGATACCGCCAAAGAATAGTCATTAATACTACTTAATCGCACCTATTTGAATGATAACTAACTCAAACCGAGCAATAAAAAAAAATGGCAACCAGTAATCCCGATTGCCAATTTTAAATCTTGAATTTTTAATTTTAAACCTACCATTAATGCATCACGCCTTCAGCAGCATATAGCGGAAAACGGGCAGCTAGTGCATGCACTTCGGCTTTTACCGCAGCAATAACGCTTTCGTCGTCAGGATTCATTATTAGGCGGTCAATCATATCAATAATCTGCACCATTTCGGCTTCCTTCATACCGCGGGTAGTAACGGCTGGCGTACCTATGCGGATACCAGAAGTAACAAACGGCGAGCGATCATCGAAAGGTACCATGTTTTTGTTCACGGTTATTTCAGCTTTGCCCAAAGTTTGCTCGGCTTTTTTGCCATTAATATCCTTGTTGTGCAAGTCAATCAGCATCAAGTGGTTGTCGGTGCCACCGCTAATAAGGTGATAGCCGCGCTTCACCAACTCACCAGCCATAGCTTGCGCGTTGGCTATTACTTGACGGCAGTATGCGCGGTAGTCTTCAGTAAGGGCCTCGCCAAAAGCGATAGCTTTACCGGCAATTACATGTTCCAACGGTCCGCCTTGCGTACCCGGAAAAACGGCACCATCCATAATGCTGCTCATCATGCGCACTTCGCCTTTAGGGGTGGTAAGGCCAAATGGGTTTTCGAAATCTTTCCCCATCAAAATCAATCCGCCTCGAGGGCCGCGAAGGGTTTTGTGGGTAGTGGTAGTTACTACATGGCAGTGCGGTATTGGGCTATCCAATAGCTTGGCGGCTATCAAGCCTGCTGGGTGGGCCATATCGGCCAAAAGGAAAGCACCTACTTTATCGGCAATGGCACGGAAACGGGCATATTCCCACTCGCGTGAGTATGCCGAAGCGCCACAAATAATCAACTTAGGTTTGGCTTCAAGCGCAATGGCTTCCACCTTGTCCATATCAATGCGGCCAGTAGCCTGCTCCACACCATAAAAGTGCGGCTTGTATAACTTACCCGAAAAATTAACCGACGAGCCGTGGGTCAAGTGCCCCCCGTGCGACAAATCGAAACCCAAGATGCTATCGCCTGGTTGTAACAACGCTAGCATAACGGCAGCATTGGCCTGTGCGCCACTGTGCGGCTGCACGTTGGCATACTCGGCACCGTATAGTTCTTTAGCACGATCAATGGCTAGGGTCTCTACCTCATCCACAAACTCGCAACCGCCATAATAGCGTTTGCCAGGGTACCCCTCGGCATATTTATTGGTAAACACGCTGCCCATGGCATCCATTACCTGTTGGCTGGTAAAGTTTTCGCTGGCAATAAGCTCTATACCGTTCTGTTGGCGGAGCTTTTCTTTTGCTATCCAGCCAAAAACTACTTCATCTCTAGGTATCATAATGGATGTTTGGGTTAAGTGCTGCAAAGTTAAGGCATAGAACTTTGATTAACATGGTTTGCTTGGTGGTGTTTAGGATTTTTTAAGTGCACTGCGTTATATGCCTGTCGCAGACTGCGTATAATATAACCACCAGTTGGAAACTATCGGTAGCCTATGGTTGCACTATTTATGGGTTTTCCAATACTGGTCGGGGTCAAGTGAAGTATGGAGGACACCAATTACTGTAACTAACTGGGTTGCTTCATCAACTCGATAATGAATAAGGTAAGGAAACCTCCTAACCTTTTTGCATCGCACTTGGTCATATCGTATGCCAAAAAAAGGTGTGCGTTTTAGTAATTTAACTTGGTCGTTAATCGCTGTATAAAATTTCTTCCCAATTCCCGCTTGTTGCTCATCGTACCAGTCAATCGCTTCCTGTATTTCATCAATCGCCTCATCTAAAATCAACAATTTAAACCGTTTCATCTAAAGGTAAATTTTTCTTTCACCTCATCCCAATCCTTTAGGTTATCAACCTTCAGGTTTTTTAAACGATTGCGCACAATGTCCTTATGAACCTCAGGCACTTCAAAAGTTTCTTCATCCGAAGTCTCTAACCCAAGTTGCTGTAACAGTTCCATAAAAAAACGAAACTGCTCCTCTGGTACTTTTATGGTTACTTCTTTCATAGCCCAAGTTGTTTATCAAATATAGCCAAATATAAAACGCGATACCAAATGAAAACGTTTACATGGATGAAATTTTCTGAAGGATATCAATTGGCTGTTCAAACCCAAAACCTTTATCTTTGGTATATGCGAGCACATGATTACAACCCAAACCATACCTTGGCCGACTACGACATGTGGCAGGGGAATTGGGAGTTGATTGATGGCTACCCATATTCCATGAGTCCTTCGGAATCGGCTAAGCACCAACGTTTTGCGAGCAAGCTTCACGTGCAATTCGTTTTAAGTCTTAGTAAGATTAAAGGCTGCAGCAACAATTGTGAAGTGCTGTATGAATTAGATTGGCGGATAAATAACAATACCGTAGTAAGACCTGATTTAGTAGTGGTTTGCAACTTAACGGATAACTTTATTACCAAGCCTCCTATTCTAATTGTAGAGTTGCTCTCTGATGCAACTGCTTTTAAAGACCGCCACTTGAAATACGAATTGTACCAAGAGCAGGGTGTTCCTTATTACATTATCATTGACCCTGAAATGAGGAAGCACAACATTTATGTACTCTCTGTTGGTAGTTATGTAGAACTAAATGACACCAAGTCTTTTACCATCGCCGAAAATTGCACCCTGGAGCTGGATATAGCTCAGGTTTTGAAAGAAGTCTACAATAGAATTTGATACTTGCATCTCGGCTGCTTACCCACCTTAACATTATTTAATAACCCCCTACCCCAACTTTTGGCACAATTACTGCTAATACCACCAGCATTCGGTAGGTTTGCAATCGGATAGAGCGTTTTAAGCGAATTAAAACATATCCCCGTCTATTTTGGTTACCGTTTATTGTATAATGTTCTATATTAGTTCTGTAAAATCAACTTGACACGATGTTCTCAAGAATATTCCTTGTTTTAGCCACTGCTGGCATCATATTCACTGCTGCCTCATTCCGCCCCTCTACCGCATCCCAAAAGGATAAGGTGCTGTTGGAAATGATCGTAAACGGCATACAGCAAAACCACTATGCCGATATCGCCATCGACGATAAATTCAGTGAGCGTGTTTATGACCTATTCTTAAAGAACATTGATTACGGCAAGCGTTTTTTTACGCAAGGCGATATTGAAGCTTTTGCAAGCTATCGCCGCAAGCTCGATGAGCAAATGAAAGGTGGCAGCTACGAGTTTTTTGACCTTACGGTAAGCGTATACCAAAAACGCCAAAAACAAGTGGAAGGATGGTACCAAGAGATACTGGCCCAACCGTTTAATTTTGATAAGATTGAGGACATTGAAACTGATGCTGACAAAAGGGGCTACGCCAAAGATGAAAAAGAACTGAAAGAACTATGGCGCAAACAGCTCAAGTTTCAAGTGCTTACCCGCTTGGCCGATAAGCTAGAGGAGCAAAGCAAAGCGGAGAAAGACGACGAGATAAAGAAGAAAACCCTTGCCGATTTTGAAAAAGACGCCCGCGAACGGGTGCTAAAAACCCACACCGATTGGTTTCACCGCATGACGCGCCAAAACCTGGACGATTACCGCAGCATTTTCTTGAACAGCATAGCCATGTCGTTCGACCCTCATACCTCATTTTTGCCCCCCAAAGACAAAGAGAACTTTGATATATCAATGAGCGGCAAACTGGAAGGTATTGGTGCTACGCTGCAAGAAGAAGGTAGCTATATAAAAGTAACCAGTATAGTAGCAGGCAGCCCAAGCTGGAAACAAGGCGACCTAAAAGTTGGCGACATTATACTAAAAGTAGCCCAGGGCAAAGACGAACCCGTTGATATTGTTGATATGGCCGTTGATGAGGCCGTGCAATTGATTCGCGGGGCCAAAGGCACCGAAGTGCGCCTAACGGTAAAAAAAGTAGACGGTAGTATCAAAATAGTCCCTATTATTCGCGATGTGGTAATATTGGAAGAAACTTATGCCAAATCGGCCATTATACAGAAAGATGGCGAAAAAAATAAAGTTGGCTACATAAGCTTGCCTAAGTTTTATGCCGATTTTAGCCGCAGCGGTGGCGCCAATAGCGGCGACGATGTGCGCAAAGAAGTAATAAAGCTAAAAAAACAGGGCGTAGAAGGATTGATTATCGACTTGCGCAACAATGGCGGCGGCTCGTTGCAAGACGTGGTAGATATGGCTGGGCTGTTTATTGAAAGCGGACCAGTGGTGCAAGTAAAATCGAGGATGGGCAACCCTTACCTGCTGGAAGACCGCGACCCCAACCTAGTGTATGATGGTCCGTTGGTGATATTGGTAAACGAGTTCAGCGCATCGGCGTCCGAAATTTTGGCAGCCGCTATGCAAGATTACAAGCGCGCCGTGGTTATTGGCAGCAGCGCTACTTTTGGCAAAGGCACCGTGCAGCGTTTTATCGATTTGGACGAAAACCTCTCGCCCGAATTGAGCAGCATTAAACCACTAGGGGTTATCAAACTAACTACCCAAAAGTTTTACCGCATCAACGGGCAAACCACCCAGTTGGAAGGTGTGGTGCCCGATGTAATTTTGCCAAGCCTATACAGCACTTTGGATATGGGCGAAAAGGATGAGAACTATCCATTGCCTTGGGACGTGATAAAACCAGTACCGTACCAACTTTGGAACGATAGCATGAGCAACTTTGATAAGGTAACCACCAAGAGCAAAACCCGCATAACCAGCGATAAACTATTTGGTTTGGTACTTGAAAATGCCGAACGCCTGGGCGATTACCGCAAAAACAGCGTGTACAGCTTGCACTTGGGCCTATACCAAGACCGCCAGAAAAAAGAGCTGGAAGAAGGCAAAAGGTACGATGCAGCCAACGAAACCGTGCAACCCATGACCGTATACACCCCAGATGCCGATAAGGCAGGCATTAACGCCGATGAAAGCAAAAAGGAGAGAAACGAATCATGGCACAAAGACATCCAAAAGGATATTTACTTGCTTGAGTCGGTTTGTGTAATTAAAGACATTATAGAGTTGCCCAAGAATCGAGTAGTAACCCAGAAATAACAACACGCAATAGTGCCCAACATCATTAAGGTGCAGCGTTTGCTGCACCTTTTTTGTTTGTGCTGGTGATTAATGTCAATAACCCCGAAAAAGTTCACTCCGCAGTACTACAAATGCAGTAGTATCCGTAATTTTACCGCCGATAGAGAAACAAACATATTGTTGACAATTGACCGAATATAGAAAAATAGCATTATTTTATTAATTGCAAACGGTTGATTGCCCAATGATTGTGTTTGTTATTTAGACTATTTCCAAACAACATTTTTTTATTTTCTTTTGTTGTTTGATTAGGTTTTGATGCATAACTTTGCCGCAGCCAAAATTTTGACAAAAGGCTGACAATTCAAGGGAAAACACAAGTTCGAGATGAACGTTAACAGATATTCCTATTTAAGTTTCTTACTACTTTTTGCCTTAATGGTAGCACCAAGTTTGGTGCACGCCCAGGATGCACCAAGCGAGCAAGTTCTTGCAGGCGAAAAGTTATTTAAAGCAAATTGCGCAAGCTGCCACAAGCTAAACGCCAAACTAGTAGGTCCTGCACTTGAGGGTGTGGAGAAACGCTGGACTGATGGCGGCGAGCATGCTGGTGTATCTGGCCGTGACTGGTTGAAGCGCTGGATTAAAAACTGGCAAGACCCGGTAAATGCAGGTAACCCCTATGCGGTGGCTATGCAAAACTACGATGCATCGGCCATGACCCAGTTCCCAGCATTGCAAGATGCCGATTTGGAGAACCTTTTGGCTTACATCCTAACGCCACCTGCACCACCAAAACCTGTTGAACCTGCAGCAGGCACAGCAGCATCAACTGCCGAAAACCCTTACACCACTTACATGATTTGGGGTTTAATCGCACTGTTGGTTATTGTAGCAATAGTGTTGGTGCGCGTTTCAAACTTACTGAACCGAATGGTGCTTGAGAAAGAAGGCCAGCCGATTCCTGCGGCAGTTCCTTTCTGGAAAAACAAGAAGCTTCGTGCTGCTCTTACCTTGCTTATCGTTATTTACATTGGTAATGCCACCGTAACCGGTGCTATTGACTTGGGTCGCCAACAAGGTTACATGCCAGAGCAACCCATCAAATTCTCGCACGAGTTGCACTCTGGTATAAACAAAATAGATTGCCAATATTGCCACAGTAGCGCCGCAGAAAGCAAACACTCAAACATACCTTCTAGCAACGTATGTATGAATTGCCACAAAGGCATTAAAGGCGATGACCCTAAAAACGGTAAATACGGTAAAATCGAGATTTCGAAAATATATGCTGCCGCTGGTTTCAACCCAATTTCTGGTACTTACTTCGAAGATTATGCCAACCAAGACAAGGCATACGTTGATAGTATCTTGACTGTTTGGTTGAGTGATAGCAAAGTAACCGCCACCAAAAACGATATTGAAGCGGTGTTGGCACAAGTGCAAAAGCCAATTGAGTGGACACGCATACACAACCTACCCGACCACGTTTACTTCAACCACTCGCAGCACGTAACCGCTGGTGGTATTGAGTGTCAAACCTGCCACGGGCCAGTTGAAACCATGCCTGAGTTGTACCAATTCTCTCCATTGTCAATGGGCTGGTGTATTAATTGCCACCGCGAATCGGAGGTTAAGTTTACCCAAAACCCTTACTACGAAACATTCCAAGTATATCACGAGCGTTTGAAAGACGGAGAGATGAAGAATGTAACGGTAGAGAAAATTGGTGGCACCGAGTGCCAAAAGTGCCACTATTAATCAATTAGCATCATCTAGAATCAAGATATAATGGCTGAACAACAATTTTGGAAAGGCTTGGACGAAAAGTTCCACGAGCCCGAGTTCATGCAGCAAGCCGGTAAGGAATTTCCTGAAGAACTTCCTGGATTCGGTGCAAAACTACAACAGGCCAGTGCTAGCCGTCGCGACTTCCTGAAAGTTTTAGGATTTAGCGTAGGTGCTGCTACTATTGCTGCCGGTTGCGAAATGCCTGTGCGCAAGTCAATACCTTACTTGGTAAAACCTGATGAAATTACCCCAGGTATAGCCAATTACTACGCATCATCGTATGTTGACGGTGGCAACTATTGCAGCGTATTGGTAAAAACCCGCGAAGGCCGCCCTATCAAAATTGAGGGTAACAACCTATCCCAAATTACCTACGGCGGTACTGATGCATCGGCACAAGCTTCTGTACTGAGCCTATATGATATGCACCGCCCACGCGGCCCAGTTGCCAATAAAAAAGCAACTAATTGGGCTGAGCTTGATAAAGCTGTAGTTGAAAAACTACAAGCTATCAAAGCAGCAGGTGGCACTATCCGTATTTTGTCTTCAACTATAATCAGCCCATCTCTTAAAGCCGCTATTGCCAAATTTATTGAGCAATTTCCAGGTACGGAGTTGGTGCAATACGATGCAGTATCTTACAGCGGTTTGTTAGATGCCAATGAGCAAAGCTTCGGCTTGCGTGTGGTGCCAAACTACCGTTTCGAGAAAGCTAAGGTGGTAGTTAGTTTAGGTGCCGATTTCTTAGGTACTTGGATTAGCCCAACTGAATATGCTTACAATTATGGCCTAACCCGTAAAGTAAGCAAAGACAACGCTAAGATGTCTCGCCACTATCAGGTAGAGTCTTACGCAAGCTTAACTGGTCTGAACGCCGACGTTCGTGTACCAGTAAAACCATCAGAAGAAACCGCAGCGGCTATTACCTTGTACAACTTGGTAGCTGCCAAATTGGGCGGTACCAGCATTAGCGGTGGCAAGCTAGAATCGGCTTACAGCGAAAGCTTGAAAAACGCAGCCAACGACTTAGTAGAAGCTAAAGGTGCTTCATTGGTGGTTAGTGGCTCAAACGATGTAAACGTGCAGTTGATTGTAAATGCGTTGAACCAATTACTTGGTAACTACGGCACTACTATCGACCTTAACGAATATAGCAACCTACGCCAAGGTAACGATACCGCATATAACAAATTGGTAGCCGATGTTGAAGCAGGAACTGTAAAAGGTCTGATTATCATCAATAGCAACCCAGCTTACAACCTAGCTAAAGGTGATAAATTCATCGAAGCCCTTGGCAAAGTGGAGTTGACTGTTTCTTTGAACGACAAACAGACCGAAACCGATACCCTTTGTCAGTTTTTGGCTCCCGACCACCATTACTTAGAGAGCTGGGGAGATGCTGAACCGCGCAACGGCCACATTAGCATCATCCAACCTACAATCGACCCATTGTTCGATACCCGTTCGGCTGGCGAAAGCTTGTTGAAATTTGCGGGCATCAATCAATCATACTACGATTTTGTTCGTGAGAACTGGAATAACAACATCTTTACCAAGAGTACCGGATTGAACCTATTTGGTCACTTCTGGGATCGCTCGGTGCACGATGGCGTGTTTACTTATACCCCAACAGTAACCGTTACAGCAGGCACTATAGATGTTGCCGCTGCGGGAGCTGCAGCGTTGAAAAACGTAAAATCGGGTGGCCTTGAAGTAGTAATGTACGAAAAGACCGCCATTGGTGATGGTAAGGACACTGACAACCCTTGGTTGCAAGAATTGCCCGATCCGGTATCTAAAATAACTTGGGACAACTACGCTTGCGTATCGTTGAAGTTTGCTGAAGCTAATGGACTTGACTTTACTGCCGACCGCACGCGTAAGAGCTATGGCCGCACCGTTCAAACCATTAAACTTACCGTAAACGGTACCGAAGTTGAATTGCCAGTGCACATTCAGCCAGGTATGCCTGATGGTACTATTGCGGTAGCGTTGGGCTATGGTCGCGAAGTGGTAGGTAAAGCTGGCGAAGTAGGTGCTAATGTTTACCCTTTCCTTACTAAATATAGCAATGGTGGCCAAAGCCGCTATGCCAACGATGCGAGTTTTACCGTAACCGGTAACGACTACAAACTAGGCCAAACACAAACACACTTTAGCGTAAGCGACGGTTTGAACCAACGCGGTATAGTAAAAACTACCACGCTAGAAGAGTATGCACACGACCCTGCCGCTGGTAATCATGACCGTGCACACGTAAAAGAGCACTTGCAAACATTATATGGCTACCACGAGTTTCCTGGACACAAATGGGGAATGGGCATTGACCTAAACGCATGTTTTGGTTGCGGTGCTTGCGTAGTAGCTTGTAATGCCGAAAACAATATACCAGTAGTAGGTAAGAAAGAGATAACCTTGTATCGCGAGATGCACTGGTTGCGTATTGACCGCTACTACTTTGGCGATGTTGAAAACCCATCAGCGGTTTTCCAACCGATGATGTGCCAACATTGCGAAAACGCACCATGCGAAAACGTTTGCCCAGTATCGGCAACCAACCACAGCAGCGAAGGCTTGAACCAAATGGCCTACAATCGTTGTATCGGTACCCGTTATTGCGCAAACAACTGCCCTTATAAAGTACGTCGTTTCAACTGGTTCGATTACTGGGGTGCCGATAGCTTTACACTCACAGGTGCGCTAGAAAACAACTACGATCCACACCAAATGACAGGTGACCTTACACGCATGGTATTGAACCCTGATGTAACGGTTCGTTCTCGTGGTGTAATGGAGAAATGTTCTTTCTGCGTGCAGCGCATACAAGAGGGCAAACTTACCGCCAAAAAACAAGGTCGTAAACTGCAAGATGGCGACATCAAAACAGCTTGCCAAAGCGCTTGTGTAACTGGTGCAATTGTATTTGGTGATGTAAACAACCCAGAATCTGCGGCAACTTTGATGAGCAACAACGAGCGCGGGTTTAAAGTTATCGAGGAAATACACACGCTTCCGTCTATTACTTACCTTACCCGGGTGCGTAATATCAACGACAAAGAGCAATTGAAAGCAGTAAACCTGTTGAGCAATAATACCATGCATCCGCCCGGAGCTGAAGCGCACCACACTGGTGGTGAGGCACACGGCACTGAAGCACCTGCATCGCACGACAGTCATAGTGAAGAAGGACATCATTAATTAGAAATAACAAATAACACAGCATGGGATCTTACGAATCACCCATACGCGAGCCTCTGATACTTGGTGATAAGGATTATAAACAAATCACCACGGATATAGTAAGAAGCACGCAAGGTTTTCCGCCATTGAGTTGGGTAATTGCTATTAGCATTGCCGGAAGTTTGGCCGCATTCTACTTTTTCTGTGTAGCGTGGACCGTGTATTACGGTATCGGCGTATGGAACTTGAACAAGACGGTAGGTTGGGCTTATGACATTACCAACTTCGTTTGGTGGGTAGGTATTGGCCACGCTGGTACCCTTATCTCGGCGGTATTGTTGTTGTTCCGCCAAAAGTGGCGTACCGGTATCAACCGCGCTGCAGAAGCGATGACCATCTTTGCGGTTATATGCGCAGCACAGTTTCCAGGTATCCACATGGGTCGTCCATGGATGGCGTTCTTTATCTTCCCTTATCCAAACTCACGCGGTCCGCTTTGGCCTAACTTCCAATCGCCGTTAATGTGGGACGTATTTGCCATTTCTACTTACTTTACCGTATCGCTGTTGTTCTGGTACTCTGGTTTGTTGCCCGATTTTGGTACCATCCGCGACCGCTCTAAAGGCAAAATTCGCAAAGCCATATACAATGCGCTTAGCTTCGGCTGGCGCGGTGAAGCCAAACACTGGCAACGTTTTGAATCACTATCACTAGTACTTGCTGGTTTATCAACCCCTCTAGTATTATCAGTACACACGATCGTATCATTTGACTTTGCAACATCGGTTATCCCTGGCTGGCACACCACCATCTTCCCTCCGTACTTCGTTGCAGGTGCAATCTTCTCGGGCTTCGCGATGGTATTAACGTTGATGTTGATTACCCGCAAGGTTTTGAAGCTAGAAGATTATATTACCATTGCTCACATTGAAGCAATGAACAAAATCATCCTACTTACAGGCTCTATTGTAGGTATAGCCTACATCACTGAATTGTGGACTGCTTGGTACTCTGGTTTCATTTATGAGTGGTTTGCTTTTTACAACCGCGCATTGGGCCCTATGGCTTGGGCATACTACATCATGATGACCTGCAACGTAATCAGCCCGCAGTTCTTCTGGATTAAAAAACTACGCCGCAACTTATACCTAACGTTCTTCCTATCTATCACCGTTAACATCGGTATGTGGTTCGAGCGTTTTGTAATCATCGTAACTTCTTTGTACCGCGATTATATCCCATCAAGCTGGGCCGATTACTACCCAAGTTGGGTTGAAGTAGGTATCTATGTGGGTACCATCGGGTTGTTTTTTACCTTGTTCTTGTTGTTTGCTAGGGCGTTCCCAGTAATAGCTATAGCAGAGGTAAAATCAATCTTGAAATCATCAGGTGCTGCTGCCCGTGTTAAGCAGAAAGCAAAAGATGATGCAATGGCCAAAGGCGGTTACGCCGAAGGTGGAGACCTAGCTGGTGCTCACCACGATGTAAAAATTGACTAATTAAGAAACAAGCTACATCCAATGGATAAATACGTAGTAGGACTGTACGATGACGAAGAAGTGTTGCTTTCTGCCGTTAAGAAAGTAAAGCAAGCTGGCTTCCACATCCACGAAGTGGTTACACCATTTCCGGTTCACGGATTAGATGACGCACTTGGTCACAGACAAAGCCGTTTACATACGGTAGGTTTTGTTGGCGGTGCTACTGGTTTCACTATTGCTATTTCATTTATGATTTGGGCAGCAACCTCTAGCTACCCTACCAACTATGGTGGTAAGCCTTATTTGTCATTACCTTCTTACATACCTATCACTTTTGAGTTGACTGTATTGTTTGCAGCCATATCAATGGTAGTAGCCTTTTTTATACGTTGTGGATTGTCTATTTCCGCTAAACCGAAAATTTATGATGAGCGCACTACCGATTATTTGTTCGGTATGGCCATAAAGGTAACGGAAGATACCACTCCTGAAGATTACTCACGCATCAACGATACCTTCACCAAAACTGGTGTAGCCGAAATCAAAGTGCGTGATTTTGATGAAGAGAAATAATAAATGAAAGATAACCACTTGGTTGACATGAATATTCATCAAACAGTACGATTGAGCCTTGTAGGTGCCCTGATGTTGGCCCTTGCATCTTGTGGCAGCGACAACCGCACCCCAGGACGCACTTTTGTGCCAGATATGGCATACTCTCAGGCTTACGAAACATACACTAAAAACCCATCATTTGGCAAGGATAGCCTTGGTGCGGTAGATAGCTTTGAGGCTCGCTTGCCCGTAGCGCACACAATTGCTAGAGGTTTGTTGCCAGCCACCAATATTGGCGATGATAAAGTGTTGGCCTCGTATCTATACAAAACCCATTACGCCAATACCGATAGCAACTACCTTGCTTCTACCAACAATTTGAAGAACCCTTTCCAACCTGAAAAAGAAGTGTTGGAGCGTGGTAAATACCTTTACACCATACACTGCATGGTATGCCATGGCGAGAAAGGTTTGGGCGACGGTAGCATTGTGCAAACCCAAGCCTACCCACCTGTGCCATCTTATGCCGATCGTTTACCCACCATTTCGGAAGGACAAATGTTCCATAGCATTACCTATGGTAAAAACTTAATGGGTAGCTATTCATACGTTTTAACTACCGATGATAGGTGGAAGGTTATTTACTACATTCAACAATTGGTAAACGTAGGACCATTTGCTAAAAATGCAGCCTCTACCACGGCAGCAGCACCAGCAGATAGCACCGCAACCGGTAATTAATAAGTAACGACGCAACATCCCAATAAACTATAAGCGCATTTCGCAATGACTGAAACATATAATTTTTCATCCGGACTCAAAAAAACCGCAGCCTTATTTCTAGGTATCGGTCTTTTGGCTGTCATCGTTGGGGCTCTCCTAGCCGGTGGACACGGTATTGACAGGGTATGGTCGAACTTATTGATCGATACCTATTATTTTACAGGTATCGGCCTCGCTTCTATATTTCTTATTGCGGCCCACCAAATTGGTTACGGTGGATGGCACGTACTCATTAAGCGCATTCCAGAGGCTATGGGTTCTATAGTGCCAGTAATGGGTATATTTCTTTTAATCATACTTGTAGGCACGCTATTTCACGGTCACCACTTGTACTTCTGGGCTGCTGAAGGTATACACGATCCTGCAAGCCCTAATTATGATGCGCTAATTGCAGAAACTACAGGCAAATCGGTTTACTTAAACCCAGTGTTCTATGCCATACGTATTGTATCATATGTAGCGCTTTGGACTGCCGCAATATTTGCCATGCGCAACATCTCAAAGAAAGAAGATATCCTTGGCGTATCGGCAACGTACCAGAAAAGTAAATACATTGCTGCCATTTTTATCTTGATTTTTGCAGTAACCAGTTCAACTGGTGCTTGGGATATATCAATGAGTGTAGACCCACACTGGTATAGCACGCTATTTGGATGGTACAATTTTGCTAGCTATATGGTAGGTGCGCTTGCCATAATGATAGTAACTGTAGCTTATCTAAAAACACAAGGGTACTTGAAAGATGTAAACGAAGAACACTACCACAACTTGGCAATGTTCATGTTCGGATTCAGCGTTTTCTACACCTACCTATGGTTTAGCCAGTTTATGTTGATATGGTATGGCAACATGCCAGAAGAAACCGCATACTTCGCACAACGTTTCAGCAATCCGCTATTTAAATTTCTATTTTTTACCAGCTTATCCGTCAACTTTTTCTTCCCGTTCCTTGTTCTAATTAGGAGGAAATCAAAAAGGAATGTTGAGCTATTGGTGTTTGTTGCTGTTGTGTTGTTCCTTGGTCACTGGATAGATTTTTACAACCAAATTGCCCCAGGTACCATGACAGACCACAAAACACACGAGTCGCATGCAGGTTTCGGATTGATTGAATTTGGAATGCTTTCAACATTTATTGGCATATTCATTTTCGTAGTGTTCAATACCCTTACCAAGCAGTCATTGATACCGGTGAACAACCCTTATTTGAGAGAAAGTATCACGCATCATACGTTAAAATAATAGTCCGCAATGAATACTTTGATAGGTATAGTAGCAATTGTACTCATTTTCGTAATTGTCTTTCAATTGGCGAAAACAAGTGAGTTGATGGGTATATTGAAAGGTGATAAAGAAGGTGACACTTCTGAAAGCACTAACAACACCCATGGTTTTTTAATGATGTTCCTAATGATTACAGGCTTGATAGCCGTATTTTTGGGATGGTGGCTTGTGGAGGATAAATTACTGCAAGGCAATAGGAACTTTACTCCTGCATCAAAACATGGCGACTCTATAAACAGCATGTTCTGGATTACATCCATTATATGCGGTATCGCCTTCGTAATTACGCAAGCATTATTGTTTTGGTTTTCGTACAAATATCGTGCTCGCAAAGGCAACAAAGCCCAGCACTTTTCGCACGATAACAAACTAGAAATAGTTTGGACCGTGATTCCGGCCATCGTACTTACCGTTTTGGTAGCACGTGGTATCGAAACTTGGTATGAAATAACCGCCGATGCCCCAGCAGATGCTCGAATAGTAGAGGTAACCGCTCAACAATTTAACTGGACGGTGCGTTATCCTGGTAGTGATTCGTTGTTAGGCAAACGAGAGTTTGAATTGATAAGCGGCGAAAACTCATTGGGCATTGATTGGAACGATGCAAAAAGTCATGACGATTTAATGCCTACTGAAATTGTCTTGGAAAAAAACAAGCCCGTGCTTTTTAAATTGGGAGCTAAAGACGTATTGCACAGTTTTTATCTAACCCATTTTATGATTAAAATGGACTGTGTGCCAGGTATTCCTACCCAGTTTTGGATGACGCCTACCCATAGCACACAAGAAATGCGCGACTTGCGTGGCAATCAAGAATTTGATTATGAGTTGGCTTGTGCCGAGCTGTGCGGACGTGCCCACTACAATATGCGCTTTATTGTTAAAGTTTTAGAAACCGAAGAATACAACGCATGGTTGGCTGAGCAAAAACCGTTTTATGATGCCATTAAAGCAACACTAAACCCGGCTCCTGCAGCAACGCCAGCAGAAGGAACTGCGCCAACCGAGGCAACTGACTCAACAACCGTAACTCCTGCTGTAGAGAACGGAAGTGTTGATACCGAAGTAGAGAGTAAAAAGAACGTTATTTCAAGCTTATAAATTTTATTACAATGGCTGAATTACATAACCCAGCGATTGAAGTTGGACATGATACGCACGGTCACGGGCATGACCACCATCACGGGCACGACGATCATGGTCACCATGAGCTGAATTTTATTGAGAAATACATTTTTAGTCAAGACCACAAGGTTATTGGGAAACAGTTCCTGTTCCTTGGTATGGCATGGGCTATAGTAGGTGGTCTGTTTTCCATCTTCTTTCGTTTGCAACTAGCATGGCCCGAAGAATCATTCCCAATTTTGGAGTGGTTTTTAGGTAGCTGGGCCGAAGGTGGCAAACTAAGTGCTGAGTTTTACTACGCGTTGGTTACCATGCACGGTACTATTCTGGTATTCTTTGTACTAACCGCAGGTTTGAGTGGTACTTTCAGTAATTTCCTCATTCCGCTTCAAGTAGGTGCTAGAGATATGGCCTCGCCATTTATGAACATGTTATCCTTCTGGATGTTCGTGCTTTCAAGCTGCGTGATGTTGTTCTCTTTGTTTATCCAAACTGGTCCTGCATCAGGTGGTTGGACAGCATACCCACCACTAAGTGCATTGCCACAAGCTAGTCTTGGTTCAGGCCTTGGTATGGATTTGTGGTTGATAAGCATTGCATTATTCATTGTATCGGTAGCGTTAGGTGGCCTTAACTATGTAACCACTGTAATCAACATGCGCACTAAAGGCATGGACTTCTTCCGTATGCCACTTACCGTTTGGGCGTTCTTTTTTACTGCTATCATTGGTTTGCTATCATTCCCAGTATTGTTCGGCGCCGCAATTTTGCTTGAGTTCGACCGTTTGTTGGGCACGAGCTTCTTCCTTAGCGACATTTATGTAGCTGGTGAAGCACTGCAACATTCTGGCGGTAGCCCAATTTTGTTCCAACACTTGTTCTGGTTCTTGGGTCACCCAGAGGTATATATTATTATCTTGCCTGCCATGGGTATTGTATCCGAAGTTATGTCGGTTCACTCACGTAAACCGATATTTGGTTACAAGGCGATGGTTTTCTCTATCCTAGGTATTACTATCCTATCGTTTATCGTGTGGGCTCACCACATGTTTATGTCGGGATTGAATCCGTTTGTTGCGTCCATATTCGTATTGTTTACGTTGTTGATTGCTGTACCATCAGCCATCAAAGTATTCAACTGGATTACCACCCTGTGGCGCGGTAGCATCCGCTTGAACCCTGCTATGTTGTTCGCCATCGGTTTCGTATCCCTGTTCATTTCAGGTGGTCTTACTGGTATCTATCTTGGTAACTCAACCTTGGATATACAATTGCACGATACATACTATGTAGTTGCTCACTTCCATATAGTAATGGGCTTAGCAGCATTTTATGGTATGTTTGCCGGTATATATCACTGGTTCCCTAAAATGTTTGGTCGCTACATGAACTCTAGCATGGGCTATGTGCACTTTTATGTAACCCTAGTAGGTAGCTACGCTATATTTTGGCCAATGCATTACTTAGGTATGTCGGGCGTACCACGTCGTTACTACGATTTCTCGGTATTCGATCAATTTAACCAATACGCCGATTTGAACAAATTCATAACCATTGCCGCTATTATCGTGTTTGCAGTAAACATCTTGTTTGTATTCAACTTCTTCTACAGCATCTTCAAAGGCCGTAAAGTAACCGTGTTGAATCCTTATGGTGCTACAACTCTTGAGTGGACTACTCCAATTCACCCTGGACACGGTAACTGGGTAGGCGAAATACCTGCAGTACACCGTTGGCCTTACGATTATAGCATTAACGGTCGCGACTTTATCCCTCAAACTGAGGCCCTAGGCGCTGGCGAAGTTGATGACCATGACCATGGCTCTGATTTACCGAATGTAGGTAGTGCAATACCTGGCAAACACTAAGAACAACCCATTTACAAGTAACCATAACCTAAATAGCACAAACTCAAAGTGAATACCCGTATACAAACCAACCCACTAACAACGCTCATCCGAGCCAAATTGGCTGACTACAGCCAATTGGTAAAGTTGCGTTTGGCTGGTACCGTGGTATTCTCTTCGGTTATTACTTTTGCTATAGCCAATTATGGCCATGTTGATTTGGGGTATTTGTTGTTATTATTCTTAGGAGGTTTTTTAGTTACAGGTTCTGCAAATGCTTTGAATGAAGTATTTGAAAAGGACCTAGATAAATTAATGAAGCGTACCGAAAACCGCCCTTTAGCCACTGGCCGCATGAGCTCTACCGAGGCTATATTGGCTGCTGGTATCATGGGTGTTGCAGGTATATTAATACTGGGTTACTTTTTTAACTATCTGAGCGCATTCCTAGGTGCAGTATCGTTGTTTAGTTACGCGTTTATATACACCCCTATGAAGCGCCTGTCGCCTATTGCGGTGTTTATTGGTGCTATACCTGGTGCTATGCCTCCATTAATTGGTTGGGTAGCAGCCACCGGAGAAATTTCTGTAATTGGTCTATCTATAACCATGATGCAATTCTTGTGGCAGTTCCCGCACTTTTGGTCGATAGCATGGATAGGTGAAGCCGACTATAAAAAGGCTGGTTTTAAACTACTACCTTCAGAAGGTGGAAAAGATAAGTTTACTGCCTTGCAGAACATTATCTACATCAGTGTTTTAATACCAGTATCATTGATACCGGTAATGATGGGATGGGTGCACTGGATTGGTGGTATAGTAATATTGTTGGCCGGAATAATGTTTATGTTACAAGCCGCGCAGTTGTTTCGCACTTGTGAAGATGCAGACGCACGTAAATTGATGTTTGTATCAATTATATATCTTCCGGTAGTTTTGATGGCGATGTTAATTGGGAGGATAGGATAATGGGAACGCTAGCTTACAAAAAAGAAATATTGCCCGATAACGTACAACCGTTTAAGGTTCACCCACAGAAATTTGCCTTGTGGGTAGGTATATCAGTATTGTGTATGGCTTTTGCAGGTCTTACCAGCGCTTACCTTGTTCGTAAGGCTGCACCTAATTGGCAAGAGTTTATTATGCCGACCCAATTTATTTTAAGCGCAGTGCTTATGATGTTGAGTAGCATTACTATTCAAGGGGCAGTATGGGCATTTAAACGAGATAAAATAGCCTTCTACAACACCACTTTATTTATTTCGCTAGCATTAGGCATTTCATTTTTGGTAAGCCAGTATTTAGGCTGGATGGCCCTTGAACAAAGAGGTGTGTACTTGAACGGAAACCCATCAGGCTCGTTTGTGTACGTTATAAGTTACTTGCACGTTGCGCACGTAATTGGAGGCATATTACCCATGACGATAGCCCTAGTGCGCTCATTGTGGTTGTTTGGCGACCCAGCTAAGCTGGCCGCTTTCAAAACGGATAATAATAAAAGAGTTGGCATTGAATTGCTTGCTACCTATTGGCATTTTGTTGACATACTCTGGATATATTTGCTTTTATTTTTTATGTTCAGTTAACCCAGTTTTACTATAAATGGCTGCTGATACCCACTTAGAGAAAGAAACCGAACAAATACAAGATATTTGGAACGGTGGAACTGAGCCCATGAAGGCCAGTTACGGAAAATTGATGATGTGGTATTTCATCCTTTCGGATGCATTTACCTTCGCTTCATTTTTGATTATGTATGCCGCACTTAGGGTAAGCTCTGAGGTATGGCCTGATCCAAATGCGGTGTTCAATTCATTTCCATTTTTACACGGAACCAAGCTGCCATTAGGCTTTGTAACGGTAATGACGTTCATCCTTATCTTGAGCTCTGTATTTGTGGTGCGTGCGGTACAAGAGGGCCACCGTATGAACCAAAAAGGCGTATTGGTTTGGATGTTCTTAGGCATATTGGGCGGTCTAGGTTTCTTGGGCTGTCAAGCTTGGGAATGGAATCACTTGATACACCAAGGAATGACCTTTACTTCAAACCCTTTTGGTCACTATACCGTACCTGAGGTGGTAGATGGTCAAACCGTTGACGTATTCAAGGGCTACGTAAACCTAGTACATGATCACGAAACTGGGGAGTTTAACCTACCTGCTGATGGCAAGGACAATAAAGGAAATGTAATTCCTGAAAATGCTACCAAGCACACTGGTACTTATTTGTTTGGCTGCTTGTTTTTCTTCATCACTGGTTTTCACGGTTTTCACGTAACTACTGGTGTGTTGCTAAACATCATGATTTGGATACAAAGTGCTCGTGGTGTTTACCAACGCAGTGGTAACTACGAAATGGTCGAGAAAGTTGGCCTTTATTGGCACTTTGTTGACTTAGTATGGGTATTTGTATTCCTAGCGTTCTACTTACTATAAAAACAACCAACAATGGCTGCTGGACATAACGATAATGCCGCTTACGAGAAACAAAAACGCGCCGTATGGGTTGCTACTATTATAATGGGTGTAGTTACTATAGCCGAAGTAGCAATTGCGCTTAACTGGCCCGAAAGCTGGGGTCGTGGAGTGTTGAACTTGTTGTTCATTCTGATGAGTGCGGTGAAAGCTGTATTTATTGTAGGTGAGTTTATGCACTTGCGCTACGAGATGCGTGCTATGATGATAAGCATTTTGGCTCCTTGCCTTTTCCTTATCTGGTTTTTGATTGCATTCATGATGGAAGGCCAATCATGGTTGGCGTTGCGCGAGTTCTGGAACTAAGTATAAACTAAAATGAAATGAGCAATAATGGGATTCGGTATCAAACAATGTCCATAGTGGTATTGGTGTTACTTGTTGTCCCATTATCTTTTTTCTTCTACTTCTATTTCTTACATAAGACCACTTCGTCGCCTTTAAAGCTATTGCCAACTCTTAGCCAAGTTTCGATACCAAACTTTGAGTTTAAAGCCCACAACGGCAAAACCATTACTCGAGATTCACTAGCGGGCAAAATAGTTATTGCCGATTTTTTCTTTACTACCTGCCCTGGCATTTGCCCTCGCATGACTAGTAACATGAAATTGTTACAAGACTCCATAGAACATAATTTTTCCAAGTTCCACTCTCCTATCCGTTTATTATCGCATACCGTAAACCCAAGTATCGATTCGTTGCCGGTATTGGCAGCATTCGCCGATTTGAACGGGGTAAATCCAAAAATGTGGTGGGTGGTTACAGGCAATAAAGATTCGCTTTACGATATCTGTATCAACTTCTATAAGCTGCCAGCAATGGATTTAACTGGGACCAAAGACAGCACCCTTGCCGAGCCCTTTGTGCATAGTGAGCGCTTCGTGTTGTTAGATAGGGACGGTTTCATACGCGGGTACTACGATGGCACTGACTCGGCATCTGTGGCGCAACTATTCCAAGATTTGATTGTTCTTGATATAGTGAATGCCAATCAGGACAAAAAGAAAATGCGCGAGTCGCTGAAAAGATAAGATGAAAACCAAAGCTGTCAACGAATCAATTTACAAACGGGTCATTATTGCCGTTTCCTTACTCGTACCTATATTAGTGATTATACTATTCTATGTCAACCCGCCCGATATTGAATTAGGCATCGATTTGAAATTTTTCCCTAAGTTCCATGCTGTGCTTAATTCTATTGCCACGGTACTTTTGCTTACCGGTTTGTATTTTATCAAAAACAAACAAATAGCTTACCACCGAGCCATGATGCTGTCAGCTTTTGTTGTTTCTACCGTATTCTTGCTATCATACGTTACCTATCATACGCTATCTAAACCAACCCCTTATGGCGGCGATGGAATGCTGCGGTATGTTTACTACTTTATCCTAATTACACACGTAATACTTGCAGCTGGGGTGTTGCCATTTATTTTATTTACCTTTTTAAGGGCACTTACAGGCGACATTGAAAAGCATCGGAAGATTGCTAAGATAACCTTGCCTGTATGGCTCTACGTTACTATTACAGGTGTCATTGTATATTTCTTGATAGCCCCATACTACGTATGAAACGCTACTTACCCTATATTACATTCTTAGCGCTAGTGTCACTAATGGTGTTGGTGCCTGAAAGTGCTATAGCCCAATGCCCCATGTGCAAAGCCTCTGCCGAATCATCTCTTAAAGAAGGTAGCCGTGTAGCAGTAGGGTTGAATAAAGGTATTTTGTACCTCTTGATGATGCCTTACTTATTCTACGGCGTGCTATTCTTGCTATATTGGTTCAAAACGCGCCGCAAGGTGGTGGTTGAGTAATAGATTAGTCCCACAGTCCACAGTCCATAGTCGATGGTCGACAGTCCATAGTCTATAGTCCATGAACAAAAATTGTTTCTAAATAAACGTCGTTAGCTTGCTTGTGTAGGTAACATTGCTCGTAGCTCTACAAACGGTATAGCTAATACGCTACCTTCCATTAAATCTGCGGACTGTCGTCTGTGGTCCGTGGACCAACAGTTTACCGCAACAAAGTAATGCTGCCTGTGAGGAATCCTTTTTTGCCAGTAAGCAGACGAGTATACTCTATAACATAAACATAGGTGCTTATTGGCTGCTCTTCGTACTTGTACGTTCCATCCCAACCAGGCAAATTGTCACCTTCAAAAATTTTCTCGCCCCAACGGTTATACACCCTCAAATTGAAATCGATAGGTTCGTTTGACAGCGGACGTAGGTAATCATTCCAACCATCGCCATTGGGCGTAAATCCTGAGGGAACGGTGATAATAAACTCATTACTTACCCTAACTACCGCCCTAGCTGTGTCAATACAGCCGTTTGAGTCGGCTACGGTAAGTATGTACACATTCAAAGAGTCGACAGGTGAAGCTGAAACTGTTTGGCAAGTATCGCAATCCAAACCCGCAGCAGGAACCCACAAATAAGTATAAGGCACTGTGCCACCAATGGTAGTACTCACCAAATCAACGGCATCGCCAGTAAGAATATTCACACTATCAGGCAATATACTAGCCACCAGCGCATCAGGTTGGGTTAAGGTTATGCTTATGGCAGTATCACAACCAGAGGCGTTATCCGCGATAGTAAAGGTATAATCATTGGCCACCAAACCAGTAAAACTGCCTGAAGTTTGAGCAGCGCCGCCATTAATGCTGTAGGTAAGCGAGCTGGCACCCGTGAATATAATGCTGCCGTTGTTGTTACCGAAACATAGCGGCGAAAACACCTCAACAGTAAACGGCGGTGCGACAACACTTGGTACAACCACATTGGCTATATTGCGCTGGCAACCATTGTTATCGGCCGCTACAATGTCGTACGTGCCGGCAGTCAAGTCAAAAAATACCCCTCCGCCCAAAACCGTATCAATGGCCTGGCCGTTCTGGAACAAAGTGTACGTCACAAAATTAGATGGTGATAATAAGTTGATTTGTCCGTTGCTCAAATTACAGGTCTCGGGGGTAATGTTGTCAACGGCCAGAATAATATTGTTAGGGTTAACGGTAATGGTTACGGTATCCGTATCGCTACAACCATTTAAAGTAACGGTAACTATATAATCGGTGGTAGTAGTCGGGCTTACTGATATAGCAGCAGTGGTTTCGGTTGTGCTCCAAAGATAAGTGCCACCACCCGAAGCGGTTAAAAACACAGAGCCACCCTCACAAATCACGTCGTCGGCACCAGCATTGGCAACTGGGGCTGGCGTAACGGTTACCAATTGAGAAACCGTATCTAAACAACCATTACCATCTGTTACTGTTACCCTATAGGTAGTGTTGGTAGTAGGCGAAACGGTAACGGTCGGGGTAACTTCGGTAGTGCTCCAAACATAGCTCGTGCCCCCATTAGCCGTAAGGTTAGTGCTCTCGCCACTGCAAATGGTGGTATCGCCAGTTATACTTCCGCCAGCTGCCACCAAAGTAGTCACCGTGCTCGCTACCGTGTCGGCACAGCCATTGCCATCAGTAATAGTTACGGTGTAGGTAGTGTTAATAGTTGGTGCTACCGTTATAGCAGCCGTTACATCGGTAGTGCTCCATACATAGTTGGTACCCCCATTGGCAGTAAGCGTAGTATTAGTGCCGCTGCACACAGTAGTATTACCAGTAATGGCACCTACTGGAAGGCTGTTTACGATTACAGTAGCCGAGACCGTATCGGTACAACCCAATGCATTAGTTACGGTAACGGTGTATTGGGTATTGGTGGTTGGCGAAACCGTAATAGCAGGAGTAACCTCAGTGGTGCTCCAAACGTAGCTAGTGCCGCCACTTGCGGTAAGCGTGGTGCTTTGGCCTGCGCAAATACCTAAATTGCCCGCAATAGCGCCCGTTGGAGGTATGTTAACGGTAACTGACACTGCAACGGTATCCAAACAACCATTTCCGTCGGTAACGGTAACGCTGTAGTTGGTATTGCTTGTAGGTGCAACAGTAATAATCTGGTTAACTTCGGTGGTGCTCCACAAATAAGTTGCGCCACCACTGGCAGCAAGGTTGGTGCTATCGCCTCGGCAAATGGTGGTGTTGCCAGTTATATTTCCGCCCGCGGCAACCAAAGTAGTTACCGTACTCGATACCGTGTCGGCACAACCATTGCCGTCGGTTATGGTTACCGTGTAAGTTGTATTGGTAGTGGGTGCTACCGTAATAGCTGCCGTTGTTTCAGTAGTGCTCCACACGTTAGTGGTGCCACCACTTGCGGTAAGCGTAGTACTGGTGCCGGTGCAAATAATAGTATCGCCAGTTATGGTGCCAACCGGAAGACTGTTAACGTTTACCGTTGCCGATACGGTATCGCTACAGCCAGCGGCATTAGTTACCGTAACGGTGTATTGCGTATTGGTAGTTGGCGAAACAGTAATAGCAGGAGTAACCTCAGTGGTGCTCCAATTGAAAGCGTTGCCGCCACTTGCGGTTAGCGTAGTGCTTTGACCAGCACAAACACTTAAGTTGCCTGCAATAGCACCCGTAGGAGGAGCAAAAATATTCACAAAAACGGTATCCGCATCGGTGCAACCTACCGCCACGTTATAACTTACTACTATATTAACAGCTGAGGATGGTGCAAATCTAAAAGTATCTACACTACCCAAGGGTGTACCGTTCCAAACAAAAACACCTCCCGGTATATTTACGGTTGCTGTTAAGGTAATACTATCGCCTGGGCAAACGGCCACATCTGCGCCTAAATCAACGGTTACTCCCGGTGCCGAGCAATTATTATTCATTGCCGATATCCAAGTGGCATTGGCAGTATTATTTGGCAAGCCTGGTGTTTGGTTTGCTGCTGTTGTGCCTTTAAACCAGTTCGCTTGCAGCAGTGGGTCGTCATCAACGGTATTCACCATCGAAAACACACTTTGTCCGCCACCACCTGCAAAATAAATAATTGGGTTTGTAGTATTGTTGCCATACCCAACAGCATGAAAAGGAACAGTAAGGTTGCTCGGGTCGCGCAATTGGTAGCTATCGTCAGTATTACTCAATCCTTGGGTACTCCAAGCACCGCCAGCTGCATACGGTACGCCATAAGTTTGACTGCCACTTACCACTGGCGTTGATACATTCCTTTCGAACAAAGTACTGCTAGCAGGCAATATATAAGTGCAGTTGGCCCCTGTTAGGTTATCGGCCGGAATAGATGGGTTGCGATCCGATTCGTTGTAAATAACGATAATGGTACCGATGGGTACACACTGCCAAGTGCTGCTGGTAGTAAAGCGCATATGGCCTTGTGCTATGCCCGTGCCAGTACCCGATGCAAAATATCCATTGTTATCATCCAATATCCAGCCACGCAAGTCAACACAGGTAGCAGTGCAACCTGGCGTACCTACTACCACCAGCTCAACGTACTCTTGCGCGCCAGAGGGACCGTTAGATACCTCATTGATAAACAACTGGGCCCGCAATGGCATAATACCCAGTACGATGCAGCACAACAATACCAATATCAATCGTATACAACTCATAGCTTAGTTTCGATCAGTATGCAAAGTTACAATTTAACCCCGAAACCACGCCGACTATTTCGTTATGTGTATGTGAAGTATCGTTGAACGTAAAACTTAACCTCCCCCTACCTGCAATTACATTTCCAAACCCCCCATTTTCCATATCTAAATATTAAAACAGAGGGGGCGCAATAACTTGCGCCCCCTCCGGAATAAAATATTAAAACGCTTGCTTTGCCCTTAAGGCTCAACGCGCAGTTGCCCAGTGCCTTTTACCCTTATGGTACCGCTTGGGTTGTTTATAACATTGGTTGGCAAAGCCTGCAATCCGGCAGGCACTTCAAACTCACCAGTGTTTACCTGCAAGTTGCCATTGGTTTTTACCGATGCAGCCAAGGTTACTTTAGCACTACCGGTTTTGGTTACCAGTATGTTGTTGAAAGCCTGGGTAGTGCCGGTTCCGCCTGCATTAACGGTACTGTTGCTAGCACCTGTAAACTGCACCGTTCCGTTGCCACTGTTAAAGGTGCCAGTGTTGGTCCAGTTGCCGCCCAATTGAATGGTGCTGGCTGCAGTCATGGTCAAAGTGCCTTGGTTGTTAACATAGTCTGTGTTTAACAAAGTACGGCCACCATTTAAGGTAAGCGTGGCACCCGATTGGATAGTTACCGAATTAGCTACTGGGTTGCTGCCGTATACCGATGGGTAGTTAGGCGCACCTGAAGGTATAGTTACATCGGTAATGCTGCCCGGTACACAGTTAGTCCAGTTATCCCACTTAAACCAATCAGAGTCTACAGTACCGGTCCAAGTAGTTGAAGCATTTGGTGCAGCCAAAATAGTAATAGTTGCGCTACCCTGGGTACTCCAGCAGCCGTTTACCCCTTGTGCACGGAAGTAATAAGTGCCACTGCTGGTAACACTTTGCGAGCTAGATGCTGTAGCTGTGCTAGTGCCACCAGTGGTAGTATTTTGCCAGTAAATAGTGCCGCCAGTACCGCCAGTTGCCGTAAGCGTTGCGCTGCCACAGAAAGTACCGCCGCCACTAACGCTAACCGCCGTAGGAGCAGCATTTACAGTAAGCACGCTCGCATCGGAGTTAACTGTATTGCTGCACGAGGTGTTGGTAGCCACTACGCGGTATTGGTAATTGTTAAGGGCAGTGCTAGCTGGGTTAATGGTAAGCGTACCCGTGGTTACATTGCTGTAAGGTGCCCCATTGCTCAGGTTGCTCCAAGCACCGCCGCCGTTGGTGCTTACTTGCCACTGGTAGTTGCTTACGTTAGCCGTGGCACTAATAGTAGTAGAAGCGCCGTCGCAAACGGTAGTAGTAGTGCTAGGTTGTGCGGTAATTACAGGGCCGGTTACGGTAAGTATGCCTACATCCGAGGTATCAGGCGGCGCACAGCTACCTGATACAATTACGCGGTATTGATACCCATCCAAGTTCTGTGGTGTATTACCGATGCTCAATTCGTTGCTAGTTACACCAGAGTAAGGTGCAGCATTGGTCACATTGGCCCAAGCACTGCCCCCATTAGGGAAGGTTTGCCATTGGTAGGTAAGGCTGCCGCCAGTAGCTGTAACACCAAATAAGGTATTGCTACCTGCACAGATGCTGTTATTAAAGCCTGAAGGGTTGTAGGCAGTTACCACAGGTGCTGCGTTCACCGTCAGGGTAGCTACTGTGCTGGTATCGGCACCGCAAGAGTTGGTAGCAATGCCGCGATATTGGTAGCCGTTCATAGTAGCCGGCGCCGCTGTAATGTTTAATGTAGCAGTAGTGGCAGTGCTATATACGCCACCAGTGCTTACCACTGCCCATGAACTACCGGTGTTCACTTCCCAAGCGTAAGTTACGCCAGAACCAGTTGCCGTAACGCTTACGCTAGTATTGGCACCAGCGCATATGGTAGGGCTAGTTGGGTTACCCGTAACCACTGGCGTGGCGCAAGCGGTAAACTCGTCGGCACCCATATCGTATGCTGCTCCCAATGGCCTGTTGTCCCCGTCAATATCTACTGTAAGGGCCGCTAAAGTTTGGCCTTGATTTTGAACGTGGCTATATGGCCAAGGGTCGTTTGGTGGAGTAATGGATACGTGTAAATCGCCAATGGCGGTATTCAAGAACAACTCTGCTGGGTTGGCAGCAGTTGATGACGAAGTGCCGGTAGTAATGGTAGCGGTTTTGCTATTCGCATCGCCACTAGTTGTGGTTTGCCAGCCAGCCAAAGTACGGTCTCCCGAAGTAGTACCTATCCAACGGCCAACTTGACCGGTGTTTCTAGTTACCAGGAAGTTGTAATCGCTATTCCAACCTACCGATGGCGTATTGAGGGTACCAAGGTTACCAATAGCGATGTTGTTGGTGCTATTACCAGTTCTATCATTAAAGAAGATGTTGTTGCGTATAGTAACTGCTGCGCCATTTACATTAGCAAGCGCATCCGGTATACGGCAGTATGCATAGCTAGAGTTACTGCCGCCAACTACGGTTCCGCCAATATAAACCGAGTTATTGTAGAAGGCACCCGTGCGACCACTCCTCATCCAATCAAGCAAGCCTACAATAAGTGGCCTACCATTTGGGTAGTCGCTATTGGTTATGCTTATCATGTTGTTGGCCAAGGTCCAGTTGCCGCCCGCGGCTACAATACCATTTACTTCAGGGGCATTCGCACGCGAATTGTTACTCATATCATATACCTTGTTGTTGCTTACTACTCCAGTAGCAGTAGCGCCATATCCACCTAGGCCAACACCGATTCCGTATATACGGGTATTATTTGCGTTGTTGGTCCAGCCCTCTGTGCAGTTTAAGTTGTACACTTGGTTGCCACTAACTTCATTACCCGTTGTACCATTGGCTGGGAAACAGAATATACCAGTAAGTGCATCTGGAGTGCCAACAGTTGCGTTCAAGCTCCCAGAGCTTAGGTTAAACACTTGGTTGTTACTCAGTTTTATTGTACCGCCAGGCAAGTTGGTAAAATTCGCACCGTTAAGATAAAAGTTGCTGCCGTGCATAATGCCCAATACCGTCTGGTATGGCAAAAAGCCTGAGGCAACATCATAGAAGGCACGGATGTTGGACACTACGTTGCCTACTATTTCGGTTTCGTTTTCATCGCCGTTCCAAATACCAATACAAGCACTGGGATCGGTCTCTGCAGCACCATGGCCATAGTTGGCAATACCATTAATGGTATTGTTTTCAATCTTAGCATAGCCAAACTCGTTGCGTATGCCTATAAAATTGCCATAACCATAGCCATTCAAGTTCATGTTGCCAATGGTATTGCCACTTATGGTAACACCATCATTAATGTTGGTACCGCCGTTCAGCGTGTATATGGCCCATATTTCGCTATCTGCTTTATTGTTGCTCCAAGTGCCAGTTAGTCCGGGGCTAGGTAAGGCATTACCACCAATAATATTATTGCTTATGGTATGCCCTTTACTACTAGTGCCACCCTCCAGCCAAATAACATATTGATACAAGTTGTAGTTGATAGGCTCGTAGATTTTATTGCCTGTAATGGTAATGTTGTCTCCAATACCGCTGAAGCTAGAGTTCTGTCGTATGTTAATAGCATTCTCACGGAAATTGAACATCTCGTTGTTCGAGATAGTAATATTCGATTTCAACGGTAAGCTGGTTGCGCTCAAACCACCCATATTGATCAACGTGTTAGGCGAGTTGGCAATAGATTGCGCAAGGTCACTCCGGTTACGGATAATGTTGTTGTTAATGGTAATGTTGGTGATTAAAGTACCCGAACCCAGCAAACCAGCAAAGTTGATTACGCCCGGCCCTACGGAGTTGGTCAACTGGTTGTTGCCCTCAATAGTGCAATTAGCAATGCTCACGTTCTGTGTATTGCCGTTTATGTAGAAGGTGGGCATACTTTGCCTTCCTGCGAATGTGAGATACCTACCTGAGCCGCCAAAGCTACCATCAATGTAGATGCGCTGGCAGCCTTGGAAGTTGATCATCGGGTTGCCCCCTGCAGATTGCGATATGGTGCGCACCAAATTCGAATCAGGCCTGATGGTTACGCTATAGCCGCTGCCACAATATTCGGGTATGCTGCCCAACACGTTATACAAGCCGTTTTCGTTTACATCACTTATTACCTTAACTATCAAGTTACCGCTCAATCCGCGATTCATCAAGTCAAAGAATAATCCTGTAGAATTAAAGGCGTTGAAAGAGGTATAGTTACCGCCACTACCTACCGTAACGGTACCAGATAATGGCGTAGCCGAAACAATAGTAAAGCTTGCTGGCGATGTGTTGGTTACTGAAGGAGTGCCAGTAGTATTTGCATGCACCGGTGTGGTAGCGCTGTAGTTGCTATAGCCTACGTTTGGTGTAGCGGCCAAGTCTTGCGCAGCAGCATAGTACTGGTAGGTTTGGCCAGCCGTAACACCAGTTAGGTTTAGGGTAAACAACCAATCGTTGCCAGTATTGCTGGTAGCAGCCACGCTGGCCCAAGTGCCAGTGCTCTCGCGCCACCACAAGGTTGGCGGGAAGGTAGTGGTATTTACGCCCGATGTTGCATCGGTTACGGTGGCAGTAATATTAACGCTTAAAGTACCACCGCAAGGTGCTTGTGTTGGAACACTGGTAACGCTTACCGCTGGCGGCACAATGTCTTTAGGCGTAGCATCAGTTGCATCGGCACCAATGTCGGTTGGGGTAGTAGAAACGTTGGTACGGTCATCGCCATCAAAATCGACAGAGATACCCACAATGGCAATACCTGCCTCATCGGCAGCGGTAATGCCAGTTATGTGCAAATCAAGTGTTGATGTAGTTCCTGTTGGGTTTACCAAATTCGGGTCATCCACACCTGAGTTCACGTTTTGGCCACCGCCTATTTGCAAACCTGCAAGGGTGGTTATATCGCTTACGCCGTTGTTGATGCTAAATAACACCCCTCCAGTACCTGGGGCATGGAATAGGTTATAATCGCTAGTAACACCTGTGTTGTTAGCCACCAAGTATGCATAATGCTTGCTACCCGTTGAGGCGTTTGAGCGAGCATTTACAAAAATATTGTTGCGGAAATTATGAGTACCCGAAACTGATATCCTCCGGAAAGCTACGGTAGTACCAGTAGTGCCTGTTCCTACCCCACTGCCGCCGATATACACCGTATTGAAGTATACATTGGTAGCGCCTGATGTATTGTTGAGCGAAATACCGTTTATGGGTTGTGCAGTGGTTATGCTTGCGCCACTTGCATCAATACCCAAACGTATCATATTATTGCTGGCCGTAAGCGGGCCGTTGATGGAGATACCCACAACACCTGCCGAAGCACTAGTAGAACTAGAAGGCAATAAACTATGCACCAAATTGCGGCTTAAAACGTTGCTGGCGCTACTGCCTGGGGCAGCGTAAATACCTGTTACGGTTGCTACCGCTGACCCGTTATTGGCCAAATCATATACCGTGTTTTGACTAACGGTTTGTGCCGATGTGTTGCCGGTGTTGAGCATAATACCCAATACCGATGAACTGGTGCCGTTGCCAGTGTTGCCGCTCGGCGATGATATACTTCTAACGGTATTGCCCGTAATGCTGTACTGTCCACCATTGGAGCAAGCTATACCCGTAATTTGGGTAGTGGTGCTAACGTTGCTGTGGCGCAAATTCATTACCCGGTTGTTGCTTACCGTGGCAGAGTACGCGCCCGATGAGGTGCCCGAAATGCCTATTATGTTTCCATTGTTGGTAGTAGCAGTTGCAGTTACCAATAAGCTGTTTGCAATGGAGGCACTACCAATTAGGTTATTGTTAACGGTAACACTACCTGCAGTGAAATTAATACCATGCAACGAAGCATTTGCATTTGATCCGGTAGCGTTTACACTAATACCAGCAACTGCGTTGTTGCTTATGTTGGGGTTGCCCGTGCTCTCGCTCCTGATACCATATACAAAACCACCACTATTAGTACCGAGGGTAACCGAAATTGAGCCTGTAGTGGTTGTATCGCCAATTAAGTTGCCTGTAACAGTCCAAGAAGGAGCTGCAGCTCCTCCAAGATAAATACCAGTAAACATACCTGGACCAGCGCTAGAAGCGCTTATTGTTGATACCGAAATATTGTCAACAATATTATTGGTAACCGTAGAGGCTGGAAGCGTAGGCACAAATGCCAAATAAATAGGCGCATACTGTGCCGCAAGGGTCGAGGTATACGTCATAGTACCACTACCATCGGCAGCACTGCCACCAATGAAGTTGCCCGTAATTACATACCCACCTTGGTTGGCCACGTTGTTGTTGATGTTAATAGCCGAGTGGATACCCGCTGCAGCCGTGCGGCTAGCTGTCTGGAAGAAGTGGTTGTCTTGTATCGTCCAGCTATTGTTACCTGTGCCTAGCAAAATACCGGTTGATACGCCGCTTGGGTGGTGATAATCGGATATGTTACAGTTATTAATGTTGTTGCCACTGTTATTAATGGCCAAAGTACCAGTACCCACAGAGTATATAGCATTGTACGGGGTAGTGCCGTTGTCGCTAATGTCGCAATTGGTAATGGTGTTGTTGTCATTACCCGTAGCTACGCCAGTACCAAAGCTGATTACTCCGTTGGCAGTGCTTATAGCAGCACCTTCTATAATACAGTTGTTGATAGTGTTGTTGCTGGCATCGTTGGTGAAGCTAAAGGTACTGGCACCTGCGTTGTTGGTAATAGTATTGCGGAACAGCAAGTACCTATTGGTACCCGTACCACCGTTAAAGATAGCACGGTCGGCACCATTAATACGAATCAAACCAGTGGTGGCGGCAGCAGTAGAAGTAATCAACCTTTGAGCTGCCGCACTGCTCTGTATGGTTACGGTATAGCCGCCCACACCGCTCTCGCTCCATTGGTTCAATGATACAGTGCCTGACTCAAGAGTAAGGTCGGTGGTAATGTTGGCTACCAATGGACCGGTTAGGGTGGTGGCGTTGATGGCCTCGAACAAGCCGCCTGGGTTGGTCAATGATGGGTAGTTGGCGCCTGTAGTACCTACTGTAACGGTGCCGCTACAAGGCAATATGGTGAAGGTTTTAATAGTACCACCAATGCCAAATGCACCCGAAGTAAGGGCCACACTGGCTGGTGCTGCGGCAAAAGTACCGTTGGCAATACCTATGTTGACACCAGTAGGTGCTTGGTCTTGGGCTACTACAAAATATTGTAGCACATCGGCAGCCGAAACACTACCGGCATTGAGCGCACTAAAATCGATGGTGAAACTAAACGGCGAACTACCAGTGGTAGATTCTACAAACTTCCAACCGGTAAGGTCGTTGGCATCGCCGCTCTTTTTGTAATACACACGCGGAGCAGTGCCACTAGTAGTATTTACACCCGAAGCATCGGTAATGGTTACGCTAAAGGTATGGCTGGTGGCGCTGTTGCACACACCGCTTATATCAGTAAACGAAATGGTGGGTGCGGTCAAATCTATCGGCTCAAAGTCGCCGGCATCTGCACCCATATCATCAGGGGTAAGTGCACTGCGGGTTTGCCCGTCGTAGTCAAATCCTACACCTGCATTGGTTGCGGTGCCTTCAATTTGGGTAGTTACCGGGGGAGCTTGTATGTGTAGGTCAACCAATGCAGCCGTACCAGTTGGGTTTATAAACATAGGATCGCCGCTTATGCTAGCAGCATCTTCTGCTGTGCCTGTGCGCCAATCGGCAAGGGTGGTATAAGCAGTAGTATTAACTTGGCCTACCCTGCCATTGGTACCATTGGCAAACAAATCGTTGTAGTCGCTAGTAAGGCCAGCGTTTGACTGTATGCGTATGGCAAAGTTCAGGCCAGTGCTACTGCTGCTGCGAGCGTTCCAGAATATGTTGTTTAGGATACTGCGGGCGCCGGAGGCTGCTGCACTATAAAAGGCAAAAGTATTAGTAGTGGCTGCGCCTGTACCGCCAATATAAATAGAGTTGTGATATAAATAATTAATACCAGCTAATTCATTTATGCCATATATGGTGTTACCAGTTCCGCCAGTCAAGCCATCGGAAGCTTTTAGGCCCAAACGCAACATGTTGTTGGTAAGCATATGATTGCCTGCTTGCAATACTATACCGTTCAAAATAGAACTGGTACTACTGCTGGCCACATTTAGCGAGTGGATAAAGTTGGCATTGATGTTGCTCAAAGTGCTGGTGCCAGTATTCAAAAATATACCAGTAAGCACCACCGCTCCCGAAGAAGTATTCTCCAAAGAGTGTATAATGTTATTTGCAATTGTATGGCCCGCGTAGCTAGTTTGGCTCAAGATAATACCGCCTAGTGATGCAGCCACACCCGTGCCGGTTGATGGCGCACTTGATAAAAGGTTATAAACCTGATTGCCGCTTATGTTCATCAAACCTGGGAAAATAGCTATACCGTGGGTTACGCTGGTAGCACCTGTGCCAGTATAGCTGTTAGTTAGGTTGGCCACAATGTTGTTGGCAACAGTAGCATTGCCTGTACCAGTAGTACCTGCCCTTATGCCATACAGGCTTTGGGCACTGCTGGCTAGGCTACTAGCGCCCAAGCTTATGTTATTGGCCGTGTTGCGGCTACCTACCACGTTGTTAGATATATCGCGGGTAAGGGTTATACTGCCGCCACCTTCGAAATATATACCCGTAAAGCTGCTAAACTGCGTAGTAGTAGCACTGTGGGTAATGGTAAACGAACCTACACGGTTGCCGGTAATAGTGACAAAGCCGTTAGCGGCATTTGAAATACCGTATACACCGCCGCCACTGGCGCTGCGAGTAATAGTTATATTGCCCGTACCTGTAGTATCGCCCACGGTGTTGTTGGTAATACTTACATTGTAGCCATTGCTACCTACATAAATACCGCTGAAAACACCTGGTGCTAATGAAGTAGTAGAAGTAGAGTTATGGTTGAAATTGCGCACCACGTTGCCACTTACCGAACTAGCCACCGCAGTTGTTGCATTGTTTACATTTAAACTAATACCTGCAAAGGTATGGGTATTGGCGCCCGAAATGGTCCAAGCAGTTCCGCCGCCATCTGCTTGCGCTCCACCAATAATATTATTAGCCACTGTAAATCCATCGCCGCCTGATGCGCCAGTATTGATAAAAATCGCGGTTCTTGCAGCAGTAGTAGTAGAGGGGCGGGTTCCAGTTTGGTAAAAACTGTTACCACTAATGTTCCAGGTGCTGTTGTAGTTGCCCACCAATATACCATGGCTAATCGCACCAGCATTCCAGAAGTTGAAAATATTGTTGCTGGTAATATTAATGTTATCGTTTCCGCGGTTGGCGGTGGTATTACCTACCGAATAAATAGCAATGGTAGGGAACGTAGCAGGCGCATCGGCACGGTTGCCAATAGCACAATATGCAATAGTGTTACCCTCATTGCCTAAAGCTGGTGCAGTAGCCCCAAAAACTATGGTACCACTGGTTGTGGTTATATTTTGCCCCTCAATTTGCAAATATTTAAGGGTATTGTTGGTAGCATCGTTATCAAACAAAACGGTAGGGCCAACCGTAGCTGCCGTGCGGGTGTTGCGCAACAATATGCGGCCATCGGCTACTACATTACTGCCGGTGCTGCCGCCCGGTACGCCATCAATTACAAAATTGTCAGCGCCGTTTAGGTTTATCAACGCATTGCCAGTACCCGGGTCGCCGGCAATGGTGCGGGTGGTGGTTACGCCTGTTTGAGGGCGAACGGTTACCGTCCAAGGGCCACCCACATAGCTCAACTGGTTAACTACTATCGGGAAGGTTTCTCCTGCACCAGTGTAATTACTGGTAAGATCAAAAAACACGTTACAAGTCACGTTGCTGCCGTTCAATACGGTTATAGCTTCAGTGAGGGTAGGGAAGGTATCGCCAACACCCGATCCCACCGTATAGGTACCACAAAGGCTGCCTTTTTCGCCTATTTTGAAAAAACCTAATGCAGTAGGCACGGTAATGCTGGTAGTCAAGTCGCCCGCAGCGGGGCTGTTGGGGGTTGCGCCGCCAAAGTTGCTATACGCACCCGTAAGGGTCGCACTACGGCCAATAGCGTTATCGGCAGTGATGGTCATGTCGGTATCTTGTAACCGCACCGAGCCAATAGCCGTAAGGTTGGCCGGGCTGGTGCTAGCCGATGCTTGCCAATAGCGTGCCGGGGTAGGCGCTGCGCTGAAGCCCGTGGCCGCAGTGCCGCCCGCAACGGCATCCACTACTTCTGCCTGCACCACTACTGTAGCTGCATTGGTGGTAGGGCTGTTGAGTGTAAAAGGGTTGTAATCGCCTTTACCCACCGGAAACACAAACGATACTACCGAGGCACCATTAGGCAGCAAGCGGCGCATAGGGCCGTTTACATAACTGGTGCTATTGCCACCTACTATGTTGGCAGCAGTAAGCCCGTTCACTTGTAGTATGTTGGTACTGGTGGTATTTAGCAAGCCATTGTTGAGGCTAATAGTAGTAACGTTTATGGGCAAATCGAGGGTTACGCCTGCCGCGTTGTTTATTACCAAATTGCCTACCAAAGAGCTAGTATAACCGCCTATGGCAAGGTTTTGGGCAGTAGTGCCTTTCATGGCTAGCACCGAGGTTACGCCCCCGTTCAAGCTAATGGTGCCGCTATTGCTGTAGGTACCAGTAATGCCCAAGGTGCAACTGCTTACTGTAAGGTTGGCGCTGGTGTTTATCAAAAACTCTTCTACGTCAATACTATTGGTAAGGGTGGCCACGCCAGAGTTGGCCATGGTTACTTTCTTAATCAATGGTATGGTGGTTCCGAAGTTGTAGGTGTTGCCGGTAGTGTTTTCAATACGCACCTCAGAGTTGGTAGCTGTGGCAGTGAAAGTACCCGAAGTGTATGTTGCCGAGCCCCTTAAGGTAAGGGTTTGGCCATTTGCATTAAAAGTAGGGGTGCTTGCACCCATAGAAAACGTGCCTGCTACTATGGTACCGCCGTTAAGGGTTTTGGTACTTGCATTGGTTAGGGTAAGGTTGCCATAAACAGGCGCGCTACCAATGGTTTGCGGCTGGGTTGATTGATAGTTTACTGTGCTACCTACGTTAAGGTTAATATTACCCGTTACCGCATTCAGTGGGAAGGTGGTGCCCGTGGTGGCTGAGCCCAAATTAAGGGTAGTACTATTGGCCATGATAACCGGCCCGCTTGCGTTAGCGGTAATTTGAAAGCCACCATCGGTAAGGGTAGCAGCCGAAATATTTAAACCATATACGGTTGTAGGTTCGGCCAAGGTTTTGATGGTACTGCCCGCTATACCCAATATAGGATACTGCGTAATGGGTAAAGTGGAAAGCAGCGGCAGGGTATGGGCGAAGCTGGTGGCAGCATAAGTGAACGTACTACCGGGGTCTAAGTTGGTATTTGTTGTGGTAAAATTCGTCGGGAAAAAAGGGGCAGCAGTTCGGGTAGTTTGGTAAGTGGCGCCAGCAGCCATGGTAAAAGTTGCTGCAGCGTTACCTGTTACCGTAAATCCACCATCGGCAAACGTACCGGAGTTGATGGCGAAACTGTTATTGATAACAACACCAGTAGCCGCGGTGGCTACGTTGCTTGCTTTATTGATAACGAGGTTGTGGTAAGTGGTTCCTTTGACCGTTTGTATCGAGGTAGCGCCATAAGTAACAGTGTTGGGGGTATTGGTGGTACAGGTTAAAGTAGTAATACCTGAAGTGCCATTAATAAATAATTGTGCATTGGTGCCCTGCAAAAGTGTGCCTGTTCCGGATAAGGCTGTAGATACCGTTAAGCCTGCTGTGCTATTGTTAGTGATAACAATTGGAGTATTAATCGTTATACTGCCGAAAGTGGTGGCGCTTGATCCGCTGATGGTTCTGCCCGTAGTAGTAAAAGTATAAACTCCGCTTCCTGCAGTAAATGTACCGTTGTTTTGAAAGTTGCTACCTAAAGATATTGCAAAGTTGGCACTGTTTGTAAATGTACCATTATTGATAAAATCGCCATTAAAAGCTTTAGCACCAGTGCCTCCTGCTACAGTCAATGTTGCACCGTTAGCAATGGTGGTATTACCGGTCACCGTAAATGCCCCTGTGCCCAAATAGAAATTTCCGGCATTCACATTCAACGCTCCAGCTACAGTAATAGCAACCGTGGGTGCGGTTGCAGTAGCAGTTTGCGCAGCATTATTCCAAGTTAAGTTGCCGAGGGTGGCAGCTACAAAGGTAGGTAGGGTTGTAGTTATGCCTGTAACATTTACGGTTGAAGTCGGGCTCCATGTTGCCGTTGGTATGGTTCCGCCATTCCGGGCATGGTTGTAAAAAGAGCCGGCTGCGAAAGTATAACTTAACAAACCTCCAGCTACCAATCCACCATTGTTGACTGTTACGTTGCCAGTAATGGTAACCACCTTAGCTGTTGTAATGCCAGACAAGGTAACTATACCAGCACCACCTATTGTAATGCTGTTAAGCGAAATGGTCGGCACTGAGGTTACCGCAGCGGCTCCGGCTACGTTAAAAATAACGTCATCGCCTGCAGCTGGTGTGCCGTTAGGGGTCCAGTTGGTAGTGGTGGCCCAAGAGCCTCCACCTGCTAAAGCCCACGTGTAAGTGACCGCCTTTGCCGAACCGCCTACCAAGGTGGCTAACACAACCAATAAAAAAACTAACGAATTCTTGATTTTTACAAATCTTGTCATACCAACGCTTATAAATGAACCCCAAAAATATTTGCAACACTCACTATTATACTAATAGTGTTAAGCTAATCTTAACCTGAGTTAGCAACGTGTTAAGTTAAGGCGATTTAACACACTGCGCAACAGTATTTTCGGCCTAACGCAAATTATTTTTAAAACCTTAAAACCCTTGCCACTGCTTGCTTTGGCTTGCACTGCGCCTACCCTGTGCCACGCTGCTGCCACAACAGATTACACTTTGTTAACACCCATAGCGCAAATTGTCTAGCACCAACCTTAGCCGTAAGTAGGCTTAAAAGCGTATCGGTTTGCTAAATAACTTATCAAAAGGCACTTTACGCTGCCCGAAAATACTAGCACCATTAACAAGCCACAGTGCCGATTGTTTAAGGCAATGTTAAAGTTGTGCGCTCCAATAAGCTGTGCCTAACTTTACCTTGAGCTGACATAACACGTAAGCTCCTCACCCGAATTTTACCCGCCCAGCTTACCCGCTGGAAGGCCCCTCGTGATCTCGCCTCAGGCGAGACGGGGTGACAAATGTTGTGGGTTCTACTAACAACAAAGGCACCGGAAACCCGATGCCTTTGAAAAGTCTTGATACTTGATACTTGCTACTTGATACTACTTAGCATACCCAATAGACCTGCGCTCACGGATAACCGTAACCTTTACTTGGCCTGGGTATTGCATTTCGTTCTGTATACGCTCACTGATGAGGAACGCCAATTCGTCGGCTTTCTCATCGGCAACCTTGTCGCTTTCTACCATTACGCGCAGCTCGCGGCCAGCTTGTATGGCGAAAACCTTCTCTACGCCGTCGTAGGTCATGGCTAGGGCTTCTAGGTCTTTAATACGCTTAATGTAGCTTTCCATGGTTTCGCGGCGGGCACCTGGGCGCGCACCGCTAATAGCATCGCAAGCTTGAATGATCGGCGAAATAATGTAGGTCATCTCTACTTCATCGTGGTGGGCACCTACTGCGTTTACAATCGCGGCGTGCTCGCCATACTTTTCGCAAAGCTTCATACCCAATAAGGCGTGGCTCAACTCGCTCTCCTCATCAGGCACCTTGCCTATATCGTGCAGCAATCCGGCGCGTTTAGCTACTTTGGCATTCAAGCCCAATTCGGCAGCCATAGTGGCACAAAGGTTGGCCACCTCTTTACTATGTTGCAATAGGTTCTGTCCGTAACTTGAACGGAAACGCATACGGCCTACCATGCGCACCAACTCAGGATGCAAGCCGTGTATGCCTAGCTCAATAACGGTACGTTCGCCAATTTCTACAATCTGCTCTTCCAGTTGCTTTTTGGTTTTAGCTACCACTTCTTCAATACGGGCTGGGTGTATGCGTCCATCGGCAACCAAACGTTGCAACGATAGGCGGGCAATCTCCCTACGAACCGGGTCGTAACCAGAGATAATAATAGCCTCTGGGGTGTCATCCACCACAATCTCAACACCCGTGGCTGCTTCCAGCGCACGTATATTGCGGCCCTCGCGACCAATAATCTGGCCTTTTTGGTCATCCGATTTCAATTGAAATACCGATACCGTGTTTTCGATAGCGTGCTCGGCAGCGGTGCGTTGTATGCTTTGTATGATAATCTTCTTGGCCTCTTTGTTCGCCTTCAGTTTTGCCTCTTCCAATATCTCTTTGATGTAAGACATGGAGCGGCTGCGGGCCTCGTCTTTCAAAGTTTCCATCAACTGTTGGGTAGCCTCTTCGGCCGATAGTTTGCCTATCTGCTCCAGCTTTTTCACCAACAGGGTGTGCTCTTTGTCAATCTCTTCTTTCTTAATGCCAATCAACTCTGTTTGGCGGGTCAATGTTTGACGTACCACATCCGTTTCGTCCTCTTTCTTTTTGAGGTTTTGCTGCTGTTGGCCAAGGCTTTGCTCCTTTTGTTTCAGGTTGCGTTCGCGCTCTTCCAGCTTACGATCTTTGTTAATAGTCTCGTTTTCGTGCTCGCTTTTAAGTTGCAAAAACTTCTCTTTGGCTTCCAACATCCGGTCGCGCTTAATGCTTTCGCCTTCTTTCTTGGCGTCTTCAATCAACCTTTGTTTTTCGCGTTCGGCTTCTTTAATCAGCTTTTCAGCCTCCTTTTGTGCCAGGTTTTCCTGGTCTTTCACTTTTCCTTTGGTGATGCTTATGCCAACCCCTGCGCCAATAGCAAGCGAAACGAGGGCAGCAACAACCGTTAAAATAATTTCCATTGCAGCAATTCAGTTTGTAAATGAACATAATGCCTCTCATACGGAGGGGCTTCTCACAGCATCGTGGCCTAGCACCTAGTAGTTGGGCTACAATAGGGGCATAGGCAGTAATGCAAATATAAGTGCTGCTTGTTTATAATGAAGTATTGGGGCTAAAACTAGCCTTTGAGGGTAGCGGTGAGCAATTGATCCAGTTCGTCCAACTTATCTCCAAATGCACTGTCGTTTATCACGGTTTTGTTCTGAAAAGAACTCGCTTCTACGGCAAACATTAGCGCCGACATGGCCAAGAAATCTTGCTTATCCTTGCCGGCATATTGGGTTTGAAACTGTTTCACTTTATTATTGATATCCTTGGCAGCATTGCGCACGCGCTCTTCCTCCTCCGGTTTTACACGAAGCGGGTAAGGCCTATCGGCAATTACTACATTGATATTTATTAGCTCACTGCTCATTCTCTATCTCAACACTTAATTATTCAGCAGAGCGACGCACTTGTCAATCTCTTTAATGTACTCGTTAATCTTCTTTTTCAAATCACTCTTATCATCATCAGGCGATGCAGCCAATTGCTTGGCTACCTTTAGCACCTTCAGTTTACTTTCCATTTCTTCCAGCTCAAGGCCTTGCTCTTTTAGCAATTTCAGCAACTCGGCGTTTTCTCGCTTTAGGCTGGTATATTTCTCCTTAATCTCCACATGGGCACTAGCAAGCTGCTGCGCCTTTTTCTGTATCTGATTAAGCTTATTATTATACTGGTCCATAGCAACTATTGGCGGATGTCGGCCCCCAACTCATTTTTATACATTTCAATCAACCGCGTTACCAGTTTGTCAACGTCTTTGTCGGTAAGCGTTTTTCCCTCGTCTTGAAACTCAAAGCTCACGGCATAACTCTTTTTGTTATCGCCCAACTTAGCATCTTCGTAACGATCGAATAAATTTACCGATTTTAAAGTTCTTTTAACTTCTCTTAACGCTATTTTTTCAATTTCGGCATAAGATACGGCTTTGTCAAGCAATAATGCTAAGTCGCGGCGCACTCCCGGAAACTTACTTACCTCTTTGTATTGTGTTTTGCGTCCGTTCAATCGGCGCAATAGCTGCGTCCAATTAAGGTCGGCGTAATACACATCTTGCTTTATATCGAACTGTTTTAGCAACTTTTTGCTCACCTTACCAAAACTTACCAGCACTTTTTGTCCGGCCCGGTATTGCAATCCATACTCCAACACGGGGCTTTCGGCATATTCTGGCTCAAAACCACTTTCACCAATACGTTCCAATATCTGCTCCACTTGACTTTTCAGCAAAAAGAAATCGCTAGGGGTTTGTTTACCTTTCCAGCTTTCGCCGTTGGCTTGGCCCGTAACAAACAACGACAAATGCTCTGGCTCGGTATAGTTGCCATCGGCGGTTTTGTGGTAGGTTTTGCCAAACTCAAAAAACTTCAAATCGAGGTTGCGGCGGTTTACGTTATGGGCAATGCTCTCTAAGCCACCAAACAACGTGCTGGTGCGCATGGCATCCAAGCCCATGTTTAGGCTGTTTAGCAACGTAACCATATCGTCGGCTAGGCCGTTTTGCTGCATGTATTGGCTGTTGGTAATCGGGTTTACCATTATCTCGTGGAAACCACCACCTGCCAACTGACTGGCCAAGGTGTTTTGCACCAACTCCTTATCTACGCCCACTTGGTTGCTCAAGCTAAAGCGCAAACTTGCCGGGAACGGAATATTGTTGAAACCATAGATGCGCAATACTTCCTCAATAATATCGGCCTCGCGAGTAACATCTACTTTAAATGGGGGCACTTCCAATGCCAAGGCAACGGCAGTTTCGCCAACGATAACTATTTCTAGTTTTTGCAATATCTGCTTTACTACCAATGGCGGTATCGGGTGGCCAATGAGCCTATCGCAGTTGGCATATTTTAGGGTAACCTTAAACGGCTGCGCGGGGTTGGGGTACACATCCACTATTGGCGATGCCACTTTAGCACCTGCCAACTCAATCAATAAATTTACGGCACGTTTAAGGGCCGTAACGGTAATGTTCGGGTCGGTGCCTTTCTCGTATTTCTGAGCCGCATCGGTGCGCAAATTGAGGCGGTTGGCCGTTTTGCGAATGGTGATGGGATGGAAATGCGCGCTCTCCAAAAAGATACGGGTAGTACTGTCTTTCACACCCGATTTAGCACCACCAAACACCCCAGCTATGCACATACCCTCTTGGGCATTGCTTATCACCAAATCTTCGGCTTGCAGCTTGCGGGTTTGGTCGTCGAGGGTTACAAACTCAGTGCCCTCGGGCCAAGTGCGCACTATTACTTTGTTGCCAGCAATGGCATCGGCATCAAAAGCATGCAGCGGTTGGGCAAACTCCAACAAAATGTAGTTGGTTACGTCTACCACATTATTAATAGGGCGTATACCCACCGATTGCAAACGCTGTTGCAACCAAGCTGGGCTTTCGGCCACGGTTATATGCTCTAGGGTAATGCCCGTGTAACGTGGGCAAGCAATAGGGTCTTGCACCTCAACGGAAATGGGCGTGTTGCCTGGGGTATCAAAGGCAGGTATCGGGGGTAAGTGGTAGCTCACATCGCGCCCTAAACGGAACGATAGGGCCGCCTGCAAATCGCGGGCAACACCAATATGCCCCATGGCATCGGCGCGGTTGGGCGTCAAGCCAATCTCAAATATAAAATCTGATTTAACGTTCCAGTAGTCTTTCAATGGCATGCCAATGGGTGCATCGGTAGGCAATAGTTTAATGCCATCGTGGCTCACACCTGTACCTATCTCGTCTTCGGCACACAACATGCCTTCGCTCTCCACGCCGCGTATTTTGCTGCGTTTAATGGTAAACGCCTCGCCGCTAGTGGGGTGCAAAGTAGCCCCAATAGTGGCCACAATTACCTTCTGGCCCGCATCTACGTTGGGCGCGCCGCAAACAATATTCAGCAACGTACCCGTGCCCACATCCACTTTAGTTACCCTAAGCTTATCTGCATCGGGGTGCTTTTCAATGTGGGTTACATGGCCCACCACCAAGCCTTCCAACCCATTGCCTGGGCCTTTGTGCTCCTCAATATGTTCTACCTCAAGGCCTATATCCGTCAATACTTGGCCCACCTCCGCTGCCGGAAGGTCGATATCCAAGTAATCTTTTATCCAATTGTATGATATTTTCATGCGCAGTGCGTGTTCTGGTGCAAAGTTAGGTTTTTAGTAGCTTATAGTAGCAAGATGTGAGTATCAAGTATCAAGACCTTTTTATTTACGATTTACGATGTACGAGGTACGAATGAAGGGAAGCAAGGTGCCTCATTATGCTTGTCGAAGGGCATGGCCTACCCCGTTTGTCATCCCGATTTTGGGAGGGATCTTCTTGCGACGAAGTGCCAATGTCCAATTACCGAAGCTTTCACCGTTGGGTGGGTGGCGGTGCTTGGCGGTTTTGGCTTTGACGCTGGAAGGCCCCTCCCAAAATCGGGGTGACAAATGTCTTGTGCTTACATATTACGGCTCACCAACCCGCAACTCGCAACCCGAAACTCGCAACTCGTAACTCGTAACTCACAACCCGCAACCAACTACCCACCCGAATGGCCCAAAATACTACCCGACCAGCGGCGGGTGTGATTATGGTCACCGAGCGACTCTGGTGGGTCTAAGGGCGGTAGGCCCTGCTCGGCGCGAATGATGTTTTTGCGCCTGTGCTCTTGCTTCTCCCATAGTTCTTGCCGCTCTTCAATTTTTGGCGAATCGGCATCGCGGAGCATATACACCAGCAAGGGCAGCTTTTCTTCGCCCATGCCAAATGTCTTGTAAAAACCCGTTTCCCCATCCGGCAGCGGCTCGCGCCTATACTCCAAGTGGGCATAAGGGTTTACGTAGCCTGCTGCCACATCGCGTTCCATTTCTTCCTCCATCTCCTTTATATCGTTAAGCTTAAAATAGGCCTGACCGCCAAAGAACATGGGTTTCCAGGGCTGATTATACGTACTCTTCCATTTCTCCTCTACCGTAGGGGGTTTAATGAGTGCCTTTTCTGCGGCTTGTTTCGCAGCCCAGTCTTTGTATCGCTGCTGTTTTTCCGCTTCTGTTTCAGGTGCTTTCCTTTCTTTTTTAGCCTCGCCTTTCGAGCTATCCGCCTTTTTATCGTTTACCAAAGTGGCGGCAAGCGCAGGCGGTAGTTTTAGCCTGAAATCGGGAAACTTGCGTTCCAGCATCCAAGTATAGCGCCGCCAATTGGGTTTTGCTTCGTAAATACCCCGCACTAACGCTAGCTTTTGCTTCATTAGAGCGCTGGTAAGCGTTACGTGCATTTGCCGCACCAGTTCGGTGTTTTCTGTGTCTAAATGTTGGTTCTCTCCATCAACATCTTGGAGCAAGTCTTGTGTCTTGTGTCCTTTCTCGCCTTGGGCGAGACTCAGGATGACATTTCTTATGTCTTGTGTCTCAACACAAAGTATATCGGCCTTGTAGCGCTGATAGGTTCGGTAGCTAATGCGTTCATGGCTGGGCAATTGTTGGTTGGCCTGCCAAACGAGTTCTTCTTCGGTAAAGGCAATGGCAGCCAGCTCATCGGTGAGCACCGATTGGAAAGCCTGAAGTAGGCTGTGGGTTAGCTTTGTGGGTCGCATGGGGTGGAGTATGTACAAAGTACGATGTACAAGGTACGATGGGTTAAGGGTGTTGAAAATGGTAATTTATAAATCCTAGTCTACCTCGCTTTTCAATGAAGATGAACTGGATTGGGCGTCTCAAGACGCTTATAAATTTTACGTATCGCGTGTTAACCACCCCCTACCCCCTCCTCTTGCCAAGCGCGAAAGGCCATGCGGAAGAGGGGAGCGAGTTATGTGAACTAGCCATTTTAAAGTCAAAAGGTTCTTTTGCAGATAAAAGCGCAGCGATAAAGCAAAATCAAAAAACAGCCATATACAAGATACCAAGCGATTCGCGACAGAGGAAATTATAAATAAAATTTAACTAAAATTTGCTATAAAACATTGATTGTCAATTAATTAAATTTCTACAGCAGCCGTAATAACAAAGTGAAAATTAGCCCAAAGTACACGACAAAACCCTGCCATAACCACTGATATCCATATCAATCTTGCTACTCTCGCCTGCTCGTTGTATCTTAACATTGTAAATGGCGATTGAAACTACTTCAAAACCTTTAACCGTCTACTTGGCGGACCTTCGGCATGTGCTGCACGGCAACGCATACAACGACTCTATGCCCTTGGGCGTGGGTTATATGAAGGCGGTAATGGATGAAAGGCTACCGCAGGTAAACTCGCGCATTTTCGCTTTCCCGAACAAGCTGGACGAAGCACTAGCACAAAAAGTGCCCGATGTGCTGATGCTGACCAACTACATGTGGAACTGCAGCTTGAGCTACTACTACGCCGAAAAGGTGAAGCAACTAAACCCAAATGCCCTGGTAGTAATGGGTGGACCTAACTTTCCGCTGGAAGATGACCGCCGCATTGCCTTTGTGAAGGAGCGGCCAGCCGTGGATGTTTACGTAACTGGCGAGGGCGACTTTATGGCCACCGACTTAGTGCAGTGGTTTATAGAGGATGGCTACAGCATTGAAAAGCTGCTGCAACGCGACATACACTCGGCCGTATACAACCACAAAGGCACTTACATTGCCACGAGCTTAAAGCCTAGGTCTAAAAACCTGGATGAAATACCTTCGCCTTGGCTAACGGGCATCATGGACGAGTTTTTTGAGGACAGCTTGTTTCCGTTATACGAAACCAACCGTGGCTGCCCGTTTACGTGCACCTTTTGTGTGCAGGGCGTAAAGTGGTACACCAAGGTGAGCTACTTTAGCCTAGAGCGCATTAAGGAGGAGATATACTACATTGGCCAGAAGGTGCACCAAGTGGCACCGCACATGAAAACACTGGTAATAGCCGACCCCAACTATGGTATGTTTGAGCGCGATATTGAGGTATCGACCTACATTGGCGAAATACAAAAGGAATACCAATACCCGCTCATCATTAACGCCACTACAGGTAAAAACCAAGCGGAGCGGGTAATACAGTCGTTGGAGAAGGTAAACGGGGCGCTTGTGATGTACTTGGCTGTGCAATCGTTGGATCATGATGTGTTAGAGAACGTGAAGCGCAGCAACATACAGCTAGAAGCTTACGAAGAAATACAGACCCAGATAACCGCGCGCGGCATGCGCTCCAACTCTGACTTAATACTGGGTTTGCCGGGCGATAGCTTGGAGTCGCACATGGGCTCATTGCGCAAACTGATTGATTTGGGCACTTCGCGGCTCAATAATTTCCAGGCCATACTGCTTAAAGGCTCTGAAATGGAAACAGCCGCATCGCGCCAACAATATGCCTACAACACCAAATACCGCCTACTGCCTAAGAGCTTTGGCGTATATCATGGCAAAAAAGTGTTCGAGGTAGAGGAAATCATTGTATCATCGGCAGCCATGAGCTTTGACGACTACTTAACGGCTCGCAAATACCATGTGGCAATAGGCGCCTTTTGGAACCACGCTCGCTTTAGGCCCATTGTTGATTTTATGAACCGTAACGGCATCAGCAGCTGGGATTGGCTGCATGCCGTAACCCAAGCCATGCAACGCCACCCGGGATTAACCCACTTTATGGAGGGTTTTATAAAAGAAACCAAAGGCGAGCTATTCGATACCGAAGAGGATGCCATTGCCTTCTATCAAAATGAAGCCAACTACAAGCTACTGGAGGAAGAAGGCTTGGGCGACAACATCTTTTATAAATATGCGGGCTTGGCGTCGTTCTGCTATTGGAAGGAAGTAACGGAGTGTGTATTTGAAACCTCACTGCAACTATTGGATGGCAAAGCCTTGCCCGAAGGATTTGAAGCCCTGTGGCACGATGCCAAAGAATACTACCGCCACCTATACGCCGCCGGACCAGAGCAGCCTAACCTATTGGAAAGTACCAACCTGAAAGTAGACCACGATGTGGCCGAATGGTTACGAAATGGCTTGCCAATGGAAACTAAGGCCTTTAAGTTACTAGCTACAGCACAGTTGGCCATTGACTTGAAGCCGCTGCACCGCGAGGCGCTGCAAGACGTAATGAAAACCCGCCCATACAACCTACAGCACATCTCTAAATTCATCCGGAGGGTGGATGCGGAGTGGTTGAGAAGGGAGCCTGTTGGTATCTCAGACCGAAATGCATCATCTCGAACAAAGAAAGCACCAGTTACAGTCTAGTTTTTCAGCCGAAATAAATAGGTTTAGGTACAAAATAAAAATGGGCATCTCCATACGGAAATGCCCACCTTATAACATTTTGGAAGACACTTAGTCTCTGCTGCCCAAATACTGCATTACCCAGTAAAGCAGCATGGCCAGAGCAGATAGCGCAGCAACCACGTAGGTAGTAGCGGCCCACTTTAAGGCATCATAGGCTAGGTCTTTTTCTTCTACGGTGGCTACACGGCTGGTTTTTAACCATATCAAAGCACGGTTACTAGCGTCAAACTCAACAGGTAAGGTAACCAAACTGAAAAGGAAGAACACCGCATAACAAGCAACGATAGTGAGCATCACTATATCCAACGGAATAGCATGGAAGATGACGTTACCTAAAAAGAACATCCCAATAAACACGAAGTTGATAATGGTGCCACTCATCTGCTGCACTGGCACCATTGCCGAGCGAAACTTGAGCCACGCGTAACCTTGGGCATGCTGCACGGCATGTCCACATTCATGCGCAGCCACTGCTGCAGATGAAATGCTGCGACCTTCATAAACTTCTGGGCTAAGGTTTACGGTGCGATCCATGGGGTTGTAGTGGTCGGTAAGCCTTCCGGGCACACTTACTACCCGCACATCGTGTATGTTGTTTTCACGGAGCATACGTTCTGCCACTTCCTTGCCCGATAGACCAGTTTGAAGGGGTATTTTAGCATATTTGGCAAATCGGCTTTTAAGCACCTGCCCTGCAATTAAGCTCGCTACTATGGAGCCAATTAAAATGATTAAGTACATAACTGTTACTTTTTTTAGTTTAAAGTTCCTGCCGTAATTGCAAATATAAAGCTAAAGATAATGACGCGCGGAGCAATCTTTTATTTTAGTCAACCTGTCGCAATTAATGCAGTTATGGTTTAATAACAAATTTGCAGCCAAATGTTTAAACCTGCTGAAAAGTCAGTTGTGCTGCTATAATTGCAGTTTGAAACAACCTCAGCTTTAATGTTGCAACATTTATTTTACTTTTACCGAACTAATACCATCCATATATGTTTATCAATCATCTTTAATCAAAAAACCACAAACCATGAAACGTTTTACATTATTAACGCTGTTTGCATTTTCTGTATTGTTCTTTGCTTCGTGCGGCGGAAACCCTGAAGGCAGTGAAGCTGAGGTAACCGACGCTGCTGCAACCACCGAAGTTGCTGGCGCATCTAACTACACTGTGGATACCGCTGGTAGTTTGCTTACTTGGAAAGGCTCAAAAATTACTGGTAGCGGCCACGAAGGTACCCTTAAACTATCCGAAGGTACTTTGAAAGTTGAAGGTGGAAACTTGGTGGGTGGTAATTTTACCATCAACATGAATAGCCTTGACAACACCGACCTGAAAGGAACTGAGGGCTATGCAAAGCTATTAGGCCACTTGAAATCGGACGATTTCTTTAGTGTTGCTACAAACCCAACCGCTACTTTTGAAATTACTGGTGCAACTGCCAAAACTGGCGACACCACTGCTACACACGACATAAGCGGAAACCTGACCATCAAAGGAATTACCAAAAACCTAACTTTCCCGGCAAAAGTTACTTTGGCCGACGATAAAGTAGAAGCCACTGCCGAGTTTTTCTTTGACCGTACCTTGTACGACATCAAATTTAACTCTGCCAGCTTTTTTGAAAAGCTAGGTGACAATGCCATCAACAACGAAATTGGCATTAAATTAAGTTTGAAAGCCAGCAAAGCCGCTTTGTAATTACTGCAGCTTGTTGCGATAAAAACAAAAACGCCGTCTCGTTTAAAACGAGGCGGCGTTTTTTATAGTTTACTATCCTTTATTTTTTAATTAAACCAATCTCTACCAACCGCTCGTGCAGGTATTCGCCAGCGGTAATATCGTCATAGTGCTGTGGGTTTTCGGCAGTTACACAACTAGGCAACACGGCCAAGCTCATATCGCTGCGCGGGTGCAAAAAGAATGGAATGCTCAAGCGCGGTAAGTGCCACAGTTCGCGAGGTGGGTTTACTACCCGGTGAGTGGTGCTCTTCAGTACGTTGTTGGTGTAGCGCTGTAGCATATCGCCCACGTTTACCACTATTTCGCCAGGGCCAGCCACAATAGCCAACCAATCGTTTTCTTTAGTAAGCAATTGCAAGCCATCGGCAGAGGCGCCTACCAAAAGGGTAATCAGGTTAATATCCTCGTGTTGCTCGGCGCGTATAGCCGATTTTGGATCGCTGGTAATAGGTGGGTAATGTATCGCCCTCAGAATGCTGTTACCATTGTGCAAGTCTTTATCAAAATGGCCTTCATCCAAACCCAAGTATACCGAAATGGCCTTCATTAGGTGGTTGCCAGCCACTTCAAAGCTACTGTACAACTGGTTGCCTATGGCCAAAAACTCAGGGCGTTCCGTTACGGCTACGTTATCGGGGTATTGGGCTTTAATAGGGTCGTTGTCGGTTACGGTTTGGCCTATCTGCCAAAACTCCTTCAAATCGCCCACATTGCTGTGCTTGGCATGTTCCTTTCCAATGGAGGTATAGCCCCGCTGGCCACCAAGGCCGGGTACTTCGTAGCCATGCTTCACTTCGCTGGGTAGGGCAAAAAACGCCTCAACCGCTTTATAGAAGTCGCCAATCAGGCTTTCAGGTATGCCGTGGTTCTTTACCTTCACAAAACCGGTATTCACAAACGCCTCGCCAAGTGCAGCAACAAATGCAGCCTTTTGTTCAGGGCTACCTTGCGTATAATGAGATAAATCGACAGTGGGGATGTTGTATGTTGTGCTCATGTTAGGTTACGGTTCGTTAGGTTGCAAATATATGGTTTTAGTCTTTTGGAATTCATCACACCGTGGCGGCCATTCAAATAATACACCTGAATTTATTGCTCTGCTTCTTAAAAAACCAATAGCTTCTGCTTCATTCAATACCCTTTTTACATTCCGCTTGGCGTACCATAATGTTTGAGGAGATGGAATACCACCTATCATAAACAATACTGCATCGTCAGGTTCATTTATAAACATTTGGGCATCGTCCAATTCGGCGCTGTAAAGGTCGTTGTTATAGCTATGGTCTCCATAAGGATTAACGACCACAAACAATACCGGACACGAAACAATAGCGAACCACCCGATTAGCCAAAGCCACTTACTGCCAATCGAAACTAGCTGCATAGGTACCCATAAGGATAGGGGCACTGCCAAATATAAGACCGTGAAATCGTGTCCTGAATATTCGGGAAGCAACAGGTGCAAGAGTATAATAGGCAACAAGGCTAAATTGGCCAACCGCAGTGTATTGACATTTGCAATGCCGTGCCAGTTAATCAATAGCAAAGAAGCCAACAATAATAAAAATCCATAATTGGCTAGGTAGTTCAAAGCGATGGGCAAGGCGGAGCTAAATATACTTTGATGCATGTTTAAACCCCTCACCCCAAACCGATGCCCCAACTCGGCTAGGTAGGCATCCCAACCCGCTATTTGGCTATATTGCCACGCCATCAAACCCAAAGCCGCAACCTGAGATAGCATCAATAAGCCAACCACCCAAAAATACTTGGGCCTACTGAATGCCCTAAAAACAAAATACAGCCCAAAGCTTCCCGCCACCAGCATACCAAACCAAGTGGTGTAAGTACCCAAAAAGCACACAATTGCCAACCCAATGGCGGTAATGGCTTTTGGCTTTTCTAGTAGATACAAAGCCAGCAAAAAGGCAGCAATGTAAAATGGTTGCGCCATCATATCGCTCATGTACACGTTACTCTGAAACCAAAGCACGGCTGGGGTAAACCAATAAATAGTGGCAGCCAACAAGCCTACCCAATTGCTGTCGGGTAGCAACTTTCTAGCGAGCAGATAAATGCCCAAGCCACAAAGCAGGTTAACAAACAAATTGAAGTATTGCAACGGCAGCACATCGGGCTCAATGTGCAAAGCACTAAAAACAGCGTAGGGCAAGTAATAGGCCAGAGGCGGGTGGCTTACGTAGTAGTAATTACCCTCCGCATCGACCATTTGCCCGCTGCCCGATGCGTGGTTGTTGATGTATTTGTTGGCCGCCCCGGCAAAGTTGGTAGCAGGGTTGTAACCTTTACTGCCTATACTTTCTTGATGCCAAACGGTGAGCACCCTGAGGGCGGTGGCCGTGCAAAACTCATGGTGCTTGCTCATAGGCCTGCCCAAGTTGGGCCAGCGTATAGCTAGGGTAATGGCAAAAATGCCCAATAGCAAAAATATATGGCGAAGTGGCAACACAAATTTGAAGATAACACAAAATATGGCCCTAGTTAATAGGCCAAGTGCAGCAATTTCATAATTGCTTTAAAATCAAATGTTTTTAGCGCCAAAACATTGGTTGCCTAATACTTGTTAGGTAAAAAAATCAACAAATGGCAACGGCAATAGAAATGCTGCAATGGCAGGATGCGGGAATAGAAAAGATGGAACGGGAATACCGTAGAAACCTCATAAACAGCATATCGGGATATAAAAGCGCCAACCTTGTAGGCTCTTGCGATGCCGAAGGCCAAAATAATCTGGCTATTTTTAGCTCGGTAATGCATATTGGCGCCAACCCTGCCTATCTGGGTATAGTGGTAAGGCCCATAACCGTGCCTAGGCATACTTACAACAATATTAAAGAAACTCAATACTTTACCATTAATGCTATACAACAGCACTTTTTCGGTAAAGCGCACCAAACATCGGCCAATTACCCGGCCAGCTTATCAGAGTTCAACGAAGCGGGTTTAACGCCCTTGCACAGCGAATTGCACCCTGCCCCGTACGTGGCTGAAAGCGATATCAGAATAGGGCTGGAATTGTCGGAAGAGTTGCCCGTGAAAAGCAACGGTACCATTATTATTATTGGCAAAGTAATAGAAATACAAATAGCCCCTAAGCTTGTTGGCCCTGATGGGTTTGTGAACCTAAACAAAGCTGACATCGTGGCAATTTCGGGGCTTGATGGATACAACGAAGTGCGGCCATTGGAAAGGATGGCCTATGCACGCCCGGGCACGCCACCCAGTGCACTGAAACAAAAAAGCCCTACCTGAAATGCAAGCGGGGCTTTGATATATATTTTGGATAGTGGCTTATTGCAACTCAAAAGGCACCGAAGCAACTTCGTAACCATTTTGATAAAACACTGCTGTATAGTTGCCAGCAGCGTATGTGCCTGTCTGCTGCCAGTATATACACATGTTCTTTTTAGTTTGCTCGTACGGGAAAGTTACCTTTTTGGTATACTGCTTTTGCTCACCGGTTTCGGCCAATACAAACATACCGCTACCTTCTGCCGCTACTGCAATAGTAGAGCCACCAGGGCTAATAACGCGCAACAACAGGGTTTTTTCACCTGGGTCGGCCACTAAGTTTTCAGGGATATTGAAACAAAAACGCAATTTCTCTGATTTTTTAGCACTGGTCGTTTCTATCTCTTTGCCGTTGCCTTTATAGCGCACGCCCGATATCATTACGTTATCAGGTTTCAACAACGAGCCTAGTTCAACTTTTTTGTTCTTCACGGTCAAGTCGCTTTTAAGCGCTTGGTTCTCTTCTTTGCTAGCTACTAGGCTAGTACCCAAAGAATCGGTTTTGCGAGAGAGATACTCGTTGTTTGCTTTCAACGAATCGATGGTATTGCCCAGCGCCAAAAGGCTCTGCTCCAATTCTTTTACTTTAGCATCCAACTTCTTTTTCTGTCCCGAATTATAGTCGGCACTTTTCTTAAACTTATCGCGCTCTTGGCGAATAGTCTCCAACTCTTGCTTATATACTTCTACTTGGGCCAGTAGTTCTTGGTTGTCGCCAGCCAAAGTTTCCAACTCTTGAATTTTCAGAGCTAAACTGTTCTCCGCTTCATCCAAGCTAGTTTGCACTTCAGTATTGTGCGTTTCAAGCTCGGCATTCTCTGTCTTCATGTTCATGTTGTTGTACACAAAGAATACATTGAGTAGTATAAGTGCCAGAATCAAGAATATGTATATTCCTTTCTTGCTACTGCCTTCGCTTTTGGGTTTATTTACATCGGTGCTCATAGCTTATGTTAGTTTTGTAAAGTAAAAATACAGTTTCTTTACCCAATATTGGGATAACCTGCACATTGTTAATCAACTACCATGCCAGAACTAAGTTCAGAAATGTGGACACATAGATATGATAACGGCCAAACAGGTTGGGATTTGGGGCAGCCTTCCAATCCGTTAAAAGCGTACATAGATACACTGAAAAACAAAGCATTACGCATACTAATACCCGGAGGCGGCAACGGCTATGAAGCAGAGTATTTGGCAGCAACAGGCTTTAAAAAAACGGTTTTATTAGATTGGAGCCAACCACCATTGAATGCTTTTGCCGCTAGAAACCCCAACTTTCCACACAATCAACTCATTTGCGAGGACTTTTTTGAGCACCAATCCACTTACGATTTGATTTTGGAACAAACCTTCTTTTGCGCCATCGACCCAAGCCTTAGGGCAGCTTATGCACAAAAAATGCACGAACTATTGGCACCGGGCGGCAAACTGGTGGGCGTATTGTTCAACACCACTTTCGCAAAAGAGGGTCCGCCATTTGGCGGCAGCGATGATGAGTACCGTACTTATTTTGAACCTTACTTCCATTTTCATCATTTCGAAGCTTGCTACAACTCCATACCGCCCCGCGCGGGCAATGAGTTGTGGGTGGAGTTGGAAAGGAGATAGCGTTAGTATCAAGTATTGAATAAAATATATCGAGACAAAAAAGTCTTGTGTCTTGTGTCTTGATACTTGTGTCTAATCGCTAATTTTACCCCCATGCTAGATAATGTAATACTCGATTATGCCTTGGTGTTTGACATTGAAACCGTACCAGGCGTAAAAACCTTTGCGGAGCTATCGCCAACCATGCAAGAAATGTGGGAGCAAAAGGCTGCCCGCATGGGCTACTTGGACAAAGGCGCTACCGTAGCCGAAAGCTACGAGACTTGGGCGGGCATTTATGCCGAGTTTGGTAAAGTAATCTGCATATCGGCGGGCTATTTCAAGAAAGACCCTGATATCGGTAGGCAAACCTTGCGCATTCGCTCCTTTGCGAGCAGGGACGAAAAAGAACTGCTACTAGCCTTTGCTGATACCTTGAACAAATATTTCAACCAGGTGGGCAACCATTTTTTCTCGGGGCACAACATCAATGAGTTTGATATACCTTACTGCTGCCGCCGTATGTTGGTAAACGGGATTGAATTGCCAGGCCTGCTGGATATTGCCGGTAAAAAGCCTTGGGAACTGAAGAACTTTGATACCATGCAACACTGGAAGTTTGGCGACTATAAAAGCTATACTTCATTAAAATTGTTGGCGGCGATATTCGACATACCGACCCCTAAGGATGATATTGACGGCAGCGATGTGGCAAGGGTATTTTGGCAAGAAGACAACCTCGACCGCATTCGCATTTATTGCGAAAAAGATGTGGCTACCGCAGCCCGACTGCTGCTACGCTATAAAGGCCTGCCAACGCTTGAAGACACCGACATACACTTTGTGTAACCCATGAAAGTGGCCCTAATACATATGAACCTTGGCCTTAAAGGTGGCTTGGAAACACGCTTGTACAATTACATGCGGTATTTTTTGGGCCGTGGCGATAAGGTGATGGTGATTACTTCGAAAATTGCGCTGGGCATTGATATACCCCGAGAGGTGGATATCATGAAAATTGACTTGAGCTCGACACCCAAACCCATACGCCCTTGGGTGTTTGCCAGCAAGGTTGATGAGATAATGGACACCATGCAGTTCGATTTTTCGCTTTCACTGGCACGCACCCATAGCCAAAAGGCGCTGATAGCACCCAACACACACAAGGGCTACCTAAAGGCTTTAGACAAGAAATGGAATAGCCCTATTGATTGGATGACCAATAAACTCGACCAAAAAGCATTTAATAGCACACCCCACATTTTCGCCTGCTCCGAAATGGTAAGGCAAGAAATGATAGCCCTGTATGGCATTGATGGCAGCAAAATACATACGCTTTTTCCGCCAATCAACCCTTATGATTTTAATCCCAATGCCATACAAACGAAGCAGGAGCTGAAACAGCAGCTTGGTCTTGACCCCAACAAGAAAACCTTGGTATTGGTAAGCACTAGCCACAACCGCAAAGGCTTACCGCTAATGCTTGATGTGATGAAGCAACTTGCAGGCAAACCGATACAGTTGGCGGTAGCCGGTACTCCCCTCTCCGATTTACCCAGCAACGTGGTTTCGTTGGGTTTCCAAACCAACATGAAAAAGCTCTATTGGGCTGCTGATTTGCTGGTACACCCGGCCGTATATGAGCCGTTTGGCCAAGTGGCAGCCGAGGCTTTGGCCTGTGGCTGCCCTGTTATAGTGAGCAATAAAACGGGTGCTAAGGAAATTTTATCTACTGAGCTAGGTCTCGTGGTGCCAACGCTCGACCCTGAACTATGGACCAAAGCTATTGAAAAAGCCCTTGGCATGACCTTCAATATACCCGATGATGTGTTGATGCAAAAAGGCCTCACGCTGGAGCAACACATGCAACGTATGCTGGGTGTTGCTGGGATATAAGATTAACGCTTCCGCTTTACCCGCAGCCACTGCCGCAATAGCATGTGCAAATGCTGAAGCCATTTTTTGATTTACGATTTACGAGGTACGAATGTAGTAAACGCAATCGGAAATAGCTGAGCGCCTAAAGTTATTGCATAGCCCCCTCTACCCTAGCCTTCAATGCTTCGTTCATTTGCTTGAAGCCTTCAAGGGTGTTGTTGTCTAGCATTTTGGCAAACAAGGGCACTAATATGCCCGTAAACACTTCCCGCTGAACCAAGGTGGTGGTGCCGTTACCGTTGTCGGTTAGTTCAAAAATGTGCTCGCCATCAAACAGGCCCTTTATCAATAATTTGCCTTTCCAGCGAAATTCTTGATTCCGGGTAAATGCCAATACAACTGGCTTAAAGGTCATACCTTGCGCCGCTGGCGGCTCAATGCGGGCCACGATGGTATTGCCCACCTTCGCCTCTCCAGTAATGGATTTGATAAAAGGATTCCAGTTGGGGTATTGTGCAAAGTCGGTTAATACTTGCCAAACCTTGCTAGCTGGGGCATTGATTACAATGCGGGTGCTGATTTCTTTAGGCTGCTTTGCCATGACTTGTATATCGTTTAGTGATATAGCAAAGTTGGAGCTAAATGGAAGGCGTCGGCTTGATAAATATCAAGAAGTTTTTTTGTTCGATGGTCCATAGTCGACGGTCCATAGTCCATGGCAAAAGTAAACAACACCTGTCACCCCGATTTTGGGAGGGGTCTTTTTGCTTCAAAGGCTAACTCATCAAGAACCAATACTCACCCAGCGGTGATTACCTTGGCATTCAATACTACTACATTGTCTCAAGAAGATTCCTCCAGAAAAGTCGGAATGACAAATGTGGAGGTAAACGAGAGAACCAATCTCTAACAATCCCCATTCACCTCGCAGCTCGGCCCATCTTGCACTTGCATGGCTGCAGCGGGGTTGTTTTTTTGCCATTCGGCAAAAGAGGTTTGCAAGGCACCCAAAAAAGCATCGGCAGGCTGCGCGCCCGATATAGCATACTTTCTATCGAACACAAAAAACGGCACGCCACGCACCCCAATCTGCTGGGCTTCGAGCACATCGGCTTCAACTGCTGGCAAGTATCGGTCACTGGACAAAGTATCGGCAACCAGCTGGGCATCCAAGCCCACTTGCGCACCAATGGCCTGCAAGTTTTCGTGGCTGTCTATGTCCTTGCCTTCAATAAAGTAGGCTTTCATTAAAAGCTCTTTAGTGGCATCGCCCAAGTTATGTTGTTTAGCTAATTGCAACAAGCGGTGAGCATCAACGCTATTGGCAACTATGGCTTTCTCATAATGATACTCCAATCCCACTTCTTTGGCCATATCGGTTACTTGCTGGTGCATTTGCTTCGATTGCTCCAAACTCATACCCTTGCGCTCGGCCAAATATTCATAAGGTGTTGTCTTCCCATCCGATTTCAAATCAGGATCCAACAAAAAACTACGCCAAACCACTTCTATTTGGTCGGCACCAGCAAACTGCTGCATAGCTGCTTCGAACCTACGCTTACCTATATAACAAAACGGACAAACTACATCCGACCAAATCTCAACTTTCATTTTAATGGGGGTCTTGTTTAAAAAATCCACGTTACAACACTGCAACACGCAAAGTAGTGCCCAAAAGCCCGGATATTATCCTTTTAGCTGCTTGTTGCGCATACGGCTAAGGGTTTCGGGGGTCATGCCAATCATACTGGCAAGGTACTGCAGCGGTACTTGGTTAAACAGCTCGGGGCTTTCGGCAAGCAAACGATGGAAACGCTCTTCGGCTGTCATGTGCAGGTGACTAAACATGCGCTCCTCCAACATTACAAAGCATTTGGCCACAAACAGTTTATCCAATTCTTGCCACTTAGGTATTTCTTTGCCAAGGTTTAGGTAAGTATTCCTGTCAATGGAGTATACCGTACAATCGGTTAAAGCTTGAATGTTCCATCGGCCGGGCAACTGAAAAACAAAGCTTGCCAAATCGGTTACAAAATACCCTGGCGAAGAAATCCATTGGGTTACCTCCTTGCCTTCCACCTCACGGTATATACGCATCAAGCCCGAAGTAATAAAAGCCAACCTATCACAGTATCGGCCTTGCTTCAAGAAAAAATCGTTCTTGGCTATCTCAACTGGAATAAACTTACTGGCAATGGTATCCAACTCGTTGGGCGCTACCGCGAAAAAATTTTGTATGTAGGCAGCAAGTTCTTGCATCACTTCTTTTTTGGCAACACGGCGTCGCAAATCCAACCATCATAGTAGCCGCCGTTTTGCATCGATAAATCAACCAACTGCAAGGTTATTTCTTCAATTTTCTCTTTCTCCATTTCCTGCTTTCGGCTGAATAGAATACCGAAAGGCAGGTCGCCTTCATTTTCGCCGGTACCCACAATCTTAAATCCCCTTCTTATCAAGTCCTCCTCGAAGCTGGTTCTGTCCCTTTCCGATGGGAAGTTGGCAAAATGCTGCAATACCCTCGGCTCGGTTAAGCTATCGCCCATTTCCAAGAGTTCGTGCATTTTGTTTTCGTTATATTGTATCTGTATGGTGTACTCATCTGGAAACACGTTGTAATAGTTGAACCAATAAGGGTCGTGTTCAATTTGCAACTCATAGGTATACCCCGGAAAGTCATCCATAACGCGTTTGCACTTGCTCCTGAAGTTGGTTGAGTCGGGCATGTAAAAATAATAATCGCGAAGCCCATTTGAAGTTACCGTTGCATAATAAACCCCCTTCGACCATCCCATGCTTATCTCCAGTCTATCAGCAAGCCGTTTCAAGTTTTCCTCGTCTTTAAAGTCGTGCAATCTCGTTGAGTCTGGGTTATTTAGCTTTAACAAAAAGGAACATTGAAACTGAAAACCACTAGCGGGCGCTACCGTTTGCAAACCCAAGTCAACGGTTACTTTGGCAGGGGTGCCTTCTGCAGTTTCGGTAATGTAGGTCGTCCAGTTAGAGATGTATTGCAACTTGCTTACCTCTTGCGCAATAAGGCTATTGCAGCACCCCAGCACTGAAAATATTGCCCAAAAGGTTACTATTCGGTTCATTACATTCATATACTTCGTAAAAATAGCATTAATATAAGCGCTTAGCAGAAATCTTGCCAATATTGGCAGAAAAACACAATCGTACTTCGTACTTCTAAAATCGCAAATTATTGCACTCCATTCAATTCATTCACCGCCAAAAGAGCATCACAATCACTATCAACCATAACGACCAAATGCATTTTAAAGGCACCAATCAACCGTATTCAGAAATCGTTTAAAAACCAAAAATAAAAAGCGCCATGCAACCAATTGTAACCGAAAAATTTCATAAACAAGATAGAACCTGAAAACAATATACGCGTTTCAGTCAAATACCCTATTTTTGAAGCTCGCACAAAACCCGCTTATAACTATGGAAGTTAAACGCCTGATTGACCTACTGCCATACCAATTAAAACATTATAGCCAGCCCGATGCTATAGCAGCTAAAATAAACGGTGCTTGGAAAAAATATAGCACCCAAGATGTATTAGACAATGCGGCAAAAGTGAGCCGTGTATTGTTGAAACTAGGTATACAGCCCGGAGACAAAATTGCCTTAGTAGCCAACAACCGCCCAGAGTGGAATTTTGTTGACCTTGGTATTTTGGGAATTGGTGCGGTAACCGTTCCGGTATACCCTACCATAAGCGAGGGCGAATACAAATTCATATTCAACGATGCGGAAGTAAAACTAGCCTTCGTATCAGACCACGGTTTGTACAAAAAGGTAAAGGAAATTAGTGGCGAGGTGCCTTCATTGCAAGAAATATACAGCTTTGATGTGGTGCCCGGCGCCAAACACTACAACGACTTTTTGGCGCTTGACGATAACAGCAACCAGGCTGCCGTTGATGCACGCGCAGCCAACGTAAAAGCCGACGAACTGGCAACCATTATTTACACATCGGGCACAACCGGTGTACCCAAAGGGGTTATGTTATCGCACAACAATATTGTGAGCAATGTTTTGGGCGTTTGTGGTACTTTGCCGCTTAGCAACGAACACAGGGCTTTAAGCTTTTTACCGCTGTGCCACATTTTTGAGCGCACCGTTACTTACACTTATTTCTACAAAGGCTCGTCAATTTACTATGCCGAAAGCATGGAGACCATTGCTGACAACTTGAAAGAAGTAAAACCGCATTTCTTTACCACCGTACCTCGCCTATTGGAGAAGGTTTACGACAAAATAGTATCCACTGGCCATGGCCTTACTGGCTTCAAGAAAACATTGTTTTTCTGGGCACTCAACCTAGGTTTGAAATATGATGACAGGGGCAATAATGGCTTATTTTACAATTTGCAACTGGCCATTGCCCGCAAATTAATTTTTACCAAGTGGCAAGCTGCATTAGGTGGCGAGCTAGTGGGTATAGTTACTGGTGCAGCAGCACTGCAAACTCGCTTGGCAAAGGTATTTGGCGCTGCGGGTATCCGCGTAAGGCAAGGATATGGGCAAACCGAAACCTCACCAGTACTTACCGTTGATAGGTTTGAAGATGGCGAGTTTTGTTTGGGCACCGTAGGCCAAGTGATACCCGGTGTTGAAGTAAAACTTGACCCAACAACCAAAGAAATATTGGCTCGCGGACCGAATATTATGATGGGCTATTATAAGCGCCCCGACATAACTGCCGAAACCATTAGAGATGGATGGTTGCACACTGGCGACGTAGGTGAGTTTGTTGATGGCAAGTACTTGAAAATTACCGATAGAATAAAAGAACTGTTTAAAACCAGCGGTGGCAAATATGTTGCGCCACAGGTTATTGAAAACAAATTGAAGGAGAGCCCTTACATTGAGCAGATAATGGTAATTGGCGAAAATGAAAAGTTCGTATCAGCTTTAGTTATTGCCAACTTCCCTTCGGTAATTGATTGGGCAAAGCGCCAAAATTTGGACACTAACAAGAGTAACGAAGAATTACTTAAAGACCCTGCCATTTACAAACTATTTAAAGACGAGATAGAAGGGTTTAACAAAGACTTTAGCCACGTAGAGCAAGTAAAACGCTTTAAACTGATGCCCAACGAATGGTCGATTGATGGCGGAGAGTTGACCCCAACCATGAAAGTGAAACGGAAAGTGGTAATTGAGAAATACAGTAAAGAAATAGCGGAAATTTACAACGTAAATTGAACTTCGAGTGTTATACACTCAAATTAGAGAAAGCGCATTTTAACGGCTATTTGTTATACAGGGATTATGAAACTTGAAGACCACCTAATTGATAAATACCGATTCATAATTGCCGATAGGTACAACTACACAAAGCTTACCGGGTTTAAGCCATTGCCAGAAGGGATTACGGAGCAAATGGTAGACGACATCAGGGAGTTTTTTTTGGAAAGCATTTACCCAGAACCAGCTAGACGGCATGAACTAGATGCGGCATTTGCCCATTTGCAAAGCTACATACACCAACCAGCCAAGGTATGGGGTATTTTGGGAAACCTTACTGCAGCTATATTTAAGTTTGGCACCATGTTGCCAGCTGCCCTAAAAACAGGTATTGTTTCTTTGGAGGCATTTACAGCGGCCAAGAATTTTGAGCATACTATGGCACGCGCCGCAAAAGATGCAGGGTTTAGTGTGCCGCTCACCGACGACCAGTTTATACACTGCCTTAGCAAATTGCCCCGCCACCAGCTCGATTCGTTTGCCTTAGATGTGGGCCGCCTATTCCGCTCCATGGCCGATACCCGCTTGCTCTCTAAAACCGTTGAGATTATGCAAGACGTAATCAAAAAAATGGAGAGCAAAACCAAGCTTTACACCAAAGACGAGATTGACGGTATAAAAATGGGCCTAAACATTATGCAAAAAGGCCTTGGCTTGTTTAGCCAATATAATGATAAAACAAAGGATAAAATGGTAGAGTATATTGTAGAACGCGAAAAGCTGTTTATAGACGAAATTTACTTTAAGCACCGCGAAGATTGAAAACTTGGCTTGCCATATCGTTTTGGGTACTACTAGCATGGCCGGTAGTGGCGCAAAACGAATTGCCGTCTACCACTACTTTGGCGGCCAATATGTATCATGACACCGCCCATGCGCCGTTTTTGTTTGGCGTAGCATCGGGCGACCCTCTTACTGATCGGGTGATTATTTGGACCCGCATAAGCCCTGCCCAAAACCAAAATAGCATAGCTGTAAAATGGGAAATGGCCCTCGACCCTTTGTTCAACAATATTGTAAATAGCGGCGCAACCGAAGCTACCAGCACCAAAGACTGGACGGTAAAAGTTGATGCGGATAATTTACAACCCGGCACCAAATACTATTACCGCTTTATTTCGCCCGATGGAAACTACTCCGCTACTGGCCGTGCCAAAACGGCACCTGCCACTGGCGCTGCGCATTTTAGGTTTGCAAGTTTAAGCTGCAGCAGCATATACTCCGGTTTTTTTAATGCCTACCGTAGGCTAGGCGAAAGAGACGATATTGATTTGCTGGTGCACCTTGGCGACTACATCTACGATTTTGTGGACAAAGAAGAACAATTGCGTGTGCCTTTGCCCTATCCGCTGGCACCTAATGATTTGGCAACTTTCAGAGAGCGCCACCGCTATTACCTTACTGACCCCGACCTAAGATTTGCTCGCCAGCAGCAAACTTGGGTAGCCATTTGGGACAACCACGATATTGAAGTAAGGCACCCCGAAATAGATAAACAAGCCAAACAAGCCTTTTTTGAATACTTGCCCATACGCGAAGTTACCCTCGAAGAACCTTACCGAATATATAGGCAGTTCTCGTTCGGGGGGTTATTCGATTTGTTTATGCTGGATATGGACAGCTACGAAGTAAAGGAAGGCACCGACCGTACCTTTCTGGGCAAGCAGCAACTGGAATGGCTAAAACAAGCCGTTTTAAGTTCTACAGCCACATGGAAATTTATAGGCAGCCAAAAAATGGTAGGTGGCTGGTACAGCAAAGGCATACCCAAATTTTTGGGCTTACCTGGCGATGGTACTTTTTTCGATACCAGTAGCTTTGACGGATATGACGAGGAGCGCTCAGCTTTGCTTCAGTACTTTGTCGATAGCCAAATAAACAATCTGGTAGTTGTTAGCGGCGATATGCACATGACTTTTGCCATGAACCTTGCGCCGGAGCCACACAACCGAAAGAAATATAAGCGACTCACAGGCCAAGGCTCAGTGGGCGTTGAAATACTTACCACAAGCATTAGCCGTGGCAACTTTGATGAACAAGGTGCACCCAAGCCAGCAGCCGAACTGGTGCGTAAAATAAGCATGAGCACCAACCCACACCACGTTTTTACCGATTTTATTCAGCATGGGTATGGCATACTCGATATAACCCCAGAAAGAGTAATTGCCGAAATGTGGTACTCGCCTGTTTTATACCAAACCACAAAAGAAAAGTTTGGAGTAGCATTAAGAGTAAGAAATGGTAAAAACAGATGGGACTGGAGACTGCTAGCCGAACCAGTAAAGCAAGAATAAAGAAAATTACGGCTTGAAATTTAAAATTGACCGAGCACGTATACAATATTTCCCTCCTCTTAGCGTCATTAAGCTATCGAAATAGCGCCAACGAAGAAACTTTCAACACACTAAAAGTTTCTATTAGTTAATTGTATCAATAGTTTGAATAGAAACTTCGCACCACAAGCAACCAATGTTACCCTGTTTCGTTTTAATAGTGCTTTAAGTTTGAGTAATTTCGCAACCGGAAAAAATTTCCACCCTTTTTCAAAGGGCCTAACTAAAACCTAAACCGTGAAACAGGCTTACCTTTTCACTCTGCTATTGTGCCTTTTACCTTCTTTAGTTTTTGCCCAAACGGCAATAATACAAGGTACCGTGTACGATTCAAAGACCAAAGAAACCCTACCTGGGGTAACTGTAATGGTAAACGACTCAACAGGAACAGCTACTGATCTTGACGGTAAATTCTCGCTAGAGGTAGCACCCGGAAACTTTCAAGTTCAGTTTAGCTTTATCGGTTTTAAGCCAACCAGCAAAGAAGTACGCACTAAAGCAGGCGAAACCGTAACCCTTGATATACGGATGCTAGGAGGTGCTGAGGAGCTAAACGTAGTAACGGTGAGCGGTACCAAAACCGAACGCAGGTTGGTAGAAGAAACTGTAAGTATAGAAGTACTCAAAAAAGATTTGATAACCAATACGAACAGTGTTACCCTATCAGAAGCTATTGATAAAGTGGCTGGAGTTACCATGTTCGATAACCAAATAACCATACGCGGCGGTAGCGGTTACCAATTTGGTGCCGGTAGTAGGGTTTTGCTTTTGATAAACGACTTACCGCTTTTGAGCGTTGACCGCGGCGAGATACGTTGGAATTTTGTGCCTCTGGAAATTGTAGACCAAGTAGAAGTAACCAAATCGGCGGCATCGGCATTATACGGTGCTTCGGCGCTGAACGGTGTGGTAAACGTACGCACCGGTTACGCAAAAGACAAGCCAGAAACAGAGGCCTTGATATACTACAACGGATATGCAAAACCACGAAACAAAGACTATGCCTGGTGGACCGATGCCCCCAACAACCCCATGCGCTATGGAGGCCAGTTCAGTACCAAGCACCGTTTTGGCGACCATGACCTATCTATTGGTGTAAACTACAACAAAACCACTGGCTTTATCCGCCTTCTTGACTCTGGCTTTTCGCGCCTTACACTGCAATATCGTCATCGCCCGCACAGTGCACCCGGTCTATCCTATGGCATTTTGGCCAACCTCATGGACAGCCAAGAAGGCGATTATTTCTTCTGGAACAGCACCGCAACAGGAGCATACGTTCCTTTTGGTAGCAACGGAAACCGAGAACGCGGCACCATAAGTGCTCAGCGCAGGCGCAGTATCATGATTGACCCTTGGGTTACTTATTTCGATAAATTTGGCAACAAGCATACCCTTCGTTTCCGCTATTACCACGTAAACCTATACTTTACAGCAGCCAACCCTGTTGCCGACCAATTTTTAGCCGAGTACCAATTCCAGCGCAAATATCGCATTGGCCTTACCACCACTGCTGGCATGCAAGCCCAACGTTTTAACCTGACCGACGAAGATTTGGGCAACCACAACGGCTACAACGTATCTTCTTACGCCCAAATGGATCAAAAACTTGGCAGAGTAAACCTTGTTGCCGGATTTAGGTACGAATATTTTAAACTCGATACCGCGTTTAGCAATGGCCGCCCAGTGGTTTCGGCAGGTATAAACTACCAACCCGGCAAAACAACTTATCTGAGAGGCTCTTTTGGGCAAGGTTTCCGCTTTCCTAGCATAGCCGAAAGATATGTTAATGAAAGTCTTGAAGGCATTAACATTTTCCCGAACCCCGACCTTCAGCCAGAGTATGGCTTGAATTCAGAAATCGGTATCAAGCAAGGATTCAAAATTGGCAAATTCCTAGGTTATGCCGATTTGTCGTTGTTTTGGATGGAATACTGGAACATGACCGAATTTACCTTTGATGTATACTTGCCCGATGTATTGCCAGAGGGAGCAGAGGCCATTGATTACATCGGTTTCAAATCCATCAACGTAAGCCGAGCGCGCATTGCAGGTTTCGAGGCATCAGTTTATGGCGAAGGGAAAATTGGACAGACTTTAGTGACCTGGCAAGGTGGCTATACATACACCTATGGTGTAGACCTAAACCAAGGTGAAGATGTGAAAAACATCGGTAGCTATTTGAGCAAGTTGTTTAAAAGTATAGGCTCATCTTCTGAAGATGTGTTACAACCTATGCTTAGATACCGAATGAGGCATTCCATTAAAAACGATATCCAGCTTGAATACAAGCAATTTATTTGGGGTATTGATGTTCGCTATTATGGCAAAGTAGAAAAAGTGGATGATATTTTTGTAGCCTACATACCTGGGCTAAAAGAGTACCGCGCCCAAAACGATCACGGAGCCGTACTATTAAACCTGCGCATGGGATACAGCTTTAATAAATACGGCAAGCTGAGTTTGATTGTTAACAATGCATTAAATAGCGAAATTTCTTACCGCCCGGCCCGCATGGAAGCCCCATTAAACTTCGTGTTGCAGTATAAAATAAAAATCTAACATGCCATGTTGTTGGCAAAATCAATACATCTTTGTATCTTACCTTCCAAATTAGGTAGTCAAAATCTAAAAAATGTTGTTGCCCCCGACATTTTCGTAGACTTGAACAGTACTCAGATATAGTGCCAACAAAACCTGCTATGAAACGTATTAACTTTATTTTAATGTTGGTAGCCCTTTTATTTGCTGCTGACGTTACAGGGCTATTTGCTCAAACTTATGTTGATGGTCCCATCCAATTGCAAGTTCGCTTGCGCGATATTAGGATTAGGTACAATGGCAACAGTGCCTCTGATTTAAACCTTAATATTGGTGGACTTGGCCTATCAAACTTTGAGGATGACGAACTAACCTTTTACGTTTGGGCAAACGACAATGCCAATGTAAGCGGGCTTACTTGGCAAGGAGGTACCTGCCGCCAGGCAAACTTAACCATGTTAAATGGTGGTCCTGACTTTTCGCCTGATTACAACTCAGTTCTTTACAACTATACCTACTTAACTCCGTCGGTTCCGCAATACGTTTCAATACGATTGGATGCTTGGGAAGATGATATACCAACCGATTTTGCCATTATTAGCGGCATCACCGCATGTGGAAGCACTGGAGGACGCTGTACTTTTGAAACCAACATTTGTTGCGTCAATCTTTTCGGTTGCTTGTTTAGCGAAGAAGATGACTTAAGATGCGATGCAAACCCTTTCCAACCTTTACTTAACTACCGCTTAGATTCTACAACCAACCAACTAATATCACCTTGTTTATGGTACGACCAAGGCTATGTAGCAGGTGGTGGGTGCACTAACAATTTTTATCGTCCTCGTATCGAAACGTTCTTCAGATACACCAGAGGAAACGGTTGCGCCGATGCTATTGATTTGGGTACTATGGCCTCAGGAAGTACCATCACGCACTTTAACAACAATAGCTGCTACAATAACAACTTTACGCCGAGCCCTGGCAACGATGTATTTTACAGCTTTACAATAAATGGTCCTATAGGTATCAATGCAAGTTTGTGCGGCATCAATGGTGCGCAGTTTGATAGCTACTTATACTTACTCGATACCAACTGCAACGTTGAAGCATCAAACGATAATGGCTGCGGCAGCCAATCAACCGTATCATACTACTTGTGCCTGCCAGGCACTTACTACCTAGTAGTGGATGGCGCAACCGCTGCGGCCCAAGGAACCTTTACCTTGGTGCTTACCGAAGATACTAACTTTACCTTCAGAAGTACCATGAGCAAACGCGATGCGCTTTGTTTTGGATCGAACGATGGTTGGGCAAAAGTGGATGTTATTGGTGGCTTCCCACCATATACCTATCAATGGACAGGCGGTACAGGCGGCACTACTACCGACTCAGTTTACGGCTTAGGACCAGGTACCTACTATGTTGAAATTACTGACTTTAAAGGTTGTGAAATAGCCGATACTGTTACCATTACGGAGCCAACGCCATTATTGCTGAGCTTAAGCTCTACAAATGTGCAATGCAGCGGATACACCGATGGAACGGCTACCGTAACACCAAGCGGCGGCACCCCGCCATACACTTATCTTTGGATTACATTCCCGTTGCAAACCACCCAAACGGCTGTGGCATTGGGTGCCGGAACGTATACCGTAAACGTAATTGACTTTAACGGCTGCGTAAATGTAGACTCGGTAACCGTGAACACCACCACCCAGATTATATTAACTACCGATACCATTAGGAACGTAACCTGCTTTGGTGCTGCCGATGGATATGTGAATATAACCCTGGCAGGTGGCAACTTGCCTTATACATACAATTGGTCGCATGGGCCTACTACCGAAGATGTAACCAGCTTATCGCCTGGACAATATACGGTAACCGCGTATGACCAAGATAGTTGTTTTGTTACCAGTACCTATAACATCACCCAGCCAACGTTATTGGTTACCTCAATAATTGACACCTTAAATTTGAGCTGTAATGGCGGAAGTGATGGTATCATAACCACCATAACCAATGGTGGAACCCCGCCTTACAGCTACCTGTGGAGCAACGGCCGCACCAACCCTAACTTGCTGAATGTTACCGCTGGCACTTATACACTAACGGTTACCGATGCACAAAACTGCACCACAACTACTACCCATACGTTGAATGAACCAGCACCACTAAACATCATTTGGACGGTGCAAAACCCACAATGTTTTGGGCAAACCAATGGCAGTATCCAACTGAATGTAACCGGTGGCACCGCCCCTTATAACTACTCTTGGACTACCGCCGATACTACGCGCGACCTAAACAATCTAGGAGAAGGGGTATACGGAGTGCTGATAACAGACACCAATAATTGCCTTTACTTCGATTTTGCAGTGTTGTTTACCAACGCTAGGCTCGAAGCAGATGTAGCATCAGTAACCAATGCCGATTGTAATGGCAACAGCACGGGAGCCATAACGCTTGATGTAGTTGGCGGAGGAGGCATATACACTTATGTATGGTCTAATGCTGCGGCAACTGGTCAAAACCCTACCAACTTACCGGCAGGCCCTTACGGGGTAACGGTAACCGACCAAGATGGTTGTGCCGACTCAACCTCAACAATTATTACCCAACCAAGCACCTTGGTAGCCAACATCACTAGCACGGTTGATGCTAGCTGCAATGGTTACAGCAATGGCAGCATAAGTGTAGATGTAACCGGTGGCACACAACCTTATGTGTATTTATGGAGTAACGGCACTGCTACTGAGGACTTGATAAACCTGCCTGCGGGTTCATATCAATTGAGTGTAACGGACGCACAAAACTGCCAAATATCTAGTTTAAGCACACCAATACTGGAACCCGCGCCATTGGCTACCATACTAACTGGTGCCAACCCAGGCTGCCCAGGTGCCACAAATGGAAGCATCAATTTATTAGTAAACGGAGGCACCCCGCCATATACTTATAATTGGAGCAACGGTGCCCTTACACCAAACCTTAGCAATGTAGGCTCTGGCACCTATACCGTGGTGGTAACTGATACCAAAGGATGTACCACCAGCGATACTATTACCCTTGCCAATAGCAGCGCTTTGGTTGCCAACGAATCTATATCAGACTTGGCGTGTTTTGGACAGGCTAACGGTTCAATCACCCTAAATGTAACAGGAGGCAGTGTGCCTTACACCTACACTTGGAGCCCTGCAGTGGGCAATAGCAACAACATAACTGGTCTATCGGGTGGGCAATATGATTTAACCATTACCGATGCGCAAGGATGTTTTGCAACCTTTAGCTACCAGGTTAATGAGCCGCTTGAGCTAACCCTTGCAATAAGCAGCACCGATATAACTTGCTTTGGCGATGCAGATGCCATAGCCACTAGTACATTGGTAGGAGGTGTGCCCAACTATGTATACAACTGGAGCAACGGACAAACAAGCGCAGCTGCTACAGGTTTGGGGCCAGGTCCTATTTCGTTGACCATTGTTGATGGAAACAACTGTAGCGTAACCGCCAGCACCACCGTAATTGGCCCAGCACAGCTAGTTGGAAACGTAGACAGCCTATTTGATGTTAATTGCTTTGATGGAAATGACGCTAGCGTATACCTTAGCGCAACTGGTGGCAGGCCAGGCTACATTTACTCGGTGCAAAACAATGTTTTTCAGCCATCGCCTAACTTTATTGGATTGGATGCAGGCAATTACGAGGCACTTATTCTTGACACCAACAATTGCCGTGTGCTAGTGCCGTTTACCATTAGCCAGCCAGCGGCATGGGAAGTGTATTTCGAAGATCCTTATGTGTTTATCTCGCGCGGGGCACAGGTAGCTTTGCAGCCCGAAAACAATAGCCTAACCGGAATAGTATCATACGCTTGGAGCCCGGCCGATGGTTTGAGTTGCACCGATTGTGAAAACCCTCAGGCTTCGCCACTTGAAACGACCACTTATACCCTAACCGCTACCGATACCAACGGCTGTATTGCAACGGAACAAATTGTAGTGGTGATTAAGAACAAGTTTGAGATTTTCTTCCCGAATGCATTCTCGCCAAACGGAGATGGCCGAAATGACGTTTGGGCGCCTATCGACTTTGGCTCAGCAGGCGAGATTGAAATAAAGGTTTTCAACCGTTGGGGTGAAAAAGTTTTCGAGTCGAACGATATATTAAAAGGTTGGGACGGCACCTATAAAGGAACCGTTTTAACCCCTGAAACCTACCTTTATTACGTGAAAGGTACGTTCCTTGATGGTTTTGAGTTTAACGAAAGCGGAACAGTAGTGTTGCTGCGTTAAACTAAACTAAACAAATAGAACAAAAGCCCTGCAGCTAAGCTGTGGGGCTTTGTTGTATTTGAAGTTTGATATTCGCGTTAAATATTGTCCACAAATGACCCTATAATATCTAAAAAACCGTATTTTAGGTGCCTGAACCCAACAACCTGCTAATCAACCATTTTATGAAAAGATTTAACCAACTTTTCTTTGCATTCGTAATCACTCTGATTTGCCTTATTAACGGCAAAGATGTTGCTGCCCAGATAGTAAACGACGGACCGATACAATTGGAAGTAAGGGTGCGCGAAGTGCGTACCTTTTTTGACGCAAGCGACCAATTGCTTGGTTTGACTGACCCGGATGAGATGACCTATTATGTTTGGGCTCGCGCCAACAACGACGTTTTGGCTCAAGGTTGGCAGGGCGGAAATTGTCTTACCTCTGACTTCAACCCATCGCCAACAGGCACCAACTCTGCCGATTTTAATTACGTAATGCTAAACAGTACTTACCCAGGGGTAGGCGTGCCAGCAAGTTTCGACCTAAGGTTAGAGGCTTGGGAGTCGGATCAAGTTGACCCAACCTGCTCGGGCAACCGCTGTACTTATAGCAACAACGTATCATGTGCATTTGGTATCGTTCAGGAAGAAGATGATTTTCCTTGCTTTGCCAACGCATTTCAAACCCAGCTTAACTATCGTTTAGGCCCTCCTTGCCAAACCTTCGACCACGGATTTATACAAATGATACCGAACGCATGTGCAAACGATGTGTATCGTCCGCGCATTCAGTCTTTTTGGCGCTACACCAGGGGCACCAGTTGCTCAAACGCTATTGCCCTTGGAGATTTTGGCGTGGGAAGTTCAGTAACCCACTTCAATAGCAATCAGTGCTATAGCAACGTATGGCCAAACAGCCCAGGCAATGATGTATTCTACAACATTAATGTAACCGACCCTATCGGTATTACCATATCGCTTTGCAACCCAGCGGCTACATTTGACAGTTACTTGTACTTGTTGGACGCCAACTGTAACGTTATCATCAACTCTAACGACAACTCTTGTGGTGCACAGTCGCAAATAACTACTACCATTTGTACACCAGGCGTTTATACAATAGTAGTAGATGGAGCTACCGCTCTGGCACAAGGCACTTTCACGCTTTCTGTAGCAGAAAACCCATCGGTGTATGTTGATTTTACCACCGCAAGCACCCCGGTAACCTGCTTTGGCAGCACCGACGGAACAGCTACCGTAACCACCACACAAGGGTTCTCTCCGTTTACTTACACATGGGCTCCAGGTGCATTGCCAACCACATCTAGCCTAACTGGCCTAACAGCAGGCGTGTACAACATTACTGTAACCGACGTAAACGGTTGCCAAAGGGCTAAAACAATTACCGTAGGCACACCACCAGCATTTGTATCATCTGCTACTGGTGTTGACCCAACTTGTAACGGTAGCTCAGATGGCAGGATTGCGGTAACCGTATCGGGCGGAACTCCACCTTACGAATACTCATCTGATAGCGGGAACACTTACCAAACCGGCAACGTAATCAATAACTTGTTTGCGGGAACTTACACCGTATTGGTTCGCGACGATAATGGTTGCATCGATACAGTAGGCAATGTTACTTTAACCAATCCACCTTCAACTATTTTGGCCAATGTGGCTATTACCAATGTAAGCTGTAATGGCCTGAGTGATGGTACCTTTACTTCAACTCCTAGCAACGGAAACCCGCCATACGAGTTCTCACTAAACGGTGGCTCACTAGTAACCAGCGGCACATTTAGCAACTTATCGGTTGGAACTTATGTGCTGGTTATAATTGACGATTTCGGATGTCGCGTAGATACTACCTTTAGTATTACCCAACCACAAGTGCTTGGCGCACAGGTAAGCAACAACAGTGCTGCGCTTTGCTTTGGTACTGCAACCGGTAGCCTAACTATAACACCTAATGGTGGCACAGCGCCATACCAATACACCCTAAACGGTGGAACACCGCAGCCTAGTAATGTATTCAACAACTTACCGGCTGGCAACTATACTATTGATGTTGAAGATTTAAACGGCTGTCAAACGCAAACTTTTGCAACTATTGCCCAACCATTTGCTCTAAATGCTGGCCAATTGTTCCGTATTGATGTAAGTTGCAACGGATTGAGCGATGGCGTGGCAGTGGTATCTGCCGCTGGTGGAACACCACCTTATGATTTCTCTGACGATGGTGTAAACTTCGTAAACAACGCTGCATTCAGCAACCTGCCAGGTGGCACTTACCGCTACTATGTGCGTGATTTTAATGGTTGTATCGATAGTACCGATATAACCATTGTAAACCCGACGGTTGTATCTGCAACTGCAACAGTAGTAAATGCATCTTGCCAAGGAATAAACGATGGCCAGATAGTAATAAACGCTACAGGTGCCACACCTCCATATAAATATGCTATTGCAGGCGGCCTATTCGGCACCGATAGTACCTTTAGCAACTTGGGTGCAGGTACCTATAACTTCAGCGTTCGCGATGTCAACCTATGCGAAGAGAATTTCACCTTCACTATTGGAAATAATAATACCATTGGCATATCGGCAACACATACCGATGTAGCCTGCTTTGGTGATAGCACTGGTACCATAACTGCAACAGGCAGCACAGGCACACCACCTTACCAATATTCATTGAATGCAGGCACGCTTCAAAGCAGCGGTAGCTTTACCAACCTTGCTGGCGGCACGTACTTGGTTAGGGTGCAAGATAGCAACGGTTGCCAAAAAGATACCAATGTTGTAGTGTTTGCCCCTACCGAATTGGTTGTTACCGTATTGAGTGTTACTTCTGCCTCTTGTTTCAATGTAAACAATGGAGCTATTGATATAGGTGTTACTGGCGGTACAGGTGCTTATACTTACGCTTGGACCGGTGGATTGCCAACAACACAAGACCAACAGAACATTGCCGGTGGAACCTACACCGTAACCGTGACTGATGCTAATGGTTGCTCGGCAACGGCAACTGCAGTAGTTGGCCAAACACCGCCTATATTCTTGAACGTGGCTAGCGTGCAAAACGTAACTTGCAGCGGTGCAAACGATGGTGTTGTGGATATAACCGCCAATGGCGGTACTGCCCCATACAGCTTCTTGTGGAACACCGCAGCAACCACTGAAGATATTAACAACTTGCCTGGTGGCACTTACACGGTAACTGTTACTGATGCCAATGGTTGCTCAGAAACCATAACGGCTATTGTAACCGAATCTCCTGCTTTGGTTATTAATGCTACTATTACCGGTGCGGTAACTTGCACAGGTGGCAGTGATGCTACCTTAACGGTAACAGTTAATGGCGGCTCATCGCCATATAGCTACTCATTAAACGGCGCCGCTTACCAAGTTGACAGTGTATTCAATAACCTTGCACAAGGTGCTTATGTGGTATCGGTGCGCGATGCCGAAGGTTGCATTACCTCTACCGCTACCGTAAGTATCGTTGATGGCAATATCTTTACCCTTAACTACTCGGATATTGAAATTACATTGGGCGAGGAAGATACCTTGATTGGATTGCTAAACCCAAGCTCAACTGCACTAAGCAGTATTGCTTGGAGCCCACAAGCTGGCTTAAGCTGCACTGATTGTCTAAGCCCTATTGCCAGCTCAACCGAAACCACCTTGTATACCGTAACTGCTGCGGATACAAACGGCTGCAGTGTTACAACAAGTGTAACCGTATTCGTAAACGATAACTTCAGGGTAGCCTTGCCGAATATTTTCAGCCCTAATGGCGATGGAAACAACGACGATTTCCGTTTCTATACTTTTGGTGCAGAAGTTACCGAAGTAAGGATATTCAACCGTTGGGGTGCGCAGGTATACTACAACCCTAACCAAATATCAGAGGCACCGGGTTGGGATGGAACGCATAATGGCGACGAAGCCCCAGAAGGAACATACGTGTATGTTATAGATGTGGTGTATGCCAACGGCGAAAAACGCCAAGCAACGGGTAGCATTACCCTAATACGATAAGAAATACTATACAGAACATAAAAAACCTCGTGGTATACCACGAGGTTTTTTTCTTTTAGGGTATTACAAGTCGACACGTTATTTATTTTTTACAAAATGATGTATCTTCACTCGTCAGAAATAAGCCCAAACTCGCCTAACTATGAAACATACCACCCACTTATTACTGTTCTTTCTCTGTAGCTTATTGTTTAGCAGTGCTGCTTTTTCACAAACCTTGAGCGATGGCCCAATACAGTTGCGCGTGAAGGTTGGAGAGGTTAGGGTTGCCTACTCGGGCAGCAATTCATCCGATTTTGCAATAGCCTGTGGTAGTTTTTGTAGCCAATTGGCCCCGAATCTTCAAGAGGATGAGCTTACGTTCAACTTCTTTGCACAAGACAATGCCAACGTAAGCGGTCTTCCTTGGCAAGGTGGTTTTTGTATGACTGCCAATTTGGCCATGAGCAGCGGTGGCCCTGATATTACCAATGATTTTGACACCACTATCTTTTTGAATACCTACCCTGCTGCCACTGTGCCACAGTTTGTAAACATTCGCCAGCGCTCATGGGAAGACGATGTGCCAGAAGATTTCTCAATTATCTCTGGTCTTACCCCTTGTGGCTCTAACGGTTCTCGTTGCTCTTACGAGTCTAACGTTTGTTGCTTGAACCTATTTGGTTGTGTATTCTCAGAAGGTGATGATTTGCTTTGCGATGCAAACCCATATGCGAGCAACCTGAATTACCGCCTAGGCCCACCTTGCCAAACATACTCACATGGTTTTGTGGCTGGTAGTGGCTGTGCCAACAACTTTTACCGCCCGGAGATCAGAACTTTCTGGCGTTATACGAAGGGTACCGCATGCTCTTCTACTTCAGCCATCGACCTCGGTGCTATCACTTCTGGCGTTAGCGTTAGTCACTTTAATAGCAACGAATGCTATGGAAACAACTTTGCTGGTGCACAAGGCAATGATGTGTTCTATACCTTTACTACTACTGCACCATTGGGTATTACCATTCGCGTAACAGCAAACTGCCCGACAGGCGGTGGCACGTTTAATGTGCAGTTGAACCTATTGGATGGCTCATGCGCAGTTGACAGCACCCGCGCCGGAACTTGCTCAAGCCCTGCCGTTATTGCAAAAGCACTTTGTACCGCTGGCCGCTACTATGTAGTAGTTGACGGCGCAACAGTTGCCGACTTGGGTACTTTTACCGTTACAGTTGAAGAAAATCCTAGCTTTAGCCTAAATGCTACCGTATCAACGGTTGCTGTTTTGTGTAATGGCAACTCAAACGGCTCTGTTGAGGCAAACGTAACGGGTGGTGTACCACCTTACACTTACCAATGGAGTGGTGGCCTACCTGCTGTTGATTCAATTGGCAATTTGGCTGCTGGTTCATATTCAGTTACCATATTTGATGCTGCTGGCTGCCAAACAACTGCTACTGGTACCATTGGTTCGCCTGCGGCTTTAACCGTTGCTACCACTCCTACCAACGTATCGTGCGGTGGTGCTACCGATGGTTCTGCAATTGCTACCCCAACAGGTGGACAAGCACCTTTTAGCTACCTATGGAATACTACCCCACCGCAAAATGCTAGTAACGCAGTATTGCTTCCTGCTGGCACCTACACAGTTACGGTTACCGACTTTAATGGTTGTTCCGCTACCGCTACTGCCGTGGTACAACCTACTACGACGGTAATAGTAAATACCTTAAACGTATCAAACGTTAATTGCAACGGTGCCAACGATGGTTCTATTGATATGGACGTAACTGGTGGGCAGAGCCCTTACACTTATGCCTGGACCAATAGCCTACCAGCTACCCAAGACCAAACAGGCCTTGCCCCTGGTACTTACACTGTAACCATTACCGATGCAGTTGGTTGCTTTGATACTAGAACCTATGTAATAACTGAACCTAGTGCGCTTGCCTCGTCAACCACTGTTCGCGATGCTAGCTGCCAATCATCAACTGATGGGGCAATTGGTTTGAGCGTATTGGGCGGCACATCGCCATACACGTATGTTTGGTCGGATGCCAGTACTTCGGAAGAACTGTTTGGCGCTGCACCTGGCACTTATAATGTAACCATAACCGATGCCAATGGTTGTACTGCAACCAACAGCGCCACAGTTAATGGCCCTGCCGACTCTATTGTAACCAGTATTGCACGTACCGATGCAAACTGTGCTATTGATGTAACTGGCACCGCTACGCTAACCGTTACTGGCGGCACGGCACCATATTCTTTCTTTTGGTCAAACTTTACGACTGGCCAAAATGCTAGCAACCTAAAAGCGGGTACTTACAGCGTAGTGGTAACTGATGGAAAAGGCTGTGTGAAAATTGATACCGTTACTATTGTCGAGCTAGCTCCTGGTGGCTCATGCGGCAACGATTCAACGTTTGTAAGGGATAGCAGCGCTTATGTGGCTATACCGAATGCGTTTACGCCAAATGGAGATGGTAACAACGATATTTTCCAATTCTGGTTGAACAAAACCAGCAATGTGGAAGTGTTTATTTTCAACCGCTTCGGCTCACAAGTGCATTACAACCCTAACCAAGTTACTGGTGCAGGTTGGAACGGAGAACACAATGGCGACCCTGCCATTGAAGGTACCTATGTATACATGGTAAATATTGTATACCAAGACGGCACCGAAGAGCAAAAAACTGGATCGATAACTTTGATACGCTAATTAGTAGCAAGTAGCAAGTAGTAAGTATCAAGACTTATAAAAAGAGAAGCCCCGCAAATTGCGGGGCTTCTCTTTTTAAGTTGTAAATTTTTGATATCTCTTGTTCGCTACTCGATACTCACTACTTGATACTTGATACTGTTACAGCAAATCATTCGCCAAGTTGGCCAACTCAGAGCGCTCGCCTTTTTCGAGGGTAACGTGGGCATACAACGGTTGCCCGCGAAACTTATGGATAAGGTATGACAACCCATTACTTTGCGAATCGAGATAGGGCGTATCTATTTGGTAGATATCGCCGGTGAAGATAATCTTGGTGCCTTCGCCGGCACGAGTTATGATGGTTTTGATTTCGTGTGGCGTAAGGTTTTGAGCCTCATCAACGATAAAGAAAATATTGGACAAACTACGACCACGGATAAAGGCCAATGGCGTAACCACAATCTTCTCAGTATCAACCAGCTCAGTTATCTTTTTAAAGGCCCGCTCTGTTTCGCGAAACTGACTTTGTATGAGTTTTAAGTTATCCCAAATAGGCTCCATATAAGGGTTTACCTTCGAAATAGCGTCGCCCGGCAGAAAACCGATATCTTTGTTGCTTAACGGCACAATGGGCCTGGCTACATAAATTTGGTTAAAATCCTTTTGTTGTTCCAAAGCACCAGCAATGGCCAATAAGGTTTTGCCAGTGCCAGCCACCCCTTGCAAGGTAACAAGGCGCACCTCAGGGTTGAGAATAGCATGCATGGCAAAAACCTGCTCCGCATTACGAGGCTTAATTTTGCAAACCACATTTTTCTCTACCCGCTCCATCATGTTCGATTGCGGATTGAAGTAAGCTAGGGTAGAGCTTTTCGGGCTCTTCAATATAAAATAGCTGTTACCGCTTGGCTTATCTTCCATTACCTCTTCGTAAGGCACGGTGCCATCTTTGTATATTCGGTTGATGATTACCGGATCAACATCATCCAGGGTGTTTTTGCCTTTAAAAAGGCTTTCCACGTTCTTTACCTTGCCCGTTTCATAGTCCTCGGCTAAGAGATTCAAGGCCTTGGCTTTAAGTCGTAGGTTAACGTCTTTCGAAACCAATATAACCTTACGAGTAGGGTTAAGGGTTTGGATGCTCATGGCCACATTCAATATTTTGTGGTCGTGCTTTACTTCTCCAAACACCTCCTCGGCATCAACGGCGCTATGCCCGTTCATAGCCACCATAAAATTGCCACGGTTTCCCTCGGGGTCAATTGGCGTCCATTCAGTAATTTTTTTATCCAGCGACAAGCTATCCAAATCTCGGATAAACTCGCGGGCTTCAAAGTTCTTGTTGTCATTGCCCTTTTTGAAGTTATCCAACTCTTCCAACACATTTATGGGTATTACCACATCGTGTTCTTGAAAAGTTCTTAGGGCATTATGATTATATATAATTACTGATGTGTCGAGAACGAATATTTTCTTCTCCGCCTTAGTTTTTGCCATACGCGTCGTATATCCTGTTGTTTTATAACAAGATAATAGTTAAAAATTAAGCTAGTACATTTTGTGGCAAAGAGTTATCCACCTGCAATGTTGGTAGCAGTACCTCTCTAAAATCGGGCACCAATTCATCAAGATGGGAGTAAATGCGCCACTCTCCTTCGTTGTATTCAAGGCTAGTAAGGTTCTCAATCCAGTCGCCAGAGTTAAGGTATGTAACCGAGCCTTTCTCGTTTCGGTAAACCTTAATTTGCGGTTGGTGAATGTGGCCACACACTACGTAGTCGTATTTTTGGTCAATAGCATGCTTAGCGGCAATCATCTCATAATCGCCAACAAACTTTACGGCCCGTTTTACGCTGTTTTTGATACGCTTTGATAATGAGATACGCTCGCGGCCAAATTTGCGCAACACGAAGTTTATAAAGCGGTTTAGCAAGATAATATAGTCGTAGCTCTTACCACCTAATTTGGCAATCCATTTAGCCGTATTCACGCTCAAGTCAAATACATCGCCATGGAAAATCCAAGTGCGTTTTCCATCCAAGTTCAATACCACTTTATCCACTATCTCCAAGTTGCCCATTTTAAAGTCAGAGAACTTGCGCAGCAATTCATCGTGGTTGCCAGTTATGTAGTAAACCTTTACGCCACTGGTAAGCATTTCCAAAATAAGCTGGATGGTTTCCATGTGCTCTTTCGGGAAATACGACTTGCTGAATGCCCAAATGTCGATGATATCGCCATTAAGTACCAAGGTTTTAGGGGCAATGCTGCGCAAGTAGTCGTTCAATTCAACGGCGTTGCAGCCATAAGTACCCAAATGAAGATCGGATAGCACTACGAGGTCGAGTACACGTTTGGTCATACGTAAAGGGATTGGAGGAGGAAGAAAAAAGAAACCGAAAAAGTAAAGGGGGTGGCAATTGGGGTATGGCTATAAAAGCCATTTAGGGCATTGTTAGCAAAAAGGACATTTGCCATCATTGCTCACAAAACTAAACATGATATGTAACGGCTATGAGAAGAAAGGTTTAAGGTTGGGTTAATTAAATAGTATCAAGTACTGAGTATCAAGTATCAAGTACTGAGTATCACGTATTAAGTATCAAGTAGCAAGTATTAAGACAACTTCAAAATTAGGCAAATAGTAAAAGTACAAAACCAAAGATTTTGTACTTGATACTCACTACTTGATACTTGATACTTGATGCTAAACAAGCCTACCAATCATCGCCGCCAGCGGCAGGTGCAGGTTTGGCTAGGGTTTCTTTGAGTTTGGTGGTAAGGTCGGTCATGTAGTCGTGTACTTGTTGCAAGTAGCTATATTGCACGTCTTTGTTCACAGCTTTATCATCCAACCACTCTTCAACATACAACTTAGGTACTTTAAAAAAGTATATCTCATCAATTTTATAGCGGTATTTGCCTTCTTTGGCCTCAATAGTAATGGTATACTTTACTTGGCCAAACTGGTTTTTCTTGCCATTAACCTCATTGTACACGTAAATGGTGTGTTTGCCGTCCATTTTACCTGCAGCAGTATCTTTAGTTTGGATAATGCTAGCCGGGTTTTTGTAAAAGGTATTGAACCAATGGTCTACTCGTTTAAATATCTCTGCTTGGCTGGCACCGGCCACGGTTACCACTTCGGTATACACTACCCTGCCCGTGCCTGCCTCAATAGGAACCGGCGGTTGGGCATTGACGGCGAAAAACAATATCAGTGCTACTACAGACGATAATAAACGCTTCATGAAAGGTTGTTTTGGAAGCGATAAAAATAGTATTTGTTGGCGTATGCAGCAAGTATATTTTTTTTGTATTGGACCGTTTAAACTTGGTGCTTTGTTTAATCAAAAAAACATGCATAATTCAATTTCAACAACTCTTTTCTACATTCAAAAATAGTTTAGTATATTAGCCTTTATGATGCGCACCATATATTTCACTGCTGCTACCTTAGTTATTGCATTGTTATTGTCTTTAGTTTCTTGCACTAAAGAGAATAATAACAATGAGGATTTTATATGTCCTGATATACCGTGTCAATATGGAGAAGTTACCCATACTGGTAACCAAACCTGCAGCTGCAGTTGTAACCCAGGGTATGAAGGAGATAGTTGTGAGATAAGCACTGCTTGGACCAAATATAGAGGCTATTACAAAGTTATTGACTCTTGCCTTGGCCACAGCAGTTATAATTATTACATTACAATTCAGCCTGGTGGTGGGGATAGGGTTTACATGCCCGACTTCAGAGAAATCTATGTCCCTATTCCAAATGATTGTTGTTCTTCATCATTTTACCCTATGGGAATTGTTTATGGCGACAGCCTAAGCTTGCCCTTTCAAACTTTTGATGATGGTAAAATCACCATTGAAGGCGAAGGCACATTAAACGGCACTACTTTAACCCTACGATACACCCTACTTTATAGGGGAGTTGTAGAAACGTGCACTGCAATTTTCAATAGGCAATAATCCCCTTTATTCGGCAAAATGCCCCATTATCTGCCAAAAAGGTTGGGCACATTACTCCCAATTTTTGGTGGTGGATAACATGTGGATAAAAATCACTCTAATCCGCATCAAATAAGGCACTCTAGCTTAATTTTCGTATCTTTGTGCATTACTTGGATTAGTGTGAAATAAGGAAGAAAATATATGGCAACCGAACAAAAACAGAATAATTATTCCGCGTCAAATATCCAGGTCCTAGAAGGGTTGGAAGCGGTGCGCAAGCGCCCCGCAATGTACATTGGCGATATAGGCTTTAAAGGCTTGCACCACTTGGTGTATGAGGTGGTAGATAACTCAATTGACGAAGCTTTGGCGGGCTATTGCCGCTTTATTGAAGTAGAAATACTGCCAGGCAACTCTATTACTGTGCACGATGATGGCCGCGGTATACCTACCGATATGCACGAAAAAGAAGGCCGCTCAGCCCTCGAAGTAGTAATGACGGTGCTACACGCCGGTGGTAAGTTTGATAAGGACACCTACAAAGTATCGGGCGGTTTGCACGGTGTGGGTGTATCATGCGTAAACGCACTATCAACGCACTTGCGTGCCGAAGTACACCGTAACGGCTTAATTTTTGAACAAGAGTTTGCCATCGGTAAACCTCAATACTCAGTAAGAGAAATTGGCACTACCGACCGCACCGGTACTTCAGTAACCTTTACGCCCGATGCCAGTATTTTTAATGTTACTACCTACAACTACGAAACGCTAGCCTCACGCTTACGAGAGCTTTCTTTTTTGAACAAAGGTATCAGCTTGAAAATAACTGACCTACGCGAAGCAAATGAGGACGGCACCTACCCTACCGAAACGTTCCTTAGCGAAGGTGGCTTGAGCGAGTTTGTACTATACCTTGACCAAACCCGTGAACAGCTTTTAGAGCGCCCTATTACCGTTGAAGGCACTAGAGACCATGTAATGGTTGAAGTTGCTTTGACTTATAATAGCTCTTATAGCGAAAATATACACTCTTACGTAAACAACATTAATACCATTGAAGGTGGCACGCACGTAGGTGGTTTCCGCGCCGCTATTACCCGCGTGTTCAAGGGCTATGGCGATAAGAACGGTATGTTCGAGAAACTAAAGTTCGATGTTACCGGCGAGGATTTCCGTGAAGGATTGACTGCCGTAATATCAGTAAAAGTACCTGAGCCGCAGTTTGAAGGCCAAACCAAAACCAAGCTGGGCAACAGCGAGGTTACGGGTGTGGTAAATACTGCAGTTGGTGAAGCTATTACCAACTATCTGGAAGAAAACCCCCGTGAGGCTAAAACCATTATAGGTAAAGTAATACTTGCCGCTACTGCCCGCCACGCCGCCCGTAAGGCGCGCGAGATGGTGCAACGTAAGAGCGTATTGGGCAGCAACAGCCTGCCGGGTAAGTTGGCCGATTGCGCAAGCAAAGATGCCGAATCGAGTGAGTTGTTCCTTGTCGAAGGAGACTCGGCGGGTGGAACAGCCAAGCAGGGCCGCGACCGTCACTTTCAAGCTATTTTGCCTTTAAGAGGTAAAATTTTGAACGTGGAGAAAGCCATGGAGCACAAGATTTATGAGAACGAGGAGATACGGAACATGTTTACCGCCATGGGCGTGAAAATAGGTACCGTTGAAGATGATAAAGCGCTTGATATCGAAAAACTGCGCTACCACAAGATAGTCATCATGTGCGACGCGGATATTGATGGTAGCCACATTACTACCTTGATTCTTACCTTCTTCTTCCGCTACATGAAGGCTTTAGTTGAGCATGGCTATATATACATTGCTACACCGCCACTATACCTAGTGAAAAAGGGTAAAGACCAGATGTATTGCTGGAACGACCAACAACGTGATGTGGCAGTTCAGCAACTTGCAAGAGGCGGCAAAGAAGATAACGTGAACATACAGCGATATAAAGGTTTGGGTGAAATGAACGCCGAACAGCTGTGGGACACCACCATGAACCCAAATACACGCACCCTTCGCCAGGTAACTATTGATAGTGCTGCCGAGGCCGACCACATTTTTAGTATGCTGATGGGCGACGATGTACCACCTCGCCGTGAGTTTATTGAAAAGCACGCCAAATACGCGAAAATTGACGCATAACTAATGCGATGTAACGTCCTAGAATAAGTTGACGGATTAAATAGAGTCCCGATTGCCTTAGGTGATCGGGATTTTTGTTTGGTGTACCATGCTTGGTGTACGCATTTGTAAAGATAGGTGCGGCCGT
>JAIXOI010000004.1 GCA_027486795.1 Sphingobacteriales bacterium | reverse complement strand
TTTATGTTATTGCCCAACGCACAGTTGTGGGTTTTGCCAGCCACCCCACACCCTATTGATAGGGTGGATGTAGCGACATTGGCAAATGGACTGAAAAATTTCTTTTCTGCTTAACTGTAACTACTTGATGCGTTTCAATACAGCAGCATAAAACCCATCAAAACCGTACACCGATGGCAGAAAATAATGCTGCTCTGCCAATTCAAAATTAGCGTGCTCTGCCAAGAACCGTTCTACTTGCCTACCATCCTCAGAGGGTAAGATACTACAAGTGGCATACACCATTATACCACCTGGCCTTAGCATCTTGTGGTAGTTGGTTAGTATCGAATGCTGCAGCTCTTTTACCTTCTCTATGTGCTCAGGTGTCAGTTTCCACTTGGCATCGGCGTTGCGTTTCAATACACCTAAGCCGCTGCAAGGCACATCTAGCAGCAACCTATCGGCTTGGTTGGCATACTTGCCAATAATTGCCGGCGAAGACAAATGCACCGAGCTTATAATATTGAACCCCGCCCTGCGGCTGCGGGTATCGGTATTCTTCAGTTTAACTGCCTCTGGTTCCAGTGCAACAACATAACCCTTGTTTCCCATAAGATCGGCTATCTGCAAAGTTTTACCACCAGCACCAGCACAGGCATCTATCACCATTTGACCCGCTTTGAGTTGCAGCAACGGCGCTATCAATTGTGAAGCCGCATCTTGCACCTCAAATAATCCTTCCTTAAACTCTGCTAAGTTGAGCAGATGCTTACGCTTGGTAAGCACTAAAGCATCGGGTGCCCATGGCAAGGTAGTGGTTTCAATATCTTGCTGTGCTAATCGCTCGGTCAGTTTTACTGGGCTAATGCGCACGGTGTTTGCGCGCAACACCACGCTAGCAGCTTGGTGCATGGCAGCCAGTTCCTTTTCCCAAGCTTCAGCACCAAGTTCCTTGGCCCCAAGTTCATCTAACCAATCAGGCAAGGAATAGAGCACTGCTCTGCGCTGCTGAGCTTCGGCCCATTTCTCGTCAACTGTATCTTTATCTAGCCCCTTAAACTCAGGCCAATCGGGCAATTCATATCCTTGCTGCAACCACCAAGCGCCAAATAAGTGCCAATGGTTTACCTTGCCTACATTCCACTCTTGTCCCGACAAAAAAGCCGCCAACCGATAATTGCGCACCAATTCCATAGTGGTTTCTACCACAAACGAGCGGTCTCTAGAACCCCACTTTGGCTGACTACCCAACATTTGCTCAATGGCCTTTTCAGCATACTTTCCTCCGGGTACTATTTCGCCGGCTAGTTGCACTGCGGCATGCACTAATACTCTATGTATGCGGGGTTGACTCATTGAGCAAAGATAGGCATTGGAGAGAAGACACTGGTTATTGAACGATTTAAGATGTACGATCTACGATTGAACTTAGTTATTTAGTTTACTTTATTGTCTGCATAAGCTATAAATAAAGAATAATTTTACCTACCCATCCCAATCGTACTTCTAAAATTGTACCTCGCACCTAAATCTTGATGCTTGATACTCATTACTTGCTACTGAAACATTAAAATCCCTTAACTTTCGGGCATGGAAAAGGCTTTGTTTGCGGAGTTTCCGCCGATAACAGATGAGCAGTGGCAAAAACTGGTACTAAATGACTTAAAAGGTGCCGGTTCAGAAACACTGGAATGGAACACCCCTGAAGGGATATTAGTTGAACCCTATTATCGTGCAACGGATGCACCATTGTTACCTGTGCCAGTGCGCCCCGTTGGCGAATGGTTGATAAGACAAGATATTGACGCTACTAATACCGCAGCCGCAAACCTGCTAGCATTGGATGCTCTGCAACGCGGCGCAACTGCGCTATCGTTTTATTGCCCGCCTAACACCGATGTTGAAACATTGTTAAAAGATGTGTTAATTGAGCACATTCATACCGATTGGTGCATAAACGATACTAACACCCTTGAAAAGTTGATTACCCTAATAAATGTTCGTGGGTTGGATGCCAAGGCTGTTAATGGATCTGTGCAATTTAACCCTACTGATATGGTTGCTTATTTTAACAAGTACCATAATTGGTTACCAGGGTTCAAATTGTTTACGATTGCCTCTAACAATGCCGAAACTTTGACAGAACAGACAGCCCTTCAACTGAAAGCAGCCAATGATATAGTAGCTAAATTGACCAATACTGGCATTAAGCCAACGGAGGCACTATCAAATGTTAAGTTTGATATTCCAGTGGGTACCGATCATTTTTTCGAAATAGCACGTATAAGAGTATTGCGCAGCTTGTGGGCAGTCATTTGTAAACAGTATGCGCCTAGCTATACGACACCTGCATTGGTGCACGCTACCAACAAAAAGGTGCTGCCAGAAAAAGATGGATATTACGAAATGATAAGGCAGACCACCCAAGCATTGAGCGCCGTAATTGGCGGTGCCGATAGCCTAAGCATATTACCCCATATAGTTACTCCCGATAAAAGCGCGGCTTTCCAAACCCGCATTGCACGAAACATACAATTGGTTTTGCAGCACGAATCGCATTTAGATACTGTGGCCGACCCTGCGGCAGGCTCTTATTATATTGAGGCTATCACTTCGCAAATGGCAACCAACACTTGGAAACGCTTTGTGCAGCTAGTTCAAGCAGTTTAAAATACCACAATGGCCAAGCTGCTACCGCTATATCTATTAGTATGTTGCCTAGGCCTAAACAGTCTGCAAGCCCAAAGTAATGGGCTTTTGGTATTGAACAATGATTTTGAAAAGCAATTTCTCGATGAGGCAGTTGAAGTTTATCGGGATAAATCTCATTTGCTTACCATACAACAAATACAAACCGGGCAAATTACTGCCCAACCATGGGATGTAAGAAGCCCTGGCCATATGATAAATATGGGGTACAGCCGCGATACTTGGTGGTTGCACTGGGAGCTTCTAAACAACTCACCTAAACCAAAGCTTTTAACTTTATACTTAGGCAGTGGTATCCTGAGCGATGCTACCTTATATACTATTCGTGACAGTGCTGGCATTTCAAAAATCGACTCCTTTCCCGCTATTGGCTTCAATCATCCATACCAACCGCAAAGTTTCAATCCAAAAGGTTGGAGCTACGATATAAAACTCAATCCAGGCAAATCAACGCACTATTGGCTCAAACTGCACAACGACATTGCATCGCTGCGCAGTAACCTTCAAATTTGGGAGCACGCTGCTTATCAAACAAGAACCATTATACACAACCTAGGTTGGGGTGTGTTTTTTGGTATATTGCTACTTACAACACTGGGGGCTTTAGCTGTTTTTTTTGCTACTCGCCAATTGGTCTTTCTCTATTATGCCATTTATATCGGATCCATCATTTTGCTCAATGGTATAACATTAGGCTTTCACGTTATTCTGTTTGGTTTAAACAACGCATTTCAGGCACATACTTACGTTTTTGTAGTTAGCTCGCTTGTAATCGTTTGCATGTTTGTCTTCAGTAAAAAGTTCCTCAACCTCAGTGCATGGGCACCTTGGCTCAATTACGTTGTTTACACCAACTATGCATTGGTAATAATGCTTACCATCCTTTGGTTTATCTGGCCAAGCGATATGGACATAAATCGGCCCTTGATTTTTGTATTTACCTTCGTGCCGCTCATAAGTTTGGTAATAATAAATGCTAAGCTACTTACCCAAAAGCCAATACCAAGCCAGCATAAGCTTTACCTCATTGCCTTTTCTCCTCTGGTGCTATTATCTATTGGTATAGCATTGCGAAACATTGGGCTTTTAGGCCACACCTTGCTCTTCGAAATTCGACTGCCTTTGTCTTTTGCTTTTGAGTCGGTGGTGTTTTCCTATGCTTTGGTAGTGCGCATACGCGACATGCGTAATGAGCGCGAGATGTTATTGCGGAAAGTAAACGAACAGCAGCGGGATAGCTTTAGGGTGGTTATGGAGGCTACTGAAAAAGAGCGAAAGCGGGTGGCCGAAGATTTGCACGATGGCTTGGGACAGCTCTTATCAACAGCCAAACTTAACCTTACCGCCATTGAAACCAAAGACGATGCGGAAGAGCAAAAAAACCTAAGTACCTCAATTGCCATATTAGACGAAGCCTGCCAAGAGGTTCGCCATATATCGCATAACATGATGCCTAGCACTCTAATCAGGCTTGGTCTGGTATCGGCCATTAAAGAGCAGGCTAGGAAGATTAATGAAAGTGGCAAAATTCTCGTTTCGGTTTCTATTTCAGGGTTTGAAAGCCGCATGGATGAAAGCCGCGAAATTGCTATATATAGGGTGATACAAGAACTATTGAACAACGCGATAAGGTATTCCAATGCTACGGATATAGAAATAAAGCTGGAACAACTGGCCGACGGATATTTGTTTAGTATAAAAGATAACGGCAAGGGATTTGACCCTAAAGTGTTGGAATTGGATAAAGGTATTGGTTGGCGCAATATCCGCTCAAGAGTCGATTTGTTTAAAGGAAACATCGACCTTAAAACTGCTTTAGGAAAAGGTACTGTGCTAAACATTTGGGTGCCTTAATTTTTGCTTGCTATTGAGTATCTTGGAATTGTAAACTGGTATGCTATGACCCCAAACGAAGACCTAATACACCACTTTTATACATCGTTTCAATTAAAAGATTATAGGGGTATGCAGGGCTGCTATGCCGACCATGCAACCTTCAGCGATTCGGTATTCATTAACCTCAACGCCAACCAAGCTCGGGCCATGTGGCAAATGCTCATCAGCCGTGGCAAAGATTTGGTGTTGGAATTTAAAGTAGTATCATCAAACGGCAACCAAGTGCAGGCTGAGTGGGTGGCTTACTACACCTTTGGCGCAACCAAACGCCAGGTGTGCAATCATATCAAAGCTGAATTTGAAGTAGTAGATGGTAAAATTGTAAGGCACATTGACCGTTTCGATTTCCATACTTGGGCCAAGCAAGCACTGGGGCCAATAGGGCTGCTGTTAGGTTGGACGCCTTATTTGCAAAACAAAGTGCGCCAAACGGCTATGAAGGGGTTGAATGATTTTATAGAGAAAAACAACTAAAAATTTGCCTTCATTAAGGCCCATGATTATATGGGTTATCAAAACCTAAGAATCATTTAGGAGCGACTCAAGCTGCTCCCAACAATATTTCGGCAGGTATTTGTAGTTTGATATGTAGTTTCCGCATCATTTGGGCAGTTAGTGGCTTTTTGCGGTTAAGCACCTGTGAAATATATCCTTTGCTTCCCATTTCAGGAACCAAATCGCTAGCTTTCAACCCTTGTTCTTCCATTCGAAGTTTAATCGCCTCTATAGGATCAGGCAAAGCAACCACATGATGCTTATCCTCATAAGCCTTAATAACTAACAAAAGTAACTCCAGCTCGTCGCCTTCTTGCGTAGCAGGCTTTGCATTGAATATCTCATCCGCTCTACTAAGGGCTAACGAATATTCCGCCTCATTTTTTATCACTTTTACGTTCATCTCTCTTCGTATTGAATCGTTACTGCATCTACTTTATCATACTCTGCGTGAGTGCCGAACCACTTAATTTGTATGGCTTTAAAAGTAAAATTCACCCGCACTATCAGTCGATACTTATTACCGTGAATATTGAAAATAACCCTATCGTCTGCTACTATACTGGCATTGGCATATTGTTGCTTTAACTCATTGAAACTGCTAAAATCCGCAACCTCAATTTCATAATACCATTTACTTAAAGCATTGGTAGCCTCAGGATAGAGTTCGCAATAACGGTTTAATGTCCTTCGCGCTATAATGTTGAACATTACCTAAAAATAAAAAGTTTACCAATAGCAAACAAATATTACTCAAAGTTCCTTTAGATATTACCCCAACAATCTCCTAGCCTTTTGCAGCTTCCCCTCATCAAAACCCCGTGCAAAATCGGTTTGCACTAAGCGGTTTTTCATGCTACGTGGCAATTGGCGCAACACCCTGTTATCATCTATGATGAGATAATGTTCCAAATTATTTTCTCTGATAAAACGGATTGTTTCATGGCTGCGCTTCATGCCCTCGGCATATACAGGCACCATGCCAGCAATAGACGCACTTATACCCCTATTGCTGCATATAACTTGCATTTCAGCCAACGTCTTTCCTTTTCGGCGAGCAGAGATAAGCCAAACTTCGGCGTCCACTTCACTTAATAGCATATTTAGGTTAGCTACACAGCTAGCATCAAAATCAGTATACCCATCGGTGTGCAGCACCTCTGGTTGGGTAGGTAAGTTAGTAATAAGCACACCATCCAGGTCAAGAATGATGGTAAGGCGAGGCATCGTTTAAAAAAGGTCTTTCACCTTTTGAAAAAAGCCACCATCTTCTTTAGAGCTACCTGGCTGAAAATTGGGCGAATCGCGCAACTTCTCAAGCGTTGCCCGCTCATCATCCGATAGGTTTTTGGGTATCCAAACATTCACCCTTACTTGTTGGTCGCCCACTTCGTATGAATTGTTAATGTTGGGAATGCCTTTGCCCTTCAAACGGAACACCTTGCCCGATTGGGTGCCAGCAGGCACTTTTATCTTGGCCTTGGCATCCACAGTAGGCACTTCGGTTTGCAAGCCTAGAGCAGCATCAACGAAACTTATATTCAGGTTAAAAATAATGTCATTCTCCTCTCGAACAAGCTCTTCATGCTGCTCCTCTTCAACCACCACAATCAAGTCGCCAGGAGCACCACCACGGTCGCCCGCATTGCCGCGACCCGTCATAGAAAGTTGTATGCCCTCGCCCACCCCAGCAGGTATATCCAAGGTTACGCTATCCTCTCCAAATATCTTTCCTTCGCCTTTGCATTTGGTGCATTTAGCCGTAATGGTTGAGCCATCGCCATGACAGGTTGGGCAAGTGCTGGTAGTTTGCATTTGGCCCAAAATAGTTTGGGTTACCCTACGCACCTGGCCTGCACCGTGACAGGTAGAACAAGTAGATACAGAACTTTTATCTTTAGCTCCACTACCATCACATACATCGCAAGTAACGTGCTTATTGAGTTTTATGGTCTTCTTGGCACCATAAACTATCTCTTTAAGGTTCAGTTTTACTTTAATACGCAAATTGCTGCCCCTGCGGCCTTGACGCGCCCGACCACCGCCACCACGCTGCCCGCCAAAGAAAGCCTCAAACGGATCGAAGCTACCTCCGCCGCCAGCTCCGCCGAAAATATCGCCGAAGTTGCTGAAAATGTCATCCATGTTCTGAGCACCTCCGCCCTTCACACCGGCATGACCAAAACGGTCGTATTTAGCACGTTTTTCTTCGTTGCCCAATACTTCGTAAGCCTCGGCAGCCTCTTTAAACTTGTGCTCCGCATCTGGGTTATCCGGATTCCTATCAGGGTGATGCTGCAAAGCCACTTTGCGGTATGACTTCTTAATTTCTTCTTGCGTTGCGGTACGAGTAACACTCAATATTTCGTAATAATCCCTAGGCATATATTATTTCCCCACTACAACTTTTGCGTAACGAATAAGACGGTCGTTAAGGTAATATCCTTTCTCTGCAACCGCTACTACTTTACCTTTAAGCTCTTCAGTTGGTGCAGGTATTTCGGTAATTGCCTCATGAAATTCGACATCAAATGACTCACCCACTGGGTTTACCGGCTTAAGGCCCTTTTGCTCCAAGTTTTTCAGCAATTTATTATGAATCAACAACATGCCTTCTTTTACTGACGCTACCTCGGTAGCCGTTTCGGCTGCCGTTAAGGCACGTTCAAAGTCATCTAATACTGGCAAAAGATTCAAAATAACATCCTTGCTAGCGTCCTTTATCAACTCCAAACGTTCGCGAGCAACGCGTTTTTTGTAGTTGTCAAAGTCGGCAAACAGGCGTACATATTTATCCTTCAGTTCATCAACCTTAGCCTGCAATCCGCTACCATCACTAGCTTCCGCTTGGGCGGCTGCATCTTCAGTAGCAGCTTGTTGCTCGGTGTGGGTATCGCTCCCCGTTTGGTTTTCTACCGGCTCTTGGTTTTCTGTTTCGTTACTCATTACTACCAAAATTTAAGTCTGCAAAGATATTACAAAATCCCTGCCATACCAACGGTGGTGTCATTTTGGCAGAGCCTTTAAATGTACGAAGTACGATTTACGAATTACGATTGATTAATCGTAGAGATGGTAATCATTTTGGCTGGCAACTTACTAAATTCAGGTTTAACTAAAATCGTACCTCGTACTTCGTAAATCGTACTTCACTTCAATCGATTCTCCAGTACTTTGCTCAAATCGAACCAACTAAGGTCTTTACCTATGATTTTACCATCGGCATCAATCAAAAAAGAAGATGGTATGGCCTCAATCTCGTAAAGCGCCACTACTTTCGATTCCCAACCGTTCAATTCGCTCACATGGACAGGCCAATGCAGATTGTCTTTGGCTATCGCTTCTAACCACAACCCTTCTTCAGAGTCGAGGGATATTTGGTACATCTCAAATCCATCGGCATCTTTAAACTGGGCATTGTGGTACTTATCATATACCTCTACCAACTTAGGGTGTTGCTTGCGGCAAGGACTGCACCAGCTTGCCCAAACATCAACCAACACCAACTTACCTTTCAACGATTCCAATGCAATGGGCTGTTTGTCGCGGGCAGGCAATTCAACCATGGGCAACATGGCACCATTTATATATTTGCCCTGTTGCACGTCGCAAGAGACCAACAACATTAAAAGCAGCCCAATCAGTAAGGAATATTTCATAACCGTTTATTTATCTACTGAAGAAGGACTATCAAAAACCACTAAATGCTGCCTCCAAGCATCGGGTACCGAAATTGGCAAACTGGTATCGTAATCATATGCCACCATTACAGTGTGCCCCACAGCCATAACAGTTTTACTTCCGTTAGGTTCGGTTTTACGTAGCTCGTACTCCAAGTCGAAACTCTTATTGCCAATGCGGCTGCAGCGGGTATATACCTTTATATCGTCGCCCAAATGAATTGGTCTGCGATATTCCACGGTAGCTTTGGCTAGGATAACGCTGTAGCGCTCATCCATTTTCATATCCAACACCTGTTCAAGGTATAGTATGCGCGCCAACTCCATGTAAGTGAGATAGTTGGCATTATTTACATGGTTTAATGCATCTAAATCTGCAAAGCGCAGTTGCAGGGGTGTTTCGTGCTTAAAAAGTGATTGACCGTCCATAACCACAAAGATAAGGTTACCAATTTGGAAATGAGATGATTTGAAAATTTGAAAATGGTCAGTAAACAATGATAATTATCAATCATTGATTTTAAACAGCTGCAATCGCAAATCGTACTTCATACATCAAGATGTCTTGTGTCTTCAATAAATAACTAACTTAGCTGCTATGCTGGTTATTTACACGCCACAAATTACCAATCGAGTAAGGTACATATTCGATTTGTTCTTTAAAGAACAGATACAGATACCCTTTATGCTTACCAGCAGTGTTGATGAGTTCAGAGCTGCTGACGGTGCCAAAATAGTTTACGACATTCATCCCCAAAAAAACTGTCTCTGTTTTGGCTCAGCTTATCTTTTGTTTCAAAGAGGTATTAGCCAACAAGACCTTACGGTATCAGAATACAATTATCTGAAAATATTTTATCAAATAGCTGGCGAAGGGTTTGTATTACCCTTTGATCCTTTTGCCGCAGCATTTTACCTAGTAAGCCGCTACGAAGAGTATCTGCCACATGCCAACGACCGACACGACCGCTTTTCGCCCGAAGAGAGTTTCGCCTACCGAAACGGCTTTTTGCAAGTACCTGTTGTAAACCACTACATAAACCTGGTAAGGCTAAAAGTACAGGAACACTATCCGGAGCTTAAGTTTGGTGTTCAAAAATTTAAGTATAAGCCCACTTTTGATGTGGACAGCGCCTATAACTACCGTGGTAAAGGGCCTTTTCGCAATTTGGGTGGATTGGCTCGCTCGGTGATAAACGGTAATTTTACAGAAGCTGCTGATAGGGTAAAAGTGCTCACGGGCAACAAAAAAGATCCCTACGACAATTACGACTATTTGCTGCGCTTGCACGAAAAATATAACTCAAAGCCAGTTTTCTTCTTTCTTTTGGGCGATTACGATGAGTTTGATAAGGGCATTTCTATAAATGTTACCGAGTTTCAGAGCTTGATTAAGTCAATTGCCGATGAGGCCGAAGTAGGCATACACCCCTCGTATGCTAGCAACACTGATACCAACAAACTGCGCCGCGAAATTGGCCGACTGAACCGTACCTTGAAAAGGGATGTGCGGATAAGCAGGCAGCATTTTTTAAAACTTAAGTTTCCGGACACATACCGCAATTTAATGGACCAAGACATAGAAGAGGACTATACCCTAGGATACGCGGCATTGCCGGGCTTTAGGGCCAGTATTTGTAGCTCTTTTTATTTTTACGATTTAGGCAGAGAAAACAAGACGTTATTGAAGCTATATCCATTCGCCTTTATGGATGCCACGCTGAATTACTATATGAAACTAAAGCCACACGAGGCGTTAGAAGTTGTAAAGCCATTTATTGATGAAGTAAAAGACGTAAATGGGCTTCTGATTACTTTATGGCACAACAACTCGTTTAGCGAAGCCGATGAATGGACAGGATGGCGCAGCATGTACGAGCGAATGGTGGAATACATTAAGAGTTAGTTATGAGTGACTAGTAACGAATGGTAGATTCAAGTTTGGATTGCAACACTAAAAAAATCTTCAAGTGTTTAGCAATAGATGAACAAAAAGTAACAGCGGCAGACCTTTGATGATCAAACTGCTGATTAATACGCTGTTTCACGTAGAAGTTCTTGCTCCGAAAATGCTAACAGCTATCTTTGAAATTTTTAGTGATAAAGAATCTTCAACGACCACAAATCTGGTACATTTTTTTGTGATACAAATCCCTTCGTTGTTACGTTACAAGTAACTAATACCAACGCAACAGATGCCTTTGACATGTTGGTTAGTCAAAAAGCAAAGTAATTAACCTGTACTGGCCAAACTGGTTCTGCCAAGCGCTGTGGCATAGCAGCTGATGTAGAAAACTTCATTGCAACTCATGAAGAAAATGGCTGCACTTTCGGCAACATAACTACTCAGTATGTATCCCGTTACAGCCTCCTTCTAAATGCCAATAGTTATTGCCATTGGTTTGTAAAATGGTTTCGATAAATTTGTCTCTGTTAATGGTAGCAACTTTGTTGTTTCTCATCTCAAATTTCATATCTCACATCTGCCCCAATGGTATACAACCTTAGCGAAAAAGCATCACTTGTTGCCCACTATGTGGCCGAGCTGCGTAACGTACTGATACAAAACGACCGCATGCGTTTCCGCCGCAACATTGAGCGCATCGGCGAAGTGATTGCCTACGAAATAAGCAAAGAGCTGGAATGGAAAACCGTGGATGTAACAACGCCCCTAGGTACGGCACCTTGTTTTCAATTGGTAGACCAACCCGTGCTGGTAACCATTATGAGAGCAGGTTTGCCTTTACACCAAGGCATTCTTAACTACTTTGACCATGCCGACAATGGCTTTATCGGTGCCTTCCGCGAGCACGACGACAAGGGAAACTTTACCATAAACATGGGCTATGTAACTTCCCCAGAAATTGACGGACGGGTATTGATTGTTTGCGACCCCATGCTGGCAACGGGTGCCTCGCTGGCACTTACGCTTCAAAAACTACTAACAATGGGCACACCCAAGCAAATACATGTGGTGTGCACTATTGCCGCTACCGAGGGAATTGACTACCTGCTAGCGCAGGTGCCAGGTATAACCATTTGGGCAGGTACCATAGATAAAGAGCTAAACGCTCACGGCTACATAGTGCCTGGCCTAGGCGATGCCGGCGATTTGTGTTTCGGCGAGAAAATGCAGGCTTAAACTGGTTGATGCACCGCGGTGCTTACTATAACTATTTCACTTCAATTGGACCTGGTGTTAATGGCCCAGCTAATACATCCAGTAACTTTGGTATTAACCCACTCAACTCAAGATAAGTATTGTTGTAGGCGTTTAGTACTATAACCGGGATAGGGTATCGCGAGAAATTCTGTTGGTGCTTTAGGTTTCTGTCAAAGGTAATTAATACATCAAAGCCATCCTCAAGCATTACCGCTAACAAAGCACCATTTGTTTTACCATTCCAACCGCACTCTCGAACATTGAACACTTCATGCGCTAACAAATTAGCCTTCAACCTTTTCGGCAAATTCTCATCAAGCAGCAGCTTTATACAAGTCAGCAATATTCTTTGAGGTGGTCAGCTTTTCTGCTATGTCCAATACTTTTACAGCTTGCTCTTTACTCACTGTCGGGAAGTCTTCCAAAAACTCATTTAACGATACTCCTGCCTCTAAATGAGAGAATAGCGTTTCAATAGTCACCCTAGTGCCCTTAAATACAGGCTGGCCGCCAAGCACCTCATTATCGATAGTAATTATGTCCTTTATCGTTTCCATATACTAAATATACTTACAAATAGAACAATATCAATTACCATAAGCTAGTTCCATTCCGCACGCCCAACTATGCTTAGTTTATAAAATACATAAACCTGATTCCAACCACGTTATTCCTCAACTTCCCGCCATCGAGCGTAGTGCGTATGCCGCCTGAGCCACTGCCGCTATTACTTACAGCAACCGCTGCGGGTGTAAGCGAGTAGGTATAGCGCAGGTTGATGCCGTAGCGTTTCTTTATTAAAAAGGTAACTCCTCCAACCACATCAAAGGTGGCCCGCTTAAAATCAACGTCTTGGGCCAAATTGTTCGGCGAAACGGTGCTTCTCACCAAGGTGTTCCACACAAACCCAACCCCAAATATGGCCTTGTCCCTATCATTGTAGTGCACCATTACTGGCACTTCAATATAATCAAGGTTCAATACCAATTTACGGCCATCGCGAATGGTTTCGTTTGATGAGCTTTTGGCACCGCGCATGCTGTACAGTATCTCGAAACTGGCATTAAACCCTTTGGTAAGGTTTACATATGCCGCGGCACCGGCATTGGCGCCCACCTTACGGAAACCCGCAATACCGTCGCCATCAACCTGGCTAATGTTCATACCGCCCACGAGGGCCGCGCGCACAAAGGGCGGCTTTTCGTTGGGGTCGTCTTGGGGCTTTGGTTTTTGAGCCACTAAGGGCAATGCCAAAACAAGTGCAAAAAATATGCTGAGGTATAGTTTCATTACCAAGGGGAATGTTAATTTCGTTAATAACGTTCAAAAGGTATGTTCAAATATACAACAAGCACCCTAAAAAAACTGGAAGACCTCTGCAAAGAGGCCTCCTATGAGCTGCGCTACGAAAAAGGCAGCTTCAATGCCGGGCATTGCGTGCTCGAAGCGCGAAGGGTAATAGTAGTAAACCAGTACTATACCCTTGAGGCGCGCATTAATTGTTTGGTGGATATTATTGGTAAATTAGCCCTTGACGAAACCGCGCTTGGCGATACTAGCCAAGCCGTATACGCAAAAATAAAACAACAAACCCCCGCTAAGTGAGGCTTACATTTTTAGGTACCGGTACTTCGGGCGGCGTGCCCATGATTGCGTGCACCTGCCCGGTGTGCCTCAGCACCGATGCCAAAGATAAGCGCCTGCGCAGCTCGGTTATGATTGAGGCCGATGGCAAAACCTTGATAGTGGATACCGGCCCGGATTTTAGGCAACAAATGCTCCGCGAGAGCGTGATGCGCGTGGATGGCATTATCTATACCCACTCGCACAAAGACCATACTGGTGGCCTGGACGATATACGGGCCTACAACTATGTGCTAAAGCGCGACATGCCCCTATACCTGGATGCATTTACGGAGCAAGAGATACGCGAGCAATACGCTTACATTTTTAGCCCGAACCCTTACCCGGGCATACCGCGCGTACAAATGCACCGCATCAGCGGCGATGCGCCGTTTGTGGCCGAGGGCATACCCGTAATACCTATTAAGGCCCTGCACCACCAAATGCCCGTATTAGGCTTTAGGTTTGGCCACATTACCTATATTACCGATGCCAACTACATTGCCCCCGAAGAAATTGAAAAGATAAAAGGCACGCGCATACTCATACTCAATGCCCTGCGCCGCGAGCAGCACATATCGCACTTTACCTTACAACAGGCTATAGAGCTTATTCAAGAGATTAAACCCGAACGCGCCTACCTTACCCACATTAGCCACCAACTGGGCACTTACCACGACGTGAGCCAAGAACTACCCGAAGGCATCTTTTTGGCCTACGATGGCTTGAAAGTGGAATAACCAAGTGATATAGCCACTCAGCCGCCGTTTAGCATCAAATACCCATTAATATCTCAAAATTGGTAACTTTGTACGCTAAGCCTATATGGAAATAATAATTCTTCTTCTTTTAATTGTCATCAATGGCGTGTTCGCCATGGCTGAAATTGCCTTAGTATCTTCCCGAAAATCGAGACTGGAACAGATGGCCGCCAAAGGCAGCACCGGCGCTATGACTGCGCTTGAGCTGCTCAAAGACCCTGAAGACTTCCTCTCTACCGTACAAATCGGCATTACTCTTATCGGCATTTTCGCGGGTGCTTATGGTGGTACGGCCTTGGCCGACGACCTTACCCCCATACTGGCGCGCATTGTTTGGCTTCAGCCTTATGCCCCGCAGGTAGCGTTCGGTTTAATCGTTACTATTATCACCTATCTATCGTTGGTTGTGGGCGAGTTGGTGCCAAAATCTATTGCTATGACCTATGCCGAGAGCATAACCATAGTAATGGCACCAATAATGAAGGTAATCTCTAAAATAACCTACCCATTTGTAGTGTTGTTAAGCCTTTCTACCAAGCTGTTGCTTAAGGTATTGTTCATCAAAGAGCGCGGCGAGGATTTGGTGTCGGAAGAGGAGCTGAAGTACATGATTGCCCAAGGCTCAGAAAGTGGCGTGCTGGAGCAAAAGGAAAGCGACATCATGAGCAGCGTGTTTAGTATGGCCGATAAAAGCGCCTACAGCGTAATGATTCACCGCAAAGACGTAGTGTGGCTCAACGCTTCCCTGCCCAACGAAGACAATATACAAATGGTGCTCAACTCGCCGTTTAGCAAGTTCCCGCTTTGCAATGGCAGCATTGATAATGTGATAGGCACCATAGCCGTAAAGGATATTTTGCAGTGGATGATTACCGGCAGCAAAGACCCGCTATCAGACTTTGCTACCGAGCCCATCTTCATACACGAGAGCACTTCGGCACTGAGCATTATTGATATTTTTAAAGTACGCCGCTCTTACGTGGGCTATGTAACCAACGAATACGGCATTGTAGAGGGCATTGTAACCCTGCACGACTTGATTGAACACCTAGTGGGCGACCTACCCGAAATAGGAGAAGAGGCCGAGATAACCGAGCGCGAAGACGGCTCATGGTTGATTGATGGCAGCACCAAAATTCAAGACGTATTTGAGCTATTGGGCATACTTGAAATGCCCGGCTACGACGACGAGGAATATACTACCATGGGTGGTTTCGTAATGTACTACCTAAAGCGCATCCCCAAGGCTGGCGAACACTTTACGGTAAAGCGCTACCGCTTCGAGATTGTAGATACCGACCAGGCCCGCATTGACAAGGTGCTGGTAAGCCGCGAAGAGGAAGCCTAATTTTAAGACCAGACATAACCCATTACTCGCAACACCCCGCCAGGGGTTTTGTCGTGTACTTTTATGTAGTGGTGGCGCTAGTTTTCGGGTGGTTGATTGGTTGATTTGCTTGCCTCGCCTTGGGCGAGGGTTGATTAGCTTTTGCAGCAGTCCATGGACTATCGACTATCGTCCATGGACCAAGATCGTTTTGTCGTGTACTTTTATGTAGTGGTGGCGAGGCTTTGCGGGTGGTTGATTGGTTTTTTCGGCATTCCATGGACTATCGACCATCGTCCATGGACCAACATAGGTAGGCGCACAGGTTGCAGAAGATATAAGTTGCTGATTGTCAGGAGATTGCCTTGATAGCTTGGAGCCTAATGTGTTGTTCTTCAAGGCGTTATATTCACAGTGTTGCGCTTAGCAAGTAAATACTTGCCTCATAGTAGACATCCCGTTTGAAAACGCCAGATGAAAACAACACATACTTAAGCTAGATGTGGTAATTATAGAACCTAATGAAAATCGTAGTGACCATGACATGCGAGAAACTCAACAATATTATTTTCCAACTTATAACTTAAACGGTGTAAGCCAGTAATTCTCTTAGACCCTTCTTTTCCTCTATTAAGTAAATTCTCCGTCCTACCAATACCGCCAGAAAATGGATGGAGCTGTACATCTTTCATGAGTTGCAAAATCCTCTTGAAAATTGCAGGATCACTTGCCTCCCACTGCCATAACTGGCTACTAAACAATTCAGTAAATAGAATATCGTATCTAGTATATCTTAAGTATAATTTTAGGAGATCCTCTGTCTTTACCTCATTAATGAATTCATTCTCTACCCATTCATTTATTTCAGGCGAATTTAGATCTTCTAAACATAGATTATATACGGGGAAAGTGTGTTCATTATATTCGTTGAATATTTTCACATTAATTTTCCCCTTTCTCCAAAACAAATCAGAATCAAAGCTTACAGCCGGCAAGCCATTAATGTATGATACGGCTAAACCCAGGGGTGAATCATTTGTAGGAACATCCGAATCATCTATCTCAAATGTACTGGAATAAAACACATGCAACTCATCACTATCAAGATCATCTAGATATGGAGGCTTGCACAAATTAAGTATCAAAGCTTGCAAAGTTGGATTCTTAAGTTGAAATATCCACTGCTTAAATACAGTGTTAGGCATCACTAGGTTTTCACCATAGTTAACCGGAAAACGAATGCTTCTGAACGAATAGGCTGCTTTGGCACTTTTAAAAGTTTTTAACAACTGCTTATACCTTTCTTCTAACTCAAAAGAGCTATTTGCAAGTGGTTGGTAAGAAAGCTCATTAAAAATTAAATCCATTGACTACAATAGTTTTAAAAGTTGATTGCTCCACTCATCAAGTAGATTCTCTGGATAAGAACTTAACTCGCCGTTTTTATCAATTTCAATATCCAGTATTTTCGAATATTGCTCTCTAGCTTCAACTATCTTGTTAAAATAAAATAAAATCACTTTATCATTCAATAACTCACTTTCTTTTATTGCAACTCGTATACCATTTATTACATGGTCGCTATGGGTTTCCACGATAATTTGAACATCATTCATCGCGGTTCTGGCAATTAACTTCCCTAATTCTGCCTGACCTCGGGGATGAATATGGGATTCAGGATTTTCTATTATAATTAAATCCCCAGGTTTAGCTGATAACAACGCAACAACTACTGGTAATCCATAAGATATACCGAATCCAACATTTTCAGGTTTAAATCTATTTGTATTACCGAAATTAGGTTGTTTGAATACGTATTCTAATAAGACAAAATCGGAAGAAATTGTTGTAGTACGTATATTTACTCCCGGCGAAATTGCACCCATCCACAAATTTATCTGATTTATAAGCGTCTTATTAAAAATAAGATTTCCAGTCAACTCGTCTATCGTGGATGAATCTTTATGCACCAAGTTATCAAATGCAATTTCTTCTCCATTATAGACTTCAATGAAATGAGCAGTATATTCACCGTGGTTTCCAAGACTTCTGTCACTAACTACTTTGGTGAAATTTTTGGGATTAGCTGATCTAGGCTCTAGTCTATTGGCGTTTAAATACTGAAAGTTATTATTGAATAATGATTTGTCATTTCGGATAGAATTTATTTCCAAATTTCTATCTCTATCCGTTGGTGATTTTAAAGGAAAATAATCAGCTTCGGGTATATAATCAAATTCTAGATTCAACTTTTTTTCATCATTGAAAAGTATGCTAAACTCAAGAAACTCACCCTTTTTGCTGTATTGATATAACACATCACGGGTAGTTCCTAAATTAATGTATGATGAATTATTTAAACTTAAAATACCTTGTGATAATGAATTCGACTGTCTTAGGCAGAGCAAACTTTGCACAAAGGAAGATTTGCCCATTCCGTTTAAGCCAAGAAGAACATTCAAGTTTCTAAGATTGAAGTCTTTATCTTTGATTGACTTAAAATTTTTAATTTTTATACCTTCAATCATTGCTTATTGCGTTATGGATTAAATTCTCTATTATAGAATGCCTATAGTAAACTCTGTTTTTATCTCCTGTTGAACTAGATATGGAAGTAAAGAACATTCCATCATTAGCGAGAGTGTTCATTAGTAGTAATTTAAATTTTTCTCCATTATCTTTAAGTTTCTCCTGATCGGATTCGTTCAATTTTGCAAATTGAACAGAAATTGCGTCGAATAATGCTTTATTTATTGGCGGTAAACGTTGATTAATTTCTGTAATTTTCCTAAATGCACTTTCTTTGAAAATATGTCTGGCTAAAACTAGTGATTTCTTGAAATCTGATAATATTTTCTCTAACTCTGTTTCAGATTTTTCTTCAATACTTGCCATAGCTTTGCTCATATAAGTATCCAAATCTGGAACATAATCTTTATATCCATACAAATAAAAACACAAAAATCTATTTGCAAAATCACGGTCAAGCATTCGATGTGATTTGACTTTTTTATTTGTAGCAGCAATAAATTCTGGTGCCTTTGCCATTTTTGCAATAAAATCTGCAGGCCGTCCTTGAAACAAAGCGTGTCGAATTTCCTGGGGCTCTAACACCAAACCACCTGTATTTATTCTTTTAAAAATATTAAACTTAACATCAGTTGGCGTGCCAGGCATAATTTTATAAATCACAACCTGTGCTTCTTCAATTATTCTTTGCAAATCTTCGTCAATATCATCCCAACCTTTACCATTTAGTTGAGTAAGGAACTCTAAGTTCGTAAGCTTTAAAGATTTTTTTACAATAAAATTTCTTACACTACTTAGCCGTTGAAGGCCATCGACTACAAGCCAATTGTTGTCATCTGAAGCATCAAAAAAAAATGCTGGCAATGGAAATTGTATCAAAATTGATTCAATTAACCTACTTTGTTTTTGTTTATCCCAAAGATCATCACTTCTTTGAAAATAAGATTCTGTATTGAGTTGAACTGTATTTCGCTGAATTCTTCTAATAAGTGTATCCAAGGAGGGAGTCTTGGTCTCAATATTAATTCTAGTGGGGTCAAAAGGTTTATCCATCAATAATGCTAGAGGATCTACACCTTCTTCTTCAACATCACTAATATCAGCTAGTGATTTAGTTGAATAAGTCTCATTAGAATCGTCATTTATCCTCTGTTCCATAAAAATTAAGGTATGCTGCTAATTTAAACATAATTGGTGTATTCATAATGCTTCTCCCCATATCTAGTACAAGTGTTTCAACTAGTCATCAATTAATCCAGTATTTACTTTTCTATTATCAACACCTACCGAAAAAACCCTCTCTGCAAAAGCTATCAGTCGCAAAATGCTAAACACCCTCACCCCCCACTAAAAAAACAACGGATGGAACTTCACCTTATCCACGGGGTTGAACTCGATGGTGGGGGGGCGAGATTAGAGCCAGTGCACCAATGCCATATTATTGCTAAATTTGGGTGCTATGGAACAGAGCCCCGACATACGCTGGACCCAACGGTTTGCCAACTACCAAAAAGCACTGGCACAACTTAGCCGTTTTGTGCAACAGGTGGATTTGAACGAAATGGAACAGCAAGGACTCATAAAGGCCTTTGAGTACACTTTCGAAATGGCTTGGCTCACCATTAAAGATTTCTACAAAAACCAAGGTGAGGCCGATATACAGGGCAGCCGCGATGCTTTTAGGCTGGCGTTCGGCCGCGAGCTGATAGCCGACGGCGAAACTTGGATGGCGATGATAAAAAGCCGGCAACTTACCGTGCACACTTACAACCCCGATACGGCCGAAGAGGTAAGCACGGCAGTAAAAGGCCGCTACCATAAGGCTTTTAAAGATTTGGAGGCTGCTTTGTTGAGCCACCTAAATAATGCCTAATATGAGATTTGGCCTAAACGACGAAACCATAAGCCAGATGCAGGGTGTGTTTGCCAAGCACCCCGAGGTAGAGCAGGTGGTATTGTACGGCTCGCGGGCCAAGGGCAACTACCGCCCCAGCTCTGATATTGACCTTACCATGAAGGGCAGCCAGCTTACATTAACCATTCAGCACCGCATAGCATGGGAGCTGGACGATTTGCTACTACCCTATACCATTGACCTCTCTATACACCACCAAATCAGCAACCCCGAGCTGCTATCCCATATTGAGCGGGTGGGTGTGGTATTTTATAGTAAGTAGTTTGCTGGTTGATTGGTGCAGATTATCCTTTGTTCTTGCCGGCAGGCTGGCAAGTTGCCTCTATTTTAAAAAAACAACGGATGGAACTTCACCTTATCCACGGGGTTGAACTCGATGGTGGGCGCGGGTATCTTGATGATGTTGAACACGCCAAATAGCGCCAGCAGGGCTTTGGAACAGATGAGCAAGGAGGATATTATTCGTATATCTCTCGCCTGTGGCCTATAGCCACCACTTCTACTAATAGCTGTTTATCGAAAATATCATAGATTATACGATAAACGCCCTTTCTAATTCGGTAGCCGCTCCTACCTTTTAGTTTTTTGCACCCATTCGGCCTTGGATTGTCGGACAGGGCAACAATAGCCTCCAGCAAATCTTCGGCTACATCATCGGGCAATTTATCCAATTGCTTTTGCGCAGTGCGTGTAAGGCTTACTTCGTAAGTGCTCACTTGCTTCTTCTCTTTTTTATATACTCCTGCAGCTTTATGGTAGGCTCATTTTTGGCTTTCACGGCATCGTACAGGCGGATGTCGTCCAACTCTTCGCGAGCTTCTACCAGCTTTTCGTATTCGCGCACCGGCACCAGTACCGAAACCCGTTTGCCTTTCTCATCTACTATATATTGCGTGCCTTTCATTGCTCAGCGTTTGTATGCCTAAGTTAATAAATCTTGTTGGTATGTATAACAAAACCACCAGCACAAACATTCCGCACAAACCCATAAAAGTCTTGATACTTGATACTCAATACTTGATACTAAAAAAACAACGGATGGAACTTCACCTTATCCACGGGGTTGAACTCGATGGTGGGGGCGGGTATTTTGATGATGTTGAACACGCCAAAGAGGGCGCGCAGGGCTTTCGATTTGGTTTTGATGCGCGTGAGGTCAATGTCTAATGATAGGTAAAACTGCGGGTAGCGGCGCACATCGGTGCGCACCACTTGTTGGGCGGGGTCGCAGTCGCAAAACTCCACATCGCGGTCTTGGCACCATTTGTTCTCAAAGCCGCCATACATGCCGTTGGCACCATAGCCCACGGCCACGTTCAACCACTTCGGGAAGTTGTTTTCGCGCTTGATGAACGACGAAACATTGAACGAAAACCAGGTGGTAATGGCGTTATAGTCTTTCAGCAGCACTTCGGGCGCGGTGGTGCCGTAAAGGCTGGCGGCGCGGCTTTCAAGGTCGGCAGGGTACGCGGGGCGGTGCGCCGATATTTTCATGACTATGCGCTGTTCGCCCCAGGTAAGCTCCTGCCCTATCACGAGCGCCGAGCCGAGCATGTTGGCCCCGAAATCGTAATAGCTAAAGCCCCATTTGTCGCTAAACCCATCGAGTATTTCAATGCTGCTTTGCAAAAAGGTGCCCGTGAGGCCACCCACCCACACGGCGGTACGGTTTTTTACGCCCGTCCAACGGTACATGCCCATGGCCCAGCGGCTCTGGTAGTAACTATTGAACATGTGCCCGGCCTTATCCACGCCCATCCATTCGCGGCTATCGTTAAAGCTATGGAACGCGCTGCGGGGGTAGCCTTTGTACCAATAGTAGTTTAGGCCGCCCAAGGCGAGGCCGTAGGTGCCCAGTATGCCGCCGCTTACGAGGCCTATTTTGAGGGGGTTCTTTGTGGTATCCACATCCAAAAAGCGGGCACGGGTTTGTGCTTGGGCAGTGAGGGCCAAGCAGAGGAGGAGGATGAGGGATAGTATAAGGTGTTTCATTTGGGTTTACGGCGGTTGTCCCAAATATCGGTTACATAAATTGTATCTCCAGAAACTTGATATATGATACTTGTCCTGTGCCTTATCACACGTTTGTATTTGTTTCTTCTTTTTGAGGTCTTATTACCAATTTGTGGGAATTGTATAATCAAGTTGATATTGTCGTGAACTTCGTCATAGAATTCGCTAGCTACTTTTTTGCCCCAATCCTCAACCAAGTAAGCCACTGTTTTTTCAAAATTGACAGTGGCATCCTCCTGCCAAACAACTATTCTAGCCATTTCTTTGCTCTTTTCATGGCTTCTTCATGGGGCACAAGGTTTCGGCCAAGTCTTATGTCTTCTTCTGCTTTTTCTTGCTGAGCTCGTTGCTCGTCCGTCATTTCGTCCCACCAGTCGGTTGCTCCTTCTTGGTTATCCTCTTTTAGTATATCATATACTTTTTGAAGGATGGCTCCATTGTCCTTTTTGCTATCAATCAAGTGGTGCAGCTCTTCCAATAATGCTTTTGTTGTCATAATAGGCACAATTTCATTACTAAGATAACCAAAAAACCAACTAAAGAAGTTGCAATAACATTGATAACTCAATCTTTACCACACGACAATTACCACCCTGCACAAAAGCCCATATCTTAGCCCTCAACAACCACAAGCCCACTTAAACGCGACCTAGGATTGATGGATGCCGTGAGCATTAACATTATTGGGCTTAGATTTTTATGGCTATTGCTATATCGGTGGATTGAAGTTGAGTAGCATTATTTAGCTAGGGTTAATAATTATTAAATAAACAATAACGAACCATCATTATTCGTCTGCGGTTACTAAATTTACGAATACTAACCAAACTACGAACCCATGGCTTACGATACTTTAGTAGATGCCATTAACGGCCTTAAAGCCAAAGGATATACCTACGATTTTAACTTAAAGGAAAGCCGCCTAGATTGCACTGCAGCTGGCAGGCAGTTATCGCCAGAGGAGTTTGAGGTAACCGAGGTTTACCGTTTTGAGGGCATGACCAGCCCCGACGATAGCAGCATTCTGTATGCCATTGAAAGCGTTGATGGCCTGCGCGGCATCCTAGTAAGCGCCTATGGGGTGTATGCCGATTCGGTGAGTACTGCAATGATGGCCAAACTCGATATTAAACATTAAGCTTCATGGAAACCAAAGTAACCAAGGAGCACCTTCGGGCGTTTGATACGTTTACCGATGTGCCCGACGACGACCTGCAATGGTTGGTGTGCAACTCGCGCTACTATACTATTCTTAAAGATGCTTACTTGTTTAAGGAAGGCGACCCTACCAATGAGATGCACATAATACTTTCTGGCAAAATACTGTTGTATTTCAACCAAAATGGTCAACGAAGGAATGTTGGCGAACTTGAAGCCGGTGATGTAACTGGCGTGTTGCCTTACAGCCGGATGGTAAAGGCGGGAGGCAATGGTGTAACCTTAGCACATACCGACATTTTATCGTTGCACCGCGATTGTTTTATGGATATGATTTGCAATCATCACGAGCTAACACAAAAATTGGTAAGCTTAATGACCAGTCGTGTTCGCGACTTTACCAAGCAGCAATCGCAAAACGAGAAGATGATTTCGTTGGGCAAACTTTCGGCAGGCCTGGCGCATGAACTTAACAATCCTGCCGCAGCCGTGGTTCGCAGCGCTAGCGAGCTAAAAAAGCACTTGAGCCATGTGCCCGATAAGTTTAAGCGGGTAATGTTGATGCAGGTAACACCCGAAACTGTGGATTGCGTGAACGATATACTTTATCAAAAACTGGCAGGCATAAACAGCTTAAAGCAAAGTATGATGGAACGCACCGCCCGCGAGGATGATATTGTGGAATGGATGGACGACCATGGTATTGATAATGGTTTTGAGCTTGCCGAAAGCTTTGCCGATTTTGGCTATGATGTTGAAGACCTAGACAAAGTATTGGAATGTGTTGGCAAGCAGGAAATAACCCCTGTGCTTAGTTGGATGGATAACGTAATGACCACCGAAAAAATGGTGAGCGAAATAGAAGATGCATCAAAGCGAATATCGGCACTAGTGAACTCGGTAAAAAGTTACTCGCATATGGATAGAGCCAGCGACGTAGAAGCCGTTGATGTGCGCGAAGGCATACGTAGCACGCTTACCTTGCTGAACCATAAAGTAAAGAAGAACAGCGTTAAGGTTGTTGAGCGTTTTGACGAAACCTTACCCCAAGTAAGGTTATTTGTAAGCGAAATGAACCAAGTTTACACCAACCTAATTGACAATGCGCTGGATGCTATGGAGGGCCGCGATGGGAATGTATTGGAGGTAGTAACGAAGCAGGAGCGCGAATCGCTAGTAATTAGCATCATCGATAACGGCCCTGGCATAAGCGAGGATATTATTGATAAAGTGTTCGACCCCTTCTTTACCACCAAAGCAGTGGGTAAAGGCACCGGACTTGGCTTAGAGGTTGTAAAAAAGATAGTGGAGCAGCACAAAGGAGTTATAAAAATATATTCTGTACCAGGCAAAACCGAGTTTAGGATATGTATACCTCTTAATTAGACGGAAGACACAAGACGCAAGACTTAACCAAGGGGTGTTGAGGGTAAATACTCGACTAATTCACCCTTCAAGTTAAATACAATTGTACTTCGTACATTAATTTTCACACATGGAAGGCACAGAAAAAAAAGCCAAACAACCCATCATATTTGCCGTTGACGACGACCCAGCGGTGTTGAGAGCTATTACCCGCGATTTGAAGGGCAAGTACCGAAAAACCTATCGAGTTTTGAGCACAGAGTTGCCGCAAGAGGCATTGGACTCACTCGCAGAGCTAAAGAACAAAAACGAAACGGTCGCCATGTTCTTGAGCGACCAGCGCATGCCCGACATGTTGGGTGTCGATTTTTTGGAGAAGGCCAAGAAAACATTTCCTGATGCAAAAAGGGTATTGCTAACGGCCTACTCTGATATTGATGCGGCTATAAAAGCCATTAACGATGTTCAGCTCGATTACTACCTAACCAAACCTTGGGACCCACCAGAAGAAAAACTCTTTCCGGTGCTCGACGACCTATTGGATAGTTGGCAGGGCGCCTATAGGCCTCCGTTCGAAGGCATCAAGCTTATTGGCTACCAGTATTCGCCCAAATCGCACGCTATTAAAGACTTTTTGAGCGCCAACCTCATCCCCTACCATTGGATGGATATAGAGACCAATGAAGAGGCTCAAGAAACATTACAACGCAATGGCTTAGATTGGAAACAACTGCCCGTAGTGGTTTTTGAAGACGGCAAGGTAGAAGCCAACCCGCCCATGACCCTAATTGCTAGCCACATAGGCATGCAACCTCACGCCAAACAAGAACTTTATGATGTGGTTATAGTTGGCGCCGGCCCATCGGGCCTCGGTGCAGCAGTGTACGGTGCCAGCGAAGGCCTTAAAACCGCCTTGATTGAAAAGCGGGCACCCGGCGGACAAGCGGGCACCAGCTCTCGCATTGAGAATTACTTAGGTTTCCCCAATGGGCTTAGTGGCTCCGATTTGGCGCGCAGGGCCATTACCCAAGCCACGCGGTTTGGGGCCGAGCTACTATCGCCGCAAGAGGTAGTGAGCATAGTACCCGACCTTAAATATAAGCGCATTAAACTAGCCGACGGCTCAGAGATAGTAACCAAATCGATAGTTATTACCACTGGCGTAGACTATAGATACCACCCAGCCAAAGGAGCAACCGAGCTAACAGGTATGGGCGTGTATTACGGTGCAGCAATGACCGAGGCCGCTGCTTGCCGAGATAAAACCATAGTAGTGGTAGGTGGTGGCAATTCTGCTGGCCAAGGTGCTATGTACTTATCGCAGTTTGCCACTAAGGTAGTTATCCTCATCAGGCAAAAGGACCTTACGGCTACCATGTCGTCGTATCTTATCGACCAGATTGCAGGCACACCAAACATCGAGGTTTGGGGCCAAAAGGATGTGTTAGAGGCCAGAGGAAACGGCAAACTGGAGCAACTAGTGATAAAATGCCTTGAAACCAATACCGACGAAGTGCTAGATGCCAGTGCTATGTTCGTATTTATTGGCGCTAAACCATATACCGACTGGCTAGGCGATAGCGTATTAAAAGACGACAAAGGCTTTTTAGTAACCGGCCGCGATTTGCTAACTGATGATACCTTTAAGAAAGTTTGGAAACTTGACCGCGAACCCATGATGCTAGAGACCTGTGTACCCGGTATTTTTGCCGCTGGCGATGTGCGTTCAGGCGCTATGAACCGCGTGGCTTCTGCCGTTGGCGAAGGTGCTATGGCCATTAAGTTTGTGCACGAGTATTTGGCCGAGAACTAGGTTTATAGACACAAGATATAAGACACAAGACACAAGACTTTTTGTGTTACGGTTATGTGTTTTACAACCATGCGCTGGCTGGTTTTACTCATCTCACTCTTACCATTTACGTTATCGGCTCAGGTAGTGGATATTGTTACCATTACTATCACTGTTCAAGATAGTATCACTTTCGAGCCCGTGCCCTTTGCGACAATAAAAGTTGATGGAAATATATGCGGGAGTACTGATTTCGATGGACAGGCTAGAATTACTCTTCCCAAAGGAGAACACTACTTTGAGGTTAGATATGTTGGCTATAAAAACTTTCAAAATAGGCTAACGATAAATGCTGACCTTGAGTTTTTAGCTTTGTTAGTTTACACAACACAAGTACTTGACGTGAATATAGTTAGGGGTGGTAAGATAACTCGCGAAGTACTGCCATCGGATGAATTGTTAAACATATCTCTAAGGGAATTGAAGAGGCTGGATAACCTAAATATTTGCATCAAAAAACCCCAATTGCCAACTGGCAAAAGGAAGAAAAATAGAACCCGCAACTCGTAACTAATGTCACCCTGAGCGTAGTCGAAGGGCGCAACCCGCAACAAACGAACTACCCCTCGAAGTGCAACGACAACGTAAGCGTTCGCGAGAACAACTTATCAATGGTGCTAGAGTATATCAGGTCTTGGTTTCGGGCATGGAGATCCATGATACCTTGTGAGAACTTGATTTCGGGCGAAAAGATAAATAGCGGGAAAAATATTTGCATACCCAGCCCGTATTCAATGGCCAAATCGTTTCTAAACACCTTTACTTGATCATCGGCACGGCGAGCCTTGGCGTTAGAGGCTAAGTCTAGGCTGTATTTCATGCCAGTAAGTACGTAAAATTTCACATCGCCAATAGGCTGCGATTTGAAACGAACAGTTACCGGAAAATCGAGAATGATCGATTCGATTGACCGACTAGTTACATTGCCGTTTATATCGTACTTCAATTTTTTATCGCCAAACACCAATGCAGGCACAAAACGCACATCAAAATATTTGCCCAAAGCCAAATTGCTCACTATGCCCAAGTTGAACCCAGGCCCACGAGTGCTTGTAATTGATCGCACACTATCATTGTAAATAAAGCTTTCATCGTGCACAATGCGGAAATTCTGGGTATTGAAACCCAAACTGATACCAAAGTACAGCTTGCGGTTGAGGTACTGCATATGGTTGCGCGGCTGCGCAACAGCCTGCTGTTCTAATATTAAAAGTAAAGCCAGCACTAAAGTATAAGATGCAAAACGTATGATGCGAAACGACTTTTGCTCGTTGACCACTGCACTAATGTTTTCGTTGTTGCTCATTTCACATTTTATATTTCTTATTTCCCCTTCACTTCACGCCATGGTATATACTACTTATACCAAAGCTCAAAGGTATTTGCTTGGTGGCTTTAAAACCCCCTTGCTGCATTAATTTCAAGAAGGCATCGCCTTCTGGAAACGTTTCAACCGACTCAGGCAAATAGGTATATGCCCTTCTATCTTTACTAAACAAGCGGCCCACTAGGGGCAACACAAAGTGAAAGTAAAAATAAAATATTTGTTTCACCGGGAAAACTTTGGGTTTACTGAATTCGAGCACCACCATGGTGCCACCGGGTTTCATTACTCGGTGCATTTCGGTTAGGCCTTTTACAGTGTTCTCAAAGTTTCGCACTCCATAAGCAACGGTAATAGCATCAAACGTATTGTCTTCGAAAGGTAAAGCTTCGCTGTCGCCCTTCACCATAGTTATCAGCTTATCCAACCCGCGTTTTTGGATTTTCACTCGGCCATAGCTCAGCATTTGCTCACTAAGGTCGAGGCCCACAATACGATCGGGGTTTAGTTTGCGCAAGGCAATGGCAAAATCGCCAGTACCGGTGGCCACATCCAAAATCTGTTTGGGTTGCTTGGGCCTAAGCAATTTTACGGCACGGTTTCGCCATATTTTATCGATGTTAAGCGAGAGCAAATGGTTCAAGAAATCGTACTGCGGGGCAATGCTATCAAACATGTCCTCAACTTGTCCTTTCTTGGTTTTATCGGCTGCGCCGTAGGGAGTAACTTCGCTATGTTCTTTCAATGGGGGTATTTTAAAATTCAAGCGTATCTTTGTACAATAATAATTTACACAAAGAGTACGAAAGTAAGCACCTTGCGATAGGCGAGATATGCTAAGAAACATACCCAATTAAGGAAATGTTCTTTCTTCGTGCCACAAAATTAACCAATGATAATCAAATCGGCGAACTTCATTGCCAGCTATCCGCGCATGGACATGTGCCCACCCAGCCAACTCCCTGAGTTTGCATTTATTGGGCGCTCCAATGTTGGCAAATCTACGCTTATAAACTTGCTTACTAACCGTAATAAGTTGGCTAAGGTTTCATCAACACCTGGCAAAACCCAGTTGCTTAACTTTTTCTTGGTTAATGAGAATTGGCACTTGGTGGATTTGCCCGGCTACGGCTACGCAAAATCGAGCAAAGAGAACCGCTCTAGCTGGGGCACTATGATACGCAAGTACCTTACGGGCCGCGAAAACGTGCAGTGTATATTTGTATTGATTGATAGCCGCCTGCCGCCACAAAAAGTAGATTTGGAGTTTATCAATTGGCTAGGGCAGGAAGGTTTGCCGTGGGTGTTGGTGTTTACCAAAGCCGACAAAAGCAGCAACAAAGAGGTGCAGCACAATGTAACCGTGTTTAAGAACAAGTTGCTCGAAACTTGGGAAGCCATCCCACAAGATTTCATCACCAGCTCTGTAACCCGCACAGGCCACGAAGCCATTTTGAGCTTTATTAGTGAAGTGATTGCTAAATATGAGCCGCCCGTTTTGGAGGAAAGCGACGAAGCATCATACCACAACGAAGAATAGCACAACCGCGGCTAAGCTTTTTGGGCTTGCCTTTTAGCGTAAATTGCCTGGCCATTGGTATTGGCCCAAGTGGCAAATTGCGCCAACTGATGCATCAAGCTATAGCCAAGTTCGGTAAGTTGGTACTCGACCCGAGGAGGCACTTCGGCATAAATTTTACGCGTAATAATTCCATCTAATTCTAAGTTGCGTAAGGTAACCGTAAGCATTCTTTGGCTGATATCGCCTATTTTATGTTTCAACTCATTAAATCTGAGCGTGCCATAACCACCCAAAGCGTAAATTACCAAAATACTCCACTTATCGCTTAGCCGGGCAATCACGTCGCGCACGGGGCAAAACTGTTGGGTGTCTTTTGCTGCTCGTAAAATTTCTTGAAATTTTTTTTCGTCTGCTAAGTCCCTGTTTCCAGCAATGGGTACATCGGTGTTACTTAGTGTGGTGGGTGTGCCTTCTTGTGTAGCCATTAGTTACTATTTAGCTTTGAGTTATTAAAAGTAACTATTAACCTCAAAACAAACAAAAAATGTCTAAGAAAATACTAGTAACAGGCGCAACAGGCACTATAGGCAAAGCCGTAGTAAAAGAACTCAAATCTGCTGGCGCAGCATTTAAAGCAGCAAGCCGAAATGTGGCTGCCGGCCATGAAAAGTTGGGTAGCGATACCGAAGTGGTAGCCTTTGATTTTGCCGACCCCACTACCTTCAATGCCGCCACTGAAGGTATTGACCGGGTATTTTTACTTGGCCCGCCCCTAACTCTTGAATTGGATAAACTATTGGCTCCGTTTATAGCTCATTTGCACATAAAAGGTATTAAACGTGTAGTATACTTTTCGGCTCTAGGTGCTGAAAAAATGGGCGACTCCTTGGGTTTCCATAATATTATAGAGGAACAGCTGAAGCGCGAAAACTTTGAATATACCATATTGAAGCCAACGTTTTTTGCCCAAAATTTTAAAAACTACGAATGGGAAAATATCACTGAAAGGGGCATTACTTTCGTAACGGCAGGCGAGGGCAAAGCGGCTTTTGTAGATGTAAACGATATAGCCAAGGTAGCGGCCAAAGTGCTTACCACAGATGGGCATATTGGCAAACAATACCAACTTACTGGCCCAGAGTTACTATCATATGCCGAGGCTGCCCAGATACTGACTGAGGTAACCGGCAAACCCATTTTTTACCCAAACCCAAGCCCTGACCAATACCGAGGGGCTCTAGCAGCTGCGGGTGCGCCAGCATTTGTTGCCGACTATATGATTAATGTTTACTCAATTATATCGCGACATGAAGCGGCTGTAATAACCAACGATGTAACGCTTGTAACCGGCCAAAAACCTACCGACCTAAAAACCGTACTGCAACGAGATTTTGCAGGGTAATACATCGCCTTTCGAGGCATGAGCCAACCACCAAATACCCTAACAGCGAATAATTTAAGGGTGTTTGGTGGTTTTTTACTTACCCATTTTCTTTCTCACAAAGGTCATTAAGACAAAGAAAATGGCAAGAAAACAGGCCACACGGCCAATATAATCGCCATAGCGAACGAAGAAGGTAATCTCGCTATTGAGTTGGATGTTTTTGGTAATAACAGCGGGCTCCCAATAATTAGTGGCTTGCTCAATATCGCCCCTGCGATTGATGAATGCCGAGATGCCCGTATTGGCCGAGCGGGCTATATCCCTGCGGGTTTCTATGGCGCGCAGGCTGGCATATTGCAGGTGCTGTTTATGCCCAGCGCTGTTGCTCCACCAACCATCGTTGGTAATGATAAAAATGGCCTCGGCACCATTGCGCACATATTCGGCCACATAATCGCCATACACCGATTCGTAACAAATAACGGGTGCAATTCCAATGCTATCGCTATTTCGAAACACCTCTCGGTTGTCCTGCTCGCCCAAGCTGCCCGATATGCCGCCCAAATCAATTGCAAGGCCACCTAGTAGACCCAACAGACCTGGGTAAGGCATCTTCTCTACCCCTGGCACTAACTTGCTCTTACGATAGTCTTGTATGGGCAAGGTATCCTCCATTTGCAGGGCAGCATTAAATACATCGTAAAATAGGGTATCGCTATTGCTGGCATGTATGCGCGTGGTAGTGGTAGACTTGTGGTCGTATTTTTCGCGGGCAATGGCACCGGTTACCAAGGTAAGCTGCGGGTATATTTTCAAAAAGTCTTGCAGGCGCTGCATGCTATAAGATTCGTAGGGCCTATCTACCCATACCGAGGTGGGCAAAGAGGTCTCGGGCCAAACAAGGTAATCGGTTTCAGGGGTTATGGCTTCTGCTGAAAGCAGCATCATTTTATCCAGTATCTCATCGGGGCTGCCGCTAAATTTTTCGTTGTATGGGTCAATGTTGGGCTGCAATACGGTTACCTGCGCCGTGCGCTTAGAACCGTGTTTAAACCTATCTGGGTTATTGGCGTAGTACAACAACAGCGATATGCTCATTGGCACCACCAGCAGCAGAAACGGCAGGTACTTCGTGCCAATTGCTGCGGCCTTTGCTTGGCCGGGGTTGTTGGTAAACAGCTTGTCAATCCACGCTTGTATACTCTCGCGATTGATGTTGCGGTAAAACAACAGGCAATTGATGGCCAATACCCATAGGGTGCCACCCAGGTGACCCGTAAACTCATACCACTGCACCATTTTGTAAGTGGAGGCAAACACATTTCCGAGCGTGAGCCAAGGCCAGCTAAGGTCCCACCGAAGGTGCAGGTACTCAAAGGTGAGCCAATAAGCTATCAGCGATAGGTAGCCCAAGCCTGCCCCGAAGCGCTTTTTGGTGAGGTGGAACATAAACCACGGCAAGCACATAAAAAAGGTATTGGCCACGAAAGCAAAAATGCCTCCGAACACATGCGAGTTGGCCACCCAATAGGTGGTGAGTATGTTCCAAAGCAGGATGGCGGTATAGCTGAGCCTAAAGAAGTTATGACCAAAATACTTGCTGTTGGGGTCGCTCACCAGGTGCTCCACGTAAAGCAGTGGCATTAGGGCACCGAATACAATAAACGCCATGGGTAAAGGTGGCCAAGCCAACGCCAGCAACAAACCAGTGCCGCAAGCCATGAAATGCAGCTTAAGGAAATCCTTATCCTTAAACAGCACCAATTGCACCAGCAACGGGTATGCTAAAAATAGGATGCTGCAAAGTGCGGCCGCATCCCAAAAAGTGAAGGTATTGCCTTCCAAATCAACCACCTGCCAAAAGAACAAAGCACCGAGCGTAAGCCCATAAAGGATGGTGGCTCCAGCTTTTTTTAGGTTGGTGATGGTTGAAGATTTTGAATTCAAAATTTAAAATTTAAAATTGTTTGCAAGGTACAAATGGATACGCAATTTTTAATTTTCCAATTTTGAATTTTTAATCTTTTCCTTTCACCACCAACACAATCTCCCCCTTGAGCGGTTTGGTTTTGCAGCGCAGGGCTAGCTCGGTTAGGGAGCCGTGGATAATTTCTTCGAACTTCTTACTCAATTCACGGGCAATGCACGCCTCGCGGTCTGGACCTAAAAATTCCATTAATTGCTCGCAAGTTTTGCCAATGCGGTGCGGCGATTCATAAAACACTATCGTGCGCTTCTCGTCTACCAATGCCTTCATGCGGGTTTGGCGGCCCTTTTTTACGGGCAAAAAGCCCTCAAACACAAACTGATCGCTTGGGAAACCTGATACCACTATAGCGGGTATCAACGCCACGGCACCAGGCAAGCACTCTACTTGTATGCCGGCCTTTACACACTCCCGCACCAACAGAAAGCCAGGGTCACTGATGCCGGGCGTACCCGCATCGCTTATCATGGCTATGGTTTTCTTTTCCTCTAATATCTGCTGCACCAAGTATGCCACCGATTGGTGCTCGTTGAATTTGTGATGCGATTTCATTTGGGTACTAATGCCAAAGTGCTTCAACAAGAAACCGCTAGTACGCGTATCCTCGGCCAGTATCAAGTCCGCCTCCTTCAATACCCGCACTGCCCGAAGGGTCATATCCTCAAGGTTGCCGATGGGGGTAGGAACGAGTATTAGGTGGGCCATGGGTAAGTGGGTTACGAGTTGTCAGTTACGAGTTGCGAGTTAAATGGGAAATTAACTGTTGAGGGTGTCGACATAACATAAAGTATGAACTCGAAACCCGTAACTCGTAACCCGCAACTAAATCTTACGCTTCTTTTACTTCGAAAGTAAAGTACTCAATTACCCTATTAGTCAATAGTTTTTGGCAAGCCAACTCTGCTTGGGCGGTGGCGGTGGCTTTGTCGGCAGCTTCAAGCTTTAGGGTGATGTGTTTACCTACGCGCACGTCGGTAATGGCATCTAGCTTTAGGTTTTTAAGTCCAGCGGCTACTGCTTTACCTTGTGGGTCAAGCAATTCTTTAAGGGGCATTACATCTATCTCGGCAATGAAATTCATCGTTTTACCAGGTTTTGTATGATGGATAAGAGGATATACAGAATGATGCACAAAGATAGCCCCGCAAACTGAAAGAATATGATAAGCGGCAAGGATAAAATCAACAAAGCGTACCGAAATTCATTGCCCTTCCAGCCATAGCCCTTTACCTTCATCGCAAACATCGGTATTTCGCTAACCATGAGAAGGGCGAAGATGAAGGCGAGGGCGTAGAGGGTGATAGGGTTTAATAAGATAGGCATTAGCCATTCCGGAAAATTGCCCATGCTTATCCCCAGGAACAGTGCTGCAAAGAATATTCCGTTAGCGGGTGAAGGAAGACCCAGAAAACTAGTGGTTTGGCGGGTATCAATATTGAATTTGGCAAGGCGGTAGCCAGCGCCTAGGGTTATGATAAATATAGGCAACATTTTAAACCACTCAGTAAAAACAAAAAACCTTGTTTCACCGTCAACAGAAAAGCCTGGTATAGATTGAAGCAAATTAAATCCTGATACATTTCCCGTCACTGGATCTGGTATCTGTACGTAATTTAAACAAACGACCAGTAATATACTCGGTAGCACGCCAAACGTCACTATATCCGACATCGAATCCAACTGTTTCCCAAGCTCAGAATCTGCCTTAAAGGCTCGCGCAACAAATCCATCAAAGAAATCGAAAATTGCTCCCAAAAAAACCATAAAAGGAGCCCATTCAGGTTGCCCACCCATTACCATAGCAATGCCCGCGCAGCCGCAGGCCATGTTCATTAGGGTAACGATGTTGGGGATGTGCTGCTTCATGGTCGATAGTCGATGGTCCATGGTCGATGGTCCATGGTGTCGCAAAGTTGGGGAAATTGTACGACTTCCTGATAGCTAATGACTATCGAGTAAGGTGTTTTGGTAATAAAGCTTAAGAAAACGGCCTTAAAACCTACGCTTAATATCGAGCGTAACTGGGTAGGAGATAAAAAAGCCTGGTGCAAACTCTACTGAGCACGAGTCGGTGGTGAGGTAGTATGTGGTGCGGTTTTCACGCTCAATATCGAAAGTGCCATCCACATAATTATCCAAGTCAATTACTAAAGTGCTTTTTTCATCCAAACTCCATGTGCCGTCTACAGTGTAATTAACGGTGTCGTTTACGTAGTAAGTGCCCGTTACCACATCATTGTCCTTAAAGTCAATCATGTAGCGGCAGCAATCGCCACCTTGTGTGTAACCCGGCAATATCACGGTCATGTAGTTTAACGATAGCGTATCAAACTTGTAATTTACCAGCTCCCACGTACCTTTCAAGAGTACCTTATTCTGGATTTTGACACAACTTGACACGGAAACAGTAATAACGGCAAATGCCAACAGGCACAGCAAAGCATAGCGGCTTTTCATTGCAATAAATGGGGTTATAGTGGGTTGAATAATTTAAGGGTACACTAATATAGCAAAATAGCAAATGAAACCACTGCAATGGCTATACCTAAATGTACCTACTAGGCTTAAAAAACAAAAAAAGTAACAACGGGGCTACTTACTGGCTACCAACTGTTTCAGGTTTCGGCCACCTGCGGCGGCAAAACCGCCCAACAAAGCCGCAATGAGCGCCGAAATAGCCACCATGAGCAGTGCCGAGCTAGGCACGCCAAACAAGGCGGCCATTTTGTGCGCCAATAACGAATCGTTGCCGCTATTGAGCAAAAAGGCATACAATGCCCACACGCTACCCGAGCCCAAAAAACCCGCAGCCAGCGCCGCCCAACCCGATAGGTTGCTCACGAAACCGATAAGAAAAGCCACCAAAGCCAAGCTCCACCAAGGGAGTACCAGTTGTACCCCAAATGCTACTAAGGCTATTGCCAATGTTACGATGATAAATTTCATGGCTTACTTGCTAAAGGTTTGGGTAAACTGAATGGTCTCGTTTTGCACTGGGGCTTTCAAAAACAGCAACCCGTAGTATTCGCCTGCGGCCCAAGTATCTACATAGGCATCGTAATAATAGCTACCCGGGTTGCCGCTGGCACCGCCTGGATATACGCCCCACGCTTTCACTTCATCTTCTAAGCTTACCACCATGCGCCACGAAGCACCGTGCGTGCCATCGGTGGCGTTTAGTATGTGCCTATTGCCACCCATGTGTATCATTGGCCTGCTAAATGCCTTGAAGAACGGTACCAAGTGCGCCACGGTAGTATTTTTATACTGCCACCACTCCGGTTCTTTGCCATTGTTGGCTTTCCAGTCTTGATACTTTTCGGCACCGGCCAAAAAGGCCATGTTCAGCATGTCGGCGGCATCTTCAATCGGGCGGGTGTCCTTATAATCCATTAGTGCATGCTCTGGGTGCGCCTTCATTACTTGTATGGTTACGTATCCGGTTGGTGCATCCAAGCCCTTTTCGTCATAAGGTTGCAATTCGTCCCAAACCAGCACCATTAATGTATCATATATCATCTCAAAAGCCGTTGCAGCCCTGCTATCAGCGGTGTAGTTGTAGTCCCAGTTTTTCAGTAGTTCCCAAACTTCTTTTTGGCCAGGGTTAAGGTTTAGGTCGTTCACGTTTTCCATTAAAAACGGCACCAAATCTTTGGCATAATAGGCATAGTTGTCGTTCTGGAATTGCTTCATATCCTCCACCGTGTACTTGCGGTCTTCGCCTAACAGCTCATTAATACGGCGGCTGCGGTCGTACTCATAATAGCCACAGAAGTAGTACGGGTAGGTGCTGTCGGCGGGGTGTTGGTTGGCAGAGCTCACCCAGCCACGTGGTGGGTTTTTCACTTGCGGGTTTTGGTCGAAAGGGATAAAGCCCTGCCACTCAAAATCCGATGTGCTGCCGTCCATGATAAACCGACCTTGCTCTGGCCACTTTTTCGGGAAATGGCCCTGTTGCCTGATGGCAATATCGCCAGCGTGGCTGGCAAATACAAAGTTTTGCCCCGGGCAATAGTAGTAGTTCAAGGCCTTTAAATAGTCGTCGTGGGTTTTGGCACGGTTGAGGCCGTAAAACGTCATCAACTCATCCGAGGCATCGTGGGCCGTCCAGCGCAGGGCCAGTGGCGTGGTGTTGCCGTTTTGGTCGAAGCGCTCGTCGTATACCACGGGGCCGAAGTGCGTAAACCTAATGGTATCAATAAAATCAGCAGCACCCTTTACACGGATGGTATCGTAGCGATACTCAATCGGTTTCTCGGCGCCATCGTGCAGGTACTTGTCGTTGGACAATAGTTTTATGGTGTACCAATCGCGCACATCCATGCCGGCATTGGTTACGCCCCAAGCGGCATCGGCATTAAAGCCGATAATAACGCACGGCGAACCCGGCAACGTGGCGCCATATACGTTTACGCTAGGCGAGGTAAGCTGCATTTCGTACCAAATAGATGGTAGGTTAAGGCCCAAGTGCGGGTCGCTGGCCAATAGCGGGAAACCCGTATTGGTGCGGCTACCACTCACGGCCCAGTTGTTGCTGCCCAAATTCTCCCTTATGGGGCCATCAAATTCGGAGCTGATGAACACGCCCTTGGCGATGGTATATTTCGGGGTATCCAGCGCCTCAACCGGGAAGTTGTAAGGTGTGCCCACGGGTATAATCGGGTCGATGCCAGCTGGGCGGTCGGGGTATAGCAGGTCGGTTATTTCTTTGCCAAACAGGTTGTAGGCATTGGTATATTCAAAGTCTTTGTCCCAGCCCGAAAGGTTATTGGCCATATATTTCAATAGGAGCGTGGTTTTGTATGCCGACCACAGCTCAGGCTTGTAGTTCATTATCTTATACTCCAACGGCAACGAGCCATCGCTCAGGCTGGCTATATAGGCATTTACGCCCGCCGTGTAGCGCTCCAGCACCATTTTACTGGTGGGGTTATCGTTTATGTGGGCCGCGGCTTGCTCGGCGGCATAGGCTATGCCCATGCGGCGGTTGGTGCGGTCCAGCTTTAGGCCGCGCTCGCCCACCAGCTCACTGATGCGGCCACTGGCATACCGGGTGATGAAATCCATTTCCCAGAGGCGGTCTTGGGCCGTGAGGTAGCCCTGCATGTAGTATAGGTCCTCGTCGTTTTGGGCAAACACGTGGGGAACGCGGCGCGCATCATATTGCACGGTTACGCTGCCCGCTAACCCATCTAGTTTCACATCGGGGTTCCAAGTTATTTCCTTCGATTCGGCATTTTGCCAGAAACCCGTAAACGGGCTCAGCAGCGGCCCCATGGGTGGCAGATTTTTATCGCCAATGGTCAACTCGCCATTGAGGGCAAAGGCCAACACCAAGGCCAAAAAGGTAGGCACCAAAAACTTAATAAACTTCATAGCGGCGAGGTTGCGTGGTTGCTACCGCTAAAGTTAAGTTGTTTTGGGGAAATGGGGGTAGTGGGGGTGGGATAAGGACGTTTTTAAGTTTAGCATTACGCAAGTAAATACTTGCACATGGCTAGGCACAAGTGGATACTTGCGCGAGATAGGGAATATCTTGGTGAATAAAAAGATTGGTAGCAAAACCCAGGTTTTGTGAGTGCAATAGAGCAGCATAAGACCCCTCAAGTAACCTTAGCCTTAGCCAATACCTTGGCAAAGAGGTTGGGCAAGTAGCGTTTGAGGTAAATGGCCCAGGTTTCGCCTTTGCCGATATATACTTCCAGTTTTCTGTTGTTGATGGCCCGCACCATTTGCCGGGCAGCTTCGTCGGGTTGCAGGCCTGCAGCGGTTTTGGTATCCATACTGTTCTGCTTGGTGCCATCGCCAGTAAGGGCATTTACCGATACGTTGGTGGCTATATAGCCCGGGCAAATAAGGGTAACCCCAACGTTGTAGTTGGTGAGTTCGGCCCTAAGGCTATCAAAAAAGCCATGCAGCGCGTGTTTGCTGGCGGCATAGCCCGAGCGCAGCGGCGAGCCAATAATGCCTACCAAACTAGTTATAACGACCAATTGGCCAGCCTTTCGTTGTAAAAAGTGGGGCAATAAGGCCTTGGTAAGGCCCACGGTGCCCAGGTAGTTCACGTCCATCAGTTTGCGGTCCACCTCAAGGCTGGTGTCTTTGGCCAACGAGCGTTGGCTTATGCCCGCATTGTGCACCATAACATCTATTTGCCCAAAAAAGGCCAATGCCTCGGCGGTTTTAGCCGCAAAGGTATCGTGAGCGGCTAAATCGAGGGTAAGTATTTGTACTTTGCTTGGGTCGGGGCAATGCGCTTGTACCCGTTGCAGTTCATCGGCCCGGCGCGCGGAGATAATAAGGTTGGCACCCTGCTTCGCAAACTCGTAGGCCAGTGCTTCGCCAATGCCCGATGAGGCACCCGTTATCCAAACGGTTTGGTTGTTATAGCTGCCCATATCAGTGGCCTTTGTTTAGTTTGGCATCTATACTCACGCCACCGGGGCCGTGGGCCATAAGCAGCAGCAATGCAGCCGCAATAGCCGCATTTTTGTAAAGGGCTATGGTTTGGGTAATATCCGTAAAATCCCAATGAAAGAGCAAGGTGGTGGGCACAATAAACAACAGTAGCATGAAGGCACCTACGCGGGTTTTGTAGCCCAATAGCAACAATAAACTGCCGATAAGCAAAAAGGCAATTGAGCCATACATAAACAGCTCGGTTTGGAAATTGATACCCGCCGAGCGCATGGTTTCTACCGTTCCGGTTGGGTTATCAAGCTTTTTGATGGCCGAGAATACAAAGAGCGGCACTAGGAGCAATCGTGAAAATAGGGGCAGGATCTGGTTCATAGCGAGTGCGTGTTATAACATCTAATATAGGACTTTTAGTAGCAAGATTTGAGTATTGAGTATCAAGATACCTTAATGACAATTGGTGGCCAATGCAAATCAGCAATACAATTGCTACCTTTAAATGGTACCTCGTACATTGTGCATCGTCCTTCAAGTAATTGTACTTCGTGCATCAAGCAATTGTAAATCATACTTCGTAAATCGTAAATGGAATGATTGACCTTAGCAACATATCGAGCCTCCCGCCTGATGGGGCGCACAAGCATGCCAGCAAAGAGCATCTGAAAGAACTGCGTGAAGAGTTGTTTGAGCTACAGAACGTGTTTTATGCCGATGGACGGTTTGGGCTGCTCATTATTTTGCAAGGCATGGATGCCTCGGGCAAGGATGGCGTTTGCCGCCACGTAATGACTGCCATGAACCCGATGGGCGTGCAGGTTAAATCATTTAAAAAACCCACCGAACTAGAGCTACAGCAAGATTTCCTTTGGCGCATTTATCCGCATTTTCCGGCCAAAAGAATGATACAGGTATTCAATCGGTCGTATTACGAAGATATTCTAGTACCCACCGTTGAGGCCACCCATAGCAAAGCGGTTATTGCCCAGCGATATACGCTGATAAACGCCGTTGAAGAAAATTTAGACCTGAACAACATACATGTGCTCAAATTTTTTCTTCAAATCTCTCGCGAAGAGCAGGCCGAGCGCATTGCCGAACGGAAAACCTTGCCCGATAAAAAATGGAAATACAACCATGCCGACGAAATAAGCGATGCCAAATGGAAACATTACCGCCAAACGTATGAACAGATTATTAACGGTTGCCAAGACAAACCTTGGCACATTATACCTGCCGATAAGCGCTGGTACCGAAACGAGCAAGTAGCCATCATCATCCGCGACCACTTAAAAGGATTGGGATTGAAGTACCCGGCTTGATTAAACTAATTCAAAATTTAAAATTTAAAATTGCTTTTGGAGTCATTCCAAATTTTAAATTTTCAATTTTGAACTCGCTCCCCCAATTTTAAATTTTCAATTTTGAATTTGTAATCTTTTCCAGAATGAACAAAATATACGCCTCAGCTGCCGAACTGGTGCTTAAAGCTGGACAGTTTATACGCCAAGAATCCTTGCATAGCAACGACATCGTTATCGAAGAGAAAGACCGCAATAGCCTCGTTAGTTACGTGGACAAACAAGCTGAACAAATGCTTGTGGAAGGATTACTGAAACTGATACCCGGTGCGGGCCTCATTACCGAGGAGGACACCACCGACATTACCGGCCGCGAGTGGGAGTGGATTATTGACCCGCTGGATGGCACTACCAACTTCCTGCACGATATACCTGCCTACTCCGTGAGCGTTGGCTTAAGGCACAACGAGCAATTGGTTATGGGGTTTGTGTATGAAGTGAACCGCGCAGAACTGTTCAGTGCCCTGAAAGGTGACGGCGCTAAAATGAACAACCGTGCCATACACATATCAAAACGGGCACCGCTGGCCAATGCATTAATGGCCACGGGCTTCCCGTATACCGACTTTAGCGGTATAAACGCCTATATGGATAGCTTGCGACACCTCATGCAGTGTTGCCGTGGGCTGCGCCGCATGGGCAGTGCCGCCGTAGATTTGGCATACGTGGCCAATGGCCGTTTTGATGGCTTCTTTGAGCATGGCCTCAACCCTTGGGACGTGGCTGGTGGCATCATTATTATTCAAGAGGCGGGCGGCATGGTCTCCGATTTCGGTGGTGGCGACAACTACCTCTTTGGCCGCCAGATAATAGCCAGCAGCCCACAAATACACCAAGAGTTGTTGGATTGTGTTGGTAAGCGGTTTTTGGAGCATTAAACCCAACGTAATGGCCACCATAGAAGATTTCCTAAAAGTAGACATGCGCGTGGGCAGGGTAATAGATGCCCAACCTTTTCCCGAAGCGCGCAAACCCGCCTATAAACTCACCATTGATTTTGGCCCAGAGCTGGGAACCAAGCGCACCTCGGCGCAAATAACGCAGCACTATACCTCAGAAACCTTGTTGGGAAAGCTAGTGATAGCGGTATTCAACTTCCCACCGCGGCAAGTAGGGCCGTTTATGTCAGAAGTGCTTTTGCTGGGTGTGCCCGATGCACAGGGCCACATTATTCTACTGCAGCCCCAGCAAGAAGTACCTGCGGGCGGGAGGGTGCATTAGGGCTGATTGGTTACAAAGGCCTTATAAAGAAAATCAAGATGACTCGCAGGAAACCAATCCCTCACACTAATATTGCGCAAAGTTTAAAATCTCAAAACCAATCCACTATCAAAACTTTCGTCCAGAGGCCGTTGACGGTGGACTAACTGTTCATCAATTCCTCAATCTCATCCGCTTCAACCGGTATATTGGCCATTAAGTCAATCGGATTTTCGTGGCTCAATAGAATATCATTCTCCAAACGGATACCAATGCGCTCCGCAGGGATGTAAATACCTGGTTCGCAAGTAAGTACCATACCTGCTTTCAGTGCTTTATATCTATCGCCTACATCGTGGGTGTTAAGTCCTAAAAAGTGCGAGGTGCCATGCATGAAGTACTTTTTATACAATGGCTTTTTAGGGTCTTGCGCATCAACTTCGGCTTTGGTAAATAGGCCTAGCGCTATCATCTCGCTAGTAATAAATTTGCCAACCTCTTTGTGGTACTCCTCAATCAATACTCCTGGCCTAAGCAACGATGTAGCATGGCGCATAGTGCGCAACACTGCATTGTAAACGTCTTTTTGGCGCTTTGTAAATCGGCCATTCACAGGCACCGTGCGGCTCATGTCGCTATCATAGCCAGCATATTTGCAACCAAAATCAAATAGCAACACTTCGCCATCTTGGCAAACTTTGTTGTTTTTATCGTAGTGCAGTATGCAACTATCCTTTCCGCTAGCAATAATGGGGTAATAAGCATAATCGGTGGCCCCGTTACGCAAAAACTCATGCATGATCTCCGCCTCAATTTCGTACTCTTTCACACCGGGCTTCACAAACTTCAATACCCTGCGGAAAGCCTTCTCGGTAATGTTGCAAGAGTGCTGCAATAGCGCAATCTCAATGTCTGATTTGATAACCCGAAGCGACTCCATAATAGGGGCCGCCCGCTTGTAATTATGCAACGGAAAGCGCTCGCGTAACTCGTTTGCGAAACGTAAGTCTTTATATGGTAACCCGTTGCTGCTTCGGTCGTGCTCGTTCAGGTTCAGGTACACGGTCTCAACATGGTTCATAAGTACCTTGAGCAGCGTATCAAACTCATCGGCCATGTATATGTTCTTAATGCCCGAAATTTCTTTGGCCTGCTCAACGGTTAGCTTCTCCCCTTCCCAAACTGCTATCACTTCGTTGGTTTTACGAATAAACAGCATTTCCTTATAAGCCTCAACAGGTGCATCCGGAAACAAAATCAACATGGTTTCCTCTTGGTCGATGCCCGTTAAATAAAAAATATCGGGGTTCTGGCGAAAAGGGAAAGTAGCATCGGCGCTCATAGGCATCAACTCGGCAGAGTGAAACACAACCAAGGAGTTGCTTTTCATTTGTGCTTTAAAACGCTCACGGTTGTAGCTAAACAACTCAGGGTTTATCCGTTCGTACTTCATAATGTTTGGATTGCTATAGAATAATACAGTGGCCAATGCAACTAACAAAATCACGTTGCCGCTTGCTGCTAATTTAAGCGTAAAAGACAAGTAAACAGCAAATAAGCCTTAATAAATAGATAAATTAACTATCAACCCCGACAAGTGGATTGGGCAGGCAACCCCGTTTCTACAAAAAAGTGTATAATCAATTGATATTTTAACGAAAAGGCTCTATATTTGCAGTCCTTAAAAGAATCGAGTAATGAAAAAAGACATCCACCCATCATCATACCGCTTTGTGGTGTTTGAAGATATTTCTGCAGGCTATTCATTCCTAACCCGCTCTACCATTAACTCTCGCGAGACTACCAAATGGGAAGACGGTAAAGATTACCCTGTTGTGCGTTTGGAGATTTCTGACAAATCGCACCCATTTTTCACTGGCAAGATGATGTTCATCGACACCGCTGGCCGTATCGAAAAATTCCAAAAGAAATACGGCAAGAAGTAATTCTGCTGTTGCAATACCTACCAAAAGCTGCCTCGTATACTAACGGGGCGGCTTTTTTTGTTTCTTTCCAATTTTAGACGCAAGACACAAGACATAACACGCAAGACAAATGTATATTGTGCCCTAAAACCTCCTCAAAAGGATGCCCATTTTTATCCTGCCCTTATTTTACATCATACTGCTAGCTTTATTGGTTTGGCGGGTAAAGTTGTTTAGGGGCGAGGGCATTCCGGCTTGGGTATGGGTAGGCATATTAGTTGTTAAATGCATTTTAGCAATTGCCTTTGTTGAAATTCATTTCAGCTTTTTTAATGGCGGCGATACCATCAATTACTTGCGCGACGGGAAAATAATATTCAAGACCCTCGGCGAAGATCCGCTAAAATACCTGCGCCTCACCTTTGGCCCAAACGATACTGCGGTAACCGAATGGATAGCCCCGCAAATAAACGCCATGGGCTATTGGACCGACACCAGCGCATACTCAGTGGTAAGGTTCAATGCACTTGTAAACCTGTTTACTTGGGGCAATAACTGGGCCAATGCAGTGTTTTTTGCCTTCCTATCTTATTGCGGCATTCTGTTACTTTACAAAGCATTCAAGCCACTTATCAGCAACAATTGGTTGGTACTTGGGGCGCTCCTGTGTGTTCCATCCGTTTGGTTCTTTACCTCGGGCATACACAAAGAGGCCATGGCATTGTTTACGCTTTCATTGGCCATGTATGGCATGTCGCGCATCTACCTTATAGGTTGGTTGCCCAAGTATATGTTGTATGTGCTGTTGGGTTTAGCGGGCACTTTCATTATCCGCGATTTTCTGGTACTGTTGCTATTACCGTTACTCTTGGCGCAAATACTTAGCCCAGTATTCGACAATGGACGAGTGAATATCTATTTGAGTATTATAGCCTGCACCCTTATTATTGGCAGCTATATGCCGCTATCAAACAAGCAAACTATTCTGCAACAAATAGCGGGCAAGCAGGAACAGTTTACGGCTTTGAGGGCTGGCAATAGCAATATACCCTTACCAGCTATAGAACCTACCCTGATAGGATTGGCCAAGAATGTACCTTACAGCCTCTACAACCAATTTGTTGCGCCCTACAACCTATCTAAAAACAGCCACCTGTATTGGTTAGCCATCATTGACCATACCTGGTTTTTGTTGTTGTTTGTTATAGGATTGTTCAGCATCCGAAAGCCATTGCTTGAAAAGCCTCCACTGCTCACGGCGCTGTTTTTTGGGTTGATGCTGCTAGTGCTCATAGGGCTAATAGTACCCAACATAGGCGCCATATTGCGCTACCGCAGCTTGGCTATTCCGTTTATTCTGTTGCCGCTGCTTTCGGGTAGGAAAGTGGTGGAATAAGTTGCAACATTATTAATAGCCTCCAACGAAAAATCAACCATGCAAGCTACCAGTATGGTCTTCGGGCTTATAGTTGGCTTGCAGCTCGGCTAGCTTTTCTTTGCCGTATGCCAAGCGGGTAATGAGCACAAACAATACCGGCACAATAAAAATGGCCAAAAAGGTTGCCGAAAGCATGCCGCCCAGCACTGTCCAACCGATGGTTTGGCGCGCAACTGCACCCGCACCGGCCGCAAACACCAGTGGCAAAATGCCCAAGATAAAGGCCATAGAAGTCATGATTATCGGGCGCAAACGCAGCCTTACCGCCTCAAGCGTTGCAGCAACCACATCCATGCCCCAATCAACGCGTTCTTTGGCAAACTCCACAATTAAAATGGCGTTCTTGGCTGTAAGACCAATAAGGGTTATCAAACCGATTTGGGCGTAAATATTGTTGCTCAATTGCGGCAAGAAGGTGAGTGCCAAAATAGCACCAAAAGCACCGATTGGAACCGAAAGCAAGATGGAGAAAGGCACCGACCAGCTCTCGTACAGTGCTGCCAATAACAAAAATACAAACCCAATGGATAAGGCAAAGATAATGCCCGTGGTGCCTCCTGATTTCTTCTCCTCCAAGCTTAAGCCTGAGAACTCATAGCCGTAGCCAGCAGGCAAAACTTGTTCGGCCACTTCTTCCAGTGCAGCCAATGCATCGCCACTACTATAGCCAGGCGCGGCATTACCGTTCACATCGGCCGAGCGGAACAGGTTGTAATGCGATAGCAAAGAAGCATTCTCAACAACTTTATAATCAACAAGCGCGCTTAATGGCACCGATTGCCCTTTATTGTTTTTTACATAGTAATTCTTGATGCTTTCAATGTTCATTCGGTATGCGGTATCGGCCTGCGCCACTACCCGAAAGTTGCGGCCATATTTGGTGAAGTCGTTGATATAAATGCTACCCATATAATTGGATATAACCCCGTAGGCCGCCGAAAGCGATACGCCCATTTTCTTGGCCTTTTCCCTATCAACCAATACTTGGTAGCCTGGGGTGCGGGCATTGTAAAACGAATAGGCCCCGGCAATTTCGGGCCGCTGGTTGATAGCGGCGACAAACTTGCCCGTTACTTCCTCCAACTCCTTCACACTGCCCGCTTGGCGCTGCTGTAATACGAAATTGAAACCCCCTGTGTTTCCTAATCCTGGAATAGCTGGCGGAGATACAACAATGATGTTCGCTTCCTTAATAGAAGCCAAATCTTTGCGAAGGCGGGGCAGTAAGCCTTCCAGCTTATCTTCTGGTTTAGTGCGCTGATCCCAAGGTTGTAGTTGGGTAAAAAAGGTACCGGTGTTGCTTTTTACAGAGAAGTTCAAAACGTTTAAGCCAGCTATGGATGTAGCATTTTTAATAGCTGGATACTTTTTGATGATTTCGTAAATGTCCTCTAATACCTCGGCTGTGCGAATGCTTGAGGAACCCTCGGGTAGAGTAACGGCAATAAACAACCGGCCTTCGTCTTCGTTTGGCACAAACCCAGTTGGTTTCATACTAAACAACCCCACCGTGCCTACGTAAATACACACCAACAAAACCATGGCGTAAGGCGCCTTTCGAATAATGTATTTAACGCTGTTGGAGTAGCGGCCGGTAACATTGGCAAACCAATTGTTGAACCCAAAGAAAAAGCGGTTCAACCCGCGCGATTCTTTGCTTAAGTTCATCGGTTTCAGCAACAACGAGCACAAAGCTGGCGTAAGGGTCAGTGCCACAAATGCCGAAAGCAGCACCGAAATGGCAATGGTAATGGCAAACTGCTGATACAAGCCGCCTACGATGCCCGGGATAAAGCCTACTGGCACAAATACCGCTGCCAATATCAATGCAATGGCAATAACAGGAGCAGTAATATCTTTCATGGCCTTGCGGGTAGCTTCTTTAGCCGAAAGTTTCTCATGGTCGATGTAATGTTGCACTGCCTCAACCACTACAATGGCATCATCAACTACTATGCCTATGGCCAATACAAATCCAAACAGCGTAAGGGTGTTGATAGTAAACCCAAGCGGTATAAAGAAGATAAACGTGCCGATAATGGAAACCGGAATAGCCAGCACAGGAATGAGGGTTGCCCTCCAGCTTTGCAGAAACAAGAACACTACCAAAGTAACCAATAGCAATGCCTCTAACAGGGTTTGCACTACTTCTTTAATGGACACGCGCACCACGCTCACCGACTCAAACACAACTTTATAATCCACATCGGGCGGAAAACCCTTTTTAAGCTGAGCAAGCGCCGCGTCAATTCCATCGGCTGTCGACATGGCATTGCCGTCAGGAGTTTGGTATATAAGCAGCAATGCCGATTTCTGACCATTGGAGCGCACGGCACCGCCATAGTTGAATTTACCCAACTCAATACGGGCAATATCCTTAAGGTATACCAACGAGCCATCGTCGGTATTGGTGCGCACTATAATGTTCTTGTATTGTTCCTCATCTTCCAACCGGCCGTTGAGTAGCAATGAGTATTCAAATGCTTGCGTTTCGGGCTGCGGCGAAGCACCTACAGCCCCACCCGCCACTTGTATATTTTGCTCTCTAATTGCATCAGCTACATCGGCTGGGGTCATGCCCAATTGCGCCAACTTATCAGGGTTTAGCCATATGCGCATACTGAAGTCTTCGGCACGGGTATTCACGTCGCCTACCCCCTCTACCCTTAAAATGGCATTTTTGAGATAGATGTTGGTATAGTTGTCCAAAAACTCAATATCGTGTGTTTCGTTGGGCGAAAAAATAGCAACCGCCATCAACAAGGTAGGGTTACGTTTCTTTACCGTAATGCCCAAACGGCGAACCGTTTCGGGCAAGCTAGGCTCAGCTATGCTCACACGGTTTTGCACATCAAGGGCCGCAATATTTATATCGGTACCTACATCAAACGTCACGGTCGTGCTCATTCGGCCATCGCTGGTGCTGGTGCTGCTTAAGTAGCTCATGCCTGGTGTACCGTTAATTTGTAGCTCAACGGGCGTGGTCACGGTTTCCTCCACTGTTAAGGCATCGGCACCTGTGTAGCTAGCCGTAACGTTTACCGTTGGCGGCGAAATGTTTGGGTATTGGCTAATAGGCAAGCTCAGTACGGCCAATAGTCCTATAATTACTATTATCAGCGAGATTACGATAGAGGTAATGGGTCGCTTAATAAAAACTTCTGAAATCATGTGTTCGGTATTAAAAAACTATATTGTATAAAAGAGGTTTCCCCCATCATGTCCGAAAGGCATTGCCCTCCGCTATAATTATTATGCTCTTTTGGGGCGAAAAATGCTCCATCGTTGCATCTTACACCTTACTTCGCACCATTGTCGGGCTGCACTATGGTTCCATTTCTCATATTTTGTATGCCCGAGGTAACAATCAAATCTCCGGCTTTCAGGCCTTCACGCACTACTATTCTATCACCAGCAGTAGTGCCAAGTTTCACGCGCGTTTGGGTCACTTTATTGCTATCACCCACCACGTATACAAAAAACTCACCTAATTGCTCGGTAACAGCCATGCCAGGTATCACCAGCTTAGCACCTGTATCTTGGTTGCGCACCAGCACAATGCCGCTCATGCCCGCCCTTAGATTGCCTTTTTCGTTATCGAAACTCAACCGGGCTTTGATAGTGCCCGTAAGTGGGTCAACGGCCCTATCAATAGTTACCAAATGGCCTTGGGTTGGGTACATATCGCCACTAGGTAGTTGCAACGAAAATAGCGAATCGCTATTCTTGTGGGGCTGCTCCATGTACAGCGAAAAACGGTAAATGTCTTTCTCATTCACCGCAAAATCGACCGCAATAGGGTTGATTGACGAGATAGTATTAATGAGAGTTGAACCTGCACTTACCAGCGAACCCAACTTAACATTGGCAATACCTATGGTGCCACCAAACGGTGCTGTAATTACAGAGCGGTTTAAATCGGTTTGGGCATTGGATAAGGCCGCTTCCGCAACCAATAACTGCGACTCGGCATTTAATAGCGCCGTATTGGCATTTTCTACTACTTGCTTAGCTATGGCATCTTTCTCTTGCAAGCGCGCATAACGCTCTGCATCGCGTTTAGCTTGCCCCAATGTGCTTTGGGCGGCTTTTAGCTGGGCTTGCGCCTGTTTGTAGTTGGCAGCATATTTACTACGATCAATTTCATATAGTTTTTGGCCTTTCACAACTGTTTGCCCGTCTTTAACAAAAATACTGGTAATAGTGCCCGTTACTTCGGCACGCAGTTCAACTTCATCAAGCGGCACTATCGTGGCTGGGTAGTTGTCAATACCTGTAATACCTTGCTCGGTAACGGTAAACACATTTACCGGTACAGCCGCATTCAATGGCTTTTGTTCTGCTGCTTTATTGCCTCCGCAAGATGTTGTTACAATGGATACAACAACCATAGCCAGTATCCCCCAGGAAAATCCCTTCATTTGTTTATAGTTTATCGATTTGTATTAATGGTTCCTAAACTCTGCATAACATCCAACTTACTCGAGAGGACGTTCAATATCGTATTCAATTGGTTAAGCTGTGCCGAGCGCAAATCGGTTTCGGCCACCATCAAATCCAAGTAGGTTTTAATGCCCTCATCGTATTGTAGCTTAATGGTGGCATACACTTCTTCTGATAAGGTAACGTTCTCGGTAGCTACTTTCCAATCGTTCAAGTTGCTCTTGTACAGTGCCATGGCTTGCTCGTATTGGGTATTGATAACGTTTTTGGTGTTGGCTATATCCTCCGTCAATCGCTGGTTTACCAGCTTTTGCTGCTCTACGTTTTGGTATCGTTTCATCCCTTGAAAAATGGGTAGGTTCAATGATAGCCCCACTACTGAGTTAGGGTAGGCTTCGTTGAACATTTGGCCAAAATCATCGTTCTGAAAAACATGATTTCTGCTAGCAAAAGCGGATATGGTAGGAAAAAAGCTCCATTTTTGAGCACTTAAATTTAAGTCTTGCAAGCGTTTTTGGGTTTGCAATTGTTGCATTTCAATGCGGTTGTTATAGTCTACCAGTATAGCGGTATCTAGCAACATTTCCGTTTCCATGGCATATCTGTCGAATTTTAGGGCAAAAATCTCACCCGCCTCAGTACCCATTAACTGTCGCAGGTAGGCATACTTAGCTTTCAATACCTCGCTAGTTCGTTTCAAGTCGGCCAGGGTATTGTTTAGCGATATGGTGGCACGCTTATAATCGGTAGGGTCAACAATGCCTCCCTCGTACAACGATTTAGCATCTTTTTGCTGCTTTAGTTGCCTTTCGCGCACCTGGGCCAAAATATTAGCTTGCTCTTGTGTTACCAATATGTCGTAGTATGCTTTGCTTACAGCAACAACAGTTGCAATTTTTACTTCCTCGGTATTTTGACCATACCAGGTGCGCAACGATTTGGCATTGCGGGTAGCCAGCAGCAAGTTGTTGTCGAAAATATTCTGACTTGCTTCAAGCAGTATGTTTGAAGTGTTGAAAACGCCAATTCTTACTGCTGTGCGCTCGCCGGTAGCTTGATTCGGAAAAAAACTTACCGGCAACTCCAAGAAGTGGTTAAGGTTGGCACTGGCATTCAATTGCGGCATCCAGCCCGATAAGTTGGCTTTAATTTGCCTATCGCCTATCTGCTCATCCAACATTGATTGCTTTATTGCAGGTTGGTTTTTTAGTGCAATTGATACTACCTCGTTTAACGAGTAGGTTTTGCTGGTGCTATCTGGCAAGGCGCTCTGCGCCGAAACGGTAGCCGTTGCCATACCCACCACAAGTGCCCAAATAAGTATGCTTATGCTGTTTTTCATGCTTTTATTTATCATCACAGTTAATCTCTTCTTCATCACATCCGTCTCCTTTATTTCCTTTGTAAGCTTCATCGTTTATACGACTCAAGTGGTCAACCATTTTGCGCAGCACACTTTTGCAAGTTTCAAGCTCTTCTGCACTTATTCCTGCTTCTGTTTCTTGCAAAGAGGATTGCAGTGCCGGAAAAAGCTTGGCTCTAATTTCCAAACCCTTTTGGGTAATGTAAAGCAGGTTGTTGCGCTTGTCCTTTTCATCTGGCACTCTAACTATCAGTCCGTGCCGCTCCATGGTTTGCAGCATACGGGCAATGCTGGTCTTATCTTTACCATACAAATCGGCTAAATCTTGTTGGTTTCGACCATCTTCTAGCCATAGCATCATCAACAAACTAAACTGCTCAGCCGTAATTTCACCACCTGCATCGCATAAATTACGTGCCAGAAGGCGCGTCAATTCTCGCTTTACCCTACCAGCAAGGTAACCGATAGAGTCGTTAATTATGTACTTTTGGTCATTCATGAAACAAATAGTTGCATATACAACGATTACAAAAGTAAAAGGTTCTACTGCCAAATCAATGTTGTAACATAAGTTTTTCGACCAATGAGCCCAATTTTCGGTCAATCAATTTTAAAAGCTTTGTGCAGCGGGCAATTGCCAACTTGGTTATTTATTGTTAACTTGTGTTTAAGAGTTATAGCGATGAAACACCTGTACTTAATATTAGTAGCAATATTTACGTTTAGCACTTACAGTTATAGCCAGCCGTGCTCTACTACCAATGGCACCAATTGCCTTTGCCCCGATGGCACCACCAACTGCGATTTGTTGCCCGATATTATGATATCGTGGTATGGTTTAATTACCGACACCCCTACCGAATATTCTCAAACCGGCAATGGCGCCGATGATGGAAGGTTGCGCGTAACAGGCTCTACACCTAATATGGGCTTCGGTTCGTTCACGGTTTTGGGTACCGATTATTTCATTTGCGGCACCGATACTATTTACGACCCTACCCGATCGATTATTACTTGCCCCAATGGCACAGAACCTACCAACTTACTCAAACAGCGCATTTATCACCGAAACGGCAATATAGTAACCTACACCGACCGATGGGCCGGCGGCCAAACATATCATCCAGGCCATGGGCACAACCATGTTGATGATTGGGTTAGCTTTTCGTTGCGCATGGAGGACCCCAACCAACCAGACACCTTGCAATGGCCCATTATTGGTACAGGCGCCAAAATCGGGTTTTGTTTGATGGACTTAAGCAATTGCAATGCCTCCTATGGCGATTGCCGAGACGACCACCATTACAATAAAGGCAACATCATTACCAGCACCAATATCCCAAACTTTGGTATGGGCGGTGGCGTATACAGCTGCAACCCAATTGAGCAGGGCATATCGGTTGGATACGTGGATATATACAGCCAATATCTTGATGGTATGTGGATTGATATACCACCTGGCACCTGTAATGGTGATTATTGGATAGTGGCCCAAGTTGACCCTAGGAATAATTTCTTGGAAACAAATGACAACAACAACTGGACCGCTATTCCTATTACCTTAACCAAACAAACACCTCAAAGCGGCACTACTGCTAGCTTAACCTTATCAAGCGATCCGTATTTATGCAACAATAGTAGCGTAACCCTCACTGCCAGCCCGGGTTCGGCATATCAATGGTCGAACGGATTGAGCACACAAAGTATTACCGCAACCCAACCCGGCGATTACTTTGTGCAAGTAACCAGCCCTTGCGGGGTTGCTTATTCAGATACAGTTACTATTACCCAAATAACCCCCTTAACGCCAATCGCTATTGGCGATACCACTTGCCTTGGTGCCGATGCTACTTTGGCTGCTGCCGGTGGCACAATTTATAATTGGTATAACAATGCTAACGGCGATACGTTGCTTCAAGTAGGAGCAACTTACATTATCGATACTTTGAGGCAGAACACAACCGTATATGTGCAAAGTGTAACCACTGTAGGAGGCACTAGTTTTCAGTGCCCCAGTGAGTTGGTAGCCGTATCGGCTGTGGTAGAAATGCCGGAACCCGCAAGCATCGTGGGTTTGGGCGCCGGATATTTAGATACTGATGCTCCAGTTCAAATATCAGCGTCGCCCGCAACAGGTATTTTCAGTGGCCGTGGTGTAAGCACCGATGGCAATAACAACACTTGGTTCTCGCCGTCGCAGGCCGGCGCCAACGATTCGGTTGCCATTACTTACCGCTACACCACTGCCGCAGGGTGTGCTGCCGATACCATCGTGTATGTAAGCGTAATGCGCAACCCAGGTGTAGGTATAACTGAACTGGCCGACAACCGCTTAATTGTTTACCCAAACCCGGCTCAAAGCATCGTAACCATTATTGTACCTTATGGAGAGTTTAGTGCCTTAGCGTTATTTGATGCAAGTGGCAAACAGGTAATGGAGACACCAATTGCCGACAACTCCCTCCGCTACCAGTTAGATATTTCTTCTCTTCCGAAAGGTATTTACCTTGTTAGATTGAATGGGATTAATGGAAGTAAGTTTGCCAAATTATCGAAGTTGTGATATACCGTATCTTTTTGGTTCTAATAGCATTTGTTAGCCTAAGCTCAGTTGCCAAAGCCCAACCGCATGTTTTAGAGGTATACAACACGGACAACAGCCCATTACCTGATGATAATATAAGGGCTTTGGCCATTGCTCCCGACTCTAGCCTTTGGATTGGTACCGAAAACGGGCTAACTGCACTTAAAAATGGCAATTGGGACATTGTAGACACCTTACAAGGCTATCAAATTCGGGCCATTGCCTTTGATACCGCAGGGCATGCTTGGGTTGGCACTTTTCTTAACGGCTTTTGGGTGCAAACAGATACTAGCTGGATCAACTATACCACCACTAACAGCACGTTGCCCGATGATTTTGTGCGTACCATTTCATTTTGCCCCAATGGCAATGCTTGGGTAGGCACCGTTGGTGGCGCGGTTGAGATAAGCAATGGCATCTGGAAGGTTTATCGCGAAACAAACACTAATTGGTTTGTGGAGCACATCACCTCGTCATATTGCGGTCCAGACAATATTGTATGGCTTGGCGGCCTCAATAGCGGGCTTATGCGCCAACAAGATACTACATGGACTATTTACCGCCACAGCAATAGCGGCCTTCCTGACAATACCGTTTTGGATATAAAGCGCAATAATAATGGCGACTACTTGCTTGCCATGCCTGCATCTGGCGCCGCAGCATTTGATGGCAATTTGGGCTGGGTATACTACAACACGCTTACCTCAAACAATCCATCAAATAGTATCAATCATATTGCAATTGGCAATAACGGCTATTTATATTTTGCTTCGGCCGATAAGGGATTGGTGGTATACGAAGGAGGACTTAACTGGTTCAACATCTCAACCTTAAACATACCCGATGCCGGCGGAAACTTTCTGCCCAGCGACCAACTACTTCAGCTTGCAAACGACCCCTCGGGCGCCATATGGGCCAGTGCCGCCAACGAGGGCCTGCTGCGCATAGAGTTTTTAGATACTTTAAATAGTATCTCAAACCAAAGCTTTAATCAAAACCCAATCAGCATTTACCCAAACCCAGCCCAAGATTATTGCATTATTGAAACCCCAATCCCCGAAACAAGCATATCATTCATCAATTTACTTGGGCAAGTGGTTTTTAATACGATCTCGTCCTCCTCAAAAACAAAAGTACCCTTAAGCCATTTGCCTAAGGGTACTTATATAGTTGCATTGCAAATAGGCAGCGAACAGATTTCGGAGCGCCTTACAAAGTATTAGTCAATCAACAATTTGCCTTGAGCAGTTTGGCCATTCAAAGTAACATTATAGAAGTATATACCACTTTGCAATCCGTCGCGATTGATATACATTGGCGTGCCAACAACACCTTGTGTTTTATGAACCATTTTGCCAGCTATATCAAGCAACGTAAACTGATACTCGCTTCCATTAAAACCAGTAATGTTAATGCTCGCTTGGCTATTAATGGGATTAGGATAAACGCTAAGTGCGTTAGCCAAACCTAAATCAGATACACCAACGGTGGTAATGGTAACCGATTGTGAACTGGTTTGAACCGTGCCGCACACGTCAGTATAACTTAAGCCAATGGTGTAAGTACCCGGAGCCGCATACGTATAGGTAAATGAAGCGCTGTTATCCGCATAGCTTTGGCCATTGCCAAAATCCCAAGTATAATTGCCATTAACGCCTGTAGAGCTGTTATTGATAACTACATCGCTATTGGTTACTGAAGTGGTAAAATTGGCAACTCCGGCGTTAATACTGGTTATGGTAATGGAACTAGTACTGGTACACGCACCATCAGTTACTGTTACAGTGTAGGTATTGGCCGCACTTACCGTCTCAGTTTGGTTTGTTCCGCCTGTACTCCAGTCGTAAGAAGCCGCGCCGCCACCACCTGTAGATCCAGCCGAAAGCGCCAATGATTGGCCTACACAAAATGAAGTAGCATTGCCCGGGGTAGAGATAAACGAACTGAAATTGGCGCAAGGGTTTACCGTTGCTTCAGCTATAGTAAAAGACTGGGTATAAATCCTGTCACCACCATCTGAGTTATTGTTGTTCGACATATTGGCAATTGCATAAAAAGTAACTGCACCTGTTCCTGCGGCAGGAGCATCCCACTTAAAAGTCCAAGCTGCGGTGCTGCTAGCATTTTTATGCCCAACATACTCCCTTGATGTTTGCGTGGTCTTTGTAGTAAGGGTTGTGTTGGTAATTGTAAATGTACCTGCTTGGTTATTGCTCGCATCCAAGGCTACAATCTCGAAACCATTGCGTGGTGAGGTGCTCGATGGGCTAGGCAGGGCGTTTACGTTCAAAAACACGTTATACGAGGTGCCTGGTGTGTAGCCGTTGGCAAAACCGCCAGTTGGCGCAGTATCAAACGAAAAAAGCGACGTAGCTGCAGCTGTATTAGAATCGTGACAACCCGCTTTTGCACAAGTATTTTCGCCAGGTGCGCCAGTATGCCCACTCGGAGGTTGGCTTGAAGAGGTAAAAACAATAGTATTAATGCCCACTACCAAAAACAAGGTAAGTGCAACAAGAAGGGTAGATTTTTGAAACATAAATGGGTTTTTTTGAAGAAGTTGTGCAAATATAAAAACAAATTGCCCCGATTTACTATCCACAAAGTACTAAAACGTAAAGGGTATAGTTGTTTTAGCCTAGATTTTCTTAATTTCAAGGCATTGAACCTACTCCCTATGTCATTGTCACTCAGAAACCTTGCATCGCTAGCATTTGCCAGTATGCTTCTTGTCTCTTCAGGATGCACAAAAGAGCCCTTTTCGGTACGCACTGGTTATGTTGTTTGGACCGGAGAATTTATTGATGGTGGTTGCGGATGGTTAGTAAGTTTTCCGCCCGACATACAGTACCAACCCCGTAATATGCCTGATGCGTATTTAGTAGATTCGCTGCCAGTGGTGGTAACCTACCGAGACTTAAAAAACCGGCCCGATTGCTTAAACAGAACCGACGTTGATGGGCAGATATACGTGCATAAAATTGAAAGCCCCCTTTAACAAAGTCAAAAATTTAGTATAAAAAATCCCCGTCGAGCGCTAAGCCAGACGGGGATTTTTCATTTACTAATAGCGGGTTACTACTTTTTATCCTTATCATAAACGTGAATCCAAGCATCCTTAAATTCATCTTTTTTACGCAATTGATAAAGTTCTTTCAAACCATCTTCAAGCGTACCTGGCTGCTCCAGAAAAATATAGTACCAAGTACGACGTTTGTTATACACAACACCCACTTTATGTCCTTCTTTCTGGTAGTCTTTAGCCAACTTGCGTGCTTGCGACTCGGTTCTTACCGAAGACACAACCATAAAGTAGTTGCCAGATGGCTCACCAGTAATAAACAATAAGTCATCGTCACCACCATCGTAAACAATGTCAGAAGGTAAGCTTGGTTTGGTACCCGTCAACATTGAATCCTTCCTAGCCAAATCGTTCAAAATAGTATTTACTTGGCCCTCTAGCTCTTTTATTTTAGCATCGCGAGCTTGGACATCAGCTTGCAATTGATTGTTCTGATTCTTTAGGTCATTGTTTATTTGACTTACTGAGTCAGTTTTAAGATCAATTTTATTGATTTGTTCTTGTTGCAACTGCTGGTTCTGTTGAAGCTGTTGGATGGCCTCAATCATACCTTTATCTTCTTTCTTACCAAACTTAATACCAACAAACATTTCGTGAGTACCACCAGAGTAGTTTTGAAGGCTATTTACGCTATAGTCATAAGAGTAACCAACTGTAAGGCGATCGTGAACTTTGATACCACCGCCAAAAGTAACAGCATAATCATAACGATACATGGCCGATACCCAAAGGAAATCTTTGTATCGGAAAGAGCTACCAATATCAAACTGGTAAGACATTCCTTTCGTTACACGGAACATAGCCAATGGCTCGATAAAGAATTTGTCCTTAATAACTGGAATGTCATAAGAAGCATTCACCAAATAGTGACGGGCCAATTGATAAGAAGTTGGCGAATCGTTATTGATGTAGCGGATGTTAGTTTCTACCAATTGAGGTATAGCAAAGCCTGCTTTCAAACCTTTCCAGATAAAGCTGATACCAGCCGAACCATCAAAGTTCATACCTGAACCTGTGTTGGTCATCACAACAGGGTCAATGATATCGTTACCTGTGTTTGCACGCTCCCAATCAACTCTAGTTTGTTGGATGCCAGCAGAAATACCGATACCCAAGCGCATGTCTTTCTTAAACTTGATGTAATAAGCATAAGAAAGATTTGCACCGAAACGCTCTAGAATGTCGGTAAAATCTTGATATACATAAGCTCCTAAGCCTACTTTATTATCCAAAATAGAACCATCAAGGGTAAGTGCGCGGGTTTCGGGCGCACCTTTAATGTCGGTCCACATTTTACGATAAACCAAGTTGGCATTAAATCCTTGCCTTACACCCGTAAAAGCCGGATTGTAAAGAAACGGATTGAGCGAGTATTGACTATACAATGGAACTTGCTGAGCGATAGCAGGGCTAGCCAGGAAGATTACCAGTATTAACCAAAAGAACCTTTTCATGATGGAATATGGTTAGTTGTTGTTAGCTATTTGGTTCAATTAACGTAAGATGGTTATAGCGCCTTTGTAGACTTTACTTCCAACAGTAATAACATAGTAGTAAGTACCATCTGTTAGGTCATCACCGCTATCGTTAGTACCGTTCCAATCGTTTTGATATGCATTTGATGCGTACACTTCAGTGCCCCAACGGTTGAATATCATCAAATTCACTTGGTAAGTAAAGATGTTATCGATAACCAAGAAATCGTTAATTCCGTCACCGTTAGGTGTGAATAGGTTCGGAACGTCAACTCGGAAATCTTCATTCACAGTAACCGTTACTTCGCGGGTGGTTATACATCCGTCTGATACGGTAACGGTAACAGTGTAAGTAGTCAACTCAAACGGTGTGGCTATCGGAGTACCAGTTAGTGGGTTATCCAAGGTAGTTGAAGGAGACCATTCGTAAGCAATACCACCGGTTGCCTCAAGTGTAGTGCTGTAGCCTAAACTTACAGTAGTATCTTGAGAAATAGTTACCGCAGCTTCGCTGAACACGCCTACTTCAATTTCGCCAATACCGTTACACAACGCACTGCTAGTAATTACAACACCATAAGTGCCTGAGGTATAAACGGTGATGTTTTGGGTAGTATCTCCATTGCTCCATAGGTAGCTGTATCCTGCTCCAGTTGGCGCTTCAAGCAATACGCTATCACCGCTACATACACTTCCTGTTAAACCATTTGCTGTAATGGTAGCATCTGGTGTAGGGTTTACCACTAGGCTTTGCACTAATGTATCGGTACAACCTTCGCTAGAAGTAGCAATCAACGATACTGAATAAGTACCAGGAGCAGTGTAGATATGAATTGGGTCTTGGTCAGAAGTAGTATCGCCATCGCCAAACTCCCAGAAATAACTCAATGAACCAGCAGAAATGCTAGATGCATTGGTAAAGGCAACCTCTTGGTCGTCGCAAGCAAGCGAAGCACTGAAGTTAGCTACTGGCAAAGGATAAGCAGATACAACAGCACAGAAGAACGCCTCACAACCGTTTGCATCGGTTATAGTAACGCAATAGGTGCCAGTACCCAAACCAGTAATGTCTTCAGATACATCACCTGTGCTCCACAAGAAAGTGTAAGGAGTTGTGCCACCTGTTACAGTTATATCAACCGCACCACGGGCTTCGTTACCGCAACCTGCACCTTTAGCCGAACCAGTAACGGTTAGCAAAGTTGGCTCGCCGATAGAAACGCTATCAACTGCTTGGCAACCATTTGCATCGGTAACCAATACAAAATACTCATCAGCAGTTAATCCGAAAACATCCTTAGTGAAACGGAAGTTTGACCAGAAGTAAGTATAAGGACCAGTGCCTCCTGTTACCGTCAATGAAGCCGAACCGTTGCTTGCGCCATTACAGTTGGCATCAATATTTGTAATAGAAGTAAGCAATGAATCTGGTTGGGTTATATCAAAAGTATCAGAGAACTGACAACCATTATCATCAGTCAAAGTTACCGAGTAAGTAGCTGCTGCCAATCCGGTTACGTCTTCTGTAGTTTCGTTATTGCTCCACAAATAAGTGTACGGGGCAGTGCCGCCAGCAACGGTTAGGTTTATGGCGCCATTGTCGCTGCCATTACAAGTTACGTTAGTTACCACTCCGCTACCCAATAATTCTGATGGACCAGTAATAGTGTAAGAAGCTTCGATTGTACAACCTGCATCATCGGTAGCAGTTACAGTGTAAGTACCTGGGGCAAGACCTTGCTCTAGGTCGGCGGTTCCGCCACTAGACCAAGCGTATGTGTAAGGGGCAACGCCGCCTGTTACTACTACAAGCACTGAGCCGTCGTTTGCACCAAAGCAAGTTACGTTCGTTTCAGTGCCAGTAATGGCCAACTGTGAATTTTGTCCTACTACAGCGGTATCAACCGAAGTGCAACCGTTAACATCTGTAATTACCACTACATAAGTGCCGGCAGGTACATTGGTCAAATCTTCAGAAACACTGAAGTTGCTCCACAAGAAACGGTATGGTGCAACGCCACCAGCTGGGGTCAAATTAACACTACCAGTTGCGGTACCAAAGCACAATACATCAGTAACCGTAAGGGTAGAGGTTACTGCAGCTGGGTCTGTTATAGTATAAGTACCAGTTGCAGTACAGCCGTTTGCATCAGTTACGGTTACCGAGTAAGTACCGGCGGCAACATTTATCAAGTTTTGGCTAGTAGCGCTGTTGCTCCACAAATAAGTGAATACACCAGTTCCGCCAGAAGGAGTTACATAAATATCGCCATCGCTAGCTCCGTTACAAGAGGCATCAACAACACTACCTTGAACAGCCACAGCAGTAGGCTGTGCAACGGTGCCGCCTGTTGTGGCAGTACAACCATTTGCATCAGTAATAGTTACAGTATAAGTACCAGCAGCTAAGCCAGTCAAATCTTCAGTAGTTGCACCATTGCTCCATGCAAAAGTATATGGAATAGTTCCGCCAGAAACAGTTAAGTTAATGGCTCCGGTAGCTGCACCATTACAAGCGGCATTGGTTACAGTAGTAAATGCAGTTACTGCAGTTGGCTGGGTAACCGAGTAACTTACCGTGCTAACACAACCATTTGCATCGGTTATGGTTGCAGTATAAGTTCCGGCAGCAAGGTTGCTTATCAATGAGGTAGTAGTAGCCAGTACCGTTACGCCATTGCTCCATGAAACATTGTAAGGGCTGGTTCCGCCAGCAATGCTGATAGAAATTGAACCATTTGAACCACCGTTGCAGCTTACGTTAGTAATCGTTTGGGTAACTGAAACAGTAGTTGGCTCAGTTACAGTGTAAGTACCTACAGCAGTACATCCGTTTGCATTGGTTACTACCACAGTGTAAGTGCCAGCATCAACGTTAGTCAAGTTTTGCGATGTATCACCGGTTGACCAGCTATAGTTATAAGGACCACTGCCGCTGCTAGGCAAAGTAACCGTTACAGTACCATCAGATCCACCGTTGCAACTCACATCGGCACCTGTTACAGTAACAGAGAATACTGGTGGTTCAACCACAGTAAAGCTTTGGGTAACAGTACAACCGTTTGCATCGGTAGCCGTTACAGCATAAGTGCCCGCAGTAAGGTTAAATATTGCTGAAGAGGTACCGCCGTTGCTCCATGCATAAGTATAAGATGGAACACCACCCGACACGCTAACATTCACAATACCATTGTTTCCGCCATTGCAATTCACATCCAGCACCGAACCTTGCACGCTCAATACAACCGGCTCAGTTACTGTTGCCGATACGCTCAACGAGCAACCGTTGGCATCAGTTATAGTAGCAGTGTAAGTGCCACCAGCCAAACCTGTCAAATCTTGTGATGTTGCGCCATTGCTCCAAGCGTAAGTATATGGTGCCAATCCTCCGTTTACGGTTACATCAATTGCGCCGTTTGCGCTACCGTTGCAAGTAACATTGGTTGCTACCGCACTAGCTACAAATGGGCTTGGCTGAGTAATTGTAGCAGTAGCTACTGCTTGGCAACCACTTCCATCGCTAACGGTTACGGTATAAGTGCCTGCACCTACGTTGGTTAAGTTTTGAGTAACATCGCCATTAGACCATATGAAAGTGTAACCAGAACCTGGAACACTGATTTCGATAGAACCAGTGGTGTCTCCGTAGCAAAGAATATTAACTACTGTGTCAACAGTTACTGCAAACGAAGCTCCACCGCCTACAGTAAAGCTAGCAGAAGAGATACAATTGCGACTGTCTTGAACTTGTATGGTATATACACCAGCTGACAGGCTGGTAATATCTTCAGTAGTTTGACCGTTGCTCCAGAAGTAAGTGTATGGACCTACACCACCAGACACTGAAACGTCAACCGAACCGGTTGTGCTCGCACCGCAAGATGCATTTACTACAGTTCCGGTTACTGCAATAGCAGTTGGTTCGCTCAAAGTATAACTATCAGTAGCAGTACAACCACTTGCATCAGTCACAGTTACATCATAAGTACCTGCAACCAAGTTGGTGTTGTCTTCAGTTAAAATACCATTGCTCCATACAAAGGTGTAAGGTGGGGTACCGCCAGTTACGGTAATGTCAACTTCACCATCAGAGGCACCATTACAACGAACTTGGGCCAAATTTGCTAAGCTAACTGTTAGTGGAAGCGGCTGAGTAATGGTGGCTGAAACGGTTGTTGAACAACCATTGCCATCCGTTACAGTTACTGTGTAAGTACCTGCAGCCAAACTATCAATGTCTTGGGTTATTGCTCCGTTACTCCATACATAAGAGTACCCCGCAGCAAAACCTGTTACTTCCAATACGCTGCCAGGGCCAGTAAAGGTAGTATTCCAAGTTTCGGTAGTATTGGTACCAGTAGCACGGGTAGTTACCAAGTAGTATGTCTGGCCCGCGGTAAGGCTAACCGTTACGCACGAGTTCAAGAAGTTTGTACAGTTATCGTTACCGGCAACAAAAGTAGCAGGAGGGTTAACGTTCCAGTTTAGAGGATCGGTGTACAGCAACATGAAACCATCAAATATGGTAGTATAGTCGTTATTTATGGTATAAGAACCACTAGTAGTTACCGTAAACTCATAAATGTCTGTTGGTGGATCTTGTGCACTACAGCATGTACCATTAGCCGCTGGACGACCAGTAAGGACACCGTTCGAAAGGGCGGAGAAAGTGCCATCGTTCAAACCAGCAGCACTGCGAACATTACCTGCTAATGGGTTGAAAGTAGGTACGCTACCTGGGGTACCACCGCTTACGCTAATGAATACTCCACCAGAGCCTGAACCGTTACAAGTTAGATTATTAACACTATCAATTACTGCTACCAAAGCAGGGGCTTCAGAAATGGTAATTTGAATAATATCTTGGCAACCAGCAGCATCACGGCCTAATACAGTATAAGTACCGCCGCTTAGGCCAGTAAATGCACCACTAGTTTGGTAAGTTATACCGTTTATAGAGTATTGGTAAGGAGATACGCCATTTGACAAGGTAACCTCAAAACCACCATCAGCATTGCCCGCGCAGGTTACATCGTATGCAGTATCAACGGTTAGGCTTACAAACGTAATATTGTCCAAAGTATCGGCTACGCTGGCCAAACAACCTGCGTTGTCTTGCACAAAAAGGGTATAAGTACCAGCAGAAAGGTTACCAAATACGGTACCAATTTGGAACGGACTACCGTTCAAAGAGTATTGATAACCGCCAGTACCGCCGCTCGCGCTTACTGTAATCGAACCATTATTTACACCGCTACAGCTAGCATCGGTAGTGCTTGTTACTGCTATGGTCAACGGAGTTGGTTGGTTAATAGTAACTGGGTTTGCGTTGTAAACTGCAGTACAACCATTCGCATCAATTACACCAACAGTGTATCCACCTACACCTAAGCCACTAAACTGGTTAGATGCTTGGGTCGTACCAAAGCTATTGATTGTGTATTGCAATGCACCAGTACCGCCAATGGCAGTAATGGTTATAGTTCCATCGTTAGCGCCGTTACAGCTAATATCAGTTTTGGCAACGGCCGTAATTTGCAACAACGGTGGTTGGTTTATTACTACATTACCCGTAGTTGTACATCCGATGGCATCGGTTACGGTTACATCATAGCTGCCGGGTGCCAAACTAGTTCGGGTAGCACCACCAGAGCCTGGACTCCAAGTATAGCTGTAAGGAGTTTGACCGCCCGTTGCGTTTACGGTAGCAGTACCGTCATTGGCACCGTTACAAGTAACATCGGTTTTGCCAATACTGGTAATCGTTAAACCTGAGCTTACATTTATGGTAACTTGCGCACAAGCTGTTGGAGGAGGACAAGTACCTTCGGCACGAACAAAATACGTTGTATTTGAAGTAGGATTTACGGTAATTGAACTAGTGCCCGATGATATGAAAGTACCACCGCAAGTGCCGCTATACCAATTCCACTGTGCACCGGTGCCCAATGCACCGCCTTGAATGCTAAGCACCGTAGTACCAAGGCCGTTACAAAAAACAGTGCCATTTGATGAAGCAACGCCTGTTGGTGCAGTAGAAACTGTGTTTACATTAATAGTAACGGTAGCTTCGTTTGAGTTTCCGCAAGCGGCACCCTCAGCACGCACAAAATATGAAGTGGTAGTTACTGGGGTTACTGTGATAGAGTTACCAGAACCAATAATTGGACCTCCGCAGCAAGAGCCAGAATACCAACGCCAAGTTGCACCTGTGCCCAAAGAGCCACCTTGAACCGTAAGCGTAGCACTTCCGCCAGGGCAGAAGTTGTTGTTGCTAGTGCTAATACCTGTCGGATCGGTAGATGCAGAGCTAACGTTAACCGTGGTTTGCACACAGGTTGTTGTAGAGCAATCGCCCGTAATACGCACGAAATAGTTGGTAGTTGCTAGCGGGGTAACCGTAATGCTTGAGCCAGTGCCCAATACAGAACCTGCACCACAACCACCAGCATACCATTGATAGGTACCATTCGTACCTAAAGTGCCCCCACTGGCAGTAAGCACGCTGCTACCGCTACAAAGCGTTGCTGGAGAAGCAGTAGCACCAGTTGGAGCCGATTGTGGGGAGTCGATATTGATGGTTTGAGTAGTGCTACAAGCACCGTAGGTATAAGTAATAACTACTGGACCTGAAGTTGGAGCCGTAAAGGTAGTGCCGCTTACGCCAGTGCCTGTAAATGTCCCACCTGTAGGTGTAGCGAAAAGCGCCCTAGTTGCGCCTGGGCACAAATTAGTTGAAGGCGAGGTGAAGGCTAGGTTATTGTTTTGGCGGTATTGCAAAATAGCCGAAACACCGCTACTGGTGCCACCCAAACCGCAAGGAGGGGTAGTAACTATCGCAAATAAAGTGCCGGTGTATGTTGCTGTCCAAGTTGCCGAAGCACGAGTAGTAGCACATATAGGGCCGTTGTCATCGTTATAAAATTGCTGGGTGTTTGCAGCGTTTCGTCCAGTTAACTCAGTATTCCAAGAACTGGTGCAGGTTGAGAACGTGTAACTAGCTCCGTTAAGAACCTGAAACGAGGTTTGCGTACCTGGACCCACGTTTACGCTAGTAAAAGTACCGCAGGGCGAATTCAAATTGGCACCCACGCCAGGTTCGGTAAAACCAGTTAAACCGCATTGTGCGGCCGCAAACTGTGGTATACCAATAGATGCCGTGATGAGCAATAGACTTAGCAATAGCCGGAAAATGCTTTTCATGTGGTTGGCGGTTAGTTGTTGGTTGTAATAACTAGTACTATATACAAAACAATAATATGCAATCAGCGCGCTAAGGTAACATTTAAAATTTGATTTCAAATGTTACCTCTCGCAATAATTTATAATTTAAGCCGTTGGGCCGTTTACAAATAACTAATGGTTAAAATCATGTAACTAAAAGATAAATATCACAACCTAATTTAAGTAACACTTTTCATACCACAAAAGAACATTGTAAAAAATAACAACGTTACCTTTACAAACACTAAAATCCCAACCATGTTATTAACGGGCATGAATATTCCTGACATTAGCCTACCAAGAATAGTCATTGTAGGTGGAGGGTTCGCTGGGCTGTCTGTAGCAAGAGCTTTAAGCGGTACAAAATTTCAGGTAGTATTGCTTGATAAACACAACTACCATACTTTTCAGCCGCTGTTGTATCAAGTAGCCACCGCAGGCCTCGAACCCGATGCAATTGCTTTCCCAATTCGAAAAATTTTTAAAAAACATCAAAATTTCTTTTTCCGGATGACCGAAGTAAAAAGCGTGTCGCCCGAAGAAAACACTTTGCACACAAGTATTGGCAGTTTGGTATACGACCATTTGATTATCGCCTCTGGCTCTAAAACGAACTATTTTGGCATCGCCGGAATGGAAGAGCAAAGCATGTCAATGAAATCGATACCGGAGGCCTTGAACCTTCGAAGCCTTATTTTGCAAAACTTTGAGCGCGCATTGCTCTCCTCTGAGCTGGAAAAGCAACGCAGCCTTATGTCGTTTGTAATAATTGGTGCAGGACCCACAGGTGTTGAACTTGCTGGCGCGCTGGGCGAATTGAAGACACACGTGCTGGCCAAAGACTACCCCGATTTAGATTTACGCAAAATGCAGATACATCTTATAGAGGCAGCTCCTAGGGTTTTGGCACCCATGGATCCGGTCTCGTCGGCCAAAGCGGCTCAGTATTTAAAAGAGCTGGACGTGAATATTTGGGTAGATACCGCAGTAAAAGATGTAAAAGGCAATAAGGTATATACTAATACAGACAAGGTATTTGAAACCGATAATATAATATGGACTGCCGGAGTGATTGGGGCTGCCATTGATGGGCTTGATGATGCGCTTACCAAGCCAAACCGAATTGAAGTAAACGAATATAACCAAGTTAAAGGGCACACCAACATATATGCCCTTGGCGATGTGGCTCAAATGAACACGCCTAGCACACCCAAAGGGCACCCCATGTTGGCGCAAGTAGCCATACAACAAGGCAACTTATTGGCCAAAAACCTAACCAATGCCACCTTGGGCAAGCCATTAAAGGCATTTAAATACAACGACTTGGGCAGCATGGCTACCATAGGCCGAAACCGAGCTGTGGTAGAGTTGCCTAAGTTTAAGTTTCAAGGTTTGTTTGCTTGGTATGTGTGGATGTTTGTGCATTTAGTTTCGCTAGTGGGTTTTCGCAATAGGGTTATTGTGCTTATAAACTGGATATGGAACTACGTGAACTATGATAGGGGTATCCGCCTCATAATTAGGCCTTTTAAACGAGAACTACCAGATGGCAATGGATAAAACGGGTTGTAGCCGAAACGGCAAGTGCAAAGTTGGGTGGTAAATGAAAGGCATTTTACCCAAATATTGGTAATTTCATTATTCAACACTACTCGTACATCGTACTTGATACTTTATACTTGATACTTGATACTTGATACTAAAAAGAAATGAACCTCTATACCATTGATACCGGATTTTTTAAGCTAGACGGCGGGGCTATGTTCGGCGTAGTGCCTAAAGTTATTTGGCAAAAAATACACACGCCAGATAGCAACAACCTTTGCACATGGGCCATGCGATGCCTGTTGGTTGAAAGCGAAGGCCGCTTGGCTCTGATAGATACTGGTATGGGCGATAAGCAGAACGAAAAGTTTTTTAGCTACTACTACCCCCATGGCGATGCCACGTTGATAAGCTCGCTAAAAAAACATGGCTTTGCTCCAGAAGATGTTACCGATGTAATATTAACCCACTTGCATTTCGACCACTGCGGAGGCGCCGTGAAACGGACTGCAAATGGCAGTTATGCCCCTACCTTCCCGAATGCCGTGTACTGGAGCCACCCAGCACATTGGGATTGGGCCGTAACGCCAAACGAGCGGGAGAAGGCTTCGTTTTTGCCTGAAAACTTTTTGCCCTTGCAAGCGTCAGGGCAACTACAATTTGTAACTGAAGGCCAACCCATACTGCCAGGTGTTGATTTTATATTGGCCAATGGCCATACCGAAGCCCAAATTATACCCCACATACACTATAAAGACAAGACCATAGTTTATATGGCCGACCTGCTACCCTCGCCTGGGCACATGCCTCTGCCATACGTTATGGGTTACGATGTGCGCCCGTTAATAACCATGACCGAAAAGAAAAGTTTTTTGCAAACCGCACAAGAACATAACCACATCTTGTTTTTTGAGCATGATGCGCATATTGAATGCTGCACCCTGCAAATGACCGACAAGGGCGTGCGCATGGCCGAGGCAATGCCCCTAGCTGCAGTGCTTTAGGTAACTAGTTATTGGTTTACTTGTTATGAGTTAATTGGCTGAAAAGAGAGCTTTTGGAGCAGATTGCCTATCAATTCTGCACCCAATCAACTAATAACCAATAACCACCGAACAATTTTTCGTTGCAAATTGCACTGCTTGCAAAATGCGTGTATATTTGCAGTCCAATTTTTACCGAGGTAGCTCAGGTGGTTAGAGCGTAGGATTCATAACCCTAAGGTCGGGAGTTCAAGTCTCCCTCTCGGTACTGCACCAAACGGCCCTTGAAACATCAGTTTCAAGGGCCGTTTGGTTTATAGAAGCCTGCAAACAAAACAATGCAGTTGTTTTTAAAGGGCGCCTAAGCTCGCTGAATCGATTTGTTTTCTCAAAAGTGGGTATTAATAACATCTTGCACGCAATAAGAATCGTATTTTGTAGTGATATGAAACAGACCCTCATCAATGTTTGGAAACTGTTAAAGCTGTCTTTTCAAAAGTTCAGCGATGAGAATACTATGAATATGGCAGCCGCACTGGCCTATTATACCATATTCTCGTTACCACCAATTCTTATTATTATCATCAACATTGCCGGTTTTTTTTTAGAAGAGCAAAAATTTCAATTACAATTGCAAGATGAACTGAGTAACCTGGTAGGCGCTACGGGTGCTGCCGAATTAATGAACACCATTGGCAATATTGGAGTATTTCAGAAACAATGGTGGGCCACCGGCATAAGCATAGTGGCGCTCATATTTGCGTCTACTACCGTGTTCGTTACTATTCAAAGCTCATTGAACGATATTTTCAGGGTAAAGGCCAAACCTCGAATCAGTATCTTAAAAGTGGCTATTGATAGGATGATATCTTTTGCAATGGTATTGAGCATTACGTTCGTTTTGCTTATTTCGTTGTTGCTCAACGCCACGGTATCCTTTTTTGGCGATTGGGTGAGCCGCTTGATACCAGGTCTGGAAATGTGGTACGTGCACATTACCTCATTGTTACTGCCACTTTTACTTTCGGTTATATTGTTTGCGCTCATATTTAGGTTGCTTCCCGATGCACGCATGAAATGGAAAGATGCCTTTGTAGGTGCCAGCATAACGGCACTTCTGTTTAGTTTAGGTAAGTTATTAATTGGCTACTATGTTGGCAAAAGTAACGTAGCATCGTTGTACGATGCCGCCGGTTCGGTACTTGTAATTATGGTCTGGATATTTTACTCTTCCATTATTTTCTATTTTGGGGCACAAGTAACTTACGTATACGCCAACATATTTGGGGGTAAAATAAGGCCCAACAGCAATGCCGTTCGCATTTTCATACATGAAGAGCCTCACCCAGAGCAACCCAAAAAAGATGCAAAGTAAATAGCGAAAGGCTGCTTTGTTTTCTTAGCATAATGGTTAATATCGAAAGATATTAAAAGAACGGCAGCATCCAACAGCATACAATGGAGTAATTAGTTAGGGCAATGATCAGTTGCGCGCCTGTGTAATAAATAGGGCCGTAGATATTGCTACAGCCCCATTTAACCATTTAATAATTTAGTATACTCGTTCGTAATACCAACTTTCTAACCGCGTCCGCCAATCAATCTTATCAATACGGCAATAATGGCCAATACCAGAAGAATGTGAATAAACCCACCTACTGCTGTGCCAAACCCAAAAAAACCAACCAACCAGCCTATTATCAGGATGACGGCAACCAACCATAGTAAATCTCTCATTACGCTTAATTTTATGATGCTTGTAAAATTGAAAATATGCTACCTAACTGCGCCCCGAATACCTACCTAACTTACCAATAGCGCATGTCTTTATCTTGTAAGCCCGATTTGTGTTTAACCTAATGTCATGCAATACTATTTGGCTTCAAAAAGGAAACAATTTTATTTTGAAAAAAAATATTTTTACAATACTGAAATTATGTTACTTACGAAATACGCATTTTAATCATTAAATCGTGTATGGTTATTTTGTGCTACCCCTTTATACCCACTTCAATACAGCACCTACCTGCCAAATTAAGTGCCTCAAATTGATGACTAAACAAAAAAAGTGTGCGGCTTAAAGGACTTGCTCAAAAAAATACGCAGTGGCCAAAAGTATTGATGCACAATAGATATTATAAGATATTGGCAATTTCTGAATGTTATTTATCGTCATAATGTAACCTTTAAAAGCCAAAATCGTAATAATGGTTGTGGAATAGATTGACTTGAGTTGGGAGCGAAACCAGCAGCCCAACTTGAGAGTGGAGAGCGAGATGAAAAAAATACTAGGAACAATGGCTTTAGTGGGAGGCCTGTGCGCAAGCGCAGTTGCTCAAGCGGATCTAAGCTACGCGATAGCGTCAGTGGAAGGATATTCCCGCACCGAAGTTGTAAGGCTGCTCTTGACAGCCCAATATGAAGGCGACATGCTACCTCTTACCGATGACGCAAGTATAGATAACTATAACAGCGCCACAAACAAAGATAGCTACACCGCCTCTTCTACTTCGGCACAAGTAGGCAATAAGCCTTTTTACCCTGATCTTACAAAACACAAAAATCCTAACTTAGAGTACCGACAAATTGAAGTAGTAAACCTTAATGGCATGTACTTGAGCGATGTAGTAATTGGCTCGGCAACCAACTCAGTTAGTAAAGAAAAACGATATATTGAAATAAACAAGGAGGATGCCAACAGCCCATTGGTAATGAGCACCTTAACCGCTATTGAGCTATCGGTGATAGATAACGAAAACACCTATACCTACCAAACTACCAAAAACTACACGATAGGTACGGCCAAGGGCAAATTCTTTATAATTGCCGATGACAACACATACCGATATTACGACTCTAAGAAGCTAGGTGGTAACGAAAAATTGTTGGAAGAGCTGAAAAAGGGCAAACCCATTACAGCGCAAACCTTCTTTTATGAAGCCCAAGAAAATGGACTGATAACTGAAGAAATAACCCTCAAGGAGTTTTTAAGCTTAAGTGTAGATGCTCAACGCAAACTAATAGTGAGCGCAGAATAAAACAAAATTAGATTTTAAACGTCTTCAAAGGAGCGCCTTATGGTGCTCTTTTTTGGGTTATGCAAGCTTCCCCGGAATTTAAAAGGCTCTTTTGCCAAACAACATTCCCCCAAAAAAGCATCAATTCAGGAACCATAAAAAAACGGGAAACGCATATTTACTTAGCAGGTAATATAACCTGCATAATCCATTTTGTTGCTTAAAGCGAGAAACAAACAATTTTACGGGAAGAACAACTAGCCATTTCGCCTCAGAAAAATGTATAACTCGTTGAAAATTATGCCAATCTTAAGATAATATTATCGCCACGTTTCCGTTTATTGAATTGCCCTGTAATTTTTTTGTGGCGCGGTAAATATAATATCCGTAACTTACGCACACTTTTGAAGTAAAAAGAGGCAGAAAGCTGTATAGCTATTATCTTATGACTTAAATACAGAATGTTTATATGTGGTGAACTTACTGCTTATTTCTGCAGTTATTAAGCTCCGAAACAAAAAATTTATCGTTCCTAACACAAAATAAAACCTAAAAAACCGGTTCAGTAATGAGGCAGCTAAAGATCTCGAAATCTATTACCAATCGTGACAGCCAGTCACTGGAAAAGTATTTGCAAGAAATTGGACGTGAGGAGCTGTTAACGGCTGAAGAAGAAGTGCACTTGGCCCAGCGCATACGTGAAGGTTGCCAGCGTTCCTTGGAAAAGCTAATACGCGCTAACTTACGTTTCGTAGTATCAGTTGCCAAGCAATACCAAAACCAGAGCCTGTCATTGAACGACTTAATTAACGAAGGCAATTTGGGCTTGGTAAAAGCTGCTCAGCGCTTTGACGAAACCAAGGGTTTCAAATTTATCTCGTATGCTGTTTGGTGGATTCGTCAATCTATCATTCAGGCATTGGCAGAGCAAAGCCGTTTAGTGCGTTTGCCTTTAAACAAGGTTGGCTCTCTTACTAAAATCAACAAGGCATTGGCCGAGTTAGAGCAACAGTATGAGCGTGAACCAACTGCAGAAGAGTTGGCTACCTTATTGGAGATTTCTCCGGAAGAAGTGGCTGCTACCATGAACATCAGCACCCGTCACGTATCAATGGATGCTCCTTTTACTGATGGCGAAAGCAACTCTTTGCTGGATGTATTGGAGAACCACGATACCGACCGTACCGATATGGGCATGGAGTACCACGACTCGTTGCGCAAAGAAACCGAGCGTACCTTGGCTACCCTTACCGAGCGCGAGCGCGGTGTGTTGAAACTATTCTTCGGCATTGGCGTAGAACACCCTATGACCTTGCAAGATATTGGCGAGGAATTTGGCCTAACCCGTGAACGTGTTCGCCAAATTAAGGACAAAGCAATCAACAAGCTTCGCGCAACTAACAAGTGCGATGCCTTGAAGGCCTATTTGGCCCAATAAGAACAACAACCAAGCGTTGTATTTCGACCGAAAGGGAGTTAGCGAAAGCTGGCTCCCTTTATTTTTGTTGCGAATTCTGTATCTTTTTTCCTTTCTTGCGTTTTCTATTGAAAACGACTTTATGAAAATTATACTTTCCCTTGCGATTGTATTGTTAGTGGCATTTAATGTTGATGCTCAGGACACCTTGAAGAAGGTAATTGAATATGACCTTACTATTGAAGCGGCTGGTAAAACTACCATACCTTGGTTGCAAAACTATGTTAAGACAGCGGAAAAGAGGCCTTGGCTCGAGACATTACTGGATGATTTTGAGTCTGGTAAACTGGTTGGCTATGAGGGCAAGTTAAATAATCCCATAAACCCTGCAACGTATATTTTTGAGGTTGACCCCAGTCCTGACACAGTTTATGTAGTTGATCCTATTACCCTCGAAGAGAAGTTTGAGATTGTTTATGCAACATCTCTTAAACAGAAAAACATACAGGCCATTAGGGTTATTGAGGAGTAGACATGGAATAAGGATTTGAAAATATTGGAAAGAGGCAACTATGCCTTTGCACCCGTTTACAATGTATATAATCAGCGAGGTGTTTTAAGAGGGCAAAATTGTTATTTCTGGATAAAACTGGAATAGATTAAGGACATTTCAACTTCCCTGCTTTACGTTGCATGTAATACATTCCCCTAAACTTATGCCTTCTTGCTTTTACTATGCTTCGGCAAAAACTGCTCAACGGTATCTCGCAAGAAATCGCGGTCCAAATGCGTATAAATTTCGGTAGTGGTTATCGATTCGTGACCCAACATTTGCTGCACCGCCCTAAGGTTGGCACCTCGCTCTACCATATGGGTAGCAAAAGAGTGCCTAAGGGTATGCGGGCTTATGCTTTTATGGATGCCCGCTTTTTGTGCCAAATCTTTAATGATATTGAACACGCTCATGCGGCTTATTTTGCCGCCCCGCTGATTCAGAAACACGTGGTCTTCGCTGCCCTTTTGTATGGTTTGGTGGCACCTTACCTCGTTAATGTAAATAGAAATGTACTTTACTGCATCGTGCCCAATAGGTATTAGGCGTTCTTTGTCGCCTTTGCCTATTATACGCACATACTCGTTTTGGAAATGCAGCCTGCTAAGCCTTAGGTTTATCAGCTCCGAAACCCGCAGACCACAGCTGTACAGCGTTTCGAGCATGGCCTTGTTGCGGGCACCTTCGGGCGCACTAAGGTCAATCGCATTTATCATGCGCATTATCTCCTCGTAGCTAAGCGTATCAGGTAGTTTCCGTTTAATCTTTGGGCCTTCAAGCAATTCGGTCGGGTCATGGTCCATTAGGTCCTCCATCAACAAATAGCGATAGTAAGCCCGCACCCCCGAAATCATGCGCGCTTGGCTGCGATCATTCAGTTCGCGCTCAAACAACCAAGTAACAAAGCCATCCAAAATGCCCAAATCTACCTTGGTTGGCGATACCCCAGGGTACTCCTGTTCTATATATTCCAACAGCTTGCTTATGTCGCGCATGTATGCATCGATGGAGTTCTCCGAAAGCGACCGCTCCAATTTAAGGTAAGCCTTAAAACCTTTAATACTGCTCTTCCAATCCATAGCAAGTTGGTAAATGTACCAACAGTAAATATACGGGGCAAAGCGCACAAACTGTGCCTAAAAGAAAAATCCCCTTTGGTATGGGAGCAAATAGCACCGTACACCAAAGGGGACTAAATAACTGCGATCGTCATCCTTTATTCAACCCGAAAGTTATTTTTTTGCTTCTTCCTTGCTCTTGAATTTATACCCGATACCTATAGTTAAGCCTTGGCGAAACTGAGTGCCTTTGCCTTCATATATGCTACCATCCTTTCGGGTTTTTGGCACGTTTACATCGTCATCATAAACCAGCTCGGTGCTTACTGTTACGTTCAAGAAACTGTTCACTTTCATTACCACATTATTCGTCCAGTTTATATCAATGTTCTGTGGGTTTTTCAAGTAGTTGCTAAATAAATCAAGCTTGGTAGTATAGGAAACGTTCTTTACCACTTCAATGGCAAAGGTAGTAGTAAGGAAAGCACCCGCTTGGGCAAAAACTTTTTTTCCTTCGGCTACGCCATAGCGTGTTTCATTAATGTTTACATTGTCCATTACCACGTTGTTTTTGTTGGTAATTGGCGAAAACAACACCGTAAAATACTTAGGCGCGCGGTACTCAATACCAGGGGCAATAATGGTATATGCTGGCGAAAACCCTTTAGATATGAGCACCTTAGAAGTATCTGCTGGGTACTCATATCCTGGCGCAAACTGGCTCCTTAAGGTAGTAAGTAACGCAATGCGCCAGCCCTTCTTAAACTTATAATTGAGCTGTGAGCTTAGTTCAAAAAAGTCATCGGATTTACGAAACTCTTGCTTGCCAATTTTTTGTACTCCAAAAGCCATATCTGCTTTAATATCCCAACTAAAGTTATTCTTGGCATAGCTGGCCTTTAAACCAAAAATGGCTCCCATACCTACGGAACTTTGTCCGCCACCGGCCCAGTTTTTAAGGGCTACCTGGTTAATATTAATAGCAGCATTGCCATCGTACTTCCAATACTTAACCGTATCGGCCTTGGTAGGGTCAATAAATTCAGGCTTTAGGGCAGCCGCGTCTTGCCCGAAAAGGCCAACTGTGGGCAACAATAAACCAACAGCGCACGCGATAAGGGTAAAATTCTTCATGTAAGTCAACTTTAAATGGAAAAATATCAGCCGCCAAAGATAATAGTCTTTCCAGAAATTTTATAACGCTGAAAATCAGTTACTTATAACAAGAAGTATAATCTTTATAGTACTTTGTATTGCATAGTACCTTTTAATGGTTGTATCTTTGTATCAACAAGTACCTTAAGTTAGTTATCTGTGAAATGGCTATTCGTAGATTGGCAATAAAAGGTATCGAATCCTGCAACCCGCAGGCGGATATTTTAAACCAATAAAAACTGTAGCAATGAAAAAGCTCATCATTACCTTATTCTTTGGCGGATTTTTGATTTTGTTTGGCGCGCCACATGCTTGTGCAAGTGGCAGCAACACCGAATCGGCAATTCTGGAGTCAGTAAAAAATGAAGTAACAAAACAGATACCCTTCCCTGTGTTTGCGCTTATCGATGAATTAAGTGGAACGGTAGAGATACTATTTCATGTAAACAACAACGGCGAAATACAAGTGATAAGGGTAAAAGCAAAAGAGGCACAACTAGGGCAGTATGTAAAGCAGCGGCTTGAAGGCACCTTGCTCAGTTTGCCCGTAAAAGGCCAAACCTACCAAATGACCATTGACTTTGTGCAACGGTAGCCCATTAGCTTAAAAAAGACCATTAAAATGCACCGCCGGCAGCGCGCTATCGGCTAAAAACATAAACATGAATGTAGATAACACCAAAGTGCAGATGCGGAAAGGGATACTGGAATACTGTATCCTATCCATTATTGCCCGAGGAGAGGTGTATGCATCGGATATACTGGAAACCTTGAAGGATGCGAGGCTACTGGTAGTAGAGGGCACCCTTTACCCATTGCTTACAAGACTCAAAAACAGCGGCCTACTAAGCTACGAATGGCGCGAAAGCGCATCGGGACCGCCCAGAAAGTATTTTAACCTCACCCCCGAGGGCAAAGCATTTTTAGAAGAGCTAGACCAAACCTGGGAAGATTTGGTGTATGCCGTGAACCTTACCAATTCTAAACGAGAAAACAACAACAGCCATGAATAAAACCGTTTCAATTAACCTTGGAGGGCAAGTATTTCAAATTGATGAACTTGCTTACGAACGGCTTTGGAAATATCTAGAATCGATAAAAGCTAAATACGCCAATACCAAAGGCGGTATCGACATTATATCGGACATAGAGAGCCGCCTGGCCGAGATGTTTTATGAATTTTTAGGCGAAAAACGCAATGTGGTAACCATGGCAGACGTGGAGCTTACCATTAGCACGATGGGCCAGCCCGACGATTTCGAGATTCCTTTGGAAGACGACGAGGAAGCGCAAAGCAATAGCAAAAGAACGGTTCAAGACGACAAAAAGCAACGCCGGCTGTTTCGCAACCCCGACGACAAAGTTATTGGTGGCGTGGCCTCTGGTTTGTCTGAATATTTCGGCATTGCTGATCCTATTTGGATTCGATTGGTATTCTTAATTACGTTCTTTTTAGGTGTAGGTAGCAGCTTTTTAGTGTACTTGGTACTATTGGTGTTGGTGCCGAAAGCACAAACTGCATCAGAGAAACTGCAAATGCGCGGAGAGCCTATTAACATTGATAACATTGAAAAAACCATACGCGAAGAACTGAGTGACCTAGAAAACCGAATAAACAGCGGCAACACAGGTCACAAGGCAAGAGGTGTTATGTCCCGTTTGGTCGATTTCATTGCTACTATTATCCGGGTTTTCTTTAACATTTTGGGAAAATTGGTTGGGCTATTCCTTGTAATACTGGCCATTGTGCTTATTATTAGTTTCTCATTGGGCTTTACCATTCCGTCGTTGTTCGACGAGGGAATTGCCTTAAGCATGCTGCCCCACTTGTTTGAAGGCTCAGCGAGCATAACAATTGCTATCCTTGGGTTTGGTTTGATTATATTCATTCCGTTGATTTACATGCTTTATGCCGGAATCGCCATTATCATCAATAAACGACTCAATCTAAAAGGTTTAGGCTTAGGCGCCATAGGCTTAATGGTAGTAGGTCTTGTATTAGTAGTATATACCGTAACCAATTTAAAAGGCCATACGGACATTACCCGCAAAAAAACCGAAACTATTGTGCTTGTGGCACCTATTGATGGCATTTTGCGCCTTGAAATTAAGGACGACGAGCATAATCAAGATAGGTTTAGGGCATTGGGTAGCTGGGGCAAATACCTAGAAGACAACGACACCCTATATGTGCGCCGATACAACGTTGACAAAGATGCCCAAATAACCTTAAACATAAAACGTGCTCCGGGGAGTGAATTTATACTGGAAAAAACGGTAATCGCTTGCGGTCAAAATGCCGACCAAGCCAACTACCGTGTACAAAACATTACTTATAGTATTGCACAAGATAGTGCCAGTATTTATTTCCCTGCTTTCTATACCTTCCCTACCGAAGACCATATAAGAGGGCAAGAGGTTAAGTTGGAACTACTGCTACCAGAAGGCCAATCGGTATATTTCAGCAACGAAATTAGGGAGCTAATACACGACATTAAAAACGTTGATAATACCTATGATGGCGATATGATAGGCCATACTTGGAAAATGATGCCCAATGGCCTTACTTGCTTAGACTGCGGCGACAAACCTGGGCCAGCCATACCTAGTGCCACCAATGCACCCGTATCGCCGGTAGCTGCTAACAATAACACTATGGTTGTATCAAACTTTACTTCGATAGAAATAAGCGGCGCCATTAATTTTCACTTAATACCTTCGAGCAGCAGCCAAGTGGTATTTGAAGACGAAAGCATGATGAAGCATTTAACCGTAAACACCGTTGGCAACAAACTAACCATTAAACAGGATAATGAATTTGGCCTGAACAACGATGTAACAGTATGGGTATATACCCCCGAACTTGAAAAAGTAGTAATTCTTGGTGCCAGCGAAGGCGATATGAAAGGGTTTAAGCCTGCTTCGCTATACATGGAATTGGCAGGCGCAAGCGATTGCAACCTAAACATTGACACCGAAAACTTGACCGTTCACTTAAGTGGCGCTAGCGAACTAACCATTGCCGGAACCGCACAAAAATTAAACGCTGAGGTAAACGGCGCATCTGAAATATTGGCCTTCGGACTAAAAACCGACCAAGTTAAAGTACATGCCAGTGGTGCGAGTAGTGCCGAAGTATATGCTACCACCAAACTAGATGCCGAAGCTTCAGGTGCTAGTAGCGTTGACTATAAAGGTTCGCCACAAGTTTCGTCTAACAGCAGTGGTTTTTCGTCTATAAATAGCAAGCCTTAACGTTTTTTAAATCTTTAATTCATTTGTCTTTCTTTACTTTGTGGTAATAAGTAGCCTTATTATAACCTGCGTGAGCGAGGAGCCCGGATTAGCCACCGGGCTCTTTTCATTTTTAACCATTCCGTCTAATTTGTGCTCTTGGCCGAGTTGTGATAGGCATTTACCCGCAGCTTTACATTGGCTCTTATGTCGTGCCAAAACAGGTTATAGTCTAACAAATGAAGCACGTTGGTGCGCTTAAACAACGGAACCTTAGTATCTACCCAAAGCATATTATTGCGCATGTAAGCGCTAGTTTCGAAAAGCTTTTTACGGTTTAGGCTAAGCAAAAAAGCCCCTTTACCTTGTGCTTCGGCAGTATCTATGTTCCATGTAATTGGGTTTACAATTACTTTACCTACTAAAAAATCGTTAGCACTATCGGGGTAATAAAAATTCTCATCGAAGCTGCTCCAAGTAACATAGCAATTGGTTTCTGAAGCATTTTTGCAAGGTGTTAGCACTTCATATTGGTCAGGATAAATGGCATAACCGACAATGTAAGCGCATACTAATTGTTGTTTTTTGGCTGGAGTGTCAAAGTACTCTTTAAGCAATCTGCGAGCATGGTAAGTGCCTTGGCTATGCGAAGCAATAATGATAGGCCTTCCTCGGTTGTAATGCTCCATATAATATTCAAAAGCCAGTTTCACATCTTCGTAAGCAAAGGCAAGTGCCTTGGGTCCATTTGCCGAGTCGCTAAAGCTCTCAATGCATCCTTGGCGATAACGTGGAGCATAAACCCTTCCCATTTCGTTAAACACTGTAGCTTGAAACTTCACGGGTAACTTATCAATCCGTCTGTTCAGCTTGTTGTTATTCAAATCGGCATTCCAAGTTTCTCCAAATTTATAGATGGTAGGATAGATGTAGAACACATCAACAGTCTTTTGCGAATCGTTTACCCATGTTTCGTATTTGGGTATCACATCGGTAGCATCATCCCTAAAAGGCAGTCCGGACCAGTTTGCCTCGTTACTGTAATCAGGCTTGGGCGGTTGGTCTTCAGCTTTAAAGGCTGGCAACGTTTGCAAACAGCCCACCAAAAACAACAAACACAAAAACGGCAAATAATAAATAGGTTTCATGACGAGGGATTAAAGACTTGGAACGATAAGCAACCAACAAGCTATATAATAAAAGGTTTGGCACAGCCACAACCTATAATTTGATGCATATATTTTTGGCTTCGGTAAAAAATTTCAGTGCTTCCCAGCCTCCTTCGCGGCCTACCCCACTCTGCTTTACCCCACCGAATGGCGTGCGCAGGTCGCGCACCAACCAGCAGTTTACCCATACAATGCCATTATCCAGCTTTTCGGCCATTTGGTGCGCACGGGTAAGGTTTTGTGTCCAGAGCGTAGCGGCAAGGCCATAAGGCGTTCCGTTAGCTATGTCCAGTGCCTCTTCAACGGTATCGAAAGGGATAATGGTAACCACTGGGCCAAATATCTCTTCTTGGTTGAGGTTGCAGTCGGTGCCCAGTCCATCAATCACGGTAGGCTCTAGAAAATAGCCATTGGCACACCGGCCACGTACCAGCACCCTATTGCCACCAGTAAGTATTTGTGCGCCCTGCTGGCGTGCCGACTCAATGTAACCCAATATTTTGGTCATGTGGGGCTCGCTTACTACGGCACCAATATTTACATCTTCATTTGGGTCGCCAATGCGGAGTTGCTTCACACGGGCCAAAAAATCGGTTTTGAAACGTTCGTAAACACTGCGCTCAATAATTATCCGCGAGCCACAAAGGCAAATTTGTCCTTGGTTGGCAAACGATGAGCGGATAGTAGTATTGAGCATATCCTCCCAATCGCAATCAGCAAATATAATGTTGGGGTTTTTGCCACCCAGCTCTAACGATAGTTTTTTGAACATGGGTGCTGCAGCAGTAGCAATCACTTTGCCTGTGGCCGTGCCACCCGTAAACGAAATAGCCTTTACCTTAGGATGCTCAATTAAAGCTTGCCCTATATGCCCACCACGCCCATGCACAATGTTGAGTACCCCAGCTGGTAGCCCGGCCTCAATACATAGCTGTGAAAACAAGAATGCTGTAAGCGGTGTAATTTCGGATGGCTTGGCAATAACGGTATTGCCCACCGCTAAGGCAGGGGCTATTTTCCAGGTAAAGAGGTATAGGGGCAAATTCCATGGCGAAATACAACCTACCACACCTATTGGTTGGCGTAAGGTATAATTTAGCGAGTGCCCCTGGTTGTAATGTGTTTCGGTGCTTTGGTGCAATATGGCGGTGGCAAAAAAGCTCATATTGGCTGCAGCGCGGGGTATATCCATTACTCGAGCCAAACTTACCGGCTTGCCATTGTCTTGGCTTTCGGCTTGCGCTAGTAGCTCTTGGTTGTCATCAATCAGTTGAGCAATGCGCAACATGATGCGGCTGCGCTCAGCTGCATCGGTAGCAGCCCAAGCTGGATAAGCGGCGCTAGCTGCATCCACGGCATGTTGCAAATCATTGGCAGAGCTATCGGGTATTTGGCTATATACTAGCCCTGTAGCAGGTTCAATATTATCGAGCCACTGTCCGTTTATAGGCTCATTCAACTCGCCATTGATGTAGTTTAGCAGTTTCATAGTACCCTGCAATATCGGGCATTCCGCTCAAAACCAAAAACAACAAAGGAGCCCCCAATCAAGAGTGCTCCTTTGCTATCCTAACAAATAACTAACCATCTATCATTATTTCTCATGCCCAGGTGTAGTCAACACTGGTTTCGAATCGTTGCTCTTATTGTTGAATTTCAAAATTTGTGTGTTACGGAAACCAACTGAGTTGTATACGAACATTTCGCTGGCATCGTCGGTAAAGGTTATTCCGCTTAGGTAGCCACTGTTGCTAGTGTTTGCAATCTCAACGGGCAGTGCAAACTTTTCGGTGGTGCTTTTGCGAGCCGAGTAGTAAATTACTTCGCCCGATAAAACAAACAATTCCTTTTCATCGCTGCTCAAGTGGCAACTCATGTTGTTGTTCGATTTTGGCAATTTAATACCCAATTCGGTTGGTTTGCCAAAACCTTCGGCGCCGGTGCGCTCTGTTACATAAAAGGTAATATTGCTGCCTTGTTGTTTGGTAAAATACAAGCGGTTTCCATCAGCCGACAACCAAGGGTAGCTATCGCTAATGTTTGGGTCGTTGGCAGCTTCAATAGCTTGAATGGCCGTAAACTCGCCGTTGGCATCTTTAGTAGCTACGTATAGGTCGTTACCGTTTTGCATGCCATTGGCACTGTGCACAAACACCATGGTTTGTTCGTCATTGCTCACCGAAGGCATGATAATATCATATTTGCCATCATTTATTACTCCTGCCAAACGTTCAGGTTTGCCAAAATCGGCACCTGCTTTGGTACGGCTCATTTTGTATAGTTGCTTTTTACCTTGGTGGTTTTGGCCGGTAAGGTACATACTCTTTCCATCTTTGCTGAGCTGACCAACAAGTGGCATCATTTCGGCGCCAACCTCTACTTGGTTCGAAAACTGAAACTCAAAAGAACGCACTGTCGAAACTGGTGTTTCAGGTGCATTAATTCGTAGGTTGCTAACGGTGGCGCTTCCCATAAAGAACATTCCAAGAAGGGCAAATCCAGCTAACTTATTTGTACGTTTCATGATAGATAGTTTGTTTCGGGTAATAGAAAGGTTAATTTCTTACCTGTTTCTACGCTGGGTTGCATTTAAAGTTACGCGTGACGCAGCAATATGAGCCAAATGAGCGTAAACCGCTGATTTACAGCTGGATAAAATGGCAACGATGCCCATAGATAGTATGTATGCAAGTGTAATCATGACAAAGATTTACGCTTTTATACGCACGTCGCTCAACAAAGTTTTCTCATATCATTACTTTTTGAAAAAAAATCTCAGACCGCCGATTATTTGTAATTTTAAAACGTGAAACCAAATTTATACAGCACCCTACTAAATGCCAAAGCCGATAGCCAAAAGCTACTGGCAGTATTGATTGACCCTGACAAGGGAAACACCGATACTTGGACAACCCTTGCGCTATTGGCAAGCGCCAACCAAGTCGATTTCCTTTTGGTGGGGGGTAGTTTAATGGTACACCAACAGTTGGATGCTTGTATAAACACCCTGAAACAGCATAGCAATATACCGGTTATCCTATTCCCTGGCAGCCCGGCGCAGATTACCCCACTTGCCGATGGCATGCTTTTGCTTTCGCTCATATCGGGCCGCAATGCCGATTTGCTTATAGGGCAGCAAGTACAAGCAGCAGCCGCTTTAAAACTAAGTGGCTTAGAGCTGTTGCCTACTGGGTATATATTGATTGACGGCGGAGCACCTACCACCGTATCGTACATAAGCAACACCTTGCCCATACCCGCCAACAAACCGGAAATTGCAGCCCTCACCGCCTTGGCCGGCGAGCAATTGGGCTTAAAACTCATATACCTTGAGGCTGGTAGCGGCGCCAAACAACCCGTCAGCTTAAAAACCATTGCTGCCGTTAGGCGCCAAACTACGCTGCCTTTGATTATAGGCGGCGGTATACGCAACGCTGAGGCTGCTTATGAAGCGTGCAAAGCAGGGGCCGATGTAATTGTAATAGGCACTGCCTTTGAAGAAGAACCCAACCTGCTGCCCGAAATGGCAGGAGCCGTAAAAGCAGGACACAAAACAACCTAATGGCGAGCGAAGGAAAAGTGTTGCGCTCCACCGGGAGCTGGTATATAGTAAGGCTAGAGGATGGCAGGCAGATAAATGCTCGCCTGAAGGGTAAATTTCGTTTGGAGGATACTGGCCAAACCAACCCTATTGCCGTAGGCGACAATGTGACCATCTCGTTTGAGGAATTGGACGAAAGCGGCAACGCCATGATTACGGATATAAAAGACCGGGCCAATTACATCTCTCGCGAAGCGCCACGCCACCAATATGGCCGGCACATTATTGCCGCCAACCTCGACCAAGCTTTTATTATAGCGACCGTTGCCAACCCACGCACCTCATCGGGTTTTATCGATCGGTTTTTGCTTACCGCCGAGGCCTACCATATACCAGCAGTTGTGGTTTTCAATAAGCAAGATTTACTTACCAAACCCAAAGACTTAGAGCGCCAAAAGGAATGGGCAACCATGTACCGCACCGCTGGCTATACGGTATTGCTTACCTCGAGCGTAACGGGTGAAGGCGTAAAAGAGCTGGGCGACATGTTGCACAACAAGGTTTCGTTGCTATCGGGGCATTCCGGTGTGGGCAAATCAACACTTATCAATTCCATTTTCCCGACCATGCATTTGCGCACCAAGGAGATTTCGCAAAAGCACAACAAAGGCGTGCACACTACTACCTTTTCAGAGATGTTTGTGTTGCCCAATGGCGGCTATTTGATTGATACGCCCGGTATTAAAGAGTTTGGCATCCTCGACCTGCAACCACAAGAAGTAGGGCACTTTTACCCGGAGATAAGGGCCATTCTTTCGGGCTGCAAATACAACAATTGCCTGCACCAAGAAGAGCCAGGCTGTGCCGTAAAACAAGCCGTAATGGATGGCAAACTGGCCTATGAGCGCTACAAAAACTACGATAACATTGTAGAAAATACCAAGGAAAGACCGAAGTATTAACACAAGACACAAGACACAAGACACAAGACACAAGACACAAGACAATTAAGGAGTCTTGTTTGCATAGTACAAGTTCCCCAATGGGGATAAATAATAACAGGATAGGGCAACGCCCTATCTTCGCTGCGTCTTCAACGAAATCAAATTTAAAATCCGCGCTACAATCTGCGACATCAGCGTAATCCAATTTAATCTGCGTTCCAAGGTTGGCACAATATTTTCAATAGGTAAAACATGTGCATCGATTTCAACGTATCATCATATACAACTCCACTTACCGATACGTTTTTACCCGTAATATAATCGTTTCAAGGCAAATTGAATTCGTACTACCTACATATCATGGTGGCATTGCTAACGCTCCTGTTGGCAAGCGCAGCGCAAGGGCAAATTAACCCCTTGAACGCCCACCGAGAGTACGCCAACTCAGCAAACAAAGCCGGCTACCAAGCCTTAAATTTACACCCATCTAACCTATCGCTGCAAAACGTCAATGGGCAAAGGTATAGCCTCGGGCTCTTCCAAACGGAGAGTATCGTTTACAACGAAGAGATAAAACGCAACCTGTTTCATAGGCGCACCAACTATCTATCCCCGAGCGGCGAATTGAGCTACCCCAAATATCAGGCACTAGATATGCGCAATATTATGGCGCAGCAATTGAGCATAAATACTGAAATAACCCATGTGGGCTTTTCATTTCAGACCAAAAAAGCGGGCAGCTTTGGCATCAATGTAAAGAGCAATGTTTCCTTCGAAACGGATTTTAACGATTTCGCCAACGAAGTGCTGTTTCAGGGCGATGGATTTGCCAACTACATTGATACGGTAGTTAGTATCATTTTGGCCAATCTAGAAAACGGTAAGTTAAACGAAAAGAAGGTTTTTGAACTGCTGGACGATAGCTATCTTAAAATAAACATTACCCACGAAGTAAACCTGGCCTATTCGCGCCAACTATATGTCAACAAAACCCATACCCTATTGGGCGGCGTGCGCTTTGGGTATGTATATGGCCAAGCTGATATGGCAATTCGTTTTAACGAGGGCGACATAAGGGGCTATGTGAGCCGTATACCTTACCTGCGGCAAGACCTCGGAGCCATAAACCTACCCAACGACATAGGCAACCGCAGCCGCAGCGGGCATGGCTTTAACAGTGCCATTGGGGCCACATGGCTCTATAGAGACAAAATGAAGCTAGCAATTACCCTTACCGATTTTGGTTTGATAAAATGGCCCGTAAACCCCATCTCCATTAAGCAAGGCTTGAGCGATAATATTGATTTAGAAAATGGATTGGAAACGGCCTTTAACGACCTCATAAAAGACGGCATATTTTACTACAGCGGCAGCCAGCGCAATATTGAGTGGCTGCCGGCAAAGGTTGTTTTAGGTTTTTCGTACAAAGTACACCCACGGATAATCACGTATATGGATGCATTGATACCCCTCAACCAATCGCCTAAAAACCTTACCGGGCCTATTATTGGTGTGGGTGCCGAAGTAAACGCTTGGAACCGCCTATACCTGCGCACAGGCATATCATACAGCGAAGTGCGCGTAACCATGCCCACTTACTTAAACATCATGATGGGCAAAAAACGCGGCTACGAACTGGGCTTCGGCACTGCCGACTTGCTCAGTTACTTTATGGTAGATCGCAACTACTTTCAAGCCGCGACGGGGGTGTTTAGGTTTTATTTTTGAGTAGCATTATCCGAGCGTCCCCGCCCGAGGCGGGACAAACTGGAGACGTGTTGTCAGTTTCATCCTCGTCAAAAGAAGAAGGACGATTGGCAGGGTTGTAGACCCTACCAAAGTAAGCCGTGTGGCCCTGGAAAATGCGGCATCAATTGCCTGTATGTTCCTTACCACCTAGCGCGTAATAGTAGACAAACCAGCCAAAGAAGGCGCTGCCCCTGGTGGTATGCCTGGCGGGCATGGGTGGCATGGGCGGCATGATGTAATCTGCTCCTTTTGCTGTATATTTTTAGAACGCCCCGCTTGGAAGAGTGGGGCGCTTTTTTATCATGGTTATTCACACCACTGTTGAAATGTTTTACAGGTGAGAATATATATTTTAATCGAGTTCTGCTATCTTTATTTATAAAACATCCTAGTCATGGAAACCATTTTTAACCCTTTAGTTACAAAAACTATCTTTAATGTTAGTATTCATGAAGATGGACTATTTGATAAGCAGCTCTTTTTAGAGAAAACGGAATGTGTATCTGCACTTAGAGAAAATCAATCGGCAAAACTATTTACCTTTTCTCCAGCAAGTGAATATGAACTTAGCCTTAATTATGCCACTTGGAGATTAGTCAGAGGTTCGTTTGGTAAACTTGGAAAGCTTCGCGACGATACTAAGTATTTTGCAGTTACCTTACCCGAGTGGCTTTTTGTATTTCTAAGTGAAATTAAAAAATACGAAATGGAAAGATATGCCGCATTTTTCTTAGCTAGCATATATATTGATGTCGATGTGGATAGAAATTATATTAAACGAGACGTTTTGCCTAAGGTGCATCAGCGAATGTTGTTTTATGCGCATAAAATATTGTTGCGCTATCAAGAAATCGTTGTAAGGGATTACGATATGCAAGGTCAATATAACGAAGGTAAAAAGTATAAAAGAAGAGCTCCTTTTAAATTGATGAACAAAGCCGTTAAAGAGATTTATATTGAAACTTTTGGTACCGATAAATATTTTGATGTATTTATCAACTATCCTGCTGGGAACAGCCCTTTTAATGGCCCTTCTGATGGAGATATTTATGGAACAACTTCATATCTTAATAAGGAAGACTGGGATGCGATTCTGCTTGAAAATATAAAAGACGATATGCATAGGGCTGAATCAAATTGTACAGTTTGGGAAAAATGGAAATTAGAATTTTCTAAATAATCTTCTAGAGGAATAATTATGCTCGTAGCTTTTCAAATACTTACCCCTATACTAGTAGTAATAATTGGAGGGGTCGGTTGGCTTTATCGCCACGAAAAAGAAAGGCGACGCGAAGTTGAAAAACAATTATCTCAAAAAAAGTACGATGCATATATTAAGTTAATGGACCTCTACTTTGTCTTATTTAAGTCGGTTAAAACAAACAAACCAGTTGATTATAATAAAGTGGGCCTCCAGTTGATTGATATAAAAAAGGAACTGATTATTTATGCTTCTGATGACGTTTACAAAAGCTTTAACGATTTTTTATTGTCACTAACTAAAGGCTCAAAAAACATTAGAATTTTTGCTGAGCTAGCAATATCAATTAGAAGAGATATGGGTCAACCAAATACCAATGTTACCGCTGAAGATATTTTGATTTCTATAATGCAGGACCAAGAAGAGTTTGAAAAATTAAAACAGCAAGGTTTTTTTGAGTAATTATCATTTATCCCGTCACTCTGCGTAGGCTCCGCCTGCGCAGCACTATTGTCAAGAGGCTGTGCCTCATTTCACGCAACACCATCACGCAATACGCACAGAGGCACAACAGGCAAAGCATACCCTGATGTATGAGCATTAAGTATAGCTGGAATGCTAAGTAAATACTACGTTTTCAATAATCTTATATTTTATTATAAGCCACTGGCAACCATTGGCTATTGTCAGGCGTTATTGTTGTAGCTAGGTATGTAAACAGTTGGTTAGTTATTGTTTATTTTTTAACTTCATAACGGTATTGCTTGCACGGCTTTGTCAAAAAACAACCCCTATGTTGAAGACCTTTATACCCTTCGTATTGCTGTTAATGGCCTGTTTGGCACCTATGGCCAGCCAAGGCCAAGTAACTAATAACGGCCAATATTTTACCACATTGGTAAACCAGCCTGTATTTATAGGTGGCTATTATTGGCTCCACGGTGGCCCAGGTATACCTGGCGCAACCACAGGTGGAGTTGTAAGCCAGCCCCTACATGGCACGGTGGTATTTGACAGTGTAAACTACTTCGGTTTTGTGTATACCCCTGATAACAACTTCGTTGGTAGCGATTCACTCGCACTAGGAGTTTGCTATGATCCCGCCTACTGCGATACTTTTTCGGTGTATATTGATGTAGTGTATTATTACCCTGCATTGGCTCATGACGACCATTGGGATGTAGAAAGTGGCAACACTGCCACCATCAACTTACTAGCCAATGACCAAGGCACGCAAATAGCCATTACTGCACTATCGCAAGGTAGCTATGGCACAGCGACCCTAGGCGCAAATGGCACTATAGTTTATGCTGCACCAGCCAACTTTATTGGATATGACAACTTAAGCTATACCATTACCGATTCGGCCGGCAATACCTCGTCGGCCAATGTGCTCATCAATATTTTGGAACCTGGAGCACTTACCTATCGCCAGTACTTTAGCACGGAAGAAAATACCCCGGTAACTGTTTATGCCGCATATTATATGGGCTACCCCATCGTTACGCCCCCGGTAAACGGTACTGTGGTATTTGACAGCCTGAGCTTTACCTATGTATATACACCGAACAATGGTTTCTTGGGCCTCGATTCGATAGACTTTTCCGATCCTTCGAGTTCCTACATACATCGCACCATTATTGATGTAGTGCCGGCGGGCAGCCTTATTTATCCCGTTGAAGACTATGTGCAAATCAACTTCGGTACTGGCTCCTTTGACATTGAGCCCCTTTTGAACGATGTTGGCACAGGCCTTTTCCTAAGCAGCGTAGGCCAGCCTTTCTATGGTTCAGTAAGCATAAATGGCAATACCGTTACTTACACCCCCGATAGCTCTTTCCAATACTATGGATATGACTACTTTGACTATGTAGTGTGCAATGGTGGAAGTTGTGCGACCGGATCAATAAAAATTGGCTATTTATACAACACGCAGCAGATGAACGTGTTTGTATCAACACCAGAGAATACACCAGTTGATATTGCTTTCAACACTGGTACCCAAGTTTTTGCCACCGTAAACTATGCACCACTTAATGGTATCGTTAGCTTTAACAATACCATAACCAATGTGCCATACAACGGCACCAATACGACCGTGTACGATATTATTACTTATACCCCAAATGCAGGTTTTACAGGCCTTGACCCCTTCCTGATTGATGCTTATACCGCAAGTGGGTTTACCATTGGCCGCTACTTGGTTACAGTGGACGTGGGCGGAAGCGGCAACCAGCGTATGTATATGGTAGACTATAACAATGGTGACGCAGTTGATGTAAGCAACCCTACCGGAATTGCTTCGCCTAATGCCGACATTAGCTTGAACTTATGGCCAGTACCTGTAACAGGCAGCTTAAATGTTTCAGCAGGTGGCCAAGTATTGGAACAGGTAGAAGTATTGAACCTAGTGGGTGAGCAATTATTAGTGTCCAGCCAATTGAATGTACCACAGGCAACCATTGTTTTCCCTGATGTTGCGGCAGGAATCTATCTGGTAAAAGTAACCACTGCCGAGGGAACCTACACACGCAAAGTATATAAAGCTGAGTAAATTGTAATCATTCGGCAATACAAAGCAAGAGAGGCAGCCCCAATGTGGCTGCCTCTCTTGCTTTGCGGTGACAAGTGGCTTTGTAGTACCTTTGTTTGGCGCCCCCTTTCCACGTAGGTTACTTCAGGCCTACCTTTCCGCCTTAACGGAATAGTCGCATGAGCAGGCTACTACAACCTGCGTATTAAACTACATGCATGGTACCCCATCACCCCATTCCATTTTTTACAAGCCGTGGGGCTATTTATTTTTAAAACTATTTCAACTTTAGTTATTTTTTACGCACTACCCGTCGTTCCTAAACCCATTCAGCTTACCCCCGAAACCCGCACCAAACCATATAAAAGTACACGACAAAACCCCACTTTTACGACCTTAGTTGCCATGCAGGGTTGCTTTGGCTAAAAAGCCACTCCACCCCAAAATACTTGATACTTGATACTCAATACTTGATACTGTTTAGTAACTTTACCCCAATGCACGCCGAACAACAATACCTCGATTTACTTACCCAAATACTGGACAAGGGCGCCAAAAAGGAAGACCGCACCGGTACGGGCACGTACAGCATTTTCGGTCACCAAATCCGCTTCGATTTATCGGAAGGGTTCCCTGTACTGACTACCAAAAAACTTCACCTGCGCTCTATTGTGCATGAGCTGTTGTGGTTTCTTACGGGCGATACCAACATTAAATACCTACAGGATAACAAGGTAGCAATTTGGGACGAATGGGCCGACGAGAACGGCAACTTAGGCCCCGTTTACGGCTACCAATGGCGCAGTTGGCCTACCGCCGATGGACGGCACATTGACCAGATAACCCAACTAATAGAGCAGATAAAAAACAAGCCCGACAGCCGCCGACACATTGTGAGCGCCTGGAACGTGGCCGATATTGAGAACATGGCTTTGCCGCCGTGCCATTGCTTGTTCCAGTTTTATGTGGCCGATGGCAAATTGAGCTGTCAGCTATACCAACGCAGTGCCGACGTATTTTTGGGCGTGCCCTTCAACATTGCCAGCTATGCATTGCTTACGCTGATGGTGGCACAAGTTACTGGCCTGCAGCCGGGCGAGTTTGTGCATACCTTTGGCGATGCGCACTTGTACAGCAACCACCTTGAGCAGGCGCGCTTGCAGCTTACCCGCGAGCCGAAGCCTTTCCCGGTAATGAAACTGAACCCCGAGATTAAAGACATTTTCGGGTTTACATACGAAGACTTTGAGTTGGTGGGCTACGACCCGCACCCTCACATAAAAGCGGCCGTAAGCGTATGACCAAGGTAAGCATGGTAGTGGCCGCCGCCGAAGACAATGCCATAGGCAAACACAACGACCTGCTGTGGCACTTGCCCGACGACTTCAAGTTTTTTAAGGATACCACCATTGGCCACCCCATAGTAATGGGCCGCAAAACGTTTCAGGCACTGGGCAAAGCCTTGCCGAAGCGCCTGAATATTGTCATTACCCGCCAAACTGATTTTGAAGCACCAGATGCCGAGGTAGTTGGCGATATTGATAGTGCCCTAATCATGGCCCGCGATACAGGCACCGATGAGATAATGGTAATAGGCGGAGCGGAAATATACCGCCAAGCCTTGCCCCTAACCAACCGCGTATACCTTACGCGCGTGCATGCCACTTTCCCAGATGCGGATGCGCATTTTCCGGTGCTAAGCCCTGATGAATGGACTTTGGTAAGCACCGCCCTGCACGACACCGATGAACGGCATAAATATGCCTTTACGTTTGAGGTGTGGGATAGGGTGGAGATTTAGTTGATGGTCGATGGTCCATGGTCCATGGATAAGAAGCATAGTTAATAGTGAAAATATTCGGCTATAGGGACCTTAATCGACCTGATACAAAATAGTTTTTGCTCCCTACCTTTGCATCACCATGCACCCTACCCTTACGTTCAAAAAACTGACTGCCGTTGAGCAAATGCTGCCTTACTGGCAATTGATTACGCAATTGACGGCTACTCTAACCCAAGAAAACTACGAACAGTACCTTACCGAAATGGTGCCACACAACTACTACCAAGTAGTGGCTTACCATGGGGAAACCTGTGCGGGCATTTCGGGCTACTGGATGGCCACCAAGCTATATAGTGGCAAGTACCTTGAGATTGACAACTTTGTGGTGGAAGGCAACTACCGTAATGCCGGGATTGGCAAACAGATGGTTGATTGGCTGGAAAACGAAGCCCGCGCCAATGATTGCAAAATAATGATGCTGGATGCTTATGTAGAAAACTTCAAAGCCCACCGCTTTTACTACCGCGAAGGCTTTATAGCCAGAGGGTATCATTATTTGAAGTTTCTTTGAAGTCAGCGGTCGATGGACCACGGTCCACAGCAAAAAGGCTTTCCATGGACTATCGACCATGGACAATGGACCAAATCAGCCCCTCAAGTGATACCCTTTTGGCTTAGTAAAGGCCCTGATGCCGATGTGCGACAAGGTAGCGCCAATGCCAGAGTGTTTGCGGCCGCTCCAAGGTAGGTATGGGCTCACACGGTCGCAGCAGTTCCAGTATGCCGTGCCAGTGTTTATCTGCTTCAAAATACCTTCGCCACGCTCTTGGCTATCGCTGTACACCGATGCGGTAAGGCCGTACTCGGTATCCTGCATTAAGGCAATGGCTTCTTCGTCGTTAGCTACCTTCTGTATGCCGATAATGGGGCCGAAAGACTCTTCGGTCATTACCTTCATGGTGTGGTTTACGTTGGTGAGCACGGTAGGCTCAAAAAAGTAACCACCATTATCGATGCGGTGGCCGCCCAACAATAGTTTGGCACCCTTTGCCTCGGCATCCTTCACTTGGCTTTCCAATACAGCTAATTGGTCCTTACGGGTTAATGCTCCCAGGAAAACACCCTCTTCGGTTGGCTGGCCCAGCTTGTAGCTTTGGGTTTCTTTCACAAAGGCTTCTACAAACTCATCGTAAATGCCTTCATGCACATAAATGCGCTCCACAGCGCAGCAGCTCTGGCCATTGTTGTAAAAAGCACCTTCAGCAGCGTTTACGGCTACGTTGTTTACATCTTTTACATCGTTAGGCACATACAATGGGTCTTTGCCGCCCAACTCTAGTTGGCAAGGCACCATTTTAGGGGCAACGCGCTCGTAAATGTATTGCCCTGTGCGGAATGAACCGGTAAAGTAATATCCATCCAATGGCAAGTTCAACAAAGCCTCGCCAGCTTCGCGTGCACCAACTACTACTTGAAATACCTCTTGTGGCACGCCGGCTTCATATAGCAAATCGCGTATTTTAAGGCCCGTAAGGGTAGCATGTTCCGATGGCTTGTAAAGCACGGCATTGCCTGCTATCAAAGCCGGCACAAACACGTTTACGCCCACTAGGTAGGGGTAGTTCCAGGCAGATATATTACCGATAACACCCAGTGGCTCGTAGCGGATGATTTCTTTCAATCCTTCTTCTTCATAAGCTACTTCGTCGGCTAGGTAGCGGGCGCTTTGGTCCAAGAAAAACTTGATGCGTTTGCGGGCACCATTAATCTCACCTTTACTTTGGCCTAATGGCTTGCCTACTTCGCTGGTAGTTACTTCCGCTAGCTTATCGGCATGGTCGGCCAACAAGTGATAGAACTTATCAATAGCTTGCAATCGCTCGCTTATTGGCTTGGCAGCCCAAGCGGGTTGTGCTGCGCGGGCAGTATCATATTTTTGTTGAGCTTGTTCGGTAGTGGTATCAGGCAAAGTGGCAATTAAAGCGCCAGTTGCTGGATTAAGAATGTCCATTTAAAAACGGGGATTTAAGCCGCTAAATTAGGGAGTTTTTTGATTAGTCCACTGTCCACGGACGACAGTCGACGGATAAATTATGGGTGAATTTGTTATTGGTTATTTGTTGATTGGTTGGTGGTGTGTGTTTAACCACAAAGTTCACAAAGAGAAACACAACGTACACAAAGCCCGTGCTATGTTCTTAACCGCAACGTGCGCAAAGGGAAAAGCCGCAAATGACGCAAAGACATTATTGGTGTTTAGCAGCCAAACGTAACAAACATATCAATAGAAATGACTTTTAAGTCATGGGCTAGGATTGAAAAACAAATAGAACAAAATAAATTAATTTTGCTACGCACAAATACGTACCTATATGTCTAACATAGATAGTTTAATGGCAAAAAACCAATTGGTAATTGACTCTTTGAACAATAAAATTGCAGTTGTAACAGCTAACAATGACAGCATCCTAACACAGCTAAAAACTTTTGAAGCTGTTTTGATGGAGCAAAAAATTCACCAATCCTATTTTAGTGATATTATATCTACTCAAATGACATGGTTTGTTGTTACACTTACTGTGATACTGACAATCCTAGGTCTAGTTTACTGGGCTTGGATTTATAAATATTTACAAGAAAAAATGACATCAAAAATCACTAGCGCAGATGAATTAAACAAGCAAGCAATAAAAAATCTAAATACTACTTTAACAACCTTCTCTTTGACTACAAATGAGAAGCTTAACATTCAAAAAGAGGATTTAGAAAAATTGATATTTGCAACTCAAGACTATTTGAATAGAGAATTTCCTGAACTTGAAAAAAAATTTAGTACCGTTTTAGACTCCAAAATACAGTTGGCAAATGAAAATCTCACCATATTGAATGAGGAAATGAAGAGAATAAAAAACAAGATAATAGAGACGGATTTAAATCTCAGCAACGCGAAGTATATTGAATTTAATAATTCTGGTGACTATTTTACTGCATTAACCTGGTTTGTTGCGGTATTTGATTACAGCCTAACTAACGAATATTACATAAAAGATAAATAAAATACTATAAAAGATTTTATATCCTTAGTTCAAGGAGTGACATTTCCAGATGACATGGAAACATATAACTGGATATTAGACAAAATTGATGACACAGTAAAAAGAGCTGAATTAAACAAAGAAGAGCGCTTTAAAATCAATACGTCCATAGAGCTTCTAAAGCAAAAGTACTACAACAAAAGTAAGTGATTACTAAATTACTTCCTGCACAAGTATAAAATACAAATTAACTCGTAACCAACCTCAAAACCGCTTAATCACCTTAATCTGGTGTTCGCCAAGTTGTTCTTTAGCTTTTTCAAGGTCTTCGGTGAAGCCAAGGATGAAGCCACCGCCACCGGAGCCGCAAAGCTTGAGGTAATAAGCACCGCTGTCCAAACCACGTTTCCATACGCCGCGGAAAAGCTTCGGCACCATGGGTTCTAAGTTCTCTAGCAAAAAGTAAGAGAGGTGGTACAGGTTGGCAAAAAGCGATTTGGTCTCGCCTTTCAAGAAATCTTTAATGCACTGGTCGTTGTAAGGAATAAACTTCTCGCGGCACATGTCTACAAAGTCCTTTTCTTGGCATTTCTCTAAAAAATACTGCACCAAGGGCTGTGTGCGGCCCGGGCGACCAGTATCAATCAAGAAGATAGCACCTTGGCCGGCCTTTTCTTCAGGTAATACCACGGTATCCAAATTGGTTTTGCTCTTAATGAGCACTGGCAAATCGATATAGCAAATCAATGGGTCCATACCAGAGCTAGTGCCATGGAAATAAGACTCCATTTGAGAGAATACCTTTTTAAGCTCTTTCAAGCCTTTTTTGTTGATATCGTTCGCCTCTACTTTATTGATGGCGTATTCATCGTACAAGGCGGCTACCAGCGCACCCGAGCTACCAACGCCGAAGCCCTGTGGTATGCTGGATTCGAAATAAATGCCACGCTCAATATCGGCAAACAGGCGCTCCATGTCCATTTGAGCATGTAGCTCACCACTGTCTTGTAATGTCTTTAAGTAAGTTGCAAAGCGCAGCAGGGATGCATTGCTCTCGGTGATGCTATCAGGCGATGGCTGTCCTTCCTTTTTAAAAGCTAAGTTGCCTTTAAAACTATCGTAGGGGATAGATAATCCCATGGAGTTTTGGATGATACCATATTCGCCAAACAACAGTATCTTAGAATTAAAGGAGCCTTCGCGCTCACGTTTTACCTTAGTCATGTCCCAATTTTAAAGGGCCGCTGCCAACACGGTCAGCAATCCAGTAATTGCCCTCGCAATATACAACAAGTTCTTCTTTTATAAATGTTTCCACCACCTCGCTTGCGCTTTCGGGGTACAATATATGCACATTGGGCCCCGCATCGAGCGTGAAACACACATTACAACCCGTTTCTTGCCTAAATGTTCTCAATCGGTTAATAATTTCCCAAGTATTGGGCTTAAATAAGACTACCGAAGGGTTTGAGACCATCATTAACGCATGCAAAGAAAGCGCCTCGTGCTCCACTAAGCGGATAAAGGTGTCCACATCGCCCTCGTGTATAGTTGCTAACAATTGTGCCAAGTTTTTATCGGCATCCGCATATCGGGCCTCAGCGTAGGGGTGGCCGTCCATAAGGGCATGGCCCGTGCGACTGCTCACGGCTTTCTCCTTGCGGCTTACAATCAATACAGCATCTTTGTAGTGCTTAAATTCGGGGTGTATTTCGCTGTCTTTCAGGGGCGTGCCATACAAGTCGCTGCTACCTGCCATTGCGGCAGTTGCGCCCCACTGAACCAAGCCCCCGTATACCGAGCGGCATGCGCTACCACTGGCCAAGCGAGCAAAGTGTGAAGCTCGCTGATAAAAGGCAACATCTTGCGGCAAACCTTTTAGCTCGGCCTCCATGCTGCATAGGCACATGGCCAATGCGCTCATGCTGCTGGCCGAAGAAGCAATACCAGTAGAGTGTGGGAATGAATTAGTTGATGATATGCGCAAGCTATACTGCTCCAAAAATGGCATATCAACCAAAATACTCTCTAAAAACTTAACGATTTTATTACCGAAGGCCTCTTTAACATTCCCCTCAAAAAGAAACTCTAATGCTATACCCCTTGTGCTTTTAGACTGCCAAGCTATGTGCATATCGGTATGTGCATCGTTCAGCGTGAAGCTGATGCTGGGGTTGCTCGGTATCTGCTTTCCCTTCTTACCCCAATATTTTACTAAGGCAATATTTGATGGGCAACGCCAAGCGGTATTGCCCGCGGCAGTTGGGGTATTGGTGGTTTGCATGCTGGGTTGATTCATGGTAATCTAGTACAAAAATAACACCATTGGCTGGATAACCGATGAAAAGGTTTTTAGTTTAAGGAGTTTTAACTCAGATTGGGTGAAATTCAATTACCATCCAATACCAATTCATCCCACGTAAGTATGGTGTGGTAGCCTTTAGCTTCAAAATAAGCCATTACCTCGGCAGTGGCATTTGGGCTTACTGCCATTACAAAATCGCCACCCCAAGCGCCTAGCGATTTAACGGAACCTTCGAAATCAGGGAACAATCTATCCTTTACTTTTTCCAGCTCTAGTGCGCTGCTAATCAAATTCTCGTGCCACTCCATACTTTGTTGCAAGGTGTCTAATCGTTGCGCAGCTTGCATCGTTATGGTGCAAAGGGTTATTTCTGATGCCAACTTAGGATAATCAATGTCCAACTTTCTATAGCGGGCAATGCCTTCGCGGCTATTTTGCTTTTTACCTAAGTAAACGAAGTAAATATGGTCTTTAAACGGTGGCACATGGCTTACGGCTTCCCAAACGGGATTGCCTTGTACCAGGTTAAATAAAATGGGCGTTCCGCTTTGAGCGCAGGCAACATCGTAGCCCGAACCGCCAAAGGTATCGGCAAGCAATTTATAAGCATCCACTTCGGCCCATTGGGCTATTAAACTGATAAGTGTGGAACTGCTGCCCAAGCCCCATTCTTGCGGAAACTCAAGCCTAGTTACGGCCTTAATGCCTTTAGTGTTTTTAAGGAAATTAGGGTTTTGCTTTCGAACGGCTTGCAATATTTCGGCCAAACGGGTGGCAAAGCCATCGTCGTTGTATTGAATTACAGTAAGGTCGGATAACTTTATAGTAGCCTCAAACCAAGGAATTCCTTCATTATCCAATGCCTGCCAAACGATCATACCCGGCGAATCAGGAAAAATCTCCAACCACTGTCCATATTTGGTAGGTACGGCCCAAGCCAATGCACCATCCAATACCGCATACTCGCCGCTAAGCAGCAATTTACCGTGAGCGTAATATCGAAAAGGAGGCGTTTCCAAATGAGAAAGATAAAAGATGATAAATGACAGATAAAAAATCGAAAGATGGCAGATGATAAATTTGAAACAAAAAGTGCAGAAAGTCTAAAAGTTTAAACCCTCTTTCATTTGTTATCTATTTTCTGTCATCAAATTTTTTGTCATCCAATCAAAGACTTGCCGTTCTTCCACCATCTACCGGCAAATTAATGCCATTAACATAAGCAGCGGCTGGGCTGGCCAAAAATGCTGCGGCTGCGGCCACTTCGTTGGCTGTGGCAAAGCGGCGGACAGGGGTTTCCTGTTTCATTTGTTCAATAATTGCAGCTTCATCATTTCCTGTTTTGGAGGCTTTGTTTGCAATGATACTCTCCAATCGTTCGGTTTCGGTAAAGCCTGGTAAAACATTGTTTACAGTAATGCCATATTGCCCTAGCTCCAACGACAGGGTTTTAGACCAGTTTGCCACCGCCCCTCGGATGCTATTGCTCACGCCAAGACCTGGTATAGGCTGCTTTACGCTTGTGCTAATAATGTTGATAATGCGCCCAAAACCCGCAGCCTTCATGCCTGGCACTAATATTTGGGCAAGGTGTTGGTTGCAAAGTAAGTGGTTGGTAAAAGCGCTCACAAACTCCTCAGGCTTGGCGTCAATAGCAGTACCTCCAGCGGGGCCTCCGGTGTTGTTTACCAATATGTGTATCGTAAACAAATTGTGCTCTTGCATAAATGTCACCACCGCCTCGCGTAAGGCTTGTGGTTGGCTGTTATCGGCCACAATATAGTGGTGCTTCTGGGTACCGTTATTGGGCAATGCCGCTACTGCTTGCTGCAACAAATCTTGCGAGCGGGCCATTACAATCACGTTGACACCCAACAGTGCCAACTCTTCGGCCACGGCACGGCCGATGCCTTTGCTGGCACCACCTACTAGGGCATACTTTCCGGTAAGATCTAAATTCATGGCGTCAAAATACGAAATATGAAAGGAGAGATGTGAAACTAATAAAAGTGCAGGGGGTTTTAGGTAATTGGGTTGTAATAATCTGCCTACATGATCACCAGTCATAATTTAAAATCCATTGCTTACCCAAACAACCCCCTCCTAACCTCCCTCTTTCGGCTCCGCTCAAAATGACATGCCTGAAAAAGGGGAAGGAGCTTGAAACGGCGCATTACAAAACTCAATCGTAAATCGTACTTGGTACTTCTAAAAATTCTTATCTTTTACTACCTAACCAAGTTTTGCTAACTTTAAAGAGCTGCAGATATTTCTGTAACTCGCAACCTGTAATTCGAAACCAATATGATAACTCGCCCCTTTAACATCAAAAAGTGGATTGACGATAACCGCCACTTGCTTAAACCGCCTGTTGGCAACCAGCAGGTGTATAAAGGCAACGACGACTTTATTGTAATGGTGGTGGGTGGCCCAAACAACCGTAAAGATTATCATTGGGAAGAGGGTGAGGAACTATTTTATCAACTAGAGGGTAACATTGTAGTAAAGATAATTGAAGATGGTAAACCTATTGATATCCATATTAATGAAGGAGACATCTTTTTGTTGCCGCAGCGCGTACCACATTCGCCACAGCGGCCTGCCAACTCAGTAGGTTTGGTAATTGAGCGCTATCGCAAAGAGGGAGAACAAGATGGCTTTCTTTGGTACTGCGAAAACTGCAACCACAAACTATATGAAGAATATTTTGCCCTTACCGACATTGTAACCCAACTGCCCAAGGTAATGCAGACTTTTTACAACAGCGAAGAACTGAGCACTTGTAAAAACTGTGGCACCGTAATGCAGAAGCCATAATCTACTGCGCCATTTAAAATTATAGATTTAAGATTGAAAATAATTAGGACGGTATCCTAGAAAAAGCGGCAGCTTAAGATAGTAATGTCGTCAATAAACAAGCCTTCTCCTTTAAAGTCGGATACGTATTTCAAGAGGTTTTTATTGAAATCCTCCATTTGTAGCTCGCCATTGCTTACCAAGAAAGTTTCTAAACGCTCTTGAGAGAAGTACTCGCCTTTGCCGTTTTCAAAATCAATCAACCCATCAGTATAGTTTATCAGCACGGCACCTTCAGGTATTCTTTCCTTACCAATGCGCATCACTGGCAGCGCTTCGAACATGCCCAACAACGTGCAGCCCTTATCTAGTTCGGTTATGGCTCCGTCTTTTAACAACAAGGGTGGGTTGTGACCAGCGTTTACATACCTCAAAATGCGCGTTTCGCTATTGTATACTCCAATAAATAGGGTAATAAACTTTTCCCCTTTGGTTATCTGGTTAACCTTTACGTTCAGGTACTGAACAAACTCTCCTAAGTTATCGAGTTTACTCACCTCCCCACGAAGGTTGGCCTGAAAGTTGGCCATCAACAAAGCCGCTGCAATACCTTTACCTGATATATCGCCAATGCAAAAGAGCAGTTCCGTTTCCGAAATCTCTAAGCAATCGTAATAATCGCCGCCAATATCGTGGTGTGGCAAATATACCGAGGCCATCTCTATCACACTGTTATTGGGCAAGTCGCTTGGTATAAGCATCGATTGCATTTTTGCTGCAAACTCAAGCTCTTTGCGCATTACTTCCTGCTGAATCTGATTATTGAAGAGCTTTTTGTTCTCCACGGCCACAATAACAATATTGGTAATGGTTTGTATGAACTTCAGTTTCTCTTCCAACGAATCGTTATCATCCGTTTTCAAGTCGCCAATAAGTACGTAAGCCAAAGGCGTGTCCTTGTGCAGTACTGGTATTATTACGTCAAACTCCTTTAGTTTCTCGTTTCGAGAAACGTTAATGGTAGCAATGTTCCGAAATGAAGATAAATCGACATCGACATTGATTTCGCGAAACGAATCACTTACGCCCGAGTTACAAACACAATCCCACTTATCGTTTTTGATAAAAACCAACAACCGCTGTATACCCATTTGGGCGCGAAGGATAAACTCGTAGATGCGAAAAAGCGCCGAAGTAGAGAAATTATTATTAATAGCTTGGGATACTTCTAATAACGAATTGATCTGCAATTGCTTGACAGTTAGCAACCTTTCCAAGTGTGCTACTTTATCGTCTACGATAGTTTCCGGATGTGTTTCCTTCATCAATTGCTTAGCCCTAAGTCTAAATATACTACTTTTTACCGATTACTTTGCAAGCTTGTTTTTACGTCAAATGCATCTCTCAAACCGTTTCCTAGCAGATTAAATGCCAATACTAGCAACATAATGGCAATGCCCGGCGATAGCGCCAGAAACGAATTGTTACCGCTGATAATGTAACCGTAATTGTCGCTGAGCATGCGGCCCCAAGTTGGCACCTCGGTTTTTGCGCCAAGGCCCAAATAGCTTAGGCCTGCCTCTATCAAAATAGCCGAAGCAAAGTTTGCAGCTGCTTGTACGATAATTGGTCCTGTTATGTTTGGTAATATGTGCTTAAAAATGGTTCTGCCTTCGCTATATCCTAAACTTTTGGCCGCCTCAACAAACTGCATTTCGCGCATGCTTATGACCTGTCCGCGCACAATACGAGCGACCTCAACCCACATAGTTACCCCAATGGCAAAAAACACCTGCCACAAACCACGGTCCTCAAAAGCGATAGCAATTGCGAAAACCAAAAGTATGGTAGGTATGGCCCAAATAACGTTTACTAGATACATGATAACATCATCCAACCAGCCCCCAAAATAACCTGCCAAGGCCCCTAGTATAACTCCCAGCAGCACCGAAATAATCATGGCCATTAAGCCCACCATTAATGATACGCGCGTGCCTATCATCAACTGGCTCAAAATATCGCGCCCGTATTTATCAGTTCCTAGATAATAGGTGTGTGTTGCAAAGTTTTCCTTCTCCACCCTAACGGTTAGCTCCTTTGCCAAAACTGATTGTTGCTGGCCTGCCAAATCATTGTAATAAATAGTTTCGCCTTCGTGCTGGACATTAGGATTCGTTTCATCGATAGCAAAGACCAAATCAACCAAATGGTATTTCTCAGGTTTCGATCGATTACTATCGCCAGCAAAGGTCTCAGCGTAAAGTGTATCTCCTATTATTTGGTAGCTGTTAAGCGGTACCAAGGTATAAGCATTGGGCGCACCATAAAGCATTTGGCTAAAAAAGCCAGTTTCGGGTACTTCTCTGTTCTTTCGAACCTTCAGCATTTGTATTTCAAAGCCAGGAGACTTATAATTTATAGGCAGTATTTGTTCGTTTGCAAAAGGAGTAGAATCGGGGGTAATTAGATAACCTAATAGTGCTACAATAACTGACAACAGGGTAATGCCCATGCCTACCATGGCCGAGCGGTTGCGAATAAATCTGTTAAAAGCCCTTGCACTGGGCGACTGTCCCTGCTTTTCTTTCATACTGTGCGCCAACAAATGTGAAAGTAACTAAAATAAAGAATTGCGGAGTGTAAGCAAGGGTAAAAATAGGGAAAAGGCTACTATTTTGTCTCGTGTTTTTGGGTGTAGCTGCGGCCTTTCCAGTTATATTTAAACATTTTGGCCTCAATACCTATACGCAATACATAATAAATGTGCACTATTTGAGCTGGAATAAACCACAGCAATTCTCTCATTTTGCCGAAAAAAGCTGCTGCATGCGCCATTATAACCACCTCCGAAACAAGTTTTCCGAAAAATAAGATACCAAATGGCAGAAAGAACAGTGGCTTAAAAAACATGGTTATGCCAAACAAAACCGTTAACAAGGCATAAAAATAATAGAACACCAATATAGCCGTAAGCCGAACATCGCCAAAACCATCCGATTTGCTTACCCAACGCCTGCGTTGCTGCCAAAATGCCGCCCAACTATTGGCACTAGCGGTATTTACTATAGCCTCTTTGGCTTTAACAAAGCCAGCGCAGCCAGGGTAATGACTGTGTGCTTTCAACAAAAAGAGAATGTCATCGCCAGTTGGGGTATTATCGATACCCGAATACCCGTTTAATGCAGTAAACAGCTTTTTCTCGAACGCAAAGTTGGCGCCATTGGCCATATGCGGAAACTTGAAACGAAGACTACCTGCTGTAATAAACATTAACCCCATCAGATCAAGACTTTGGAAGTAATGCAAAAGGGAATTGTTGCTAGGTGATGCTATACGATTGAAAGATACCGGCCCAGTAATAACCCTATGGTTGTGCTGCTCATAATACTGTACTATGGTGCTTAACCAATTGGTGCCCATCTGGCAATCGGCATCGGTGGTTATAATAAGGTTGCCCGATGATAGAGCCACACCATAAGTAATAGCTGCTTTTTTACCTTGCAGCCCTTCGGGTAAAGTAATGGTTTTTACATTCAAGCCCAAGGCTATTGCCGCTGTACTATCATCGCTATGGTCGTCAATAACCAGTATTTCATACAATGCTTCAGGGTAATTTTGTGCCTTTAAACTTAGCAGCACTTGCGCTATATTGCTGGCTTCGTTGCGCGCCGGCACCAGCACCGTTACTTTACTTTGTGGCAGATAAGTACTCTTTGGTTCAAATAATGGCGTCAATATCCAACCCCAGCTATAAAACTGCATGAGGCCCATGTAAACGGCCACTACTAGGAGGGTAAAAAGGAGGATTGCGAGCACCAACACACTATAAAGATATTGGATAAATGGGAATGGTGGGTAAATGTAACCTAACGCGGTAGGTTAGTTGCGCGAAGGCTAGGCCATTCTAACCGAATACAGACCTTAGGTTGTATGGTGCGGTAGTTAAAATAATACAAAATAAATTGCCAATTGAGATACCTAAAATCACTCAACTGAAAACTAAAGCTGTGATCGCGACGGGATTCGAACCCATGACCGTCTGCTTAGAAGGCAGGGGTATTGCCCTTTTAAACACTCTTTCGTATCTTTGTAATTGTTGATTTTCAATGCTTTGTGAATCGTGCGGTTCAGTATGGTTCCATGCGAATTGACAATTTGTTTGTGCAATGTTTGTGCAGTTATAGAAATACACCCATGAAAGCGAACGTAATTCTCTCTTTGGATAAGCGGCGTAAAAAGCCCGATGATACCTACCCGCTTCTCCTCCGAATCATTAAGGATAGGGAAACCGCCCAGATTACCACTGGATATTCGTTCCGTGAAAAAGACTGGGATGATAGGGCCAAGAAGGTAAATACGTCTTACCGCGGTACGGAATCGGTGCAACGGCTTAATAACATGTTTGCCAAAAAGCGCTCTGAAGCGCTCGATGTTATTACCAAGCTGCATGAGCAACATAAGCTTGCAAATTGTTCGGCAAAAGAGATAAAAGAGCTTATTGAAGGAAGGTCAAAGAAGTCATCGTTTTTTACCTTTACTGATGGGTTGATTGATGAAATGATTGAGGCGAAGCGTATTGGCAATGCCAGGGCGTATAAGCAGGTTGTTGCGGTGCTTTCTACTTTTTGCCATGGAAAGGATTTGGGTTTTCTCGAATTGAACTATGCGTTTCTCAATAAGTTTGAGAAGGCTCATTTGGCAAAAGGCAATAGTTACAATGGTTTGTCAGTTTACATGCGCACGATTCGTGCAATTTACAACAAAGCGATCAAGAGTGGAGCAGTGGATAAGGAACTCTACCCTTTCGAACATTATCAGATTAAATCCACCCAAACCCAGAAGCGGGCAATTAGCATGGATGCCATAGAGCGGATTCGGAGTTTCAAGCTGCCAGCTGGCACACCATTATCCCATGCCCGTAACTATTTCTTGTTTAGTTTCTACATGCGAGGCATGTCTTTTACTGACCTGGCTCACTTGCAAGTGATGAACATTGTAGATGGGCGTATCCTATATCAACGGCAGAAGACGGACCATCCTTATAATGTTAAGATAACTGAAAAGGTGGCGGAGCTTTTGAAAACCTATTTGCACGGCAAAGGGAGAGAGGATTTCATTTTCCCTATTATTACTCGAGAAGACCCCTCAGAGCGTTACAAAGAAATTCAGTGGGCGAGAAGTCGTTTTAATCGGCGGTTGAAAAAGATTGCGGAGATGTGTGGTATTGAAGAAAACCTTACCAGTTATGTGAGTCGGCATTCTTTTGCTACCCAGGCGAAGAATTTGAATATTCCAGTAGCGAATATATCTGAACTGCTGGGGCACCAAAATATTAAGACGACACAAATCTATCTTGATAGTTTACAAAGTGATGCGCTAGATGCGGAACATGAGCGGATAATTGGGTAGGTTATATGGTTCTATTAAGGATGGTGTTTAGCAAACGGAATCACTTCCTCTACTAAGCATTCCGCAAGGAACATATACCCTAACGCAGTGTGGTGGTGGTCAATCGGCCAATAAAGGCGAGAGACATCTTGAGGACCGATGCCTTTATTGTGAAATAAGGCGAGAACATTAATGGTGTTCATCTGTGAACTCACTGCTTCAAACACAGGAGCAAGTCCAAAGTGTCCATATGTCAATTCCCCATGGGAAGGATGGAATACTACAAGTAAGTTAGAATTGCTGGCTTCTGCCAATGCTTTGAACTCGAACAGCTTATTGGTTATTATCTCCAACGCATGAGATTCTTCTGAGCGCTTATCTTTGGGTGCGGCAAAGGTCATAAGATCATATCCAAGTATTCGGTGGAGATAAAACCGATAAAGGTGGGAGTGGCCATAAAGCCATTCATTAAATGGTGCTTTCCTACCAATTGTTGAACCGTCTTTTGTAAAGCGCTCTTCCCCGCCGCGCCTAACAATATCGGAAATATCAGAAATGTTCAGGCATACAATAAGGAGCTTGGGCTGATATCGCGGGAGTAAGTCTTTCGCAAGGTTATATTCGTATACAATGTCGCTTCCGGCAAAACCTGCATTGATAACACGAACCTGTTTATAGGGAGTATTATCTAAGTAATTATTGGTTGGATTCTGCAATTCGCTTTCAAGGATTTCCGTCCATGAATACTCTGGAGGTGTGGTAGCGCTGACATGCGTTTCATCTACCGCACCGATACCTTGGACAAATGAATCGCCGAATACCAGAATACGGAATTCGCTCAGTGTATATTCAGGTACTTCCTCGTCAAATATTCGATCGCTGTTTGTGGCGAAATATTGTTCGAACTCAGGAGATACTTGCTGCTCGGTCCACGGTTCCCTATTGCGAAAAGTTTGGTCGCGATGAGGTACATAATATGGCGAGACCGGGACTTCATGCTTGCTTTCTTGATAGGTAACGAACGTGCCCATGGCCCTAATACCAATTTCAGCAGCACCTACGAAAAGTAGTTCCGTAATGATGAGTATGAGCAGGGCAAACGTATATCTTTTGGTCTGTGTGGCTGCATATCCCTGAGAGATGATTTCAAGGGTAGAAATAAGTATAAGAATGCCAAAAAAAGATATAGTACCTATTTGTATGGTGTGTACCAAAGCAGGTATACAGAACCCAAGGAAAAGTAATAAGCCTAAGGCCATTGTAACCACCCGAGTAAGTAAAGGTGAAGTATACGGCCTCGCATTCAAGAGTATAAGCACCCCTGCCACCTGCGGAATAAGGGCGACCATGGCATATAATAGCCCGGCACTCATTCCCGTATGCCCAAATGGATCGGCGGGTGTTTTACGGTAATATTCGAAAATATCCTGTAAGGGATGAACTCCCATAACGAGAGCCATGCCTAGCAGGATTAGTGATGCGAAGTACAGTGTACTATTCAAAGTAAGAATCCATTATTCTACAATACTGTGGTCAAGAAAGCTTTTGCGCCAATACCTCCTGTAGGAATTTATGGCTGAATGAAAAGTTTGGAAGCGTAGGACCGCAAGACTGTTTTCAGTTTGACTTGATAGAGTCCACCTGCAATCCCTTGTGGAAGATTAATGGTAACAGGATTTCCCAACAGCTCAAGAGATTCTTGATGGACAATTTTGCCATTTACATCTATGAGGTAAAGTGTTCCTTCCCCCTTCTCAGAAACATTTAGCGAGATGGGGCTCCTTGAACTAGGATTGGGGTATACAGATAGCTCGTGATTGATTCCCCTATCTGCAATACCAGTTGGTCCTCCGTTGATTACATTTATGGAATAAGTCCGAATATAACCCTCGCCTGTACTAAAGGCCAGAACGTCGCTGGTATCAATCCCTATATGATTTTCAGCGGTAAAGTAAAAGTAGATGGTATCCTCTGTAGGAATGGAATCTAAACCAGCTATCCAGAATCCAGCTACATTTGCACCGGAACCTATACGGTAATATTGAGTATGCAAGTGATACCCATCGGTTGGAGTTAATACGCCAATGCTGATGTATCCCTTAATGTTGGTAACGGTTGATCCTGCGGCATTAAAACCTCCTGAAACTCCTGCATAATAAATTGAGGAGGTGTACAAGGAAATAGTATCAATAGAGGGTCGATTAATCCCTGAGATGGATAACGTGGTGTCATAAACAGTGGCATTAATACTGTCGTTACCTGAGACAAATAGAAATCCTATGGCATAGCTTGTGCTATCAATTAATCCTGAAATTTCCACGGTATCAGAACCTGCCGAAAGGGTCTTAAAGAATGGCCCTTGAAAGTTGACTAACTCAGTAGCCGTATAGTTGATCGTTAACTGTCCAGAGATTGGCACCGTGATTTCGTAAGTCAAACTATTTCCCGTTCGAGCAATGGTGGATACTGATACTTGGGCGCTCACGCCAAACCAAAAAAAGCTAGAAAGGATGATGAATATCCAAAGGGCTGATTGCTGTATCATTTTCTCTATTGTTAGAAGGTTTAGGAAGTCTCCGTAAAGTTAGAGAAATTATTAAGGGTATAATATAACATACCCATATTTTTTTGATAAAGGAACAATTTGCATAAAAGCAGAGAGTTCCATGGATGAGAAGGAATATCTTATTTCAGTAGGTAAGAACATCACGAAGTACCGGAAAAAAAAGGGATTGACTAGTAAGGAGTTGGGCTACTTGTGTGACATCGAGAAGTCTAACTTGATTCCAATAGAAAAAGGACGCATTAATCCAACTTCCCTTACATTGTACAAAATTGCTAATGCTCTTGGTATTGAGGTTAAGGAGCTATTTGATTTTACTGAAGAACGTAGCCGCCCGCTTCAATAAGCAACTCATTGTAGTTTGATGACAAAAATGGATTAACGATATTACGTGGTGTGGGTGGTATGTCTGCCATTCAGCTGTAGTTTGATGACAAAAATGGATTAACGATATTAGCACCTCAAGCGTACCCCTGATGCCGTAAGCTGTAGTTTGATGACAAAAATGGATTAACGATATTGCGGCTTCGATTTGCTTTTCCATGTGGTTTGCTGTAGTTTGATGACAAAAATGGATTAACGATATTTGATGTTGCGGTGGATGGACAGATGGGCCAGCTGTAGTTTGATGACAAAAATGGATTAACGATATTCCCGATGATTTTATAGATTGTGGCGATACAGCTGTAGTTTGATGACAAAAATGGATTAACGATATTCCGTTAGTGCCAGCCAATTCATCGCAGCCAGCTGTAGTTTGATGACAAAAATGGATTAACGATATTCTTTATGGATTGGAGCGCAGATGGACATGGGCTGTAGTTTGATGACAAAAATGGATTAACGATATTGCGGATGCATGGGGCGTATTGATATCGTTCGCTGTAGTTTGATGACAAAAATGGATTAACGATATTATTTGACCTTTACACCCCGCCAGTATTGCCGCTGTAGTTTGATGACAAAAATGGATTAACGATATTGTACGTTGGTTGATACGCTTACCCGCGTGCGCTGTAGTTTGATGACAAAAATGGATTAACGATATTAGTAGTGTTGTGCAAGGCTTTACTACTACTGCTGTAGTTTGATGACAAAAATGGATTAACGATATTACTATACAAGTACCGAACACACTTACGTTGGCTGTAGTTTGATGACAAAAATGGATTAACGATATTGAGCACGGCGATTGGCAGCACGGCGACATAGCTGTAGTTTGATGACAAAAATGGATTAACGATATTCTATACAAGTACCGAACACACTTACCTTGGCTGTAGTTTGATGACAAAAATGGATTAACGATATTGGGGGCACTACCCACCGCTTATTGCCCGATGCTGTAGTTTGATGACAAAAATGGATTAACGATATTACCTTTGTTTTTTCGGCTACCGCATTGTTTGCTGTAGTTTGATGACAAAAATGGATTAACGATATTTCGCAACCATTTCGTTGTCAATCCAATATCGCTGTAGTTTGATGACAAAAATGGATTAACGATATTTGCTGCCATTTTCTAGGACCGACTATGTAGCTGTAGTTTGATGACAAAAATGGATTAACGATATTCCAACAAAGATGGGATGCTACCCGGAGCGGGCTGTAGTTTGATGACAAAAATGGATTAACGATATTATGTTGTTTTTGCTATCGTTCCAAGGCTGGCTGTAGTTTGATGACAAAAATGGATTAACGATATTTCTCCTTCGGGAACACTATCCATTATGGAAGCTGTAGTTTGATGACAAAAATGGATTAACGATATTACACGCACTAAATGAAATAGCTGAACTTTGGCTGTAGTTTGATGACAAAAATGGATTAACGATATTCTTGAAAGCGAGAAGCATCTTATTGAAGTTGCTGTAGTTTGATGACAAAAATGGATTAACGATATTTTAAAGAGTTTAAGCCCTCACTCACTTTGTGCTGTAGTTTGATGACAAAAATGGATTAACGATATTTGGTGACTTTTTAGTTGAAGACACGGTTTCGCTGTAGTTTGATGACAAAAATGGATTAACGATATTTAATTTACCCGTTCAGTCTAGCTACTATAGGCTGTAGTTTGATGACAAAAATGGATTAACGATATTCAAACTGCCATTTTTGGCCTTTCCATCAATGCTGTAGTTTGATGACAAAAATGGATTAACGATATTCCACTACCATCTTTTCGCGAGTCGGGTTGCGCTGTAGTTTGATGACAAAAATGGATTAACGATATTTGAAACTTACTTTGGTGGATACTATGACACGCTGTAGTTTGATGACAAAAATGGATTAACGATATTATTTGCTTCGGCCTTGCTTGTTTCCATGCTGCTGTAGTTTGATGACAAAAATGGATTAACGATATTACGGCCATTGCTGCTATCATCACATCTTTGGCTGTAGTTTGATGACAAAAATGGATTAACGATATTGAAAGTCTTGGTGCCCTAACTGATTCAGTCGCTGTAGTTTGATGACAAAAATGGATTAACGATATTGTATTTTTTGTGATTGGGTTGATTTGTATAGCTGTAGTTTGATGACAAAAATGGATTAACGATATTGGTAGCCTGTTGGTTGCCCAACCTTCCATAGCTGTAGTTTGATGACAAAAATGGATTAACGATATTACCGTGCCCGAAACCATGAGCATTGCCGATGCTGTAGTTTGATGACAAAAATGGATTAACGATATTCTCACCAGCACACTGTGCTGCGCCACGCTAGCTGTAGTTTGATGACAAAAATGGATTAACGATATTGAAATGATTGCTTGGCAGAAGGAGCAGAAAGCTGTAGTTTGATGACAAAAATGGATTAACGATATTATGAAGCTGAGGGTACAGATAAACGTTCACGCTGTAGTTTGATGACAAAAATGGATTAACGATATTAGTTGGCCTTATTACCTTCTAGTTATCAGTTACTTAGACGTAAGTTTGGCATAGAGAAAAGTGAGGTTTATTTTGCCTTATACTAAACTGTAATACAGTTTCTTATCAGAAGAATTCGAGTTGCTTAGGACCTTCAGGCAAAGGATCGCTCTTCTTTCCCCAGTAGTTTGAAATCAGGCTGTACTGCTTATCGGTAATCCGCAGTATGCTTACCTGTCCAAGCGAGGGCATAAATCCCTTTACGCGGCTTTCATGCACGTCAGCACTTTCGCCACTTGCACAATGACGCACATACACGGAGTATTGCATCATGGCGAAACCGTCATTTTGTAATTTCTTGCGAAACGTAGCATATGCTTTACGTTCTTTGGGTGTACCCGTAGGTAGGTCAAAAAAGACAAATAGCCACATAATTCGGTAGGCATTTAGCCTTGTATTATGGTCTGCCATTTTGGGCAGTTTTGTTTAGTTGGTTCAAAGCCATTCAGGATAAGCGAGCTTGCGTTTCTCTGAACTGAAAGCTGCTGATAAGCTTGCCGCTGTGTGAGCCATTGCCACCATCATAGGACTGGTTTGTCCATTGATCCTTACATCCCTCGCTAATAAGCCCACAAGCTTTGCCTTGTCTGTTTGGGTGACCTCATCACCTAACCCATTTTCTTCTACTAATTCCCATACAGCTAAATCTACGAATGGGCGATATGGCTCCATTATATCGTCTGCTAAGCAAAACGCATTATACTTGTTTTTATGAAAAATACCTAAAGTGGGTAACAGCCCCGTGCTTGTCAAAGCCCTTGCCATTGCTGCACGGATGATTGAATATCCATAGTTAAGCTTTTCGTTGGGAGAGGGGCCAAATCTTTCTCGCCTATATCCTTCATTGAACAATGCTGCCCAATAACGTCTAGCCCCTTGCGCCTCTCTATTATCCGTATCACCACTTTTCACACCTGTGGCAATATGGCGCAAAGCGCTTCCGTCGCCTCCGACCCGATCTAACAAGCCTGCCTGATTGATAAGCTTGGACTTGATCGTTTGTTGCCACAATTGCTTCCGTAATGGCTCACTTGCTTCAATTTGATTTCGGAATCGTTCCGTTTGTATATAATGTGAGTCTAGGTGCAACAGCATAGAAGTGGGCATATGCTTTTGATCGCATATTATTACACCAACGTTGTAGGCTGCTAGCTCTTGTAAGGCTACAAGAGTAATGGTGGTTTGCGGGTGCTCAAGCACCAAACATCCCAAATCTTCAACCGGGGCGGTTTTGGTTTCGCCTGTTTCCTTGGATGTTACTACCAGTTGTTTTTTGCTGATGTTGACGTGTCCTGGACTGGATATGAAAAGTGAACGCTTTAGCATATACCAACAAGATGTTAATAAAATATGCAATTGTCAATACCCTTAAAGCGAATAAAATGGGATTCGCCCAACATAGGAATCACACCTACAGGTAACTACCAAATGCCTCGATTATCGTTCGATGGTTGCGAGAGTAAAATATTTTCTTAACTTAGTTAGCTTCGAACAATTCGTCCCAATATATCTACCTTCACCTTAATCGGATTTGTCTCTCTCCAGCCTTTCATGCTACGAATACTTTTTTCTTGTAGCGGGTTTTGAAGCGTTGCTGCTAAGTGGTGACGAAAGACATAGTACATAGATGAAAGCTTCTGTACTCTATATAAATGCTTGCTTAATAAATCTTGATTATGCTTGTTCTCTTCAAAAACATCTTCACTAAGCCCTAACAAAAACATATCATTAATTTGGAGGCTAGCTACCATCTTACTACCGTCTCGAGGGTCACGGTCTATAATCGGCAAGCCTTGTTTGGCTTTTTCAACGCTTACCCAAAACGTCACTATCTTTTCGAACAACTCGCCATCTTCGTTTTCGTAAACACCTAAGTGATGATTACTGCCTGACTCCACCCATTGGTTTACACCTTCTTTTAACTGTACCGCTCCCGACGAAGACTCTTTCATGCGTACTTTCAATATCGGCACGTCTGGCCCATTTCTGTTCGGTAAAAAAAGCTGCGGAACTTTGCGGTCATTTTCGATAGTAAAAAATGCCCCATCTGGTATAGCATAGTCAGACGTGCTTGTATCCACGCCCATTTCATGGAGACGATTTTTTATAAGCTGCCTAATCTTGGCATCCACTATTTTCTCTATGTGCTTGCCTGTTTGTAGGTTTTCCAAGGGTTTACGAATATGGTAATATGCTTCGGTTTCACCCGGTGCAATATGCTTACCATAAATAGTTTCTTTGTGAAGTTGGCCTCGTGCAGCAAGGCCTTGTGCCTTAAACTCTATACGTTTGTTGTTTATCGTTTTAGTGATTGTCTTACTGATTGGGGTAATAACCCTACGTTGAGCCCGATATGATATCACGAGCTGATTGATAGCCATATTTGCATCATTGACAAAGGTATCCCAGGGTTCTGGAAATTGTAGTTCTTCCATGTCACGGTAGAATTTCTCTTTGGCCTTGAGGGTAGATATTCTCTGCAAGTAACCCGCATGGCTACAAGCTACCGTAAGTGCATCGATGGCGTGATGGCGATGGTCGTCGCGGGTTTTGAAAGGATAAAATGTGCTTTTCTTTATATTGCCTTCAACTACCCTCCCAAGCTTCTGTAGCCGTTCACGGTTTTTTTTGTTGGTTCGTTCGTCCCATGCTATAATTTCGATTAAACGACCCTCACCATCCAACGCGGCAAGATACTCACCGTCAGGCAAATCTTGATTACGGATATTTGATAGTAGAATACTGTTCAAACCCCAGTAATGTCGCAGTAAAGAAGTGACACCACCTTGTGCTACATTTACCTTCCTGCTAATGTTTTTTAGATAGTTCACAGCTTCTCGGCTGATATAGCGAGTATCGTTCAATTGCCGCTGTATGAAATCGTCAAGAGCAGGATTGTCTTCTGAAACAAATTTCTGGTACTTTTTGTAGGGTAGCAGGCTTTTGACCCTTGTCTTCACTTCCTCCCATTTCTTTGAATCGATACGCTGGTAATATTGATAAGGGGTTAAATTTCTCTTTTCGCTTTGGTTGATGCGGCGAACACAAATCGTTTTATTTGCCAAACTATCATCCAAGCTTGTGCTATAGGGAATAATGTGCTCTATCTCATATTCCTTGAAGAGGTCTGTTATACCTATTTGGCTACCGGAATAAGGGCATGTACGACAGCTTTCGTAATACAAAATGAGTTTCTGGATGTTGTATAGCGAATGTGCCAATCCGTACTCGTCAAGCACAGTTTTCATCCTGTCGTTACGGGTTTCGTTCTTGAACTGCTGCAATCGTATCTCATCCCGTTTTTTCTTCGGCAATTTTAGTTCACGCGCCATTTCTACCCTGATTATTTCAATAATCCCATCTTCACCATGTTTTGCAATAATCGCATTCACGAGCTTACGCAATTCATACAAGGCTTGCTGTACCAAAGGGTTGCGAAGGTTTGGAGGGTCTGGCAATAGGGCCTGTAGTTCGGGTTCGATTAAATCCTGGCTATGGTGGTACAATTTTGTTAAGGCTTTTTCATTGAAACCATTTTCGTTTTTCAGGAACAGTTTTATGGTATCTATTGGCTTATAAGGCTGCTTTTCGATGATACTAGTAATTTTGCGCATCAGATCTTCTCGTCCTTCATCAGGGAGGAGGTTCCATGCCGTATTTCCATAGGCATTTACTACACCTCCAAGTAATACTGCTTTATCATACGTATGTCCTTTTTCTAAAAAAGGCAGGATGTTTCTTATCGCTTTACGACTGAGGCTGCCATACTCGTTTGATAATCGCAATTTAGATAGCTTGTCGGCCTTTTCTGCATCCAATCCCCACTTGGTCATGGCATGCGTCTTTAGCCAATCTTTGGTCGTTGCCGAAAACTTTGCATGCCAAATATCTTCTTGCTCTTGGGGCGTTAGGGCATCCCAGTGTTTATCACCGAATATTTTTCGAAGGTTATTAATACTTCTATTGCCTACTATTTTTTGTTCATCTTCATAATTGAAGTTTTCATTGGGCAACTTTAGGGCTTTCTTTATTTGTCCAAAATCAAACTTGTCCTTGGTGTTAAACAATTTCACAACCAATGAACGTTGATGTTCGTCCAATGCATTATCGCCGTAACGTATATTGTTGATGAATTGGTACATTCTCACGTTCTCGAAGTCCAAGCTACTGTCTGGGCAACGTGGCTTATTTTTTTCAAAGGGGCACTTACCAATTTGATGCTTTTGTGAACGCAGGGGCCTCTGAAAAAACAACAAACCATCAGTAGAATCTCCAATCAGTTTTTTTAATTCACGAGTAAGTACAGTGGGATAATACTGCGTTTGCTTTTCCCATATTACCTCGAACTCATCCATATACATTTGCCTTGTAGTATAGCGGTTGCGAGCGCGTTCCTTCCTTGTATCCACTTGAGCCAGGTAATTGCCTAAAGTGCCATATTCCTGTACTTTTTGCCGGGTTTCGTTGATGCCAATTTTGCCATCCTTTCCCTCAAAAATAACCCCTTCTTCGTCGCTGCCCGATTGCAGATTCTCTTTATAACCTCTGCGTTGCCCAAAATGATAGAGTACGCGACCAAGCTCCATGAGCGTCAACTTTTCTCCACGATATGCTTTCGCTCGGAACTCGTATGGGTTAATCTGAAAGAAAGAGGATATTTCAGGACTTAGGCGAGTTGCGGTGATAGCCAAGTCAATATTATCCGTAGCTGGGAACATCCCATGTTGCTGAAGATTTTTCGCCAACATGCGCTTGCGCATCTTGCGCCTGAAGTTTTGCCGACGAAGCTGACGTTTTTCCCTACGGGTGGCATTTTTAGAAACTTCCTTACCTTTTTCAAGGTTTACCCCTTCGGGGAAAATCCTTACACCAATATCGACGATCCTTTTTTCTGCATCGTCTATAAGCGCCCAACCTATTGAATTGGTGCCAAGGTCTAGTCCCAGTATTCTTGCCATATATATTTCCTAAGATGTGATTATTGTGTAAAACTAAAATACGAAAATTGTTGGAAGTTTATGGAAATATTCTTAATCTTACAAGTAGAAAGATTTATCCATCTTTTGTCATCTTATTACAGTAAGGCTATATGCCGAAGGTCTAAGACCTAGGGCTCTGCTTCGGTAGAGCCCATTTTGTTTGCACGGAATACATTTTAAGGTATGTAACGTCCTAGAATAAGTTGACGGATTAAATAGAGTCCCGATTGCCTTAGGTGATCGGGATTTTTGTTTGGTGTACCATGCTTGGTGTACGCATTTGTAAAGATAGGTGCGGCCGT
>JAIXOI010000046.1 GCA_027486795.1 Sphingobacteriales bacterium | reverse complement strand
GGACACAAGGTTGGGCCAACTGGGACCCACAAAATAACGTTTATTAAATTCCGATACCTGTATAAAAAAAAAAAAAAAAATCCCTGGTCCTTCGGTCCAGGGATTTTTTGTTTTAACCAATTGGATTTTTTACCCTACCGACTAATTTTAACGCCCATCCTTCATTATATCTAGCCATGAACGTAAAATAATTAACTTTGCCGTCCCTAATGATGACGTTGCGCACCCTCAATACCGATTTTCACAATTACGTGAGTCCTGCCGAACAGCAAATTATTTGCGCTGTAGGCAAGGCTGCCGCGGAGTTGGGAATTGAAGCTTACGCTGTTGGCGGCTATGTGCGCGACCTGCTGCTAAACCGCCCCACCAAAGATATTGACTTTGTTTGCTTAGGCAGTGGCATCGATTTGGCACACGCAGCAGCCAAGCATTTCAAATCGAGCCCGAAGGTAAATTTCTTCAAAAACTTCGGCACGGCCATGTTCAATGTACTGGATATGGATGTAGAGTTTGTGGGTGCCCGCAAAGAAAGCTACGACCGCAGCAGTCGTAAACCTGTAGTAGAAGATGGTACCCTGCAAGACGACCAAAACCGCCGCGACTTTACCATCAACGCCTTGGCCATAAAGCTTACCCCCGAAGGGTTGGGCGAATTGGTGGATCCGTTTGGTGGCATCCAGCATTTACAGCAAGGCATCATTCGCACACCACTTGACCCTGATATTACGTTTAGCGACGACCCACTGCGCATGATGCGAGCCATACGCTTTGCTACCCAATTGGATTTTACGATTGATGCCGATATTTTGGAAGCGATTACGCGCAATGCCCCGCGCTTGAAAATAATCAGCCAAGAGCGCATTACTACCGAATTGAACAAAATTATCGAGACATTTATGCCTTCCACAGGCTTTAAGCTATTGTTTGATACCGGATTGCTGCACCACTTTTTCCCGGAAATGGTAAAGCTGCATGGTGTGCAGGTGCACAAAGGCAAAGCCCACAAAGACAACTTTTACCACACCCTACAGGTGCTAGATAATCTGTGCCGCACCAGCGACGACCTTTGGCTGCGCTGGGGTGCCATTTTACACGACATTGCCAAACCCCGCACCCAACGATACGAAGAAGGCCACGGCTGGACGTTTCATGGACACGATGCAATAGGTGCCAAAATGGTACCTGATATTTTCCGCCGCCTGAAGTTACCGCTCGACCATAAGATGAAGTTTGTGCAAAAGATGGTATTGCTGCACCTTCGCCCCATTAGCCTAAGCAAAGAGAACATTACTGACAGCGCCATACGTCGCCTATTGTTTGAGACAGGTGACGACATTGACAGCTTAATGAAACTTTGCGAAGCCGATATTACGACCAAAGACGCTAAGAAAATGGAGCGCTACCTGAGTAATTTTGAGCTGGTGCGGCAAAAGCTGAAAGAGGTAGAAGAAAAAGACCACGTGCGCAACTGGCAGCCCCCTATTAGTGGCGAAGAGATAATGGAACACTTCAATATTGGCCCTGGCCGCGAAGTGGGTATTTTAAAAATAGCCATTAAAGATGCCATCATGGATGGTGATATAGCCAACAACCGAGAAGCCGCTTTTGCCTTTATGCTGCAGAAGGGCAAAGAGTTGGGGTTGGTTTGAAATTCAAATTCAAAATTTAAGATTTAAAATTCAAAATTGAGGTGGATTGATGGTGCTTATCAGTTTGCAAGGCAGATATTGCTATTTTTAAGGCTACAACCATTAATAAAGGGCTATGGAACATATATTGGATGCGCCGCAAGAGGAACAAATTAATGAACGCAATGTAACCTTTGCTAGCTTTGGGCCGCGGTTTGCCGCACTTATTGCCGATGGCATCATTTTATCGGTGGCTGGCTGGGTGCTGGAGCAAATCATTTTAGATGGTGCCGTGGGTGTTTTGATAACATCGATCTTTAACATCCTAATACTAGGCTACTACCCATACATGGAAACTACTTTTGGAGCTACTTACGGCAAGCAATGGCTGAGTTTATTGGTGGTAAACAAAGACCTAGGACCCATAAGTTTCGGACAAGCAATAATACGCCACACAATTCCTATCGCAACAGGGGTGGGCGCCTCATTGATTACGGCATATGCCTATTTTAACCCAGTCAACGATTTTGCAGCAAGCTTTGATAACTTGGGCCAACTGGCAGGCGGATTGGGTGTGTATGCATTTAGCGTGCTTCTGCTGTATTTTGTCGATTTCCTGTTCTTCCTTAACAGCCCCAAACACCAAGCCCTGCACGATTCCATTGCGGGCACTTATGTGATAAAAACCAATAGCTATGGGGCGGGCAGGTCGTCAAAATCATATCGAAACCGATAGCACAACGAAGCCAATAAACCGGTAATTAGATACCCTGAACCACAATGTTATGGCCGTTTGTTGGTCAAGAATAATTTTATTTTTACTCCTTTCCCCTAATTGCGTAAATTTGTATTATAACCAAGTTTTAGGGTATGAGCATTTATACAATTGGCGTGTATGTGGATGAACTAGAAGATGTAGTTCGCGAGATTGAAATTAAAGGCACGCAAACGTTTAACGACCTGCATGTGGCTATTGCTAATACTTTTAAGCTCAACCTTAAAATGCAGGCTTCCTTTTTTGTAAGCAACAGCCGCTGGCAAAAGTTGAACGAAATTACGCTTGGGCATAGCAGTGTTTTTGAGAACGCCATTAATGGACTAAAGGATACTATTGAGAGCGTAATACCCGGGACAGCCAAACACCTCGTATATTTTAATGAAGATGCTGCCGAGTATTCGATATTGATATTGTTGGAGAAAGTAACCGACAAAGAAAACCCAGGTAAAACTTACCCAGTAGTAGTGAATGCCAAGGGCAGCCTATCGGGCAGCAGCGGCGAGAGCTTCTTTGTATCCGATTTCGGTATTAGCGAGGGCGACCTTGACACCGAGGGCATGGAAATTGGCGAGGCCCCAAGCGAATAACTGATGGCTACCAAGTATTTGGTTTGCGTATTGGGCCCAACAGCTAGTGGCAAAACCACTTTAGCTATTCAGATTGCCCAGCACTTCAATACACACATTCTTTCTGCCGATTCTCGCCAGCTATACAAAGGCTTAGATATAGGCACGGCCAAAGCTACACCTGAAGAACGGGCGCAAGCTCCTCATCATTTTATCGATACACTGGATATTACCCAAGAGTATAACGCAGGCCAATTTGAGCGCGATGCGCTGGTATTGCTCAATGAGCTATATCAAACCCACAATGTGGTAGTTTTGGCAGGTGGCACTGGGCTATATGTGCAAGCACTATTACAAGGATTGGATGAGTTCCCCGCCATACCCGATGAAGTACGCCAGCAAGTTAGGAATGACTTTGACAACAAAGGATTGGCTTGGCTACAACAAGAGGTGCTGCGCTTAGACCCTGATTTTTATGATATAGTTGATAAGCAAAACCCTTCGCGCCTTACACGTGCCCTAGAGGTATGCCGCGCCAGTGGTAAACCTTACAGCAGTTTCCGAAGTGGACAGGCCAAGCAGCGGGGCTTCACTCCTATTCTTATCGGCTTGGAATGGCCCAAAGAAGCTTTGTATGACCGCATTGATGCTAGGGTGGATATGATGTTAAAACATGGCTTGCTGGAGGAGGCCCGCCAGTTTCTGCCCCACAAAAACCAACAGGCCCTAAAAACCGTAGGCTACGAAGAGCTAATGCACCACTTTGAGGGAGAATACGACCTGCCCGAAGCCATACGCCTGATAAAGCGCAACAGCCGCCACTACGCCAAGCGGCAAAAAACTTGGCTGAATAGAATGGAGGGAATTACTTGGTTTAAGCCTGCAGAACTTAATGGGATACTGCCATTTATTGAGCAGCAGATGAGATAGTGTAACCGCAGCGAACGCAAAGAAAAAAAGTGCCGTAACGAGCGCAAAGGCAACGGTTTCACAAATAAAAGTCTTGTGTCTTGCGTCTTGTGTCTTGTGTCTAACTCGTAATTCGTAATTTAGCTCTCGCAACAAAGCACCTTTACCGATGAATTTTGATGTAATAGTAGTGGGCAGTGGCCCCGGAGGATATGTAGCGGCTATACGCGCTTCGCAATTGGGCCTAAAAACGGCCGTAATAGAAAAAGCTGAACTAGGCGGCGTTTGCCTCAACTGGGGCTGTATACCTACCAAAGCGCTGCTAAAGAGCGCACAGGTGTTTGAATACCTTAACCATGCAGCCGACTACGGTATCAAGGTGCAAGGTGGCGAGGCGGACTTTGGCGCGGTAGTTAAGCGCAGCCGCGATGTTGCGGGCCAAATGAGCAACGGCGTGCAGTTTCTCCTAAAAAAGAATAAAATTGAAGTAATTGCTGGTGAAGGAAAAGTGAAGCCAGGCAAGAAAGTGGCCGTGACGGGTGCTGATGGAAAAACTACCGAGTATACTGCCAAACACATCATTATTGCCACCGGTGGCCGCAGCAAAGAGCTGCCAAACCTGAAGCAAGACGGCAAAAAAGTAGTAGGCTACCGCGAAGCCATGGTATTGCCCACGCAGCCTAAGAGCTTGATAATAGTGGGTGCTGGCGCCATTGGCGTGGAGTTTGCCTACTTTTACCGCACCATGGGTACCGAAGTAACCATTGTAGAGTACTTGCCGCGCTTGGTGCCTGTTGAGGATGAAGAAGTAAGCAAAGAGCTGGAGCGCCAGTTTCGCAAAGCAGGCATTAAGGTAATGACCAGTGCCAGTGTAGAAAGCCTGGATACCAAAGGCGACGGTGTAAAAGCTACCGTAAAAACCAGCAAAGGCACAGAAGAACTGCAAGCAGATATTGTGCTTTCCGCTGTGGGATTTACCCCAAATATTGAAAACATTGGCTTGGAAGAAGTTGGCATTAAAGTAGATAAAGGCCTCATTGCCGTGGATGAATATTACCGCACCAACGTAGAAGGCTATTATGCCATTGGCGATGTGGTAAAAGGCCAAGCCTTGGCACACGTGGCATCGGCAGAGGGCATTACTTGCATAGAGGCTATTGCTGGTCATCACCCAGAACCGATTAACTACAACAACATACCTGGCTGCACTTACAGCCAGCCAGAGATTGCCAGCGTAGGCTATACCGAAGCAAAGGCCAAAGAGGCGGGATATGAGTTAAAGGTGGGTAAGTTTCCTTTTACGGCATCGGGTAAGGCTACGGCCGCTGGCGCGCGCAGTGGCTTTGTGAAGCTTATTTTCGATGCAAAATACGGCGAATTACTAGGTGCCCACATGATTGGTGCCAACGTAACCGAAATGATAGCCGAAATAGTGGTAGCCCGCAAACTGGAAACCACTGGCCACGAAATGATTAAGAGCGTGCACCCGCACCCAACCATGAGCGAAGCCATCATGGAAGCTGCCGCGGCGGCTTACGGCGAAGTGATACATTTGTAGTCAACGGACCACAGTAGACGGACCAAAGTTTTTTTTCTGCAACATTTAAAATAGCAGTCAAAGAGGTATGGTAATAATACATGGTTTTTTCATTTTTTCTGGTGCTTGAATAGGTGCTCCAAAAAAAATTACCATTTTTACAGCCTATGAAAAATTCATATCTGGTGATAGCTGGTCTTGGAGCATTGGCCATTACCAGCTTGCTTACCTATTTTAATGAGATTGGTGCTCTGGCTATTTCAACACCGGCGCTTACCGTGCTGCGTTGGTTGTCGATAGCAGTATTGCTTGCTTTTGCTTTCCGACGTAAGAGCCTCACTACTTGGATATTGTTGAGCATGGTACTCGGCGCCGAAGTTGGGCACGATTTCCCAGAGTTTTCGCAGCACCTCAAGGTCATTAGTAAAATCTTTCTAAAGCTTATCAAAACTATTATTGCTCCGCTTATCTTCGGTACGTTGGTGGTGGGTATTGCGGGCCACAGCAACCTAAAGCAAGTCGGGCGTATGGCATGGAAATCATTGCTATACTTTGAGGTGGTTACTACCATTGCCTTGTTTATTGGGCTGGCGGCCATCAACTTTACAGGAGCAGGCAAAGGGCTTAGCGTAGCCGGCTTGGCACAAGAAGAACTACCCGCTGCCGAGCCCCAAACTTGGGACCAGATTATACTGCACTCCTTCCCAGAAAATATTGCCAAATCGATAGCAGAAGGGCAAGTGCTGCAAATAGTGATATTTAGTGTGCTTTTTGGTATAGGCCTTGCGCTGGTAAAAGAAACGCAGAAGCGCCAGCCGCTGCTCAATTTCGCCGAGAGCCTTTCAGAAACCATGTTTAAGTTTACCAATGTGGTGATGTACTTTGCGCCGTTTGCCATTGGGGCTGCCATGGCCGTCACAGTAGGGCATATGGGCATAGGCGTGCTTCAACCGCTGTTCAAGCTCTTATTCACATTGTATGGCGCTTTGCTGGTATTCTTGGGCCTATTGCTCATTATCGCTTTAGTAGTTCGCATGCCTATTATTCAATTCATCAAAGTAATGGCCGAGCCCGTTTCCATTGCATTTGCCACCACTAGTAGCGAAGCGGCCTTGCCCAAAGCCATGGAAGCCATGGTGAGCATGAGGGTACCCAAGCGCATAGTGGCCTTTGTAATGCCCATGGGTTATAGTTTCAACTTGGATGGCACCACGCTATACCTAAGCCTTGCCACCATATTTGTGGCCAACGTGGCCGGTATCGACCTCAGCATTGGGCAACAATTGCTTATTGTATTTACCCTCATGCTTACCAGCAAGGGCGTGGCAGGCGTGCCGCGGGCATCGCTTATTATCTTGTTGGGCACAGCCGTGCAGTTTGGCTTGCCCATTGAGCCTATCTTCCTAATACTCGCCATTGATGAGTTGATGGATATGGCCCGTACATCAGTAAACGTTATCGGCAACTGCCTAGCTACCTATGTAATAGCTTGGTGGGAAGACGATTTCGAAGAACCAGAGCCAGCCGAGATAGCGCTGAATGATGCGGTTGAGTAATTTATCCATCAGGAATTTGAACCTATCAGATTTTTGAGCAAAAAGGGACTCAGTTTCCCGCTCATATTCTGAGCGTATAAACCCAACCATTCCGCATTGCTATATCTAGATTACCGTCCCCAACAAAGCCCAGTAAGCGGAGAGGGTTTTGCGAATTTCAAAACTCAGTTTGTTTAATCCAATCTATCCATTAATCTAACGAATCCTGCACTGTTTTACAATACATGCCCATTGCCTACAATTAATCAAACCTATAAATGCCTCG
>JAIXOI010000039.1 GCA_027486795.1 Sphingobacteriales bacterium | reverse complement strand
AGCAACTAATGACCAAGTATGGCATTGATACTGCCGATGTATATGCAGCCGCTAAACGCGCTTTGGCCCGCAAATAGTACTGCCTTATATTGCTTAGCACCGATTTTTGGCATGGTTTTAAGGTAAGCTAATGCCATAGCTGAGGCTAATGCACGAAAACGAAAAAGCCATACTTCAAGCTTTTAATGACCCCACCCAACGTGAGGCTGCGTTTGGTATGCTTGTAAACGAGTATAGCAAACCCCTTTACCGCCAAATATACCGCTACACCAACAACCATGAGGATACCAACGATGTATTGCAGTTGGTCTTGATTAAGGCTTGGCGCTATTTAGATAACTTTAGGGGCGATGCCTCGCTGTATACTTGGCTGTTCCGCATCGCATTTAATGAGTGCCATACCTTTGCAAAGCAGCAACAGCGCAAGCAACTGCACCAACTCCCCGAAAACTACGATGCCCCTGATACTGATACTGGCGGCCCATCCGCCGAAGAAATACAGCAAAAGCTATTGGCAGCAATAGATACCTTACCCGATAAGCAGCGCGAAGTATTTACCCTCCGCTACTACGAAGAAATGCCCTACGAAGAAATGAGCCGGCTACTCGGCACCAGCGAAGGCGCCCTTAAAGCGAGCTACCACCATGCCGTGAAAAAGATTGAAGCGGTGCTTAAGGGAGAATGAGTTCTTGATTATAGATTTATGAAGTATATCACTCCTTCTGGCCCAAGGTCAGCTAAGGGAGTGATTTTTATGGGCAAGGGGTAAAGCCGCCTACTTCCTAGTAGACAGCAACAGCATCAATAATCCAAATGCCAGCATAGCCGCACCGGAGTATAGGTTCAATTCTTTGCCGAATGCCGTGCTGGTAACTACCGTAAACGCTACAACTATAAGGATGATGCCCAGGATGGTGAAGAATGAGCCGATAAGAAACCGAAGGTCGGAGATGCGTTCCATAGTTAGCGGAAAATAAAGTTGAGTAAAATAACCAGTGCCAGTATCAATATAGCCAGGGGTATAGGGCGTTTGTACCAGTGCTTCTCGGTTTCTACTGGCCGCGGGGTAAGACTGTATACCAAGCCGTGCAGTTCGGTTTCGGGCTTAGGTGCGGTAAAGAAGCTTATAACTATAGTGGTAACAAAACAGCTCGTCCAGGATACAATGGCAATCATAAAACTCTGCGCCATGGTCGATTGAAACTCATATAGATTGGCAATCCAAGCACCCTTGTCTTCGGCACCGGTAAGCCCATGGCAAAGGGCCGCGCCCACGGTACCCGCTACTAAGCCCCAGAAGGCGGCATGGCCGGTGGTGCGTTTCCAAAACATACCTAGGAAGAACGTGGCGAACAACGGCGCATTCACGAAGCCGAATACCAGTTGCAGCATGTCCATAATGTTATTGAAAGTGGAAGCCAAGTAAGCAGTAGCAATAGATGCCACAATGCCGAACACCGTGGCCAGCTTGCCCACGGTTAAGTAGTGCGTGTCGCTGCCCTTTTTATTGAAATAAGCTTGGTATATATCAAAGGTAAACACGGTGTTGAATGCCGTAACGTTGCCCGCCATGCCCGACATAAACGAGGCCAACAAGGCCGTAATGCCCACGCCCAACAAACCGGTAGGGTAGTAGTGCCCAATAAGGGTGGGCAAGGCCATGTTGAAATCGGTAGTGCCGTCGGCTTTTATGGGCAGCTCTACGCCTGCGCCTATGTTTTGTAAGGCAATGATGAGGATACCGGGCAGGATAACAACAAAAGGCATCAGCATTTTGGGGAAGGCCGCTATCAATGGCGTGCGCTGTGCCGCGCTCATGCTGCGGGCTATCATGGCGCGCTGCACCACCAAAAAATCGGTACACCAATACCCGAACGAGAGCACAAAACCCAAGCCCATGGCCATACTCCAAATGTTTACGCCCATCGGGTTGTCGGCGGCATTATCCATGTGCTGCCAAGAGTGGGTCATTACGGGCGGCACGTTTTTTACCACGCCTTCCCAGCCGCCTACTTCGTGCAAGCCAATAAATACCACGGGCGCAATACCCAATACTATCAAAAAGAACTGCAGCACCTCGTTATACACCGCACTCGTGAGGCCGCCCAGCAAGGTATAGCCCATTACAATGCCCGCCGCCAACAGAATGGAGAGGTTAAAATCCCAGCCCAATATCACTTGCAGCAGCATGGCTAGCGCATACAGCGATATGCCTGAGGAGAAGATGGTCATAAACGCAAACGTAACAGCGTTGAACCCGCGGGTCTTTTCATCGAAGCGCAGGGCCAAGTACTCTGGTACAGAGCGGGCACGGCTGCCGTAGTAAAACGGCATCATAAACACCCCCAAAAACACCATGGCAGGTATAGCGCCTATCCAATAGAAATGGCTGGTCATAATACCGTACTTGGCGCCCGAGGCCGCCATGCCTATCACTTCTTGCGCGCCCAAGTTGGCCGCTATAAAGGCCAAGCTCGTTATCCAGAGCGGCACAGCGCGGTCGCTTATCAGAAAATCGGTACTGGTGCGCACTCGGCGTTTTATCAGGTATCCAATACCCAGTACAAATACGAAATACAAAGCAATAATGAGGTAGTCGACAGGACTAAGATGCATGTAGCGGCGGTTTATATTATAGCTAATGTAAACGGTTATAGTGAGATAAGGAAATAGTAACGGAAGAAAATCCCTGACGCTAAGGCCTATGAACCATCAACCATGCACCAAGGGGGTTATGTCGTCCACGAAGTGAGGATTGGTGGGGCTTGTCTCGTCTCGCCTCAGGCGAGACGAGGGTTTGGGGGATTGATTGGTTAATCTGTTGAATGGTTTGAAGCAAGTCTTGTGTCTGATATCTTGTGTCTATCTAAAGGGGTTGTGTCGTCTGGGAAGTGAGATTTTGCAGCGGTTGTAGGCATTTATTTGCACTGGCTATAAGGTGTTGATTGTGAAGTATTTACACTTTGTACTTGTGTAAGTTGTTGATTATCAATGTTCACAATAATTTTATTGTCAAAGTTTTGACAATTTTTTAATTGTCTTTTGTCTATTGCAGAAAAACAAGGTGAAATTTCACATATTTGTTTGCCATCTTATCAATTCATATGGAAAAAGCAGAAGTTACGAAAATACTCAAAAATAGAGATTTGATTGTTGAAGAACTTTATTCTTGGGCTGAAACATTTGATGATGAAGTAGATGAAGAAGGTGAAAAATCGCTTGTTTCATACGATTATGTTTATTCGCTTGCCGAGCGATTGGAGCAGGACAATTGCACCGATAAAGATTATGAAGAAATTCTGTTCCACATATGGCAAATCAATCACGGTGATGAGATAATTAGAATGTGATGAACATATTTATATTATTCCACGAATTTTATTAGCTAAATTGATGTTTGCAGGATTTGGCCTTAAGGTATAGTTATCTGGAAGTTGAATACTCTCAAATCCAAGAGTCTGGAATTTTCTGAAACCAGAATCTTTACCTACTTTTTGGAGATATTCCATCTTCTTTTCGTTAATAAAAATTTTAAAAGTAGAGTCAAAATAAATTAATGAACGGTCATACGCTTTATGGTGTAAAGAGCATAAAGTCAAACCGTTACTTATTTCGTCTGTTCCTAACTCATGTGAATGTGGAACAATATGCGCTGCTTCGATTAACTCCAATTGTATTCCGCACATTGCACAACGATGACCGTAAGCTTCGTGTACTATATCTTTAAAGCGAGGGTCTCTCTTATATCTAGTATGTGTTATTGTAAATTCTTGTTCATCAACCATAACTTGGCCTTGAACATTTTCCACATTCAAGTTGTCTGATATCTCAACCAGTTTTTTTAATTCCTGGTCTGAAAGAAGATGTATGTGAGAGAGATTCTCCAGATATAGACCAAGATAGTCAGGTTTAAAACTAATAATAGACTGCCCATTATTGTCCCTATAAGAAGCTATTTTATATATACTAGCTTCTTGCTGGATTGAAAATCTTGAATAAACCGAAACTGTTTGTCGTAAATTGAATCTATCTCGCAGCAGATAGGGGTTCCATGCTGTAAATACGTTTTCATCTGCAAAGTAACCTAGCACAATAACATCTTGGTGTGAATTTAATGCTTGATTAAAGTTTGGTGTCTTGCTAATTTGGATTCTACATTCATCTGGATTACTTCGCCCTTTTCCCGATTCATGTACGTTTTTTATTAAAACATAAAATGTTTTTTTGTTTATCGAGAACCGATAGGGATTATTTCCATCAATGAAAACCACATTGTCAGAATAGAGTCTAAGACTATCGATCAGTAAGTACTTAAGATCTGAAGGTTCTAAAATATTAGTATCTCTAACGCTCATAACGCAAAGTAATCATTATAAATTTTATTTGCTAAAATTTCAACCATCAGTGGCGGTACTGCATTGCCCACTTGTCTCCATTGTTCTTTAAACGACCCTTCCAAAAAGTAATTATCATCAAATGTCTGTAACCTTTTTATCTCACTGATTCTCAAAAATCTATTCTTCCAGTGAAACGGCCCCATATTATTTGAATGGCTCGCTTGAATAGTCCAAGAAGGCCTTTCTGGAGATAGTTTCAGAAGAAAGCTCCAATATCTTGAGCGCCATTTGAAAATGGGTTTTTCATACCCCCTTTCCTCAGTAAAAAACAAATAGTTGTCACCTGGAGGAACTAATTTCAATAGGTCTTTATGTTTACTACCAGCTTCCATTTTTTTGTCTTCGGGCATAACAATATCTATATCCGAAAGTACATCTCCAGCAGTTACCCAAGGTTTCAAATCATTTGTGGGTTTTATTGATGAACCATGCGTTTCTTTCGGAAACTCAAACGGTTTTAATCCATGTTTAATTCCTATGCAAATAAAGCGCTCTCTTGTTTGAGGAATCCCAAAATTTGCTGTGTTTATTACCTTAAAGGTTACGCTATAATTCAACCTTTTCGCTTCAGATTCTAAAAATTCTAAAGCAGAACTATGAGGCTTGTAAACAAAACCATGTACATTTTCGAATAAGAAAAATGTAGGCTGAAGTTCTTCTACTGCTCGGAAATAATTCGAGATTGTAATAAATCCATCTTGGTCTTCCATGCCTCTATCCTTTTCTGTCCGATAAAATCGCGATTTAGAGAAGGGTGGGCAAGGCGGGCCCCCTACAAGACCATCAATATGTGTGTGACTATTTTTTACGGTCTTAAAGTCAATATTAACGATTGATGTACAAACTACATCTGTATTTGGGAAGTTATGTTTCAAAGTGGAACACGCAATATTCCATATGTCTGAAGAAAAAACTACTTCAAATCCGGCTTTATGAAATCCTAAATCAATGCCACCTGCACCTGAATATATACTTACAATCTTAGGGCTCATCAAATATTTTTAATTAGGTGCTTAACAATTGCCTTTCCTAGTAATGATGGAACCGCATTGCCAATTTGCTTTTGAATCGATCTTCTATTTCCGACAAAATTATAATCTTCAGGAAATGTTTGAATTGCGGCAATTTCAGGTACTCTCAATCTTCTATTTGTCCAATGGAAAGGCCCTACCCAGGGGCCAGGCTGTGCCGCAATAGTCCATGATGGATAATATGGGTGTAATTTTAGAAGAAATGTCCAAAATCTTTTATTGGCTTCAAATTTGGGATTAGGATATCCTTCCTTTGCGGTTAATGCAATATAGTTTTTTCCAGGGGGCACCGCTCGCAATTCATCTGAATACGTTTTACCTAATGTAAGTTCTTCTTTTTCAAAATAAATAGAGTTATCAAATTTGCCAATCCAATCAATCACCCTTTCGTGCGGTCTAATATGGGAATTGAGCAAACACATGCTAGGGTCGCCGTGTGTTACTTCTGGAATTCCCACTATTTTCTTTCTGCTAGCTATAAAAAAAACCCTTTTTCGCTTCTGAGGTACGCCAAAATCAATTGCATTTGCTTTGTACCTGATGAAATAATATCCCATTTTATCAATAGTCTCTTCTAAAGCTTCAGCAACATGAATATTCTTTGGATGTAAAAGACTCTCAACATTTTCCAGTACAAACCCATCGGGTTTTACTTCGTTGATTATCCGTAGATACTGGCCAATCATATTTCTTGGGTCATTACTACCTAACCGATTTTCATGAGTTACCCAATATCCAGCTTTAGAAAATGGTTGACACGGAGGGCCCCCTACAATAATTAATTTTTCTGGATTGTTAGTTTTTAATACTCCGCTAAAATCATGGTAGTTAACAGTTTCTATATTCTTTAGAATGTGCTTAGTATGGTCAAAATATGGATTGCTTTTCATAGTAGCAACGCTATCCTTGTCAAAATCTAAGCTAGATATTACTTTTGAACCAGCTAATTGAGCACCAATATCTAAACCTCCTGCTCCTGAAAAGAAACCTAGAGTTTGTATTTTGCTATCAATTATAGTTCCGACTTTATCATTTACTTTATATCCCCTTTGCTCAAATGTTACTTCTGTTTGGGGCTCAAGTATAAGTGGCTCTTTATCAAAAAGAAGCATCTGTGGCTCTTCAACTATAAGTAACGCAGGATTTTCAATTTTATAATTCATGGATTTAGATTGCATTATTGGTTATTGAATTGAGTTTTCTGCTAAAATTTGAAGCATAAATTTAAGGAAAAACTACTTATAACTCGACCTCTAGCAACTAAGCTTTGAAAATACCTCATCGATATTTAATACTTTTTAAGAACAACGGCCCACCTCTCCACCCCACCCAAACTCTCCCTAACTTTGCACCTCTCCAAAAACACAAACAAAGCGGAGCGACACAGAAGAAATGGCGGACATCATAGAGCTTTTGCCGGATGCCTTGGTCAACCAGATTGCGGCGGGCGAGGCGATATAGCCGTAGGGCATGCCGAGAGAAAAAAATCTGATTTTAATCCCGCCACAAAAAAAATAAAAAAACTTCTCCAATTATTTGTAAAATATAAAAACGACTTATACCTTTGTACTGTATCGGTCGATGCAACATTGTAGGCAACATCATTCTTATACCGCTGGTATACGTCTGAAACCTGAACGGAACATTGGCCATACTCATTTTAGCTCTTTCGTTTGTTTTTAGGCAATCTCACTCTAGCAACTTGTTTTGCACGCTTGAAACCTAAGATGATAATACGCTATGATGGTTTATAGGCATGGAGAAGGCAACCACGGCTCCCCACCCCCACAAAAAAACCCTAACTTTACACCCTCCAAACAAAGCGGAGCGATAGAGAAGAAATGGCGGACATCATACAGCTACTGCCGGATGCCTTGGCCAACCAAATTGCGGCGGGCGAGGTGATTCAGCGGCCGGCATCGGCGGTGAAGGAGTTACTGGAGAATTCGATTGATGCGGGTGCCACCATGGTGCAACTGATTGTGCGCGATGCGGGTAAAACCCTGCTACAAGTGGTGGACAATGGCTGCGGCATGAGCGAAACGGATGCCCGCATGAGCTTTGAGCGCCACGCGACCAGCAAAATCAAAAAAATTGACGACTTGTTTGCCATCCGCACCATGGGTTTCCGTGGCGAGGCGCTGGCATCTATTGCCGCCGTGGCGCAAGTAGAACTAAAGACCAAACAGTGCGGCGATACGCTGGGTACTTACATCCGCATTGAGGGCAGCGAGGTGAAGCAGCAAGAGCCCTGCCAGTGCCCCGATGGCACGAGCCTAAGCATTAAAAACCTGTTTTATAACGTACCGGCGCGGCGCAACTTTTTGAAGAGCAACCCGGTGGAGCTGAAACACATCATTGAGGAGTTTCAGCGCGTGGCCATGGCGCACCCCAGTGTGGGCTTTAGCCTGCACCACAACGAGCACGAGCTTTTCCATTTAAAGGCGGGCAACGTAAAGCAACGCATTGTGGGCATGTTTGGTAAGGGCTACGATGGCAAGTTGGTGCCGGTAGAGGAGCAGGTGGATTTTATCAAAATTTATGGCTTCATTGGTAAGCCCGATTCGGCCAAAAAGACCCGTGGCGACCAGTACTTTTTCATCAACAACCGCTACGTAAGGAACAACTACCTGAACCACGCGGTGTTTATGAACTACGAGGATTTGATTCCACGTGAGCACTTCCCGTTTTTCTGCCTTTACATTGATATCGACCCTACCCGTATCGACATCAACGTACACCCCACGAAGCAAGAAATCAAGTTCGATGATGAGCGATCGGTATATGGTTTTGTGAGGGTTTCGGTGCGTCATGCGCTGGGCAAGTACAGCGTTACGCCGTCGTTGGATTTTAACCAAGAGCAGGGGTTCAACATACTACAGGCCTTTGGCGACGATAGCCAAACCAAACCCCGCGAATGGCCGCGCGAGGACGACCCGCAGCAGTTTAAAACCATGCCAAGTGCAGGTAATAGTGCCAGCTTTAAAGAAACGGCTGCCAACAACGGCACGGCCCGCGAAACTAGCTTACAGAAAAACAACCGCAAAAACTGGGAAGACCTATACGAGCTGCCCGCCATAAAGCAAACTGCCCAAGGCCATGTAACCATTGAGAGCGACTTTGAACGTCACGAACAGGTGGAGGGCGGCACCGAGCGGCTCTTTCAGGGCCCTGCCGACCGCACGCCTACGCAGTTGCACAACCGCTACATCATTTCGCCCATCCGCAGCGGGTTTATATTGATTGACCAACAGGCCGCGCACGAGCGCATACAATACGAGCACATTATACGCCACATGGCCAAGCCACAGGGTAGCCAGCAGTTGCTTTTCCCTACCACCATACAGTGCGCCCCGGCCGATGCGGCGCTGCTGCGCGAGGTGCTGCCCGAGATAAACGGTCTGGGGTTTGATATACAGGAGTTTGGCAACCACGATTTTGTTATCCACGGAATGCCCGCCGACCTAAAAGGCGGCAACGAGCAGCATATTGTAGAGAGCTTGCTGGAGGATTTTAAGAACAACCTGGCCGTGCTAAAGCTGGACAAGCGCGAGAGCTTGGCCCGCAGCTTGGCGCGCCAAACGAGCATTAAAGCTGGCCAAAGCCTTACCGTAAAAGAAATGGAAACGCTCATTGACGAGCTCTTCGCCTGCGAGCAGCCCTACATAGCCCCCGGCGGCCGCCAAACCATAAGTACCTTCGATTTCAGGGAGCTGGATGGCAGGTTTGCGGCGCGGTAAGTGCATTGCCAGAATTAACCCACCGCTATTTTTTAAATGCCATTAGTAGGGGTTTTGGGCGTTAATTTTTCCAATCACCGGTTGACCTCAAAAAAATACTTGCGCAGCGGAAACTTAGCGACTACATTGCCGTATCAAATTCGATTAGGCACGGATAACTTTGGTTATATGTGTCTAATAATTAACAAGTGTTAATTAAATTTAAACGGCAAATGACCAAAACAAATTCGGACAAATCAACGCATGCCACACCTGCTTTTTTTGTTCCTCAATTTACCAGTAATTTTACCAAAGCCTTGCTGCTACTTGTTATCGCAGTTTCTAGCATTAAGGCTAATGCACAGAGCAGCGTTTTCACCGATGACTTTGCAAACAATAACAGCGCAACTTTTATAACCTCGGGCAACATCGGCAGCTCATCTTGGACGGTGTCCCGCTCCGGAAACGATTTGGCAGCGCGCATTAACAGCAATCGGTTAGAGCTTACCAACGATGCCAGCGCAACCAGCAATGCCAATGGCTGGGTGTTTGCATCCATACCCAATGCGAGTCAAACATGTTTTACGGGAGTGTTAAATAACAATTCGGGCTCAATTACATGGAGCTTTAATATGCGTCAAAGCCAAACCGACCCAGGTGGCTTTGCCAACAATACATTTGGCGTAGCTTATGTGTTAGGGGGCACTGATGCTAGTGTGGCAAGTAATGGCTCTGGCTACGCCGTAGTGTTGGGCCAAAGTGGCACCACAGACCCAGTGCGCTTGGTGCGGTATAACAACGGCTTACGTGGTACGCTTACTAACATTATTTCATCGAACACCAGCGGCCTTACCGATTTTGGTACCCAATATTTGAGTATTCAGGTTACTTATACCCCTGCAACCGATACTTGGCAGCTATTGTTACGCAATGATGGTAATACTGCCTTTGTCAGTCCTAATTCAGGTACATTGGTTTCGCAAGGCACAGCGGTAAACAATACCTATACAGGCAGTAGCCTGAGCTTTTCGGGTGCTTACTTTCAAGGAGGAACTACCGCCAGCCAAGCGGCACTATTTGACAATGTATCCATTACTAAAACTATTACTGCCCCTACGGTGGGTACCGTTACGCAGCCTACCTGCACTAACCCAGTTGGCAGCGTAACTTTGTCGGGCTTGCCTACCGTGGGCAACTGGATCATTACTCAATTGCCAGGTGGCAATACTACCATTGGCAGTGGCACTAGCGCTACCATAACTGGACTTGGTGCCAATACCTATAGCTACACCGTGAGCGACTATAATTACGGCTACCAAGCCACCCTAAATAGCTGCGGATATAGCGCTGTGGTAGTTATTGAGCCATTTAGTATAGTGCCACTTGACAACCCTTGTACCAATGGCTACAATTATAATGTGGAGTTTAATTACACCGTTACCATTTCTGGAATAAACACTTGCTATAATGGCGATGTCGGCATACAACCACTTATATTTTGCAACAGCCAAAGCAATGGCTATTACACCATACGGGTGCCGGCTCCAACAGTAGGTGCAGCCAGCACTACGGTGGTGTACAAAGGCACACTTACCACTACTACCCGCCCTTTTGCTACAACTACAGATTGTGCCACTGCAAACATTTTCTCCCAAAATTGTAATCAGGTTAACATTGAAGCTTTTGGGCCTGGCATAGCTAGTTCAACTTTTCCGACCACGCTTACTACTTCTAGTGGCTGCCCATCGGCACCGTCGGCAAATGTGGTTATCAATGCAGCACCGCAGGTTTCTATTAATAGCCAACCCACCAGCGTAGGAGTTTGCGGCAACAGCACGGCTACTTTTACCGTGGGCACATCCGCCAGCAACCCTAGCTATCAGTGGCAGCGCAAAGCCACCAATGCGCCTGTCAATGCGTGGGCAGCTATTGGTAGTGGCATAGGTGCCACAGGCACCAGCGGAGCCACCCTTACTATTGCAAACCCAGAAAGTAACGGCTGGAACAACTTTTTGGTGCGCGCGGTGGTATCAGCCAGCGGCTGCCAAACCGAGTCTGATAGTGCTATAATTGAAGTTGATACCCTACCTACGGCACCTACTGCTATTACTAGTGCTGCTACCGTGGTATCAAATGCACCGGTTATACAATCGTTTACCACTAATGTTGGCTCTGGTAACAGCATATCGGTAAACAAACCATCCGGCGTGCAAGTGGGCGATTTGCTCTTTATGGGTTTCACGTTTGAGAAGGGAACAGGCGTAACCATTACCCCACCTAACGGTTGGATATTGGTAGCCCGCACCGACCAAAGTAACAACGTAGGTATGGCAACATACTACCGTATAGCCACCAGCACCGATGCTGCCGTAAGCGCATACAGTTTTTCAGTAACTAATACCCCAAAGTGGTCGGTAGGTATGTTGCGTATTACGGGTTTCAACCTGCAAAATCCTATAGGGGGCGCCAATGGTCAATCAAGCGCCTCTAGCAGCACAAGCGTTACGGCACCTTCCGTATCTGGTGCTCAAGCAAACGCACTAGTTTTGGCGTTTTACACCAATAAAAAGGCTGCAACCTATGCTCCTCCTGTAAGCGTTACCGAAATATATGACGCGCCCAACACTGCTGGCGGAGAGCCGTCTAATATGATGGCCTTTTTTACGCAAACAACTGCTGGTAATACTACCGTGCGCACAGCTACTGCCAGTATTACGGAGCGCTGGGCCTCGCAGCAGATTGTAATCAACCCATTCCAATATTATACCGCTTGCCTAGGCAGCCCTATAGAGCTTACCGCCAGCGGCGGTAGCGCGGGCTCGGGCAGCAGTTTTCAATGGGGTACGGGTACCTCGGTGGGCAGCAATCCGCTTAGCGCCGACGGACAGACCATAACCGTTACTGCAATGGATAGCACCGCATATTGGGTGCGCAGGGTGGGCAACACTGGTTGCACCGCCCCTACCACGGCAGCTACGGCCAATACGGATGCCCAACAGCCTAATACTTCTGTAAGTGTTAATGGCAATACTATTGCTGCTGGCGATTATTTATGGACCGGAAACACCAACACTCAGTGGAACACCACGGCCAACTGGCTATCGTTTAACGGCAGTGAGTACAGTGTTGCCGGTAGCTTACCAAGCACCACCACCAACATTTTTGTGGTATCGCTTGCCGATGCGGTTCGATGTGTAAGCAATACTAACGTTACCGTAACAGATAACAACCATACGGCTCAAAACGTAAATATTGGCTCGGGCGCTTCGGTTACATTGCTTAGCAACTTTAACTTAAATGTTTCGGGCAATTGGGTGAATTTGGGCACTTTTATACCCAACAACGGCAGCGTAACCTTTAATGGCAGCGCCAATCAAACCATACTGAGTGGCCTAGGAACGGGTACCACAACTACCACTAAAAGTTTTAAAAACCTAGTGTTAGCCAACAAAGCCAGTGGCGGTCATGTAACCTTACTCGATAACTTATTGGTTGCCGGCAGCCTTAACGTAACTACCGGCGAGCTGCGCATACCCCTTACGAGAGTAGCCAGAGCTAACAGTTTTTACAATAGCACTGCAGGTAAACTGCTGCTAGGTGGCGAGCTTAGGCTGAACGATTGATAAAGGAATCTTATTGCTGACTTTTGCTGATACTTTGGCCCAAATGCAAGCCTAGAAACATACTTTATCCCGATACCTATTTTTCTTCAGGAAAATTATAGAAGTTTTACCAGTAAACCCACCAATACACAAACCCCAATCGTTTTAAACATATCCAGCTTAAAGCCGAAATAAACGATAAAGGCCAAAGCGGCAATGCCAGCAGCATACCAATCGATGCTCGTGAAATTGGGAACTGAAAGTTGTAGTGGGCCATATTGAAAATCGTTATGGCTACTGAATAAGGTATGCAACGAGAACCAGATGGCAAGGTTGAGCACCACGCCTACAACCGCCGCTGTAATGCCTGAGAGGGCTGTGCTCATCGATTTGTTGCCCTTAAAGTATTCGATATACGGGGCGCCGACAAAGATGAACAAAAAGCAGGGCACAAAGGTAACCCACGTGACCACTACTGAACCGATAATGCCAGCTACCAGCGGGTCGAGTGCACCGGGAAAGCGGTAGGCGCCCATAAAGCCTACAAATTGTACTACTTGTATAAGCGGGCCGGGCGTAGTTTCGGCCATGCCTAGGCCATCCAACATTTCTCCAGGCTTGAGCCACCCATAGGTTTCCACGGCTTTTTGCGAGATGTAAGCCAGCACGGAGTAAGCGCCACCGAAAGTTACTAAAGCTGTTTTGCTGAAGAAGGTGGCCTCGGTAAAGAAAATACTCTCGGCACCTGCAAACATTAGGATAGCCGCTATTGGCAGCACCCATAAAAATCCCCAAAATAGCCCCGTGCCAATGGTTGCCAGCAAACTTGGCCGCTGGGGCTTGGTATGTTGGTCGCCTACCTTATGGCCTTTAATGACGTAAAACTGTTTCTCATTAAGCCGCCCGCCAATGAGGGCCACCAACGCAGCAAACAGAATAATAAATGGGAATGGAACATTGAAAAAGAAGATAGCCACAAAAGCCAGTACTGCAATGATGTACATGGCTTGGGTTTTTAAAGCCCTTTGGCCAATTTTCAATACTGCCCCTGCCACAATGGCCAGTATAGCGGGTTTAATGCCATAAAACAGCCCCTCAATGAGCAGCGTATCGCTAAACAATACGTACAAAATACTCAATAGCAAAATACTCAGAAAGCCTGGTAGAATAAAGAGGCAACCGGCAAGCAAGCCGCCTTTAAACCCATGCAACAGCCAACCGGTATAGGTAGCCAATTGTTGGGCCTCCGGGCCGGGCAAAAGCATACAATAATTGAGCGCATGAAGGAAATCATCTTCCGTAACCCACTTCTTTTCTTCCACCAAAAACTTGTGCATTACGGCAATTTGCCCGGCAGGGCCGCCAAAACTATACAGGGCTACCTTGCCCCAAACCTTTGCGGCATCGGCAAAGGGGATCATGTTTTTAAGTGGCTTTTGTTCTGGCTCAACAAGCATGTTCCAAAATAGGAAAAATATCTATTTCGTCAGGCTATAAAACGGGTAGGTTAAATGGGTATTTTAAATAGCCAGTGATTACGATTTCAGGGAGCTGGATGGGAGGTTTGGGGAGTGGTAGGTGGGGTTGGTGGAAATACTAATGAGAAAATTTGACAAATACCAGGTTTTTTAGTATTTTGAGCGCTTGATACCGTTGGCATCCTAAATTTATTATTATGCGCAAGTTTCGTTTTATAGATTTATTCGCGGGCATTGGCGGCTTTCGAAAGGCTTTTGATTCAATAGGAGGCGAATGTGTATTTACTAGTGAGTGGGATAAGCCTTGTCAAACCACTTATAATGCAAACTTTAAAAGTAACCATCAAGTTGAGGGAGATATAAGGGAGTTTACTAAGGATGAAGAATCTCTTAATAAAATACCAAAACATGATGTTCTACTTGCGGGATTTCCTTGCCAACCATTTTCTATTGCAGGAGTATCAAAGAAGAATTCTTTAGGCAAATTACATGGTTTTAAGTGCGAGACTCAGGGTACTTTATTTTTTGACCTTGCTCAAATAATTGAATATCATAAACCCGCTGTTATACTATTAGAAAACGTTAAGAATTTATTGAGTCACGATGGGGGTAATACGTTTCGTGTGATTCGGCAAACCCTGGAGAAGGAACTGAAATACAATATACATTTTCGTGTTATAGACGGACAACACTGGGTTCCACAGCATAGGGAACGAATATTCATAGTTGGTTTTAGGGATGATACCGATTTCAGTTTTAAAGATTTAGAAATCCCCAATCAATTAAAAAAACCAATGTTAGGATCTATCTTGCATAAAGCTGACGGAACTGAGAAAAATGAACCACCTTATATTATTGATGGAAAGGTCAATGAAAAATATACTTTGACGCCAAGGCTTTGGGAATATTTAAAGGCTTACAAAGAAAAGCACAGGGCAGCAGGAAATGGTTTTGGTTATAGTTTATTTGGCCCGTTGGATGTGGCAAGAACGCTATCAGCTAGATATTATAAAGATGGGTCCGAAGTATTGATTGAACAAAAAGACAATCGTCCTAGACGTTTAACTCCTCGAGAATGCTCTAGGCTAATGGGTTTTGATAACCCTGGAGAATCTAAATTTATCATCCCTGTGTCTGATACGCAGGCATATCGCCAATTTGGCAATTCAGTGGCTGTACCTGCTGTCCAAGCAGTAGCAAAACTCATGTTGCCGTATATTGAGCAAGCAATACTAGTTAGGAAAGAGAATTTAGTTGAACAGTTATAGTAACTTTAGTCCTTAACTAATATGTTAATGATTTAAATAACTGTATGAATCAAGGGTATTTATCTCAATATTTTGAATCCGTTGCTGCAAAGCGCCTAAGCGCAGTTGAAGCTGATTTAGAAACCTCTCATCAACATGAATTCAATGGAACCAAAGAATTAAGAAATGTTTTAGGTACTGGGTCTGGGGAAAAAGTGCAGTTTCCAGCTAAATTTGTATGGATTGGCGAGGAAAATGAAGCTATATCGTCAGATGGAACTTTAACGTGGTATGATGCAAGAATCGGAAACCCATTGAGGTCAGCAGAATACCGTCTATATTTTTACAATAATGAGGTTATGGATTTGGCAAATCCAGGAGACATGCTTTTTATCGCAAAGCGTTCTGATGGCACTGTCATGATTATAATTGCCTCTGCCGGAAGTACCGCGGAGAACCAATTATTGTGGCTTTTTGCAATTCCTCTATCAATAGGAACAAATTTTACTTCCCAAGAATTGGGCACTGATGATAAGGAAGTTGATTTTACCGTACGCTTCATCCTGGAAGAATTAGGCATTGAAGTAGAAGAGCCTGAAGCTGAGCGGCTTGACCATTTGTTACATGAATTTGGCAAGACATTTCCTAAAACAATTGAATTCTCGGCCTTTGCAAGGCAGACGCTTAAGGGTGTAAATCCAATTGAGGAACCAGATAATGCATTAATAGCTTGGGTTACACATGAGGAAAAACTATTTAGGCGTTTAGAAAGACAAATAGTTGAGGATAGGTTAAAGGCTGGATTCTTAGATAGTGACGGTGCTGATATAGATGGGTTTATAAGTTTTTCATTGAGCGTACAAAATCGGAGAAAGTCAAGAGCTGGTCACGCATTAGAGAATCATTTGGAAGAAATTTTTAGAGCAAACGCTATTGAGTTTTCAAAAGGAGTGCGGACAGAAAATCATTCTAAACCAGACTTTCTGTTTCCTTCAGAGGCAGCATACCATGATACAAAATTTCCACCTACTTTGTTAACAATGTTAGGCGTTAAAACGTCTTGTAAAGATAGATGGAGGCAGGTTCTTTCAGAAGCTGCAAAAATTGAGAAAAAGCACCTTCTCACACTCGAGCCCGGAATCAGTGAAAACCAAACTGATGAAATGAGTGCAAGTATGCTACAGTTAGTACTACCCAAACCTATTCATGAAACATATAATGACAAGCAAAAATCAGAAATACTAACCGTTTCAGATTTTTTAGAACTAGTAAAAGACCGAAATAAGAAGGCGAAGTATTAGTTTTTTATCCCTTGATTACAGAATGGATGTAACATTTGTCCATTGTTTTCATCTCCAACTCCTCCGTCCCTAACTCTCTTAATATGATCGTAAGAGACAGATTTTGATGGATCTAGATATCCGCCACATTCCGAACATCGCAATGCAGAGGTTAATGCGCTTTTAAAAAATATAGCTGTTTTGGTATCATCACTAAATTTTATTGCCGATAATTCAGCCTTTGGAACCAATACATCAACTTTTAGTCCTGCTTTTTCAACTACTTCATCTGCATTGGGAATTTTATCTTTTAGCATCTCTAAAATTATGAATTCATAGAGGTCTGCAATAACTTGATATCTTTTTTTGGATCGGATTTGTTGACTAATTGTACCTATTAAAGAGCGATTAACAACTAAATAGTCTTCAAATCTGCGGCGAACAGAAGTAAACTTTTTGAAGAAAGCAGGGTCATTATTTACTATTTTTTTAGCCAATAATGTGGACATCCCCATAAATAAGGGAATAGCATATCTTCCAGAATTACTGTAGAAATATATTGCTGGGTGTAAGCCTAAACTACCGCGGTCATTCCCTGTCATTCTTTGGACAAGATAGAGTACTTTAGAAAGGCATTCTATAGTTTCATTTCCAACTCTATCTTCTGATAATTTGTCAAGTTTCTCAGGGTATCCTTGTTGGTTTCGATTAGAAATCAAAATAAATTCTATTAACAGTGATAACGCAGTTCTCACCCCAGCTGTTCCAGCAAGAGGTAAATCCAAATTTTTTATCGGTGAATTGAATTCAGGGTTAAAGAGTAGATTATGGATACTTGATGCTAATCTTTCAATTTCATTTTTTTTGTCATTTTCGAAATCATACCAATACTTATGACCTTTACCTGCCCGAATTATAGCCCGAGCTGAAATTGCTACCGATGTTTTACGATACCTAATTAACAATTCTTCCGTATCATCTAAAGGAGTTCCTTGTTTATTGATTTTAAAGAATGAGTCTTGTGCCCTATCAGCATTACCATAGACCCATTGAACTGGAATTTTACCTGTAGAAAAATTCCGTAACCTTTTAAGTATTTGTGGTGAAAGGTTATCTGGTTTATTAGGGTTTTGATTCAGTTTATTCCAATACTCAAATCTTCCAATGGTTTTTTCAACAAGTCTTCTAGTTTTTTTCGCAATCTCTTTCTGTTCATTGCTTATTTCATTTCCAAAAAACTTAAGAGAAATCATATTATCACCATAATCATCCTCAATCCATGCTCTCAAAGCACTAAGTCTATGCCCACCGTCTATAACAAAGATGCTAGGAGATGTTGTAGACTGCCAAGTAATTATTGATGGAATCACATCTCCGTCCAAAAAACTTTCGATTAACAATGCGATTTGCTCCGGTGTCCAATGATTTGTTTCTCTTTGAAAATCAGGCTTTCTTAAGTTTGGTGTAATAAACCCTGCAGAAACAAAATCCTTTAAAGAAAACTCACTCACCTTATTAGTTTCCTCACTTGTGGTGCTAACAGTTTCCAAGTCTTCACGTGGAATCATTGCATCAAGATTTACTGTTTTTCCAGCCATGGTTATCTTTATTTATCCAAAGATATAAAACCATGACCGAACCCAGTAATCGAAAATAATATGTAACTGAACCTCACCCCTTAAAATGCTTCAGCATAATAATTTCTCGTTCGTCGAGGAGGCGGTAGCGGCCGCGGGGCAGGTCTTTTTTGGTGAGGCCGGCGTACATTACACGGTCTAGCTTTACCACTTCGTAGCCTAGGTGCTCAAATATGCGGCGTACAATGCGGTTTTTGCCTACGTGTAGCTCAATACCAATCTCCTTCTTGTCCTCATCGCTTACGTAGGCCACTTCGTCTACATGTACCAATCCATCTTCCAAGGTCAAGCCCTTCTTAATGGCGGTAAGGTCTTGCGGGTGTAGGGGTTTATCGAGGGTTACGGCATATACCTTGCGCATCTCAAAGCTCGGGTGGGTAAGCTTTTGGGCCAGTTCGCCATCGTTGGTAAAGAGTAGCAGGCCAGTGGTTTGCCTATCTAAGCGGCCAACGGGGTAAATGCGCTCGTCGGTGGCACTGGCAATCAGTTCCATTACCGTGCGGCGGCCTTTCTCGTCTTCGCTGGTGGTTATAAAGTCTTTAGGCTTGTTAAGCAGAACGTACACCAAGTTGCGGGCAGGTTTCACCTCACTGTTCATAAAGGTTACCTTATCGCCGGGCATCACGCGGTGGCCCATTTCGCGCACCACCTCGCCATTCACCTTTACGTGTCCTGCCCCAATGTGCTCATCGGCCTTGCGGCGGGCAGCCACACCAGAGTGGGCCAGGTATTTATTTAGGCGCATGCCTTCTTCTTCGCCACGCTCCTTATCGGGCGGCGGTGGTTTCTTTGGGCCACGGCCTTTGCGCAAGCCATCTTGCTTGCTAACTATTTCGTCGTAACTTTTTTCAGACTTTTCGGGTTTGCTTTTCACAAACTTCACAAAACGCTGTGCCCCTTCCGATAGCTCGTTCGGGTCGCGCTCTGGGCGGTCTTTCGGGCCTCGTTTAGCGCCTGATTCACTGCGCCTTACACGCTCCCCAGCGCCACTGTTGGGCCTTGGGGCGTATGGGGCTTTATCGCCGCCGCCACGTGGTCTATCATCACGGCCACCGGCTCCTGGTGGTCTGCCACGGCCGGGTCTATTGTCTGGCTTAGCGCCGTATGGGCGCTCAGGGCGCTCATCGCCACCACGAGATTTATCGCCATACGGGCGTGCAGGGCGTTCGTCGCTACCACGGAATTTATCGCCAAAGGGGCGCTCTGGGCGGTCGCTGCTGCTGCGGTCTTTGCTTACGTATGCACCACGGTCGGTAGGTTTGCCGCCTTTTTTAGGCTTGTCATCCTTCTCTAGGGGTTTGCCCCAGTCGCCTTTCGGTTTCACGCCAAATCCGCCGCCGCTGCGCTTAGGTCCGCTTTTGGCACCAAAGCTCTTGCCTTTGGCAGCTGGTTTGCCAGTAGCACGAGGGGCATTGCCGAAGCTCTGCTCGCCACGTTTCATGGGTTTGGGTTTATCGGCCCACTCGCCTTCGGTGGGGCGTGCGGGTTTAGGGGCAAATTTTTTCCCAGCAGCCTTAGGGGCGCGTGCCGACCTCTCGTCGGGGGCTTGGTTAGTTCGCTTGCTCTGCAATTTCGATGGACGTTTCTCCGATGGCATTTTCTTGCTGGGTTTCTATTTCTTTAAGTTTGGGCAGGTCTTTGGTAGAGTTTATGCCAAAGTGGTCCATAAACGTGGAGCTGGTTTTGTACAGCAGGGGCTTTCCGGGGCCGTCGGCCCGCCCAGCCACGGCCACTAAGTCCTTTTCCATTAGTTTCTGCACCGTATAGTCGCAGCTTACGCCGCGTATTTCTTCAATTTCGCTCTTGGTTATCGGCTGCTTGTAGGCTATTATGGCCAGCGTTTCAAGCGCCGCAGTACTGAGCTTTTTGTTGGCTTTTTGGTTGAGCAAGGTAGCCACCACGGGGTAGTAGTCGCGCTTGGTCATAAACACATAACCGCCACCGCTTTCGGTCAGGTAAAACGAGTATTCATCGCTATCATACCGTTCTTTCAGGGCCGTTATGGCCTCCTCAATATCCTCTTTATTTACTTCCCACCCAAAGGTAGTGAGCAGGCACTCGTGCACCTCTTTGAATGCCACTGGCTGCTCCGCCGCGAAAATAATCGCCTCAATATGTTGCCGTAACAGGTTCATGCTAAGGGGCAAAGATACGGTTTAGTTACGGGTTTTGTGTTATGGTTGTTCTGTGCTAAGCTTGGTAGTAATCCTAACTCGTCCGCTTCAAAATAAGATGAGGACAAGAAGGGGGAAAGAAATAGGGAAGTGGTTAGTGCCACTAACCAGTTGAAAATAACTGAGTCCCATTTTCAAATGGGGGCCAAGCTGAAGAAAGAAAATAACCAGTTGGTTAGTGCCACTACCCAACTGAAAGTAATAGCCCCCAGCCCTCTTCGTAGGCTGCGCCTGCGAAGCAACAAAGTAAAGAGGCTATACCTCGCTAAGCTACTTTCGCGCCGCCCTCATCATGCCCACATGCGGTATATCATCTTCCAGATAAGGCTCAGAGATGGTTACAAACTGGAAGCCTTGATAAAACACCTCCAAATAACATTGTGCCGATATGTGGATGGGCACTTCGCCGTATAGGTCGGTAATGCAATCAATACATACGCGCATCAACTCTTTGCCCAACCCCATGCGCCGCGCCGATGGGGCTGTGGCCACCCTGCCTATTGATACTTCGGGGTAACTGACGCCCGGTTTCACGATGCGGGCATAAGCCAGTGTTTGCCCGTTTTCCTCGGCCCATATATGGTAGCACTTTTGGTCTTTGCCGTCGGCATCTAGGTAGGCGCATGCTTGCTCTACCACAAACACCTCTTGCCTAAGGGCCATAATGTTATATAGCTGCTTGGCGCTCAATTGCTCAAAGGGTAGGCAGTGCCATTGCATAGGGTGTGTGGTTATTGGTTAATTGGTTATTGGTAATGCATAAGTAGCAACCATGACATTAAATATAGGCATCTTTCGAATCCGATAAACTAATAACCGGTAACAGATTTACCTAGCACTAATAACTAATTAACCCATCGTCTGAGACGAGGCAAGCAATTAACAGATAACCCTCGCCCAAGGCGAGGCAAGCTATTCCACTAATCATCTACCCTATATCAGTAAAAGTGCTTAAAAATCAACAATGTTTGAGGAAAATTTCTTTAACTTTGCGCTCTTTATTCGCACCCCCACAACCCCCTATCATTATGCAAAATGTAGGTATCAAGAATGAGAAAGTAGGATTGGATTCAGTTGGTCTGAAAAACATCGGTACAGCTTATTGGAATTTGAGCCCCGCAACGCTTACCCAACATGCCCTTGACCAAAAACAAGGAGTATTGGCCGACAGTGGCGCTTTGGTTATTGATACGGGTACTTTTACAGGCCGTGCTCCTAAAGATAAATACACTGTAAAAGACAGCGTTACCGAAAACTCGGTAAACTGGGGCGAAGTGAACATTCCTATTGCACCGGAATACTTTGATAAGTTGCATGCCAAAATGGTTGATTACCTAGAAGGCAAAACCATATATGTGCGCGATGCTTATGCTTGCGCCCACCCCGAGTACCAAATGAACTTGCGCGTAATTGCCGAGAAGCCTTGGCAGAGCTTGTTTGCTTACAACATGTTTTTGCGCCACAGCGAGGAGACTTTGAAAACCGTTACGCCTGAGTGGACCGTTATTTGCGTTTCTGACTTTGAGGCCGACCCAGCTACCGATGGTACCCGCAGCAAAAACTTCGCTATCCTTAACTTCACCAAAAAGATGATTTTGATTGGTGGCACTGGTTATACTGGCGAAATTAAGAAAGGAATTTTCTCGGTATTGAACTACGTATTGCCGCACGATAAAGGCGTATTGAGCATGCACTGCTCGGCCAACATTGGCAGCGATGGCGATACCGCTATTTTCTTTGGCTTGAGCGGCACGGGCAAAACGACGCTTAGCGCCGACCCTAACCGTGGCCTGATTGGCGACGATGAGCACGGCTGGAGCGACGACTCGGTGTTTAACTTTGAAGGTGGTTGCTACGCGAAGTGCGTTGACCTATCTGCCGAAAAAGAGCCGCAGATTTTTGCTGCTGTTCGCCCGGGCGCTTTGCTAGAGAACACCCAGTTTTTACCGGGTACTACTACTGTCGATTTTACCAATATCGCTCGCACCGAGAACACCCGCGTGAGCTACCCGCTTACGTTTATTGATAATGCCGTTGAGCCGTCTTATGGCCCGATACCTAAAAACATCTTCTTCCTTACAGCTGATGCTTTTGGTGTATTGCCTCCAATTAGCCGCTTGACCCCAGGCCAGGCTATGTTCCACTTTATATCGGGCTACACGGCTAAGGTAGCAGGTACCGAAGCGGGCATTACCGAGCCTAAAACCACTTTCTCTGCTTGCTTTGGTGCGGTATTTTTGCCGTTGCACCCAACCAAGTATGCCGAAATGTTGGGCGAAAAAATGCGTAAGCACGAGGTTAAGGTTTGGTTGATAAACACTGGCTGGACCGGTGGCCCTTACGGCATTGGCAACCGCATGAAACTTAGCTACACCCGCGCTATGATTACTGCTGCCCTTAACGGCGAGTTGGATAACGTGGAGTATAACCAACACGTGGTATTTGGCCTAGCCATGCCAACCACTTGCCCTAACGTGCCTAGCGAAGTATTGAGCCCACGCAACTCATGGGCCGATAAAGAAGCCTACGACCAGAAAGCAAACCACTTGGCCGAAGAGTTTAACAAAAACTTTGCAAAATACGCCGACAAAGCCAACGCCGAAATTTTGGCTGGTGCGCCTAAGCCGAGTGTAAACCACGGATAAACCTATTTTCCCTCCTTATAAGGAGGGCAAGGGAGGTGTAAATATTAAAGCCGCAATGCCGATGGGTGTCGCGGCTTTTTTTGTTTTTGATATAAAGTCGCCGTCATACGGAGTCTTGTTTCTAATTACCCTTTTTCTATTTCAATCGTACATCGTCAATCGTAAATCGTAAATCGAAAACACTCCCCAATCCACCCCACCAATTCGTCGGTTAATTGTTAAAGAATGTCAATTCGGGGGTAGGTAAACAATGAGTAAGGATTTGTTTGCGTTACTTTAGGGTAGTTAAATTGTAGATTGTAGTAGTCATTATAGTGTACACTTGCTGTGCACTAAAGCATACAAAATATGCTCGAGGCACCTGTTATGGTGCTGTTTGGGGCATAATATCGTTCTTTTTCATTTTTGGCACGGTAGTTGGCTTACGTTTAGCGAACACATACTAGGTATTGTAAACTAAACAGAGGGACTACATTATGCTTACGGCCGCAAACATTACTACCAAAACGGACAAGGAGTTGATTGACTTGTACATGGAAGGGCATGAATATGCCTTGGAATGTTTAATCAACCGTCATCAAGACAAGGTGTTCACTTCTATTATGATGTTTGTGAAAGACACAAACCTAGCAGAGGACATTTTCCAGGATACGTTCATCAAAGTGTTGCACACGCTACGCTCTGGTGCCTATAAAGAGGAGGGTAAGTTTGCGCCATGGGTAATGCGTATATCGTATAACCTGTGCATCGACCATTTCCGTAGGTTGAAACGCAACCCGATGATTGCTACCAGCGATGGTTTCGATATTTTCGAGGTGCTTAAGTTTGCCGACGACAACGCCGAAGACCGCATCATTCGCAACGAAACGCACCTCAAGGTGCGTAAGTTAGTGGAGAGCCTACCCGATGAGCAAAAGGAGGTGGTAATACTTCGCCACTATGGTAACCTATCTTTCAAAGAGATAGCAGATACCACTGGCGTAAGTATTAATACTGCTTTGGGTCGTATGCGCTATGCGCTTATTAATTTGCGCAAATTGATTGAAGAAAATGCCATCTCGATGTGAGAGGAGATTATAAAGCTTAGGAGTTAGTTAAATCAGGTTTTTAGTTAGTAGTAAGTGCCAGGGTTGTAAGGTTCCCTGGCACTTTTTTTATTGTCTTATTCATAACACTTCCCTCCTAAAAAGGAGGGGTAGGGAGGTGTAATTCGCAGTGTTACTATTGGTTATACGCTATGCAATAGTCGAGCAATTTTAGCCCGTCCTCTTAAATGATTTAAGGTAGGTTTGTCCCGCATCAATAGTACCCTTATTTTTACCCCATAACCTTGTACTATGCAAACCGCTATTACTCAACTTTTCGGCATTCAGTATCCTATTATTCAAGCAGGCATGATTTGGTGCTCGGGCTGGCGCTTGGCCGCTGCCGTAACCAATGCGGGCGGGCTGGGCATAATAGGCGCCGGTAGCATGTACCCCGAAGTGTTGCGCGAGCACATACAAAAGTGTAAAGCTGCGGTGGGTGGTAAACCCTTTGCCGTAAACGTGCCACTGCTATACCCTGATATCGTGGATATTATAGAGATTATTGTGCAAGAGCAAGTGCCTATTGTCTTCACTTCGGCAGGTAGCCCCAAAACCTGGACGAGCCACCTTAAAAAGCACAACATCATGGTAGTGCATGTAGTGAGCAGCGTAAAGTTTGCGGTAAAGTGTCAAGAAGCTGGGGTGGATGCGGTGGTGGCAGAGGGCTTTGAAGCGGGCGGGCACAATGGCCGCGAAGAAACTACCACCTTATGCCTGATACCAATGGTTCGCGATGCTATTACCATTCCTTTAATAGCAGCTGGCGGCATTGCCAGTGGCCGTGCCATGATGGCCGTAATGGCTTTAGGAGCCGATGGCGTTCAGGTAGGCTCAAGGTTTGCGGCCAGCTTCGAATCGAGTGCGCATGATAACTTTAAGCATAGTATATTGCAGGCCCAAGAAGGGGATACGCTGCTTACCATGAAGCAGATAACCCCGGTAAGGCTGATAAAAAACCGCTTTTTTGAGCAAGTGCAAGAGGCTGAACTACGCGGCGCAAGCCGCGAAGAGTTGGCCATACTTTTAGGCCGCGCCCGTGCCAAAAAAGGCATGTTTGAAGGCGACCTTGAAGAGGGCGAACTAGAGATAGGCCAAGTAGCGGCCATGATAAACGAAGTGAAACCCGCCGCACAAATACTAAACGAAATGTGGGCAGAGTTTACTGCTACTCAGCAACGGATTGTGGGCTGGAAGTTGTAACCTTGGCCGTCGGCTTCGTAGTTGCCAAATAAACCCCGGCAAAGGTTACGAGGCCGGCCACTACTTTTATCCAAGTAAGGTGGTCGCTGCCGAGGCTGAGCGCTATTATGGTGGCGCATATGGGTTGCACATAAATGTAGTAGCCCACCACCGACGGCTCAACACTGCGCATGGCGTAGGTATTGAGGGCATAAGCCAAGTAAGTAGTAAACAGCAGCACATAGCCCACAATGAGCCAGGCACTGGTATCAAGCAACGACCAATCAACAGCCACCAGCTCTGAGTATCCTGCCGGCAACACGGGTATCAAACCAAACAAAAACACCCATTTAATGACCGTAAACGGATGGTATTTACTCATCAGCGGTTTTACAATTACCAAAAAAGTGCCATAGGCCGCTGCGTTCAGAAATACGTATAAATCCCCCAGAATGCTAGCTTCTTTGTTGGTTGCGGCATTGCTAAATAGTATAATGGCCGAGGCGCCTGCTGTGCCCAACACGATACCTAATATCTTTCGCACGCTCATTTTTTCTTGCTTGCCCAGAACCGCAAACACCAGCACCAATATGGGGGTTACTATCATCAGCAGCGAAGCATTGATAGGGCTGGTAATGTTAAGGCCTTTGAAAAAGAACAGTTGGTTGATGGCTACGCCAAACAAACCGCACGCCATCAACCGGGGTATATCGGCACGGGCTATGGTTTCCTTTATCATCAACCCTGATAGCCAGAACATGATAGTAGCAAAAATAACCCGCAGCAGTATAAACCCAAACGGCTGAATGTATAGTGGCATAACCTGCTTGGCCAGCGTAAAGTTGGTGCCATAAATCAGGCTCACGGCCATTAATGCGGCATGGGGCAGGTACTTGCTACGGTTGGTGGGCTGCATGTTGGGTGCAAAAGTAAGGGGAAATGGTGAGGGCTGGTATGGTGGCTTGCTAATCGGCTCGCAATTGGACATTTTTTGAGCCGATCAGTAAATTTAATCGTAGCACGGGAAGAAAAAGACCAAGAATTGGGTACCAATTATAAAAAACTTTCCAAAGCAAGATTTTTGCTAGTATTGATATAATTTCGTATCATTATTAAAATTCTGTACCCTATGAAAACTGTTGATAGCCGTAAAATGAATATCCTTGTTATATACTTTATGATAAGCGGAGTATTGTTAGTTGCCACTGGTGCAATTATAAAACTAGGTGACCATGGCAATGGCACTTGGCCTTTAGTTAGTGGCACAGTTATGTCAGTAGTTTCAACGCTGGCTTGGTTTTTCAAAAAGTAGCATCACTATAAAATCACAAAAAAACGCCCCTTCCATGGTGTTGGTAGGGGCGTTTATAGTCTAAGATTTGGCAAACATTATTAAGGGTTTAATATCTCCTTTATCTGCCGCTCTTACAGCTCTTAAGTATTCCGTGCGGGATTGGCTTTGATAAACTAAATTTCCAGCTCCCCAAGTATATACCTTTTGTCCAAATACTTTCTCAATAATAATGTCTGCCATTAAGCGGCTGTGCCTTCCGTTTCCATTGGAGAAGCAATGTATGCTTACAATTCTATGCTTAAAACTTATGGCAATCTCGTCTGGGGTCATTGTCTTATTGTTTATCCAATACACGGTATCATCTAATAATATCTTCAACGCACTCGGTACTTGCCATTTATCAATACCGAGATTCTTGTCGGTTTGTCTAAAACTACCAGCCCATGACCAAACCTCGCCATACATTCTTTTGTGAAGGTTCATTACAAACTGCTCTGTAAGAATTTTTTCAGCAGTCAATCGCCTCCCAACTAACCGCTGAAGCGCTTGCTCAATATTTTGCTGCTCAAATTCGTCAAGCTCGCCCCTTGTTGTAATGGTAGGAATTAATAAACCTTCTAGTTCCGTTTCATCCAAAGGTGTCTGTCCATTGATGTATTCCATATTCAATCCCATAGTATTTTAGGTGTTTCCCTTTTAATAATATCGGCGCGCTCCTCAATAGCTTTAGCAATGCGGCTTGAGGTGTTTTCTTGGTCTTCGAGCTTCATGGTGTTCGAGGCCCTTAAAACTATTTCCGTTGCAAGTTCTTTAGCTTTTCTATCAATTAGCGCTTCCAACGATCCATCTTTAGGCACAAAACCGTAAACAAGCTCCATGTCTAGTGCTTTTGCCGCTTGCTCTAAGGTATTGAGGGTAATGGAGCCATTTTTTTCGCGTCGCTCCATATCCAAAACACCTTGTTTAGTGGTCGATAATTTGGTTCCTAATTGCTCCAATGACATTCCTAGGGCATCTCGAACGGCTTTAATCCACCCAGTAGGCGGACTCTTCATATTTTGTAAAACTGAAAAAGAAGACATTTTGCTTTCAAGCTGCTGTCTTATAAGGGTTTTCTTACTCATGGCGATTCATTATTGCAATAAAAGTAAAGTTATAACTTTACAAAAACAACAAAAAGTAAAGATATTGCCTTACTAAATTTATAAAAAGTAAAGTCATAACTTGACTTTATTAGTATTCACAACAAAAAAACGCCCCTACCAACTCAATGGCAGGGGCGTTTGAAATTTATAGCACTATGCGCTAATTACGCAGTAGCATCCAATACAGAGCATACTTCGCGCACCGCGTCGGCAGATTTGTATAGCAATGCTTTTTCGGCATCGTTCAATTTAAGCTCAATGATTTCTTTGATACCACCTTTGCCCAATTTAACGGGTACACCTAGGTAAATGTCATTCAAACCATACTCGCCTTGCAACCAAGCACATACTGGGTAAATGCGGTCTTCGTCTTTAATAATGCTTTCTACCATTTGGGCAGCAGCAGCGCCTGGTGCATACCAAGCTGAAGTTCCCATAAGGTTAACGATTTCGCCACCGCCAGATTTGGTACGGTTGATAATTTCGTCCAAACGGCCAGCCTCAACAAACTCCGTAACTGGGATACCAGAAACGGTAGTGTAGCGTGGCAGCGGCACCATAGTATCGCCGTGGCCACCAAGCAACATAGCTTGCACGTCCTTTGGCGAGCAGTTCAATTCGTCAGCCAAGAAAGCTTTGTAGCGGGCAGTATCCAAAATACCAGCCATGCCCATCACTTGTTTCGATGGCAAACCAGCATTAAGGTATGCGCAGTAGGTCATTACATCCAATGGGTTTGATACCACAATGATGATAGTGTTTGGCGAGTGTTTCACCACGTTTTCGGTAACGCTCTTTACAATCTCCGCATTGGTATTAATTAAGTCGTCGCGGGTCATGCCTGGTTTACGAGGCAAGCCCGAGGTAATAACCACTACATCAGAACCGGCAGTTGCGTTATAATCATTAGTAACACCTTTGATACGAGTGCTGTAACCGTTGATGTGCGATGCTTGCCACATATCCAAAGATTTGCCTTCGGCTATACCTTGCTTAATATCGAGCAAAACCACCTCTTTTACCAAATCGTAATGGGCTAAAACATTAGCGCAGGTTGAGCCTACATTGCCTGCACCGATAACTGATATCTTCATGATTCTCTTATTTTTTGAACAAAACTAGCCAAAAATTGTGTTATAGGGGCGGAGGTTAACAAAAATTTGGGAATCCGTTTCTTTTCGACTAAATTTATCCACCCATACTGTTACCGGCTATTTACTTTTTTGTAACTAAATTATTAATAAGGCTATCTTACAATGAAAAAATTCTTTGCCCCATTGTTTGCTCTTCTAATTATTAGCAATGCAAACGCCCAAAACTTTTGTGCTACCGACATGCCCGTTGAAATGACCAGTTGGTTGCGCGACTATAAGGCCGTAAATCAAGGTCCGTATACAAACAAGAGCACCAGCATTACCTATTTACCCATTAAAGTGCATATTGTTGGCACCAACGCTGGCGGTGGATATTATAAGTTGGGCACCCTGCTAGATGCTATGTGTACCTTAAACAGGCAGTACGCGCCATACGATTGGCAGTTCTATATTTACGACGAAATTAACTACATCAACAGCGATGCGCTGTATAATCACACGGGCAGCTATCAAAGCATAATTAACGCTCAGAGTGTGGCCAATGTGATAAACATGTTTTTTGTGGCTGACCCAAGCGGTGCTTGCGGTTATTTTTCAAGTTTTGGTGGCCCTCAAAACCCAGGCGGCGGTGGTCGTCAGGGCTTTATAGCCATCAATAATTCTTGTGCAGGCGATGAAAATAGCACAATAGCCCATGAGTTGGGCCACTTTTTCTCCTTGCCACATACCTTTTATGGTTGGGAAGGCCGTTCGGCAACCGATGCTCCACGATCATCAGACGAGCGCGTAAACGGAAGCAATTGTAACTCAAGTGCCGATTTCTTCTGTGACACCCCAGCTGATTTCATTAGCGACCGATGGAATTGCCCATATACTCTAACCAAAAACGATTTTCAAGGCAATCCTTACAACCCTGATGGCAGCTTGTACATGTCGTATGCAAACGATGCGTGCCAAGACCACCACAGCGTTGAACAAGTTGATGCCATTAAAGCTTATTTGAGCGATAGGCGCAGTTACATGTTGGGCATAAACTTTCCTAACTACCCTATCATTACCGATACATCGGCTACTTTGTTTCCGCCAACCGGAGCTACTGGTGTTCCAGCCAATTACGTAAACCTGAAATGGAAAATGGTGCCAGGCGCTACCCACTACCAGATACAGGGCACCCGCTCAAATAATATCAACAACCTTACTATTGATACGCTTGTATCCGACACCTCACTTATCTTCACCGACTTGTTGCCGGGCTACACCTACCGCTGGCGTGTTAGGGCTTTCAACAAGTATTCTACCTGTTCGCCATACACCATTTTCTCTACCTTTGTCACTACTGCTCCAACATCTATTATCCCAATAGTAGATATTGACCCAATTTCCTGCAACGGTGCTTTCGACGGAAACATAACTGTTTCGGTAAGCGGTGGTCAAGGGCCATATCAGTATGAATGGTCAAATGGCAGCACAAGTTCTCAGTTAACATTCGTTGACGAAGGAAACTACTTGGTAACCGTTACCAATAGCAGCAACGAATCATTGGTGCTTAGCATTGATGTAGCACAGCCTGACCCGATTAATCTGGATTTGGTACTAAACGGCACAAGCTTAACGATACAGGCTAATGGCGGTGTCTTGCCTTACACCTACAGCTGGTCAACAGGTTCAACTGCTGCTGGTATTGTTGCCACAGCAGGCAGCACTTACTCTGTTACCATAACCGATAGAAACGGTTGCACGGCAACCAAGTCATATAACTATGTTGTTGGTATTAATCAAGTAGATGCAGCTAGTAGCCTAAGAGTTTATCCGAACCCTGCCGCCTCGGCGGCTGGTTTTGCGGTTGAGTTTACCACTCCCCAAGCCGTAAATGCTACCATTGAGGTGGTTGATAATGCCGGTAGAAATGTGTACACAGGCACTGAAAACTTTATATCTGGCGTTAACATAGCACAAATTCCGGTATCGCAACTCAGCTCTGGCCTATACTTTGTGCGCGTGGTGAGCAAAGAAGGCGTAAAAACAACAAAATTATTGGTTTATTAACTAAATGCATATTACATTGAAGCCGCTAGCAAAAATCTTGTTAGCGGCTTTTTTGTTACACTCCCAAGACTGTATGCTATAGTAAACAATTGCCACATGGGTGGGTGACAATGCTTGTGATTTCTAGTTTTATTTTAATATTTTTGTGCCTTATTGCTCCTTCATATACACTTGAATAAAAAACCGTCCAGGATGAACCACAAATCGTTCCTGATTTTAATATCTACGTTGTTTTTAGCCGTTGGTGCGTTAAGCGCACAAGATGTTAAAACAAAGAAAGCAGATCGCTACTATGATTTGTTTCAGTTTGATAAGGCCATTGAACAGTATCAACGTATAATAAAGAAGGAGCCTGACAACTATCATGCCCTTGTACGCCTTGGCGATAGCTATCGTTTGTTGGGCAAACCGGCCGATTCGGAATTTTGGTACGGCTCGGCAGCAAAACATGCCAGTGCCGACTCGGCAGTAGTATTTAACTATGCCCAGGCGTTGCGCTCTAATGGCAAATATACCGATGCCAAAGAGCAATACAAGCGTTACAGCACCATGGCACCCAACGACCCACGGGGTGCTAGCCTAGCCAAATCAATGGATGAAATAAACAAGCTTAAAGCTGATTCATTGCGCTACAATGTGGTTAACATTGGTGAAGCCAACACACCGGGAAGCGAATTTAGCCCATCTTATTACCAAGATTCCTTGCTTATTTTCCCATCGAACAGGGGAGCTAAAGGTAAAGACGTGTGGCAAGGCGGTGCATTTCTTGACTTGTACACCGGCGCTATAGACAATGATACCGCCGTAGGCGATGTGCAAGTGCTAGACGGCAAGGTGAACAGCAAGTTTCACGAAGGTCCGGTAACCTTTAACAAAGACTATACGGTAATGTATTTTACCAGAAACTCCTTTGTGAAGAGCAAGAAGAAAGGCGAGAAAGATATTATGCGCCTGAGTGTTTTCAAATCGAAATTAGAGAACGGCAACTGGGGCAGTGTAGTGCGCCTGCCTTTTAACAACGATGATTATACCTGCGGTCACCCTACTTTGTCGGCAGACGGAAAGTACCTTTATTTTTCTTCGGATATGCCTGGTGGTTTTGGTGGATTGGATTTGTGGCGGGTTTCGGTAGCTGAAGATACGTACGGGACCCCTGAAAACTTGGGTGAAGGTGTAAATGGTCCCGGAAACGAACAGTTCCCGTTTTTGCACGAAGATGGTACCTTGTTTTTTGCCTCCGATGGGCTAGTTGGTTTAGGGGGTTTAGATATTTACTATGCTACACCTACCAATGGCAAGTATGGTAAACCAACCAACATGGGCTACCCTATTAACACCCACTTTGACGACCTTGGTTTAATTTTTAATAAGGAAAAGAAGAAAGGTTACTTTGCTTCTAACCGCGATGGTGGTGTTGGAGATGACGACATCTATTACTTTGATACCTATGGCCTGCGCCTGAAGGTTATTGTGTATGACAGGCTTACTGGCGACCCAATTGATAGCGCATACGCATCATTGCTCAGTGGCACCGATACTTTGGGCAAAGTACTTACCGAAAATGGAGGTGCCGCTACCTTTAAAGTAGAAACCGACAAGAGCTATGGCATATACGCTACCAAAGAAGGCTACTTGCCTAATAGGGTAAACGTAAGCACCAATGGCTTGGACAATAATTCTCCTGCTATCCGCGTGCCGCTCGACCGTGGTGATTTGATGTTGGTTGGTACTACTTTTGAAGTAAAAGTAGACGACAACACTAAAGAGGAATTAAGGGTTGGACCGCTACCAGGTACCATTGTAAGGTTGCACAACCTAACCGATAAAACCATCGACTCAACCACCACTGGCCAAGATGGCAAATTTGCTTTCCAGTTGGAGTCGGAGAAAGAGTATATGCTTGATGGCGACAAAGAGCTGTATTTCTTGAAGAGCGAGAAGAACTTCGACACCAAAGGTAAAATTTCGGGTATTGTAGAAGCAGACCTAGAGCTTTACAAATTGGCTGGGGTTATTCGCTTGGTGAATATTTACTATAATTTTGACAAGTATAACATTCGCCCTGATGCAGCCAAAGAGCTTGACCGCTTGTATGGTTATTTGGTGAAATACCCTGACATGGTAATTCAAATGCGTTCGCACACGGATTGCCGTGGTTCTAAGGTTTACAACATGCGCTTATCGGCCAACCGTGCCCAGTCGGCTGCCAACTACCTGATAGGTAAAGGCATGACCAATGGTATTTTGAACATGATGAAAACTATTACCGCAGCAGGCTTTGGCGAAACCCTACCTATTTACGGCGGCTTGTGTGCCGACGACCAAGGTATACGCGATGGATTATTGAGCCAAGATTTGATTGATAAACACCAGTTTAACAGACGTACCGAGTTCTTAGTTTTGGTACAACCTAAAGCGATATATGTTGAGAGCTCGGTTAAAAAATAATTGACCTCTTGATAGCGCATTCCGAAGGCTGCCCAACTACTGGGCAGCCTTCTTTTTTAGTCTTCTTTCAGCCATGGTATATAGTCGCTTATCGATTTTGGCTCGGGTATGGTGCCTTTGTATTTATATCCTCTTATTCGGCGGGCGCCTTTCCAGCGTAAGCGCTCTAGCACCATAGCTATTTTGGCATCGTCTATTTCGGAGCAGTTTTCGGGCTCTTCTTCGTTGGCAGCTTCGGTTTCATCGGCTTTTGGGTAATAGTATCGCTTGTTTTCGTTAGGTAAGCCAGTTATAGGGTTAAGGTTCAGGTTCATTTTAGCTTTTTGGTCTCGTTTCATGGCATTGGTTTTTTGTCCGCGCGGTTATTTAAAAATACGGATGCTGTTACTGGGCTGGCACTGTTGGCAGTAGCTTACAAATTGCGCTACCAGCTCTTGTTTATATTGTTTGGGCAAATGGTCTACCCATGTTTTTAGGTCGGTTGTGTAGTAGGTTTGCGAAATATCTTCAGCTTCGTAGTTGTAGCGCTCTAGCATTAACTCGTATGGTTGGTGCTGTTCGCAAAAGTGGTCTAGCTCGCTCCATAGCACTTCCAAAACGGTAGCACTCACATCCTGCTCATAGTAGTATATGATTTGCAGGTTCGGGTCTATATCAATTATGGTTTCTAGGTGCATAGGTTGGCCATCTAGCCAAGGCAAGGTGCTTGGCTACAAAAAAATATTGCAGCACTTGCTGCACAAAAAATAGAGGTGCTGCAGTTCTTTGGCTGCGGTAAGGGTGTGTTACGCAGCAACCTTTTGGCTGCTATAGTAGGCTTGTGGGGGTAGCTCTTGCTTAAGGTTTTGTTCCATTTCGTTGGCAAGCCCATCCAATCCGGCATCTCGGGCAATGTGTATCAAGTAAGGCCCAATAGTAAGTAGCCCATAAGTGTTTAGTTGGTCAAACCTATGGCTTATAAGGTGTTTGAGTATTTCTTTTGCTCGGTTGTGTGGTTGCATGTGCCTTGGTTTATAGGTTTTTTCACGGTACTTCATTGGTAAAGTCATAGCAGTTTGCTTTATGCCGTTGTTGCCAACGGGTGTGTCGTAAAAAGCGATACACGTATTGCAATGGCGATGAATTGCATTGTTTGCAGGGCCCTTTAACTATTCATAAAGTATAGTCTGGTATAAAAGGCTTCGTTTAAACGAAGAGTTATTCAGCGCCTTGCTTGCTAACTTGCATTTTAATTTAAACTTTACTAATATTGTGAAGTAATAGTACAAATTTATAAAGGTATTTTATGCTTGTCAAGAAAAATGACGTTAAATTTTTAGGAAAACATGGATATGAAAATAAACCCCTCTAAATCAAGGGAAAAACTTGGTGAGCGCTTAAAGGAGTTTCGTAAAAGCCTGAAAATGAACCAAAAAGCCCTAGCCGATGTGCTAAAGGTAGAGCAGGCCTTGATTTCGATGGTAGAGAATAGCAAAACCGAATTTGCTTACTGGCACACAAGAAAGTTAAGAGAAATTTATAACCTGAACCCAGATTGGCTAGAATATGGCGAAGGCGAAATGTATTTTTCTAAGCCTGATGGCATAGTAGTTACGGAGCCTATGGAGGGCTATACCCCTAAGTTTACGAAAAAGCGTACCGATAAGGTAATGGAGGTGGTTGACAAGATTGTGGACGAGCAAGAAATTGCCAACTATGAGGACTTTTGCTTAAAAAACGGGCTTTATCACAACTATTTATACGAGTTTCAGGCCAACCGAATAAAGGACCCCAATAAGTTGGTGTATGATGTGCTATACCGTAAGTACAAGGCCAACTTGGGCTACGTTTTTTATGACGACCCAGATATGTTTTTAAAACCCGAGGATGATGTAAGGGTGCTATCAATAGTAGTGGATAGACAGAATAATGAGGTAATAAAAGCGGTACCAGTATATGCTCAGGCGGGCTACCAAAAGGGATTTGCCGACCCAGAGTATATTGAAAACTTGCCTGATTACGATTTTTATAACGATGACGAAGGCACCTATCGTGTATTTGAGTTGAAGGGCGATAGCATGTATCCGCATTTGATGGAGGGCGATTTTGTAAAGGCCAAGTACCTACCTCCAGCTCACTGGCGCGATAAGTTGCGCCTAAACGAGGTGTTTATAGTGGTTACACGCGATGGCGTGGTGTGCAAGCAGCTTATTGGCCATGATAGCACTACAGGCAATATTCAGTTGCATTCGTTTAACAACCTGTATCAAGACTATACCATAAACCTAACCGAGGTGCATGAGCTGTGGTATTATAAGGGTTTTTATAGCCGCCGCACGCTACGCGATTTTCGTTAAGTGTTAAGATTTGCAAAAGTTGGCGAATAAAACAAGGTAGCAGGCAACGCGCAAGAGCCTAATTACGTTATTATACCAAGAATGAATTATAGCAGTTTGTTCTTTTCGGGAGATTGTAGAAAACGGGTATGGCTTTGTCGGATTAGCCATACCCGTTTTTATTTTCGGCGACGCTTGGGGTCAATATCGCGGTTGCCATATTTGGGCTGTGTTCTTTTCAGTAAAAAGCCTTTCAACAAAAAGTATAGCAGACCGGTGCTGGCTGCAGTCAATCCAAGAGAGACTAATATACTCCCCCACTTTACATAGCTAAACAAAAACATGCCGATGCCCACTAGCACAGTACCCACCAACAGTGGAGCCTTTACTTGATTAGGTTGTTGCGGCATAAATGGGCTTTCACTCATTACATTACAGGTTTTGGTGCAGATACACCTAGGTTGATAACACTACCAAGGGCCAATGTTGCAGCTCGATGCCGCAGCGGTCTGCCCTGAACAATAAAAATACGACTTTCCGATAATATTATAACTTTTTAAGTTCCTGTATTATTTCATTAATGGTGGGCCTTTGGTTGTAATCGGGGTGGAAGTACACGTATTTTATTCTGCCATCGGTGCCTATAATATAAGTTGCAGGTACTGGTAGGCGAGCCTCTTCGGTGCCGTTGTATGTTGCAATGTCGGCATTTAAGAACTCGTTTATCTTCTTTTGATACTCGGTAGTTACGTAAAAATCGAGCTTGTAAGCGTTCATAATATGGCCATTCGGGTCGGCGATTACTGAATAGCTCGCTTTGGTTTTTTCTACAGTTTCGCCCACTTTATCCATCGTTTCCGGCGCAATTGCAACCAAAGTAGCACCAGCATTTTTAATGTATTTTAGGGAATCTTCGATGGCCGATAGCTGCTTGTTGCACACGGGGCACCATGCACCACGATAGAAAACCAGCACCAGTGGTTTGTCTTTGTACAAATCGGGCAAAAACAATTCGTTGCCTTTGTGGTCTTTAGCCTTAAAAATGGGAGCTTGGTCGCCTACCTTCAATCCGGCGGGCATGCCTTTGCTATAATCAATACCGTATTCGTCGTAGTAGCGTTTTTTGTCCTCGTCGGTAAGGCCCTTCAATGCGGGGTCTTCAACAGGCGCTGGTGCAGCGGTGGTATCGGTAGCAACGGTTTCCGCATCGGTGGTTTCGGTATCGCTTCCGCATGAAAACATTAAAAGCGCCAAGGGCAATAGTAGCAAATACTTTTTCATAGCAAAGGGTATGTAAGGGGTAAAACGTACTTACAAATATGCTGAAAAAATACGGGTTGTCATTACCCAATCGGGTATTAACAAATAACGATTGCCGTAATGTAAAAAACGAAAGTGGCCACGCCATTGCTTGGCCCTTTCTACCCACCTGATAGTGTAAGGCTATGCCTACCAACATTAGTTGCGCATAGGCGGTAAACCTATGCGCAGGAGGGGGCGCCTACCGGAAATGATCTTCAAGTCTGCGTTGAAAATGTGAATTCAGGTTATTACGTCTAATAAACTTACTTTTCATAGATTGATACAGGGCAAGGCAATATCTTTAAGTTCTAATACTAATTACTCTGCTATGATAGGCTTTGGCAATAAAGAATACATCAAAGAAATTGTTGAGCTCAAACAGCAGCTCAACACCGCTCTTGATGACGAGAAGATAGGCTTATACGAGAGTATATACAATCGCTATGCCCGAATGGGCTTGCTGCTGGAGGCAGAGAAAATCACGCTCGATTTAATAGTGCATCAACGGGCACGCTTGCCCAAAAACAAGATAATAGTTGAGGAGCTGCGCCTGTGCAAGCTACTTATTGACAACGGCAAAGTACAGCAAGGATTAGAGCACTTGGAGTATTCATTAGGACTATGCGATTTTACCAACGTGGCCGTAAGGGAAGATTACCTGGCCAAGCTGATGGGCATCTATTACTCCCTTTCGCTTCGCGATGAGAAGTACAAGGTGCAGCACCAAGAGTACTTAAGACAGTACGAAACCCAAATTAAGCCGCAAACCACGGTGCAAAAGCTCGATTATTACATGGAGCTTTCTAACGCATACTTTAATAGGGGCGATGGAGAGAAAGGCAGGGAGTATAAAAACAAGCTACAACAGCTGCTGGAGTCCAGCCCCGAACTGAGCGATGCCTATAAGGATAGGTTCAAGAACTATCTGTACCAGTTGAGCATTGGGGAAATGCGCAACGATCCCGACCAACATAAGCTCATCAACCATGCAAAGGCACTGCTGGAGAAAAACAAAACGGAGAAGTTTCTCCACTCGGCGGGAGTCTTTTTTTGGCTGAGGGCCATGGCAAACGCTTATGCCAAGCTGGGGGATGTGGACGGGTTGAAAAAAACCTTTAGCGACCTATACTTCTCTATAAACGAGTATGTGGAGGAAAACATCGACATCAAAATTTATGAGCAGAAATACCAGAGCGATTACTTCCTGCAAGAACAGAAACTGAAGGATTCGCAAGAAATGAGTAAGGTAAAAGACTCGGTGTTCTCCAACTTCAACCACGAGCTGCGCACGCCACTCAATATTATCCTAAGTAATTGTGAACTGATAACGCGCGACATAAACCTGTCGGAAGCAGGCTCAAGGCGACTAGGCGCCATTCAAAACCAGAGCTATAACTTGCTCAACATTATCGACCAGTTTATTGAAATCAACAAAACCAACCTCCAGTTCAATCAAGTGAATAACGAGGTTGGCGACTTGGTGCAGTTTCTACAACTAATGGAAACTGACTTCGCTACACTATGCGAGCAGAAAGACATCTCCTTGAAGTTGGATATCAGTAAGTCCCCAGCGCTTATCTGCGAACTGGATTTCGCCAAGCTGGAGCGGGTGCTATACAATTTGCTTACGAATGCGGTGAAGTTTACTGCACCAAAAGGTAAGATAACGCTGAAACTCTCGACCGATAAAAAGGCACGTACCCTAACCCTGCAAGTAACAGATACCGGTATCGGCATTGCAAAGCATGAATTGGAGACCATATTCGCGCAGTTCTACTCCGCCAAAAACGATAGCGAAAACATTAAAAACGCCACGGGTTTCGGCATTGGGCTATACTTGGTAAAACAGTTGGTTGAATTACTAAGCGGCACCATAAGCGTAAATAGCGAGCTAGGCAAAGGCAGTACATTTACCGTAAAATTGCCACTGGTAGAACTTAAAGCTACCCAACAAAACCATATAGGCAAGCGGTTAAATTACAAACAGGTACACCTACCATATAAACCTAAAACTGCGAAGCCAATTAATCACATCAACAAACCACGGCTATTGATAGTGGAGGATAATATGGATTTGCTAGAAGTCATTACCGCATCGCTAGAAGGCAACTATACCATTAAAACCACTGGTGACGGACAGGAAGCCAAAGAGCTATTGGCAACTTATCTACCAGATTTGGTAATTACCGACCTGATGATGCCCCGCATGAACGGCATTGAGTTGACTACCCACATAAAACAAGATGCAGCACTTAGCCATCTACCCGTTATTATGCTTACTGCCAAGGGTTCGCTACCCAATCGCATCAAAGGTTGGGAAGCGGGTATCGATGTGTTTTTACGCAAGCCGTTTTCCATTACCGAGTTGGAACATTGTATACACAACACCTTGCATACCAGCACCCGCATCCAGGAGCGCATAGAGGCCTTGTTAGCCAGCGGAACGGATAAGAAAGTAAAGCCCGAATCGCCCGCAGAGAAGTTTGTGGGCGAGTTTAAATATTACGTGCTATCCAACATCAGTACCACTGAGATACACAATGCCCAACTTGCCAAGCACCTAAAGGTGGATGAGAACAGCATGTACCGAAAGATTAAAGCCCTTACCGGTTATTCGCCTATACAGCTCATTACCAAACTTAAGATTTTACGGGCCATGGAGCTTATCGAATCCAAACAATACTCTACCGTGAAGGAAGTAGCATACAGCTGTGGTTTCAACGACCCCAAGTACTTCAGCAAGGTGTATAAAGCTGAGACTGGGTATTTGCCGAAGGTGGTAAAATGGTAAAAGCCTGGCTTGTCTTTGTTCGATTTTTTTACAGTCATAATGAGCGGAGCCGAACCATGCGTAACACAGTCACGCAACATGGCTACGTAATACCCTCCATACTGTTTAGTATCATTACGCTGTTGGGGGAAACGATATGCCACCCGCATTGCCACTAGTTTAATTTTAAGCCATTTTATATACTTTTGAACTAGGAAATGAGCAATTGCAGGAATTTTCTACCCTTTTTACGGAAATCTCCCCCTCTGCGGCATATAGTCCATCTAAATTTGAAGGCATGAGAATAGCACTAACAATTCTATATGTTGCTGCAAAGGGTATGAAGGGCACTTTTGCTTTGATAGCAATACTGTTATGGGCGGCGACAAGCACTGCCTCAGTAGCCATCGATAATACCAATACAACCATTAGTACCTGCCAAGCCAATGGCACAATAGAAGTAATAGCCAGCGGCACGGGCGCGCCGTTTATATATAGCATCACCGCTGGACCCCTTACCCGCCCCAGCCAGAGCAGCCCTATCTTTAATGCATTGCCTGCCGGTAGCTATACGGTACAGGTACAGAACCAGCTTGGCGAAACGGCTACTTTGGTTGACGTAATAATTACGGGCAACTACCAATTGATGGACATTGACCCGATACCTGTTATACAATGCACCAGTAGCTCCAACGGCTATATTATTGGCAATTTGGAATCAGGAGGAGTGGCGCCTTATACTTGGCAGTTAGTGCCGCCATCGCCGGTAACCACACCGCCGCAAAGCATTGATACCTTTTACAATTTGCCCGATGGCAGCTACACTTTGCGCGTAACCGATGCTTGTGGCAACTTTCAAACCAAGGGCGTGGTACTGTCGTCGGTGCCCAGCTCGCTCGCACCTGACCAATACACGCACTACTTACTGTGTGGCGATTCAGCCAGGCTGATTATTAATTTTACATATACCAACCTACAATTTCCCATGACGGTGGAGGTACATGATGATATGGGCAATACCACATCAATCACTATCAATACTATGAACGGCGCTATCAATAACAATACCTTTTGGAATGTGATAACGCAATACAACATTGTACAGATATACACGATACTGCCGCATGCGGTTTTCGGTGGTTCGCCATGGCATGCCATCATTACCAACGCGTGCGGGGTAAGCTTACGGATGGATGGCTACACAGCCTCAGATGTTATTCCGTTTCCTGTAGGGGTTATAGCTGGCTCTTGCCCACCAAAGCTGGGCTATGCCTTCCAAACCATCAATAATCAGGGCATGACAACATTGCTTCCAGATACATTAGAGTATTACCTGTTCGATATTACCTTGAATATGGTAACCGACTCGGGAATGGTAACCAATGCATTGCTACAGAACGGCATCGTGGGCCATTCTTATCGGTTGATACTGGTTGATAAATGTGGAAAGACATATACTTCGGTTGATTGGGTTTGGGCCGACCCGGCACCACCTACCGTATACCCGTTTCCCGTGGGTCGCGAGTGTTTGGATTCCACCATCGCCATTGAAATCCAAACCCAGGGTTTTAACAATACTTCACCCTTGGTATGGGTTATCGATTCGGGTCCGCCCACGCTGCAAAGCACCAAGCCGGGGTTTGAGTACCAATCCACCCTTAGCTACCCAGATACCTTTGTGGTGCCCGCGGGCCAGTTGTTCGAGATAAAGAACCTGCCAGCAGGCACTTACAACTTTAGCGTGCAGGATAGTTGCGGGCAGCGCATTGATAGCAGTTTTACCATACTGCCCAGCGAGGTGGATAGCAAGAGCTACACCTTCAATAGCACCATCACGGGGCAGTGCGGCATCTTTAATGCTATCAACTTGGCCATCAACCGTGGGCATAGGTATGCCTATCCCTTTCCGTTGCCGCACTTTACTTATACCATTACCAATATTACCACTGGGCAAGTGATAGAGACGGATGATGTGGTAGACTCGGTTAGAAAGACCATCTACAACATCCCCAATGGTATCTACACCATCAAGATTGACTTTTTTGAGTTTCCTACGCAGGGGTATTACCTCGACAATAATGACTTCTGTAACATTATTTACGATACAATCGTGGTTAACGGCTCGCCGTTTCCGTACATAAGCGAATTTGTAAATAGTTTTTGCCAAGCCAGTGTTACCACACAGGTGCTAGTTGATAGTTCGGGCGGAGTGCCACCTTACACCTACGAGGTAATATCTGGCCCGCAAACCTTTGCCCCCCAATTGAGCAACATCTTCTACCTGCCAGTTATAGGTACTTATACCTTTAGGGTGGTAGATGCTTGTGGCAACAGTTACGTTTCGGCTACTGATATTGACACGCTGCGTTTCCCGCCTATCACCATCAGCAATACGCCCTGCCCCGGCGAAGATATATTGCTGATACCCATGGTAAGCCCATTTTATACATACCATTGGCAGAAGCCCAACGGTAGCACCTTTAATGGCGATACCCTTAGTGTGCTCAATGTATCGGCCAGCGATACCGGCATGTACATCATTACCCGCTATGCCGACATAAACGGCTGTCGCGATACGGTGCAATCCATTTACCACTTGGAGATGCTTGCCCGTGTAAACCAAAGTTTCACGGCCTGCCAAGGCGATACCATAAAGGTAGGCACGCAACGCTATACTGCTACGGGTATTTATATAGATACGCTTTCTGCATTTACCGGCTGCGATAGTATCGTTACCACCAACCTTACCATTATCCCTACTAAGTATGGTAGCCAAAGCGTAATAGTTTGCCCTAACGATGTGATAAGAGTAGGGCCTTTCACGTACTCCGCTGCCGATACCTCTATACAGGTGCGTATAGATACCATACCGGCAGCCTCAGGTTGCGACAGTATTGTTACCACTAACATTACCCATAAGCCCGCTTACAGTGTTATGCGCACAGTGAGTATTTGCCAAGGCGATACCGCGCACATACCCACCGTATATCATTTGCCAGGCTCGGTGCAGTACGATACCCTCCACATCACCACCAGCCAAATAGTATTGAAAGAACTGCACCAACAAGGTAACGGCTGCGATAGTACCATTTTCGTCAGAGTTGAGGTGCGGCCCAGCTATTTCGATCTGCGTATGGAAACCATTTGCCAAGGGCAGAGCGTGGCCATAGGGCCCTACATACATACGCAGGCGGGCACCTATATGGATACCCTTGCCACCATAACTCAATGCGATAGCATTATATTATTAATATTAACCGTAACTCCTGCTGATAGTACGGTAATCAGCCAATCTATTTGCCAAGGCCAATCGATAAACGGGCACAACGCTACCGGCACCTATAGAGATACCCTGCAAACGGCCGATGGGTGCGATAGCATCGTGGTACTAAACTTAACGGTAAGCAACTACCTTACAGATACCACCAATCAAACTATTTGTGCCGGCGATGGCTATGTCTTCCATGGAAACGTATATACGGCAGCAGGTACTTACAGCGATACCGTGAGCGGGCCGTTTTGTGATAGCATTGTTACCCTCAACCTAATTGTGATTTTCTATTTGCGCGATACGGTGGCGGGCTTTATCTGCCCCGGCGGCAGCTTCAACTTTCAAGGCATTACTTACACTGCAGCAGGTACATACCACGATACCATTATCACCCCTAGCTGCGACAGCATCCACACATTGTTGCTAGGCGTATTGCCATACCTTACCGCCACCACCACCCAAACCATTTGTGCTGGCGATGGCTATAACTTTCATGGTACCGTTTATACCACTGCTGGTATATATACGGATACGTTAAGCGGCCCCGCCTGTGATAGTATAGTTACTCTTACTTTGGCAGTACTTCCTTATTTGCGGGATACGGTTGCGGCGCTGGTTTGTGCAGGTAGCAGCTATATTTTTCAGGGTAATAACTATACAGCGGCAGGTACTTATACTGATACCGTAAGCGGACCGGGCTGCGACAGTATACTCACACTGCGCTTAAGCATTGTACCCGTGGCCGACACTATTATTAACCGCACCATATGTGCCGGCGAGAGCGTGGTGATGGGCGGCATTGCCTATATCAACGCTGGAATTTATCGCGATACGCTTGTGGCCATTAACGGTTGCGATAGTATCATTACCCTAAGCCTTACCGTAGATAGCGCGCCAGATGTGGAAATACTGGCCAACGCCACCGAAGTGTATCCTGGCGATACCGTTTTGCTGAATACTACTGCGACAGCGGTATTAAGCTATAACTGGACCGCCGATGCTGCTTTGTTGAACAACCCTAACAGTCAACAACCAATTGCCATTATTACCGAGCCTACTTGGATAACGATGGAGGCTTGGGGCAACAACAATTGTGTGGCTATTGATTCCATTTTTGTCAGTTTATTGGAGCAGCCCAGCGATTGTAGCGATAGCTATCTATACATACCCAACGTATTCTCGCCAGACGGCAACGGCATCAACGATCGGTTTGAGTTGTTCCACAACGATATACAGCTCCTTGAGCTGCAAGTGTTCAACCGCTGGGGGGAGCTGGTATTCCGCACCAACAATATTAACTATACTTGGGATGGTACCTTTAAAGGCCGCTACTTATCACCCGATGTATACGTATACCAATTGAGCTATCTCAACTGCGATGGGGTGAACGTGCGGTATCAAAAGGGGAGCATAACCTTGTTGAAGTGATGAGCAATATGCTGGGGCTATTTCTCCCCCTACATCTTAAACCTACAGTCCCCCATGAAAGTCAGCCTTATTTTACTAAGGCATAATGACCAAAAAGCACTATCGGCGCCGAAAATTGTGTATGTCTAAAACTAATACTTGGGCTTCCCTTGCGAATCGGGCTATCAGCTGCAATCTTCAATGAAGTATTTACGCTGCTATCCCTAAGCCAAAACCGTGCTCATTCTGCTCGTAGGCTATTTCAGGCCTACGTGCAACTGATAGTGGCAGGCTGCCTACACAAGCCTATCTATTTCAATCAGTCCTCCTATCTGGCGCCGCGTTTTAAACTGGATGGCTAACTATGCCAATGAAAAATCCCAAAGGCAAAAGCGAATAAATTTTTTGGTTTAATTTGGAGGTTTTCATAAGTCTATCTTTGAAAATGAAAGAATTGGTACGGTTTTAGTAATTTCCCATTGCGCAGTAGCTTATAAGTATGATGCGGCTGGATTGGGGATTCCATAATCCGTGTAGTGATTGTTATTAATGCTGCCGCAACCAACTGAAAAACAATAGTTTAAGAATAAATTGAACCAAGCGGGGGGCCATATTAACGATGCACAGCAAGCCGATGAGGCATTGCTGGAGGCGTACCGTAAACTGGGCGAACCTGAATATTTGGCCGAGCTTTATCGTAGGCACCTGCATTTAGCGCTCGGTGTTTGTATGAAATATTTGAAAGACGCCGCCGCTGCCCAAGATGCTGTAGCCGATGTGTTTGAAAAGTTGGCCAAAGATTTGCGGGATAGGGAAGTGGAGCAGTTTAAACCGTGGCTATACACCGTAACCAAAAACCACTGCTTGCAACTGCTGCGCAAGGAGCAAGTGCAGGTAGGCCGCACCAAAGAGTATACGCAATTTTTGGAGTCGGTTATGGAAACGGAGGTAGAACCGCATCTTCATAAGGAGGACGAAAAAGAATTATTGTTACAAAGGCTGGAAACGAGCATAGAGGCGCTCAACCCCGACCAACGGCAGTGCATTGTGCTGTTTTATATTGAGGGTAAGAGCTACAAGGAGATTGTGGACCAGATGGGCCTAACCGATATGCAAGTGAAAAGCCACATACAAAATGGTAAACGCAACCTAAAGAATTTGATTGAAAAACGACCATGAACGACCTGAGGGAACGATATGATTTTTTGTTTGACGGCAGCGGCGACCTGACCCAGGAAACCTTGTTGCTATATGTGTTTGGCCCGCTAGAGAACGAAGCCCGCCAAGCCGTGGAGCAGCATTTGGATGGCTGTGAGATGTGCCGCGATGCGGCCGAGGGCATGGCTTTGCTCGGCACCAAAGAGCAGGCCATTGGTGTCTTAGCAATGGCCGATGCCAAGCTAATGGAACGCTTGGAAGTGCTTAAACAGAAAGTTACCCGCGATGGTCGTGAAGCTTTCATGAATCAATCTAACAGCAAAGAGCCGTTTAAACTAAAAGCAGAGAAACCGCAGCGCCGCATTGGTTGGTACCGCTATGCTTTAGCGGCAAGCTTACTATTGGTGGTTGGTTCAGCTTTTTGGTTCTTCAATCAAACCATGCAAAACCAAGCGGAAGGCATTGCCATGGGCAAAGAAGATAGTTTGGGTTTGTTTAAGAAATCGAAGGATGCAGAAACCGGCAGTGCTAGCATTGATGCCGAAAGTGCACCAATAGAAGAGACTAGTGTTGTTTTAGACAGCGCAGGCACGATAACTTCAACTATTAGTGGAACAAGCGCCCCTAATACTTACGAGTGGAGTCCAGGCAGTAGTGCAGACAAAGAACATAACGTAGCTTCAAATGGTTCAGGTGCAGGGTCTTATAAAGTAACCATTGCAGATGCTAATGGAAATGCGAAATCGAAAAAGGAAGAAGGTAATTTTGTAGCCCAAAAGCCTAGCGCATCAGCTCCTGCCGATAGCGAGCCAATGCCTACTGCAGACGAAGAAATTCAATTGGAAAGGCCTGACGATTTGGTGGCATTGGAAGAGGTATCGGCAGATAAGGATAGGTTTAGAAATATTGATGATAAGTTTAAAACAGTACAAGATGATACGGTTTCATTGGTTAATACTAACAATAGCAGTGTTTCTGCAGGTAGAACTGCACCGGTGCCAGTTACGGTAAATAAAGGTTCCAGCAATGATAATTTTAGTGTTTCCAACGCCGCGAACCTGTCCCTTACCGATGCTTCGGTAGCGCAAGCCCAATACCCGGGCGGTATGGATGAAGTGCAAAAGTATTTTGATAAAGTGATGTACCCGCCTGGTACCCCGAAGGGCTACAAAGGGGTAATTACTTTTGAGGTGAAGTTTGATAAGAAGGGCAAAATTGTAAAATCGACCATAGTACAGGGTGTTGGCGAACCGTTGGATACCCTATTGTATATGCACCTTAACAAAATGCCCAATTGGGAGGCCCCACAGCCTTATGGTGAGCCTTTTGAAAGCAATAGGTTGATTACGGTTGAGGTGACGGTGCGGTAGTTTTGTACTATAAATCCCAACTTACCCTAAAAATTAGGGCAAAGCCGATAAGGAGGTGCTAGGAAATGGTTGGTTTTATATTTCTTACCTCATTTCCTGTTTATTTTGGCATTTCTCCTTTCATATCTCATATTTGCAACCATGAGGTTTCTAATGGTTTGTTTAGGAAATATTTGTAGGTCGCCGCTGGCGCACGGTATTTTGGAAGCCAAAATAGCTGAGCAAGGGCTTGATTGGACCGTTGACTCTGCCGGTACTTCGGGCTGGCATGCGGGCGGACCGCCTGATGGTCGCTCGGTGCAGGTAGCCAAAAAATATGGTTTGGATATTAGTGGCCAGCATAGCCGCCAGTTTCGGCACTATGATTTTGAGGCTTTTGACGTTATATATGTTATGGACCGCAGCAACCTAGCCAACGTGTTAGCCCTTGCCGCTACCGACGAAGAACGGGCTAAGGTGTATATGATATTGAACGAAATATACCCTGGCCAAAACCGCGAAGTACCCGACCCCTACTACGACGACAACGGCTTTGAAGAAGTTTATGCTATGCTAGATAAAGCATGTGATGCTGTTGTTAGTCGATGGAAGGTGGGTTGAATGGTTATTGGTTACGGGTTATTGGTTAACTAGTTGAGGGGAAATTCCATTGTCTAATAACCAATAAACCAATAACTACTTACCAATAATAATCTGCTCCATAAACGTTTCCTGTCCAAGGGTTATGTGTAGCCAATACACTCCTGCATCGTAAGGGCGAACGTTTAACATTTTACCTACAAAGTGTTCTTCGTAAAATACCCGCTGGCCCAACATATTCATTAGCGTTATGGTGGCATCGCCAGCATAGTCATGGTCGATAAAAACGGAGTTTACCGCTGGGTTGGGGTAAATGCGCACCGTAATTGGGCTGCCAATTATTGAAATTGCTGTTGGTTCGGAAACTTCACGCATGGGTTGTCCGCTCCAGGGGCAAAACTGCCCTATGTTGTTCAACCAATAGGCGGTATCGGCATCCAAATCGGTATATGGGCAACCATCGCAAACCTCGATGGCCATTTCAACTAAACTCCATTCGTTGGGCACAAAGTGCCATTTAAACGAATGGCTGGCATTGAGGTTATGGCCCCCATCTCCTGCATCAATGGGGCCATTAATAAAGTTGCGCTGCTGCATTGGGCGCGCTATGTTAGCTAGTATTGAATCAATTACCGCTTGGTTGTTGGTGGCAGCTATAAAGGCGGTATCCTGCCAATTGCCGTGGCCACATTGGGTGGTAAATTGAAAGTAACGGGTTTGTTGGGCATGTACCACAATACTAAACAGCAGCAATAAGGAGCAGAGGTATTTGGCTTGCATGATAACCTGTTTTTAGGAGAACGATACAATTAGCGCTGCAGTTGCTTATGGCTGCAATAAAGTTATTGCTCGCTAACCATGGAGTTGTATATATGCACGTTTTCGCCCTCTTGCTCGGCTAAGCGGTCGAGCATCCATGCAAGATCTTTTTTGCGCACCACATAGGTGTCCGACCATTTATCGTGCCAGCCACGGCTATAATCGCCGAGGCAAGAAAAAGCCTCGAATGGAACCAATCTTGAAAAACTGCGTCCCAATATCTGTCCTACGGTTGGCTTTTGGCCATACTCATCAACCACTACACATTGGGTTGCCAGTTTGCCTGGTGTAGTTTGAAAAACCGCTTCGAAGAAGAAGTAATAGAAAACCAAGAAACCATATTGTAGCAGGGTTCCTAAGCCAGAGTCCAGAAATGCTTCATCGCCCGTTGCTATAACTACGCCCGCCATAATGCCTATTGCTAATATGTAGAACACTACGAGGTCCAAAATATAATGTCCAAACCTCGCACCTGTGCTTACGGTTTTTACAGTTATACGGGTTCTATACGCTTCTGATCTTTGTTTGGGTATTTCGCCCGGTGCGCTTGCTGGTTGAAAGGCATTTCTTTCGCCGTCAATATATATCTCCGATAGTTTTTTCATTTCCCTTTTTTAACTGTTAATGAACTTCTAAAATAGTATCAATTTGTTTAAAAAGGGCAGATAGTTAATTAAACTTTTCTATCGCTTACCACAACATCATTTTATGTCTATACCGGTTCTTTCCAGCGCTGGGTATACCAAGCCTCAATATGGGTTTTGTGCTTTTTAATGGAGTGTGTTACAGGTGGTTTGCCGTATAAAACGGCCAAATGGTTGGGGATGATGGCATAATCAAACTCCCACAATTTGCTCAAGTCTTTTTCGCTAAAAGCCTCTAAGGCTTCCATGTCTTGTAACTCGTCAGTAAAGTACACACCCGTTTGGTCCAACTCCTTATGCATGGCCTGAGTAAGATGCTTTATTAAGGGGTACGTTTCTTGGTAATACTCGCCATTATAATAGTTTTGTAGCTCTTCGGTCTCGATATAAAGGTTAAATGATAGCCAATAGTCTGCCCCTTTTGGCTCTTCGCTAAGCAGACTAATAAATATGTACGGCGACACTTGCGTATCCATCACTTGGGTTGCATAGTCGGGTGGTGCGGTAAACGTTGAAAATACTGCGCCTACTTCATCGCGCTCCCACTTAAACGATTCCATTGATTCGGCTATCGCTTCGTTCCAAAGCCCAATAGCTTTTAGTGCATTCACAAACCTATCCAATGCCAGCTGGTAATTAGCTTCGGTTACTTTGGCATAGGTCTGTATGTTGCTAATCTCTCCCATTTCTATTGTGTTTTGTGTTACCCTCACCTAACCTCTCTCTCGCCTCAGGCGAGAAGAGGGACTTATAACACCTCGACTTAGGCTCGGATGTAGAAGCAATTCTAGCCCGACCGTTATCCCCTGCCTTTCTCCTCACCCCAAGACTATTTCCTACCATACACCATACACCATGGACCGTGGACCATCGACAATGGACTGTGGACTAAATACCAACCACCTCTTTCTTCCCTTCGTCTAACAACTCCTTAGGCACTGCTTTTTGGATGCTATGAGCCAATAGTTCCAGTAGTTTGCGCTTAACAAAACTGCGGTGTGTAACCAAGGCTATTTCGCGCACCGGCTCTGGGTCGCGGAAATAGCGCACCTGGTCTAGTTTTTTCTTCGGCAAATCAAGCACCGCCAGTTCGGGTAAAATGGTAAAGCCCCCATTAATATCCACTAATCTCTTGAGTGTTTCTAGGCTGCCGCTTTCATATGCCAATTGGCGCTGTTGGTTGGCTTTTAGATTGCAAAGCCTAAGTAACTGGTTGCGCAGGCAGTGCCCTTCTTGCAAAATCCAGGCATTAGCGGGCTCAAGGTCATCGGCTACCAAGTGCTTTTTAGCATACAGCTTACTTTGCGGCGATACGTAGGCAATCAATCGCTCATAAAATAGCGTTATGCTGGTTATGCTGGTGTCCTCAATAGGCACAGCCATAAGGCCACAATCAATCAAACCCCGTTTCAGTTGGTCGGTTATCTGCTCGGTAGTAAGTTCCCATACCTGCAAGGTTACATCGGGGTACTTTTTCATAAACTTGTTTACAAACAGCGGCAGCAAATAGGGAGCAAGGGTGGGTATAACACCTATGGATAAAGTACCTGCAACAATGTTTTTGCTTTCTCGGGCAATCTCAATCAGCCTATCGTGCTCGGCAATAATGTGTCGAGCTTGGTTTATAATAGCCACTCCTGCATCGGTTGGCAGTACGGGGTGTTTATCCCTATCGAAAAGGATGATACCTAGTTGGTCTTCCAGCTTCTGAATCTGCATACTCAAGGTAGGTTGCGTTACGTGGCAATGGGCGGCAGCAGTGGCAAAGTGGCGGTAAGTATCTACCGCAACAATGTATTCGTATTGGGTGATAGTCATAGCTATAATTGATAAAGCTATAAACTTAATCAATTTAACTGATACTTAAAATTGAAGAGAATGAAAGCAAATATTGCAGTAAAATTATTATCCTTTCTCTCTACCAATAATGGTAAACCCAAGGGTGTACATCAAGAAAAAATTAGACTTATCGTAACTGGGGCGCTGGCCAAACTCAAAGCGTTGATGCATGTTGTAGTTGTTCCACTGCCAACCAATGCGCCAGCCCAAGTTGCGCGGTTTGGTCATCGTGATTACACGCTCAGTGCCCAATACATCTAGGTTGCCAATATCAGGGAAACCATACATTACATCAACCATAAACTGGTTTTGCTGTACCACACGCCTAATACCATAATCGGTTATGCGGATGGCAGTACGCGCCTTGCGGCCCCAACTAATACCCCCAAAAAACGATAGCGCTTTGGCCATGGTATAGTAGTCTTTTTCATAACTGGTGCCCGTGGTCTGGTCGGTTAGGGGTGCTTTGCTGGTGCCTTCAACGGGCATCATGTAGTAGTTGGCACCACCCCTAAAGCTAAAAAACCTGCGATAGGTAATGGGTATGTAGGCATACTCGGTATATTGCCAGTAGTAGTCTATGGTAAGTTGGGTAAGGTTAAACTTTAGGTTGCGGCGGCGCTCTTTGTCCATGGCGTTCCACTCTATCAATGCTTCGCCGTACATAAACGGCAACAGCTTATTGTCGCTCATTTTGTTGTCGTTCTTTTTGGCGGCAAAAAACCGAAAATCGTAGTAGGCTGCTCTACCCAATACCTCGAAGTTGATACGTGGGTGCGGACTGTAGTTTATTTGCAAACCCCCATGTATCGGGAAGTTCCCAGCGGTCCAGTCGAGACCCAAAATATCGAGGTGTATTTTAAATTTCCGGAAGGCGTATGGGTCGTCGTACAGGTATTTATACTCTATGTTGTAACTACTACTGCTATTACTGCTGCTGCTATTGTTACTAGGTGCATTCCGTTGCTGATCGCCGCGCTGGGCAAAAGCCGTAATGGATGAGCCCAAAAGTAGCAATAGCATAACAAGGCGTGCAGAAAACTTCATGGTACGTGGGGTTTATAAATACATGGTAAATTTCCTTAACTTTTTTGCGCTGCGAAATACCTAACAACACTGAAAACGTACCCGTAGTAATGGGGAGGCGTGGATTAGATTTGGGATTGTGAAATGAGAGAGGAGAAAAGGCGTTTTAACTACTTAAAACCATCCCCAAACCCATCTCATTTAAAATGCCCTCGCCAGTTATTCACTACAGTTCCCATTTTTTTGCACTTTTGTATACTGCGTCATTAGCTTCTACCTATGAAAAAGCATCTTTTACTGCTCCTCTTTTGCTGCTGGGCCGCCATTTTGGGGGCGCAAACCACCCCAGGGGCAGCACAACAGCAACCCATAGTTATCATTAATGCCACCATCCATGTTGGCAATGGTCAGGTTATAGAGAACGGTTTTATCCATTTTGATAAAGGAAAGATTGTAGCCACGGGCACACAAACCACTTATCAAGCCGTTGCTGGTGCTAAAACTATTGATGCCAAGGGCAAACACGTGTACCCGGGCTTTATTTCGGCCAACACTACCTTGGGACTTACCGAAGTAGATGCCGTGCGCCCTACCCGCGATTTTAACGAAGTAGGCGACCTAAACCCCAATGTACGCTCCATTATAGCCTACAACACCGATAGCAAAATTATACCCACCCTACGCTTTAATGGTATATTGCTAGCGCAAACCACCCCGCAAGGTGGCCGCATACCGGGCATGAGCAGCGTGGTGCAACTAGATGCTTGGAACTGGGAAGATGCTGCCTACAAAACCGACGATGCCATTCACCTGAATTGGCCCGAAATGTACCGCCGCACTGGCTGGTGGGCCGAGCTGGGCCCTGTGGAGCAGAACAAAGAATATGATGGCAATATTGAAAAATTACTCGATTACTTTAAAGAGGCACAAGCCTATGCCCTACAAGACAAGCCTGCCACTACCAACTTGAAGTTTGAGGCCATGAAGGGCTTGTTTGATAAGGGCCGCAAACTAATGGTGCATGTTGATGGCAGCCGCGAGATACTTCATGCCCTTAATTTCACGAAAGAATTTGGCATCGATTTAGTGATTGTAGGCGGTGCCGATAGCTGGAGGGTAACCGAACAGTTGAAACAGTTTAACGTACCCGTGCTTTTGGGCAATGTGCATGCCTTACCGGGCGCTCCCGAAGACGACATTGATCAAAGCTACAAACTGCCTTACCTGCTGCAAAAGGAAGGTATATTAATAGGGCTTACCATTTACGGTAGCTGGGAGCAACGCAACCTGCCGTTTCATGCAGGCACTGCGGCGGCTTATGGCTTAACCAAAGAACAAGCGCTTTCGGCCATTACCTTGAACACTGCCAAAATATTGGGCATCGACAAGCAAACGGGCTCGCTGGAACCAGGTAAGGACGCTAATTTGTTCATATCGTTGGGCGATGCCTTAGATATGCGCACCAACCAACTAGAAGCAGCCTTTATACAAGGTAGAGAAGTAGACCTGAGCGACCACCAACAGGAGCTTTACGATAAATTCAAAACTAAATACTCTGGTAAATGATACTGGTACTGGAAAAAGAGTTTGAACGCCTAGAAAAGCAACGCAAAGACATTATTAGCGAAGTAAGAAGCTTAACCAACGAGCAGCGCACTTGGCGCCCAGCTCCCGATGCTTGGTGCTTGCTAGAGGTGTTTGTGCACCTCATGACCGCCGAGCGCAATGGGCTTACCTACATGAATAAAAAGGTACAGAGTATCGACGATCTAGAGAAAGGAGGCATAACCTCCGACTTACGATTGGCGCTGTTGAACAGTTTTTTGCGTTTGCCTGTGAAATATGAAGCGCCTGCGGCAGCGCAGTTTCAGCCGCGCGAGTACTACGATTTTAAGGAAATTGAAGGCGAATGGAACGAGCTACGTACCGAGTGGCAAGAGTTTTTGGATGAGTTTGATAAAGAATCTGCCGAAAAGCTATTGTTTAAGCACCCCCTAATGGGCCGTTTCAACTTAGAACAAACCTTGCGGTTTATGTACGAGCACGTTGAGCACCACCGAGCACAAATAAAGCGCATCCAAGATCATCCCGATTTTCCGAAGGCTTAAATTGGTTTGTTGTTTTCAAGCTTTTTTCGACCAGTAATTTTCTAAAACCTTTAGATTAAATACTGCGAATTACACCTCCCTTGCCCCTTCTTTTTTAGGAGGGAATAAGCTATCTGGCATAGCCATATTCCCGTCAAAGGGTCAATTATACATTAAATCGTACTTCGTACATCGTAAATCGTACATTTACAAGTATCTTTGCGCCCTATGATTAATGTGGCAAATATGTCGGTTACGTTCGGTAGCCGCGACCTGTTCAAAGAAATTTCCTTTGTAATAAACCCAAAGGACCGTATTGGTCTGGTGGGCAAGAACGGCGTGGGCAAATCTACCCTACTGAAGATAATGGCTGGGCACGACAACCCGACCAAAGGCAGTGTAACTTGCGGCCCTGGCGAAACCATTGGTTATCTACCTCAAGAAGTAAGTAACGACTCCACCAAAACCATTATGGACGAAACTATGACGGCTTTTGATGAAGTGTTGAAAATGGAGCGCGAGATTGAGGAAATAAACGAGCAACTGGCAACCCGCGAAGATTACGAGAGCGATGAGTACATGGAAATGATTAATCGCTTGAGCGATTGCCATGAACGGGTGCACACCTTGGGTGCAGGCAAGTTGGAGAGCGAAGTGATAAAGATATTGAAAGGCCTTGGTTTTAGCGATGCCGATATGCAGCGCCCTATGACCGAGTTTAGCGGTGGTTGGCAAATGCGTGTAGAGCTGGCAAAACTGATTTTGCAAAAGCCTACCCTACTGTTGCTGGATGAGCCTACCAATCACTTGGATATCGAGTCTATTCTTTGGTTGGAGGAAGTGTTTATCAATTATCCTGGCGCTATTTTGATGGTGAGCCACGATAGGGCTTTTTTGGATAACATTACCAACCGTACCATCGAAATCGTTTTCGGTAAAATATACGATTACAAGGCCAACTACACTAAGTACTTTGAGCTACGCGAAGAGCGCTTAGAGCAGCAGCAAAACGCTTATAAAAACCAACAACGCTACATTGCCCAGCAGGAGCGCTTTATTGAACGATTTAAAGCCAAGGCATCGAAAGCTGGACAGGCCAAATCGGCACAAAAGCTATTGGATAAGGTAGAGCGCATCGATTTTGATGAGTTGGATACCTCTTCAATCCAATTCCATTTTCCTAAAGCCCCGCGTAGCGGCGATGTGGTGCTAAGGGCCGAACATACCCATAAAAACTACGGCGATAAGGTTATTTTGAAAGACCTGATGTTTGATATTGTACGTGGCGAACGGGTGGCCTTTGTAGGCAAAAACGGCATGGGTAAATCGACGTTGGTGAAAATGATTAACGGCGAAACAGATTTTGACGGCATGCTGAAAATAGGGCATAACGTGGAAATTGGCTACTATGCCCAGATACAGGAAAAAACCCTGAACGAGAACCGCACCGTGTTGCAAACCATTGAAGACGAAGCTACCCATGAGTGGACCAACCAAGCTAAAATGCGCGGCCTGCTGGGTGCTTTCTTATTTGGCGAAGAAGAGATTGACAAGAAGGTAAAAGTACTTTCGGGCGGAGAAAAATCGCGTTTGGCATTGGCGCGTATGCTGCTTAAGCCCGTGAACCTCTTGATTCTGGATGAGCCTACCAACCACTTGGACATTGCCAGCAAAGAGGTATTGAAAGAAGCCTTGCTAGCCTACGATGGTACGTTGATACTGGTGAGCCACGATAGGGACTTTTTGCAAGGCTTGACCAACAAGACTTTTGAATTTACCGAAAAGCGCATCAAGGAGCACTATGGCGACATCCAAGTGTTTTTGGATAGCCACGCCGTGGAGAGTTTTCGCGACTTTGAGACTACCAAAGACAAGGATAAAGCCCTTAAACAACAGGCGTTTGGCAAAAGCAGCCCCAACGACAATGCCGCCAAAGACGATGCCCAACAGAAGAAGGACCAGGAAAAGGAACTTCGCAAGCTAAAGAACGACTTGAAGCAAGAAGAAGATACTATTGAGCGCCTAGAGAAGGAAATTGCGGTTTTGGTAGCCCAAATGCAAGACCCTGAACTGTTTAAAGACGATGCCAAGAGCAAAACTGTGGTTAAAAAACACGACGACCTGAAACAACAACTCGCTAAAAGCATGAAACGCTGGGAAGATTTGGGCGAGCAAATTGAAGGGTAGTTTGTTGCCACTAGCAATGGCAAAAAAGGGATAGTATTATGGTTTTGCCCTTTTTGGTAATCGTGTAATCGCAGCCAATTCCTTCCTCCGGATCATCTGAAATGCCCTGAAAGGCATATATTTCGTTCGTTTCTCTATTGTATTCGGCTTTGGCGCGAGGCTCTGTCATGAGCAAATAGAATAGATACACCTCCTGAAAAGAGTGTTGGGTAAACTCAATAGATATATACAGTGCTTCGCTGGAGTGATAGTGGTAGCGGATTCCCTCGTTAAATTTGGTTTCAAAATCTTGATAGATAGAGTCTTGATCGAGGTAATTGAACGGCTTGTGCCCTCTTTCAGTAAAATACCGCATAAAGTATTCATACTCATTTTCATTATACTGCTCGCCTTCGGGGGTTATGTACCGTAACAATGGAAGGAAACGGGACAAATAACCCGAAAACACATAGCCAGTGTAATCCAAATAGCGCACTTTCACCCAATATCCCTGAATCGTAAATCCGGGAAATTCGGTAACCGAAAAAGACAAGCTACTATCAACGTTCTCTGCAATTGAAACCCTTCCGCCTTTGGGTATAATGGCTACTTTGGCCCCATTTTTATCGGGCGCATCTCTCAAAGTGAGTCCATTGGTTGCCGCAACGGTATACGATTCATACTCAAGCTGCGCAAATGCTGCACTGAATGTGAGCAGCAGCACAAGTAAACAAAGTGCCTTTTTCATGGCAACAAATTATGCATTTTTTGTGCCAAAATAGCTAGACCCAACCATACGCTGGCGCGAAAGTTGTTTTTGTGAGGAGAAGTGTGCGCTGGCATGTTGCAGTGGGTTGGGTACTTAGGATTAGCAACATTTAACTTGCGTTCAGTGCCGTGAGGGCCATTTCATTTTCGATAGAATAAGGTGAGGATTGGGGACACCTTAGCCAGAAGGCTGCTGGTAGCGAAAAGGCCTATATATTTTTCTATAATTTTAAACAAAACCAAATTATATTATTGAATATTTCACAAAAAATTTCTTTCTTTATCACTGCATTTATAACACTACTTCTAACCTATAAAATACTGCCCCGTGAAAAGCTTGTTAATTTGCCTAGGTATCCTCATGTGTTCTTCTTCTATGTTTGCTCAGGATACTATTAGGATTGATAATTTTGTAAACCGGAGAGGATTTACTCAAGTAGACCCCAAATTTTTTAACCAAATTTCTGGTCGTTACTTTAGTTTTTTGGCAGCAGGTCAAGATCTGAATGCCCCATTTGTAAACAATATATCAATGGATTTGGCAGATGCCAAATTTTCGCTAACAGGAGCTATTTCACTGAACAAATCACATTCGCTGCTCTTAAATGTTAAGGTTAGCGGTGATAAAGAAGGAACTACTGCTTCATTATTTAACGATTACAAAACTGGGGGGAATTTTAATGGGGAAGTTGCATTATCCTGGAAGGTACATACTCGATACAAATTCAGCTCAGACTCTCGTAGAACTAACCAAATAAAGCTAAGGCAGTTGGAAAATGAAAACTTAAAGAGATTCAGCGAAATCTATTCAGTTAGTATTCCTATGGCTGATGCCCAGAATTATCAGGCTCTTTTAATGTTGGAGCGCGTATATGCCCAAAGCGATGTCCTCAATTTAAAAAAAGAGTACAACAGCTATATTACTGGCAAGAACTTAGGAATTAGTGACTTTAAGCATACAGCCGGTGTTATTGATATTCCCGGTACAAAAGTGCAGTTGATTATTGATATAAATAACTTATTAACAAACTTAACATCCCAAGAAAAGGTAGATTATCTTAACTACATACTTCGTGTTATACTTGATGAAATAAATAAACTTCCTAACGAAGAATTTATCAGTATTTACAGAATATATTATGCTCGCTTTGGAAAATTAACTACTGCTGCCGCTAATCCTCTTGCCAATATATCAGCAACTGGACCAGTAACAGATGACCAAATTGAAGCTATTAAAAAGGCAAATCGCAAGCTAGCAAAACCTAAAGGCCCGAATGAAAATTTATTTTTTGATGACATACTTGCCCTTGACTTCCTTGCGCTCCGTTACGAGCAAAGATTTATCGCTGAGTACGCCATATTAAGGAATAAGAAATACCTCCCTTTAGCTGCCTATACTGATGCAGGGACTGCACGTAACAGCCTTCGCATCGAGATTGAAAAATTAGATAAACCTAGTACCTATACCCAATTATTTACAGCCGTAGATACATTAATCACTTTCGTAGAAAAGAAAAAACTAGCCATATATCATAGTGCTGAATGGACATCGGTAAAATTCGGCTGGCTTAGTTTTAGACAAAAAATAGGCGGTAGTATTCTATATACTTTCAAACCCGACACAATAGTAAGCCCTAACCAACCACTTCCTGCGGATGGCGCCACTATCAAAAAGAACCAATTGGTAACTTACTCATCTGCTATCGAGTATAACCACTACTTTTGGTGGCCAAAATCAGCAGCTATACTGTTCAACTTTGGCATAGGAGGCGAGCGTTACGATAATCGCCAAAGCTTTTACGACAAACGCGACTACACTGAGAAAACTGCTATAAAAGATTCCGCATCCCTTACCGGAAGAAGTAAAGACTATACCAAAAAATACACAGCCTTCATCGATTCTGCAGGCAACGGCATTGCCCCAACATTCGGCTTGTTACTCTATGGCAATATTTACGCCATGTTCGGCAAAACGAAAATCTTCGGGGTACATACCTTCTTTGACTATCGTAATGATTTTGACGATAATGAGCGCCTCGGCATAGGCTTCGGCATCGTGGGCAACGTGGCAAACAAAGATGGTAAATCGGTGGTGGGTATTGAGCCTTACATCAAGTTTGGAAACGTAACCGAGAAAGGCCTAAAATACGACGCTGATAACGAGGGCCAAAGCGAAATTGGCATAACCTTTAACGTACCCATACTAACGGTACCGAAGAAATAAAGGCCGTTAACCATACCTCTCCCCTCAAAACCCTAACAATTCCCCCATCACCTTAGCCACTTTGTCGGCATTGGGGAGCATGGTGTGCTCGAGGGTGCTGTTAAGGGGTATGGCGGGGGTGTTGGCGGCACCAATGATGCGCACGGGCGCATCCAATTGCTTAAAGCAATGGCTGCCTATGCGCCCAGCCAGCGATTCGGCAAAGGTGTTGCTAATGGTTTCCTCGGTAAGCACGATACACTTACTGTGTAGGTTTACGCGCTCGTAAATCAGTTCTTCGTCCAGCGGGTTTAGCGTGCGTAGGTCTACCACCTCAATGCGGCCGGGGTATTGCGTCGCGGCGTTGCTGGCCCAATGCACGCCCATGCCGTAGGTTATTACGGTAAGCGTGTTGCCGTTGGCGGTTTCGGTTTCGTCGGCATCTAAGGCTATGCGCCCTTTACCCAGCGGAATGATGTAATCGCCATCCGGCTCGGCGGTTTTGGCAGCGAGGGTGCCGGGTACTTTGCTCCAATAAAGGCCTTTGTGCTCCAGCATTACCACTGGGTTAGGGTCGTAAAAAGCGGCTTTCATCAAGCCCTTCATATCGGCGGCATTGCTTGGGTACACTACTTTTATGCCTTTTATTTGCAGCAATACACTCTCCACGCTACTGCTGTGATACGGCCCGCCGCTGCCATACGCCCCAATGGGTATGCGTATAAGCGCCTGCACGGGCCATTTGCCGTTGCTGAGGTAGCAAGAGCGGCTCACTTCGGTAAAGAGCTGGTTGAGGCCCGGCCACACATAGTCGGCAAACTGCACCTCTACAATGGGTTTGGTGCCTGCAGCGCTCATACCCACCGTGCTACCAATGATATACGCCTCCATAATGGGGGTATTGAACACGCGGCCATCGCCGTACTTTTTGGCCAGTAGCGCCGCTTCGCGGAACACTCCCCCCAGTTCGCCACCAACGTCTTGTCCGTATAGCAGGGCTTCGGGGTGTTGGCGCAAAATCTCATCTACGGCATGCAGGGCAGCATCCACCATCACTACCTTTTCGGCATTGGCGGGGCTGCGCTCGCCCTTTTCTTCGGTTATGGGGGTATGGGCAAATATGTGGGTCAGCAGGTCTTCGGGCTGCGGGTCGGGTGCCAACAAGGCGCGCTCAAAATCGGTAGCTACCTTGGTGCGGGCCTCGGCCTCCATTGCAAACACTTCATCTTCGCTTACGCCATATATGCCCAGTTGGTCGCGGAGGATAGGGTAGGGGTCGCGGCTGGCGTGTTCGGCCAAATCGGCTTCGCTGCGGTACCACTCTTTGCGCACGCCACTGGTGTGGTGGTTAAGCAGCGGCACTTTGGCATGCAGCAGCACCGGCCTGCGCTCCGTGCGTATAATGTGGAGCACCTTTTTCAAGGTCTCGTAGCTTTCTAAAAAATCGTTGCCATTAATGGTGTAAGCCTCAATACCTTTAAAGCCCTTAGCATATTCAAAAGCATTCATGGCGCGTATTTCGCGGGCATGGGCGCTAATGTCCCACTCATTGTCTTGTACCAAATACAATATCGGCAACTGCTTTAAGCCTGCAAACTGCAATGCTTCCGCCACCTCGCCTTCGGTTACGCTGGCATCGCCCAACGAGCAAACCACTACTGGTTTGTGGGTTAAGCTTTCATCGGCCAGGCCTTGTAGTTCTTTATATTTTACGCCTTGCGCAATGCCTGTGGTGGGTATGGCCTGCATGCCCGTTGCCGAACTTTGGTGCGGTATTTTGGGCATATCGGCACGGTTGCTGCTCGGGTGACTGTAGTAAGTGCGGCCGCCACTGAAGGGGTCGTCTTTACGGGCCAATAGCTGCAACATCAAATCGTATGGCTTATACCCGATGCCCAACAGCAATGAATCGTCGCGGTAGTAGGGCGCCACAAAATCTTGTGGCAGCAGTTGCAGTGCCAGTGCCAGTTGAATGGCTTCGTGGCCTTTGCTGGTGGCATGCACGTATTTGGCACAGATATCCTTACGGTCTTCGTATAGTTTACTCATCTCGCGGGCAGTAGCCATTAGGCTAAAAGCCTTCTTCAGCACGGCCACGTCTACCTTCAAGGTTCTGTCCTTTATGTTCGTATCAGCCATCGCGGGTTGTTGTTTTGGGCAGGTTAAGATACAAAAAAAAGGGTTACTGGGTCGGGTTGGGGTTAATTTACGGGTTGCTTGTATCTATTGGTTTTGAATAGTAACCCCCGCAAGGCTAGTTTTATGTTAAGTGAATCATGCAGGTTGTTAGGACTATTTATGGCATGGCTCATTCGTAAATCTTACCTCCGCTCCTGAGGCGAGAGTTGTCAAATATGGGATATGAAATGAGAAATGACCAATTATAGGAAGATAATTCTTCGGACATAAAAATTTGCAACCCAGCCACAAACCATTTATCTTTAAAATGCGTTTTGCAGTAAAGGTTATTGAAATGAAACTACTATTGGACATTAAGGATGAAAAGGCGGACTTCATCATGGAGCTTCTTAAGAGTTTTCCTTACGTAAAAACTAAAGAAATTTCACCTTCAAAAGCTAGGGCCATAGCTGGATTAAAAGAAGCAATAGACCAAGTAAACCTTGCCAAAGAAGGTAAAATCAAATTGAAATCGGCCCGCCAATTAGTGGATGAGCTTTGAGATAGTATATACCGAAAATTTTGAGCGAGAGCTTAAAAAGTTGGCCAAAAAGTATCGGTCAATAAAAGTCGATTTAGCCCACCTTCTTGATGAAATTGAGAAAGACCCTAAGCAGGGAGTATCGTTAGGGAAAGATTGTTATAAAATAAGAATGGCAATATCGGCCAAAGGAAAGGGGAAATCGGCAGGAGCAAGAGTAATTACCAATGTTTACATCAAGGGAAATATCGTTTATTTACTTTCAGTATTTGATAAGTCGGAGAAAGAAAATATTACCGATAAAGAACTAGAGGCTTTATTGAAGTTCTTAAATGACTAGCCAGATTGGCTTTATTTCTGGAGCCAATTTGGCTACCGTCCATCTACTTACAACACTTTAAATTTTTCCATCGACCATCGTCCATGGACTATGGACTACAATATTTATCTTTGCGCCCATGAGCCAGCAAGACGATTTGTTTAAGAACATTGTCTCCCACTGTAAGGAGTACGGATTTATCTTCCCTTCAAGCGAAATATATGACGGTTTGGGTGCTGTGTACGACTATGGCCCCTATGGCATAGAACTGAAAAAGAACATCCAAGACTTTTGGTGGAAAGCCATGGTACAACTGCACGAAAACATCGTGGGGCTTGACTCGGCCATATTTATGCACCCTACCACCTGGAAGGCCAGTGGCCACGTGGATGCCTTTAACGATCCGCTTATTGACAACAAGGACAGCAAGAAACGCTACCGTGCCGATGTGTTGATTGAGGATGTAGTGGAAAAGTACCGCCAAAAGAACGACAAAGAAGTGGAGAAGGCACAAAAGCGCTTTGGCGATGCCTTTGATGAGGCCCAGTTTCGTGCCACCAACCCAAACATTTTGCGCAACCAAGCCAAAATGGACGAGATAGAGACCCGTTTTAAAGCCGCGCTAGAGGCGGGCGATATGGCGGAGATTAAACAGATTATTGAAGACCTGGAGATTGCCTGCTCAGTGAGCGGTACCCGCAACTGGACGGAGGTACGCCAGTTTAACCTGATGTTCAGCACCCAATTGGGTTCGGTGGCCGACGAGTCATCTACCATATACCTAAGGCCGGAAACCGCACAGGGTATTTTCGTTAACTTTTTGAATGTATTGAACACCAGCCGCCAGCGCATTCCGTTTGGTATTGCCCAGGTAGGTAAAGCGTTCCGTAACGAGATTGTGGCGCGCCAGTTTATCTTCCGTACCCGCGAGTTTGAGCAAATGGAGATGCAATTCTTCGTTCGCCCGGGCGAGGAAATGCAGTGGTACAACTACTGGAAAGATTCTCGAATGAAATGGCACCGCGCCTTGGGCTTCGGCGCTGATAAACTTCGCTTTCACGACCACTTGAAAACTGCCCACTACGCCAACGCTGCCGTTGATATTGAGTTTGATTATCCGTTCGGATTCAAGGAAATGGAAGGTATCCACTCTCGTACCGATTATGACCTTACCCAGCATGAGAAGCACAGTGGCAAGAAGCTTCGCTACTTCGACCCGGAGATTAACGAGCACTATGTACCTTATGTGGTAGAAACCTCTGTGGGACTTAACCGTACTTTCTTGGCCGTGCTTTGCAACAGCTACAAAGAGGAAACCTTAGAAAATGGCGAGAGCCGGGTGGTATTGGCTTTACCGGCCTTTTTGGCACCAATTAAAGTGGGTGTATTACCATTGATGAAGAAAGACGGCCTGCCAGAAAAAGCCCGCGAGGTAATGAGCTTATTGAAATTCGACCACCAATTGTTTTACGATGAGAAGGACAGCATCGGCAAGCGCTACCGTCGTCAAGATGCGTTGGGCACGCCGTATTGCATCACCATCGACCACCAAACGCTGGAAGATAATACCGTTACCCTCCGCGACCGCGACACCATGGCCCAAGAACGTGTATCCATTGATACCCTTGAAGCTATTGTGGGTAAAAAAGTGGGCTGGAAACACCTGCTTTAAAATAACAAATAAGAGATGAGAGATGACAAACAAAAGATAGGATAGTAAACTAATCACGTCTTGTTGCTGTTTCTCATTTGTCATTTCATATCTGAAATCTACTTCTATGTCTGCTCCTATCGAAATATTTACCGAATATACCCCCAACCCTGATTCGCTGAAGTTTGTAATCAACCGTTTGTTGAGCAAAGAGCGTAATGCCGATTTTCGCGATGCGGAATCGTCGCAAGACGAGCCATTGCCAAAGGCGTTATTTGAGTTGCCTTACGTAAAGGGCGTATATATCTCTGCCAACTTTGTGACCATAACCAAAGACCCAGAGTTTGAGTGGATTGAGGTAATACCACCAGTGCGCGACTTTTTGCGTACCTACATTACCGACGAAAAACCCATCCTACGCCCAATGGTTGAGGTAGAAGCTACTCAAGTAGACTCTAATCTTACCGAACTGGAGCAGCGCATTGTGGCCACGCTAGATAAATTTGTGAAACCTGCCGTTGAAATGGACGGTGGCAACATCATCTTCAAATCGTTTAACGACGGCGTAGTGAGCCTCGTGATGCAAGGTTCTTGCAGTGGCTGCCCTAGCAGCACCATGACCCTAAAAGCCGGCATTGAAGGCCTGTTGCAAAAAATGATACCCGAAGTAAGGGAAGTGGTGGCGGAAGCAGGATAACTTTAATGTGCTGATGTGCAAATGTGCTGATGTACCAATGAAATGAATCATAATTCAATTGGTACATTGGTACATCAATTAATCGGTACATAACTTTTGCGCCTAACAATCGTATAAGTAAAAGTTAAAACTAAAACCTTAGCTATGAAAAGCTTGTGGATCTTTTGCTTATGTGCTTTGTTTTCTTTGTCGGCCGTTGCCCAGATTAGTTCTGGTGATGAGGCGCCTGAGAAGCCTGCAGTAGTTCCTACGGAGGAGCAGGTGCTAGATAAACCTGTTTTTTATCGAAACCCTGGCAGCTTTATCATAAGTTTTAGCAACATTATGGTAAGCAAGCAGCGAGCAGTATCAATGCCCGTAAACTTACAGATTGAGGCTACGGCTTTCAAGAACTTCACCATCGGGCCTATGTTAACTTACTTTATGCTTAAAAACGTAAAGCAGGTTGAGCCTGACCAGAATCGCATACAAGATGGTAACCTAAAATACCACCAAGTAATGCTCGGCATTCGTGGTAGCTACCATTTTATGCCCTTGTTGCAAAAGCTGATTAACAAGCCCATGCTTACTGACTATGTAGATGCCTATGTTACTGGCCACGTGGGTTATAGTGTGCTTTTTGCCGACGGTAGCAAAGCCAATATGGACTTTATGGACGCCAACCAGCGCATTCGCGGCGGCGCGGCACTAGGAGTGCGCAGCATGGTGTTGCCACGCTTCGGTTTCTTTATCGAAATGGGCTACACTTCATACGGCTACGGCTCGTTTGGTATAACTACGGTGATTAAGTAGGATTGATTTACGATTTACGATTTACGATTTACGATTTACGATTTACGATTGAGATTCGTAAACAAACCTTTGTACTTTCTCACCTTTACTTTTCGCTAGCGCGCTGCAGGCGGTCGTTTACGGCCCGCCCGATACCGTTGTGAGGCACAGGTTCGGCAATAATGAGGTCAATATCCAGTTTATCCAGCTCCCGTAGGTAAGCAAATACATTGGCTGCTGCTTCGGCTAAATCTCCTTTTGGCGATAATATACGTTGCTGTGCCAAAGGTACTTCTGGCAGCGGTTCTTTAAACGCCAATACCCCAACACGCTCATGGTAATGCTGTCCATAAAGCAAGTTTAAGTTGCCCAACAGCACCCGTTTACTGGGTGCGTAGTGGTTTAGTAACATACCTGGTGCTAAAGGTTGGTTATGTGCATCGGGTGCATGGGTAATATGCCCTACAACCGCCATTAAGGTTTCCTCGCTAATGCCGCCTTGGCGCAATAGATATACCTCATCATCCTTTACCATTACTATGGTGCTTTCTACGCCTACCGATGATGCGCCACCATCTAATATATATGCCACCTTATCGTTTAGCTGTTCGGCCACATGCAGCGGCTGTGTAGGGCTTATATAGCCCGATGGGTTGGCACTAGGTGCCGCCAACGGAAACGGCAGCGAGCGCAGCAACTCCAGTGTAAGGCTATGGGCAGGTACACGCAGGGCCACGGTCTCTAGTCCACCAGTAACAATATCGGGCACCGAGGCATGGCGCGGCAGCACTATGGTAAGCGGACCGGGCCAAAAAGTATCGGCTAGCAGTTGTGCCTTGGGCGGGAAATTGCTCGTCAAAGCCTTGGCGTGGGCCGTATCGGCCACATGCAATATCAGGGGATTAAAGCTCGGGCGGTTTTTGGCCTCGAATATGCGCGCCACGGCTTCGGGGTTGAGTCCATTAGCCGCCAGGCCATAGACCGTTTCGGTGGGTATGGCAACCAATTCGCCACTTTGCAGCAGTTGTTTGGCTAGGGCAAGGTCTTTTCCTATTTTCGTCATCTTTATGGCTCGTCAACCCCGCAAAAATACACAATCCACCTCTTGGCTGCTATCATTGGGCATAATACTGCTCATAGTGGCGTTTCTGTATTTGCTATGGCAGTATCGAAACCAGCAACCCACGGAGCCGATAAAGGGCCATGAAGTTACATCCACCATAAGCAGCGACTATAAACAACTGCTACCCACCAGCCTGCCCCAATGGCAGCTAGTGGAGCACACGGGTTATACGCTGGCTTACAACGAAGCTACCGAGCAGGCGGCATGGGTGGCTTATGTGCTTACGGATAGCATGGTGCTGTTTGGTAAGGCCAACCGTAGGGATTACTTTAATGCCGACGATGCGGTGGCCACAGGCTCGGCTGCCCTGCAGGACTATAAGGGCAGTGGCTATAGCCGTGGGCACCTAGCACCCGCAGCCGATATGAAATGGAGCACCACGGCCATGGCCGAGAGCTTTTTGCTGAGCAACATGAGCCCCCAGCTACAAGAGTTTAATGGCGGCATCTGGAAGGTGCTGGAAGATAAGGTGCGCGACTGGGCCGTGAGCGAAGAACGATTGATTGTGGTTACGGGCCCTGTATTTAAAAACTCCACTAAAACCATTGGTGGCAATGAGGTAGGCGTACCCGATTATTTTTATAAGGTGGTAATGGATGTTTCGCCACCGTATTATAAGTCGGTGGGTTTTTTGATGAAGCATGAAAAAGGAAACAAAGACCTTTATGAGTATGCCATGAGTGTGGATGAAGTGGAGGATTTTACGGGTCTTGACTTTTTCATTGCCTTACCCGACAGCACCGAGCAATTGCTGGAGCACAAGGTGCAGCTGGAGTTGTGGGGGTTTTAATTTACTGCTTAACTCAGCAACCCCCTCCCAGCCTCCCCCTGAAAAATGGGGAGGAGCTTACATATTTTGTTTTAAAAACAGGACATAAAAAAAGCGGACCAACGCCTTGGGCGATGTCCGCTTTTTGATAAAAGACGCAAATGCAACCTTAGTTGCCCATGCCAGCGAGCTTTTGCTCTAAGCTGTAGCGCATGATGTTTTTGATGATGGCGGTGCGAGGACGTTGCCAAGCGGTATCCAAAAGTTGCTTAACCTGTTCTAATTGATCCATTTCTTCTTGAATTTCAAAACTGGTGCCGCAGGCTTCGGCGATGGCTTGGTTTTCAGTCACTCCCGTTTCACCATAAACTTTGCGTATTAAATCGTTGTGGGTAAAAATTTCATTCATAGGCACTTGCGTTCGTTTTTGTTTTATACTGCTAAAACGCAACAAAAGATGCCTTATTATACAAAGTCGAAAAAAATGTCTCCAAAAGCTGACTTTTAACAAAAATTAGCGAGTTCAAATTGAGGTTTATAGGCGCTATCATTAACTCCCAATGAATTTTGCCTTAGTCTCCACTTGGTATTGCTGCAACGTAGTAGGGCGTGCCGTTCAAGTAGGCCATCTATACATCTTTGTCATCTGGAAACTCCAGCATTACCTCCGCAAACCTTATAGGTCGGGCACGGGGTCTCCTATTGCTATTTGTATTTATTTGGGCTTCGCTGATTTTTCCCGTTGGCGGCTCATAATGGGCTAAACAGTGAATGTTTCGCGTAATTGAAACTGCACTAAGACGGATAAAGCAAGAATGACGCAACTATAGGCCAAAATCCCATAATTCAACCTCAATGAAATAGTTGCTTGTTAGCTCTCGTACTTGGCATACTCGCCCAACAGGAACGATACCAACTCATTGATATAATCCTTATCGAAACGGAACTCAACGCCTGCGGTGCTGTATATTTCGCCAATGGGGCGGGTATAGCCAAGGGCTAGGGCCGCTTTATAGTTTTCGATAGCATGGTGGCCATGCTTTAGCATTTGGCGCCACATAGCTACTGCGCCTAATTGGGCCATACCATACTCAATGTAATAAAAAGGTACCTCGAACAAATGTAGCTGCTTGTGCCACATGTAGGCCAGTTGCTCTTCCAAGCCATTCCAATTCGTTGGATCGCTAGCATGAAACTCGCGATAAATAGCTAGCCAAGTATCTTTGCGCTGTTGCTGGGTGTGGGTAGGATTGGTATATATCCAGTGTTGAAATTTATCAATAATGGCTATCCAAGGCAATACTTTTAGTATGCCTTCCAATTGTAGTTTTTGCGATTGTTTCAACTCTTCACTATCGGCATAAAAAACGCTCCAATGTGGCATAGTAAATAGTTCCATGCTCATGGAGGCCAATTCTGCCACTTCCGATGGGTATTGACGGAAATACATTAGCTCTTGGTGATGGCTCAAAAACGAGTGTACCGCGTGGCCTGCTTCGTGTACCATGGTTTTCACGTCGCGGTCAGAGCCAGCAGAGTTCATGAAAATAAACGCTGAGCCGGTTTCAGGTAGGGTCATGTTGTAGCCACCTGGCGCCTTACCCGAGCGCGAATCCAAATCAAGATAGCCATGCTCTTTCATATTGCTCAAACACTCAGCAAAGTAGTGGTCTACGCTATCTAACACCTCAATGGTTTTGTTGGTTAGGTCAGCACCATCTTCGTAAGGCTTTAGGGCTTGCTTTCCTTCGGTGTCCACATCCAAATCCCACGGCCTAAGTGGGTCAACGCCCAATTTATCCTTGCGCTTGGCAACCAAATTGGCCACCACGGGCGTCACTACTTCGGCTACCGAATTGTGAAAGGCCGTGCAATCGTCAGGTGTGTAATCAAACCTGCCCATGGAGGCAAACTTGTAATCACGGAAGTTCTCAAAGCCAGCATTAAGGGCTACTTGATGGCGAAGCTTAATAAGCTCATCAAACAAATCATCCAGTTTTTGCTGGTCGGTATGGCGCCTTTCCGAAACGATACGGTAAACCTCTTCGCGCACATTGCGGTCAGGGTTTTTAAGGTATTTGCTGGCTTGCTGTAGGGTATAAGTTTTACTTTGATACACCACTTCCATATTGCCAATTATCGAAGCATATTCATTCTCTTTTAGCTTCAACTCCTTAAACAACGGAAGGTTTTCTTCCCGGTAAAGTTCAATTTGCTTGCGCACGTTGCGCAGGTATATGAAGTATTGGTTGGGGTCTAGCTCGTCAATAAACGGCGATGCTACCAACTTTTCGTTCAACTTAAAATTGTAAGTATTAAGCTTTGGGTCGAGCTCTTTGTAATAAAACTGCAGCTTTTCGGTGGTTTCCAAGTCGCGAGTATCGCGCGTCATGTTTATGTACCGCCAACGGTATTCCTCGCTCACTACGCTATCCAACTCACTGCGGTCGCGCAGCCATTGCTGCACCGCAAACAATGCAGTTAGTGGCCTTTCTAGCAATTCGTTGTAAAAGGGCTCCAAAGCAGCCCAATCGGTCACTATAAAATCGGCAGGAACAAATTGACGTACTTTCTTTACACCTAGGGCTGCGGCCTCATTACTCATCAGCGCCCCCTTTTTTGGCGGCTTTGGCTTTAGCAGCAGGCTTTTTCTTGTCTGCTGGTTTCTCTTCGGTAGCTTCTGCTTTTTCAGCTTTCTCCGCTTTCTTTTTAGCAGGTGCTTTTTCCGGCGCAGCTTCTTCTTCTGCAGGAGCTTCTTCAACCAATAGGCCTTGGGTCTCCAAAATAAAGTACCACTTAATAAGCTTCTTAATGTCGCTTACGTATACTTTCTCGTCGTCAAAATCGGCAACAATACTGCGCATGTATTCTTTGTGCTGGTCGCTGCTGGCTTTGGCATCAACCGGTGGGTTGGTGTCTTTTTGCTTTTTCATTTCGGCCAACACCTTCGTCAACTCAATGTTGTCGGTTTGGGTGTAAAGCGTAATACCTTCTAATGGGGTAAAAATGTGTGTACGGTTAGGCACAAATCTCGACTTATTGTCATCAAACGAATGCACAATAAGTCCATCGCCGCGTTGGCTCACAATTTTGTGTAGGCCACTCAAGCCACTAATAGAAACAATCTCTTTCAAGTTCATAAATCAAACGTTAGTCCCCAAAAATACAAACCTAATGGGGGTTTCGCAATTTATTTTGTAAATGGTTGGTTTTGTATACCTAAAGTGCCCTTACAATGGCGCTGGCTGTGCTATATTTTAAGTTTTGCGAAGCCCTCGGCTTTTACCTGTTCTACGATACGCGCATAGTAGTTTTCGTACATGGGCAGAATATTGGCCAATGCGAATTTTTGCGCCTGTGCGAAAGCGTTTTTCCTAAACTGCGCCAATAATTCGGGATTACTAAGAAGCGCAATACTATGTTTGGCCATATCGTTTACATCGCCCACATTGCTCAGGTAACCTGTTTGGCCGTGTATATTTATTTCGGGCAAACCACCTATATTAGATGATATTACGGGCACTTCGCAGGCCATAGCTTCAAGTGCCGCCAAGCCAAAGCTTTCGCTGCCCGAAGGGATCATAAATAAATCGCTAATAGCCAATAACTCTTCAACGGCTTCTTGCTTGCCCAAAAAACGCACATGGTTACAAATGTCCAATTCGCGGCAAAGTTGCTCCACGTGTGGTCTTTCGGGGCCATCGCCAACTAATAGTAGCTTGGCAGGAACTTGCTCAACTACTTGCTTAAACACCTTTACCACATCGCGTACGCGTTTCACTTTCCGGAAATTGGATACGTGAATCATTATTTTCTCGCCATCGGGTGCTATTGCCTTGCGGAAGTGCTCTTTATTGGTTTTGCTAAAACGCTGAAAATCGATAAAGTTGGGAATGACCTCAATATCGCGTTTGATGTTAAAATGCTGGTAAGTTTCGTCTTTCAGATTTTGTGATACCGCCGTAACCCCATCTGATTTATTGATGGAGAACGTTACCACCGGGGCATAGGTGGCATCTTTACCCACCAATGTTATATCGGTGCCGTGCAGGGTAGTTATCACGGGTACGTTAATGCCTTCTTCGCGTAATATTTGTTTGGCCAAAAAAGCAGCCGAAGCATGTGGTATAGCGTAGTGCACGTGTATCAGGTCAAGGCCTTGGTATTTGGTTACGTCAACCAATTTGCTGGCCAGCACGGTTTCATAGGGGGCATAATCAAACAACGGGTAGTCGGCAATGTTTACCTCGTGGTAAAACAGGTTGTTGCTAAAGTGGTCGAGCCTGAAAGGTTGCTTGTAAGTGATAAAATGCACTTCATGGCCTTTATCGGCCAGGGCTTTACCAAGCTCAGTGGCTACTACGCCACTACCGCCATAGGTAGGGTAACATACTATACCAATTTTCATTAGCGTTGTTTAAGGTTGCTAAGTTAACTGTTTAGGGGGTGGAAAAGTTCTTTGTTATTTACGAATTCAGAAGTACGAGGTACGATTATACAGAAACTTGATATGCAAAACTTGCACATGGTTACTTCTTGTTAATCCAATCGTAAATCGTACTTCGTACATCGTACCTCAAACAATTGTGTCTAACATTTTCGATAACTTAGCGTTTTAGTGATTAAAGATATTATGAGTTATTTCCAGCCTACCCGCCCCAATGCCATGCCAACGATAGTCAAGAACTTGATTATCATTAACGTGCTATTTTTTATTGCCACTTTGGTCTTCGAAGGGCAAGGTATCGATTTGATTAGATATTTGGGTATGTTCCCGGTGCAGTCAGATTATTTTATGCCGCACCAAGTTGTTACGCACATGTTCATGCATGGCGGTTGGCAGCATATCTTGTTCAATATGTTTGCCCTTTGGATGTTTGGCTCGCCACTAGAAAACGTATGGGGGCCAAAGCGGTTTTTGGAGTTTTATATGATTACTGGTTTAGGGGCCGCATTTTTGCACCAGGGCGTAACGGCCTACGAAATTTATAGTGGCAATTACGACCCTTCATTGTTTGGGCCGGTTGTAGGCGCTTCGGGTGCGGTGTTTGGCATCCTTACGGCTTTTGGTATGTTGTATTCCAACTCGTTAATTTACCTATATTTTGCCATCCCCGTTAAGGCCAAATATGTAGTATCGGGCCTTATTATTTACGAACTTTACAGGGGCTTTGCCAACAACCCCAACGACAATGTGGCGCACTTTGCCCACCTTGGCGGGGCATTGATTGCCTTTATTTTGATAAAATACTGGCAGCGGAACAGAAACCATTTTTATTGAGTTTTCAAGACACAAGGCTTCATTTATTTTATGAATTGTTTATCTCAACTCGTAACCCGTAACTCGTAACCCGCAACCAACAACCATGAGCAACGCCAGAACCATGTGGGATGATTTTAAGCTGCAGATAAATAGTGGCGGGGTCATTACGTGGTTTATTATTGTTAATGTAGCCGTTTTTGTTTTGCTCAATATACTTATACTGGGCGCATTAGTAGCCACTGGCAACCGAGTGGGTGCCTATGGTGTGTTGGATGACGTGCTGCAATGGATTGGTTTGAACTGGGACTGGCATGTTTTCGTCAAGCGGCCTTGGACTTTTATCACCTCGGCTTTTGCACAATACGATTTTATGCACCTGTTTTTTAATATGGTGCTCTTTTATTGGCTAGCAGATATTATAAAGGGCTTTGTTGGCGAGCGGCACATTATGCCTATATTTTTATACGGTGCTTTTTCGGGTGGCGTGGTGTTTATTATCATCAAAAACCTGGTAAATGTCATTGGCCCCGGCATTGAGCCTAATATTGCTATCGGTGCATCGGGTGGGGTGCTGGCTATTGTTGTAGCTGCCGCTACCTTGGTACCCAACCTGCCTGTTAGGGTGCTGTTTATTGGCGATGTGGCACTCAAATACTTCGCCATGGTGCTTGTTGGTCTCGATTTGCTGCTCATGCACGATGGCAATGCCGGAGGGCACTTTGCACACCTTGGTGGCGCCTTGTTGGGTTTTATTTACATTAAGCAGTTGCAAGTAGGGCACAACTGGTCCAATCCGTTTCACAATGCACTAGCATTTGTTGCGAGGCCTTTCAAAAAAACTCCTAAAGGTCCTAGGGTGGTTTATAAGCGCGAGGTGGCAACCAACACCACCGCCAAAAACAAAAACACCGCGCCCGATCAAGCCCGCATTGACGATATTCTCGATAAAATAAACCAATCGGGCTACGACAGCCTCACCAAAGACGAAAAGGCATTCCTTTTCCGTTACAGCAACAAAGACTAACCAATGCTTCATGCCTTAAAGGTTTTATGGATGCTTTGCTTGCTGCTGGGCTGCGGTATTTACCTGCTATCGTGTTTGGCTCCATTTGTGCACCCCGAGGCATACCCGTTGCTAGGCATTATTGGACTAGGCTTTCCGTTGTGCGTGCTGGGCATGGTGGTTTTGTTATGGATAGCTTTTTTCGTCAACCGTAAACAGGCCACCATAGTTACCGTTTGCCTGCTTTTGGGCAGCTACAATATCTATAACTACATTTCTTTCTTCCCTTCCGTAGATAAAACCCCCGAGGGCTACCGCGAGGTAAGTATCATGACTTGGAATGTGAAGAATTTTGATCTGTACAATTGGAGTGGTAAGGGCAAGGTGAAGCAGCAAATGTTGGACCTTATTAAAAATGAAGACCCTGATATACTAGTGCTGCAGGAGTTTTATACTGATGATACCAAAGGCTATAATACGCTAAAGGAGTTGCAGAAAACATATCCTTATGTCCATTTTCGGAAATCGCTTACGCTATACAAAACCAAATATTGGGGGTTAGCCACTTTCAGCAAGTACCCCATTAAAAAGGAGGTGGCCATCAGGTTTAGCAACTCTAAGCACAATATGGCCATCGTTAGTGAAATTGAAGTAAACGGAACCCGGTTTAATGTGTACAACGTGCATCTGCAAAGCATACAATTTGCAGGTGCTGAGTATGAAGAAATGGAGCGCGTAAGCAAAGCGGGCGATGCCAGCCAATTTCCGGTAAGGCAGGTATTGGGCAAGCTTAAGCTTGGCTACCAAAAGCGCGGACATCAAGCCGATACCATTGAGGCACATATAATGAGCCACGATATACCCGCCATAGTGGTCGGCGATTTTAACGATTCGCCCAACTCGTATGCCTACCGCACGCTGCACAAAGGTTTGCAAGATGCTTTTAGAAAAGATGGCCGCGGCATTGGCAATACCTACAATGGGCCGTTCCCGTCGTTGCGCATCGATTATATATTGGTGCACTCCAGTTTCCCGGTTATCGATTACCGCGTGCTCCGCGAAGACCTCAGCGACCACTATGCCGTAAAGGCGGTAATTGCGGTGCCGAAGGGGAAATAGCAGATATAATCGGAAAAAATCTCAATTAGTAACTATTTAATCGGAAAAAATCCCCATTTTCGTATTAGGTACCACTGGTAATGGCAAAAAATCCACCATCGCTAATTGAAGAAATTCTGTTTGGCTCTGCTGATAAAAAGGAGTCAAGACGGATTTCCGTGCTGCTAAAACAAAAGCAGATAAGAAAAATAGCCCCTAGAATTTATACCTCAAATCTTAATGGGGAGCCCGCCAACATCATTAAAAATAACTGGTTTAAAATATTGTCGCACCTATACCCCAATGCAGTATTAAGCTACCGCAGTGCTATTGAGAACCAGATTACACCTTCAGGGCATATTTTTTTATCCTATAGCTACACAGGCAAAACGGTTTTGCCGGGCTTAACGGTTCATTTATTGAAAGGTCCTGAAAGAATAGAAGGCGACCCAGTCTTTTGGCAAAATTTGTTTGTGGCGCAAGAGGCGCGAGCATTTCTTGAAAACATGCAGCAAGCAAGAAAAAAGGGAGATGAGTCGAAAGTACTCACTAAAGCGGAAATTGAAGGAAAACTTGAGACCATTGTTAAAGTTAGAGGCGAGCAGGGGCTAAATAACTTACGCGATAAAGCAAGGGAAGTCTCGCAGAAGTTAAACATGCATAGTGAGTTCAGCAGCCTTAACGGAATAATAAGCGGGCTGCTGAATACAGGCCAAATTGCTAATTTAAAATCTCCATTGGCTATTGCAAGAGCAATTGGCGAACCAATGGATGCTAATAGGGTAGAGTTGTTTAGGCTATTATATGAATCCCTGGCCGACCAAAACTTCCCCAACTACGAAGTGCCCAACAATGCTATTGTTTATAAAACCTTCGCTTTTTTCGAGAGTTATTTTTCCAATTTTATTGAGGGTACAAGATTTACAGTAGATGAGGCAAATAACATAATAAATAGCAATACCCCGATGCCTTCCCGAAATGAGGATTCGCATGATATTCTCGGCACCTACCGATTGGTGGCCAATAATGATGAAATGGCCATTTGCCCTCAAACAAAAGATCAACTCTTAGCATTGTTACGCAATAGGCATAGGGTGTTGATGCAAGCTCGCATTTCAATGAAACCGGGTGAGTTTAAGGAAAGGAATAATAGGGCGGGCAATACGGAGTTTGTGGATTGGAGATTGGTGAATGGAACACTAAACAAGGGATTTGAATGGTACCAATTGCTTAAAGACCCCTTTGCAAAGGCCGCGTACATGATGTTTGTGGTAAGCGAAGTGCACCCATTTGATGATGGAAATGGAAGGATAGCAAGAGTTATGATGAATGCAGAGCTTTCATCTAAAGGGCTTTCGAAGATAATTATACCTACAGTGTACAGAGAAGATTATATCTTGGCCCTGCGTAAACTCACCAGAAAACAAGCTCCCGATGCCTATGTGCGAATGCTTTTGAGGGCATATGAGTTTAGTAGCTTGCTTGCACAAAACAATATTGGTGATATGGAAGCATATCTTATAAGGTGCGAGGCTTTTGAAGAACCAAGCCAAGGCAGGTTAAGAATGTCAATGATATAATGGATTGCAACTATGCCGTAAAGGCGGTAATTGCCGTGCCGAAGGGGGAGTAACGTTGATAGAATGATTGAAGCTGCTCTTAAAAATTAAACAATGAATCATAATTCGATGGTTACTGCAAAATCTGCCTTGCAATTTGCTTGCGGCTTACAAATGAAGAACCGATTTATGTTGGCGCCATTGACCAATTTACAGAGCCACGAAGATGGAACCTTGAGCGATGATGAGCTGAACTGGCTCACTATGCGGGCAAAAGGGCAGTTTGGGTTAGTAATGACTTGCGCCACTAGCGTTCAATATAATGGCAGGAGCTGGAAAGGTCAGTTAGGTATTCATACCGATGACCATATCGAAGGACACAAGCGTCTAACTACCGCATTTCGTGAACTTGGAAGCCTCTCAGTGGTTCAGTTACACCACGGTGGTGTACGCTCCAGTGCCGAATTGACTGGTGAACAAGTTGTTGCGCCTTCTGAAAGTGAAAAATATAAAGCCCGAGCGCTAAGCACTGCAGAGGTTGAGCAACTGCGTGATGACTTTATTGCCGCCGCTGTTAGGGCCAAACAAGCGGGATATGATGGCGTTGAGGTACATGGTGCGCATGGCTACATGATTACACAGTTTATTAGTACTGAGTACAATCGGCGAAATGATAAGTATGGTGGGAGCTTAGAAAACAGAGCCCGACTGCTGTTTGAAATAGTGGATGGCATCCGCAAGGCTTGTGGCAACAACTTCTTGTTGGGCGTGCGCCTTTCGCCAGAACGCTTTGGTATGCAATTGGAAGAGGTTATTACCATCAGCCAGCAACTGATTGATGGTGGTAAGGTTGACTTTTTGGATATATCGTTGTGGGATGTGTTTAAACCAGCGGAAGAAACCGGAAAGCCCCTGATGGATTACTTTACCAGCCTAAATAAAAAAGAATTGAAGCTAACCGTAGCGGGTAATATACACAGCAGCGCTACTGTACGCAAAGTATTGGATGCGGGTATTGATTTTGTAACCATTGGTAAGTCGGCCATTTTGCATCACGATTTCCCGGTAAAGGTCGTGAACGACCCTGATTTCCAATCGAAAGTAACACCAGTTACGGCCGATTATTTGCGCCAAGAAGGCTTAGGAGAAGCATTTGTACAATATATGCGCAATTGGAAGGGCTTTGTTGTTGACTAATTCCAAATTATGCCGTAAAGGCCATAATTGCCGTGCCGAAGGGAGAGAGAGGGGTGTTTAATCATTGGTGGAAAGGTCCATCAGATAGCAATAAGCTACATGCATAAAAGCGATTGCCGGGGCGTGTCATGGTGAGCGTAGCCGAACCATGACACACACACAAATCTGCCACACAACACAACAGGCGGATTATCCCTTTTACTACCGTTCCAATCGCAATAAAACCATCACCTCTAACATTACTCCCTCGTTAAATTCGACCAGGATGGGCATTAACCCTATTTGGTAATCAATTTTTTTGCTATTTTTAACCTTTGCGGTAAAAAAATGCCACTTGCTATGCCTACATTTTCTGTTAAGCACCTATTGGCCTTGGTTGTTTGTTGTTGTTTGGGCCTAGCCGCTCAGGCGCAAGACATCCATTTTTCGCAATACTTTTCATCACCACTTACCCTTAACCCAGCCCTTACCGGTAGTTTCAATGCCGATTTTCGGGTTGCGGCCAATTTCCGAACACAATACTTTAAAAACGATTGGAACAGCAACAATGCCACTTACATGACGTATGGTGCATCGGTTGATGGTTCATTCTTCCGCAAAAAATTGGGTGCCGATCAATTTGGTGCCGGACTGCAATTTTACAGCGATAGGGCTGGCGACGGTGGCTTGAGCACTACTGCCATTTCGGCATCGATAGCCTATACCAAAACCGTTGATAAGTATGAGCGCCACAGCATTACCTTGGGTATGCAGGGCGGCATTATCCAAAAGCGTATCGATTTTACAAAGCTTACTTTCGAGTCGCAGTTTAATGGTGTTGATGGCTTTAACGTGGGTCCCAACGGCGAAAATTTCACCAAATCGTCCATGATATATCCCGATGTTTCTATTGGTTTGTTGTGGCGTTCTAGGGTTGGCAAAAAACACAACCTTTACGTGGGCGGTGCCTATAGCCATCTAAATAGCCCTACCGAGAGTTTCTTGGGTGCCGAAAACAAATTGAGCCCTAAAATTACGGCCCATGGCGGTATGGAAATCACCTTGAGCAAATACATTTCCATTACCCCTGGCTTTATGGTGCTCTCTCAAAACACAGCATCACAAATAAATATCGGAACTGCTTTGGCTTACAAATTAGCCGAAACCTCTTATCTATATGTAGGCGCTTGGTATCGTGTTGGCGATGCTATTATTCCTATGGTGGGATATGAAATAAAAGGTTTCCGCGCTGGGCTTAGCTTTGACGTAACTACGTCTGATATTAACCTTGCTACCAATAGCAAAGGTGCCGTAGAAGTGGCTCTAGTATATACCCATAATCAAGACCCTCCGCGCAGCATTAATCCTGTGAAATTCTGCCCAAAATTCTAATTAAAAAATTTCGTTAAGTAATAAAAATAAATTTTTTTGAATTTCTTGCCATAAGTTACTATATTAGTTAGCCCGAATTAGCTAACTCTTTTTATTGCTGTGGCCCATGTATAGAAATAGTACTCCATTAAGGAAGTATTTTGTAGCTATCACGCTATTGTTTTCCATCCTATTACCGCAGGTTTCATTCGCCTCTCACGCGGTAGGTGCCGATATAGGTTACACTTGTTTGGGCAATAACCAATATAGGGTAAGGCTCACTTTTTATAGAGACTGTTCGGGTATTAATGCTCCAAGTTCAGTTTCAATTAGTGGTAGGTCGGCTAGTTGTGGCAGAAACCTAACATTTACCGCAAGCAGAGTAAGCGTAACGGAGCTAGTAACCCGTTGTGCATCGCAACAAAACACTACCCGTTGCCGTGGCGGCAACAATCCCGGTTTTGAAGAGCACACTTACGAAGGAGTGATAACCCTCCCTGCACAGTGCACCGATTGGGTGTTTAGCTACGGTATTTGCTGCCGAAACAGTGCAATTACCAACCTTTCGAACCCAGGCAGCAGGGACTTGTACGTTGAAGCTAGGCTAAACAATACCATTAGCCCTTGCGACAACTCACCCTTGTTTTCGACCAAGCCAGTGCCCTTTGTATGTGTAGGCCAACAAACATTTTACAACCATGGTGCCATTGATATCGATGGAGACTCGTTGAGCTATACTATCATCAACCCTTTGCAGGCTTCAGGCTCAAACATACCTTTTACGGGCGGTACCAATGTAAACAACCCAGTACGTACGACTGGGGCTTTCCAGTTTGATAACCAAACAGGCCAAATGACCTTTACGCCCAGCCAAACCCAAAATGCCGTGGTTACGGTGCTAGTGAGGGAATATAGAAACGGAGTGCTCATTGGCTCTACCATGCGCGATATACAAGTGGTGGTGGTAAACTGCCCAAACAACAACCCTCCAATTATGTCGGGCACTAATGGCAGTGGGCCAGCATTTAACGGGCAGCCAGCCAATTACACATCCACTATCTGCGGCGGAAACCCATTGTGTTTCGATATTAATTTTCAGGATCCTAACGCCAGCAACCTACTTACCGTAACATACAACAACCTACCAGCAGGTGCAACCATGACCATAAGTGGCACGCAGCCACCTGTAGCAACTTTCTGCTGGACCCCTGCACCGGGCCAAACGGGCCAGTACAACTTTATTGTTACCGTAGAAGACGATGCTTGCCCCATAACGGCTAGGGCTATTCAGTCGTTTACCATCAACGTGTCGCCTTCAAGTTATACAGTCAACTCAAACGTAGTGGCACCAACCTGCCCAGGGGGCAGCAATGGCGCAGCCAGCATCAGTATATCTTCAGGAGCCATACCTCCCATAAATTATGCATGGCCAAGCGGAGCCACCGGCCCAAGTGTAACTAATATACAATCGGGTAGCTACAACGTAACCATTACCGATGCCAGCAATTGTGCGGTGGTATATAATGTTGTGGTGCCTGGCCCCGACTCTATGATACTTACTACCACCACTACGCCTTCGGTTTGTAATGGCAATGCCGATGGTACGGCAACTGTAGCGGTTACGGGTGGCACCAGTGCCAACGGAACCTATGGTTATGAGTGGTCAGTAAGCAACCAAGTAAATACTAATAACAATATTATAAACGTAGGCTCAGGCAACTATTTTGTGACCGTAACCGACGATAACGGATGCACCGCAACCGCTAATGCTTATGTGTTTCAGCCCGGCCCATTGGTTATCAATCTCTCGGCGTCATCTATATCTAATTACAACGGTGCCGAAATAAGTTGCTTTGGAGCAGCCGATGGCGTAGTAGAAGCATTAGCCTCGGGCGGTGTATTGCCATATACATATGATTGGAGCCCAAATGCCAACAACCAAACTACCAGTATCATTAATAACCTTGGGCCAGGTACTTATGCAGTTACCGTTACCGATGATAACGGTTGCAATTCAGGCACTTCGGTTACCGTTACCGAACCCGCGCAAGTGGTGGCCAATGCGGTGGTTTTTTCTAATTACAACGGAGCCGATATTAGTTGCTTTGGTGCCAACGACGGCGCAGCAAGGGTAACTGCTGCTGGCGGCACAGGTGCATACGCTTATGTATGGAGCGCTGCGGCCAATAACCAAGTTTCGCGAACGGCCACTAACTTAGGACCTGGAGTATACAACGTCACCGTTTCGGATGTAAATAATTGTACTGCCCAATCAACGGTTACGCTGGTTGAGCCAGCTGCCTTGGCTTTGAGCGTGTTTAGCACAGCCACTGTAAATGGATATAACATTTCTTGTTTTGGCGGCAATACTGGCGCCATTGGCTCCAATGTTACGGGCGGAACACCGGGTTATAATTATACTTGGAACGACCAAAACAGCCAAATTACGGCCTATGCAAGCGATTTGGTAGCAGGCACGTACACTTTGCGCGTTAACGATTTGAATGGTTGCTTGGCTATTGATAGTACTACACTTTCGCAACCGCCGCCGCTTTCTACCACGGCCTCCATTACTTCCAATTACAATGGGTTTAATGTGAGCTGCACAGGTGCAGCTGATGGCACTGCTATCGCCAATCCGGTGGGTGGTGTGCCGCCGTATACCTATGTTTGGAACGACCCGAACACGCAGCCTACCCAAACCGCAACCGGTTTGAGTGCCAATGTTCCCTACACCGTATTGGTAGCCGACTTAAATGAGTGTGTGGTATCGGCAACGGTAACGCTTAACGAACCTACTCTGGTTACCTCGCTTACATCGGTAGTATCAAACTACAATGGCAGGGATATCAGTTGCCACAATGGCAATGATGGCGCAGCATCTGTATTGGCTGGTGGTGGAACACCACCATACACCTTCCAGTGGTCGCCTACTATTGGAGGCACTAATGCTGCTGCCATTTATGGCCTTACCCAAGGTACTTATGTAGTTACCATTACCGATGCCAACAGTTGCTTGAAAATAGATTCGGTGAGCTTGGTTGATCCGCCATTGCTCGAGTCGTTAACCAGCTCAACTAGAGATGTATCTTGTTTCGGGCTTACCGACGGGCAAGCAGAGGTTGTAGCCAGTGGCGGAACTGCTGGATATACCTATCAGTGGGATTTTAACGCGGGAACGCAAATAACTACCAGAGCCAATAATTTAGGCGCGGGAACTTACAATGTAACCGTTACTGATGTGAATTTATGTGAGAGCACGGGCAGTATTACCATTTTTGAACCTACCGAAGTGGTAGCCAATATAATAAAAACCGATGTGCGCTGCTTTGGCAATACCGACGGTATTGCAGAGGCAAGTGTAGCGGGCGGAACACCCGGCTATTCTTTTGTATGGAACACCAATCCTTTTCAGTTAAACGCACAGGCGGTTGGTTTGAGCGCAGGTAGTTACGACCTTGTAGTAACCGATAACAATGGCTGTACGACCACCCAATCGGTGGTGATAGACCAACCTACCGAACTGAACTTAATCTTCACCAAAACCGACCCTACTTGCTTTGGTTATGACGATGGTACGGCAGCGGTAACGGTGCTGGGCGGTGTACCGAACTATGTATATAATTGGAACGGAACCCAGGGCGATGCCCAAGCGCTATACCTAGTTGCTGGAGACCAATTGATGACTGCTGTAGATGCCAATGGTTGCGAAATTGAGCAAGTAATTACGCTTGTTGACCCAGCCGAGACAGGTATTGATATTGTGCCTGATAGCAGCAACATACCATTGGGAGGCAATGTGCAGCTAAATACCTTCATAACCACCAATGCCAATGCTAGTGTTACTTACAGGTGGCAGCCATCATATGCTTTGGATTGCGACAATTGCGAAGCCCCAGTGGCTAGCCCTTTATATACTACCACCTATATAGTAGAAATGACCGATGCCGCAGGTTGTAAAACATCGGACACTACTATTGTGGATGTGAACGACAAAACAAAGCTTTACTTTATACCCAATGCTTTCTCGCCGAACGGCGACGGATACAACGATGTGTTTTATATCTATGGTAAAGCTGTAAGTAGTCTTAATTTTAGCATTTTTGATAGATGGGGCGAGAAAGTGTTTGAAAGTAATGACCTCAGCAGCGGTTGGAATGGCGTATTCAAAGAAACCTTCATGCAGCCTGGTGTATTTGTTTATTATGCCGAATTGTATTTCGAAAATGGAGATAAAATAGAAGAGAAAGGAAGCATTACGCTGCTTCGGTAAATTACGCTAGGTGTAAAAACTTACTTAAAAGCCCACGCAAATAGCGTGGGCTTTTCTTTTTTTAAAATTGCTTTGGATTGTGATAAAATAACTATATTTAAAGCTAGTTCGCCTCGCACGCATACTTAACCTTATTGCTACTACTTAAACCTGCTTCAGTATGAGGGGATTTTTACGCTCCAGAGCGATTGCAATTACGATATTGCTCCTATCATCGTTTGTTGTATTCAACAATAAAGCCGTGGCATCGCATGCCGTGGGTATTGACCTTACCTACCAGTGTTTGGGAGGAAATCAGTATGAATTTGCGGTTAATTTTTATCGCGATTGCGATGGTGTTTCGGCACCTTCAAATGCCTTCATCAGCATATCATCGGCATCTTGTGGTATTACTACCTCCACTAGTTTGGCCCGGATAAGCACCATTGAGGTTTCGGCCATTTGTGCTGGCCAGTTGGGCTCATCATCATGCAGCGGTGGCAACCTGCCCGGTATTGAACAGTATACCTATAGGGGCAATTTTACTTTGCCAGCCAATTGCAACGATTGGGTAATAAGTTATAACCTATGCTGCCGTAACTCGGCCATTACCAACCTGCAAAACCCAGGTAGTCAGAGTCTTTATGTAGAAGCCCGATTGAACAATGCTGGAGGCTTATGCAACAACTCACCGTTTTTTACCTCCTTGCCTACCCCGTACCTATGTGCGGGCCAGCCATTCTTTTATAACCACGGCGCTATTGATATTGACGGCGACTCGCTGGTATATACTCTTATACCTGCCCGCACAGCGCCAACTGCCAACATACCATACAATGGTAGCTTTACTGCAAACAGCCCACTAAGCACTAACAGTGGTTTTGGTTTCAATAGCCAAACTGGCCAAATGAGCTTTACGCCCACCAACCCACAGCAAGCGGTGGTAACCATTAGGGTTGATGAGTATAGAAACGGCGTGCTTATTGGCTCCGTGATAAGAGATTTGCAGTTGGTGGTAATCAATTGCAACAACCAATTACCTACCGCTAGTGGCATTAACGGCACCAGTGGCGTGGGCGGAGCTTACACCATTGATGTGTGTGCCGGTTTCCCGTTGTGTTTTGATATCAGCTCTAACGACCTGAACGCGGGCCAACAGGTTACCATGAATTGGAACGGTGGTATACAAGGGGCTACATTTACAACCACCGGTACGCCATTTCCGCGGGCTACTTTCTGTTGGACTCCGGGTCCTGGCGATATTGGCGTGCACAATTTTTCGTTGGAAGTGAGGGATAATGCTTGCCCAATTCCTGGATTGAATATCTATACTTATACCATTACGGTAACGCCTAACCCCAATCCTCCGGTTACTGCTGGTCCTGATTTGAGGATTTGCCAAGGTGGAAGCACTCCTTTAACCGCCTCTACACCCGCCCCAGGCGTTACTTATTCTTGGAGACCAACAACAGGTTTAAGTTGCACCAACTGCCAAAACCCAACGGCATCGCCCAACGTAACTACGGTATATACCGTTACTGCCAATTATCCTGATGGTTGCTCAGGTTCTGATGATGTAAGGGTAACGGTAAACCCTACCCCAACTGTTTTTGTTTTCCCGGCATCGGCTACAGTATGTACAGGCGGTTCTATCTCGCTTACTGCTACCGGTAGCTCTTCGGTAACATCTTATACCTGGAACCCAGGCGGCCTGTCAGGCTCATCGGTAATAGTATCTCCAACCGGTACAACTACTTACACGGTTACGGCCTTTGATGCTACCGGCTGCCCAAGCTTGCCGGCAACATCGGTTATTACCCTTAACCCACCACCTGCCGCACCAGTTTGCAACAACATATACGTTACCACCAATGGTGGCGGCAATGGTCTGAGCCAAGCTACGCCAACTACCTTGCTAAACGCCCTTACTATAGGAGCTTGTAATAGCGTAAACATAAAAATGGCCATCGGCACTTATGTAATTGATGATGCCATTACCAATTTTACCAGCTACATGACCATTGAAGGTGGTTTTGACCCCGGTAATGCATGGCGTAAAAGCAGCTTACCTGGCGCAACTACTATATTGCGCACTAACAACAACCCTGATGGTCCTCCAGGTGCACAGCGTATTGTGGCATTTTATATCAATACCGCTCAGTTTTTCAGGCTACAAGATTTGACTATACAAACACAGGATGCTCCTGTGGGCACGGTTTCGAACTATGTATTGCACATGACCTCGTGTAGCAATTATGAAGTAGTTAGAACCCGGTTGATATGCGGCAATGGCGGTGATGGCATATCTGGAAATAATGGTTTTGCTAACGGTGCCAACGGAAGCCCAGGTGTAAATGGCTCAGATGGTAATGATGATGATGATAGATTTCCGGGTCCGGGAGGTGCGGGTGGCAATGGTGGTGGCACAAATGGCGGCACTGGTGGGCCTGGTGGAACCGACTCTAACGGGGCTAGTTGTTGCCAAAACGGCCCTCCGGGGCAAGCCGGTTCGCTAGGGTCCATTTACCGTGCAGGCGGTGGTGGTGGCGGTGGAGCTACTGGCGGTGAGGATGATAGAGCTGCCGGAACTGGGGGAGCTAGTTCTGGTTTGTTTGGTGGTGGTGGTGCAGCAACCGGCGGTGCCGGTGGCGTAGGTGCCGACCCCGGAACGGGTGGCATTGCAGGTGCCGCGGGTGTAAATGGAGCTAATGGAACGAGCGGAACTAATGGTGCCCCAGGTACCTTTGGTGGCGGATTTTTTAATCCGGGTGCCAGTGGTACCAATGGCACCGATGGACAAGGCGGCGGCGGTGGTGGTGGCGGCGGTGGTGGCGGTGGTCACCACTGTAACTCAGTATTGGGTGTACCTACCTGCGACCTAGGTGCCGGAAACGGCGGCGGTGGCGGTGGCGGTGGCGGCGAAGGCGGCTATGGCGGCGAAGGTGGTGGTGCAGGTGGCGCATCGATAGCCTTATACTTGTTTAATAACGGAGCTGGTGGCAACTTTAGGCAGTGTAACCTTACCCGCGGCTTGCCCGGTGTTGGAGGTGCTGGTGGCACTGGCACGCTTGGTGGCAGCGGTGGGCCAGGTGGTATAGGAGCCAGCTCAACCCCAAGCGAAATTGGCCCAGGTGGCAATGGTGGCTTTGGTGGTAGAGGCGGCAATGGCGGTAATGGCGGTGCAGGTGCAAACGGCGTGGCCTTCCGTTATTATAGAGATGGAGGCTTAAGCCCTGTAACTACCGATACCCTATTTAACCTTACTGCCCAACCGGTAATTACGGCTACCAATGTAGCTTGTACCAATACCAACATAACTTTTGCTGGCCCTAGCTCCAATGCTTGGAACTACGGCGCTGGTGCCACGCCTGCTACTGGTGTTGGGGCAAGCACTATAACACAATATACCACCACGGGACGCAAGGATATTGCATTCGGGGCTAACAGCTATCTTGGTTTTGCGAATATTGCCATTAGCAACGCTTCCTTCGTACCCGATATTACGGTGCAAGGTGCTACCATGGTAAACGCAACCACTTATCGCATTTGCGCTGGCACGCCAGTAAACTACCGCACTAGTTCATTGGCGGTGGCATACGATTGGAATCTACAAGGTATTTTGCCTAGTAACTATACTACTCAGAATGTACTTAATGTGGTGTACAGCACTGCTGGTACTTATACTGTAACGCTTAGGGTAAATACCGACTGCTGCGGCTTGTCGCAACCCACTACTATTACCATGATAGTAGAAAACACCCCAAATCTTACTTTCTCAGGCACACCGCAATATTGCGCAGGTGGCCAAACGGTTATCAATGTAAGGGGTGCGTCAACCTACATCTGGACTCCAAGTACAGGTCTTTCATCCAATACCGATAGTACCGTAACAGTTGTAGCTCAAGCCACAACTACCTATTTAGTATATGGCTACAATGCATCTGGTACTTGTTTTGATGTTGACTCGATAACCATAACCGTAAACCCCGAGCCAGTGCTTACTACCAGTTCGGTTGCGGCTACTTGCGGAAGCAATGGCTCGGTATCGGTAACGGTAACTCCTGCTGGAACTTATTCCTATGCTTGGAATACGGTGCCGCCGAGAAATACAGCTACCGCCAACAATGTGCCCCAAGGTAACTACCAAGTAGTGGTAACTAATTTGGCCACTGGTTGCACCGCAAATAGATATCAAACTGTTGCTGCCAACGGCACACCTATAGCCTATATTACTGGCGTAATAGACGTAACCTGTGCGGGCGCAAACAACGGGGCCGCTCAAGCCGCAGTAACTGGCGGAACGCCAGGATATACCTACAACTGGGGTGGTGGCGTGGTGGGGCCTAACAGAACCGGCTTAGCTGGTGGTTCTTATACAGTAACGGTTACAGACTTAAATGGCTGTACCGCATCGGCCACTGCTTTTATTAACGAACCGATACCAGTGGTGACGCAAATAACCAGTGTTACCCCTGCAAGCTGCTCTAATACTTCGGATGGAGGAATAACCATATTTGTAGATGGAGGTGCTGGAAACCACCAAATTGTGTGGAGCACCACTCCGCCGCAAACAAACGATACGCTTATTAATTTGGCACCCGGCAACTATACCGTAACGGTAACCGATGCAAACGGTTGCAGCCTAACCCGAAATGCTGCCATTAGCTCTCCACCTCCATTTGTGCTATCGCAAACTTTGTTTGTGAATACTACCTGTGGCGGTACAAATGGTGCTATAACCATTAATGCCTTAGGCGGCACAGGCACTAAAACATTTGCGCTTGATGGAGGCACACCTCAAGCTACTGGCGCATTTACAAACGTTACGCCAGGGGCACACAGTATATTGATTACTGATGCCAATGGTTGCGACACTACTTATAATTTCACGTTTACTACACCACCGCCATTCAGCTTAAACACCACGGTAACTCCAATTGGTTGTAGCGGCGGCACTACGGGCAGTATACTTGCCACAGGCGCTGGCGGCACTGGTGCTTTGCAATATAGGTTGGGTGTAGGCCCGTACACAGCCAATAATAACTTTACCGTGTTACCGGCCGGAACTTACATAGTTTGGGTGCGCGACGCAGTAGGTTGTACCCTTACCGATACTGTAACACTCGCAGCCCCCGGCTCGCTAAGCGTGGCATTGGCACAGGATAGTGTAAACTGTAACGGAGGCAACGATGGTCGCATAACGGCTACCGGCTCGGGAGGTACATCGCCATACCAATTCAGGATTTCGGGCGGCGGACCGTTTAGCGCTAATAATGTGTTTACGGGTCTTTCGGCGGCAAGCTATACCGTTACCATCAGTGATAACTTTGGTTGCACCGCCACAGCCAGCTTGGCCGTGCGACAACCTGCCGTGCTTACCGTTGGGTTGGTACAGGATAGCGTTGATTGTAATGGTGGAACCAATGGTTTTATTACTGCCACAGCAATTGGCGGTAGTGCGCCTTTTAGGTATTCAATTAACGGTGGTACTAGCTATCAAAGCTCGGGTATATTTACTGGCTTGTCTACAGGCTCTTACACTATTAATGTGTTGGATACCAACGGTTGTGCTGGCTCTGGAACGATTACCGTAAGGCAGCCTACCGCACTTGCCATGAACCCTGTTATTGACGACCTAACTTGCCCAACAAACCCAACGGGTGCAATTGCTACCAACCCATCGGGCGGTAGCTTGCCTTATCAAGTAAGTTTGAACAATGGCGCTTTCCAATCGTCACCCAATTTCTTGAACCTCACTACCGGAACCTATACCTTGATTTTGCGCGATGGTAAAGGTTGCCTAGTGTACGATACCGTAACCGTAGCAGCACCTGGTGGTGTTGGCATTTCGTTGGCAGTAACGGGCATTGGCTGTGGCAACCCAACTGGTAGCATTGTAGCAACCGGTTCAGGTGGTTTGCCGGGTTATTTCTATAATATTAACGGAGGTGCTTTAAATGGTACCGGTATATTCAACGGTTTAACAGCAGGTTTCTATACCGTTAGGGCATACGACCAAGGTGGTTGTTTTGCCCTCGATACGGTAACAATAGGTCCTGTAGCGGCTATACCACTTACTTTGGTGGTTGATAGCGTAACCTGTTTTGGTGGCAACACGGGCAGGATAACCGCCACGGTAAATGGTGGTACTGCTGGTTATACTTTCAATATTAATGGTGGTGCATACGGTGCTGCCAACGTATTCAACAACTTAACGGCGGGCAGTTACACCATTGGTGTGCGAGATGGAGGTGGTTGTACCGCTACTGCTGTGGGCATAGTGCGTGCACCAGCCCAACTTACCGCCACCGCCACCGTTGACAGTGTGGATTGTAACGGCAATTCGGATGGATTTATCGTATTTACGGCAAGTGGCGGCGTGGCTCCTTATGAGTATTCATTAGGTTCGGGCTATCAATCATCGAACATATTTACCGGGCTAGCTGCTGGAGCTTTCCCTAATGCTGCGGTACGCGATAGCAAAGGATGTACTTTTAGTATTCCTGTTACGGTGGCACAGCCCGCTGCGCTGGGCTTAACTGCCGTGCAAGACAGTGTAAACTGCTTTGGTGGCAACACGGGCAGCATTACCGCTACCGCTACTGGCGGCTCAGGTGGCTACCAATATAGCATCAATAGCGGTGCATTTGTATCTTCTGGCACCTTTACGGGCCTTACGGCGGGCACCTACACTATTGATGCTCGTGATTTCAACTTCTGTACCCGCACATTGACCATTAATGTATTGACCCCAGCCGATTTAACCTTATCGTTGGTTGCTGGTAGCGCCGCCTGTGCAGGTGCTGGTGGAGGCCAAATAACGGCTACTGCTGGTGGCGGTTCGCCAGGCTACCAATACCAATTGAACGCGGGAGCTTTTGGCCCATCCAATGTATTTACTAGCCTTGCGCCTAACACTTATAACGTAACCGTGCGCGACCAAAACGGATGTACCGAAACATCGAGCATTGTGGTATCTACTCCAACAGCATTGGTAGTAAGTGCTGTTCAAGACAGTGTTAACTGCGGTGGCGGCAACGATGGTTCGTTGGTAGTAACGGCCAGTGGCGGAACCCCAAATTATCAGTATAGTATTAATGGTACTACGTTCCAAGTGAGCAATATATTTACGGGTTTGGTTGCAGGGCCATATACCGTAACTGTACGCGATGCCAATGCTTGTACCCAAACGGTGAATATAACGGTACTTCAGCCTGTCGCTCTAACTATTGCCACCGTGCAAGATAGCGCCTCTTGTTTTGGGGCTAGCGATGGAGTAATTACTGTAACTGCGGGTGGCGGTTCGCCCACTTATGAGTATAGTTTGGATGGAACAACTTTCCAACCCTCGAATGTATTTAACGGCTTAGCCGCAGGGCCATACACTATTACCATACGCGATGCCCAGTTTTGCCAAATAACCGGCAATATAAGTGTATTGCAACCCACAGTATTGGGGGTGAGTGCTACCAAAGTAGACGTGAGCTGCAACAGCACCACCGATGGTAGCATAACAGTTACCGCTACAGGAGGTTCTTTGCCGTATAGTTATAATTTGAATGGCGGCACGCCACAATCGAGCAACTTGTTTAGCAATCTTAGTGCGGCTACCTATACCGTAAATGTGGTTGATGGCAATGGATGTACACAATCAACAACCATAACGATAGGTTCTACTTCGGGTATTACGATAAGTTTGGTTGCCGATAGCCTATCGTGTAACGGTGCTGCTGATGGGGTAATTACCGTAACCGCCAGCAGTGCAGCGGGTGGCTTAGAGTATAGTACCAATGGTACCAACTTCCAGGCATCGAATGTATTTAGCTCGCTCAACGCGGGCAGTTATACCGTTACCGTTAGGGATGCCAACCTTTGTGTGGCTTCGGCTAACGTAATTGTCGGTCAGCCTGTGGCTATTACCGCTTCTGCCGTGCAAGACAGTGTAAATTGTAACGGAGGCAACGATGGTGTTATTACCGTAACTGCTAGCGGCGGTTCGCCAAGCTTTACTTACAGCCTTAATGCCGGCGCCCCGCAAGCGTCCAATGTATTTAATGCGCTTGGTGCCGCTAGCTACACTATTGATGTAACCGACCAGAACAATTGCCAAGCTCAAGTATTAATAGCGGTATTGCAACCGGCGGCATTAACCGTTTCGGCTGCGGCTACAGCCTCTAGTTGTGCCGGTGGCGGTACAGGTGGTATAGTGGTTACAGCAGGTGGCGGTTCGGCGGCATATCAATATAGTATTGATGGTGTTAACTTCCAAGCATCAAACACGTTCACCAACTTGGCTTCGGCTACTTATACCGTTACGCTAAGAGATGGCAATAACTGTTCCGTTACCACAACCGTAAACGTAGGCCAGCCAACGGCACTTACCTTAACCTTGGTACAGGATAGCGTAAGCTGTAACGGCTTAAGCGATGGCACTCTTACTGCTACCGCTGGTGGTGGCAACGGGGTTTATGAGTATAGCTTAAATGGAACCAACTTCCAGGTTTCAAATGTATTTACGGCTTTGGCCGCTGGGCCATATACCGTAACCCTACGCGATGGAAACGGCTGTACGCAAACGGCCAGCACCAGTGTGTTACAACCTACTGCGCTTACTGTAAGCACTGTGGTTATTGATATTAGCTGCAACAGTACCAACGACGGGCAAATTACCGCAACGGGTGCAGGTGGCAGCGCCCCATATCAGTATAGTTTCAATGGTGGTGCCTTCCAAGCTTCGGGTACTTTTGCCAACCTTACAGCCAACATCTATACCATTGTTGTAAACGATGCCAACGGTTGTGCGGCAACTACAAACGTAACTGTGCAAGCGGCAGCTCCGGTAACCGTAACCCTCACCCAAGACAGTGTAAACTGTAACGCTGGCAACGATGGACAAGTGATTGCAGTGGGTGCTGGCGGAAGCGGTGCCTTGCAGTATAGTATTGATGGGGTAAACTATCAGGCATCGGGCACCTTTACTGGCCTTAATGCCGCAAACTATACCGTTTCGGTGCGCGACATTGCGGGTTGTAATACCACAGGAAACATAACCGTGTTGCAACCAACTGCTCTGAGTGTAACCGCCGTGCAAGATAGCGCCAATTGTTTTGGTGTTGCCGATGGGTTTATTACCGCCACGGGTGCAGGTGGTAGCCCTGGCTATCAATATAGCCGCGACGGGGTAACTTTTGCACCAACCAATGTGTTGAATAACCTTGCCGCTGGGCCATATACCATCACCATTCGCGATAGAAACAACTGTACCTCAACGGCCAATGCTACCGTATTGCAGCCAATTGGTATTACTACCAATGTAACGGGTACTAATGTTGATTGTAATGGTGGTACCAATGGTAGCGCAACCGTTGCTGCGGCTGGTGGTTCGCCGGGCTTTACCTATGCTTGGAACAGTGGCGGTGGCACAGCCACTACTTCGCCAAACCGCGGCGCGGGTTGGGCAGTGGTAACAGTTACCGATGCACGTACTTGCCAGAGAAGAGATAGTGTGCTTATTACACAACCTAACGCCATCGTTATTACCGAAACTATTGTGCCTATAACTTGTGGTAGCGGCAATACTGGCTCCATTAGCCTATCCGTAACTGGTGGCACGGGTACTTATGGGTTTTTATGGAATACTGCTGTTACTGGTCCAACCCTTACTGGATTGGGCCAAGGCAACTACTCGGTTGTAGTAACTGATTTGAATAGCTGTACCGTTAGTGGTAGCTATGTAATTAACCCTCCGGGAAGTGTGGCGGTAAATGCCATCGCCACCAATGTACAGTGTTTCGATACACCTACTGGCTCGGTAAACGCCGTGGTAACTGGTGCAACAGGCTCAGTTACTTACTCATGGAATACTACTCCTGCGCAAAATGGTGCAACGGCTAGCAATTTGAGGCCTGGGCAGTATATTGTAACCGTTACCGATGCAGCAGGTTGTACCGCTTTAGATACGGCCATAGTAGCCAATGTACCGTTGCTTACCGCGTCGGCAGTGGCAGTGAACCCTAGGTGCTACGATACACCCGATGGAAGTGTAGTGGTAACGGCTGCAGGCGGTACAGGAAATCTTACCTATGCATGGAACCACAACAGCACGCTTAACTCAGGTAATGCAATAGGATTAATACAGGGTGGATACGTAGTAACCGTTACCGACGCCAACAATTGCAGCGTAACGCTGTCAGAAACCCTGACTAGCCCTTCTCAGCTATTTATTTCGTTGGCAGCAAGTGCCGATTCTGTTAAGTTTGGTGAGAGTGTGCAGCTAACGGCAACCCCAGGCAGTGGTGTTATCGGAACACCTGTTTACGAATGGTCGCCGAACGAAAACCTGGATTGTATTGATTGTGCCGACCCTGTTGCTGGCCCGTTAGTAGAATCTTCATACATCTACACCGTGCGCATAGCCGATGACAATGGTTGCGAAGCTGTGGCCAGAGTAACCGTAATAGTTGACTTGTACGACCGTGTACTTTGGGTACCAAACGTGTTTACACCGAACGGCGATGGGTTTAACGACGAGTTTAACGTATATGGCTATGGTTTCGAAACGATGCTATTCCAAGTATTTGACCGCTGGGGTGAGAAAATGTTTGAAACCACCGACCCTAAAGTGGGCTGGGATGGCACGTTTAAAGGGGTAGCTATGCCTCCGGGCGTTTATGTTTTCTTGGTGAAAGCCCTGTACATTGACGGCCAAGAAGGATTTAAAAAAGGTAGCGTAACGATCCTTAAATAATAAGCACTAACCAACTATTAGTGATTTTGCAGGGCTGCCCGAAAGGTGGCCCTGTAGTTTTTTAGCTAATGCGGGTTATGGAGGTATGAGAACCATCAGTATTAGAATAGTATTTGGTATTGCTTTGCAGGCTATCCAAATCGATAAGGGCTGCATTGCCGCTTGTAATATTAGTAGGTGTTTGAAAAAGGCGGCTGTTAGTGAAACTGGTATCGGTGGCCAGCTCAATACCCGCAAGGGTTGGGCCACTGCAAAACAAGGCCGCACGGGCGCTGTTGGTAGTAACCCCGCCAATTATGGGGCCTTGGGTTACGGTTTGGGCCGCAAGGGCACCCACCAGCAAAAGGCACGCAAAAAAGGTTAGCTGTTTCATTAAATTACTCATATAACCCAAAGATACACAGAATGCTTGAGGGGTTGTATGAAGGGTATAGGGTAAACTAACTAGTTGAACAAAATTAGGAAATCATCGAAAGTTGGAACATAATAAAGGCAAGTTGAAGTAATAATGTTATATTTTGTAAAAAATAACCACACAAATATGCAACAAAAAATAATCTAAATTAGGACAACTATTTTTTGGTTTAATTTTAGCTTTTAATATTGACCAAGAATAATTGCCTAGTTTACCAATTGGTTTAACTTTATGCAATTCAAGCAACTTTTAGAAAAGGCTAATTCTTAAAATAACAACGGCCAATAGTATTCCGCAACAGCCAACAGACAAAATATATGAATTTATTAGACACGGGAATTGAAAAAGGCTTAATCCGATTTGACGAAGGCCGAAATTTTGTAACATACGTTCATCAAAACAAAAAGCGGAATTACAATAATCCCGAAGAGAAAGTGCAAGCAGAAACTTTCTTGACTTTGGTTTTAATTTATGGCTACCCGGAGAATAGAATTAAACAATTCATTCCTGTTCAAATGGGTGTCGAGACAAAGGAAGCCGACATTGCAGTTTATTCAGACGATGAATGTGAAGAAACCTACATTTTAGTTGAGTGCAAAAAAGAAGATTTAACCGACCAGGAATTTAACATTGCGGTTGACCAAGCATACAGTTACGCAGTTGCCGAAGGTGCAAAATACGTTTGGACAACTTCACGCATCAAAAATCAGTATTACGAAGTTCCCGATAAGAAGCCGAAAAGCAGAATTGAAATTCCCGACATTCCGCAATTTGGTATCAACAAACTTGCACCTTACAAATATGTGAAAGGTGGAATTTCGCAAACAGAAACTGACACAGAACCAAAAAACATTGTTTCTGAACCCGACCCGAATGTAAAACAGAAATTTTTTGAACTTCAACCGGTAAGCGAAAGCGAACTAACTAAGATTTTCATACAATCGCATCAAGCACTTTGGGGTGGTGGACAAAGAAACCCAAGCGTTGCATTTGACGAATTGGATAAACTTATCTTCTGCAAAATTTGGGACGAAAAACACCCTCGAAAAAATGGGGACCCTTACGACTTTCAAATTTTCCGTGACGAAGACCCGGAAGATTTGCTAAAACGAATCAAGAAAATTTATGCAGTTGGCGAAAAAGAAGCACCCGAAGTTTTCAAAGACGGCATCACACTTACTGCACAAGAAACGCTGACTATTGTAAAATATTTTCAGCGGATTAACCTGAATAAAACTGACCTAGATAGCAAAGGCAAAGCCTTTGAAACTTTTATGGGCAGTTATTTTAGAGGCGATTTCGGACAATACTTTACACCGAGGCCAATTGTGAAATTTATTGTAGATAGTTTGCCAATTACGCACAAATCAAGAGTGCTTGACACCAGTTGTGGAAGTGGTGGTTTTTTGCTTTACGCCTTGGACAAAGTGAGAGAGCAAGCCAACGAGTTTTACGACCCAATAAAGGATGAAAAAGACCATTACAAATATTGGCACGATTTCGCAGAAAAGAACCTCTTTGGTATTGAGATAAACGACCAAATTGCTCGGACTGCCAAAATGAATATGATCATTCACGATGATGGACATACCAACGTGATTGCATCTGATGGACTTTTAAGCGACAGCGAAATGCAAGCCAAATCGGGCAATAAGGAGTTTAAATACAATTCGTTTGACTTTATCATCACCAATCCGCCTTTCGGAAGTAGCATCAAGCAAACGGAAAAGGCATATATGAATCAATACAATTTGGCAATTAAAGAATTGGATTGGCTGAATACAACATCAAGTGGCAAACCAACTTTGCGAGATAGCCAGAGTACAGAAGTTTTATTTTTGGAGCAATGCCATAAGTTTTTATCAGAACATGGTTATTTAGCAGTTGTAATTCCAGATGGTATTCTAACGAATAGCAGTTTGCAATACGTGCGGGACAACATTGAAGAAATGTATCGCATTGTTGCTGTTGTTTCTCTGCCTCAAACCGCATTTAGTGCAACGGGTGCTGGAGTGAAAAGTTCTGTTTTGTTTTTGCGCAAACACAAAGACAAGCAAACGGAAAAAATCAGCAATCAAAAGACAAAACTTAAAGAGCAGGTTAAAACCGACAATAACTATATTGCCACTATTGAGAAATGGGAAAAGGAGAAAATGGATGGAATTAGGAAATTGGAAGCAATTACAAAAGCCAAAAACCCGAAAGCAAACAAGAAGGAAATTACAGAAATGATACAAGCCGATAAATCGGCCGTTCAATCTGCATTTAACGATAAAGTGAATTTGCTGAAAGAAGATTTGACCGAGAAATACTTTTTGGCAAAACAAACCGCATTGGACGACTATGCTATTTTTATGGCAATAGCAGAAGATATTGGCTATGATGCCACAGGAAGAAGTACCAATAACAACGAGTTGATTGAAATAGGTAATGAGTTATCAAAGTTTATTGCTCACATCAATAAGACGGAGAGCTAATGAGCAGTTATACCATTTCACCAACGCTTAACAAAAGCCGAGTTTTCATTTTGCAGAAAAGCGAGTTGGAAAAACGCTTTGACCCTTTCTTTTATGTTCCCGAACTTTTAGAACTCGAAAAAAGGGTTTTAGCGAAAAAACCCAAAAAATTGAGAGATTATGTTCAAGGTTTGGCAAGTGGCGCAACACCTAAAACAACTGAAAGTGAAAAGTATTATGCAGAAAAAGAGAATGGAATACCGTTTTTAAGAGTACAAAACCTCTCGCCAACAGGTGTATTGGAATTTGACGACTGCAAATACATCAACAAAGAAACACACAATGGGATGCTGAAAAGGAGCCAAGTTTCGGCAGGCGATTTGTTGGTAAAAATTACAGGCGTTGGAAGAATGGCCGTTGCTTCGGTGGCACCTGAAGAATTTATAGGAAATATAAACCAACACGTTTGCGTAATAAAAACAGGAAGTAAGGAAATCAGTGAGACGCTTGCCGCGTTTCTAAACTCTGACCTTGGTGAAAAGTTGGCGAGCCGGAGAAGCACAGGGGGTACTCGTCCAGCACTTGACTATCCTGCCTTACTTTCTATTCCAATAATTGAAGACAAACGCATTTTACAAATTACCGATAAAGTAATTGCTCAGAAACAAAAGAACGAAGCTGAAGCCGAGAAACTACTTTCTGGTATTGATGATTATTTATTGAAGGAGTTAGGTATAAAACTGCCCGAATCAGCTGAAAATACTTTGAAGAATAGAATGTTTACAAGGACTTTATCAGACATTGTAAATAAAAGGGTTGACCCATTTTTTCATCAAAACAAATTTATAAACAACTTAAAAACAATTTCTAACGGAAAATATTCTGTTAAAGCACTTCGTGAAATAATATCAGGAAATTTGACAAAAGGAAGTTTACCAAAGCAAGATGAAAAGGACGGAGAATGTTCAGTTGTTCAGATTAATTCAATTAACGCAGACGGAACGATTGCATTAGATGACTTGCTAACAGCCAAAAACATTTTTAGTAAACAACAGAAATTAAAGATTGGAGATGTTTTAGTCGTAATAACAGGAGCAACTATAGGAAAGATTGCTTTTTGGAATTATGAAGGAGATTATTTTTTGGGTGGTGACATAGTAAAGTTTCAAGCAAACTCATTCTCAGACAATGCTTTTGTTTATCATTTCCTAAGATGCAGTTTAATGCAGACAGAAATTAAGAGAAACATTACTGGGGCAACAAATGGACATTTAGCACCAGAAGATATTTCACATTTACCAATTCCCGTTCCACCACTTGACAAGCAAAAAGTAATTGCGGAACATATTACACACACAAGGCAACAAGCTCAACACCTTAAAGGCATAACAAACGAACTTTTGAGAAAAGCGAGTGAAGAAATTGAAGAAATTCTTTTAAAACCGGGCTAATAACCTATTGTGTATAAGACTATATATTAAGGTAGCTTTGGTAATAATATAATATACGCCATCATTTTGCACTTGTTGGTATTAACCCCCGTTAGGCCGAGCAGAAATTCTTAGCTTTGTTTCGAAATTAGACGCTATGAAATTCGGAACGAAAGCAATACACGCCGGGCTAGAACCTGACCCAGCTACAGGGGCCATTATGACTCCCATTTACCAGACATCAACCTACGTGCAAGCCGCACCGGGCGTCCATAAAGGATATGAGTATAGCCGTACCCAAAACCCTACCCGCCATGCTTTGGAGAAGAACTTAGCAGCATTGGAAAATGGTAATTATGGACTGTGTTTTGGAAGCGGCATGGCTGCTATCGACACCTTGCTTAAAATGTTGCTGCCTGGCGATGAGGTAATATCTACCAACGACTTGTATGGCGGTAGCTACCGCTTGTTTACCAAGGTTTTTGCCCAATATGGCATCAAATTCCATTTTGTAGCCATGAGCGACTTGGCGAACATTGAGGCCAAAGTAAACGACAAAACGCGCCTTCTTTGGGTAGAAACACCTACCAACCCGATGATGAACATCATTGATATTGCGGGCGCTGCTGCCATTGCCAAAAAACACAACATTCTGTTGGCCGTTGATAATACCTTTGCCACGCCGTACCTACAAACCCCGCTTGACCTTGGTGCCGACATCGTAATGCATTCGGTAACCAAATACCTAGGTGGCCACAGCGATGTGGTAATGGGTGCTTTGGTAGTAAAGGATGAGGCGTTGGCCCAAAAACTATACTTTTTGCAAAATAGCTGTGGTGCTGTGCCTGGTCCGCAGGATAGTTTCTTGGTGCTGCGAGGTATTAAAACCCTACACATACGCATACAGCGGCACTGCGAAAATGGCCGCAAAGTAGCAGAATACCTGAAAACCAACCCTAAAGTAGATAAGGTTTACTGGCCTGGTTTCCCGGAGCACCCGAACCACGACATAGCTAAAAAGCAAATGCGCGACTTTGGTGGTATGGTATCGTTTACGCTGAAAACCAACACCATAGCTGCTGCCAACGAAGTGCTTACTCGCACCCATTTGTTCTCGTTGGCGGAGAGTTTGGGCGGTGTGGAGTCGCTAATTGGGCACCCAGCCACTATGACACACGCCAGCATACCCAAAGAGGAGCGCGAAAAAACCGGTGTGGTTGATTCGCTTATCCGCTTGAGCGTGGGTATTGAAGACGTAGAAGACTTGATTGCCGACTTGGAGAAAGCGTTGAGCTAATGTGTTGATTAGATAATTTGAAAATTTGGAAATAGGATGGGCTGATGGTTCATCCCATTTTTTTAGTACTGCTATTTGAAGGTAAACAGGAGTATAATTACATCTAGCAACACACCAAACACCGCTATACCCAATTCTTCTTCATTTTTATGCCTAAATATCAGCCAAAGCGACGCGAGTAGGCTCAATACTACCAATATGGCCAGCGCTATTATTGCGTAAACAACGATTATCAAATCTTGAAAAGGGAATTGATTAACTATATTCGGAAACAACCAGATATAGCCGAGCGCACCTATGAACTGCAATACTCCCAACGCTAAAAGCATGAGGCCCAGCCACTTGCTTTGCAATATCCTTCGGATGTATGTGGTTTGCCTTTTACTCATATCAAACAATAATTCAACCCGCAACTATTGTCATATTGAGCGGAGTCGAAATGCGTAACTCGTTACCCACAACTTATCAATCAGCAAGTCCCCAAGCACTTATAATTCTGCCAAACCAGTTTCAGATCTTTATAAACCGTGTAGTCTTTGGCATAAAGCAAGTTTAGGCGGCGGCGGGTGGCATCGTCCAGTTTTAGGTTATTGGCTTTATCGGCCGGGCTAATAATGCCCTGCTTAATGCTAGGCAACCAATACTGGCCTTTGCCCGCATTTATGGGTGCATAGCCTACCCAAGTGCGCCTGCCAAACAGCACCAGCCACCAATTGCGGATAAACCTGCCGGGGTCGGCAATGATGAAGGCAGTAACGGGGTAGCTAACCAAAGTGAACAAGCAGACCGCAAGGTCGAGCATGCGCTTGTTGCGACGGTTCATGGGGGTCGATATGGCCAAGTTAACGTCGATAGCGTATAAGTCGCCAGCCGAGTTTTTGGAGTTGCTACCGATAATGCTCGGCGTGTTTTCGGGCAGAATCTTGTAATTCAGTTCTGGCCCCATCAATATCATGTGGTCGATAATGGATTTGATAGTAATATCGGCACTACAGAATATCACTTCCTCAATTTCGTAAAGCTTGCGTATAGACTGTAGCTGGTTTACATCACCCAAGTAGTGCTCTTCACTGCTATCTTGCGGCAAGGTGCTGATGAAGCCAATGTACCTATTATCAACGCCCGCTTGGCTAAGCAATGACAACGCCCTATCGGCCTCCTGCTTGCTGCCCACAATAACAATGCGCGGGGTTTCTTGCTCCACAAACGTAAGTTTTCGGCCCGAAATAGCGCCCCAAGCATAACGCAGCGCCACCAACGCAAACGAGGCATAAATGCCGCCCGCCAATATCATGCCCCTACTAAAACGGTACTCTTCGTTAAGGAAAGCATACACTGCGGCTATTAATAGAGTGCCTACAAATACGCCCCGTACGGTGCGGTAGGTGCGCAACGGCCTATCGTAGCCGCCACTGTAGTATATGGCCACCAGCCACAGCGCAATGTATAGCGGCACTATTAGTTGCATATACTCAGGCGGGTAGTACGATAGCGAGCCCTTAATCTCCTCGCTCCATAGCTCTTTGATAACGTACATGCCGCCAAACAGCAGCCCTGCATCCAGCAGCGGTAACGTAAGCACTTTGGCTACCGAGCTAAACAGCGCAAACAGTGCACGTAGATATATGGCCATGTTTATTACCAGGGCATATAGCCTAGCTTGGCTGCCGCTAAAATGCTTTTGGGCAAAGATGGCCATGGCTTGGTAAAAGATGCGCACGTAGTTAAGGCTGCCCTTTTTGGTGCTCTCCCCCTTGTAGTGTATAATGCGTGCCTCAGGGAAATAGTAGTTTTTGTAGCCGCCCAATATTACGCGGTAGCTCAGGTCAATATCCTCGCCGTACATAAAAAAGGTCTCGTCGAGCCAACCGATTTTATCCAGCGTTTCGCGGCGCATAAACATGAACGCCCCTGCCAGCACCTCTATCTCGTGGGTTTGGTCATCGTTCAAATAACCCAAGTGGTAGCGGCCAAACGTTTTGCTGCGCGGGAACAGGTTCGACAACCCGAAAATTTTGTAAAACGACACCGCCGGCGTAGGCAGCGAGCGTTTGCTTTCAGGTAAAAAGTGACCCTTGCCATCTACCATTTTCACGCCCAGCGCACCAGCATCGGGGTGACTGTCCATAAAAGCCAGGCACTGCTTAAAGGTCTCTTCCTCCACCACCGTATCGGGGTTCAGCAGCAGCACATACTCGCCTTGGCTTATCTCAATGCCCTGGTTGTTGGCCTTGCTAAAGCCCGTATTTTCTTTATTCGCAATCAGTATTACTTCCGGAAATTTTTCGCGCACCAGCTCCACACTGTTGTCGCTGCTATTATTATCCACCACAATTACCTCGGCATCAATACCTTGCACGGCCTTGCGCACACTATATAGCGCCTGCTCAAGAAAGTACTTAACGTTGTAATTGACAATAATAACGGATAGGCGCATAGTGTGCGGGCTAGCAGTGGGTTTGAGCGGATAAAGTTAACGATTTTTGAGCAGTGGTTATTGCAGCCACGGCTCTAGTGCGGATAGCAAATCCGCGGACCATTTATTGGGTAAATATAAACGGCACTAGTGCATCGGGTATTGTTGGCTAGAACCTCTGGTTCTCCGCTTAAGGCATTTGCCCTTACGTTGGCCACCGAATGCATGAGCCATTGCAGCAACTTATTATCACTAATTTACCGCACGGTTTTATTTCCGCAAAATATAAACTAAATTTATTTTATTGCGAAAATGCAAGGGGTTGATTGTGAGGGGAATATTTTTGTGAGTGGGTTTTTTTGAGGGTGTTGCGGATTTTTCTTGCGTCTGGAGACGCGGAGTCCTTTTCATCCTCGTCTGGGAGACGAGGACGAGGGGGTTGTGGTGGATTGCAAATACGATTGGGCGTGGTTTCTCGCAATAATTTCAATCCTATTCCCAATCAGGTTGCATAGTATTTATGTATTTTTTTGTTAATTAGGGGCTGCTAACGTCAAACCAGTTTTGCTATGAGATATTTGTTGTTGTTTTTGGTTGTATCTGTTTCGCAGGCGCCCATTAATGGTGCCATTTCTACAATTCAGTATAATACCCCACAAGGTTTGGACATCGAGGTTAGGGTAGGCGGTTTGAAAGATACTGAGGTTAGCGCAAATGTTTTTAAGTGGCAAACGGGCCTAAGGGTTGACTGGACACGAACAGAGAATGGGCCAAAATATGCTGTTGCTAGTTTTTCTTATGCCAGAGGGAGTGCTAATGAGTTTGTAGGTAAAATTGACGTTGTAGGATCTGATTTTTCGGAGGCGGTTCTGCAAGATTTAGCGAATGCACAAGCGGGAGATTTAGTGTATCTAGATGGAATACTTGTGAAGGAATCAACAGGAAAACTATTGAAAATGCCTTCCATTGTTTACAAATTGTTGTAGTTTTTATCCCCGCCCATTCGGATTTGTAATCCGAATAAACTGAGCACTGGATTTGCAATCCAGCAAGTAACACGGTAATGATGCAAGGCAGGATATTTAAGGTGTTATGTTTAGTGGTCGGACCAACGCCCGCCCAAAGTGCTTTTCCCGCAACCATGCATTATTGGCCAAACCGTACTATTGGTCAGACCACTTGTTACCTGAAAAGCAGAGATTATATCGCAATATGCAAAAATCCATTTTCCAAGCAAAGTTCATGCAGTTATTAAATCCATTCCCTATCTTTAGTGCTAAAATCAACCTTTATGCGATACAAAAACCTTGCATTAGCAACCCTTATAGCATCATTGTTTATCGCTTGCGCTCAACCCACCGAGGCCCCAGCACCAGCCGAGCCTACTAAAACCGCCTCAGCAAGCGAAGGCTCTACACCAACTTTTGATACCACGATGGTAATAGCCGATATTAATGCGAAACGGACTGCCATTGAAACCAACCTAAAGCAATACCAAAAGGTAGAGATTGGTAAAGAAAAGCTGCGTGCCAAAACCCGCCAAAAATGGGAGAAACTACATTTCTATCAAGAAAACGGAACGGTGGTGCGCATTAAGTCGTACCCGTATGCTACCATTTCGAAACGCACCGAGGAGTTTTACTTTGACAACGGCAAATTGGTGCTAGTGTTAATTGAGGATAATGGAGAGGAAGACAAGCCAAACGAATCGGAGGACAAGCTATACTACTTTCACGAAGGTGAGGCCTTTAGCGAAGTAAGCAAAGGCGACGAAAGGGAATTCTCGACGCTAAAGGCGGAAGGCGAAGAATTGATGGAAGAAGCGCAGGAATATCTGGAACTGTTGAAGAACAACTAGCAATCTCACCCTTCCAACACCAACCTAAAGCCCATATTCGCTCTTTGGTGGTGCTTGCTGTTTACATTACGGGCTTGGCTGTAGCACCGCTCCGGTCCGCTGAGCCACGAGCCGCCTCGCACTACCCTGAAAACAGCTTTTTTTGAGTTAAGTGGGTTGGTTGCTGGGCTGTTTTTATAGTATCCGCCAGCAAACCAATCGCTGCAAAGCTCCCACACATTACCTGCCATATCATATATGCCCAATTCGTTGGGCTTTAGTGCCCCTACTGGGTGGGTCATGCCATCAGCATTGTCCACGTTCCAAGCCACGTCATTAAGGTTGTTGCTGCCTGGGTAAACGTGGCCTTTGCTTTTGTTACCGCCTATAGCGGCATATTCCCATTCAGCTTCGGTGGGCAGGCGGTATTTTTTACCGGTTAGGGCATTCAACTTCGCTATAAAAGTGTCAATGTCGGCAGGTGTGGCTTCCTCCACAGGGCATTGGCCACAAGTATTGAAAGTGGATGGGTTGATACCCATTATGGCCACCCATTGGTTTTGGGTTATTTCGTATTTGCCTATATAGAAATTGTTGAGCGTAACGGCATGCACCGGTAGTTCTTTTTTAGTGCCCTCCGACGTGCCCATCTGAAAGGTTCCACCCTCAACAAAAACCATTTCGGGTTCCGGCCCTTGTGCCCATAGCTGGGCGTGCAAAAATAACATTACAAACCCTATGCATAAACGCAATACCATGCTTGGCATATTTTTTATTTAGAAAGCCAAAATACCCATTATTAAACAAAAAGGGTACACCAAGTTGCGGTTGTTTACCATAAGGTTGACATCTTCTGAAACTAAGTGTACTTTCATGGCAATGAACGGTTCTGTTATGCATCCTTTACTTCGCAATCTTTTAGCCGCAGTTGCGGGTTTGCTTGTTGGTAGTATTGTTAATGGGGTTATTGTTGGCCTTAGCGGCACGGTGTTGCCACCCCCAGTTGGTGTTGATCCCAACGACCTAGAGAGCATCAAGGCCAATATACACCTATATGGGCCGGTTCATTTTCTCTTTCCATTTTTGGCACATGCGCTGGGTACCTTGGTGGGGGCGTTTTT
>JAIXOI010000033.1 GCA_027486795.1 Sphingobacteriales bacterium | reverse complement strand
CACGGTTATGCTATCGCCCGTATGGATGCCCATTGGGTCAAAGTTCTCCACGGTACAGATAATCACAATGTTGTCGTTGCTGTCGCGCAACAACTCCAGCTCAAATTCCTTCCAACCGATTACGGCTTGCTCTACCAATACCTCGTGGGTAGGCGATGCGTTTAGTCCGCGCGATAGTTTCTCGTCAAGTTCTTCTTTGTTGTGCACAAAGCCGCCACCGTAGCCGCCAAGCGTGTAGCTTGGTCGTATCACCAATGGGTAGCCAATTTCTTGTGCTATTTCTTTGCCCTCCAAAAATGAGTTGGCGGTTTTGCTCTTAGCCACTCCTATACCCATTTCAATCATCAGCTTACGGAAGGTCTCGCGGTTTTCGGCGCGATCCACGGCTTCCATATCCACGCCAATTGAGCGAACGTTATATTCTTCCCAAAGGCCAATTTCGCTGGCTTCTTTGTATAAGTTTAGGGCTGTTTGGCCGCCCATGGTAGGCAGCACGGCATCAATCTGGCGCTCTTTCAGTATTTTCTCCAGGCTCTGTACCGTAAGCGGCCACAAGTATATATGGTCGGCCGTCATCGGGTCGGTCATTATAGTGGCTGGGTTGCTGTTAATGAGGCTTACCTCAATGCCTTCTTCGCGAAGGGAGCGGGACGCTTGGGTACCTGAATAATCGAACTCACAAGCTTGACCGATAATAATGGGGCCACTGCCTATAATGAGTACTGACTTGATACTGGTGTCTTTGGGCATATTGCTGTAAGCTGTTTCCCGCTATGCGGAAGGGTGGTCAGAACGGATCAAATAAACTGGCGCAAAGTTAGGGCATTTGCCCCAAAAATGGCGGGCGAATTTGAAAAATAGTGGTTCGGATATGTTAAAATTTACGTGTTGCCTATCATAGTTGCATTTGCACCACACCACCCAAGCAACGTTGCAAACCTTTTATATATCTTTAGGATATGAAAGGCGTTTTGATAATCCTATTTTCGATGAGTGTGGGGGTGTGCTTTGGGCAATTGAAGCACGATGCCAATTGGGTGTTTGGGGATAGTTTGGGAGTTAATTTTACAGACAATCAAAATCCAATTGCATTTAAAGCCATTTCTAAAAATGCAGAGGCTAATGCTTCAATTTCTGATTCTGCGGGAAATCTGCAACTATACATTTCGTACAATCGGAATTATAACTGGATGCAAACCGATATAAGAGATGGAAATCATAATATAGTAGCGAACGGCAATGGAGTGAATGTTGATTTTTCGGCCACTAACGGAGCCATTTTCTTACCGGTCCCTGAAAAAAAAGATAGTATTTTCTTGTTTCACCTAGGTATTTATGCAAGTAGTTGCGACCATTTTAGATGTCTTAAGTTGTATTACACATTGATTGTAAAGGGCAATGATAATCGATGGAGTGTAACTCAAAAAAATGTGCTTGTTTCAAACGAAACGATTGAAGAGTCAATAGCCTTGGTGAAACATTCCGATGAATTAAATTGGTGGCTAATTGTACATGGACAAAAAAAGTCCAGCCAAGATAGTACATCAAATAAATACTTTGTGTTTGATGTTACAAAAAGTGGAGCTAGCTTTCATCTAGAAACGTCAGTAAACGACCATACCCATTTTTATAGCTTTGCTGGTGAGCTGGTTCCTTTCAGAAATGGGAGCTACTTATTGGACGCTGTAACAGGAGATAATGTGGTATATATTGACAAGTTTGATAGGTGTACGGGAGAGATAATTGCTTGGGATACTTTAAATTTATCCCTTCCGGTAAATCAATATGTTTATTCATCGGCGGAAATCAATAACCATATTTATGTCACATACTCCAACTATGACAATACTTCGTGGGGAGGGGGGATAAAACACTTTCACATGATGCAAGACTCAATTGTTGAATTACCACCGGTATATCAGGGAAGCATTTTAAGTGATTTCTTGTCTCAAATTGAGCTTGCGCCTGATGGTAACATTTGGGTGAACCATTGGTACATGGGTTTTGATTCATTATTGATTGATCAATACAAAAGGCATATTAGTGTAATAAAAAACCCTGGAAACATCGGTTCATCTTTGGCTAACTATCATTTTAGCTTGCCCAGTTACTCTTTTCCCAACATTGGCCTCCCGAACTTCCCCAACTACAACCTCGGTCCAGAGGGGGTATTCCTTGCCAATGCTGGCAAAGACACCACGCTTTGCAGCAACACCAATACTACAGGTGTAACTATAGGTGTACCGCTCGTGCCCAACGTAACCTACCTATGGCAACCCACCACTGGCCTAAGCGTCACCAATATTGCCCAACCCATAGCTAACCCTACCCAAAGCACTTGGTACTACCTAACTGCTACCGATACCACTGCCACCACCTGCGCCGTAAACACGGATAGTATGTACGTAAAAGTGGAAACCTGCACGGGCATCACTGAAACCCCCACCCTACAAGCCAAGCTATACCCCAACCCCACCAATGGGCTGCTTACCGTTGAGGTGCCGCAAAGTGCGGGCGGTTTTACTTTTCGTTTGTTCAATCTTTTGGGCCAGCAGGTGTTAGAATACCCCCTAGAGCATGACAAAACCACCTTCCCCCTCGATTTTGCCAAAGGCATCTACCTCTATCAAATCACCGCCCACAACTGGCAGGTGCAAAATGGGAAGTTGGTGGTAGGGGAGTGACGATTTTAGATTGACGATTGACGATTGGAAAAGACTCAAAATGCGGTAGTCCCTCTCCCTATGGGAGAGGCTAGGTGAGGGTTTTGGTGCAAGCGGGAGATTTAAAATAAGCGCTAATTAATAAATGGAGTGATGAGGCTGGGTTAATTGGATGTAAGTGCATAACGGGGCAGCCCTCACCCAACCTCTCCCAGAGGGAGAGGGGCTTACATACTATGTAGGTGCGATGGCATCACTACCTCAACGCCTTCATAATCAAATTATCCACCAAGGCATAGAGGGCTTTGGGTTTGAGTTTGCGCCATTGCACATCGCTCAATAGCTCATTGAAGTTGATGTAGTGGTGCAGGCGGGCTTGGCGCATGTCGGCCTCCACGTGCTGCGGAAAATTAATTGCTGCAATCCAGCCACCTTCATCGGCAATATCCTCATACCACTCTTCGTAGTAGCAGTCATCGGATGTGTGATAAATGAGCACGTTTTCGCCAATCAAAATAAAGTTGTGGATGCCCTGTTTTATCATCTTATCAATTACATCGCGCTTCAGGAACATGATGTCATTGTCTATGCAGTCGTTCCACTCGCCAATAAACTCTATGATGGCAAAGTGCTCGTCGTAGTCGGCAAACAGCACCTTTAGGTACAACGTACCCGAGCCAAAGTAATCCCACTCGGGGTGCAGCACATAGTTGTATATGGCATTGTTCACTTGGTCAAAATCGGGCTCGGCGCCATAGAAAGGCGAGCGCCGGTCTTTGGCGGCTTCATACAGGTCTTTCCAGTTATAAAAAGGCTCCAGTTCGTGCATATATCTCCTTCGGTGTCAATGTCTTTTTACAATACAAATAGAGGGCGTGGGTAGTTCACATTTTCTGAATCAGAATTTACAGAATTATAGAATTGCAGAATTTATGGTGTGGATTTATCCGTCTGGTGCGCAAAGGTAAAGCGCAGAATGAAAGGCAATTGCTTTATTGCGGGTAAGTTCTTGCTGCCAATAATTGAGATTGATTAATGGATGGATAGCTATCCAAAATCTGCTCTTCCGTCCAGCCTTGGGCCATTAGTTCAAGGATTAACTCTACAGATATGCGAGTGCCTTTTATCACAGGCTTCCCTAGCAAAACTCCTTTGTCGGAAACGATATGTTCTCTCCAATCCATATTCAAATGTAACGAAAAAAGGGAAAATATTGTGCAATTAGGCTTGGTGTTATGTTCCAGTCGCAGCCTGGGTGTAATATTGCCACAAGACACAGTCTTGCGGCAGCGATATGTTTGCTGCATTAATTTTCAAATTGGCACATTTTCAAATTCGCCCAGCATCTACGGCATTCCTCACACTCCCATATTCCAACAACAATGCTTTGGCAGTATCGTATGGTATGTCCAGTTGTTCCATTACCATGCGGGTGCCACGGTCAACGAGTTTATCGTTGCTTAGCTGCATGTCCACCATCTTATTGTCCCGCACACGGCCCAGGCGAATCATTACACTGGTGCTTATCATGTTCAGTACCAGCTTTTGCGCGGTACCGGCCTTCATGCGGGTGCTGCCGGTTACAAACTCGGGGCCTACTACCACTTCAATAGCATGGTCGGCTTGCTGGGCAACAGGGCTACCGGGGTTGCAGGTAATGCTAGCCGTGAGTATGCCCGCCTCGCGGCAGCTGCTCAAAGCCCCCACCACATAAGGCGTTCCGCCCGATGCAGCAATGCCAATAACCACATCTTTAGGGGTTATGTCGTGTACTTTTAGGTCTTCCCAGCCTTGGGTGGTGCTGTCTTCGGCAAACTCAACGGCCTTGCGTATGGCGGCATCGCCACCAGCTATCAATCCGTTTACCAAGCCTTGCGGCACACCAAAGGTAGGTGGGCACTCGCTGGCATCTACTATGCCCAAGCGGCCACTGGTGCCTGCGCCGATGTAAAACAGCCTACCACCAGCCATCAACCTATCAGCAATGGCATCAACCAAAGCGGCAATTTTTGGTATCAGTGGGCGAATGGCAGCGGGTACTTTTTGGTCCTCGTCGTTTATCCAAGTGAGCAGCTGCTCGGTGCTTTGCTGCTCTAGGTGGCGGTAGTGCGAAGTTTTCTCTGTAAACTTCTCCATGGCTATTTCTTTGCGTGGTATTGGGCCAGGCCATCAATAGGGTCGCGCATAAACTTGCCTGGTTTCAGTACCAGGTTGTCCAAGGCTTCCAATATTATGCTTTTGTTGAAATGGGCTATTGAGCCGGTAAAGTGTATCGGTAGGTTACCGAAGTTCTCGTACTTCAGCACGTGGCGTGTAAGAAACTCCATAAAGCTCTTGTACAACAGCGTGTGCACGTATGGGTGCTTATTGTTTTCGGTAAGGAAGCCCGCAAACTCGGCTACGTACTTGCTTGGGGTTTCTTTGCCATAAATTTGGTTGAGTACTGCAGAGCGCTCCATATCAAAGCGCTTTTCCATCATTTCCCTCAAATCGTCTGGCAGCTCACGGTAAAAATAACTTTGCAATAGTTTGCGGCCAATATAACCTCCACCACCTTCATCGCCGATGATAAAGCCTAGTGAGGGTACATTGTCAACAATATTCACTCCATCGTATAGGCACGAGTTGCTGCCGGTGCCCAATATGCAGGCTATACCAGCTTCTTTGCCACAAAGCGCACGGGCCGCGGCCATGAGGTCGTGCTCCACTTCAATGTGTGCATTTGGGAATGCTTGGCGAAGGCTATCGATGACAATGATAATGCGGTCGTCTTGCGAGCAGCCAGCACCATAAAAGTACACGGCATCGGGCGAGCCATAGCCGTTAAGCTGGGACAATAACTCAGTGTTAAGTATGTTTACAATGCTGCTTTTGCCCTGGTAAAACGGGTTGATACCGCCGGTACCGAATAATTGTGGTGCTTGCCCGGGCGACTGTAGTAGCCAACTGGTTTTGGTTGAACCGCTATCTGCTATTAGTATCATTGAAGATATTGAGAACCTTGTGAGGGGTAAAAATAAGGTTTTTAGGTGGTAGTTGAGAGGAGTGGCGGAATTGAAAATTCAAAATTTAAAATTCAAAATTGTCCTCCCATTTACTTAATGTCGAAGAGGTATTAACAAACTTTCTTCGTGCTATTCTCGTTTTAACTTAATTGGCTAAATTTACCCTAACACCATTTGTTATGAAAGAGGTAACCATAAAAGTGCAGGAGGAAAAGTATAAGTTCTTTATGGAGTTAATGGCACAGTTGGATTTTGTGGAAGTTAATGATGATGAATACCCTATCCCAGCATTTCACAAGGACGTTGTAAAAGAGCGTTTAGAAGTTTACAAAAGCGAGGAGCAATTTGACTGGGAAGATGTAAAGGACAAATTTGATTTGAATGACGGGCTATAAAGTTGTACTTACTCTTAGGGCTAGGCAAGACATACAAGCATCTATCAAGTGGTATAACATTAAGCAAAAAGGGTTGGGCAAACGTTTCCACCAATTTGTAAAGCAGGCCATTTCCACTTTGCACCTTATCCCATTTTTTCAGTTTCGATACTCAGAAGTTAGGTGTTTAAAAATTAAGCGCTTCCCTTATCTAGTCTATTACATAATTGAGGACGATACTATTTACATTCTAGCGCTTATTTGCACCTACCAAGACCCGGAGAAACATTGGGTTGAATTGAAATGATTTTTACCAATCTTTCATAGAAGTTGTTAAATAAAATGCACTTGGTAAGCATACAACCTTTAACCCCATTCATTGCCTATAATTCCCTATTTTTGCATCCAGTTTAAGTTATACTATGGATCGGAAGTACTCGTTCTTAATGCCCTTTTTGTTTGCCCTAGTGTTGGGTTTAGGTATTAAGTTTGGTTATGAACTCAATAACCGCATTAGCCACAAATCAACTATAGGCTCTCAATCGTCAAATAGCCGCCTTGAGGAAGTGATGCGTTATATTGAGATAAAGTATGTAGATACGGTAAATACCGATGACCTGACTGGTGATATTATTTCAGCATTGCTTGATAAACTCGACCCTCACTCTTTTTATATACCCCGCGAAGACCTAGCCCAAGTAAACGAAAGCTTGGATGGTGAGTTTGATGGCATTGGCATTGAGTTTTATATTGTTAAGGATACGCTTATTGTGGTTTCGGCAATATCTGGCGGACCCTCTGAGAAGCAAGGGGTGCAAGGCGGCGATAAAATTGTAACCATCGACGATTCTTTGGTGGCGGGCGTAAACATTACCAACGAGCAAGTGGTGAAATATTTGCGCGGCCCCAAGGGTACTGAGGTAACCATTGGTGTGCAGCGCAGTGGGGTTAAAGAGTTATTGACCTTTACCATCACCCGAGACAAAATTCCGCTGAAGAGTGTAGATGTAGGTTATATGATTGACGATTCGGTGGGTTATATCAAAATCAATCGATTTAGTGCCCACACTTACGAGGAGTTTATGGCCCAACTGACCAAGCTGAAGGAATTGGGAATGAAACGCTTGCTGATGGATTTGCGCCAAAACCCAGGCGGTATTCTTACCCAATCGACGATGATTGCAGATGAGTTTATTGCTGGCCGTAACATGCTGGTGTACACTATGGGTAAAGCATACGGCACCGTTGACTATCAAGCGAAAATTGATGGCGATTTTGAGAAGGGCTATGTGGCAGTATTGATTGACCAAGGTTCGGCTTCGGCTAGTGAAATTTTGGCAGGCGCAATTCAAGATTATGATAGGGGCTTGATTATTGGTCGCCGCTCGTTTGGTAAAGGATTGGTTCAAGAGCAGTATGATATGTCTGATGGCTCGGCTATACGCCTTACGGTAGCACGTTACTATACTCCATCGGGCAGGTGTATACAAAAACCTTATGATGATTTGGACGCTTATAATGGCGACTTAGATCACCGCCTAGAAACGGGAGAGTTTTTTAGCATGGACAGTGTTCAGTTTCCCGATTCGTTGAAGTATTATACCATGGGCAAACGAGTAGTTTATGGTGGCGGCGGTATCGTACCCGATTTGTTTGTGCCGATTGATACTACCATAGATGTGCAATACCTATCGACGTTGCAAGGGTTTGTGCCGCAGTTTGTTTACAAGTTTTATAGCAACAACCCACAAGGCTTTAAGCAATATACCAGCAGCAAGTATTTTAAAGAGAATTTCCAAGTAACCAATCAGTGGTTTAGCGAGTTTTTGGCGTATGCTGAAGGTGAGGGTGCTAAAATTGATATGCTTCGATTGGCGCCCTTGGAGGGCCGCTTACGTACCTTGATTAAAGCCCACTTTGCCCGCCAGCTATGGAACGAAGAAGGCTTTTACCCCATCTATAACTCCACCGACAGCACCTACCTAAAAGGCTACGAAGCTTTGAGGGGATTTAAGGGGTTCTGAGTCGATGGTCGATAGTCCATGGTCCATGGATGTTTTTGTGCTATGTTCCTGAAACTTACTGGGTGTTATTTTGATACAAAACGCAGTTTTGTGGCGGAGATAAAAAGTCTTGCGTCTTGTGTCTTGTGTCTTGTGTCTCAAAAAAGCTACCCTTTAAAATACGCGATCTCTCTTTCGAAATCCATTTCGGGGTAGGCGGCTTTTAGCTGCATAGCCTTTACTAGGTTGCGCTTAAGGAAACCCTTGTGACCTTCGGTATCGGCATTAAAGGGGCGGTGGCTCAGGGCCATGCGTATTTCTTCAACCTGTTGCATAATGGGTAATACACGGCGGTCGATGTATGCTTTCTGGAATTTATCCCACACATAATCAATAGCCACTGGGCTCGGGTGAATCATGTCGGCATTGTAAAAGCGGTAGTCGCGTAGGTCGTCCATCACAATCTCGTATGCCGGGAAATAATGGATATAGTCTGCTTGGGCGGCAATTTTATGTGCCGCTACTATTAAGGTCGATTTGCTCAATTGGTTGCCAGCGGCTCCGTCTTTTAGGTGGCGCACTGGGCTTACCGATAGCAGTACGCTCAATTTGGCATTGTGCTTGCGCAGCTGCAGTAGGGTAGTACCCAGCGTGTCGGCTATCTTATCGGCATCCAACATGTAGCGGCGGAACTCGGTATCAGGCAGTTTGTGGTTGTTGGCCACTACTTGGCCTGTGGCTAGGTGCTCGTATACCCAAGCCGAACCAAGGGTTATTACCAGCCAATTGCTGCGCAACAGGTCTTCGCGGGCAGCAGCCAGGGCATCGTTTATGCGCTTGGTGGTTTGCACTGGGTCGGGCCCTGAGAAACGGCCATGATGCTGGAAACTATGCCAAAGGTCTTGGTGGTAAAATAGCTCTGATTGGCTAAACTGCTTGTTGTTGAGCAGTAATTGTATGTGCTGGTGAATGGAAAGCGGATTGTAAACAATACCGAACGGGTTGAGGTTAATGCGGAACTTATAGTCCCACAGGCGCATACCAATGTGCTCGGTAAAGCATGAGCCCATAAACAGCATACGGCTGTGGTAGCTGAATTTAAGTGCCGATTCCGGCACGGGTACCTCTGTTCTAAATTGCTGCATAGAGTTCTTTCAGGTAGCCTTTATATTGGCTATCTTTGCAAGGTACAAAGTTAAATAGAATAGCCATGACAATAAAGTTGAGCCATCTTTTTGCCGTTGTTTTGTTATTAACATTGGCGTCGTGCGGCGGCACTGCTGCCCCTGAACATACTATGGATACCTCATCGCCCAATGGCAAGCCAGGTATCAATATTGCTCCCAGCGAATTGACCTCAACCATTGACCCTATTTGCAAGATGAATTTGGCTAATTCGAAAATTGCTGATACTGCCCATTACAATGGTGGCATCTATCCTTTCTGTTCATCGAGCTGCAAAGATGAGTTTAAAGTCGACCCAGAGAAATATCTAGCCAACCAGTAATTTTTTAATGCCCTTTTAATAGTTCCCTTCCTGTGCATAGGTAATTGGCTTGTGGCGTACATTTGTATGTTTTGGGCTAACGCTTTATGCCCTGAAATTGAATGTCTTCTTGTTTTGGTGTAGGTATTTACACTTAATTTTTAGGTTGCTGCTGAAACCTTGCTTTAATAGTTGCGTAATAATTAATGCGGTTATTCCAAAACCACCGCAAAACGCACAAAATCCTGATAAATGGATTACTGTTCACGCTGACAAAACAGTTTGAGCAAATTGGCAACAACTTAAAACAACCGAAATGAAAACTTCAATGATGCTTTGCTGCCTTTTGGCGGTAATGACCCTAAAAACCTATGCCTCCGACTTGCTAGTAGAAGAGTTTGCACTAGCACCTAATTATGCTTCGATAAGCGCAGCTGTGGCCGCCGCCAACGATGGCGACAGAATTATTATCAAAAACAGGAGTGGCAATGCCCCTTGGATAGAAGACGTGACGGTTAACAAGAGCCTTCAGTTTTTACCCTTTACCAACGATACCTTCTTTATTGTGCAAGGCGTTTATACTATAGTACCAGCCGACAACAGAGAAATTACTATAGTTGGTATGCGCAATTTGGCTGGCAATATTACTGGCACCGCGGCAGGCAATGTTGCCGCTCGAACCAAACTCAATATTATGGGAAGCCTGTTACAGTCGGGCTCGGTTTTGATTTCCGCAAACGGGTATAATGTAAACACGGTGCATACCGTTTTTGCAAATGGCGGCTTGTTGATCAGGGCAGGAAGTATCATCGGTTGCGATATTACCTTTAATGCCAACAATTCGGCTATAGCCATTGTGCCAGAAACTTTAGTAACTAGCGATGTTATTAAAATTATCGGTAATAAGGTAAGTAATGTTAGCCCCACTACCGCAGCATTTGGTATTGCCTGGACATCGGGTACCCATTTCTTTGATATCCGGAACAATTTGGTATATACTCGAAACATAGGTATTGCCGTTTCTAGGTCAAGAGTGCTAACCACGGTAACCAACAGGTTGAGCAACAATACCGTATCCATAACCGGGTCAGTAACCACAGCCAATGTGTATGGGGTTAGTATTTCTACCAATTCGGCAAGCAGTATAATTGAGGTGATGAATAACTTGGTTGACCTAAACTCAACAAGCGGCAGCAATATTTTTGGTATTACAAACTTAAGCGCGGTGCCTTCGGTAACGTTTATATACAATACTATTGATGTAGACCTTGCTGCAGCGCGCAGAACAACAGGTACTTTTAGCACTAATTCAAACAATAATTTTGCTACCGTAGTGTTGGCCCCCGACGGAAACATTCAAGGTGCTGGTGGCCTAAATATGGGCAACCCTTCGGCACCATACTACGACCTTGACTTAACGGTAAACGACTGTGGTGCTTATGGTGGTGGGTTTAGTTTAAACAACTATTTCCCGCTTCACGCAGGTGCTGCAAGAATTTATATGGTAAACGTGCCAGCCAATGTTAGGGTAGGGGGCACCATAAGCATACAAGCCGACGGCTACGATCGTTAATCCATTTCAGGCAACTACAAATAAACAGTATGCGCAATTTTGTTAGCATCGTGTGCCTGATTACCCTCTTGTGTTTCACCCTGCCAACGTTGGCACAACACAGGCAGATAACCCAAGCCGAGTATTTTTGGGATACCGACCCAGGCCAAGGCAATGGCACCACCATGCTTGCCGTTGATGGTAACTTTAACACTGTACTTGAGGGCGTGTTTCAAGACATAACTAATTTGCCAGCACCTGGTTTACACACCATCGGCATTAGGGTAAAGGCTGCAAACAATAGTTGGGGCGCTACTTTTATGCAAGTGGTTGAGATTGTGCCTGCCACAACCAATGTTAGCCTCCCTTTTGAAATAACTACTGGCGAACTATATTGGGATGCCGACCCTGGATTTGGAAACGGTATCGCTCTGTTGGCCTTCAATGGTAATTTTGATGAAGCCTTGGAGCAAGCTATTGGTTCGGCTACCGCACCAAGTGATGGGCAACATTTGCTAAGTATTAGGCTAAAAGATGGTTACAACAATTGGGGCCCATCATTCAGCGCGGTAGTAGATGTTTCGTCGGCGGGCAGTGCCTTGTCGGGTACTTTGCAAGTAACTGCCGCCGAGTACTTCTGGGGCAACGACCCTGGTT
>JAIXOI010000018.1 GCA_027486795.1 Sphingobacteriales bacterium | reverse complement strand
TTGGCACCTCGATGTCGGCTCGTCACATCCTGGGGCTGGAGAAGGTCCCAAGGGTTGGGCTGTTCGCCCATTAAAGTGGCACGCGAGCTGGGTTCAGAACGTCGCAAGACAGTTCGGTCCCTATCTGTTGCGGGCGTTAGAAGTTTGAGAAGATCTGACATTAGTACGAGAGGACCGTGTTGGACTCACCTCTGGTGTATCTGTTATGGCGCCAGCTGTATTGCAGAGTAGCTACGTGGGGAAGGGATAAGCGCTGAAAGCATCTAAGCGCGAAACCCACTTCAAGATGAGACTTCTTTTAAGGGCCGTCGAAGATTACGACGTTGATAGGCTACAGATGTAAAGGCAGTAATGTCATAGTCGAGTAGTACTAATTGCCCGTAAGCTTTCTATATTATTTATAAGGGTTTGTTTTAACTCTTTGGTTTTTTTTCTATCTCTCTTTATGTCTAAGTTATTTAAGATTTTGTGGTGGCTATAGCAAGTGGGTCCACCTCTTCCCATTCCGAACAGAGAAGTTAAGCCACTTAGCGCCAATGGTACTAGAGTTACATCCGGGAGAGTAGGTCGCCGCCACATTAATATCTAAAAACCCTTCGTAGTTTGTTCTACGAAGGGTTTTTTCGTTTAAGTCGCTCCCAAATTCCCCATTTTAAAGCCACTTTCTAGCGCCTGTAGCTATAGTTAGCCTATCTGGGTTCAGTATATTGTCTTATTTTGACGTTATCTTTAAAGCTCAATAACCATATTTACATATAGCAAGCAAGGTGAAAAGGGATGAAAAGTAGAATAGTGTTTGACAAGTATTTTACTACCATTTTCATTTTTGTAACTGCCAATTTAGGGGCAAGTTCACCATATCAACAGACGGTTACTGATTTTGTAACACCCCTATACAGCTTGTATAAAATTGACCTCAATCATCAATTTACGGATCAAGCATTTTTAGTGCAGTATAAACCTCAATGGCATTGGGGAGTTGAGGTTAAGGTATCTCCATTCCGGTTGCAAATGTATTTTTTTGAGTTTTCAGACAGCATCGCTACGGGAAGGGCATTTACCTATCTACTGAAACAGCTATCGAATAGAGCGGGAGCGGCATTGGAGATATGTAGTGATATGGGTAGCCTTAAATCGCCACCTGTATTGTACCTTGTGGGCTATAACAGTATTTCTATATTGCACCAAATGTGCGAGGAGGAGCAAGCAAAAAGGAGTGATTTTATCACTTCTTTTCTGCAAGGGTTGTCATTTAGGCATATTCGCAATCTTTCAATTGGTTGTGGTGGCCCAGCTAAGTGGAAATGCGAATAGGGTAGTTTTCCACCTAAAAATTGCTAATTTGTACAACCTTACCAAAAAGGCTCAGCTATGCGATTGTTTTTCCTAGCCCTTGTTTTGCTATGTTCCGTTATTGCTGTTAATGCCCAAAATGTTGAGCAAAACCTCGATAAATACTGGCAATACCGGCATAAATTGACCACCGAATATATGCTTATTGGCGACCAGCAGGGATATAGCTTACCTGCCTCGTACATTAACCCTGGCCTAGAGCGTATGAAATGGAGCGACAATACCATTTGGCTAGGATGGTATATGGGCACTTTGGCCACTGAGTATCACTTGCTGCGCAATCCTCGTTACCAAGGTTATGCGGATGGAGATAGTGCCCGTATCAGTGCCAATATCAATGAATTGTACTATGCCCTGAAAGCCATTATTCGGTTAGATTCAACAGCTGAAACTTCTTTTACTTGGAATGCATCTTGTGGTATACCCAATGCCCGTAACGGTTTTTTTATAAGGGATGATGTGCCGGCCAATTATACTGATAGTTTCCCGGGCTATAATTTTGTTGATGCCGATTTTGTGGAACCGAATTTCGCCAACGAAATGAGCCAAGACCAAGTATACCATGTGCTGCTGGGTCTTTCGCTTATTAAAAAGTTTATACCCGATACTTTGGTTGTAAACGGTTTCAACATCCACAATGAGGCGGTGGAGCAGGCTAGGCTTATTGGCCAGTGGGTGCACCAGGATGGTTGGATAATAAAGAACCCGGCCTGCGGGAATAAGGATGTTGATAGGGGACCGGATGTAACTTTATTAGCCAAAGGATTTAATTCAGCGTTGAATTATATCTCTGATGGTACGCAAGATTATAGTGCGGATGTTATTGGCACGGCTACTTTTATATGGGATCAGACCCTCATTAACCCATCGGCATTTGTAAATGTAGACAACCTGCACATGACCCTTGCCCTGGCTGCTATTGGCGAAGGGTGGGGCAGTGCAACCCTTAACAACATGATGACCATAGCCGAAAGCAACCGCTGGTATGCATACCCGCTATTGTATATCGCCCTTCGCGACACCAATGCGGTAACCAACTACGCGCAGCATAGGCAGATCATGCACTTCTGGTCCGATTCGATGTTGAACGAAGCACCGATTAGCGGCCCACTCTCAACCTATCCCAATCAAAACGGGCATGGCTATGGGGTAAATAATCGTTTTATCAGGCCTAGGGCCAATCATTACGCGGGTATTAATGCTAATGAAGAGGGCCATCAATGGAATGGCTTAGACTATATGTTGCTGCACAACCTGCAACTGATAGTTGACCCCAGCAAATGGCCTGTTGAGGATACCACTGGTATTGCTGCTTTGCCAATTATTGAAGCCACGCTATACCCCAACCCAGCCACCCACAAGGTATTGATTGCAACCAACACCAACACGCTCATAACCGTTCAGTTGTTCGATTTGGCAGGTAAAGAGCTAGTGAGGCAAATGCTTGAAAATGGAAGCGGCGAGTTTCCATTGCATCATCTCGAGTCGGGAACCTATATGGTAAGGATAACCAACAACCAAGGGCAGCAAACCACCCAAAGGCTCATGCTTTTGGGTCAGTAATAGTTGCTATTAGCACGGCAACTACTTGCCGCGGTTGTAGCAAAAAAAAAGAGGCGCCCTGCTACGGTGCGCCTCTGTGCCAACAACTGCTGTATTTAACGGTATTGTAAAGGAACCTTAGTGAGTGCTCTTTGCTGCATGATTGATGCCAAACATGGTATACAATGGGCACCAACCTAGCACACCAGTAAGGAAGAAAGGCAAACCCAACAACATAATGGGTAATGAGTGCAACAGTCCTCCTGAAATTACAATTATCATCATCAAAAAGTAGCGAAGTAATACTTCCTTATAGCTCAAGTTATAGTCCATGTCTTTCGTTTTTAAGTACAATACAAAGTACGTAAGACTGCAGACGGTAGTTAATGACGCTAGTTACCACAAAGCATGACTTTAGTCAATGTGTATTTTTGATGGACAATGTGCGAGGTTCAACGTGCAATGGGAAAATATTAAATTTGAATTGGGGTTTTTAGTGACAGGGGAACTAACAATTTACAATACAAATTTCCCTTAAGTAAATCGTAAATCGTAAATCGTAAATCGTAAATCGTACATCGTAAATCGTTTATTCCCTTACAAAAGGGTTGCCCCGTTTTTCTCTGCCAATGGTGGTATGTGGGCCATGACCGCTGTATACTTTAACCTCGTCGGGCAAAGTATATAGTTGGGTGCGGATGCTCTCTGCCAGCGTATCAAAATTGCCCCCAGGCAAATCGGTACGGCCGATACTGCCGTTAAACAATACATCGCCGCTTATAAGCAACTGCTGTGCTGCGTAGTAAAAAGAAATACTGCCAGGCGAGTGGCCCGGTGTAAACAGCACTTTAAACTCGTGCTCACCTATGCTAAAGGTATCGCCTGCATTTAGAAAAAAATCGGGGTTAGGAGGGGTGCTTACAGGTACCCCATACATTTGCCCTACCCGCACCGTCGATTCTAAAACAGGTATTTCGTTGTGGTGCATATACATGGGTATGTTCCAGGTGTTTTTCACAAATTGGCAACCCAGTACATGGTCAATATGGGCATGGGTAAGTATTAGTTTGGTAGGCTTCAACCCTTTCGATTCAATAAAATGCCTAAGTTCTTGTTCTTCAGCGGGGTTGCCGCAACCAGGGTCAATTATCAAGCATTCTTTGCTTTTATCAAACAGCACGTACGTGTTTTCTTGAAAAGGATTAAAAGTAAAACTTGCCAGTTCTAGCGCCATAAATGTCGTTTTATTTCGTTATTGTGTATATCTTTAGTTATCCAACCGATTGCGTTCGGTGTAATGGTTGTAAGTACATCGGTTTGCCAAACTTGCAAAAGGCCTCTTGCGGGGTACAATGGCAAACTTAACTATTAACCATTAAACTGATACGCAAATGGTTAAACAAAAACCGTTGTCCGATAAATAGATTAGCCGATATATTTTGGGGTTTGGTGAGTGCAGCCATCTTGTTCTCCGGGGTTTTGTTATGCCCTAGCCAAGCCGTTGCGCAAGGCACTACCCAAACCTTTGGTCAAAATAGGGTACAGTATAAAACCTTTGAGTGGTCGTTTTTTGAGTCGGAGCACTTTACCACTTACTTTTATCTCGGTGGGCAAGATTTGGGCAAATACACCATCGTATATGCCGAAAAAACGCTTGAGGAGATTGAGAAGAAAATGGAATTTAGGGTGAATAATCCTATCGAGATATTGGTTTACAACGACCTATCAGATCTTAACCAAACCAATATAGGCATCGGGCTAGAACTGAACAATCCTGGCGGCCTCACCAAAATTATAGCCAACAAGATATTTATCCATTTCGATGGCAACCATGAGCACCTTGAAATGCAGATTAGGCGCGGGGTGGCGCAGGTAATGATACAGCACATGTTGTTTGGTACCAACTTTCAAGAAGTGCTGCAAAATGCCGTGATGCTCTCATTGCCCGAGTGGTTTACCTACGGTTTGGCCGCACACATTGGCCAAGACTGGAGCACCGCCAACCAAGAAAAACTTCGGGAGGGTATACTATCAGGACGATTGAAAAAGCTGAACAAACTAAAACCAGAGGATAAGAAATTTGTGGGGTATGCCCTTTGGCATTATGTGGAAGAAAAGTATGGCGCCGCCGCGGTACCAAACCTTATTTACCTTACCCGCATCAATCGTAGTTTGGAGAGTGGTTTTCTATTTGTTTTAGGCGGCTCCGTTGACGACGTTTATAGCGAGTGGTACGAAACCATGTATGCCCGCTTTAACGCAGAGGCAGAAATGCGTGAAGAGCCAGCCGATTCGAGCATGGTGCAACGCAAGAAAACCTGGCCTAAACGCGAAACTTATCAATTGAAGCTCAGCAAAGACGGTAAGCAAGTGGCCTATGTAACCAATGTTATGGGGCAGTTCAGGGTTCATGTTCAAGAGTTATCTGGCACCGGCGCTCACCGTATTTTGAAGGGCGGCATTAAAACCACCACGTTGGTTACCGATTATGGATACCCGCTAATTGCTTGGTCGCCTGATAATACCACGTTGGCCATAATTTACGAGCGCCGCGATAAGCTAAAGATGGTGCTGTATGACAGCAAAACGGGCAAGAAAGAGAAACGGGCAGTTACCAAGTTTCAGCAAGTGCACGATTTTCAGTTTACCAACAACCCACAAACCTTGGTGATATCGGCTGTAAACCGTGGGCAAACGGATATTTACTTGTACAACCTTACCAATACTACCACTACCCAAATAACCGACGACTATTTTGATGACATAAACCCTGCATATGTAGAAACGGCTGGCAGAAGCGGCATTATTTTCAGTAGCAACCGCACCAACGATACGCTCATTAAAGAAGCATTTGATACCACGTTGTTGGGCAAAAACTTCGATTTGTTTTTTTATGGACTTGATGTAGCTAGCAATGTATTGGGTAGGGTTACTTACACCGAGTATGCCGATGAGCGCCAGCCCATGCAATATAATGATAGCCTTTATACTTTTTTGAGTGATAAAAACGGCATTAGCAACCGGTACGTGGGCACCTTGGATAAAATATTTTTGAGGAACGATACGGTGGTATACTTTACCGATTCGGTGGTAACCAACCCTAAGTGGAGCGTGCAGGTAAGGCAAACCGAGCCTAACAATGGCATTGATTCGGTAACCATTAGCCCTGTTTACCGAGTGGTTGGGCTTACATTTGCCAATAGCAACTACAGCAAATCGATACTAGAGCACGATGTAGCACCCGAGGTACGTAAAAGCATAGAGCTTTTTAAAGAAAAAGGTAAGTACCAGTTTCACACCGTTGTGCTTGATGAAATGCCGACTAAACCCTTGGCTCCAAAACTGAAGAACACGGAGTTTATGGATTGGTATATGCTGCGCGAGGAGGCCAAGAAAAAACAATCGACCACGAAGCCAAGCGCCACCGATGTGAAAGGCCTAAATACCACGTCAACTAATTCGCTTACCAGTGCGGGTGTGGTGGCGATTGAAGAAGTAAACTCAGCGGTAGATACCACACCAACTGGCCCACCTTTTTATCAGAATGACTTTAACACCGCACCCGATGTGGCCGTGGAGGGTTACTTTGGCGAAATTGGTTACAATGAAGATGGAACAGTTGATACTAGTGCCACAGCATTTATATCAGAGCCTATTTTCCAGTTTACCAAGGTGCAGCCATATAGGGTAAAGTTCTCGCAAGACTATATTCTGTCGCAAGTGGATAATAGTTTGATAATGACTCGCTACCAACAGTACATACCGGGCACACCAGTGTTTAGTAACCCCGCTTTAAGCGCCACTATCAATTTAGGTATCGGCGATTTGATGGAAGATCATAAAATTACGGGTGGTTTCCGCTTACCTTTTAACTTTCAAGGTTCTGAGTATTTTATTGCTTACGAAAACCTGCGAAAACGATTGGATAAAAAGGTGATGTACTACCGCAGAACCAGCAAACAAACCTTTGACAATAGCCAAACACTTCCATTTATCAATGTTTCGGCACCGGCAGGTCGCCCTGCCAACTTGCCAATTGAAGCCAAAATAAAAACCAATTATTTTGAGACCACATACTCCTATCCAATTGATGTAACCAAGAGCATTCGTTGGGCATTTGCTTACCGAAACGATAACTACGTGTACCAAGCAAATGATAGGTTTACGCTTGAGCTACCCAACTATAGCGAAAACTGGCTATTTGCCCGGTTGGAGTATGTAGAAGACCATACCGTGCAAGTGGCACAAAACATTTTAAATGGAGTGCGCCTTAAAGTTTGGGCCGAAATACACAAACAGTTCACTATTGAGCCTGATACTATTTTCAATAACTTGAAATTAAAGTTGCCTAATTTTGACGATAGCTACTTTGGGGTGGTTGCGGCCGATTTTAGATATTACCAGAAAATACATAAAACCTTAACTTGGGCCAATAGGGTTTCGGTGGGCCACTCATATGGCACACGCCCCTTATTATACTACCTTGGTGGGGTTGATAGCTGGATAGCTCCTCAATTTGATCAAGGCACACAGGTAAACCAAGAGATAAACTGGGCATACCAAACCACCGTAACCAATATGCGCGGTTTTAACCAAAATGCACGAAACGGAAACAGTTATGCCGTGCTGAACAGCGAAATCCGTTGGCCGGTATTTCAGTACCTCCTTAAGAAGAACATCCGATCCGATTTTGTTCGCAATTTTATGATTGTTGGCTTTACTGATATTGGCAGTGCTTGGGTAGGCATCAACCCGTTTGATGACGACAACCCGCAGTTTTCAGAAACCATTGGTCAAGAGCCCGTAACCATAAAAGTCGATTATTATCGCAATCCGTTGGTTGTTGGCTATGGATTTGGCATGCGCTCAACGCTGTTGGGTTATTACCTGCGCTTTGATGTGGCTTGGGGTAACGATAGCGGTGTAACCACTGGCCCTAAATACTACTTCTCCCTTACTACCGATTTTTAATCGTGTAATTGCCTAGGCATGTTTGCAGATTACCTTACCTATACTGATACCCCAATTGGTCGCCTGGAAGTAAGGGCCAACGATGAAGGCTTAACGGTGGTTAAATTCATAGAGCCAGATAGCACAGTATTACCTGAAAATAAACCCAGGCACCCAACACTACAAGCTGCCGTTAAACAGCTTCAGGAATACTTTGCTGGCGGAAGGAAGATGTTTGACTTACCTCTTGCCCCTGCAGGAACCGAGTTTCAGCATAAGGTTTGGCAAGCATTAGTAGGCATACCTTGGGGTGCAACTATCAGCTATTTAAAGATAGCAGAGCAGTTGGGCTCTAAGCTCACTATCAGGGCCGTAGGTGGCGCTAATAGCAAAAACCCTATAGCCATTATTATACCCTGCCACCGGGTAATTGGTGCCGATGGTAAGCTAACGGGTTATGCAGGAGGCTTGTGGCGCAAACAGTGGTTGCTAGAACACGAAGGCCTTGCAAACCAGCAATTGAAGATGGATTTTAGATAAAGGCTAGTAGCGTGCTACTTTAGGATGGCTAGGTTACCCTTTGCTATCCTTGTCATAAACCAACTTCTCCAGTATAGAAGTTATAATGGCAAGTATAAGGCTGCCGATAAGCGCCCACCAAAAACCGTTGACATTAAAGCTATCCATTAACTTGCCAGCCAGCATCAATATCAATGCATCGATAACGATAAGGAACAAACCCAAGGTAAACACCGTGATAGGTATGGTGAGTATAACCAATATCGGTTTCAAAAAGGTATTGAGCAAGCCTAAAACAATGGCAACCAATATAGCCGACCAATAACCAACCACTTGAATGTGTGGGTCGAGTAAATTGGCCATGGCATAAACCGCCAAGCCGTTCAGTAAAAGTTTAATAAGCAATTTCATATTGTAGCTGTTATATCTTTCTAAGGTTAAATTCTGTCTTTCGGTTCAAAATCAGGTATTTCCCATACATCGCCCCAAAGACTTTGTCCGCCGTCAATATACATGGTTTGGCCAGTTATGTAGTTGGATAAGGGAGAGGATAGGAACAAAGCTAAATGGCCTACTTCTTCTGTTCCGCCCAGGCGCTTCATCGGTATTTTCGCCTCAATGCCTTTTAGCAACTCAGGCGGGTATTGGTCAAGGCCAGTACTTAAAATAATTCCCGGCGCAATGGCATTGATGCGGATGTGGTAAGGTGCCCACTCTACGGCCAAGGTTTTGGTAAGGTTTTCTACCCCCGCCCTAGCAGCCCCAGTATGTGCCATGCCCGGAAACCCGCGCACTATGTTGGCAATGATATTGACGATAATACCATCCTTTTGAGGCATAAAAAACTCCATGGCAAATGTTTGGCTCATCAACCACGTGCCTGTGAGGTTGGTTTCAATTACGGCGTTCCAGCCTTTAGGGGCTATTAGTACGGCAGCCGAAGGAAATTGCCCACCGGCATTGTTTACCAAGATATCTAACCGCCCGCTTTGCTCTTTTATTTGCTTGGCTGCTACCTGAATTGATTCAACATCACGAATGTTCAACTCCAATACTCGGCAGTCGCCTATTGGGCTGAGCTCCTTCAGGGCATTTTCTAGTTTTTCTAGTTTACGCGACGCGATATACACCGTAGCGCCAAGCTGCAAGTATTGCTTGGCAATAGCCTTGCCTATACCGCTACCGCCGCCGCTAACTAAAACTACTTTGCCTGCAAAAAGATTGGGTTGGTACATGTGCTAGTATGGTTTGTATTACTCGAAGATAAAAAGAATTGTTACGGGTTGCGAGTTGCTGCCATAAAACGAAACGGCCCCGCATAAGCAGGGCCGTTTCATATTTCTCATTTCTTATTTCACATCTATCAAAGCGCTTGTTCGTAAAGACTTAAAAAGTCTTCGCGGCTAACGGGCTTCGGGTTGTTTGGGTGGCAAAAATCGGCCAACGCCAAATCGGCCAACTGCTCCAAATGCGCTGCTTTAACGCCTTGGCTGCTCAACTTTCGCGGTATGCCAATTTGGTCGTTGAGGCTAAACAAGTGGTCAATAACAGCCTCGCCAGATAAGGTTTCTAACCCAAGCGCATGTGCCATCGCGGCAAATCGCTCTTCCTGTCCTGATATATTAAACTCCATACCATACGGTATCATCAAAGCATTGGCTAGGCCGTGGTGCATATCCAATAGCGTTGATAGCGGGTGCGCCAATGAGTGTACCACACCCAAACCTTTCTGGAAAGCTACAGCCCCCATCAAGGATGCCAACATCATATCGGCACGGCTTTGAGGGTCAGGGTTTTTAACCGCTTTTACCAACGATTTGGCAATCAATTTAATCCCTTCCAACGCAATGCCATCGGCCATTGGGTGGTAGTTTTTGGCCACATAAGCTTCCATGTTATGCGTAAGCGCATCCATACCCGTTGCGGCGGTTACAGCAGGGGGCAAGTCGTAAGTAAGTTCAGGGTCGGCAAATACACGCTTGGCCAACAATGATGGGGCAAACAAAATGCGCTTGCGGTGCGTATCGTCTTCAGATATAATAGCACTGCGGCCTACTTCGCTGCCTGTGCCGCTCGTGGTTGGGATGGTAACAAAATGTGGAATCGGGTTGGTTACATAAACATCGCCGCCAATCAAATCATCATAAACAAACAAATCTTCGCGGTGATTGATGCGCAGCGCAATGGCACGCGATACATCCAATGCCGCGCCACCGCCAATACCTACAATGCTATCGCAACCTTCGTGCTTATAAACATCGCCACCGGCCAACACATCGCTCTTTACCGGGTTTTTGTGGATGTCTTTAAACACCACAGGCTTTAGGCCTTGTGCTTCTAATTGAGCCAATATTTTGGCAAAAAAGGGCAAGCTGGCAACCAGTGGGTCTGTAGAAACCAACGGACGCTTTAAACCTTGCGAAACCAAATATGGGCCTAACTCGGACACAGCACCAGCACCAAAACGGATAACGGTAGGAAAATTGAATTGACTGATCATTATAAGATTGTTTTTGCGTGTGTAAAGTTAGGATACTGCTATGTTAGTTGTATGCTAAGGGCTGTTTTTAAGGTGTTATTTACTGGCGCATTCTTTGTTTTGGTTTCTCTGAGGTAACTCATTGAAATGGCTATTTTCATCGTTGCTTTTTCGCTTCTGCTTTACTTTACCTCCTCATAATCAATATAATCACCATCGTCTTTTTGCGACTTTTTGGTGATGGTGATGTCGGGCTGGGTTTGACGTTGCTGTTGTTGCTGGTGGTACATTTGCTCTTGGCGCAGGCGTTCCTGCTCCCGAATACGATCATGGGTAATTTGCATATTGTACCGCGCCAAAATGCGCAGTATCAGTATCACGATGATTATGGTAAGGACTACTTTCAATGACTATAGTTACGGGTGTAATAAGTACGAGGTACGATATACGAATTACGATTGAGGAATGAATTTATTGCAATCGTACCTCGTACTTCGTAAATCGTACATCAAAAATTTATTTGCTTAAATACATTGATTTTTCGCTGTACAATTTACGGAAGTACTCATCTTTGGTATCGGTAATAAATCGGATGGCCTCGCCTGTCGATTTCATCTCTGGACCAAGCTCCTTGGTTATCTCCGGGAACTTGTTGAATGAGAACACAGGCTCTTTAATGGCGTATCCAGTCAGTTTCGGCTCAATGGTAAAGTCCTTAATCTTGTTGGCACCAATCATTACTTTGGTGGCAATGTTCAAGAAAGGTACTTGGTAAGCCTTGGCTATAAACGGCGTGGTGCGGCTGGCGCGTGGGTTGGCCTCGATAACGTATACTTCGGTGCCTTTAATGGCAAACTGTATGTTTATCAAACCGCGTATATCTAATGCCTTGGCTATTTTATACGTGTACTCCTTCATTTTCTCAATCACCTCGTCGGCTAGGTTAAACGGTGGCAACACCGCGCTGCTATCTCCCGAGTGAATGCCCGCTGGCTCAATGTGCTCCATGATACCCATAATAAGCACCTCGTCGCCATCGCAAATAGCGTCAATCTCGGCTTCCATGGCACGGTCAAGGAAATGATCAATCAATATACGGTTGCCAGGCAAGTGCTTTAGCAACTTCAATACATCGCGCTCCAGTTCCTCATCGTTAATAACGATACTCATACGCTGGCCACCTAATACATAACTTGGGCGCACCAACACCGGGAAACCCACTTCTTTGGCTACGGCTATAGCATCTTCAACGGTATTGGCTACCCCGTAACGTGGGTAGGGTATGTCAAGCTCTTTCAATTTGTCGCTAAACAAGCCACGGTCTTCGGCAAGGTCCATGTTGTGGTAGCTGGTACCAATAATTTTGATACCGAATTCGTGTAGCTTTTCTGCTAATTTCAAAGCTGTTTGGCCACCCAATTGCACCACTACACCTTCTGGCTTCTCGTGGTCAATCAGTTCGCGCAAATGCTCCCAAAACACAGGCTCAAAGTATAGTTTGTCTGCTATATCAAAGTCCGTTGAAACGGTCTCGGGGTTGCAGTTCATCATGATGGTTTCGTAGCCTAGCTCTTTCAAGGCCAACACACCGTGCACGCAGCAATAGTCAAACTCAATACCTTGGCCAATGCGGTTAGGGCCGCTACCCAGCACTATCACTTTCTTCTTATCGCTTATTGGGCTTTCGTTTTCTTGGTCGAAGGTACTGTAGTAGTAAGGCGTTTTGGCTTCAAACTCCGCAGAGCAGGTATCCACCATTTTGTATACACGCTTAATGCCCAATTTGTGGCGGTGGTCGTAAATCTCGTCTTCGGTTACGTTGCGCAACAAGAAAGATAGCTGCCCATCGCTATACCCCATTTTCTTGGCGCGTATGAGTAGCTCATCAGGGAAAGTAGCCAAGCTGCTGTGCTTGGATATCTCAGCTTCAATTTCTACGAGCTTTTGTATTTGTAGTATAAACCAGCGGTCTATTTTGGTAATGTTTACGATGGTTTTCACGGGCACGCCCATGCTCAAGGCATCCTTAATCAAGAACAGGCGGTTGTCGCTGGCTTTTTCCAATCCAGCTACAATATCCTCCAAGCGTGTCCACATTTTTTCGTCGGCACCAAGGCCCAAGCGGTTGTTTTCCAAGCTTTGGCAAGCCTTCTGCAAGGCCTCAATAAAGCTACGGCCAATGGCCATTACTTCGCCCACCGATTTCATTTGAAGGCCCAAAGTAGTATCGCAACCTTTAAATTTATCGAAGTTCCAGCGCGGTACTTTTACGATTACATAATCCAGTGCCGGCTCAAACATAGCCGAAGTGGTTTTGGTAATTTGGTTTTCTAGTTCATCCAAATTATAGCCAATGGCTAGTTTGGCCGCTATCTTGGCAATTGGGTAGCCGGTTGCCTTACTTGCCAATGCCGAAGAGCGCGATACACGTGGGTTTATTTCCACGGCTATAATCTCCTCGGTAATGGGGTTGATGGCAAACTGCACGTTGCAACCGCCCGCAAACTTACCCATGGCGCGCATAATGCGTTGTGCCAATATGCGCATGCGCTGGTAAGTAGCGTCGCTGAGGGTCATGGCCGGGGCCACGGTTATGCTATCGCCCGTATGGATGCCCATTGGGTCAAAGTTCTCCACGGTACAGATAATCACGATATTGTCGTTGCTGTCGCGCAACAACTCCAGCTCAAATTCCTTCCAACCGATTACGGCCTGCTCTACCAATACCTCGTGGGTAGGCGATGCGTTTAGGCCGCGCGATAGTTTCTCGTCAAGTTCTTCTTTATTATGTACAAAGCCACCACCGTAGCCGCCTAGCGTGTAGCTTGGGCGTATCACCAATGGGTAGCCAATTTCTTGTGCTATTTCTTT
>JAIXOI010000002.1 GCA_027486795.1 Sphingobacteriales bacterium | reverse complement strand
GTTTACCGACATGATTACCGAGCTGCTCGCATCCACTTTGCTTATCTCTTCCATAGCCAACACATAGCTAATGGTATCCAAGCCACTGCCGCCGTATTCCGGCGGTACCATCATACCCAAAAAGCCTAGTTCGGCCATTTGTTTTACCTGTTCGGTAGGGTAAGCTTGGGTTTCGTCACGTTCAATTACGCCGGGCTTGCAATCGTTTTGGGCAAAATCGCGCGCGGCCTTTTGAATCATCAAGTGTTCTTCGGATAGCTGAAATAGCATGGTATAGTTAGAGTTTGTATGACAATAAAGGGATTTACTTTTATTAATTAACAAAAATACCTAAAATGCGGTTTAGTTGGTAGGGAAAGTTTTTGGGGGGGGAATTTGAAATAGACACTTCGCAAGTACTATAAGAAGTTGGGAGTTGCCTATCCTTGTAGCCAAGCCTTTTTTGTTAATACCCATGCACCATCTCTTTTCTCGAAAACAAAAAGGTATGTGGCATCACGTCCTGCTTGAATTGCAATTTTGGTCTTTATGTAAACCAAAGCCAATTCGTCTTTGTAATATAGAACATTTGAGAAAGCTACTTTTGCGGGAGAAAAATGCACAGCACTATCACCTATGCCTTCTTGAAAGAAATGGGTCTCATCAAACCTTGCTTCTGTATCAGTTGAGTATTGGTAGCGATACAAATCGTTAAAAGCACAGTTGATTGTCGTGTCTTTAGTGCCGCGGTATTCCAAAAAACACAAGGAAGAGTCCTTAACCTCTTCTGCAAACCATTTTACAGCCTTTAATTTGAAGTCTAGCACATAGGGCATTACATAAAAGTATAGGGATTGCTTGGTATATAGTGTCTCCACAACTTCGGACTGCGGGTTTATAGGATCAAAACCTCCTGCAGGAACAATGGTTACAATCCTCAACTCATTTTCCCTATCAAGAAGTTGCTGAAATACAGCTTCGTAAACAGCGCAATTGTCTGTTTGAGCTTGTAATAGTCTGCTCGTTAATAAAAATATCAAAATCAATATCTTCATAATTTCATTCTACACCTAGGGTTTGGAGTATGTTTGTGCCTTGAGCATTAACAGGTAAAGATGTGGGAATTGGGGGAGCTGAGCTCGGAACGGATGAGCCATATTTAGCAGGATTGATGGTAAAATCCTTTGTCGATTGATTAATCTCTACTTGTACACCAAATCCTATTGTTTCAATATCTGTCCCTCTATGCCCTGTCCAAGACAAACCCCATTTCTGTTTGCCAAATTTGATATTATTATCACCAAAAGACTCGCTATCATATAAACGTGTACCATTAGCGTTATATGAAAACTGGCCACTATTATTTCCATCATTAGTGTTTTTGTCCCCAAAATGCCCATATTCATGCAAAGTGGTTAATGCTATACCCAATGTTTGGGTGGAAAGCTCTGTTTGGTCCGCACCATCAATACTCGAAAAAGCTTTAATTAAAGATGGATCAAAATTAACACCAGTAATACTACCGCTAGCCAAACGGTAATCTTCACTTATTGTTACTTCTGGCCCTTGGCCAAACGTAAGGTCACTCAAAATTCTTTCTTTGGAAAAACCAGTAGTAGCTGAAATTGCGTCTAAAGCTACGGGGTTATTGGCTACCAAGTTAGAGATGTTTTTAATTACATTTTCAAATCTCACAACATCCTGTAGGGTTAGTCCATTTGCAGCTAAGGATTCTTCGGTATAGGCAATTTTAAATTGTCCATCAGGGTCTTTGTAAAAAATTGGGTTTCCTCCAGCATACAAGTATGGACTATCACTTGGTGCTTTATGCGCCAAAGGGTCAACACTGAGCCACCTATTTACCTCCCACGCCTTAATCTCTCTCGAAAAAACAATAAGTCCTGCACTATCAATGTAATTTATTCGCCCCGGTGTCATTACTATTTTTAAGGCTCCATGTTCGTTTTCATTGGTGTGCTCCATGTAGGGCTCAATGTGCAATACTGTTGTGCTATCACCAAACTGGGCATATGGGTTGTTTTGAGCCTGTAACAACAATGCCGTTAGTATAAACCAGAGTGAGTATATTGCCTTTTCCATAACTATTGCTTTATCTGTTTTTGCTTTTCTTTTTCCATTTCTAGCTCCCATTGCTGCACCAACTCATTAGGAGCTTTTTTAAAGCCTAATTGTGCTGCTAATTTTTCCAATGCCTGTATTTTTTGCTCAAGCTCTTTGGCCAACGGGGAGAGGCCGTTGGCCTTGTATTCTCTCTCTCCAAGTACAATAAAGTAGTTGGCCTGCATTAGTATTGCATTAATGCTTTTGGGGAAATGTTTCAAAGCAAGTTGCGTACACTTAAGGTAAAACCCATCATAGCCATATTTATGTTGATGGGCATATGCCAAATCGAGCAAGCAAAAGGCAACTGATTGTTGTAAGTTAAGTGGCTCCATATAGATGCCGCTTTTTATAGCTTCGGTGTTAATACCGCTGGAAGAGATAATCCACGCATCGGAGGAGGGGTGCCAATTTGTCAACTCCAAATTTACCCAGTTGCCTTCTTCATCAACATGTTTGATGTACATGTGTTGCGGGGCTAGTGCAAGAAAAGCTTCAATTTTTAGCTCTTCAGCAAGTATCTTATAAAACATAGGTAGCGAATGGCAATTGCCTTGATGGGTTTTCATCAACTTCGTTACGAAAGTTTGTTTGAAATCGTTCTCTCCAAAAATATCATTAAAATCGTACGAATAAGGCTTGCCTCCATTGAGAATATCAGCCTGTGTCATGAAATGAAAAATGGCAAAGTGCAATGCAGTTTTGTATTGTTGCAGTCCCCTTTCTTTAACAAACGCTATTAGTTTTTGAGCAATCAATTTTATTTCGTTATTGTAGGCCGCATAGCTTAAACTCCCACCTAGGTAGGCATTCTCGGTAATGAACACCGCTCGTTTGAAGCTAAGCTTGGTACTATCGTGCAACATAGTCTCCAACTCCAGAAACGTGCTTTTAAAATGTTCATCTTGCTGGGCAGTAAGTGAGTGAGCCTGAAAAAGAAATAGGCTGATGAGAATTGTATATATTGAATAGCGATTGCAATGCACAAATTGAAGATAACTATCCTTTTGCATTAAACAAAATGTAATGCAAAAAATATCATCAAACTACAACCCCTACACCGCCTTAAACTGCTCAAAGCCTTCGCCGCAAGTGTTGCACTTAAACATGGCGCGGCAAAGGGCGCACTCATGCAGCCAAACTAGGATTTCCTCTTTCATAGATGCTTACCTTGTTGCGGTTGATGGAGTTAAGGAGATAAGGGTTGGTTATAGTCTTTTCAGTTATAAGGTCAATTTTGCGACCCAATAGGTTTTCAAGAGATACCGTTAGGTCGTAATAGTTATCGGCATATTGCTCAATATCTACTTCGCCAAAGGTAACCAGCAAGTCCACATCGCTATCTTCGGTAGCTGCACCGCTTGCCATGGAGCCAAATACAGAAAGGCAGGC
>JAIXOI010000056.1 GCA_027486795.1 Sphingobacteriales bacterium | reverse complement strand
GCTTCATACACTTGCGCTAGGGCCAAGTTTACATCGCGCTGAAGCGTAAACAGCCCTTCGGCTTCGGCCAAAGGCAGGGCATCCAAGTACGACTTTTTTGCATCGCCATGATTTCCTTGCTTAAACAATACATCGCCTTTGCCACCTAATGCCATGCCCAGCCCATATTTATCGCTTATGGAGCCATACAACTCAACGGCGCGGTCGTAGTACGTCGAAGCGCTATCCAGTTGGTTCATTTTTAGGTAAATGGAGCCAATGGTATTGTAGCTGCCCGCTATGCCCCTCAAATATTGTAGGTCTTGCTTTAATGCCAACGATTTAAACGAATACGCCAGGGCTTCCTCGTAACGCTCTTGGTCTTTGTATACCAGTGCTATGTTGTTGTACACCACGGCTAGCCCATTGGGGGCCATTTTATCCTTATAATCCAATGCCTTGAAATAGTACTCTAAGGTTTTTTCGTAATTCTTCTGTTCATGGAAAACGGAGCCGATGTTGGCGTATAAGTTGGCCAGTTGCTGGGTGTCTTTGGCGGCTACAATGTATGACTGGGCGGTTAGGTATTGCTCAATTGCTTTGTTCAGGTTACCCCTATCGGCAGCAATGTTGCCGAGATCGATGTATGCTTTTGCCAGCCCCAGCGTATCATCAGCCTCAAGCCTAATGGCAATCGCTTTTAGTTGATAATACTCCGAAGAATCTAATTCACTGGTATAATATTTTAGTATACCCAGCAAGTTGTAGGCATTGCCTTCCCCTTTCAAATACTCCAATTGCTGCGCTTCGGCTAGGGCCTTATCGGCATAGGCACGGGCATTGTCCATGTCAAACTTGCGCAATAGCAAGCCCGTTAGCACCATTTCGTCCACCCGCTCAGGGCTGGCCTTGAGGGTGCCGATGCGTGCGATAAGACTATCAACCTGGGCTTGGTTCTTGTTTGGTTGTGCCCATGCCATGCCGCTGGCAAGGAGCATTAGGGCCAAAAGGAGTTGTTTCATATACAATAACTTACAGAGGAAGATGTTACAAAGTAACAATAATTATCCTCAATGGTTATTGCAATACCGCCTAAAACGGCTTGGTTACTTAGCGCCTACCACTATTTTTTTGCTGTCTACCATACCTTTATTACCCATAATATTGAGCACGTAGGTGCCCGCCGCCAATGGAGAAACCGAGAAGCTAAATTGGTTGGCGCCCGGTTTTACTTCATCGCGAATGAAGGTTTTTACCAACTGCCCATTAAGACCATAAAGCGCTATCTCCACCCACTTATCCTCGGGGCTTTCAAAATCGATGTACACCATATCCGATGCGGGGTTGGGGTAAGCTTTTACTTTTGTCGGGGCATCTACCTCGTTCACCGAAACCGCGCTGGTATTATCAGGGCTGGTAAGCTCGGCAAGCCAAGTGAGGTTCAAGTTACGGTTATTGGGTATGGGGCTGCTGCGGAATTCGCCGTAATAGCCCGAAATCCAAACCGTGCCCGGTTGGTCGTACTTGGGTTGGTTTCCACTATAGTCGCCCCAACGTTGGTTGGCACCGCCGCCTCGGTTAATTCGCGAAGTGCCCAACTTCACAGTCAATCTATCCGAATATTCACCCGTATTGCCATTATAAAACACCGATGAAATACCCGGGAAAGTATCCTCCGAAACATAGTTGAAGCTAATGATGGCCTCATCGTCGTAACGGTATTTGCCAGTGTAGCTTATGGCAGGATAGCCAAACTCCAAATCGTGCTGACCAATGATGTGCCCCGTGCAAGCGAATGAATTGTCCCACACTACTATGCGGCCGTGGTACACGCCGCTTCGGGCACTATCGGGCAACACAGTATTGCCCACAAAATGGATAATGCCTTCCTCAATATAACCATCCAACACCCGACAATCATTGGTTTGCAAAAAGGTGCCCCCAGGCTGCTTGGCATCGGGCGGCACGCCGTAAGGTAGGTCGGTTATGGCAAGGTTCACCTGCACGGTGGTAGTTGGGTCGTTGTAGCGGCCCGTAACCTTTAGTACAAAAAAAGTATCGTTAACAATATCAAAGTTCCTATCCGACACCAAATAGAATGCAGGCCCTTGGGTGGTGCTGCCGCCTTGTATGGGGCAAAGGTTGCGGATGGGTTTGTTGTCGTATCGTATGTTAGTATAAAACTTAAAGCGCAACGAATCGCCTTGGTAGCCCGAGTTTTTATCAAACTGCCAAATAAGGCTTTCCTTAAACAAGAATTTCCAGCTATCGTTGCCACCAATGGTATCGTTTATGAGGGCATTGCCCGTAAGTATAAACTCATCGTCGGTAATGGTAATCATTGGGTAGTCGGTCCAAGTAAGGCCATCGAGCATGTTGCCGGGTATGCTATATAGGTTCCAATCATCTAGCGGATTGTTGGTTTGCGAGAAAGCTAGCACTATGTTGCTGGTGGCATAAGTGTTGCCGCTAAGCCAAACCATAATAAAACGATCTTGCTTAGGGTCGTAGGCGGCGCGTGGGTCGTACATACCAGCGGTTATGCCCAAGGTATCGGCAAAGTCGTCAAGCGAAATGGTCAATAGCAGCGAGTCGCCAATAACGTCGTACATCGATATGTTCGAGTTGATAACCGAAATCAATTTACCGCCGTTTGATATAGCCATATCGTTGTCGTTGGGCGCACCGCCTGGGGCATTACCGTCAAAGTTTTGGCCCAAAATAGGTTGGTCGGCCACGCTTTTGTTGGTGCCATTGGTAAGGGTGGTAGACCCCACGCCAGTAGGCTTTACGTTTTGTTTTTGGCGCAGCAAAAACGATTGGTAGCTGCTACCGCCTGGGGCCGGTGCTTCCAGGTTCTGCAAGTTCGCGTTCCAATGCTGGGTAATGTTGCGAGGGCTTATGGTTACGGGCGGGGCAATGGCCTTAATATCCGACTCTTCGTAACTAAAACCTTGGCCAAAAGCTTGGCCAACAAACAAAGTGGCCATTGAAACAAGTAAATATCTGAGCATAATAAGGCTATTAATTCTTGGGCGAATGTTATTGTAATAATAAGGAATTAAGGCGTTTGTGCCAAACGAAACCCATGTGTAACCGAACAAATATTGGCAAGGGAAGTAGGCCCCCTAAGTGTAAACACGTATTTGAATGCAAAAACCATCAGATAACAATAAAATTACACCAAAAAGTTTGGAATGCTTAAAATAACGGTTATATTGGGTTTAACAATAAAAACCACTCCCATGAAAAAATCGCTCTTTACCCTCGGTCTGTGGGCCTGCCTCGTTGCCTTCGGCCAAGCCCAAACACTTCCCGCCATTACCTCCGCAACCTATGAGACCGTAGCCCCCGTGGGCAACAGCCCCAAGAGTGCTACCACCGTAAAGGCCAGTGTGCCGAGCATTGGCGGCATCGCCAAGGTACAGGTAACCGTTACCGATGGCAGCAACAACACACTGCACACCCAAACCTACGACATTGCCCGCGTGGCCGTGCCCCTGAAAAGCGGCGGCTACCTGCTCTCGCTCAAGTTCTTTACCGCCGCCAGCCTCGCCGGCGCAACCATATCGGTACAGCTAGAAGATGCCGATGAAACATTAGGGGCCCCCTTCAGTGCCACTGCCCAATAAACCGCCAACACTCCCAAAAACATATAGCCATGAACTTTACCAAACAACTGATAGCCATCGGGGTGCTCGTAGCCCTCTCGCTGGCCACCCTGCGCGCGCAGGACACCCTATATTGGACCGGCGACACCGATACCCTCTGGTCTAAAAACACCAACTGGAGCGCCACGCCGGGCGGCAGTGCCGCAGTATCTGCTCCTTCTTCATCAACGGTAGTGATATTTACTACCGGCGCCACCAACAATTGCGCGGCCGATGTTGCCGTGTCGGTAGCCGAACTGCTGATACTGGACAATACCACCGCCGACCTATACCTATATGGCAACTCTCTTGCCGTATCGGGCAACTTCACCCAGCATGCGGGGGTGTTCCAGGGCAGTACCGCCAACATTGCCATCGGCGGCCTGTTGCACCTCATCGGCGGCGAGTTTCATGCCACCACGGGCACCACCAGCATTGCCGATGGCATCATTGAGGAAGGGCCTTACTTCTCGCCGCACGGCGGCAAGGTGAGCATTACCGGCACGGGTGCCACTTTAGATATGGCCGGCTTTTTCTACGACCTGCAGATAGCCACCGGCGCCAGTGCCGAGCTGGCCAATGGCATACAGATAGCCCACAACCTCGACCTTGACGGGCCCATTAATGCCGACGTGAATGTTATCGTATTGGGCAACGATGCGCCCGGTGCCATTACTGGCAGCAGCGGCGTATATTTTAGCATAGGTGCGGGCCCCATCGGTCTGTTCATCTGGTTGATTGGCGAAAACACGGGCACCTACACCTTGCCGTTTTTGGCTACCACCAGCGGCCCCGTAATACCGGTTGAGGTAGGCATAACCACCGCTGGCGACGGCCCCGACGGGGCATTGCTGTTTTCGTGCATAGAGCTCGACGACGCCAAACCACAGGATTTGCTGGGCGATGGCGTAGGCTACTACAACGCCACGGGCGGCAACAATGCCGACTACAACCTCAACCGCATGTGGCTCACCGTAGCCTCCGACTATACCGTTTCGCCGATTTTTGACCTTGAGCTAAGCTACACCACCGCCGACCTCTCGGGCATAAGCGCCACTGAGGCCAACCTGAAAGCACAGGCTTACAACGAGCAGCACTGGGGCGAACTGCTGGGCACCGTGAACACCACCGCCAACACCTTGGCGCTAACGGGCCACGCCCTGCCCACCGATGGCCGCGCCAACTTTCTAACGCTCGTTGACAACACCAGCCCCAACAAAATTACCTACGGCGGCAAAACGGGGCTGACTTGTGCGGATGCTATTGAAATTAGTGATGCTGAGCCAGATATTGAAATACGGATGGAGAGCGAGGAACTTTGGTTCAAGTTTACGGCTACTGATGTTGTAACTACTATTTCTGCATACAAGTATGAGGGTTATGAATGTTTCATGGAGGATATGGAACTATACAGCGGAAATTGTGCAGGTGGTCTCAGCTTGGTTGGCGACACTATCGTTAGCCCAGACTCATTTTTGTTGGAGCTTAGGGCGACCTCGCTTACGGTAGATGATGATTATTATGCTAAGATAATCCAACCAGCAGGTGTGGTTACCTTTATCTGGGGGCCTATTATCAGTGGGGGTGCGATAAGTCTTACGCCACCCGCTCCCAATATCGAGGGGACGGACATAGTTTGCGAAGGGGCATATGTTACCTATTGCATTACCAATGAAAGTGCTTATGCCAGCTATGGTAGAAGGCCGTCATACAGATGGGCTATCTCAGGGGGGAGCATAATAAGTCAGTCCGGCAATTGTGTTACGGTATCATGGTACTCGACTGGTTCAGTAGGTACTTTGTCAGCAACCACTTATCTTTCGGGTTTCCTTCCCAGTGCAACAACGGTGTTTACCAAAAAGGCCTGCTGCATCGGGGTAAGTGATGGGCCGGTTGTTGCCAATGTTACTGTATCCAGCTTTTCCACTACCTACAATAGCGGGGCTTCTGTTTATACCACTACCGACCAGGTTGTATTCAATGGCACGCTTACCATAGATGTGAACTTTACGTTCGATAACTGTCCCAACATTAAGTTCGGCCCCGATGCCAAGGTTGTTATCCAATCAGGCAAAACCTTGACCATAACCGAAAGTGTTTTAAAAGCTGGGTGCAACGAAATGTGGGCGGGTATAGAAATCCCAGCAACAGGCAATTTAGTTGTATCCGCATCGGAAATTTGGGATGCAAAAATTGCTGTAAAGTCGTTAGGAGGAGGAGACTTTACTTTGGATGGCTCGGAGTTAATTAATAATCGTGTTTCGGTGCATCTAGAAAGTTACAATGGAACGCACACTGGTGAGATAGTAGGCACAACCATTGATGCCACAGGGCCATTGCTAGCGCCATTCAGTGGACAGTTTGGAACATATGGCCTGATTGCCAATGATGTTTCACTTTTGTTTATTGGCAATTCTAGCTTAGCTCAAAATGAATTTTTGGGAATGGAAAAGGCTGTTTATTTGACTAATACCTCCGCGGCAATAAACAATAACAAAATTTATAATTTACAGGGAACACTATCAGATAGAGCTGGTATCATTGCAATTAATCCAGTGACAAATACAATTAACTATGAAATACTGATCAATGGCAATACAATAGAAGACTGCTATGATTGTGTTAAATTGACTAGGTATAAGGACATTACTATTACTAGTAACACTATAACCCCTCTCGACAATACTGGCATAGGTATAAACATTACTAGCAACGAGGTGGTTAGTACTAACTGCGATGGTGAAATTAATATTAACAACAATTATATTTACAATTCACTGACAGGTATTGTTTGCTTCAACTATGCTTGTTTAAACCATAGGATATTTGATAACGATATTATTAATGAGGATGCAACGATTGTAAATTATACTACTGGCATAGCAGTATTTAATCGTTTCAATTTTATGCCTTTAGTAGATGCCAACCTTGAAACCTTTATTAACCATAATGATGTACATCATACACACTTAGGCGTAGTTGCTAGCACCAGGCACTACGCCGTAATATCGGATAACTGGATAGAGGTAATGTGGAACTTCGCAGGGGATAGAAAGTTCGGAACTTATATAAATTCTTCCTTATTTGCAAATATAGATTGCAATCGCATAAGTGGAGTTGCAAACGCATCAATTACTGGTCAAAGTATAGCTGCGCGAGCTCAAGAAATTTTTGGCAACTATCAAGTTAACTCCTGGGTAACAGCAGTTGCAAATAATAGAGTATTGGGCACTGGATGGGCTTGCAGCATGGATGGGGCAAATTACTTTAGTAGTGTTACTGAGAATGATTGGTTCACTGACAACTTCAACTCGTTTAGTTTGTTTAATCAAGGTATAGTATTGGAACAAGGAAGCCAAACTATACCAACATTAAACAGGTTGTCACGATCGTTTACATTATTCTCTCTCCAAAGCCATTTTCATTCAGGTGAATCGGAAGGTTCCTTGTCCAAATTTTGGCTAAGAGGAGATAATAACGACGATTATCATCCAGATCCACTAGAAAGAACCTCTTTTGGTGCTAATGCAACAATATTATCAATTGGAATTGGTGTTGATACAGGCCCTACAATCGACCTTTGCTCTAATTATTACCTACCAGTTGACGGGTTTAATGATGAGGCTGCCAAAGATGTAATATTGGATTCGCTTGATTTTGGAGATGATAGTATTACTTACAAATGGTGGGCCAAATGGGCTACGTATAATGCCTTGAGCGTATTGGATTCAATAGCGTACAGCGATAGCGTGTATATTGACTTTATGGCTGATTATGGAAGCAGCGCTTTTATGGTTGAACTGGAAGGACTGAAAACAGTAGTGTGGGAGTATAATGTAGATGAAGCCATCCCTGCCGATTATGAGGAACTGCTTCAAGACCTAAACAACCTTTCCCCAAGCAACGTTATGGAAGAAAACGCCCTTGCAATGGCGAAGTATGTGCTCAAATGGAAAGCAGGTACTTATAATAATTATGACGAGGCGGCTATTTGGGATATTGCCAATCTGTGCGCCTTCTATGGCGGGCCAAGCGTTCATGAGGCCAGAAACTTCCTGTCGGCAGATAGTTTTGACTTATGGCACAAAGATTGGGAGGACAGTTGCATTGTGCCTAGCCCAAAACGTGGTGCAGATGAAATTAATAATGTTGTAGAAACCAACCGAAAAATTTACGACCTTTACCCCAACCCTGCGAAAGGAAAATTAAATATTGATTGGAGGAACGGTGAAGATGCCACGGTGCAGTTTTTTAATATAATTGGGCAAAAAGTGTCTGAAAGCAAACTATCCGATGGTACAAATACCATCGTCCTTTCAAACGATAAATTCGTCAATGGATTATACATTATCAGATTTGTGCAGGGGGGTGTTGTTGTTGCTAATGAAAAATTGGTTGTTCAACCATGACGAAAAGGATAACGGTCCAAATCATCTTTTTTTTGGCGGCACTGTTAGCTAACAGTGCCGCTTTTTCGCAACATGAAGATGCCAACTGGGTGTTCGGTAGGAACGCAGGAATCCGTTTTCATCCAGTTACCAATCAGCCAACAAATTTTACTTCGGGTGCAGATTGTAGCGAAGCAAGTACATCCATATCAGATAGTTCTGGAAATTTATTGCTTTATATCAGTACTAGTGATGCTGATCCCGTAAACAAGTTATACACAGGTATCTACAACAATAAGCAACAGATTATAGGGAATGGCGATAGTATAAATCTGTTCTATTCAACAAACAATGGAGGTGTATTCTTGCCGTTTCCAGGTAAAAGAGATACATATTGTTTCTTCAACGTTGGTTATGAGCCCCAGATCAACATACTCAACTGTTCATTTAATACATGTTATAGTCTTTTTATGACAACCATTAAAAAAGATGCTTTGGGTGAATGGATTGTAACTGAAAAAAATAAAAAGGTAATTAAGGGCAATATAGAAGAATCAATTGGAGTGGTAAAGCATGGAAATGGCAAAGATTATTGGTTGTTTTGCCACTTATTAAGAGATAGCCTTTTACGCCCTGGAAATGGAAAAGTATTGCGCTTGCTTCTAACCGAAAAAGGAATAGAAAGCCTGAGCTATCAAGAGGTGGGCAGTCCCATATTGGGTAATATTGTCCCATCTGGGCAGTATATTGTTTCCAGCAATGGAAATAAAATAGCTTATCCAATATATGAAGACGGGAAGGTTGACGTATTTGATTTTGATAGATGTACAGGTGATTTTTACTTTAACGGCACTTTGAATTTTGGGGCAGGTTTTTATCCATATGCTGGAGCATTCTCAGTGGATGGCAGTTTACTTTATATTTCCTGCGAACACCCCACAGGTAACAGGAAGTCATATATTTACCAATACGAAACGACGACATTGCAAGCAACAAACCTGAATATTATGCACAGATATATTTCGCATTTGAAGCTTGCACCAGATGGAAGACTATATTTTCCCTGGACCGACGGAGGGGGAGGAAATCATTATTTAGGAATTGTTGCAGAACCTGATTCCCTCGGGCCTGCATGTGGGTACGTTGCTGATGGTTACTATTTGGGAGATAGCTCAAATGCTTTAAACGGCCTCCCCAACATGCCCAACTACAACCTCGGCCCCTTGCCCGTTTATATGGCCGATGCAGGTAGGGATACCTTCTATTGTACTGGCGATAGCACCATCAAGGCCTTCCGAATCGGCGGAGACAGCATTTACGGCATTACCTACCAATGGCAGCCCGCCCCAGGTATAGATACCCTCACCAACCGCACCCAACTGGTATTGCCCCCGCCCCAAAGCCGCTGGTACTACGTAACCCTCACCGATACCACATACGTTGGCCCATCGTGCAACAGCAGGCTCGATAGCGTATATATAGAGGTTCGCAACTGTACTGGCATCACCGAAACCGCCACCCTCCAAGCCAAACTTTACCCCAACCCCACTACGGGCACGCTCACCATAGAGCTGCCCAACGTACAAGGCGGCAGCATGGCGCTTTACAATCTATTGGGGCAAAGCGTATACCAAGCCACCCTTGCGGGCGGGCAAACCACCCTAGCCCTAAACCTTCCCCCAGGCCTATACCTCTACCGCATTGGCAGCGGCGGCAAGGCCGTTAATGGCAAGTTATTGGTGGAGTGATGGAGTTTCATGCCACCACGGGCACCACCAGCATTGCCGATGGCATCATTGAGGAAGGGCCTTACTTCTCGCCCCACGGCGGCAAGGTGAGCATTACCGGCACGGGT
>JAIXOI010000006.1 GCA_027486795.1 Sphingobacteriales bacterium | reverse complement strand
TGTAACGTCCTAGAATAAGTTGACGGATTAAATAGAGTCCCGATTGCCTTAGGTGATCGGGATTTTTGTTTGGTGTACCATGCTTGGTGTACGCATTTGTAAAGATAGGTGCGGCCGTCTATTATTGTACAACTCCACCGATTCTTTTACCATTTGCCTTACGTGTTGCCTTGTCTTTACGGTGCCGTCCAGACCGAACTCCTCTTTGATTGTCCTGTTCATTCTCTCGGCCAGCGCGTTCTCGTAAGGGTCGGATTGCTCTGTCATGCTCATCCTTAGCCCCCCTGACTCGGCAGTGCCCACATATTCCCTACTACAGTACTGCGAGCCCCTGTCGGAGTGGTGCAAGGTAGAATGGCTGCTCTTTTTCTCCTTTAGTGCCATCCTCAGTGCCGCGGCCATGTTGGCGGCTTCCATATTCTCATCAACCACATAGCCCACTATCTTGCGGCTATAGACATCCGTTACCATGTTCAGGTAGCAGTTGCCCTCCTCGGTGGCGATATAGGTTATGTCACTTACCCAGGCCTGTTCCGGTCCGTTTACCTCCATGCCCTTGAGCAGGTTCGGGTACTTCCGCATCCAGTGCTTCGACATGGTAGTCTGTATATAACGTTTCCGCGGCGCAACCAACAGCCCGAACGCCCCCATCCAGCCGAACAGCTTGTCCCTGCCGACCTTCAGCCCCTCGGCTTCCAGCCTTGGGCGGATAAGGTGGTAGAGCTTCCTCGTACCCAGCCTCGGCATCAACTTGCGCTCCGCGTCCACCAGCCGCTTTACCATGGTCCCCACTACAGCCTGCTCGTCTGCTTGCCTCAGCAGTTTGTAATGGTACTGCCTGCTGTAACCGAGTGTTTCCGCTACTTGCTTGGTACGTCGTCCTTCCCCTCCCGACCGGTAGCTCTGGACGACAGGGGCAAGTACTTTTTTCGGATATCCGTCCCGAGCATGTCGTCCGCTATGTCGATGGCTCGGTTCAGTATCTCCTTTTCCTGTTCCAAACGCCTTATCTTGGCCTCGAGCTCGTTTATCCTGCTCTTGGGCGGGGCTTTGTCCTTCATCGGTAGTTTGCTTTTCCAGTCTAATCTACCATGTTTTCGCAACCAGACCAAAACCGTGCTCCTTCCCTGTATCCCATATTTCTTCTGGGACTGTTTGTAGGTAAGTAGGCCTTTTTCAACCTCCTCAACCACCATCAATTTGAAGGATAGGCTGTAATCTTTCTGGGTCTTCCTTGTTAAGTCCCGAACTCTTGTGTTTCCCATATAAGTCAACTTTTGTGTCAACTTATTTCAGGACGGGACACGATTGAATCACAAAAAGCCCGCCTCGTGCAATGCGAGACGGGCTTTTTTTTATGCTGTTAGAACCTTGATTGAGAAAAGGATTTTGATTTACACTGTGCTCCCAATCAAAACTAGTTAGCCTGCTTACTACTAACCGATTAACCAATAACCAATCCACTAAGCCTCAGCCAAACCAAAATCAAATCCAGCATAAGCAGTCTGTATTTCGGCAAGGGTAGCGTATAGTTCGTCTAAATCGTTTGAGCTGGTAAGTACTCGGCGGAACTCCTTTACATTAGGCATACCACGGAAATAATTGGTGTAGTGGCGGCGCATTTCCAATATGCCCAAAACGTTGCCTTTCCATTGCACCGAAAACTCTAAGTGCTCGCGGCAAGCTTGCACGCGGTCTTCAAGGGTTGGGGCAGCTAGGTGTTTGCCAGTGGCTAGGTAGTGTTTCACTTCCCTAAAAATCCACGGATAGCCTATACTGGCGCGGCCAATCATTATGCCATCCACCCCATAAGTATCACGCATCATTTTTGCCTTTTCGGGGCTATCTACGTCGCCATTTCCAAAAATGGGAATGTGCATGCGTGGGTTCTCTTTTATCTTGCCAATCAAGGTCCAATCGGCTTCGCCTTTATACATTTGCACTCGCGTGCGGCCGTGCACACTAAGCGCTTGCACACCAATATCTTGCAGGCGTTCGGCTATCTCTACTATGTTTTTGGTGCTTTCATCCCACCCAAGGCGCGTTTTAACAGTAACGGGCAGGTGGGTGTTTTTTATTACCTCTTCGGTAAGGCGAATCATCTTCGGAATGTTCTTCAAAATACCTGCTCCGGCATCTTTACAAACTACCTTTTTTACAGGGCAGCCATAATTAATATCCACCAAATCAGGATTTGCGGCCGTAACAATACGGGTAGCTTCGCCCATCGATTCGCCATTACCGCCAAAAATCTGGATGCCGATGGGTTTTTCGTAATCGAAAATGTCGAGCTTCATGATGCTCTTATCAGCATTACGGATAAGGCCTTCACTGGAGATAAACTCCGTATACATCAAATCGGCCCCGTGCAGTTTGCACAACCTACGGAAAGGCGGATCGCTCACATCCTCCATAGGTGCCAACAAAAGCGGAAACTCCGGTAACTCTATCGAACCTATTTTCATTTACGTAGTACAATTTACGATTGCAATATTGAAACCTATCTAGCCTCTCAAAAATTCCAATATATAAAGCTGCATCAGCTTTTTTGGGTAAGAGACAATACAGACAACTAATAAACCGTAAATTTACGACCATTAAAGCCAATTGTCAATTAATGACTGATTTCGATACATATCAACGCAATTTTAGAATGATGCTAGCCCTCTTTGGGCTATGGATGGTTAGTATGCTGGTATTCCAATTCATGGTAATGACGGCATTTATTGCAGTAGCCATTAACCTCGATGTTGCCATCAATTATTTTTTGCACCAATCAATTCCTGAATTTTCCGTTGCTCAACAGCGCCTGCTCAATATTATTGGCTTGCCCTTTACTTTCATCGTTCCGGCAATTATAGTGGCCCGCATTAACAACGAGCCAGCTAAGGCAATTATTGGCTCGTATCGTCGTCCCCCATCTACGTTACTGGTACTGGGTTTTGCAGCCACTATCCTATGCCTTCCATTTATTTATATGACCAATGAGGTAAATCAAAACCTCCCCCTACCCGATTTTGCCTGGGAAATGGAGAAAGCCGCCGAGAAAATACAAACCGATATGTTTGAGGAGCAAGGCATTTGGGCCATTTTGGGCAATGTTTTGCTCATTGTTATCATTGCTCCCATAGCCGAAGAAATCTTCTTTAGGGGTGCACTGCAACGAACACTGGCGCGCATGACCGGGCACCCACACATACCCATTATATTGGCCGCATTGGCGTTTAGTGCAATACACATGGAGTTTGCGGGATTCATACCTAGGCTTGTATTGGGCATGATGCTGGGTTATATGGCATCATGGAGCGGTAATATTATTGTACCTATCTTTTGCCATGCCGTGTTTAATGGTGGGCAATTGGCCTTGGTGTATATGCAGAAACAAGAAATAATAAGCGACCCCGAAAACGTATCGATACCGATATATTTAAGCATATTCTCGTTGGTAATTACTACATTGGTATTGCGTCAGTTTTATACTCGCACAATAATCAAATCAGATATACCTGAATAATGGAAAACGGTTGGGTAAAAGCATACGAAACCTCAGTGCCTTATCAGGCAAACATTATACAATCTATGCTTACCGAGCACGATATTGAGGCCGTTATCATCAATAAGCAGAACTCCGCTTTGATTTCGATAGGCAAGCAAGAAGTATATGTGCCCGAAGAAAAACTATTGAGAGCCCTACAACTCATAAATAATGACGACACTGAAAACGGAACCGAAGAAGAAGAGTGATTTTTGGGTGAGAACCGGCACAGGGCTAATTATGGGCGCGGTAGTTATAGGCAGCATTATTGGCAGCCAATACTCATTTGCAGCGCTCATGGCAGTGGTTATGCTGCTTTCGGTGAGGGAGTTTTACAACATTACTGCACCAACGCGCACCACCAATAAAGCTACCCCATACTACTTGCCACTTATTCTTTTACTTGCAGTGGCCTTATATGTAAGTACTTATTTTTATGCCAACGGATTAATAAGCGGCCAGTACCTGCTAGTGGTGCCGGCCATGCTGCTATTGTTCTTTATGCTAGAGTTATTTGCTGACTCAAAAGATGCATTTTATAACATATCGCTCAACGTTGTTTCGCTGGTTTATTTGGCCTTCCCGTTTATGCTGGTGCAATTTTTGGTGCTCGGTGCCAATGGATACAGCTGGAGGCCCATGATGGCTGTATTATTGCTTGTTTGGGCAAACGACATAAGCGCCTACCTAGTGGGCAGGCAGATTGGCAAAACCAAACTATTGTCTCGTATTTCGCCAGGCAAAACCATTGAAGGCTCGGCTGGTGGTGTGGTTGGCTGTGCGCTAATAGCAGTAGGTCTTTATTATTTAATACCTGTTGAAGGTTGGGAAATAATGGATTGGGTTGTTATTGCCATACTTACCAGCACCTTTGCTACAGTTGGCGACCTAATAGAATCGATGCTGAAGCGCAACTTGGGTATAAAGGACAGTGGCACACTATTGCCCGGCCACGGCGGTGTGCTCGATAGGTTCGATGCCTTCTTCTTTACCGTACCCTTTGTAGTGGCTTATTTAGCCTTGCGTGGGTTATTGGTTATTGGTTATTAGTTTTTGGTTATTGGTTATTGGTTATTGGTTATTGGTTATTAGTTATTGGTTATTGGTTGTTCTCTTTTACTGTGGACTGTGGACCAGCATAATTGCCTAAGCTGCTTCCCCAATCATAATCCTTGTACTCAATTTTATAATCTCCAAAATCTTTGCCCAAATACTTTTGCAAGATTTCTTTGATGCCCCGGTTGCCATTAAAGTCGGCTTTAAACCATTGCATAATTTTGGTTACGCGCACCACTTTTTCAGTATCATCAACTGCTACATCCTGCATTAAAAAAGAAGTTGTAGCCAACTCCAGCTGCGATTCTATTTTTTCATAATCATAGAAAGCAATGGGTGGGCAACTTTTGGCACCACAATTCAGCGCAAAGTGAATGCGGTAATCTAACTGGGTAACGGCAAGTTTTTTAATGTCTTTTGGTGGCCAAAAGCGAGGCAGATAACCCAAGCTCCATTTTACCCTATAGCGGCGCAATATGCCATGCTCCACATCATCGAGGCTTAACTTTAAACCGCCAATAGTAAACGCTTCTTGGGTAAAAATATCGGGTCTTACAAGTTTTTCGCGGATGGCCAGTATCTGAAAATAGGCGTTGTAAATGTTTATCCAAAACGTTTTACGAGCATTATCGTTGCTTAAGCCAAGAATCAGGCTTTGCGTTAACCCTTCGGCCAGTGCCGCTTCAATACTATCGGTGGGCTCACCAGTTTTTACTGCAAATAAAAGCTTGCCCGACAACGACACCAACTGCTCATTGGGTGCCAAGCTATCATCTCTGTAAGATGGCATTGCCGATACCGTCCATACAAGTATAAAAATAAAAAAGAAGGAGAGCAGTACAATCAGGATCCGTTTCAAGCAAAGTTCTTTACCGTTGAAAAACCGATAGAAGGTATGTGTTTATTTTGAGATTACGAGCCATGAATACCCTAGCCGCGGCACAATTGGTGCACTTCAGGCACCTGTTGGTGTTGTGGTTATTGTATAATTACCACAAAAGTATTGCCATTGGCGGTAATATTGGCCAACCCATCGCACGAGCCGCCTCCGTAATCAATAGTAGCAATATCAGAGCCATCTACCGCGTATGTTACCACGCCTTCGTCAACATAAGGACAGCAAACGCTTTTCTTAACGGCAGACTCAGTGCGGATGGCATAAGGGGTTCCATCGCTAATCTCACCGCTAGCCGTGCCAGTAATTGAGTATACATCATCGCAGAAAAATAAGGGAGTCGATTCACCTTCGTCCCAAACGTGCGTTCTAGTCGATTCCCAAGTAATGATGCCGTTATCGGGCTTGGTAATACGGCCATTGGCATCAACCACGCTAAACTGCAATTTTTGCTGGGCATTGCGTCCATTGTTTACAATACTCTTTTGGCCCTCAACCTTGTAACCATTTACATAATAGTTGTTGAAACTAACATCAACCCTAGTGCCAGTGGATGAATAATAGCCCGAGAATACGCCTATAACTTTCCCTTTGCGCACTACGCCATACCCATCGGTGCAGCCTGAGCCAAAATCAATGGTCAAGGTCATCGGAAAGTTTCCACCGTTTACATTAAGCGTAACGATGGCGCAAGTATCAACGGAAGAAACCCATTGAAGGTTGCTGGCCACTTTGCCTACACTATCACTAAATTCGCCATTTCTCGATTCTTGGTCAACCAAACGATAGGTGTCGCTGCTAATATTATCAGATACACTGGCATCGGTAGCTAAAAGCTGATAGTCAATATTCTTGTTTTTGTCTAAATCTAAATTACAAGAAACCGTGCCCAAACTTAAAACAAGCAAAAGGCCAAGAAGATGATTGATTTTCATAGAATAGTTTTGATGGTATGTAAAGCTAACGACAAATTCAATGCCAAATGTTAAAAAGCACCAATTGTTGAGTTACCAAACCGTATCGAGAGCCAACAATGCAATGGTATCCTACTGTTGCATTTGTGGCTTTTCCTTGAAACTAAGCGGGCGGCCTTCTTTGTAGTTTATCCATTTAACAGTATCACCCATTTCGCTGAGCACGTAAACCCATCCTTCCTCTTTACCATTAACATAAGTCACTTGCTCTTGTTCAGCACCATTGGCGTGATAGTATTTCCATAGTCCGTTTTCGGTTTCGGCCTTGTATTCGCCTTCGGCAGCCAAAGTGCCATTTTCGTGATATTTTTTATACAAGCCATTCTCTAGGTTGTTGGCAAAATTAACTTCCTCTTTCAACTGCCCACTTTCGTAGTAGTATTTCCACAAACCGGTTATCTCGTTGTTTACATACTGTCCTTCCTCTTTTACCTTCCCATTGGCGAAGTGGGCTTTGTACGGCCCTTCAAACAACCCGTTTTTGTAGTTTTCCTCAATATCCACCTTGCCATCGGCAAAGTATAGTTTCCGTGCTCCGTTCAATTCGCCATCGGCGTACACCTTCTCTTCTTTCAACTTGCCATCTTCGTAAAAGGCCTTATACAAGCCATTACGCACTTCGGGGCCAGCCTCATCGGGTGCGCCTTTTATGCCGTATTCCTCCTTAATCATCTTTTTTTCTTCGTCGTAAAAGGTCTTTACCATATTGGCCTTTTCGCCACATGAAAACAACGAAACGGATAAAACCAGAAGCATTAGTGAATATCTCATAGGGCTTTTCATTTTTTTTAGAGAGTTTTGCAGCACACTAAATTAGGCAATATGTACGTGCAACAGTATCGCGACCTGATAGAAAAAACGTGGGACAACCGCGAATTATTACAACAGCCTGAAGTAATAGATGCTATACACGCCATAATTGAAGCATTAGATAAGGGCAGATTGCGTGTTGCAGAGCCAATTGGAGACCATTGGCAGGTAAATGATTGGGTGAAAAAAGCAGTGATTTTATATTTCCCGATAACCAAAATGGAAACCATTGAAGTGGGTCCTTTTGAGTTTCACGACAAAATACCGCTAAAAAAAGGATATGCCGAACAAGGTGTGCGAGTGGTGCCCCATGCTATTGCTCGCCATGGTGCATTTTTAGAGAAAGGCGTAATTTTGATGCCATCGTACGTAAATATCGGTGCCTATGTTGGCGCGGGCACTATGGTTGATACTTGGGCCACGGTAGGCTCTTGTGCGCAAATTGGCCAAAATGTGCACCTAAGTGGCGGTGTAGGTATCGGTGGCGTGTTAGAGCCAGTACAAGCAGCCCCAGTAATTATTGAGGACAATTGCTTTATTGGCTCACGGTGTATTGTGGTAGAGGGTATAAGAGTAAGAAAAGAGGCTGTATTGGGTGCCAATGTGGTACTTACCGCATCAACCAAAATAATTGACGTAACCGGCCCTGAGCCAATTGAATACAAAGGCGAAGTGCCTGAGCGAAGTGTGGTAATACCCGGAAGCTATACCAAGAAATTTGCGGCTGGCGAGTACCAAGTACCTTGCGCCTTGATTATAGGTACCCGCAAAGAAAGCACCGACAAAAAAACCAGCCTAAACAGTGCATTGAGGGAGTATGGCGTGAGCGTGTAAGCCTCAAAGCTTGATATTGAACATGCCAACACATTTTATGGGGTTGGCACCATTGCTCACGGTTACCTCTAGGATTCCGCGAAGGTGGCCATTATCTAATGTTGTTTTTACCCATCCGTTGTTATCGGCGTATGGAGCCAAAAATAAAAAGCCTTTTGCGCGGCTGGTGCTATAAGTTACGCTTACATCGCCGCCTTGCACTACCGCATAATGTTTATTGGTCAAAGGGTCGGGTAGCATAATACTAAGTACCGATGCATCGGCAGCGGTGCCCTTAACAATCCAAAAGGTACCCATTTTAATTACCGAAAAGGTTTCGGCGTGCCACTGCATTCCACCAATATTAATGGCCATTCCGAGCGCGGGTGTACCTGCATCTGGGTCACTAGCAGCAACTTCGGTTGGTGCTGTAACTATAGCATTTGTTGAGGTGGTAGTTGTTTTGCAAGAAAACAAAAAAGCCCACAATATGGCCAATGCTATACCCATAGCCCGCTTCATAGTGCAGGTTTAGAGGCATTTTGATGTAATGGGGCAGAAAAAACACCCTTCTCAACTAAGTGCAAATCCATAGTATTGGAGGCGCTGAAACTAAACTCTCCCTTCAAAATACTATCCTTAACATATTCGGTAATGTTTATTACGCCACTGGTACCGGCAAATGGGGCGTAGTATTTAATACCCGTGTTGATTACATAAGTTCCAGCTTGGCCATTTCCGCGCCTCATCGGGAATATGCCAATACCAGGACGCTCGCTCAGCTCCAAAATCACTTGGCTACCATCGGCCGCTTTGCCAGTAATGTAAATGGTGCTTTGCTCTACCTTTGTATCAACCGAGGTGGCGGTCCATTCAACGCTATCAATCACCGCTTTCATAATATATGCATTCGGGGCTGTGCCTGCGGTTCCGTCTCCATTTTCTCCTAAAGCACCGCTGTCGCTGTTGTTACAGGCAGCAATACCAGCCATCAAAAACACCAATACCACTACTTTGAAAACAACTTTCATTCCAATAAATTTTATGCGAAGTTATGTAAATTGGGGTTTGTATGCTGATTGAGCCTAAAATATCTTTTACAACAAAGCTGTTTTTTTGGTAAGGCCCTTTGATTTTTCCAATTGCTTTAGGTTTGTTTCTAAAGCCATTATGGACAACTCGCCAATTCTTAGCAACTACCTTAAAAATTTGCCCAGTAAACAAAGCAACCTTCATAAAAAGCACTAGGCCAGTTCATAAATGAACCGGCCTAGAACAATATTTATAACCAATCAATTTAGAAGGATGTGGTACCTACCGAATTTTTGGTAAAAGTTTTTTCGGTAAAAGTGTAGGTAACCTTGCCAATAAGCACCGTCCCTATTTGGGGTGTACCCGGGAAACGTTGGAATTGGTAATTAAACAGGTTATTTACATCAACCGTAAGGTTTAAACCCTCTAAGCCATGCACTTTGTAGTTCACGTTCAAATCAACCAAGTTAGCAGCCTTTACATCGCCCACATATACCGATGAGTTTGCTGGGAAGCCATCTTGCCAGCGCCAGGTTGCGCGGGTAGTTAGGCGCGCTTTACTGTTGGTATACTCTGCCGAAACTGCTGTTTTGTACTTAGGGGCATTTAAACCCACAAATCCGCCTTGCGCGCCAGCCAAAGGTATTTTGTCCTTGTTTACATACGAAAACGAACCGGAGAAATTAAGATCAGGACGAGCATAATAATTCACAGCAAAATCGAAACCAGCAACATTAATGTTACCCAAGTTTACGTAGGTCAGAATCACATCGCTACCTACCAAGTCGTCTTCTGGCGTAACAGTGCCCACAGGTATTTGGCGGCTAGCAGCCGACAAGATATAGGCCAACTCATCCCATACTTCTCCCGAAACGCTTTGTATACTTCCGGTAGGGTCTTGGTAGCTTGGGTTATCATCCAACAGTCCAATCAATATGCTCTTAAATCCACTATTTTCAATATTATCGTACAACTGTCCGCCCGGGCCAAAATCACCTAAGGCATTGAGCAAATCATTGGGCTCAAACAAAACACTAGCACTTGCCAAGGTTAGCGGGCCTACGTAGTTGTTTACTCTGGTATAATATCCGTCTAATGTAACAAATACCTTATCGCCCAAAATGCCTTTATAACCCAATTCCATAGTTTGGGTTATCTGGTTATCAATACCTTTTCGGGTGCTAAAATCAGCAATATCAAAACTGCTTTCTGCAATAGTAGCGCCGCCAGCAAGTTTCACATAGTCTACGGTAATTTGATCTACGTTCTGGATTGAGCCTGTAGGGCCAGCAATGTCGGTAAGCAAGGTACTTACCAATCCGTTCACCACTTCGCTAGGGAAGCCCGTTGCACCCGCCAAACCATTAGCTATAATGGTGGTTATTTCGTTAAAAAATTGGTAGTTGTTGCTCTTATCGCCTACGTCGTACCACTGTGGCGTACCGTTGGTAGCTGAATAGGAGCTACGGAACTGTGCTATGCCGTTTGAGCCATACCGATAGTCGTAGCCCGAAGCATTGCCAATACCACGAATGTTGATGCCGTTAGGCACTAAGCCGTTTGACAAGTCAAGGAACAAATTCAATGTTTGCGGAGAGCTAAATGCCCTATTGTATGTAGCCCTTAACGTATGTTTAGGGGTAACTTTGTAAACTATAGCCGCCCTTGGCGAGAAAAATACATTGTTGATTCGGTTGTGGTAATCGGCCCTAAAAGCGCCCACAATTTTCAACTTTTCGTGCGCTTGCAACTCGCCTTGAACATAACCACCCGTTTGAAAGATATTGTCATCATCCTCAAACCTACCATTAATGGTACCTTCGGTGTTCGGTGTAGTATAAATCGCATCCAAGCCGTAAATGAAATTCAAGATAGAGATGGGTTTCCAACTGTGCTGTATTTGGCCCACATGCTGTTTCGATTTATCAACTAACAACTGAAAGCTGTGTGGTGCTTGTGCATCGGCCCCCACTTGTGGAATCAAATACGTATCGCCAGCATCACTAATATTTACAAAGTACTGTACAAACAAGTTTTTCCAGCGGTAGCGCGCTTGCGCGTAGTAGTAGCGCCAGTTAATACCCTGGCCGGCACCTAGCCCTGTGAGCTCAATATTGTTTAGCGTCGAAAATCCACCGCTAAGTATCAACTCCGAATTTTCGTTAGGGCGGTAATCCAACCTTAAATCGGTAGAATAGTTTTGGATGTTAAAATCCCTATCGAAGGTTGTACGTTCCAGCGTTGTGTCTTCCACAAATGGTTGACCATAGCTTACGTTCCCAAACAAAATAGAATCGCCCCTTGATGGCTCACGTGGGTCGTAGTATTTAAAATCGCCCGCTTGCAAGAAGCTGCCTGAAATTTTATATCCAAACTTGTTTTTACTGCCAATTTTGCCAGCGTGCCTAAATTCAGGCCTCAGAATTGGTTTGCCTGTGCCCTCAGCAAAACCGAACGACATGGCCACAGTGGTTTCATATTTGGTTGGCATATCCAATGGAGAGCGAGTAAAGATGGCCAATACACCATCTGCAGCATTGGGACCATAAAGCGCTGAGCCAGGGCCACGCACTACTTCAATGCGGTCCATATCAAAGGTATTGTTCGGTATCAACTGAAAGGCATTGACCCTTAGCGAAGGAACAGCAGCAAAGCGATAATCGACGATGGTGAGCATGGCACCAGAGAAAATGTTGTTGAAACCCCGAATGTTGATGTTGCTTTGTACCAAACCAGTCATCATCACATCAACCCCTGGGGTGTTCTTTAGGTTATCGGCCACAGTTAGCGGTGCTTGCGACTGTATCTTTTCCATACTGATAACAGTAACCGATGCTGGCGCATCCAATACTTTCTCTTGTCTTTTTGAAGCACTTACCACCACCGTGTTAAGGCCAACATTAGTTGTTTTTAAGGTTACATTAATGGTTACGGCATTTCCAGGGTAATCGCTCAGATCAATTTCTTGCTCGGTGTAGCCCAAAAAACTAAAAACCAAGGTTTTGGCATCTTCAGGCACGGTTATGGTATAGTTGCCGTCAAGATCGGTTACGGTGCCAGTGGTGTTGCCTTTAATTACCACATTAACCTGTGGTAGGGTTTCCTTATTGTCGGCGCCCTTTACGGTACCACTAATGGTGCGCGTTTGGGCCAATAGCATTACAGCCGGACAAAGCAATAATAAGAGGGATAGCAGGTTCCTCATAGTGCGTTATTTGGTTGGTTAGTTAATAGTTGTTAATTCTGTTGATACTAAAAATAGGAATAAATTGGCATTGGCAAATCTTTATCAAAAACAAATTGAACGAAGGTAGATAAAAATAGCCCCTAAAGATGCCCTTATTTACCGTAATACCGCACCCGCAACCGATTGCTAGTATGGGGTGGCATCATTTGGCTTACATTACAATGACCTCGGCCAACAACCACTTCGCACCGAATACAAATTCCTCAAGCCATGTTTGGAATGGCGTGAAAACGAACTGCTGCGTGCCACTTTTGACTGATGCATCAAAAATGAACAAGTGTAATGGTTCAATCCGGTTTTGCTAGAGTGAGAGTAAAAAATGAGCAAAAGAAAGTCGAATAAAGGTACTCTGTGACTTAGGTTGCATAGGGTTGATGAATACCTTACCATCTTTGTAATTCGCTATTTCAGTTGGATTGCCTTTGGAATTAGCGAGGTGGTATTTAAACAGGAAGCATGCTGGAGCTACATTAAAGTGGGGTTTTGATTTTTAAAGGCATTTTGTACGCATTATCCCTACCCAATTATTAGTTTTACAAACAATGCGCTCAAGCGCCAATACATGAAACCAGCCGAGCCTTCTAAAGATACCACCCAACAAGGCTTCTTGAAGCTCAGCCCCCAGGTGCAACAGCTGCTGTTTATAGTTGTAGCTGCCCTTACCTTAACCCCTTTGATATCGGCACCTACTGCGCTAGTATTGGGCATAGTGGTAGCTAATGTAATAGGCAACCCGTTTCCTAAGCAAGCGGCAAAGGGCACTAAGTACTTATTGCAGGCATCAGTAGTTGGTTTAGGTTTTGGCATCCATGCACAGACCGCTTTGCAGGCAGGCAGCCAAGGTTTTATGTTTACCGTGGTTTCCATTTTAGGAACCCTACTGTTGGGCTACTTTATGGGCAAGCTGCTTAAGGTGGATAGCAAAACATCGCAGTTGGTATCAGTGGGCACTGCTATTTGCGGTGGCAGTGCCATAGCGGCCATATCGCCTATTATACAAGCTGAACAAAAACAAATTTCGGTATCGTTGGGCATTGTGTTTATACTCAACTCCGTGGCCCTGTTCCTCTTCCCGGTTATTGGGCATTTACTTGATTTATCGCAAGCCCAATTTGGCCTGTGGAGCGCCATTGCCATACACGATACGAGCTCGGTAGTAGGTGCAGCCAGCGAATACGGCCCCGAAGCCCTAAAAATTGCCACCACCGTAAAACTAGCCCGCGCCTTGTGGATTATCCCTGTATCGTTCGGTATGGCTTTCATCTATAAAAATTCGGCGGGTAAGGTTACTATTCCATACTTTATCGGCTGGTTTATAGTGGCTATGCTACTGAATAGTTACCTAGAGCCGGTACAAACCATATCCCCATACCTTGTTTCCGTGGCTAAAGCAGGCCTTAAGCTCACCTTGTTTCTTATCGGTGCCAGTTTGTCCATAACAACGCTCAAATCAGTAGGGCCGCGGGCAATGGTGCAGGGGTTGGTGCTTTGGGTGATAATATCAGTAACCTCACTTTGGGTAGTGATGGCAGTGGCTTAGGCTATTGAATAACTGATATCGTTTGCTACTATTTTGCCACAAACAAAGAGATAAAAAACGCCCGCTATTACTACGAATAGCGGGTGTTAATTGGTAAAAATTTTCAGGCTTCAAATCCAAAAGTAAAAGTGATTAGTTATCTTTAATACTATGCAGATAAATAAGATAAGAGAGCACTTACATCAGCTAATTGACAGTACTGAGGATGGCGATTTGCTGGAAGCAGTTAGTGAAGTGCTTAGCGCTAAAAAGCCCTTGCCGTATACACACCACGAACCAACATCAGCAGAGATGGAAATGGTCAAGGAAGGGGAAGCTCAGCTTTTGAGAGGAGAAGGTATCCCTCATGAGGAAGTTATGAAAAAGGCGAGACAGATTTTGAAAAAATGAAACGCCGGAAAATCATTTGGTCTCCTAAAGCTGAAACGGAGCTGCTTCAACTTATTATTTACCTGAATACTGAATGGGGTGAACCAACGGTCGAATCCGTACTTGATAAAATTGATAGGCTGTTACTCCTTGCCTCTAGAATGCCCTATATCTTTCCGAAGCACCCCAAATTAAAACAGCGATACTTTATTGTCAATAGACTAACCAGAGTTTATTATAAAACTGGAAGAACCAAAATTGAAGTAGTAGCTTTATACGACAATCGACGTGATAATAGTAATTATAAAGGTTAAAGTCATTTTCTAATGTTCATCGCATAAAAAAACGCCCGCTATTCCTAAGAAAAGCAGGCGTTTATATTTACTGTCGACTGTGGTCCGTGAACTGTCGACTAAAATCACTTCAATCCCAACAACAACTTCGCAGGGTCTTCGCCAAACAATAGTTGGTTAGGGTTTTCTAGTAGGTGCTTTACACGTACCAAGAAACTCACCGACTCTTTTCCGTCAATTACACGGTGGTCGTAGCTCAAGGCTAGGTACATCATCGGGCGTATTTCAACTTTGCCGTTAATGGCCATGGGGCGGTCTTGTATTTTGTGCATACCCAATATAGCCGATTGCGGCGAGTTCAATATCGGGGTGGACATTAACGAACCAAATACGCCACCGTTGGTAATGGTAAAGGTACCGCCGGTCATTTCTTCCAACGTCAATTTACCGTCGCGGGCTTTAGTAGCTACATCAACCACGGCCTTCTCAATGCCAGCCATGGTAAGGCTCTCCGCATTGCGGATCACTGGCACCACCAACCCTTTAGGGGTCGATACAGCCACACCCATATCCACATAATCGTGGTATACAATGCTGTCGTCTTCAATAATACCATTCACGGCAGGGAACTCCAACAAAGCAATAGCACAAGCCTTAGTAAAGAACGACATAAAGCCTAAGCCCACGCCATGCGTTTCCTTGAATTTGTCTTTGTATTGCGTGCGCAAATCCATAATCGGGCCCATGTCTACCTCATTAAAGGTAGTTAGCATGGCTGTTTCGTTTTTGGCCGCCAACAAGCGCTTAGCTATGGTTTTGCGCAAGTTGCTCATTTTCTTTTTCTCTTGCTCGCGGCTACCACCATTGCCAGTAAGGCTAAGGTCACCAACTTGTGCAGCGCCACTTTCGAGGGCAGCTAGCACATCGGCTTTGGTTATGCGTCCACCCTTAGCTGTGCCAGAAACCTTGCTCAAGTTCACACCATTCTCACTGGCCAACTTGGCAGCAGCAGGACCGGCATGACCTTTAGCATAACCATCGGCAGCAACGGCTACAGGTGCTTCGGCTTTAGGGGCTTCTTGTTTAGGTTCTTCCTTCTTGGCTTCGGCTTTAGGGGCTTCGGCTTTTGGTGCATCAGCAGGAGCAGCAGCACTGGTATCTATTTTGCAAACCACATCGCCAATAGCGGCATCGGTACCCGCTTCAATCACAATAGTAATGGTACCGGCTTGCTCCGCGTTTAGCTCAAAAGTAGCCTTGTCGCTTTCCATTTCGCAAAGCACTTGGTCTTGCTTCACATAGTCGCCGTTTTTTACTAACCAGTTAGCAATAGTTACTTCGCTAATCGATTCTCCAACGGGTGGTATTTTTACTTCTAGCATTGTAGAAAATTTGAGAATTTGGTAATTTGAAAATTTGAAAATGGGTATTGGAAAAGAAAATTTAACTTTCAAATTTCCAAATTAGCCCATTTTCAAACTATATTTCAAAGGCTTTATTTACAATATCTTGCTGCTCCTTAGCGTGTACTTTTTGGTAGCCGGTTGCTGGTGATGCGCTGGCCTTGCGGCTTACCACATCCCAATTCACCCCACGGTAGCTGCTCAGTATATACACCCAAGCGCCCATGTTAGCTGGTTCTTCTTGCACCCAAGTGAACTTGGCATTTTTGTACTTCGCAACCACAGCATCCACTTGCTTATGCGGCAGCGGATACAGTTGCTCTAAGCGCACCAAAGCCACATCTTCACGCTTTTCGGCTTCTTGTTTCTCCAGCAAATCATAATAGATTTTGCCGGAGCAAAATACCACTTTCTTCACTTTATCTGCCTTCTTGATAGTAGCATCGTCAATCAACTCCTGGAAACCACCTTGGGTAAGGTCGGCAATAGGCGATACGCATCGCGGATGGCGCAACAGCGACTTAGGCGACATGTTAATCAACGGCTTACGGAACGGACGCTCTTGCTGCCTTCGCAAAGCGTGGAAAAAGTTGGCAGGAGTAGTAATATTAGATACCGTAATATTAAATTCAGCCCCCTGTTGCAAGAAACGCTCTAAGCGGGCGCTGCTGTGCTCTGGGCCTTGGCCCTCATAACCATGCGGCAACAGCATCACTAAGCCGCTCATGCGCTGCCACTTGGTTTCGCTGCTGGTAATAAACTGGTCAATCATACTCTGGGCACCGTTAACAAAATCGCCGAACTGTGCTTCCCAGATAACCAAAGTTTGTGGCGAAGCTAAAGAGTAACCAAACTCAAAGCCCAAGGCCGCAAACTCGCTCAACAAAGAGTTATGGATGCGCAATTTGCCTTGTTTTGGGGCAAGATTGTCCAAGCGATTGTATTCGTGGTTATCGCTCTCGTCGTATAGCACAGCATGACGGTGAGAGAAGGTTCCGCGCTTCACATCTTGGCCCGATAAGCGCACGTCGTTTCCAGTAATCAAAATAGAACCAAAGGCAGCCAATTCGGCCATTGCCCAGTCTACTTGGCCTTCCTCCATCATTTTGTCCTTTTGCTTCATCATCCTATCCACTTTCGATAGGGCTTTGAAACCTTCAGGCAACTCGTTTATCTTTTTGAGGATACTATCAACATCCTTCTTTGAAATACCCGTTTTTGGCGAACTGTCAAAATCTTCAGGGGTCGATTTGCGCAGTGCTTTCCAAGCCAATTCAGGCTCTTGATACTTGTATGGCAAGCTCTTTTGCTTCACCATATCTAGGCGATCCTGCAGCAAGGCCCAATAGTCATCATCAATTTTCTGGGCTTCGGCTTCGCTTATCTTACCTTCGGCTTTCAGTTTTTCGATGTACAGAATACGTGGGTTATCGTGCTTCTCAATTAGCTTATACAAGCCCGGTTGAGTGAATTTAGGCTCATCGCTTTCGTTATGGCCATGGCGGCGGTAGCACACCATATCAATAAACACATCAGCATCAAACTTCTGGCGTATTTCGGCAGCCAACTCAACGGCGAATACCACAGCCTCAACATCATCGCCATTTACATGAAACACTGGTGCCTCTACCATTGCAGCCATGCTGGTGCAGTAAATAGATGAACGGGCATCGTCAAAATCGGTAGTGAAACCGATTTGGTTATTGATAACAAAGTGCAAGGTACCACCTGTGCGGTATCCCTTCAATTTGCTCATTTGTACTACCTCATAACCTACCCCTTGGCCGGGCAACGCCGCATCGCCATGAATAAGAATAGGCAATACACTATCGTAATTGCTATTGTATACTAAATCGGCTTTAGCGCGCGCAAACCCTTCAACTACTGGATTTACTGCCTCTAAGTGCGATGGGTTGGGTACTAATTTTAAGTGTACGGTTTTATTGCTTGGCGTAGTTACCATTGATGAGTAACCCAAGTGATATTTTACATCCCCGTCGCCCATAGTGGCATCAGGTATCATGTTGCCTTCAAACTCGCCAAATATCTGCTCGTAGGTTTTGCACATAATGTTTGTCAGCACATCCAATCGGCCACGGTGTGCCATACCTATTACCACTTCTTCAACGCCTAGGTCGGCACCTCTGTTTATTATGGCATCTAGGGCAGGTATGGTACTTTCGCCACCTTCCAAGCTAAAACGCTTCTGGCCCACGTATTTAGTGCCCAAAAACTTCTCAAAAACAACCGTCTCTGTTATTTTCTGAAGTACGCGTTTCTTTTGCTCTATTGGCAAATCGATGTTGTAGGCGCGTTTTTCAAACTCGTCCCTTACAAAATCGTGTAGGTCTTTATTGGTTATATAGGCATACTCAACGCCAATGGAGCGGCAATATATGCGTTGCAGTTTGTCTAAAATTTCTTGCAGCGTTCCATTTTCAAGCCCAATTTCTTTGCCTGCCAAAAATTTGGTGGCAAGGTCTTCTTTAGTAAGGCCAAAGTTCTCGATTTCCAAACGCGCATTCCAATCGCGCCTTGGGCGGATGGGATTGGTTTTAGAAAGCAAGTGACCTTTGCCACGGTATGCCTTTATCAAACTAAAAACTTGCAATTCTTTAGGCGATACGGAGGTAGAAGAGCCGTTTTCGCTGTAGTAAGAAAATGCTAGGTCAAACCCTTCAAAAAACTTCTGCATATCAACATCAACCGAGGCCGGGTTGGCCTTATAATCCTGGTATTTGTTTTCGAGGTAGGCAGGGTGTGCGTTAAATATAAACGAGTCAGCTCCCATGGGCTATGATTCCAGATTTTAAGTTCCTGCAAATATCGCAGTTTTTAAACTAAAAATAACAACCCGCTTTATGGATAATAGTTCAGATAGTTGGCTATTTTTCAATTATACTGGACACTTGATTAGTTGAAGTAGGAATATGAACCTAAATGCTGTATTCGAAATGCATTGCATTACCCCTAACCATAACATACCAATGAGTGCACCAACGGTCGAATAGTAAACTTTAAGTGTTTTGTAACTAACTTTCGGGCAAAACAATACTGTGAGCCTCAGTCCTGAAATTGACAATTGGTTAGTAAAAATCCAAAATTCGCCGCAACCCCCTGCAGAGATAATAGCCTACTACTTTGGGCTTTTTGAAGCCAAAGGCTTTTATGTGCTATACCTGATAGGCTCACCTGAGTTTGATGCCGAAGACGATGACTGGAAATACGAAATTGGCTACGAACCCACACCAAAATACCTTCACCTACAAGGCCCCGATTGGAAAGGATTAAAACCTTCAGCGGTAATCGAAAAAGTGCTAGCGCACCTCAAACAAAGCGCCCAACTAAGCACAGGTATCTTTACTAAAGCTGAAGCTATTGCTGTAGGCTTTGATGATGGCGAATTATTGCGAATAAAATAAGACACCATACCTTAGTATACAAAACCAACCTGAAAGCCGCGATAGCGTTATTTGAATGGGTCGCTAAACCGCGGGTCAGTAACAAAGTCGTCATCGCTAAGCGAAAGTAAGAATGCAATCAAATCTGCCTTTTCTTGCGCAGTGAGTTGCACGCCACCTTGAAAAGCGTACTCCATACCACCCGCATCAATATTAGGCGAGGCGGCCTTTACACCGGTACTGTAATGGTCAATAACCTCTTCGAGTGTGGCAAAACGACCATCGTGCATATAGGGTGCCGTAAATTTCAAGTTGCGCAGCGATGGCACTTTAAACTTACCATAGTCGTTGATATTACCGGTAAACTCTCCAAACCCCTTGTCAGCAAAACCAGCAGGTGTGGCAGGCGCATCCAAACCATTATTCCTAAATTGGCGGATGGCGTTTATCTCTTGAAACACTTGGTTGGCACTTCCGTCGCCATGACAGTGGAAACAGTCGGCCCCCAATTGGTCGTTAAACAAAATAAATCCACGCTCCTCGGCAGCAGTAAGTTCATCGGTGCCTCTAACTGCTTTATCAAATTTACTGTTTCCCGAAACTAAACTAAGCAAAAACTGCTCGAGTGCCTTTGCCGCATATTCCTTAGTTAAATCGTTGGGCTCAACGCCAAAAGCTTCGTAAAACCTTTTAGGATAATCGGGATGGGCTTGCAGTTTAGCTATATTGTTGGGCCAAGTCTCGTGCATTTCAATAGGATCTTCTACTGGCATTAAGGCCAGTTCGGCTAAATTGGCTGCACGGCCATCCCAAAAAAACTTGCTGCTATACATCAAATTAAACAGGGGCATTGATTGGCGCCTTCCAGCAATACCATCTATTCCGATACTGAACGTGCGGGTATCGGTAAATGCGTTTTCCTGCTTATGACACCCAGCGCAAGCTAAAGTGCTATCGCCGCTCAATATGGGGTCGTAAAACAACATACGGCCCAACAGCACACCTTCCTCAGTAAGCGGGTTGTTGTTGGCGGCATAAGTTGGTTGCGGAAAATTGCGTGGCACCGTTGGCCCCGTGTAAGGCGTAGGGTCGTATACCCAGCCCAAGTGGTTCGGGTCTTTCTTCTTATCGTCCTCGTCTTTTTTACAACCAGCAAACGAAATTGCCAGTAACGACGATAAGAGTATTATAGATATGAAAGTAGTTTTCATCGGTTATATCAATTTTGTGACATAAGACACAAGCAAAAATTAAATTGCAATTCTTGAACTATCACTATCCTAAAGGCAGATGTGCCAATCTATTTTTAAACGTGCATTCAGTTGTCAAGTTCACTAAAATAATCATTATGGTGCATAATCGGGGTTGGTAATAAAATCATTATCGGTTAGCGAATACAAAAACTCCAACAAATCACTTTTTTCTTGGCTTGTAAGCGTCAAAGGTTTTATGCGCGGGTCTTTGTTCGGGTTAGCAGCCCCACCGTTGTTATAGTGCTCCACCACTTCGGGCAAGGTTGCTATACTGCCATCGTGCATGTAGGGTGCCGTAAGGGCAATGTTGCGCAAACTGGGCACCTTAAATTTATCTCGGTCTTCGGGCAAGGTAGTTACCCGCATCCTGCCCGAATCGGGATACTGCAAATACAACCCGTTGTTTTGAAACGAGTAGTCGGTAAAATTAAAACCGCTATGGCACCCGCTGCAGCTTAACCTTTCGCTAGTAAATAATGCCAAACCACGCTTTGCCGATTCATTTAAAGCACTGCTGTTGCCGTTGTTGTACTTATCGTAAGTGCTGTTGCCCGATACTAAAGTACGCTCAAATGCACCTATAGCGCGAGTAAGCACAAAGGCATCAAAATCGCGTTTATAGGCTATTTGCGCCATCTTTTGGTAAGCAGGGTTCTGGGCCAATCGTTGCACAGCAAATGGAAACTCATGGTCCATTTCATTCACATCTTGCACCGGCGCTAAAACTTGCAACTCCAAGGTTGGCACGCCGCCATCGAAAAAGAAATATGGGTGATAGCCAAGGTTAAACAAAGGCGGACTATTGCGCATGCCTTTTCTGCCTTCAATGCCGCTGCTAATATTCACCACATCGCTAAAAGCATGACTCTGCAAGTGACACGAACCACATGAGACCGAACTATCTCTGCTCAACGCTTTATCGAAGAACAACATCTTACCCAACTCAATCCTTACTTCAGTTAACTGGTTATCGGCAGGTATGCTCATAGTGGGGAAACCAGCCGGCAACACAAGATTATAAGGCCTGTCTAATAAGTCATCCTCCACTGGCTTACAGCTAGTACTAAAAAGCACCAGAAACAAAATTGACCCAAAAATTACCTTACCCTTAATCATGCTAACTATAAGTTAGGGTGCGGAAAGCGAAAATGCTCTCACAAAATTCTCAGTAAATTTCTGTGCAAGTGCATAGTTACTAGTAGTATGGGTTACAGCGCCTTGTGCTCGGTCAATATTCTCTAGGCCGTAAAACATCTTGTTCACATCCAAATCCAAATTATAAGTAAAACGCTCTCCTTCGGCTATAGTAAAAGCCACATTAGCAGCGCCAAGCTCGGCCTGTTTATACAAAGGTGCTGTACCAGTATGGTAGTTAAAGAAACGGCTAGTGCTAACTGGCCCAGGTGTATTTTGCACATCATCGTAATATCCTTCCAACATCACAAATCTATATCCTGTGTTCCAGGTCCAAAAAGTGCCAGTTGATAAACTTAGGGGGTGACCGTTTACGAAAGTAGCAGGGTCGCTTGCATTTTGTAAGCTATCCAGTCCAACCCAAAATGAGATACCCGTATAGTCTCCAGCTGGCACTTCTACCTCAAAAGTAAGTGGCTCACCTGCTTCAACTTGTTCCATATCCAGCAAAGCAATATCCCTAATTTCAGTATCTCCGTTAGCACTAGTAAGCGTTACGTGTGAAACATAAAAACGTAATGTACTGGGCATCAATCGATAACTTTCTTGGTCGAGGTATTCTTGCCCTAGCACCAAGTCCTGCGAAGCAATTTTAGGATGCACTGCAAGTGTGAAGGTAGTAGTGCCAATTTCTGGGTCTTTCTCGCATGATGATGACATTACCACCAATAACAAGGCAGGAATAAACAGTCGTAAATATCTCATAGCAATAAAGGTTTAAGAATAAAACAGATAAACCAAGCAATTGGTTGCACGCAAAACTTAAGGAGTTATAGCAAAACGCAATTTAGGGGAGTAACGCAAGCCACTCCCCTAACTCGCATTGTAATGTATTGTTACTCAACTGTAAATGCAGCGGCAATATTGGCTTTCAATTTGTTGGCCAATGGCATATTATCCATGGTATGGGTAGCTATATCTGCTCCTCCAAGGTCAATATTGGTGAAAAGATCTTCAGTGTTCATGGTTATGTTTAAACCTGGGTGAGAACCTTCCGATATCTCTAGGTCAATGTCCAGCTCAACGCTTGCCAATTTCGAGTCAGTACCCAAGTGCATTTCCCATGCGCCATCAACTGTGCCATTTTTAGCAGCCGAAGTATCCACCAAACCCTCTATGCGATAAAAAATGTAACCACTGTTCCAGCTCCAGTGCATGCTTGGAGTGGTTGGTGCCAACGGCGAGGTAGAAGCATAAGTGCTTGGGTCGGAGTGGTTGGTAACTGAATCGATACCCACGTCGAAACGGATGTGGTGGTAATGGCCAGCAGCAATACCTTCCAGCTCAAGCTCGTTGTTCTCTCCGGTTTTTGCAAGCAGGTATTGACCGGTAAATGGCACTTCAGCGCCATCATGGTCTACCAATCTTACATTAGAGATGTAATAGTTGTTGGTAGTAATTTTAAAATCGCGACCGTTGGTGCCAGTGTAGGTAGCGGTGCTTGTTTGCGCAGCTCCATCGTACTTATTGGTAAAGTACACGTGCACGTGGCCAGTACCATCGTGGTCATGGTCTTTTGAGCAGCTAGTAACTGATACCGCTGCAAAAATTGCCAAAAGTATGAAGGCGAAATGTTTAAAGTTTAAAGCTTTCATGTTATTTATTTTTTGATGTCTTTCGACTTTTTAGTTAACGATTTAGTGTTGAATGCGTATTTCAATCCTATTTGAAAACCACCAGCATTTTCAAATTGTTCATTTTCAACAATTTGCTGTGCTATCGGGTGGCGCCAAAGCATGTTCAATCCCCAGTTGCCTTTATACAAATCCAATCCAACGGTGCTAAACAAATAAAGTCCGCCAGTAGGCATTTCCGTTTCGGCATTTGGGTCATAATTATCTCCGGCTTGCTCAAGCCAAAAACCAGAACTGGGAGCAATGGCCACTCGCTTAAACTCTTTAAACCAGAAGCCTCGCAAATCGGCATTCAAGCTATTAGCAAAGCGATAGCCATTTTTGTTGGCGGTATTTATCTTGTAACTCACCATTGAGGTTAAACCCCAATTTTTGGCGCGAAACAAATAGTTGGCCGTGGTTAAAAAATCAAGGCTACCGCTACCGTTCTGCAAATCGGGCCTTAACGTGCCGTCATATCCAATTGCGTTGAAAGACCCGGTTGGCAACTTTACGCCTGCACCCAATACCAAACGCTGCATGAGTTTCTTGGTTTCCATGCGCTTTCCTTCGGTAAGCAACTGATACTGCACCAACAACACGGCATCGCCCAATCCTTGGTGCTGCTCTAGTTTTTTGCCGTCCCTAAACTGATTATCATCCCTAAACAGCAATTTGGCTGTAATAGGTACAATGGCCATAAGACTCCATTTGGGGCGCACATAAAAGGTGCCCCTGATGTCGGTAATGGTTTGTATTTGTCGGTAAGGGGTTTCTACTTGCGGCTCGGTGTGCACATGACCACCGTCGGTTTTTGCAGGACCCTTCAAATAGTCGATCATCGACTCGTGAAGCGTGGCGCTGAAAAAACGACTTTGATGCTGCACCCCTATGGAATGCTTGCCACTGTTGAGTTGCAATTCTGCATTAAAAATACTCAAGTTGGCACTACACCCATCGCAAGCATAAACGCCTTGTACCGTTGCCACCAATAGCATACACAGCCATAGGCGACTCAATATTCCAAAGTTCATTTAATCTGTTTGAGACTTAGAAAACGGTAAGCGTTCGTTTACTATTAAGCCTGGCAAGGTGGGTGCGGGCGTGGTGCCGTGTGGTGCTGATCGGTTAAAGACTGTAAATACATGATTGGAGCTTCAGCGGCCTCAACAACCAATTGCTTAGTATCCACTTCTTGGCTGAAAGAAAGCCAAACCAGATTTTGTTGAACGGTCAACATTCCGCTTTTGGTTTCTTGCTGAGATTGATTGTTGAACTGTTTTTTAAGGTAACACTTGCCGGCGCAGTTTAACTCAGGGCTAAAGCGGTTTTCGCATAAAGTTGCCGAAATGTAACTTTGATTTACCTGGAAATTGACAAAAACAGCAGTATACGCCCCTGAATGGAACAATATAGCTATGAGGGCTATTGTGGTTAATATGTGTTTTACCTTGTTCAACTTACCAGCAAATGTAGCTGCAAATTTTAAACTATACAATGACTAAAGTCACTAAGAAATCAAATTTGCACATACTACTATATAACAGACAATGTTAACCCAAAATAAGTTGCTTGCTACCATAATTAATTATAGCCTTGTGGGCTCGCAGTATGTCGCTGCCCAATACGAGATGTATACGAGGCAAGCCAAGCATTTCATATGTATCGTTAACGTGGCTTAGGTCAAGTGCCGCCAAAAGCTGCCCTTGCAACACTTTGTTGCCAACTACAATTTCTTCCGCCATAAAAAAGTGGCTCTCCATGGTATTGGTACCCAAGCCTGCCGAAGGCTGCTCATTTACCTCCATTTCCATTTCAGGAAACACCTCGTTTACAAAAGCCAAGTCGGCCACGGTACGCGATGCGCCAGTATCCAGTATCATTCGGCATTCATGCCCGTTTACTGAGCCCATAACCACTACATGGATACTATCTTCGTCAAACTCCAAAAACTCAAGAGGAATAGAAACGCTATTGTACGGACGACGAATGCGCTTTGCTGGTTTATCAATCATAGTAGGTAAAGGTGCGAACTTTTACCACATTAGGTTCCTCGTCGACATACTCAATGCGTTGAATCCAATTTTTGTGGTCATCAAAAATATACTCAAACCGCGACTCGGCCCTAACTTCGCCTTCGGCATTTATTAGTTTTCGGTTTATCTCGTTGCCCATTTCGTCGTAAGTATAAAGGTACTTACTTTGGTACACCACACTATCGCCAGCCACGTTTGGGCGGAAACGAAATAAAATAGAATCGCGCTTTTGCGCGTCGTATACATATTCATTATAGTACTTCAAACTATCCATGCCTATAAATAGCTTATGCACGTGCAACTTGCCCGAATCGCCTTCATAATAACTGAGCGTTTCTCTACTGGCCAGCATAGAGTCTACATCGTATACATAAGACTCGGCAACATGCCCCAGGCTATCGTATACCCAAGTGCGCCAATAGGTCTTCTCGCCTTCAGGTAGTTTTAGCGTAACCACTTGCTTTATCTTTTCATCCTTGTCGTTGAAAAAAATATCTTGGTGCGTATTATTGTCTCCATTGCCATTGAACGATTCGATGGCAATGAGTTGGCCCTTGGGGTTATAAATGTAGGTCTCGTATTTTTTCAGTTGCCCATCAAGCGTAAATATTTTGGTAATAAACAATTGACCTTTGGCATCAATGCTATCCCAAGTAATATTATCACCCACATGGCTACCCGGTACCATTTTACCATCTTTCATCATCGGCTCAAAGTACTCTGTTTTGAGGGTTTTTACCCTACCATATACTTTATGCAGGTCCCACAATGGATTAGGATTGCCAGTATATGGTTCTGGCGTATCGCAACCCGCCAACACTGCAAAAAGCAGCAACAATAGCCCCGAATAATATCTAATCATACATACGAAGATAAGGCAAAAAGATACATTGGCAGGGCATTTTTAGTCTATATTAACAATCAATAACCACACCCCAGAAAATAAAGATGGTTAACGTAAATTACATTATTGTGTATTTGGTAGTATTACACTAACTTTGCACTCCTATAATCAAGTTAAAGTAATTGTCATGGCTTTCACCTTCTTAGTAGTAATTATAATAATCGTTTGCATTTTGCTATCGTTAGCAGTTCTTATCCAAAACCCAAAAGGTAGCGGATTGGGCGCAGGCTTCGCAAACATTGGCAACCAAGTAATGGGTGCCCGTCGTGCAACCGAAACTATTGAAAAAGCTACTTGGACTTTGGCAATTCTTTTGCTAGCACTTACTTTGCTTTCAGCAGTATTTTTGCCAAAAAGCGGTGATAACGTTACTACCACTGAAGGTTCGGTTGTAGAAGAGTTGAGCAAAGAACGCCCTGCAACGCCACCTGCTGGTTTTAACCCAGCTCCGGTTGGTGAGCCTTCAACTGGCGGTGGTATGGCCCCAGCTCCTGAGCCTGCACCTGCAACTGATGCACCGGCTGCTGGCGACGAAAAATAAGCGTTAGCCAAATTTCTCCTTTCTACTTTCCAGGTTTTACAACCACTTTATACTTGCAAGCCGACTGGTTTCGCGAGACGAGGTATATTGCGCATTATCTTTTCGCAAAAAAGCAGCAGCTACATAATCTCTACATGGTACATAACCTTGGAGCAAATTAAACAAACCAGCGCTAGATTATTCTCTATAAGTGGTAACGGTGTTATTCGTAAATTTTCTTGAAGATGGTGGCGAAATAAAAGGGCTGTTAAAAATTAAGCCCTACCGTCACCACCACATTATCCGATTTTAACTTTTCGGCTGCGGTAATGTCCGACGAAATGACGGCTGTTCCTTCGCTTACGGAACGGAAATAAGCCAAATCAACATACCATTTTTTGCCCCTAAACCCTACCCCACCTGAATAGGTTGAAGAAGTAAGGTCGCGGCCAGCAACCACCCTGTTCTTTTCTATTGGGCTGGTGCTGAGTGCATAGCCTGCCCTTAGCCTGAAGTTTTTGATGGCTGCTTCGCCACCTACACGTACCGTATGTATCGCCTTAAGATAGTCCTTCACATCCTGGTTTAAAGCACTTTCGGCACTTTTGAAACCAGAAAAATTGTACCGAGCCCTGTTGTAGTTAGTATACTCGTAATCGGCTGATAAAAAACCATACTTTTTAATAATAAACGCCGCGCTGCCTATAGCCCGCCAAGGCGTAGAAAGCTGATAATCAAATTTTCCGTCGGGTGAGGTGTTGCTATACTGCAACGCATCTACATTTGAGGTAGATACCGTATTATACTTCTCGGTAATGCTGTAGCGGGTAGGCGTATGAAACGATGCGCCAAAACGCACCCAATTAGCCGCACGCACTACCAATCCAAATTTAGCATTTACCCCAATACCATCGGTAGTGAGATTTTGCGAAAAAGAATAGTTGTTGAACGAGGGAATAACATTGGCTTCGTCGCTTTCGCGCACATTCAGTTTCTCCCGGTAAGTTAAAAACGGCACACCTACCAGCATACCTATGTAGAGCCGATCATTGTAATTGGTACCAAAAGCAAACGACATTTCATCCAATCCGCCACGACGGGTAAGCGAAATTTGCTGATTTACGTTATATCCATCGGTTAAAGCCGAGTATTGGGTGCCACTAGTGCCAACAGGATTTAATAGAAAGTTGTAATAGCCCAACACTGCCCCGGGGCTTAAATTATCGAATGAAATTTGGTCTTCGGTAAGCCCGCTGGCGGTAAGCTCATCGCGATACTGGTTTAGCAATGAATTGGAGCTTTGCTTGTTTACAAACACGCTATTGGCGTTGTAGTTGGCCAACCTATTAAAACCAAAACCAAAATTGAAGGCTTTCCAGTTGCTCGATTTTCTTCTTAACCTGCTTAAAACAATGCTCGCATTGGGCAAAAAGGCCCTTACTTGGTGTGCATCGGCGGTAGAACCAAACAAATTGGTATTGGCACTAGTACTTTGCACGCCAAAACTTAAAGAGAGGTCGCTGCGCCTGTATAGTCCCAATCCGCCTGGGTTGATACCTACGGCCGTGTAATCAGCTCCGATGGCACCAAAGGCCCCTCCAACTCCAAGGGCCCTAGCGGTTCCACCAGGCCTTTGCTGCGAGTACCTGAATGTTTCGGTTGGGTTTTGAGCAATTGCAGCAGCACCCACCATAAAACTAACTAAGCCTGTAAGTATAAATCGTTTCATCACTTTCCTGGTTCTACTTGCAAAACAACACTGCTCAAAAAACGGCAAACTTAGTTACGGGGTCCTGATGGTATTGAGCCGCCTTTACCACCACCGCTTGGGCTGATGCTTCCACCACGGCTTCCGCCACCTCCGCTAGGTGCTGGCGCTGGTGAGCTAGTGCGCGGTTGTGAGTAGCTGGGCTTGTTACCCGGGGCCGGCGCTGGTGAGCTAGTGCGCGGCTGAGAATAAGTGGGCTTATTACTCGGGGCTGGTGCTGGTGAGCTCGTGCGCGGTTGTGAGTAAGTAGGCTTATTACTCGGGGCCGGTGCTGGTGAGCTAGTACGCGGTTGTGAGTATGTAGGCTTGTTGCTCGGGGCCGGTGCTGGTGAGCTCGTGCGCGGCTGAGAATAAGTGGGCTTATTGCTCGGGGCCGGTGCTGGTGAGCTCGTGCGCGGTTGTGAGTAGGTTGGCTTGTTACTTGGGGCCGGTGCTGGTGAGCTTGTGCGCGGCTGAGAGTAAGTGGGCTTATTACCTGGAGCTGGGGCTGTATTTCTTGGCTGCGTATTACTAGGATTCACATTAGTAGGTGCAGTGTTGCGTGGCTGCGTGTTACTAGGGTTCACATTAGTAGGTGGTGCAGTGTTGCGTGGCTGCGTATTACCAGGGTTTACATTAGTAGGCCTACTAGTACTCGGCACCGGGTTTACGGTAGTGTTACGGTTAATATTTCCGCCAGGTGCAGTGTACACATTCGGGTTAGTGTTCTTACCCGTGCCAGCAGGTGCATTTCGGGTGGTATTAGGCGGAGTGCCAATGTTAGTGCCCGTAGTAGTAGGGCTAACTGATGGTTTGCCATTTACACCTCCAACAGGCGCTGTTGTAATCCCTCCAGTGTTGGTATTACCATTTGGGGCAACCGTGTTAGGCTTGCCGCTATATCTGCCAGCGTTGGGGCTGGTGGTAGATATTACGGTTCCCGTATTGTTGCCTATGTTTTTGCCGCCAGCAGGTGCAGGTGCAATAGTGCTGCTACCGTTGCTTGGGCTTGTATATACGTTAGCGCCTGATCCCCTGCCAACTACAGTGCCATTACTCGAAATGGGAGCACCAACCGATACACCGGGATTAGTGCCAACCCTCAAGGTTCCCTCTGGGTCTGGGCTAGTTTTGCCCCCGCCTAGTGGATTGTCCACCGTTTTGCCGCCACCAGCATAGCCTTGGCTGCCACCTTCGCGGTAGCGAGGGCCGTACTGTTGGTTGTAGTAGGGGCTGTTAATGCCATAGTATCCATCATTAAATCCATTGTTGTAACCGTCGTTGTACCCGTTGTTATATCCGTTCCAATAACCGTTATTCCAGCCATTGTTCCAGCCACCGTTGTTCCAACCGTTGTTCCAGCCGTTGTTCCAACCAGTATTCCAACCATAGTTTCCATACCAGCCGTTGCCCCAACCGTTGTTCCAGCCATTGCCCCAAGCATAGGCAGTATGCCATGAAGTTGAGCACCAACCAGTATTCCAACCCCAAGTAGGCCCTACGTGGAAGCCACTACCTACGTATATGCTGCTACCCCAATACCAAGGGTCGTTGTAGCCATACCAATAAGGGTCGGTATAGGCGCCGCTATACCAGCCAAAACCGTAGTATGGGGTATAAAAACGACGTATACGACTTGTATAAAAGTAGTCGTAATTATTTACGTTGCCATCATTATCGTAATAGTTGTTGGTAATGTAGGTATTACCATCGCCATCAGTATAATAATCGCTGCTGTCGGCATAATCATACCTATCGGCACTACCATAGTCATTGTTATACTGGTTGTAATTGTAGCCATCGTTGGCAGTACTAGTGCCAGTACCATTATTATATTGGCTACTGTTGTCGTAGTATTGGTCTTGGCTCGTGTTGGTGTTACCTCCATTAGGTTGGTAATACACGTCGTCATTATTCTGCCCCCAAGCAGCAAAAATGGTTGCCGTTAAAAAGGATGATATGAGTACAAGTGTTTTCATGGCATTCGGTTTATCTGGGTATTAAAAATGGATCGCGTGTATTTATGGTTTGACTTACAAGTTACCAACTAGTTTAATCAATTTTATCGATTCCAATCATCGTGCCACTTTTTCAAATCCCCTTCGTGCAACAAATTTAATCGTTAACTTTGGCATCTGTATATATAACGAACAAAGAGCGTACCAAGTTTGCTATGAGCAAGAAAATATGTAGTAGGGCTGAAGATTACAGCCAGTGGTATAATGATTTAGTGTTGCGCGGCAAACTAGCCGAGCACTCTTCGGTAAGGGGCTGCATGGTGATAAGGCCTTACGGTTATGCCCTTTGGGAGAACATGAAGACAGAATTGGACAAGAAATTCAAGGAAACTGGACACGTAAATGCCTACTTCCCGCTTTTTATACCGAAAAGCTTTTTGAGTAAAGAAGCTGCCCACGTTGAAGGGTTTGCGAAAGAGTGTGCTGTGGTAACCCACTACCGCCTTATGAACGACCCAAATGGCGGTGGTATTGTGGTAGACCCAGATGCAAAGTTGGAAGAAGAGCTGATTGTGCGCCCAACTTCGGAAACGATAATTTGGAACACCTATAAAGGTTGGATAAAATCGTACCGCGATTTGCCGTTGCTCATCAACCAGTGGGCCAACGTGGTGCGCTGGGAAATGCGCACTAGATTGTTCTTGCGCACGGCCGAGTTTTTGTGGCAAGAAGGGCACACCGCCCATAGCACCAGCCAAGAGGCCATTCAAGAAGCAGAGCGTATGCTTGATGTATATGCAGACTTTGTAGAAAACTTCCTAGCCATACCGGTGCTTAAAGGCGTAAAAACCCCGAACGAGCGCTTTGCTGGTGCCGTGGAGACATACTGTATCGAAGCATTGATGCAAGATGGCAAAGCGCTGCAAGCAGGTACCTCGCACTTTTTAGGCCAAAACTTTGCCAAGGCTTTCGAAGTACAGTTTACCAATAAGGAGAACACATTGGAGTTTGTTTGGGCAACCTCATGGGGCGTAAGTACCCGTTTAATTGGTGCCCTGCTAATGGCCCACAGCGATGACGAAGGCTTGGTGCTGCCACCAAAAGTAGCGCCATTGCAAGTGGTTATTGTGCCTATCTTCAAAAACGATGAAGAACTGAATGCCGTTTTTGACCGTGTGAGTGGCCTAATGGCCGCTTTAAAAGCCAAAGGTATCAGTGTGAAGTTTGATGATGACGACCAAACCCGCCCAGGCTTTAAGTTTGCCCAATATGAGTTGGAAGGAGTGCCAGTGCGCGTAGCTATTGGACCACGCGACTTGGCAAACGGAACTGCCGAAGTGGCGCGCCGCGATACAAAGGAAAAACAGGTAGCCCAGTTGGACGAGCTAGAAACGGCTATACCTGAACTGCTGGATGCTATACAAGCCAACATGTTCCAAAAGGCTCTCAAATTCCGGGAAGAGAATACCCGCAAGGCTGACACCTACGATGAGTTTAAGCGCATACTAGATGACGAAGCTGGTTTTGTATTGGCCCACTATGATGGCACTTCTGAAACGGAAGATAAAATCAAAGAGGAAACCAAAGCTACCATCCGTTGTATACCGCTTAACAACCCGTTGGAAGAAGGCGTTTGCATTTTAACGGGCAAACCTAGCAAGCAGCGAGCAGTGTTTGCCAGAGCATATTGATTTGTGTCACCCTGAGCGGAGCCGAATGGGTACGAGTTACTGGTTACGAGTTACGAGTTGAGTTAAAGTTACTGAATGATTTATACCAGCCCTCGGAGTAATTCGGGGGCTGTTTGGTTTTTATTCAATCCTCACTTGCCGCCTACTCACATTGCACTGCTCCTTACATTTAGCTAACTTTACTATTTAAAGGCAATACCTAGGCTTATGTTGAAGATATATACTGCAGTCATTTTAACCCTTGCCGCCTATGCCGTTGAAGCACAGAGCACTAAACTAGGTTGGGCCAAGCAAAATAAAGGAATTGGCCAGAGTACCGTAATAGACATGGCCCTTGATACTGCTGGCAACATTTACGCAGTTGGGTACTTTACCGACACCGTAGATTTCGACCCAGGAACGGATACTTTCTTGATGGCTTCGGCTGGCGATAGGGATGTTTTCATACAAAAACTTACTGGTTCTGGCGACTTTGTTTGGGCCAAACGGGTAGGAAGTGCTGGTGCCGACGAAGCACAGGCGATTGCCCTTGACGCCGCTGGAAACGTATATACCGTTGGCGCCTTTACCGGTACCGTTGATTTTAACCCAGCAGCTGCTACCAACAATTTGGCATCCAACGGCGGGGTAGATGTATTTGCATTAAAACTAACCTCTGTGGGCAACTACTCATGGGCTATCCGCAACGGAAACGCTCAAATAGACGATGTAAAAGATGTGGCAGTTGATGCGGCCGGGAATGTATACCTAACCGGCAGTTTTATAGGAACCGTCGATTTTAACCCAGGAGGCGGCACCGCCAATTTGGTTGCGACAGGCACTTTATTTCCCGATTTCTATGTGCAAAAACTAGCAACCAACGGTACCTATACATGGGCAAAGCGCGTTGGTAGCTCGGGCTTCGATGAAGCTTATAGTATTACCCTTGATGCGATAGGCAATGTGTATGTAACAGGTTACTTTGCAGAATTTGCTGATTTCGACCCGAATGCTGGAGCTGATACCTTATTCGCTGCACCAAGTAGAGATGTGTTTATCCTAAAACTTACCGGTGCTGGCAACTACGTTTGGGCAAAACAGTTTGATGGCAGCATATTTACCTCAATAGGAAACGATATTTTGGTGGATGCCAATCAAAACATTTATTTGGCTGGATACTTTTCATCTACTGTTGATTTTGACCCAGGGGCTGATACGCTATCCCTTACTTCGGGAGGAGGTACCAATGCATTTATTGTAAAACTGGACTCCATAGGCGAACTTACTTGGGCAAGGCAGTTGGCCGGCATCAGCAGCAACCAAGCCATATCCCTTGCTGTGGATACCCAAGGCTCGGTTTATACTACCGGTTACTTTGCCAATACCGTTGATTTTGATCCGGGTATTGATGCTTTCAATTTGACCAGCCAAGGAAACGCCTCAGACATCTTTGTTCAGAAACTCGACTCTCTTGGCGAATTGCAATGGGTAAGAAAAGTGGGTAATGCGGGTGCAGATAGGGGTGAAGCGATTCTTGTAGACCCAACCGGCAATGTATACTTTGCGGGTAGCTTTATTAATACCGTTGACTTTGACCCTCTAGCAAGTACTTTCGAATTAGCCACCGATAGCAACTTCAATGGCTTTATTGCCAAATGGACTCCATGCAGCCCCACATTTGGCAGCATTGATACCGTAGCTTGCTATGCCTTCACCTCAACTGGTGGCAACACCTATACTAGTACTGGCACCTATACCGAGGCATTTGTAAATGCCGATGGTTGTGATAGTTTGGTGACCATAAACGTAACCATAAACGACACCGCGCGCGAAACTATTACCGCAGTTGAGTGTGGCAGCTACACCCTAAATACCGAGACTTATGATACTTCTGGCACCTACACCCAAGCATTCACGAGTGCTGCCGGTTGCGACAGTATACTAACCTTGCAGTTAACTATCAAAAACAAGCCCGAAGCTACCGTTAATCAAGTGGACGAAAGACTAACCGCTACTGATACCTTGGCAATTTATCAGTGGGTAAGCTGCAATGATTATTTAACGATTGCCAATGCAACCAGAGCCACTTATGTGGCCACCGTAACCGGAGATTATGCGGTAATTGTTACGGCCAATGGCTGCAGCGATACATCGGTATGCTACAATATAATTATAAATGGTATTGAGGAGGATTTCGGACAACAATTTATGCTATACCCCAACCCTACTTCAGGGAAGTTTGCCATTGATTTGGGTGCCAATTACAAAGATTTGAATGTTACAGTTTCTACCATTGCAGGGCAGGTTATTTTGCGGCAGCAATACAACCAAACCAAACAATTGGAGCTAACAATGGAAGCCCCTGCTGGCATTTACTTCGTTACTCTTACAACACCCGATGGGTTGAAACGGGTGCTTAAGTTGGTGAAAGAATAATATTTTGGGAAGATTTACTTTACGCCTTGTATCCAGCTAATCACACCCTTCATATAGGTTTGTTGGTCGTCCCACTGGCAGAGGTGGCTTCCGTTGGCACAGTATAAATAACTGCCGTTCTGCACCAATTGGCTCATTTCTTCCATCTCAGCTGGGTTCATGCTGTCATATTTAGCGCCTATCATTAAGGTAGGTACTGTAAGCTCTTTCAGTCGCTCCCAAACACTCCAACCCTTCAATATACCTCCTGGCACAAACTCGCTTGGGCCTTGCATATATTCGTACACCACTTGATTAAAATGACTAAAGCTGCGCTCCACCGGCTCGGGCCAAGGTTCTAAGCGACAAATGTGCTTTTTGTAAAAGGCCGTGTACATCAAATCTAAATAGCGCGGGTTTTGGAACTGCTGTTTGCTTTCATAAAAAGAAAGGGTATCCAACACGTCTTTCGGCAATTCTGCGCGTAGCTTGTTGTTATAGGCTTCGTACTTATCAAAGTCGGCGGTCATGTTGCTTACGATAAGCCCCTTCAAGTTTTGCTGATATTTTAGCGCATACTCCATCGCCAATATACCACCCCACGATTGACCAAGCAGAAAGAAATTGGTACTATCCAATCCCAAATCGATGCGCACTTGCTCCACCTCTTCTACAAAGCGCGCAATAGTCCAGAGGCTCATATCCTCGGGCTGGTCGCTATAATAGGAGCCCAACTGGTCGTATTGGTACAACTCAATATTGGCCTGCGGAAAAAAGCTCTCGAAAGCAATCATCAGCTCATGTGTACCAGCAGGTCCACCATGCAACAGCAGTACCTTCATGGTTGGGCTATTGCCCATGCGCTTGGTCCATACTTGATAGCCCTCTTTCAACTTCACCATATGTATCCCGCCCGCCTGTACGGCGTCGTTAGTGGTGTAGTCTAGGTATTGGCAGGCAGTTGGTTCTGGTGCATCAGCTTGTGGCTGAGGTTGCTGCTGGCAAGAAATGAATAGCAACGCAAACAACAATGATGAGAGAAGGGCCTTGTACATGGGCTTGGTTTAGTTTGTATGATGACAGCACAAATTACGGGGTATTTATTTGTTGGCGAAATTTGTATTGATTGCGAATCAAACCGTTAAAACGGTTATGGTATCTCACATTTCACTTTTCCCATGGTTAAAACTATGGGTCATTCTCTATTTACCAAGTTAATACCAAGCGGCAAAGAATCATGATCATTTCCAAATTTCTAGCCCACGGTTTCAACCGTGGGGGAACCAAAATGCACAGAACACCCAACCGTTTTAACGGTTTGACCTGTATAACCCTAATCCTCAACCCACTCTAGCCCGTGGGCTTTCAAAAACCCTTTATACTCTTCTATAAAAGTGTACTTTCTGTGATGATCTTTCTGCTCCTTAATATATGCCTCTATTCTGACCAGCTGTGATTCACTTACAGAAAATACCCCATAGCCCGTTTGCCATGCAAATCGAGATTGATTGTTATCGCTGATATTCTGATTAATCCAATGTGAACTTGAACCTTTAATTTGCTTTACCACATCGGCTACCGATTTTTGAGGATTGAGCCTAAAAAGCAGGTGCACATGGTCAGGCATGCCATTTATTATTCTTGGCTGGCATCCTAATCCATTCAATTCCTTCCATAGAAATTGATATGTTTCGTTTTCAATTTTCTCCTTAATTAACGGCTCGCGGTTTTTGGTTGAGAAAACCAAGTGCAGCCAAATTTTAGAAAATGAATGTGCCATGCCTACAAAAACGGTTAATTACATTACGATATTTATTACCCATGGTTAAAACCGAGAGCAATCATTTGCAAAATATAAAATCGCTTTTAATTGTTTTGATCATCAACCGAAGAAAACCGTTAAAACGGTTGTACGTATTTCGAGATTCTCTGTCCCATGGTTAAAACCATGGGCTATTTTGCATTATTAAAACAATATAACTTATCAACAAATTCTGAATACAATCAAATAACCTAGCCCACGGTTTTAACCGTGGGTACCCAACGGCCACATAACACCCAACCGTTTTAACGGTTTACAAAACGCAACACACGTCCCACAAAAAAAACGCAACCTGCTGAGGGTTGCGCTTCGTAATCTGCACAATAATTGGTACTAACAGCGTCTTTACCCTTAGTCCACGTTGCCGTGAAGGAAAGAATTATTCTTGCGTATCTCACCACGGTTTTCGTCTCCTTCAGAAAGGCTATAGCGTGAGTAATCAGACTCAGATGAATAAGGGGTATTGGTAAGCTGAATGTTGCGGCGTTTAAAAGCAGGCTCAGCTTCCAGTTCATTCAAGCTGTTCGGGTTGTTCAGCTTCATGTTCAAGTTGCGAAGGCGACGTAGGCGCTCGTTCAACAAATCATCTTCTTTTACAGCAGTAGCCTTAGGCTGCTCCACTTCGCGCTGACGGAATACGAAGCCTAACTCTTCAGCGGCTTTCTCTTCAACCTTGCGCACGCTAAAATTCAATGTTGGGTCTTCTTCAACTAACTGTTCGCTAGTGGCTTCCATTTCAGTCTCTTCTTGAGCGAAGAAGAAGTTATCCTCTTCTGCCTCTTTCAAGCTTTCCTCTTCGGTAGCAACTACTTCAAAGGTATTTTCTTCTTCCTTATTTAGGTCGAAAGAGAAAGTAATCGCATTTGATTCGTCAACCTCTTTTATATCTTCAACGATGGTATCTTCAACAACCACTTCATCCCTACGGAAAAGAAACATATCGTTGTTCACTTCAGGTTTTACGGGCTCCTCGGTAAACTGTACAACTGGCGGTGTAAATTCAACTTTAGGAGCAACCGGTGTGCTGCGACCCAAATCGTGAACTACACGCTCGCGATTAGCGGTTTCCCAGCTACCCATAATGCCGTTCTTATTAAAACCAGTGGCAATAATGGTTACACAAATTTTATCGCCCAAGCTGTCGTCATCGCAAGTTCCAAAAATAACGTCGGTATCGGCACCAACGGCCTCCAATACATACTCGTGTATTTCAGTAATCTCATCGATACGCATTTGGTCGGTACCAGAGGTAATGTTCAACAATACCTTCTGTGCGCCACGGATGTCGTTATCGTTCAACAACGGAGAAGCCAAAGCAGCTTGGATGGCTTTTGCCGCTCGGCCCTCGCCTTCGGCAGTTGCGCTTCCCATAATGGCTACACCACTGTTCTTCATTACATATTCCACGTCGGCAAAATCGACGTTGATTTGACCCGGAACGGTAATGATTTCTGATATGCTACGGGCGGCTATGGCCAAGATGTCATCGGCATGTGCAAATGCATCTGAGCGAGTTAGGTTGCCGTATTGCTCGCGAATATTATCGTTAGAAATAACAATTAAGCTATCCACTGCATTGCGCATCTCTTCGATGCCCGCTTCGGCTTGCTTGATTTTACGACGACCCTCAAAGAAGAATGGGCTAGTAACGATACCCACTGTAAGAATACCCATGCTTCGAGCCAACTCAGCTACTACAGGGGCACCACCAGTGCCAGTACCACCACCCATGCCGGCAGTTACAAACACCATACGGGTGTTTTTCTCAAGCAAGGCGCGTATTTCTTCCAAAGACTCCTCGGTAGCTAAACGGCCTATATCCGGATTTGAACCAGCACCCAAACCACGGGTTGAGGCAGGGCCTAACTGAATCTTATTAGGGATTGGGCTAAGTTCTAATGCCTGCTCATCTGTATTGCCAATTACAAAATTGACACCACGGATGCCTTGGTTGAACATATAATTTACAGCATTGCTGCCGCCGCCACCTATGCCGATGACTTTAATGATTGAGGATTGCTCTTTTGGCAGATCAAATTCCAACATATCTTTGAGTTTTGAGGGTTCTTGTCAATTGTATTTTAAAACGGGGGTCTTTTTTATCTACTTTATTATCAGAAGTCTTTCACGTCGCCTTCTTCCAACCAGTCGCGGCCTTTTTTGAACATCTTTTCCCACCAACGCGGGTGCTGCTCTCCTGCCTCTTCCTCGCCGGCCATTTCTGGTTCACGTTGTAGTTTGCTTTTTTTCTTTTTAACAGGCATATAGCGCAACTGGTCTTCCCAACCTTTCAGTACCAAACCAATTGAGGTTGCATACATCGGGTTTTTCATATCGGCCACTGGGCTCTTGGTTAAGTGCTCGGTAGGCAATCCAATACGGGTATCCATACCGGTAATGTACTCAGCTAGTTGCTTAACGTTTTTCAACTGCGAGCCGCCACCAGTGATAACGATACCGCCAATTAAGCGTTTCTCGTAGCCACTGCTGCGAATCTCGAAATATACCTGCTCCATGATTTCCTCCATGCGGGCCTGAATAATGCTGGCTAAGTTGCGGATAGAAATCTCCTTAGGGTCGCGACCACGCAAACCAGGTATTGAAACAATTTCGTTTTCTTGTGTTTCAGTAGCAAAGGCAGAACCAAAGCGCACTTTTAGGGCTTCGGCTTGATTTTTCATAATCAAGCAACCTTCCTTAATATCCTCGGTTATTATGTTGCCTCCCAAAGGAATAACCGCCGTGTGACGGATGATACCATCTTGGAAAATAGCCAAATCGGTAGTACCACCACCAATATCAACCAAAGCTACACCAGCCTCTTTCTCTTCTTCGCTCAATACCGATGCTGAAGAAGCTAAAGGCTCGAGCACTAAGTCGGCCACTTTAATACCTGCTTTGTCCACGCAGCGTTCAATGTTTCTCGCAGCGGTTATTTGGCCTGTAATGATGTGAAAGTTGGCTTCTAAGCGGATACCCGACATACCTACAGGATCTTTGATGCCCTGCTCATTGTCAACAATAAACTCTTGCGGCAATATGTCTATAATGCGGTCGCCAGGGCTAACTGCCAGCTTCTGCATATCGGTTATTAGCTTATCAATATCCTTACGGCTAATTTCCTCGGTGCTATCCTCGCGCATGTATATACCCCGGTGCTGCAAACTCTTAATGTGCTGCCCCGCTATACCTACGTATACCTTGGTTATTTTGTGACCCGATTGAGCTTCGGCTTGCGCTACTGCTTGTTCAATGGCCTCAACGGTTTTGTCAATATTAGCAACCACGCCGCGCATAACGCCCAACGAGTCGGCCTTGCCCATGCCTAGTACTTCTACTTTGCCGTGCTCGGTTATGCGACCTACTATGGCGCATATTTTGGTAGTTCCAATATCTAGTCCAACTACAATGTCGGCGTGGTTATCCATGGTCAGAATTTTGTGCAGATGATCTGATCTTTATACTTAACGTTGACCGTTTTATAAATTGATTCATCTACATTGGTCAACACTTCTTTGTAGAAAATCATTAATCGTTTAAACTTCCCTTCCAAATCATCGGCCCTGCCAATAAGAACGCTGTGGTTTCCTATCATGGGGATGATTTCAAACTCGCCGCGCTCATCTACATAAATCTGCTCCACCAATGCGCTGCGGAAAGGGTCATTTTCAATAAATAGGCCAAGTTGAAATAGATCGTTCAGCACCGTGCTATCGGCAACTTTGCCTTTACTTACCTGGGTTGGGTCGATAAAACCAGTCGCCACAGGGATTCGCGAAGTAAATTTACTAGACACTGGCATTTTATACCCCTTTTTATCTATATAGAAGCTAACACCGTTGTTGTTAATAATACGCAGTAGCGGTTCCCTTTGCGAAACCTTCACGTGAAGGTCTCCTCGTATGTCTGCATAAAGGTTTGCCTCGGCTATATAAGGGTTGCGCTCCAATTCTGCCTCAAGTATAGCTAAGTCAAGGGTTTTGATGGGTTTACCCTCTGGTTGTTGGCCATTTAATTTAGTAAAAGCCTTACGTACATCCTCTTCATCCACAAACAAGATGCCTTGGTCATTGTCTAATTGAATGTGCAGTTTTTTACAAGCTATTGAACGCTGTTTAGCAATAGCAGCGCTGGCTAGCACTACAAAGCCCACTGTACCCCCTACCCATAGTAGCAGAATCATGATTTTCTTCGCTATCCTTAGCAACCTTTTCATGCTTTCGCTTGGTTTTCAGGGGTAAAATAATCTTTGATTTTTGCTACTTGCTTATCAATATCGCCTGCGCCTATGGTCAACAAAACCTCCAAAGGGCGGCTGGCTAAAACTTTTATCAAATTGGCATCGGCTACTAGTTCTTTACTAGTGCCTTCTATAGCATTCAATATCAATTCGCTGGTAACGCCCAACATCGGCAATTCGCGGGCTGGGTATATATTCAACAATATCACTTCATCGGCCAGTTGCAAGCTTTCGGCAAAACCAGGATATAAATCGTTGGTACGGCTAAACAAGTGTGGCTGAAAAACAGCTGTAATGCGCTTACCCGGAAATAACTCCCTAACCCCACTAATGCAGGCACGTATTTCCTCGGGGTGGTGGGCGTAGTCGTCAATGTAAACCAACTCGGGAGTATTGATAACATACTCAAAGCGCCTTTGAATACCTTTAAAACTAGTGATGGCGGTGGCTATTTTATCCATGCTAATACCTAACTGCAAACCTACTGCCATGGCAGCAGTTGCGTTGAGCACATTGTGGCGGCCGCCCATAGCTAGGGTTGCGAGTTGCGAGTTACGTACTTCGGCTCCGCTCAGTATGACATTAGTTGCGGGTTGATTTTTTTCGCGCTCGCTCTCTAACTCACTCTCTACTTCAAACTGAAACTTACCGCCAGCTACTTGAATATTCGTTGCTTGATAATCTGCTCCATCAATTATGCCATACGTCAATACTTCTTTATCCTTAATCCTTGGCAGAATGGTAACGTCTTGATGGGCAATCACTTTACCGTTAGGCTGTAGTTTGCTTACAAACTCTACAAAAGTATCTTCAATAGCCTCGCGGCTACCGTATATGTCCAAGTGGTCGGTATCAACGGCAGTAATAACGGTAATATTTGGGTGCAAACGCAAAAAAGAGCGGTCAAACTCATCGGCTTCAACCACTATTACATCAGGGTTGCCAGCTATAAAGTTGCTGTGATAGTTGGTTGCTATACCACCCAAAAATGCGGTACAACCATAGCCGCTGTGCGTAAGCACATGAGCTGTCATGCTGGTTACGGTGGTTTTGCCGTGGCTGCCACCAATAGCAATGGTAAACTTATCCTTGGTGAGAATCTCCAACACTTCAGAGCGTTTCAATACCAACAGTTTACCTTCGTTTTTTAGGTAATTGAATTGCTTATGGTCTTTTGGGATAGCAGGGGTATAAATAACCAACTCTGCATCGGCAGGAATCAAAGCAATAATATCTTCATAATGAACTGCCATTCCTTCGGCAACCAATTGCTTGGTAAGGGCGGTTTCCGTGCGGTCATAGCCAGCCACCTTCGCGCCAATGTGGCGAAAGTACCGTGCCAAGGAGCTCATACCAATGCCGCCAATGCCGATGAAAAATACGCTATGTACCGTTCCTAGGTTCATTTCTTAATCAATTTTATTACTTCGTCAGCAATACGCTCAGTTGCATTAGCTATACCTAGTTTTTTAATATTTTCTGCCAGGAGTTGTTGCTGTTGGTTATCGCTAAGCAATGCCAATACTGCAGGCACTAGCTCTTGGTTAGCAACTGCATCTTTTATCATAATCGCCGCACTCTTATCCACTAATGCTTGCGCGTTGTATGTTTGGTGGTCTTCGGTTACGTTGGGGCTAGGCAGCAAAATAACTGGCTTACCCACTAAGCACAACTCCGAAATAGAAATAGCACCAGCGCGAGAGATAATGACATCGGCTACTTCATAGGCTAAATCCATGCGCTTTATAAACTCCATGGCATGCACATCGGCATAGTCTTGTGCAGCGGCTTTCATTTCCTCGAAGTATATTTTGCCCGTTTGCCAAAGTACTTGGTGTCCGCTATTTTGCAACAGTGCAATATCCTTTTTGATGGCATTGTTAACAGCCCTTGCACCCAAACTGCCGCCAATAATCAGGATGGTCTTTTTGTTTGGTTCTAGGTTAAAGTGGATTATAGCATCTTGGCGGGTAACGTTGCGGTTCAATATCTCGGCACGCACTGGGTTGCCGGTTATCACAATTTTATCCTTCGGGAAGAAGCGCTCCATGCCTTCGTAGGCTACACAAAACTTATTGGCTTTGTTGGCTACCAGTTTATTGGTCATACCCGCAAATTGGTTTTGCTCTTGTACCAAAACTGGTATACCCTTTTTAGCACCCACCCACATAACCGGGCCACTTGCAAAACCACCCACACCTACAACCACATCGGGCTTAAAGTTGCTGATGATGCTATTGGCTTTCATTAGGCTGCTGGCAATTTTGAATGGCAAACTGAAGTTCTTCAACAAATTGCCACGTTGAAAACCAGTAATATTCAAGCCTTCAATGGCATAACCAGCCTCAGGTACCTTTTGCATTTCCATACGGCCCTCGGCGCCAACAAACAGAAACGCTGTTCGCGGGTCGCGGGCTTTCAAAGCATTGGCTATAGCTATGGCTGGGAAAATGTGCCCGCCAGTGCCGCCGCCGCTTATAAGTATGCGATATGGGTTATGCTGTTGCAAGTTTACCTACGGTTTTGGTTGGTTTGTCTTCTGCTTCTTCAGGGTTAATATCTGCTGCGGTTTCCTGGTCAACACTGCGGCTAACACTCAAAATAATGCCCACGGCAATGCTGGTAAAAAACATGCTTGTGCCGCCCATACTCACAAAGGGGAGGGTCAATCCCGTTACAGGCAGCAGGTTTACAGATACGGCCATGTGGATGATGGCCTGGAACACCAAGCTCAACCCCAAACCCACGGCCAAAAATGCACCAAAAGCTTTCGGGCTTTTGGCAACTATACGGATACAACGATATAAAAAAGCCAAGTACAAGAACAGCACAAATGCACCGCCTATAAGGCCATACTCTTCTATAATAATGGCGTAAATAAAATCGGAATACGGGTGTGGCAAAAAGTTGCGCTGCATACTCTTGCCCGGCCCTTGACCGATAAATCCACCTTTTGAAATCGCGATTTTAGATTGCTGGGCTTGATACGATAGTTCTTGACTACTATCGGTAAACGATTCAATCCTAGTTCGCCAAGTACCCATACGGCCCGTTTCGTTTAGCATCTCTTTTGGCAATGCAAACAACAGCGCTACAAACAATGCACCCGAAACTACACTCAATACAATTAGCCCAATGATATGTTTCCAGCTAACCCTACCAATGAACATTACAATAATGCAAGTGGTAAATAGCACCGCTGCCGTAGATAGGTTGGCAGGCATAATAAGCGCACACACCACAAAAACCGGCAATATAACTGGCACAAACGCTGAACCAAAGTCTTTTATGTTTTGCTGCTTAACGGTAAGCGTACGTGCCAAAAACATCAACAACGCCAGCTTGGCCAAATCGCTGGTTTGGAAACTAAGATTGATAAGAGGCAAGGTAATCCAACGTTTCGCATCGTTAATATCCGAACCGAAAATTAGTGTATACGCCAACAAAGGAATAGATGCATACAACGCTATTTGTGCGATACGGGCATACCAGCGATAAGGCATTAAATGTGCCACGTACATCAAAAACAACCCAAACATTAACAACATGGTGTGCTTAAGCAAATAATATTCTGCGTTACCGCTTTGATATTTATAGGCCAATGTGCCTGTGCTGCTGTACACTGCCAACAAACTTAAAAGGGATAGGGCAGCCACTATGGCCCAAATCCATTTATCCCCTTCCAGTTTTTTAAGCAGTTGTTCCATCTTCAAAATTGATGTACGATGTACGAGGTACAAAGTACGATATAGTTTTATGTATTGATTATCTCCTTTCGATTAGTACTTTCCTAACATTTCAAGCCAACTCATTTTATACTCCTACTCATCCTTCAATTTTAAACATTGTACTTTGTACATCGTACATTGTACATTGTGCATGCTCAAAGTGCTCGCACGCTAGCTTTAAACTGGTTACCACGGTCTTCATAGTTTTCGAACAAATCGAAACTGGCGCAGGCCGGTGATAGCAAAACCACATCGCCTTTGTCGGCTAGGTTGTGCGCTGATTGTACCGCATCTTCGGCACTCATGGTATTCACCAAAATATCTACGTAGCGAGAAAAAGCTTCGTGTATGCGCAGGTTATTTTCGCCTAGGCAAACAATCGCTTTTACTTTCTTCTGCACAATGGCTTTCAAAATCTCGTAGTCGTTGCCTTTGTCAACACCACCCACTATCCAGATAACTGGTTTGGTCATGCTTTCTAAGGCATACCAAGTGCTGTTCACATTAGTTGCTTTTGAGTCGTTGATATACTCTACGCCACCTACTTTGGCTACAAACTCCAAACGGTGGTCAAGGCTCTGAAAATCAGACAAACTCTCGCGGATAACCTCTTTACGGATGTCGTATATACGGGCTGCAATCCCTGCGGCCATTGAATTGTAAACGTTATGCTTTCCTACTAGGGCTAGTTCGTTAATTGACATCTTAAATTCGGTTTTATAGTTAATGATGAGTTGGTCTTCTTCGGTGTAGGCCACATACTCTGGTTGGTGTTCCAGGCCAAAGGCGTAAGTCTGGGCCGCTATTTCATTGGTGCGCAATACTTCAGATACCACGTGGTCATCGGCGCAATAGATGAAGTGATCGTTCTTGTCTTGATTTTGGATAATCTTGAATTTGCTGGCTACATAGTTCTCGAACTTATAGTCGTACCTATCCAAGTGGTCTGGGGTAATGTTGAGTAGCACTGCAACATTTGGCTTGAAACTAGGACCGATGTCGTCCAACTGAAAGCTGCTCACTTCCACTACGTAATAGTCAAATTTTTCTAAGGCTACTTGCAATGCAAAGCTCTGGCCGATATTGCCCGCCAAACCTACTTTGAAACCTGCCCTTTTAAGGATGTGGTAAGTAAGGCTCGTGCAAGTTGATTTGCCATTGCTGCCAGTTATGGCAATGATTTTGGCATTGGTATAGCGGCTGGCAAATTCAATTTCAGAGATAATGGTTTTACCCTTGTCGCGAAGTTTTTTGATAATACCTGCTTTCTCAGGGATGCCTGGGCTCTTCACAATCAAATCAGCTTCGAAAAGCCTAGCCTCGGTGTGGCCGCCTTCTTCGAACTCGATGTTGAAGCGTTGGTATAGTGGTTTGTAACGGTCTTTGATAATACCATTATCAGACACAAATACCTCATAGCCCTTCTTAAGGCCGAGCACTGCTGCTCCTACCCCACTCTCCGCACCACCCAGTATGACTAGTTTTTTACCCACGGACTAACGGATTTTTAAAGTTACAATGGTGAGCACGGCCAACATGATACCTACTATCCAGAAGCGGGTAACGATTTTAGACTCGTGCATGCCCAATTTTTGAAAATGGTGATGAAGCGGGGCCATTTTGAATATGCGACGACCCTCGCCGTATTTGTTCTTGGTGTATTTGAAATAGCCTACCTGTAGCATTACCGATAAGTTTTCGGCAACAAACACCCCACATAGAATTGGGATAAGCAGCTCTTTACGAACGATAATAGCCAGTACAGCGATGATGCCGCCCAAAGCCAAACTACCTGTATCGCCCATAAATACTTGGGCTGGAAATGAGTTGTACCAAAGAAAACCCACGCAAGCACCAATGAAGGCAGCAATGAAAATTACTAGCTCGCCGGTTTGTGGCAAGTACATAATGCTTAGGTAGTTGGAGAATACGATGTTACCCGATATATAGGCAAATACTAGCAAAGTAAAAGCCGCAATAGCCGAAGTGCCCGTAGCCAAGCCATCAATGCCATCAGTAATATTGGCACCGTTGCTTACTGCGGTTATAATGAAAATAACCACCGGAATAAAAATCAACCAGCCGTATGTAGCGGCTTCCGGGCCTATCCAGCTTATTAGTCTGGTATAATCAAACTCATTACCTTTTACGAAAGGAATAGTGGTGGTAATCTTCTTTACATCGTGATAAACGGTAGTGGTATCTGCTTGAAAACCTTGTGGGCTAACCATTGCTTGCACTTGCCCGTTGGTAGCTGCCACTGGCTCACGAACGGTAACACTCGGGTGAAAGTACAGCACTGAACCTACAATCAAACCCAAACTTACTTGGCCAATCACTTTGAATTTGCCAGCCAAGCCACGCTTGTCCTTTTTAAACACTTTGATGTAATCATCAATAAAGCCAATGGCTCCCATCCATACGGTTACCAATAGCATCAATAGGATGTAGATGTTCTCTAACTTGGCGAATAAAACTGTTGGGATGAAAATGGCCGCTAGAATAATTAAGCCACCCATGGTTGGAGTACCTTGCTTTTGCAATTGACCATCTAAGCCCAAATCGCGAACGGTTTCGCCTACTTGGCGGCGACGTAGGTAGTTTACCAAACGGCCACCAAATACTAATGAAATTAATAGCGATACCAGAATAGCCGCAGCCGCCCTAAAGGTGATGAACTGGAACAGCCCCGCACCTGGCAGGTCGAACACTTTATCGAGATATGTGAACAGATAGTACAACATTACTTGTCTAGTTCTTTAAGGGTTTCAGCCAAAATCCTCTTATCATCAAAAGGGTGTTTTACCCCCGCTACATCTTGGTACTTCTCATGGCCTTTGCCAGCCACCAGCACTATATCGGTTGGTTGCGCCAACGCACATGCAGTGCGGATGGCTTCTTTACGGTCTTGTATGGTAAGCACGCGATTGGCAAATACGGGTGTTACACCCGCTTGCATTTCCCTCAATATCTCGGCTGGATCTTCGTTGCGCGGGTTATCGCTGGTAAGTATTACGCGGCTGCTCAATTCGCAAGCGATGCGAGCCATCACTGGGCGCTTCTCTCTGTCGCGGTTGCCACCACAACCCACTACGGTTATTACTTGCTCGTTGCCGGTGCGAATGGCTTGTATGGTTGATAGTACTTTTTTAAGTGCATCGGGTGTATGAGCATAGTCCACTATACCCACTATTTTTTGCTTGAGCGACACCACATAATCGAATCTTCCCTCGGCAGAGGCTAGGTTGCTAATGGCGCTTAGCACTTCAAGTTTATCGCCGCCTAAAAGCATGGCTATGCCGTAAACGGTCATTAGGTTGTAGGCATTGAATTCGCCGATTAAGCGAGTGTGCATCTCAACGCCATCCACATCCAATATCAAACCATCGAACGAGTTCTCAACGATACGGCCTTTGAAATCGGCAATACGGCTAAGGCTATAGGTTTTGATGCTGGCATTGGTATTCTGCACCATTACACGACCGCGCTTTTCGTCAATATTGGTTAATGCAAAAGCCGATTTCGGCAACTCATCGAACAACTGCTTTTTAGCAGCAATGTAATTATCGAAAGTACCGTGGTAGTCTAAATGGTCGTGGGTAATGTTGGTAAAGGCTGCACCTGTAAACTGCAAACCGCTAGTACGGTGTTGCACAATAGCGTGACTGCTGGCTTCCATAAAGGCAAACGCGCAACCAGCATCTACCATCTCGGACAACAAAGCGTTTAAAGCAATAGCGTTCGGGGTGGTGTGCGTGGCTGGCACTTCTACTTGGTCAATCAAATTGCGCACGGTAGATAGCAAGCCCACTTTATAGCCCAAGGTGCGGAACAGCTCGTAGCACATGGTAACCGTAGAGGTTTTGCCATTGGTGCCCGTAACCGCCACCAGCTTTAGTTTGCTAGAAGGATTGTCGTAAAAGTTAGTAGCCGCATAACCCAATGATACTGAGCTATTGGCCACTTTAACGTAAGTAACACCCGCTTTCAATTCAGTAGGCATTTCCTCACAAACAATAGCCGAAGCACCCAACGCTACTGCCTTAGTAATGAAGGTATGACCATCAACTGCAGTGCCACGCAGGGCAAAGAAGGCCGTCCCCGCGGCTACCTCACGAGAGTCTAAGCTAAGTTGCTGTACAGCAACTGCTAAGTCTCCCACGGTTTCCTGCAGGGTGATGCCTTTCAATATGTCCTTCAATGGCTTCATTAGCTCAATTCAATTAGTATGGTTTGGCCCTTGGCACCAGCGGTGCCCGGGTTAATAGATTGTTGGCGCACACGGCCCTTGCCCTTTACTTGCACTTGCAGACCATAGTTCTCAAGCAAATACACGGCATCTTTTAAACCCATGCCTTGCACATTAGGTACAAGGTTTTCGTTTATGGTGTTCTCGGTAAGTTCTATGTTATTGGTTTTCCGTTTGCTGCCTACCCATAGCCCGTCAGTTTCAGTTTCGCATTTCACACCAAGGGTTTCGTATACCTCCAGTGCATCAGGCTTAAATCCGGTTTTTATGAATGGTATCTTGTCGGCCACAAATTTTTGATACTCGTTCATGCTCGGGTGTATTTCCATATCTAGAGCATACACTTGGTCGGCAATTTCTCGGAACACTGGGCCTGCTACCCAACCGCCATAAAACACGCCATTGCTTGGCGAGTTGATAACCACTATGCAAGAGTATTTAGGCTTTTCGGCAGGGAAGAAACCTGCAAAGGAGGCTTGGTAAACCTTTTCGTAACGGCCACTTTTTACAATTTGCGAAGTGCCGGTTTTGCCAGCGAACTTGTAGTTTTTGCTGTAAAGGTGCTCGCCTGTGCCGTTAAGTATTACACCTTCCAACATAGCCCTTACCTGCTTCAAACTCTTATCAGAGCATATTTGGCGAGAAGAAATCTCTGGTTTAAATTTCTTAACCAACTTACCATTCTTCTGAATCGCATCAACCAAATATGGCTTTACCACATAGCCATCATTTGCAATGGCGTTGTAAAAGGTTAACACTTGCAATGCGGTGAGGCGCCACTCATAGCCCACTGCCATCCAAGGCAATGAAATGCCGCTCCAATGGCTACTACTTGGGTCTTTAATATACGGGCTAGCCTCGCCGCTAATTTCTACACCGGTTAACTCATTCAGCCCAAATTTATTTAGGTGCTCAATGTATTTCTCTGGCTGATGGCTGTAATACTTATCAATCAGTTTAGCAAAAGCTACGTTGCTAGATACTTCAAAAGCATGCTTAATGGTCACATTGCGCAGGTTGTGCTTTTCCGAATCTTTCATCGTTTTGTCGTAAAAGTCCTTTTGGCCCAACTCCAAATCAATACTATCATCTAAGCTGATGTAACCATCCTCTAACAACGACAACGCCGCAGCCAACTTCATAGTAGAACCTGGCTCAGTGGCTTCGCCAATGGCGTAGTTGTAGTTTTCCCAGTAGCTATCTTTGGTTTTGCCTACGTTGGCAATGGCTTTTATTTTACCGGTTGATACCTCCATTAATATGGCAGTACCGTGGTCGGCATTGTGTTTGGTAACGGCGTTTAGCAAGGCAGACTCAACCACATCCTGCATGTTCACATCCAGCGTGGTAAGTACGTCTTTACCATTATCAGAGCTAATCTCGTTCTCGTCGTTAACGGGTATCCAAGCACCGCCCGAAATCTTTTGCATTAAGCGTTTGCCACGCACACCAGCCAACTCCTCGTCAAAATATCCTTCAAGGCCAACTGGTTTAATATCGTCGCGGGTGTAACCAATCGTGCGGTGCGCCAGCATACGGAAAGGCATTACGCGCTTGTTGCGCTGTATCGCCATAAAGCCACCTTTGTACCTGCCCAATTCAAAAATGGGCCACGTTTTCATTATCTGTAACTCGGGGTAGGTAACGTTTTTGCGAATAAGCAAATAGCGCTGACCCGATTGGCGCGCTTTAATCAAGAAATTCTCGTAATCTGTTGCGCTCTTATCGCCAAAAAAAGCTGACATTCTCTTAGCCAAATCTTTACGACTAGCATTGAAAATTTCATCGGTAAGGGCATCGGTATTAATATCGAAACGAACTTCAAAAAAAGGCAAAGAGGTGGCCAATAAACTGCCATCGCTGCTCAGTATGTTACCGCGCTCGGCATCAATTGGCACATAGGCCAAAGTGGTGCTATCGGCCAAACTGCGCCAGTGCTCGCCCTCCACCATTTGTATGCGGGCAGCTTGCACCAATACTGCGGCCCCAGCTATCCCCACTAGGAAGAAAGCTAGATATATTCGCCATAATATGTCGCGTTTAATACTCACCTTTAGCTATTACTATTTTTTTAGGCGGTGCATCCAAGGTTCTCAAGCCTAATGGCTTTACGGCTTGGGCTACTTCCGTCATTTTACAGTTGTACATCAAATCGGCCTTGGCACTCATGTACCGCCAACGGTACTCCTTCATCTCCTTCTTCACTACCTCTATTCGGCGCGAAGTATTGTCCATTTCATGCGTATTGCCTATGTATAAAATCATCAGTCCGAACAAGAAAATGAGGTAGGCCGAGTTTTTTAAAGCATATTCCAGCGTAAACACCTGCTTCAAATCCACCCCCTTAAACCATTCAACCAATTTGGCGTAGCCGCTCTTGGTACCTTCTGGCTCTTGTAGTTCTTCTTCAATCTCCATGGCGCTATACTTTTACCGCTACCCGCATACGGGCGCTTCTTGACCGTGGATTAATCTTCAACTCTTCCGCATCGGCCTCAATAGGCTTCTTGGTGATGGCTTTCAATGGAATTTCGGCCTTGCCAAACACATCTCGATCTGGCTCGCCACTGGCATTTCCTGCACGTATGTAGTTCTTTACCAACCTATCCTCCAGCGAGTGGTAACTGATTACCACCAACCTGCCACCAGGCTTTAAGCTATCAGTGGCATCTTGAAGAAAGGCTTCCAACACTTCCATTTCCTTATTCACTTCAATGCGCAGCGCTTGAAAAACCTGCGCCATATAGCGGTTCACGTTGCCCATGCTCAATGGGTCGGCAATGGCCAACAAATCGGCAGTGGTATTCATAGGCACTACAGTGCGGGCTCCCACAATGGCATGAGCCAAGGTGCGGGCATTGCGCACTTCGCCATATTCGCCAAACACACGTTGCAGCTCGGCCGCATCATAGTTGTTCAGCACATCAGCGGCGGTAAGCTTGCTATCTTGATCCATGCGCATATCCAGCGCAGCATTAAAACGGGTGCTGAAACCGCGCTCTGCAGTATCGAACTGATATGACGAAACCCCTAGATCGGCCAATATGCCGTCTACTTGGGTTAAGTGGTTCAGTTTCAGATAGCGTTTCAAGTGTTCAAAGTTTTGTGGCACAAAAATCAACCTCGGGTCGTTCCACACATTTTGGGCAGCATCAGCATCTTGGTCAAAGGCCAACAGCTTGCCATGCTCGTTCAACCGCTCCAGAATAGCTCTACTGTGCCCGCCGCCACCAAAAGTCACATCCACATACACGCCATCGGGTTTTATTTCCAGCCCATCTAGGCTACCCTTCAGCATTACTGGTACGTGGTAACTCATTCCTGGTCAGGTTTCTGGTCGCCCATTACATCTTCGGCTAGGTCAGCATAGGCGTCACTATCCATATCCATCAAAGCATCGTAGGTATCCTTGTTCCAAATTTCTATCACGTTGTTGCGGGCCGTAAGCAGCACCTCTTTACCCACGCCGGCATAATCGGCCAAAAGCTTGGGCAACAAAATACGGTCGGCACCATCGAGGGTCACCTCGGTAGCGCCGCGGAAAAACGTACGGGCGAACTCACGGTTGCGCTTCACAAAGGTGTTCAGCTTGTTCACTTTGGCGCTCACTTGCTCCCACTCATCGTAAGGATACATGGTAAGGCACTTCTCAAATCCACGGTTGATAACGAAACGGCCGTTCACGGCAGGGGATATTTGTCCTTTCAGGGCAGCAGGAAGCCTCAAACGACCTTTGTCGTCCAGACTCACTACAAATTCACCTAAAAGTCCCGCCATTGCTTGTTTTTATTAGCTATAACGGTAAAGTTACTAAAACTTTCCACTTTCTACCACATTCTCCCACCAATTTCCCCTAGGAATTTATCCACATCTTAAAAAGACAAAGACCAAAGGTGTTGATAATGTGATAAGTATGGTTAGAAAAGGCTTTTTGAGAATTCCAAATGGGCTAAATTTTGGCAATGTAAAACTAACCCGTTAAAACGGCCCAAAAGCACCCACTTTCGGGCGCAAACAGCGTGGATAGTATGTTTTACAGGACGGTGGGAAAGGGTGGGAGGAAAATGGGGGTTAATTTGAAAATGTGGCAATTTGGAAATTTGGAAATGGGACGTATGAGGTAAAAAAATTCACTTTACAGTGCCAACCAGCAGACCAAACCTCTACACTGATAATAACCTTACAAGAGGTAGCATTTATCTTATTTAATTTAGCTTTGAGGGAGTTAAAAACTTACAAATGGGCAGTCGAATTATACTTTTATCTGCATTATTGGTCTTTTCTATAGTTGCCAAAGGGCAAGAAGATAGCATTAGAAATGTTTTCGCAGAATATAAAGCTGCTATACTTAAAGATAGAGGAGAGGATGCTGCCAATGTAATTGATAGCAGAACTATTGAGTACTACGCCAAAATGTGCCAATTGGCTTTGTACGGACAAAAGAAAGAAGTGCAAGGGCTCCCAATTATTGATAGGATAATGGTCCTAGGAATTAGGCATGTTGCCACCGTAGCTGAGATTATTAGTTTTGACGGCTATAAGATGTTTGTGTTTGCTGTAAATAGGGGCATGGTAGGCAAAAGTAGTGTTGCCGATAACACGTTGGGTACTGTAACCATTGATGGTGATTTTGCAACCGCCCAACACTTGAGCAAGGGTACAGTAACCCCACTATTTTTCCATTTCTATCGAGAAAACTCAGTTTGGAAACTCAATCTTACAGAAATGATGCCGTTACTTGGGCCAATGCTTGAAGATATGATAGCTGAGCAATCATCAAACGAGAACAAGTATTTGTTAGAATTATTGGAAATCCTTTACGGACGCAACCCAGGCAATAGCCCTTGGAAGCCTATGGTTAAGAAGTAGCTGCCGGGCGACTATAATCACCCCGCCAGCACCTGCTCTGCTGCATTGGCGCTATCCACTTTGGTAATTACCTTTTCTAGCGTACCTTTCTCATCAATCACAAAAGTAGTGCGGTGGATACCCACCGTATCGCGGCCCATGAATTTCTTGGGGCCATATACACCGTAGGCATTTTGTATGGTGCGGTCTTCGTCCATCAATAGCGGAAAAGGCAATTCGTACTTGGCCACAAACTTCTGGTGCTTCTTCTCGGTATCGCCGCTTACACCCAACACCACATATCCTTTACTGGTAAGCATGGCATAGTTGTCGCGGTAGTTGCAGGCTTCTTTGGTGCACGTTGGGGTATCATCGGCAGGGTAAAAGTAGAGCACTACCTTTTTGCCATTTAGGGCCTTTAAACTAACGGCATTGCCGTTCTGATCAGTAGTGGTAAAGTCGGGGGCCGTTTGGCCAGGTTGCAAAGTGGTCATGATACTTTAATTTTTGAAGGTGCACGTAAATGTTGCCGAGTTGCCAGCTTTGTCAGTAACAACCAATTCAAAATTAAGTTCGCCTGCCGGGCAATGTTCGTCGAGGGTATAAAACAGCAAGTTGTTTTTATAGTCGTAGGTAAGCAGCACCCATTTGCCGTTTATCGTTGCCCTGTAAGTGTCAATATTGCTCAAATTGTCGCTAATCGTAAAACGGATGTCCTTTCTACCCGTAATTACTGCGCCAGCTACAAAGTTATAGGGCCTAATTACGGGTGGCAAAGTATCCAGTACCAAGGTAAAGTTGCCAAACTCTTTCGGATTAGCCGTAAACCAGGAGCCTTCGTGTGTGGTGCTATATGGCTTTATTCTTCCGTTCCTATCAATGCGCACCATTACACCTTTAGGGTGCAGGTGCTGCGGCACTTCGTTTACGAACAATGATAGGCTGTAACTGTTGTGTGCAGGCTCACTATCTTTATGCAAACGGTGCAGCGGACCCATTGCTTGTAGGTTTTTAAGCTGAATACTATCTACATCATAATTAAAGAAAACCTTGTTGTAAAAGGTGTTTTCACTAAACTGGGCCTTTAAGCCGGCTCCATAAAAAGTATTGCTTCGGTTGTGGTAAAACACCGTATCAAAGTTGAGCACTTGTAATTTAAAGGCATTGCTGGTTATGCTTTTGCCCACATAAAAGGTAAGGTTAGAGGCATTGCCTTGGAAATCTTTGCTCACTAGCACCACCTTGTGCAAGGTGGTGTCGTTTATGGCCAAGAAGCCATCGTTCTGCTGCACATCGTATACGAAGTTAAAGTTATTGCCCGGCAGCCGGTGGCACCGGTATACCGTGTTGTTGTCGTTTACTTTCTCGGCATGATCAACGTGGCATTGCACGTAGCGTGTTTCGGCAAACGAAACACTATCCATATGGAAACGGTATATGGCGGAGTCGTCAACCAACACCTCGAGGCTATAGATGCCGTTGGTGCTACCGGAGTTTTCCATCTTATCGGTAGCGTGCAACCCAAAGGTGATGGTATCGGTATTGAAGTAAAGGGTATCCTTCATTAGGCGGTACCCTGTAGTTGTTTTGCGGGCAGCATAGCTCACCGGGCCAGTTAGGTTATCGTCTTTAGGGTAAACGTACACGTTGTGGATTATCGGGGCCATCTTATCATTAACCTGAAAGCCGTATAGCAATGGGTTGATTGCATTCTCGGTAATGGTGTTCCTTAGCTCGAAGTGCAAATGTGGGCCGCCGCTGCCACCTGTGTTGCCCGAGTAGGCCACCATTTCGCCCTTTTTTACTTTGAGCTTTCCGGCAGGCACAGCCTCATCCAAGTTGCAGCTTTCTTTTTCATAATGCAGCTGATGGATGTATTTCGCAATCTCGGCATTAAATCCGCTTAAATGCGCATAAACACTCGTATAGCCGTTGGGGTGCTCAATGTAGATAGCATTGCCGTAGCCAAATGCCGCTATTTTTATGCGCGATACAAAGCCCTCTTGCACGGCATATATCTTTAAGCCTTCTCGGCTCTCGGTGCGTATATCCAACCCTCCGTGGAAATGATTAGCACGAGGTTCGGCAAACGTGCCTGAAAGGTATAACGGCACATCGAGCGGTGGACCGAAGTTCAAGGAGGTGTCAATCACTTGAGCATAAACAGGTGTAGCAAACCAAACTAAACCAACAAGCAACAGCGATAAAGGCAAAAACAATATAGTGCGCATAACAAGGTACAATCAAAAATTAGGCCGCAATGCGTGCTCTGAGCGATAATAGTCTCTGATAATTTTTACTACCTCTTCGGGGCTATCAACCAGTTGGAGGTAATCGAGGTCGTTAGGGCTAATGGTATGCTCCTTATCGCGCATAGTGGTAGCTATCCAATCGAGCATGCCTCTCCAAAACTCGCTGCCGTATAGTATAATGGGAATCTTTTCAATCTTTTTGGTCTGCACCAAGGTAAGGCACTCAAACATCTCATCCAGCGTACCAAAGCCGCCGGGCAACAGTACAAAAGCCTGTGCATACTTTACGAACATGACCTTACGCACAAAGAAGTAGCGGAAGTTGAGCAACTTGTCCATATCGATATATGGGTTGGCACCTTGTTCATGTGGCAGGTCGATATTGAGCCCCACCGATGCACCACCAACCGAGTGCGCTCCCTTGTTGGCGGCTTCCATAATACCCGGGCCACCACCCGAAATAATGCCATATCCCTCCAGTGCAAGCTTGCGGGCTATCTCTTCGGCTATTATGTAGTACTTACTATCGGCAGGGGTGCGTGCAGAGCCAAATATGCTCACGCAAGGCCCTATGCGGTTCATCTTTTCGTAGCCCTCTACAAACTCGCTCATTACCTTAAATATGGCCCACGACGACTCTGCCTTATATTGGGTCCAATCTTTCCTTGCTTTTTCTTCTTCCGTCATGTTTGGTCAATGATCCATGCCTTGTATCGCCTCTGGCGACGGTCTACAGTCCATGGCTGTTATACAGTTTCACAAAACTACAAATCTTTGGCCTTATGCGGGAAACGGGTCTAGTGTCTCAAGTCACTGCCTGCTGGTGGGTTGGGTTTTTTGTCTAACCCTTTGGGGTTTTGTCGTGTACTTTTTATAGTATCGGCGGGGCTTCCGGGGTTCATGCTATACACGCAAACCGTTATCAATCTCTGGCCAAAAAAACGCAAGATGCCAAAAATACATTAACTTTTAATAATAACTATTTTAGCTTGTTTAACAACTATTCACACACGACAAAACCCTACTTGATGCCCTTTTGCCTTGTAATAAAAACAAGGTCCTGAATAAAGCCGAAAAGTATAAAAATGGCCCAATAATAAAACCTATTCGCTAGTTTGGGATTACCACAAGATGGCTCAACAGTGCAGCGGAATTATTCTAAAGCTAATCTCAATGCTATACATCAATTGTTTGGCCTGTGGGTAGTTTTTTGCTCCGTCATTAACGCATTAAAGGGCAACCACAACAATACTCCAATAAGCATTTCATAAACGTAAACTGCAGCACCGAACACCCCAAAGCCCCTGCCCCTTGACTGCGAAGAGGGCAAGATGGTGGGCAGTGAGTCAAAGCCCCCGTGGCTCATTTGGCTGTAGTTGTTCATTACATACGATGCATTGGTTTTGAAAACTAGGTTAATATGCTCCCAGTCATTCTTCCAATACACCTTCTTTAACGAAAAACCTCCCGTAAACTTTGCCTTGCGGATGAAATAGATTTCGTTGATGTCTTGCACCAACGTCATGCGCTCAAACGGGATTTCGCCAATGGGTGTAACCGTATCGCGGGCAAATATACGCACCACTTCGCCCGAAACTTCGATAAACCTAACCCCTTTGAGGTACTTTATGAACGTAAAAACCCATAACAAGCCAGCCAAAACCAACCAAATGCGCATGACACCGCCCGGCAAAATATAACCAATAGCCACATAAGCCGTAACCAGAATGGCCCAAAATGCACCTATTACCCAGCCCCGCGCAAACCAAGGTTTGGTAAACACGATAGGCGGCTGGCTGTGCACTAGGTCGCGCTCCGTGAATATATCCATGTTCATACTATGCCCTTTTTAGGTTTGATAACTTGCCTTAAAAGTAGTTTTTTTGATTGAAAAACAGGCCGTTTTACGAGCTTGGGCTCAATATTTCATGCTAAAACCTAAGTTGTGCTTTAGTATGTTTTTTGTAAAACAAATGCCAATACTACAAAGCGCTAGGCATATATGGTTTAGGCCTTAAAAGGATTAAAAGCACCAGCTCCTGTAATGAATTAACCTTTGGCGGTTAGGCCGATGCCATAAACAGCAATGCGCTACGCAACTGCTTTCTTACGTTAAAAAACCTGCCTTACAAGCCTTACCTTTGCAGCCTTGAACATAGCAGTGCTAACACTTGTTATGGTTTCACTAAAATGGCTAATCCTAACCCAAACTCCGCACCGCAAGGCTTCTTTTTAGCCTTTGTACCCCGATATGACGTAGCGGGCACGCTGCATATGTATACCCTATATCTCCTTAACCAATTGGCCGAAACGGTATACTATGATTTTGACCTGGAACTGAACAAACAATGGTCCGAAGGGTTTGAGGGAAATGTATCGGCTGGCGACTGCATTGTAATAACCGATCTGGATTTTATGAAACTGGCCGACCAGCCTGTGATAAACCTGCGTTGCCATGTTTTATGGCAAGGCAAAACGGAGCATTTTGAAAAGAGCATACGACCCAAGCCCAAAAACCTACTGCAGCTAAAACACCATGAGTATTTTGATGCACCGGCCTATCAATACGAGCTTTGGCTGCCCAAAACCAGTAAACCGGTACCACCTGTTGCCAAAAAACCGCTGGCAGTAGATACCGAATTGTTGCGCATGTACATGCTTGAAAATACCCCATCGGGGGAAAAAACCAGCATCAGCACCACGCGCTTTGAAGTAGACTTGCATTTTGAGGCCATTATGAAAGACGATGGCACCATGTCGTCGGGCGAGAAGTTTCATGTGCAGTTAAATACTTTTAATAAGCAGCTAGACTTAGCGATAGCCAACGGACTACACTATATGGTATTTATACATGGAGTAGGCACTGGCAAGCTTAAAAAGGAGCTTTACGCGCTATTGCAAAAGCACCCACATGTGCGCTCGTATGGCCCATGCTATGCACCACAATATGGCTTTGGGGCTACTGAAGTATTCTTTTAGGACAAACTTTGGTTTTCCTCCAAAATCGAACGCCCCAACGTGTTATCATTGGGGCGTTCTTTATAAAAGAATAGCGGGTAATCGTTAATAAACTAACGGCAACTTAATCTTGGCCTTTGTAGCGCCAAGCAACATATGTGGTGCCTGTGAAGCCAGAAATATCGACATTGCCAGAAGGCACAAAACTTGCGCCAAAGCCATTGGCATCGCCACCGGCTATGGTAGGGCAAAGTTTAGTCCAGGTAAAGTTCTCTGGGTTGTTTCCACCGTCATAGTCAGTAGAAACCAACACTTCCAAAGCAGCACCGTCATCAAAGGCATCTTGGGTAGTAAAGGTCAGGGTTTCGCTATTGCCAGATACTGTTATTGCTGGAGTAATTAACCAAGTAGCTACCTCAGGTTGACCGGTATTATACACCGAAATTTTGGCGTATACTTGTCCGCCACCGCTGTTACTAACCCAAGGTAGATTGCCAATTTGGGTAATGTTTTTCCAGCCTGCAAGGTTTATGGTGCCAGAAGTACTCGTAAAACCTTCAAGCAATAAATCTTGAGATAAATCAAATATCCTGATGTCGTCAATATGAAAACGGGTAGTGCCGTTTACTGGGCCAATAATCTCGATACATGGGCAAGTAGCACCTGGGGTAAGCTCTATATCATCGAGGCTACGGAACTTGAACTGCTTATCGCTATTAAATACGCTGTAAACGCCAGTAATATTGAAACGCTCGGTCGGTGTTAGCGAGCCTGCAAATTTGGAAAAATCGCTGGTACGGGCAATAAGGGCACCATTATTACAATCGGAAATAGTGCGGTTGCGGGCAGAGCTGCCACCAACGGTAGCCCAGCTAACACCGGCATCGTTATCGGCCATTTTCACGCTCACCAATTTAATCAAAGTACTTTGGTGTATAACAGGGTCGAGTTGGCTAGCCGTAATTTCTAGTGGGGTAACATTTTGGTTGCAGGCCCCTTTTTTAATAATATCCGTTAACAACGATTGCGGTATACGCTCCAAGCTATTATCATCTGGGTTGATAGAGGCACCTACCTGAATCACTCCGCCATAATTGCTCATATATAGGTTCAATACCTTTACATACACCTGCCTTCCAACTGGGTAGTCGGTATACATGTTGGTTTGATCAACTAGCAATAAGATACCGCCTGTAGCATCTTGTATAACTAGCTCTTTGTAGAAATTGCCGTTTTGGTCGCTAGAAATTACTACCCCTTGTATGATTAAGGTATCAGTTATTTTAAGGTTACCGCTTATGTAGCGGCTTTTAAGATCGGCAATGGTAATGTTGGCCGTAAGTCCCTCATCAAGGCAACCATTGTTATCGGGTGTATCAAAATCGTCTTTAACACAACCACTGGTAGCAAACATAGCCACCAACATTAGCAAACCGAAGAAACGTTTTTGTATATTCATTTTATTTGGAGTATCGAGTAAATTTAAATTTAGGATTGCCTATTGCAATATTATCTTATCCGTTGGTTAAAACTTTAAGCTTGCGCTGATAAAAAAGTTGACACCATATGCATAAAAATAATTGGGCGGAAACTTATTTACGTTGTTGCCCGAGTAGTCTAATCGGGTTTGTTCAAAGCCACCTGTTATAAACTTCCGGTTATTTAAGATATTGTTTACACCAACCGTAAGATACAAATAAGTACTGCGTTCCAATTTTTTAATCCAATCGTTTACTTTGAATGAAGTACCACCGAATATGTCAACGGTAAACTGTCCGTCCATCTCCTGCTGCTGCAATATATCGTTCCACAACTGAGAGCCCGGTTCAACCAAATCAACTGCCTCTTCGGTTCTACGCACCCTGTTGTAATCAATAAATATACGGTCGAAGTAGTTCACATAAAGGTTTGCAAAAAACTTGGATGAATTGTAGTGAAACCCTAAACTATTGGCAAACTGCGGCCCATTAGCCACAAAAAAGTTCTTTGAATAAATAGTAAGGTCGCGAGCCAAAATTTCGGCACTGTTGTCAAGCGTTATAGTTGCGCTTTGGCGACTGGTATAAATGTTTTGCCCAATGGCCGAAACAGCAGAAATTTTGAACCCAGTAAAAATTTGAGCCTCAATGGCAAACTCACCACCCAAGTGACGCCTATCAATATTAGTTAATGCCACGTTTACGAAGTTGCGTTCCAAATCGTAATAAAAACTGTACGTATCGGTGCCGTTAAGAAACTGGGTGTAGTAAAATATAGCTCTGGCCTTAAGTTTAGGCGCTTTTAGCAAATATCCACCTTCAAAAGAATAAATCTGCTCGTTTTGCAGGTTGTCAACTATTTGATTACGAGTGCGGGGTTGTATGTAGGCATTTTTGGCATACGGTGCCCTGGTCATGTAGCTTCCATTTGCAATCAAATAATTACGACCATTAATTTTGTAGGTAGCACCGCCCTTAACGCCATAATTCACAAAACTTAGCTTTTCGCCATCACCTTTTGAGTCATCCGGAAACAAGCCACTACGATAGTTACCGGTTCGGTAAAATTGGGTATGCGAAATGTTTGCTGCACCAAACAACTCCCAATTGCTCAGGTTGGCAATACCCTGCACCCAGGCGTTAGTTTTACTTACTGTAATGTTATAGTCATACCCGTAGCGGTCTCCTACTTTCAGCAGGCGGTTGGGGTTTTCTAGGTCGTTTTGAACAGCATTCGGGTCGTTTACAAAATCCCGCTCGGCAAATTGATTTACATCCAAAAACAAATCTCCTCCCAATAAATCGTCAATAACCTTAAAGTTGTAAGTACGCTGCCACACATAGCTAGCACCCGATTGCAATATAAAACGATCGCTAAATTTATGCTCAAACAACATGCTTGCACTCACACGCTTTTTATCATAACGGCGATCTTCAATAATATAGCGCGAAAGGTTTACGGTAGTATCGCGGCCAGTGCCGTTATAGTTTTCTACGGTTTCGGTGCTATTGGCATTTACACTATAAAACCTATCCCAATCCAACTGAAGTAATTCTGGGTTCTCGGTATAGTTCTGCAGCGCCTGATCTTGCAGCGTTGAGTCAGTTATGTAGCTAGGTAAGTTGCGGTAGTAGTCGGGCCTTGGGTCGGGCGCATTGTACCAGTTTAAAGTAGTGCTGCCGTTTTGTCCAAACTGGTATCCGAAGGAGGTAGAAAGCTTACTTTTCTCGTCAATTTTCCAGATATGGCTCAAAATAATGGTTGGCAAATGGCTATGAACAATATCGCTATTGCGTTTTACCCCATCTTGGTAGCCCCAGTTTGGGTTGTAAAAATTGCTACCGGTAATGTTGTACGCTTCTTGCAAAGTAGGTGATGTTTTGCCACGATTGGTTGGGGCACCAAAAATAGTAAGGTTAATGTTGTGGTTGTTGATTACCTTTTCAACAGCCGCAAAATACGACCAAGCATCATAACTAGTGCCATCAACATAACCTTCTTTGGCCCAGCGACGCGATGCAGAAAGCGAAACCGCCCAGCCCTTTGGTAGTAAGCCTGTAGAGTAGGTAGCCATTAAGCGGTTGGTGTAAGTACGATTGCTTGCCGCATACGAAATACGGTATTGCTTGCGCTGCGATGCGGCACCTGTTTGTATACCCGATGAGCCACCGACACCACCAAACGTAAAATCAACTGGGTTTAGCCCAATTTCGTTTTCGCGGCTGCGAAACACATCGTTTAAGCCACCCCACTGGTTCCAGTATGCGCGGCCATCTTCAAGGTCGTTCATGGGTAAGTTATCCAAAAAAACGTCGGTATTTTCGCCATCATAGCCACGTATGCGATAGCGGTAGCTGCCAAATACAAAAGCTGCGGTGTTGATATACACATCGCGAGAGGCGGTAAGCAAACCAGATACGTTTTGGGCGCCATCGCCGCGCAAGTCGTTTTCGCTCAAGCTCACCGTAGGAATGATGTCTTCGGCCGAAAGCAAATCGGTGCCCCCTTCGCGATTGATAAGCTTAAGGGTACCCAAATCGTTGTCGCCAGATTTAACCTCAATGCTGATTGCCAAATCGTTATACAAATCGGTTTGGGCAACAATTACATATCTGCCAATTGGCACGTTGGTCAATTCAAAAGAGCCATCGATGTTAGTAATGGTGCTAATCTCTGTTTTTTCCAGAAACACCACTACGTTAACCATTGATTGGTTGCTGGCCGAATCGGAAATATAACCCCTGATAGTGCCAGTTTGAGCAAAGACCGCCAGCGAGGTGATAAGCAACACAGCGGTATAAAATAACCTTGATTGAAACATACTTGGTGTTCAGATGAAAACGGGGGCAAATTTAACAATTACCTGTTAGTAAGCACAATAGGTGGATAAATTAATGAACGTTTAACACTGCACCCAAAAGCACAAAAGCGATATAAAACAGGCCTTGCAATGCTTTCAGGCTATATAGGTGAAATTACTTAATGTCAGATGCCACTTTATTCACTTTGGCTAACTGCGCAAGAAAGATTATTATGGAACAAAAAAGAACTTTTACCCTTCATTTTTTCACCGTCTTACAATCTCCGTGTATATTAGATGGCTATGAAAAACATTCCCCGCAGCTTGCTCATTTTTTCGATGCTTTTGCTACTTTCGCTCAAGCACCATGCACAAACCCTTGAAATAGTTTCGCAAGATATACCAGCGCTAGCAGTGCGTGCACCTGGCGAAATCCGCATCCTCTCTTACAATATTAAAATGCTACCTCGCCTGCTGTTACCAGTGCGCCAAGGACCCATTAAGCGTGCGCGCCTGCTACCCGAACATTTGATAAAAGATGACTTGGACGTTATCGTTTTCCAAGAATTGTTTGATGTGCGCAGCCGCCGCATTATCCGTCGCAAAATGCATAAGGCCTACCCTTACCACATAGGGCCCGCAAACAAGCCATTTGCACCATTCGTAACCAACAGCGGCATTGTTATTTATAGCAAATATCCGTTGGAGAAGGTAGACCGTGTGCGCTTTCAAAAGCGTGAGGGCATTGACCGCTGGGCACACAAAGGCGGCTTGCTGGTAGAGGCGACGCTACCCAATGGGCAAAAATTTCAGGTTATGGGCACCCATTTGCAAGCAGGTGGTAGCTGGAACACCAAACTATCGCAATACATCGATTTGGCCTCTATTGTGCTTACCAACCAAAAACCAGGGGTGCCGCAGTTTTTGGCCGGCGACTATAACACCCGCCAAAACGACACCTTGCGTTATCCGATGCTTTTAAAAGTATTAGATGCCGTTGATGATACCATACATGGCCCCGTGAAATACTCGGCCGATGGCAAAACCAATGACCTAAAGAACCGCGGCAACAGCCACCTTATCGACTTTATACTATACCGCCCCAATGGCATTACACCATTAATGATGGAGCGATATGTGCGCCTATACAGCGAGCGCTGGTGCGCCGAATATTGCAGCCTGAGTGACCACAACGCCATACTCATGCGAGTGATACTGCCCGAGCCTACAATCGTTTTCCAGAAACAGGAAGAGGGCGGGGATGATTGATGAGCTGTAGATTAAATAGCTAATTATCGCCTGCGCCAGTAATTTCTTTGCTTATGGTGCGCAAAAGCCAAGATGAGCGCTTGTTCAGGTTTTACAACCTTGAAAATTACCTTGTACGGGAAACGATCTAAAACAACTTTTCTATATCCGCCTTGTAGCTCCTGAAATTGCAAGGGGATTAACTCAATTGCTTTTCTAGCAAATGCGTATTTGTCAAACAGATCTAACGCCAGTTTAGGTGATATTTTAAAATACCATTCAATAGCTTCGTCAATCTCAATTGCAGCTTTCGCTGCAACCTTCACTTCAAAAGCCATATTTGTTTTTTAGCTTCGCTTCAAGTTCGGCAGCATTAGTGGCGCTTGATGGATTCTTTTGGTAGTGTGCTTCGCGCTCTTTAAGCATATTCATTTCTGCCTCGGTAAAATCAACATCATCCGTTTCTACAAAACCTTCCACCTTCGATTCAAATTCTGCAGCATCCAACAACTGCTTCAGCAGTTCAGCATCTTTATCGCTTTCGAGTTTAAAAGTAAATTTTTTCATAGGCCTTGAAGTCTTACTCAAATATATAATAGTACCGCGGATTTTAAAAGTTCCTTGCTTTGCTGTTTGGTAGTAAAGGCTAATGCAATAGCACTGCAACCCAAAGGCTGTTTTCCTAGTTCTGGAGACTTCATTGCAGATTTGCATGACCAGTTAATTTAATTGAACCACCTTCCTCCATTCCCGCCATCTTTCATAACTTTACCGCCCACAAGTACCAATATCACAGCATGAAAAAAATCCTTGTAGCCAACCGTGGAGAGATAGCTTTGCGCGTGATGCGCAGCGCCAAAGAGATGGGCATTAAAACCGTAGCCGTGTATAGCGAGGCCGATCGTAACGCACCGCACGTGCGCTATGCCGATGAAGCCATTCTGCTAGGCCCGCCGCCCAGCAACCAAAGTTATCTGTTGGCCGACAAGATTATTGCCGAAGCCTTGAAACTGGGCGTGGATGGCATTCACCCAGGGTATGGTTTCTTATCAGAGAATGCTTCGTTTTCAGAGAAGGTAGCCGCCGCGGGCATTACGTTTATTGGTCCCAGCCCCTACTCCATCCAACTGATGGGCAATAAACTATCGGCCAAAGAGGCCGTGAAAGATTTTGGCATACCTATGGTGCCCGGCAGCGAAGGAGCTATTGACGATGTTCATGTAGCCAAAGAATTGGCAAAGAGCATCGGTTTCCCGGTGCTGATAAAAGCCGCAGCGGGCGGTGGTGGCAAGGGCATGCGCATAGTAGAAAACGCGGAAGAGTTTGAAGAGCAGATGCAGCGCGCTGTAAGCGAAGCCGTGGCCTCGTTTGGCGATGGTGCAGTGTTTATTGAAAAGTTTGTGGGCTCGCCACGCCATATTGAGATACAAGTATTGGCCGACAACCACGGCAGCGTGGTACACCTATTTGAGCGCGAGTGCAGCATACAACGCCGCCACCAAAAAGTGATTGAAGAAGCTCCTTCGAGTGTGCTCACGCCCGAGGTTCGCGAAAAAATGGGCCAAAGTGCCGTAATGGTAGCCAAAGCATGCAAATACAGCGGTGCCGGCACGGTAGAGTTTTTGGTTGACGAGCAGCTGAACTACTATTTTCTGGAAATGAATACCCGCCTGCAAGTGGAGCACCCGGTTACGGAACTTATTACAGGTGTTGATTTGGTAAAGGAACAGATAAAAGTAGCGCGCGGCGAAAAGCTTTCTTTTACACAAGACGACCTGCAAATTATTGGCCATGCCGTTGAGCTGCGCGTATATGCCGAAGACCCAGCCAACAACTTTTTGCCCGATATTGGCAAACTAAAAAGTTACCGCCGCCCTACTGGTCCGGGCGTAAGGGTTGATGATGGTTTTCAGCAAGGCATGGACATTCCTATCTATTATGACCCTATGATTGCCAAACTGGCTACCCACGGCAAAAATCGCGAGGAGGCCCTGCAACGCATGGTGCGTGCCATTGATGAGTATGATATTGTGGGCATTAAAAACACATTGGCCTTTGGCAAGTGGGCAATGCAGCACGAAGCGTTTAGGGGCGGCAACTTTAATACGCACTTTATAGCACGCTACTTTAAACCCGAAATGCTGAACGAAAACAATGATACAGAAGCATTAATTGCAGCCTTACTGGGCGTAAAAATACTAGAAGAGCAAAAGAGCAACGGTAATGCCACTGCAATATTGGATAATGGAGATGCAGGAAACAAGTGGAAAAAGCGCAGGCAATTGCGCTAAATGCAAAAAATCAGAAAAGAGCGTCCCAAGCTTTTTTACCGATAAACAAGATAATGATGGTGGTGATGGTGCCTTTGATTACAAAAAACCAAAAAGCAGCCCAGCCTAAGCGCTTGAACCAAGTTTTTAGTTTTCCTTCTTTTTCCATCGGTACTATGTGTTCTTTTGAGACCATTGCTATTAATGTTTCCTAACTAAAGCCCATAATGGCTAGAATGATAATACAAAATTAGCCGTTATTTAGAACGATTCCAAACAAATACCGACTATGCTACTAGATTACCCTATTTGGGGTAACAATAAAAACAACAAACGGTTTAGGTCTTACTATTGCAAAGGCTAAACAACAAAAAACACCGATTAATCTTTTCACATTGTCAAAATCCTTATCTTAATTACAAATTTGGGGGATTTTGGTATGCATACATTGCTGATAAAGGTGCAGCACACCATAATGGACGATAAAGTTGACGAACTTATTGCCCATTTAACAGATGGCCTTGAAATGGCCCATGAGCAGATTGCAACACGCAAGACAAACAATTTATCGATACGCGAGTTGATATCGGCATTCAGTGTCTTATTGGATATTCTGGCCTTGCAAAAAGACTTTGCCGGTTATTTTAAAACGTTGCCCAACGAAGCCGAATCGTTGCTGCGAAACGAACCTGTACCCATTGACCAGCAGCACGAGATATATGAACGGCTAAAAGACAAGCTACTAAGCGTAAACAACCATGTGCACGAAATTAGCCCCCGCAAAAATGTATTTGCTAAGTACCTAAGTGCTCACCGACCATTTTTTGAAGCCTACATTACCCTTTGGAGCCAGTTAATTACTAGTAAAATATCACCCTCGGTAGTGGTGTTGGAGCGCATGGCTTATGGGGTTTTAAACTTGTTGAATTTGATGGTTGAGCAGCAGTTGGTGCACCAAGCCATATATCGATTGACCGAGCAAGACGAGGCACTCATTGTGCGCTACAACCAAAACAGAATAATGCGAATTGATGAAGCCCTAATGGAAGGAAGCGTAACTGGAGAAACCATTATACAACACCCCAATAACCAACGAATACCGTGCTTAAAATGCGGCAGCTACGCTGCACTAAAAGGCTATACCGAGCACGGAACCAGTAGCCCGTATTTTATAGCTTATGGCTTTCAATGTACCCAATGTGGTATGGAACTGTTCGATCAAAAAGACTTATTACTTGCGGGTATAAAACCCGTATACGAAATATAGTTATTTAGCTGCACCATCAACTTTATAGCGCAATTTTCGTAACTTTCTTATAATTTTTATCAATTAGTAAAGTTATATATGCCCAAAGCGGGAAAACAAACAAAAAGGATAGCAGCAAGCAAAGCCATCTCCGATGACCTTGCCAACTATCTCAATATTGTTGAGAACAGCGTTTTGGTTACCGATTTAGATGGAAATTTCATTTTCCTGAATAAAAAAGCACAATTAGATTTTACCAATAGCCCTAAAATCAGCAATATTTTCAGTTGGCTATCGCAATTCCAAATTAGCGATGCCGATACGTTTCAACCAATCGCAAATGTTGATTTACCAGCATCAAAAGCTTTACAACAGGGTTTAGAAACCAAGCAAACCCTCTGTTTGGTAAACAAAAAAGGAGAAACTACCTACTTAAAATTTCACACCTGCCCACGATTAGCTCCCGACAATGCGGTTGTAGGCTGCACAACCACCTACACCAACATAACCGCTGAGGTAAAGCAAAAACACCATGCAGCACACAATGAGGATCAGTTAAAAACCCTACTACAACGAATACACGAAGGGGTAATGCAAATGGACCTTACGGGCAAAGTTTTATTTGTAAACGACAAATTTTGCGGCATGCTTGGTTTTGGCCGACAACAATTGTTGGGTAAAAACATTATTGAGGCTACCAACCTTGATAAAAACGAAGCGGCGAAAGCTAAGAAAAGATTGGCCGACTCGGCAAACAATAAAGCCGAAAGATACAACCTACAGGTAAACAACAGCAAAGGAGAGCCGCGCATGCTTGAAATAAGCAGCAGCCCATTGAAAAACAAACAAGGGCAGGTAACCAGCATTTTTGCAATATATACGGATGTAACCGAGCGCAGGAAAGCGATAGATAGCCTAAGGGAGAAAGAGGCTAGATATAGGAGTTTGGTAGAGCACATGAACGAAGGCTTAGTGCTGCTAGATGATAAAGGCCACATTATTTTTGCCAATCAAAAATTCAGTAAGCTACTTGGCTACAGCCACGAAAATTTACTAGGGGCTTCATACAGTTCATTGGTGGATATAAAGGATTTACAAATAAGCTATGGAAACCATAAACTGCAAGTAAAACACCATGATGGCCATTTACGATGGCACAACATTAGTTTTGCCAAACACCAAATAGCTAAAGGTAAGCCGACTGGATTAATGCTAATGCACAGTGATGTTTCATCGGAGATAAAATATGCTGAAGAAAGAGAACGATTGCTGGTAACAGCCGACTCCACATCCGATTTTGTAGCTATGATTGGAATAGATGGCGTAGTGCTTTATTTAAACAAGGCAGGTAGAAAAGCAACTGGAATTGCTATGAGCATGCCTGCTGCCGAAATTGTGATGGCCGATTTTTACACTCCCCCTTCGTTGAATAAGCTATACAATGAAGCTGTGCCGCAAGCGGTAAAAAACGGCACTTGGCAGGGCGAGCTACAAGTGGTAAGAAGAAATGGGAAAATCATCCCGATATCGCAGGTAATTATTTGTAAAAGAAATAGCGCAGGCAAAGTAGACTATTTTACTAGTATTGGCAGAGATATAACCGAAACTAAAAACATACAACGCGAAATGGCCATTTTGGCCCGAATGCCACAAGAGCAACCAGCACCCGTAATGCGCATAGCCCGAAACGGAACGATAGCCTATGCTAACCCTGCCAGTAAAATTTTAATGACTGAATGGAAAACAAAAGTCGGTAATAAAATTCCAGCAAGCTGGAGAACATCTATAACCAGGGTATTGAGGACTAACCAAAGCGAAGTAGTAGAAATTACTATAAAAAAGAAAACTTTCGAGTTAAAGTTAGTTCCTGTTGAAGAATACGATTATGTTAATTTAATAGGCAACGACGTAACGACCAGAAAAAATGCTGAAGAGCAAATTAAGGCAAGCGAGCGAAAATACCGGGCAGTAGTTGAAGACCAAACCGAGTTGATATCCCGGTATTTAGCAAACGGAAAAATAACCTTTGCCAACACCGCCTATCACCGTTACTTTGGGCATAAAACCGACATTACCGGTAAAAACATTTTCTCGCTTGTGCCCAAAGCAGCACTTAACGGATTTAAGGAGCGATTGGCATCGCTGAACATTCAAAACCCATTTATAACATATAGCCTCGAAGATAAAACCGACAGCAAAAACAGCCGATGGCAAATGTGGACCGATAGGGCCATTTTTGACGAGAATGGCAATTTTGTTGAGTACCAATCGGTGGCATTGGATATAACAACTTTGAAACAAACCGAGCAGGAGTTGCGCATACAGCAAGTGTACCTCAGGTATATTATCGACTCAATACCCAACCTCATATTTGTAAGAGATACCGAAGGAAGGTACAAACTGGTAAACAACGCATTTGCTAACTTGCTAGGCACCGACATAAAAAAACTAGTTGGGCAGAAGCATAACGCTGTAGCCAAGTATTTCCCGCTCGATAAGGTTTATCGCGATCAAGACCTTCAAGTCGTTAAAATGAAACGAGAGGCCTATTTTCCGGAAGAAACCATAACCAGGCCAAGCGACAATAGAAAGTTTTGGTTCTCGACCATTAAAAAGCCTGTATTGTCGCCCGATGGGAAATGGCAGATTTTAGGCGTATCAACCGATATTACCAACCAAAAAGAGCTAGAACAATCGTTGCAGCTGCAACTTAAACTCAGGACCTTAATTTCTGATATTGCGACACGTTTTATCAATTTACCGTTTCACCAAATTGACGAGGCTATAACACAGAGTTTGAAAAACCTGGGCGAGCTAAACGATCTTGACCGCGTAGTGATTAACCTAAAATCGGGCGAAACATACAAACCAGCCTACTATTGGCTAAGTGAGGAGAACAAGAAATTAAAATTGGCCGTGCAAACCGCCTACCCATTTGATGGTAGTACGCTGGAAGCGAAAAATATGAAAGAATTGGGCTACGTATATTATATGCAAAGCAAAAATAGCATTCCAGAAGATACAGCCTTTAGGAAGTTCATTGAAAAAGTTGGTGTAAAAAGCTCCATAGTGCTGCCGTTGGAAGCCAAAGGTGAGAACATGGGCTTTATAACACTAAGCTCTATACGCAACGAAATAGCGTGGGACGAAGATTTAATCTCGCTATTGCGCATCACTTCACAGGTAATATCCAGTGCACTTGAACGTAAAAAAACCGAAGCCTTACTTAACTTCACGTTACAGTTCCAAAACATAATTACTATTATCTCGGCTAATTTCATCAGTATTGCACCCAAAAACATCGATGCCGAAATAACCAGCTCTATCAAATATGTTGCTGAATTTTTGAGCATTGACCAATGTTATGTTTTCATGGCTCACGGCAACAACAGCCGTTTCAAGCTCTCGCATCATTGGATAGCAGGAGATGTAAATCCGGATGAAAATTTACTGCAAATTGTTGAGCAACGTAAGTTTGTACGGGTTTATAGGCAAGTAAAAACCAAAGGTTATTTCTCAATTGAATCGAGTAACGATTTACCGCCAGAGGCAGATGAACTAAAAAACATTGTAATCCTAGCTAACATAAAATCAACAATTGGTATTCCTATCATGTCGAAAGGAGTATTCAGGGGTCTTTTAGTATTTGCCTCCTTTAGCCGAGAGCGTTTTTGGAAAAACGAAACCATACCACTGTTAAAAATAACCAGCCAAATTGTAGCCAACGCGCTAGACAGAAAGCAAAACGAAGAAGAAATTGCCGAAACCAGAGAACTATACCGTACACTAGCGCGCAACATACCAAAAGCAGCGGTGTTTTTATACGATAGAGACTTGAAATATAAATTGGTGGAAGGTGCCGAACTAGAAGACCAAGGATATGATAAAGATAGTATGGAAGGCCGAACCTTACAGCAAACCATACCGCCAACCTTGCTTAAAGAACTTGAGCCGCTATATAGGGGAGCCTTGAATGGCCAAGAACACGTTATGGAGCGGGAGTTTAACAAAAAACACTATCTGATTCATTTTTTGCCCGTGCGAAACGAAAAGGAAGAAATTTATGCAGGTATGGTAATGTCGCTTGACATAACCGATTTAAAAGATATACAGCGCAAACTTGAACAGCATACTACAGAGCTGCTGCGTAGCAACGAAGACCTAGAGCTGTTTGCCTACGCCGCCTCGCACGATTTGCAAGAACCATTGCGAATGATAGGCAGCTACATACACCTTATACAAAAACGCCTGCAAAAAACGCTTGAAGGCGATACTTTGGAGTTTATGGCTTATGCTACTGATGGTGTAAAACGCATGCAAGATTTGATAAACGACCTACTAGAATACTCAAGGGTTGATAGAAAGACTAACGATTTCAGGTTGCTTGATATGAACAAAACCGTTGAATTCGTAAAAATCAATTTGCAGCAATCAATAGCCGAAAAGGATGCTACCATTGTTGTAGACAACCTACCCGAAATATATGCCGACCAACCCCAAATTATAAGCCTATTGCAGAACTTAATTGAAAACGCATTAAAGTTTCATGGCGAGCAAGCACCTTTGGTGCACATTAGCTGTCGCGACAACGGCGATAGTTATACTTTTTCAGTACAAGACAATGGAATTGGCATAAAAGAACAATACTTTGAAAAAATCTTCCTCGTTTTTCAAAGACTTCATAGCCTTAGCGAATATTCGGGTTCGGGCATAGGGCTGGCAACTAGCAAAAAAATTGTAGAACGCCATGGTGGCCGATTGTGGGTTCAATCGCAAATAGGGCGCGGAACAACCTTTTACTTTAGCATAAACAAAAAAGGGAACCTATGATGAGCCAAGCACGAACCATATTGATAATTGACGATAACCCTGGCGACATTAGGCTAACACAGGAAATACTAAAAAGCAGCAAATTTGACTCTAAGTTGGTGGCCATATACAATGGCGAAGAGGCAATAGCGTATTTAACCAAGGCCATAGCAAACAAGACTTTGCCCAACTTAATTATTCTTGACCTGAACTTACCCCGACTGAACGGCATTGAAGTGTTGGAGATAATTAAATCCGACTCGGTATTAAAGCTTTTGCCAGTAGTAATTCTTACTTCTTCAGAGGCCGATTATGATATTCATAAAAGCTACCAAAACCATGCAAATTTGTACCTCACAAAACCCGTTGCTTTTGACGAATATTTTAAAGTGGTCACCAATATTGAGAAATTTTGGTTTTCTATTGCTAAATTGCCTGATTGAAAATACCCGCAAACAACATGAACAACCACATCAATTTAAACATACTCTTAATTGAAGATAACCCAGGCGATGCTTTTTTGATAAAGTTCTACCTCGAAGATTCCGTATTAAAGTATGCCCGCCTGTTGCATGCCGAGTATTTAAAGACCGCAGTTGACCTGCTACAGCACAACGAATTTGACGTTATTCTGTTGGATTTGAACTTACCGGATAGCAAAGGCATAGAAACCTTGGAAACCGTGCTTGAAGCAAGCCAAGGTGGTGTGGTAATAGTATTAACAGGACTAAATGACGAAGAACTTGGCCTGCAAACCGTAACCAAAGGTGCTCAAGATTTTCTGATAAAAGGTCAATTTGATGGCAAGGTACTCACATCATCGGTAAGATATGCTTTTGAGCGATACCAATTGCAAAAGCAAGTTTTAAACTGTACCCAAAAACTAAACAATGCCAACGAGCAGTTTGATGCGGCTCAGCAACTTGCCGATTTTGGCTATTGGGAGTTAGACCCAAAAACCAAAACTATGTTTTGGAGCAGCAACCTTTTTGCTACCCTTGGCATCAATGCACCAGAAAGCGCTCCAACGTTATCGGTATTTCTTAAATCTTTGCCGAAAGATGTCGCCGCAATTATTGAAACATCAATAAGCAAAGCACTTAACAATAGCGGCCTTTCGCATTTTTCGTTCAACATTGATGGCCAACAATATACTTGCCAAATGAAAAGCGATATTGAAACTGACGAAGACCTGCAAATTTTTGCTACTATTAAAAAAGTGTAAGTCTTTGCGCTTTTTTTGAGCTTGATACTAGTAGCCCACTCCTACCACCGATTGGCACCTTCATTAGCGGATAAATCCGTATTTTTAAGAAAATGAAAATACTATCCGCTGGCCAAATACGTGAGGCCGATGCTTACACCATAGCCAACGAACCCATTGCCTCTGTTGATTTAATGGAGCGGGCATCAACCGTGTTTACGTTGTGGTATGTGGCCAAATATACGCCAAGGCAACCTGTGAGTATCTTTTGCGGCAATGGCAACAATGGCGGCGATGGATTGGCCATAGCAAGGCTGCTGCACGAACGCGGATACGCAGTAAGCGTTTGGCTGGTAGCTGGTGGCAACACCACTAAAGACCGCGATATAAACGAACAACGCCTGAGTAAAATACCTGGTGTAGCGCAGTATTACCTCATCGAACCAGATACCTACCCGAAGCTTGGCGAGCACATGGTGATAATTGATGCCATATTTGGCTCAGGATTGAATCGCCCACTGCAAGGTTGGGTAGCAGGGTTAATTGACCACTTAAATGCTCAAGCGTGCACAAGGGTGGCAGTCGATATACCCTCAGGCCTTTACGCTGATAGCATAAGTAACGGGACCATTTTTAAAGCACACCATACGCTTAGTTTTGAAGCACCCCGCCTATCGTTTTTGTTTGCCGAGCACGATGAATATGTGGGCGAATGGGAATACCGAAGCATTGGTCTCAATGCCGATTATATTGCCAAAGCGGCTAGCCCTTACCGCATTATTGCCCCAACAGATGTAAAGCTTAAAACCCGAGCCCGCCATAGCCATAAAGGCTCATACGGCCATAGCCTTGTTATAGCTGGTGGATATGGGAAAATTGGCGCAGCCATATTAGCTGCAAAAGCTTGTCTTCGCGCAGGCTCTGGGTTAGTAACTACCTACATTCCTAAGTGTGGATACACCGCTATGCAAACGGCATTGCCCGAGGCAATGACCCTGACAGACGATAACAACGATTTCATTACCAGTGTACCCGATACCGCCGCGTACGATGCCATAGCCGTTGGCCCAGGCATAGGGCAACAGCCAAAAACATTAAATGCTCTTTTTAAGCTCATAGAGCGTTTTAGGCATCCATTAGTGTTGGATGCTGATGCATTGAACCTATTAGCGCACAACAAGTCTTGGCTAAACCGCTTACCTGCAAATAGCATCATTACCCCGCACCCAAAAGAGTTCGAACGGTTATTTGGCCCATCGAGCAATAGCTTTGATCGGTTGCAACTGGCTTGCCGCCAAGCTAAAGAACACAATATTATTATTGTATTGAAGGGGGCCAATACGGCGATAATTACCCCCAAACAGGATGTTTGGTTTAACAATATAGGCAACCCTGGTATGGCAACTGGCGGCAGTGGCGATGTACTTACTGGCATAATTACGGGTATGCTATCGCAGGGGTATGAGCCTTTGCAAGCAACCATCAATGCCGTTTGTTTGCATGGCCTGGCAGGAGATTTGGCTGCTCAAGCAAACAGCCAAGAAGCACTTATTGCAAGCGACATTATTACCTATTTGGGAAAGGCAATGAATATGTGCCGGGGCAACAGCTAGTGTTCTATTGGTTTAGGGTATTGTCTGGCTGGGTTACTGTTGCATTTCGCTGCATAGCAAAGTAAGCCAAACACATAAAGCTGCCAAAAAGAAACACGAACCCATACATAAACAGGTGGTGGTGAGGATGCAACAAATGCCCAACAATGTCTGAAGCCAAAGCTAATGGATTACTGATTACATCCCAACTATTCCAACGGATGTAGCGCCCCAAATAGATGCCATAACCCGCCAAAAACATAAAGCCAATTGCCAATAGCACGCCAACCGTTTTATTAAACATATCAGAAAATATGCCTTGAACGATTGATAGGGATTTGAAACCCAATAGTAGACCGTTCCAAGCTGCAGAAAATAGCAATATCATATCGAACCACAAGGGCACTGGCAGCCTCATCTTCAAATGGAACAAATCGGTAACGATATACATGGCGTTGGGAAAAAACAGCAGCCAAGCAATAAACAACGTCATTTGCCAAAGTGGGTTTCCCTTTTTTTCCCTTACCTGACTGAGCCACAAAGCCAAAAACAAGGGCACCCCGGCTAAAAACAGGTTCCACACCAAAAACAGACCAAAAATGCTATCAGTAAGCACCAGCCGTATTGCCAGCATGAAAATAGTAAAAGCCAAAGAGGCAAACAGCAGCCAATAGCGCCGCGAAAAAAGTTGGTTGAGTGTGGATTCCATATTGCTTGAGTTGTGTTGCTTATTAACGCCGAGCATTTTATACTATTGTAGCATTAACACTATTTAGCAATTGTAATGCAATCAACGTGCTAACGCTCTTATCCTGATTTTAAACCTTCCATTTTCAAATTTTCAAATTACCACATTTCCAAATTGATTACATTTGCCCCATGCCCATTAACCCCACAGTAGCGGTAGCTATATTGAGCTGGAACGGACGCAAGTTCCTGGAGCAGTTTCTGCCGTCGGTGGTGGCAACTACCTATGCGCATGCCACGCACTATGTTATTGATAATGCTAGTACTGACGATACTGTGGTTTGGTTGGCTGAGCACTACCCACAAGTAAAGTTGGTGGCACTGCCTAAAAACCTAGGCTTTGCGGGCGGATACAACGAGGGGCTAAAACAAATACAAGCCGACTACTACGTACTCCTTAACCAAGATGTGGAAGTAACCCCGGGTTGGCTAGAGCCGATGGTGGAGCTAATGGAGCAGCACCCCGAAGCAGGTGCTTGCCAACCCAAGCTACGTGCCTACCACCAAAAAGACTACTTTGAATATGCGGGTGCCGCAGGTGGTTTTATGGACTACCTTGGATATACCTTTTGCCGTGGTCGTTTGTTTGATGTAGTGGAGAAAGACGAAGGCCAGTACGATACCGTTATCCCTATTTTTTGGGCAAGCGGTGCGGCCATGTTTGTTAGGGCAGAACTATATCATCAATTGGGTGGACTGGATGCTGATTTTTTTGCGCACATGGAAGAGATTGACCTTTGCTGGCGCATGAAAAATTCGGGTTACCGTTTGCTATATATGCAGCATTCGCTGGTGTACCATGTAGGTGGTGGCAGTTTACCTCAAGGCAACCCTCGTAAAACATTCCTCAATTTCCGCAACAACTTGTGGATGATGTATAAAAACCTGCCCAAACAAGGTTTCAAGCGCACTATAGCCTTGCGTCTGCTGCTAGATGTTGTTGCTGCTTACCGCTCTCTGCTAACCGGTAAGATTGGTGATTACAAGGCCATTGCCAAAGCACATATGGAATTCTTTAACACCCTTAGTATCATCCGCAAAAAAAGGGTTGCCACCCAAGCCTTATCCGCAGGTAAAACGGCTAACACCGAAGGCCTTTACAACAAAAGCATCCTTTGGCAGTTTTTTGTGAAGGGAAAGAAGAGGTTTGGGGAGTTGGGGGTTGGAAATAATCATATTAAGTCCTTTGATTAGTGAAAATACCCAAACACTAATGAAATCCTTCAACCAGCTACCTCAATAACTTCAGCTACGTTTGGAGTATACGGAATATTACTATTCATTATTCCAAAAATTGTATACAGCTCAGCTTTCTTTTCTTCAAAGGCGGGGTCCTCAGCAATCAATTCACTTTCCTCATCCAAATATTGTTCAATTGCACCGTCAGAAAGCACAAATATACTATGAGCAACTAACTTTGATATTACTTCGGATTTTAGAGCATTTTCTTCAATTGTTAAATTAATTGAAAGTAGGTTTGCTGGATCTTTTTTTGTTGTTTCTTTATTTAGCGTTACTATAGTGCCCCAGATCAGTGGCGAAATTTTCTTTAACGTTGTGTTAGTTCTCCATGCTAATACATCAATATCAAAGAGAAAATAGGACCTTATTTTAAAGTGCTCACAAAATATCTTAAATACAGAAAAATCACCACAACCTGCCAGCATGTAAAAGTCCTTTATCAAGTTTCCAAAACCATTTTTCATGCAAAATGCAGGATACCTTTCAAAATCATCAACTCCTTCTAGAAATATAGCTCTTTCAGCAAAAAAAAGTCGGTGATGATGAAAGAAAAATTTCCGATTTACGCCTAAGGCAATATTTAGATTTTTCCCTGAAGAAATTGTAACAACATCGCCTAATCGATGAAACTTGTAAATATTTTCAATTAAATCTATAGCTATAAAATTCTCAGAATGCGTAGAAACAAAAACTTGGTGAGTCGTTGAGAGAACTCTTAATGCCTCGAACAGTTGTCTTTGCGCTTGAGGGTGCAGGCCCATCTCAGGCTCATCAATGAATAAGAAGTGTGGTTTTATTCCTTCATCTCCATTCTCCTTTTGAAATTTTGTAATCCTGCTAGCATAAACTTGCAATAAAGAAAGAATTACCGCCCTTTGCATGCCATGACCCTTATCAGAAAGTTCCGTTTCCTCACCGTCATCAACAAGGATTTTGATATTCTTAAACAGCGATGTAAACTCTGGATTGTCAAATTTAAATCTCAGACTAGCCCGACCAAATTGTTTATTTAGGATTTGTTGAGTTTCACGTGCCACTTCATTTAAATCTTTTTGCAGTCCTGCGGTAGGATCATTGAAAGTGTCAACAAAAACTTTCAAAAAATATTCGTACTGAACTGCATGATCAAGCTTGAATTTTTCAGAAATGTCTGCTAGTAAATTACCGCAAACTGTTGAAGAGCCCATTTTACTTTCAGTCTCTGGATTTGTGTCAGCCCATATATTGCTTATCTGAAAAAATGCTTGAAAAGGCGCATCAATACCTGACTTATTTATAAACACATTATTATTAGCATCAAAGAATAAAATCTTCTTTTGCTCTTCGTCATTTTTAAATACACGACGAACCCTTAGCTTCTTGCTCCCATTAGGTGATTCTTCAATAGAATCTTTAAATGCCTTTTGCTTGTTTTCTTGAACAAAGTTTTCAATTGCATGGTCTAATTCTCCAGTAAAAGTTAGCTCTACATAGAATTCGCTATCATCAACTGCACCGATTCGTTTAACTTCCTTTTTTGCCTTATTTCGTAAAAAGTGTATAGCTTCAAACAAAGAAGATTTTCCACTATTATTCTGACCTACCATTATATTTAAACCACTACCAGGTGTAGAACCATCAGGTAAGTTAAACTCAACAACATTATCAGTAAAACACTTGAAATTTTTAAGTACTACCTTTTCTATAAACATGAACCCAATATTTTAAGCAATTTATTCAATTACATTTACATTGGATAATTTAATTGAAAAAAAATCTTTCCAAGAATGAGGGTATAAACTATCTGAATGCAAAACGGCCAACACCGAGGGCCTTTATCACAATAGTATCCTTTGGCAGTTTTTTGCAAAAGGGAAGAAGAGGTTTGGGGAGTTGGGGGTTGAGTAGTCCATGGTCGATAGTCGATGGTGAGGGGTTTTCTATTTCGATTGTTGGATTAGCCGCGTTTCAAAATTCATCCCTCGGCCATTACCCCCTCCAAGCCTAATTAACTTAAAGTACTGGGCGTACCGGATGTGTCATGGTGAGTCTCGTTTGAAACGAGAAACCATCCATAATGTAGGTGGCAAAACGCTGTTCTGTTTTTGGGAAATTAAGCTGATTTTTTTTACAAGTGTTATGTGTACATATTGCGGATGGTTCGACTCCGCTCACCATGACACAACTCAGCAGCACAACATTACAAATGTTTATGCCTTTCTATCGTGGCATTTCAAACCCGCAACCCGCAAGTAACCAGCTACTTAAACTACCCCCTCACCTAACCTCTCCCAGAGGGAGAGGGACTTACCTGCTTCGAGACAATTTTAAATTTTGAATCTTAAATTTTCAATTCAAAAATTATGCCCCAACTCCCGCGTGCCTTTCGGCTATGCGGCGCTCAATGTCTTCAATGCGGCCCTTAGGGATGGCACTGATGAGACCTTTGGTATATTCTTGTTGCGGGTTGTTGTAGATGCTATCGGCAGGTCCCATTTCCTCAATCTTGCCCTTGTTCATCACCACCATGCGGTCACTCATAAATTTCACTACCGAAAGGTCATGCGAAATGAAGATATACGTGAATTTGAACTCCTCGCGAAGCTTAATCAACAAGTTCAACACCTGTGCTTGCACCGATACGTCCAATGCCGATACCGATTCGTCGCAAATGATAAAGCTAGGGTTTAGGGCCAAGGCGCGGGCAATACAAATACGTTGGCGCTGGCCACCGCTAAACTCATGCGGGTAGCGGCTAAAGTGCGCACCCGGCAAACCCACCGTATCCAGCAAATGTTCTACACGCTCTTTACGTTCTTTATCGCTGTTATAGATGCCGTGCACCTGCATCGGCTCCATAATGGCGCCGCCGATGGTCATACGTGGATTCAGCGAGCTGTATGGATCTTGGAAAATGATTTGCATTTCCTCGCGCAACGCCTTCATCTCCGAATCGGAAACATTGAGTATGTTGCGGCCTTTATAAATAATCTCGCCACTAGTAACTGGGGCCAGGCGCAAAATACTGCGGCCTGTGGTAGTTTTACCACAACCCGACTCGCCCACCAACCCTAGCGTTTCGCCTGGGTAAACATCGAACGAAATATTATCAACGGCCTTTACGTAATCAATGGTTTTGCCAAAAAAGTTTTTCGTACTCGGAAACCAAGTGCACAGGTTTTTCACTTGCAACAGCGGCTCTTGCTTCTTCAACTCTACCAAGCGCTGGCTATGTACCTCGTCGCTAATGGTCACTCGCGCAATTACTTCCTCAATATTGCTTTGCAGCTCAATCAATTTGCCATTTTCGTCCTTACCCATAAAATTGGCAATGGTAGGCAACTCGCTATAGCGTTTTTCCAAAGGCGGGCGGCAAGCCAACAAGCCTTTGGTATACGGGTGCTGTGGGTTGCTAAAGATGTCCTTAATCGGCCCTTGCTCCACAATATCACCTTTGTACATCACTATCACACGGTCGGCAATTTCGGCTATCACACCCAAATCGTGCGTAATGAAGATGATAGAAGTATCAATCTCGTCGCGCAGTTCGCGCATCAAATCAAGAATGGTAGCCTGCACGGTTACGTCCAAGGCAGTTGTTGGCTCATCGGCAATCAGTATGCCTGGGTTGCAACTCATGGCCATGGCAATCATAACGCGCTGCTTCTGTCCGCCCGAAATTTGGTGCGGGTAAGCATCCAAAATCTTCTCCGGCCTAGGCAGTTGTACTTTCTTAAACAAATCCAAGGTCATTTGGCGCGCCTCGGTTTTATTCTTTTTTTGGTGCAGCATAATAGCCTCCGCCACTTGATCGCCACAGGTAAACACTGGGTTTAGCGACGTCATTGGCTCTTGAAAAATCATCGAAATCTCGTTACCACGAAACTCGCGCATCTCCTTTTCGGTAAGGGCTACCAAATCAATTGGACCCTTCTCCTTGTGGTGATAGATAATTTGTCCACCGGCAATACGGCCCGGAGGGCTGGGTATCAATCGCATGATAGAGAGTGAGGTAACCGATTTACCCGAACCCGATTCGCCCACAATACCGATGGTTTCGCCACGGTTTAGGGTAAAACTGATTTTGTTTACCGCGGTCATTACGCCGTCTTCCGTGCGAAATTCGGTTATCAGATCCTTCACTTCCAATAATACCTTGCTATCTGCCATGCTATGTTTCTCCAATTATTAAAACGCTGCGCTGCGGCTATTGATTGCCGACCTGCTTCGACTCGTAAAAATAGCCTTTTCAATTCGAAAATTTGAAAATTCGGGAATTTGAAAATGGAGGTAACTCAAATGTTATAACACAAATGATATTGCGGGCCATCTTCAACCCGCCTTTTACCATACCACCTTGCATTGGCAAGCACCCAATAACCAATTAACTAATACACCAGTAACCACCTAAAACCTTTTGTTCCTACCTTTGTTGCCATTGTTCAAAACAACCATTTGCATCATGTCTCAATCGCTTATCGAAAATAAAGTTGCTGTACCCAAAGAGTTTAACAAAATAGCCCGCCGCTATGATATGGCCACTGGCCTAAGCCAAGGCTACCAAAGCGATTTAAATCGCAGTGCCTCGTTCCTGCAACTACAGGGTAACGAAACAGTACTTGACCTTTGCTGCGGCACGGGCAAAAGCACGGGGGCGGTGCTACCCTACATAACTACTGGGAAAGTAACTGGGGTAGATAACTCAGAGGAAATGCTGTATGTAGCTGGCGAGAAATTTGCCAACGAGATAAAAGCAGGGAAACTGCAATTGCAGTTGCAAGATGCCATGAAGCTAAATTTTGAACGCGAAAGCTTTGATGCTATATTTATGGCCTACGGACTGCGCAACATGCCCGATTACGATAAATCGTTGGCACAACTACTGCCGCTGTTGAAGCCCAATGGCAAGTTGGTAATACATGATTATTCGTTAAGCGACACTTGGTACTCTGCAGCTTATTGGTGGATATTAGGGTATATATTCATCCTACCCATCAGCTTTATCACTACTGGCGAAACCAACATTTTCAGCTACCTTATTAAGAGCGTACTCAACTTCCTCGGCCCTAAGGAGCTGGAAGCTAAGATGAAAGCTACGGGTTTCACTTCGGTATCTTCTCACGCACAACCTACCTGGCGCGCGCCTATCTTGAGGACTTTTGTGGGGAGCCGAGTGAATTGAAAATTCAAAATTTAAAATTTAAAATTGGGGTTGGCATTTCGCTTTTAACGTACTATAATTTCAAGAGCCCGCCCGTATTTTACCCCCACCCCAGCCTGCGGCAGGCAGGTACCATTCGACTATAGCCCATCCACCAAAACAACTATCTTTGCACCCATGCAGCTACTTACCCCACGCCCATGGGCCGATTACGAATTGATTGATACCGGAGGTTTTGAGAAACTGGAGCGCTTTGGGGCCTATACCTTGCGCCGCCCCGAGCCACAAGCGGTTTGGGAAAAAGCCCAGCCCGAAAAGGTTTGGCAAGCTGCACATGCCTACTTCAAAAAAGCAGGCAAAGACCAAAAAGCGGACCTTGAGCGTGGCGAGTGGATTTTGCAAACGGGCATGCCTGAGCAATGGTTTATGGAGTATAAATACCTTAAAATGCACCTGCGTTTTAGATTGGGATTGACTGCCTTTAAACACGTAGGCATTTTCCCGGAGCAAGCCACCAATTGGGATTTTATATACGATGCCGCTTCGCCATACGCGGGTAGCATGGAATATAAAGTACTGAATTTGTTTGCTTATACGGGCGGTGCCTCGTTGGCCGCCAAGGCTGCGGGTGCCGATGTTACGCACGTCGATTCCATCAAACAAGTGATTAACTGGAGTAAAGAAAACATGATAGCGAGCAATTTAGACAACATCCGTTGGATGGTGGAGGATGCGCTTAAGTTTGTGAAACGTGAGGTGAAGCGTGGCAAAAAATACAACGGCATTATCCTTGACCCTCCTGCCTATGGGCGCGGACCCGAAGGTGAAAAATGGGTGTTGGAAGAGAGTATAATGGAGTTGCTGAAAGAGTGCCAAGCATTGATGTTGCCGCAGCCGTCGTTTGTGATACTGAACCTATACAGCATGGGCTTCTCGTCGCTTATTGCTGACAATTTGGTGAAGACCGTTTTCAATGTTCGCAAAACAGAATATGGTGAGTTATACCTTACTGATAAAGCAGGCAGGCAATTGCCATTGAGCACCTATGCCCGCTACGTGAATTTCTAGTTTGCGTTGGTTGATTGGTTATTGGTTGATTTATTATTGGTTAATTGGGCAAAATAATAGAAATCAGCTTAAAACTTATTACAATAAAATATATCTAAGTATATTCTACCTAGTTTCCAAATTTCGTCGTTATACTTGCATCATGAACAATCAAAAGGTACAACGTAACAATCGGTGGCGCGTTTGGCAAGTCCAAGCGGCCTCGTAGCGTTATTACCTTTTTCAAACCCATAAGCTGAAAGGGATACGTCGGTCGCACCGAGTATCCCTTTTTCTTTTCCCCCTTTCAGCTATGGTTCCCTTACTTTTTTATCGACAATAAATTATACAACCCAATGCCCGTATAGGTTTCAAAACCATGCCTGCGTTAATTTCTGTTCAACCCACAATCAATCATCCCATGAAAAGCAAGAAAATCCACCTCAGCGAAAGTGAAATGCCCACCCACTATTACAATATTTTGGCCGACATGCCCAACAAGCCTATGCCGCCCCTGCACCCTGTAACGCAGCAACCCTTAGGGCCCGAAGACTTGGCACCCTTATTTCCTATGGAATTGATAAAGCAAGAAGTATCAACGGAGCGGTACATTGAGATACCCGAGGAAGTACAAGAGCTTTACAAAATTTACCGCCCTACCCCACTAATCAGGGCCACCAACCTAGAGAAAGCACTGGGTACACCCGCCAAAATATACTACAAATACGAAGGCGTAAGCCCTACCGGTTCGCATAAACCTAACACTGCTATACCGCAAGCCTATTACAACAAAATGGAGGGCGTAACCCACATAACCACCGAAACTGGCGCGGGCCAATGGGGCTGTGCGCTGAGCTTTGCCTGCCAGCATTTTGGCATTGCTTTGGAAGTGTACATGGTAAAGTTGAGCTATGAGCACAAGCCCTACCGCAAGGTATTGATGAACACCTTCGGGGCCAAGGTGATTGCTTCGCCGAGTAACCAAACCGAAAGCGGCAAGCAGATTTTGGCCAAAACCCCAGACTCAACAGGCAGCTTAGGTATTGCCATATCTGAAGCCGTGGAGGTGGCCATGAAAAACGACCATGTAAAATACTCCCTGGGCAGCGTGCTCAACCATGTGCTATTGCACCAAACCATTATTGGCCAAGAAGCCATCAAACAATTGGAAATTGCTGGCGATTTTCCAGATATGGTCATTGCACCTTTTGGCGGTGGCTCCAACTTTGCGGGCATAGCCTTTCCGTTTTTGCACCTCAACCTTACCCAAGGCAAAAAAGTGGAGTGCATTGCCGTAGAGCCTACCTCTTGCCCCAAGCTTACCAAGGGCCAATTCCGTTATGATTTTGGCGATACCGTGGGTATGGTGCCGCTAATACCGATGTATACGCTGGGCCATAACTTTGTGCCACCAAGTATACATGCAGGCGGATTACGCTACCACGGTGCTGGGGTTATAGTAAGCCAATTGTTGAAAGATAAGTTGATATCGGCAAGGGCGGTGCAGCAGAGCAAATGCTTTGAGGCTGGGTTGCTATTTGAGCGCACCGAAGGCATACTGCCTGCGCCCGAGGCCAACCATGCTATTGCTACCGTAATTGACGAAGCGCTAAAAGCCAAGGAAACTGGCGAGGCTAAAACCATTCTGTTCAATCTTTGCGGGCACGGGCATTTCGACCTATCGGCCTATGAGCAATATTTGGCTGGCAATTTGGTTGACCATGACCTTACTGATGCTGAGATAAACCAAGCCCTTAACGAGCTGGATAGCACCTTAACCGTAAGTGCCAATGCCACATTGGTGTGAGATAACTATAATTGACGAGGATGCCTTTGCGGCGGGAAGCGGGCCTGCTGCAAGGGTGTCTTTGTTTTTCTAAAACGGGTGTTTCTTAAGACAACTTAGCCGATAGCAAGTTTATAAACTCTTGACGGGTGGCTTGTTTCTCAAATTCGCCAACAAAAGCCGAAGTAGTGGTTACGCTGTTCTGTTTCTCGACGCCGCGCATCATCATACAAAGGTGCTTGGCTTCAATAACAACGGCTACACCCAGTGGATGCAATGCCTCATTTATGCAATCGCGAATTTGAACGGTAAGACGCTCTTGCACCTGCAAACGACGAGAAAAAATATCTACCACTCTCGGTATTTTGCTCAAGCCTACAATTTTTCCATTGGGTATGTAGGCTACATGGGCTCTGCCAAAAAACGGCAACATGTGGTGCTCGCAAAGTGAGTACAACTCAATATCTTTAACGATAATCATTTCGCTATGGTACTCATCAAATATCGCCGACTCCAAAACCTGTTTAGGATCTATACTATAACCATGCGTCAAAAACTGGTACGCTTTGGCAACCCTTTCAGGGGTTTTTAATAAGCCTTCGCGTTGCACATCCTCACCCAAAGAGGTAATTATATTGCCAATTCGCTCCGCAATAAACGCCGTTGTTTCAGGGTTATAGCTATCCAGTTTTTGGTATGAGTGGTGGTCGTCGTCGTCGTGATGCATAATGGTAGTTATTCCCCGAAGTACTCAGCGTAAATATTCTCGGTTTCGTATAGTTTAATGCTGTGTAATGCACAACCATGTTTAGCAATATGCAGTTCCAATCGCTCCCAAATCACAATCACCAAATTTTCGGTGCTAGCCATTTTACCTTGCAAAAAAGGCACGTCCATATTTAGGTTCTTATGGTCGAGTTGATCCACTACCTCATTTTTTATAATGCGGCTCAAGTCCTTCACGTTGATTATAAAACCGGTCTCGGGGTCGGGTTTGCCTTTTACCGTTACATACAAGTTATAGTTATGCCCATGCCAATTGGCATTGGCACATTTGCCAAATACAGCCCAGTTCTTCTCCTCGCTCCAGCTATCATTGTATAGCTTGTGCGCCGCGTTAAAATGCTCTTTGCGTGTTAAGTACACCACTTTACTCAAAATTTCGGCAAAGATACGGATTAATAAAACGAGTGGCAATAGTTTAGTTACGCTCCTTATAAACCCTATTATTATCTATCGTGGGTCAAAATTAACTTAACTTTGCACCTCAACCGCTACACACTTTACTATTATGAGTATTTATGCCGCTTGGTTTAAGTTTAAGAATTGGGAGTTTGACGACGCTAGTATGACCGAGGAGGTGCACAACTGTGTAATTATAGCTGCCCCGCATACCAGCAACTGGGACTTGATATACATGATGGGCACATTTGATTTATTGGGAATCAAAATCAGATTTACCATTAAAAAAGAATGGAGCAATTACCCAATCATTAGCCGTATTATTGAAAGTATGGGTGCGATATGGATTGACCGTAGCCCCAAAACCGGCAGCACCGAGCGCGTAAGCATGGTTGATGCTATGGTTGATTTGTTTAAAGCCAACCCGCGTCTTACCCTAGCGGTTACGCCTGAAGGAACTCGCGCCCTGCGCACCGAATGGAAGACCGGATTTTACCATGTAGCTGTAAAGGCTGGTGTGCCCATTGCTTTAGGGTACTTAGATTATAAAAAGAAGAAAGCGGGCGTGGGCAAAATAATTCACCCGAGTGGCGATATGGACAAGGACTTGCGCGAGATTATGGCATTCTACAAAACCATAGCTCCTCGCCACCCCGAGAAGTTCAGTATTGATTTGAGATATGCTTGAGTATCAAGTATCAAGTATCAAGTATCAAGTTGAGAAATTGGATTAGTACAATGTGAGTTCAAGAAAACTTAAATAATATTGCTCCATGCACTATTAGAACAAGACACATTTGGTCTTGATACTTGATACTCACTACTTGATACTAGAAGAAGTCTTCTTCCTCCCCGTTAGCCACACGCCTGCCAAGATAAGAGCCATACCAACGCCGTGCACCCAACTTAGCGCTTCGCCGAAGTAATAGCCCCAACCGATAGATACTATGGGCATAAGGTAAGTAACCGTAGATGCGAATAGCGCGCTCACGCTCTTGATAAGGTAGTTGAACATTAAAAGTGCAAATGCCGTGCCCAATACGCCCAGTATGGTTAAGTAACCCAATGCTTGCTGCGATGCCGTATCAGTGGCAACTTGAGTAAAAGCGCCGCTCAACCATAAATAAATACCCGCAGGAGGACCAATAAGGGTAAATGCCGCAGTGGTAATGGTTATAGGCGAAAGATGTTGCAGCTTATTTTTGATAGTGTTAGCGCCAATGCCATAACAAAGGCAGGCAAATACTATTGGTAAGCTGTACAGGTAATTTCCCTCGAAATTGCCATCGGCACGAAGGAACATGATAAGCACCGCGCCCAAAAGCCCCACTACCACTCCCGCAATTTGGTTATTATTAAACCGATTGCTAAAAAGCAATGCGCCGATGAAAATGGTACCCAACGGAGTAAGGGCATTGAGCACACCTGCTATAGCACTTGGTATATGCGTTTGTGCAAGGGTAAACAAAAACGGTGGTATGCCACTTCCGAATAAGGCAACAACCAGTATATACTTCCAATCGTTAAGGGTAATTGCTTTGAATGAAATACGCAACCAAAACAGCGACAAAACCAAAAAAGCCAAAAACAAACGCCAGCTGGCAACTTGGGTAAAGGTAAATGCCTGTAACCCGAATTTCATGAGGATAAATGAGCTACCCCAAAGCATTGATAACAACAATATTAGCGACCAGTGCACTACTGTTGGTTGCCCGTCGGTGGTTGCAGTAGTAATTGAGGGTGCATCAAGCGGAGTATTGGCAAACTTGCTCATGCAGGCGTGTCGGTAAGCTTGGTCCAGAGTAGGTCTTTCAATTTATCAAGTCCTTCTTTGGTATGCGACGAGATAAACACTGTCTCAACCTTACGTGGTAAGGTTACTTTCAGCATCTTTTTAAGTTCCTCGTCAAGCAAATCACTCTTGGTAATAGCCAATATATGATCCTTATCCAAAAGGTCGGGGTTGAATTGTTTCAACTCGTTTTTCAATATCTTGTATTCTTTCTTAATATCCGCGGTATCGGCAGGAATCATAAATAGCAACAACGAGTTACGCTCAATGTGTCGCAAAAAGCGGTGACCTATACCTTTACCCAAATGCGCGCCTTCAATAATGCCCGGTATATCGGCCATGATGAACGAGCGGTTATTGTAATGACCCACTATACCCAGCTGTGGGGTAAGGGTAGTAAATGGATAATCAGCAATCTCAGGCTTAGCGGCACTTAATACTGATAGCAAAGTAGATTTACCCGCATTCGGAAAACCAACCAAACCAACGTCAGCAAGTACTTTCAGCTCCAATACTGTCCAAGCTTCAATACCATCTTCTCCAGGCTGGGCATAGCGCGGCGATTGTTGCGTAGCCGATTTGAAATGGGCATTGCCCAAACCGCCTCGTCCACCACCATAAAGGGTTATTTCTTGTCCATCGGCAATTACTTCGGCCAAGTGTTCGCCAGTTTCGGCGTCCTTTGCTATAGTGCCCAGCGGTACCTCAATAATTATATCCTTACCACTACCACCTGTCATCAAGGTCGATGAGCCATTTACACCATCATCGGCATATATGTGTTTGCGGTATTTTAAATGTAGTAAAGTCCATAGTTGGGCGTTACCTTTCAGAACAATATTACCGCCACGACCACCATTTCCTCCATCAGGACCACCTTTGGCAGACAATTTGTCTCGGTGAAAATGCACAGAGCCAGCCCCGCCGTGACCCGACCGGAACAGGATTTTTACATAATCAACGAAGTTTTCCAAAGTGGGTGGGGGATTAGTTATTGGTTAATAGGTTATTGGTTGATAGGTAACTGGTTATTACGAATGATATTGATTTTTAACCAATAACCGATAACAAATAACTGATCAACCAACATTAGGCAACTTACTCCAATTCCTTCACCAAAAGGGCAAATGTATCTTCAATAGTGCCTTCGCCAGGTATGTTTACCAATTTACCTTGCGTGCCGTAGTAATTTGCAACTGGTGAAGTTTCATTTTTATAAACCTCAATTCGGCGACGAATAATAGCAGGGTCTTGGTCATCGGTGCGGCCGCTTGTTGCACCACGCTTCAACAAACGTTCTGCAAGCGCATCATCGTTAACATGCAAAGCCAGCATGATATTGATTGGGGCTTTTTTAAATTCCAACAATCTATCCAACGCTTCGGCCTGAGCAATAGTGCGCGGAAAGCCATCGAAAATAACACCTTTAGCATTCGAATTCGAATCCAACTTAGCGCTTATCATGCCAATAACAACATCATCGGGCACCAATAGGCCCTTATCGATAAAATTCTTGGCTTCAAGGCCCAGAGGAGTCTCGTCTTTAATCTCATGGCGCAACAAATCGCCAGTAGAAATATGCAGCAAACCATACTTCTCAATCAAATTAGTCGCTTGCGTTCCCTTGCCGCTACCCGGAGGGCCGAAGAGGATAATATTTAGCATTATTACTTTGTTGGGTTAATCTAAAAGGCAAAAATAACCAAAAAAGCCGAATACTAAGTAAGCCTCCACTTTTACTGGCCAAGTATTTCTTTTATATCCAAGGATATCATTTAGTTTCAGAGCACTAAATTTTACAAGTGTTTGCCATTTTTGCTACTAAACAGTTTATAAATTTCCCGTTTTAGATCTTTTATACCACACGAGCTTAAATTAGTAGTTTGTAGTTACTACATTAGCAATAAATGCAACCATCCTCTAGCATCGATGCACTGGTAAAAGGTCTGCGCATGGGCAACAGAACCATGCTTGGCCGCGCCATTACATTGGTAGAAAGCACAAAACCCGAACACCAAGCACAGGCGCAAGAGCTTATTCAGGCCATATTACCATTTACTGGCAATGCTATACGCATTGGCATTACAGGGGTGCCTGGTGCGGGTAAAAGTACTTTTATCGATGCTTTTGGCATGCACCTTATTAGCTTAAGGTGCAAACCAGCAGTGCTGGCAATTGACCCTAGCAGCAAACTAACCAAGGGCAGTATATTAGGCGATAAAACTCGGATGCAGCGCCTATCGGTGGCACCCGAGGCTTTCATACGTCCCTCCCCTTCTGCTGGTGCATTGGGTGGTGTTGCGGGTAAAACCCGCGAAACTATTTTGATTTGCGAAGCCGCTGGATTTGACACAATCATCATTGAAACCGTTGGCGTGGGGCAATCAGAAACGCAAGTGAGCGAGATGGTTGATTTCTTTTTGTTGCTAATGCTTGCCGGTGCTGGTGATGAGCTACAAGGCATGAAACGGGGTATTATGGAAATGGCCGATGCACTGGTGATTAATAAAGCCGATGGCGACAATATTGCTGCTGCCAAACGTGCCGCAGGTGATTACAAAAACGCACTTCACCTTTTTCCGCCGAGCAACAGCACCTGGATTCCGCAAGTGGCTACTTGCTCAGCCATAACTGGCGATGGTGTAGCCGATATTTGGCAAACTATAAGTGCCTATGCTTCGCAAATGCAGGGCAACGGCTATTGGCTGAATAAACGCAAACAGCAAGAGCTGTTTTGGTTTCAGGAACACCTTAACCAATTGCTCAAGGAACGGTTGTACCGCAATAGCCAATACCAAATGCAACTTCAACAGCTAGAGGAACAAGTAAAGAATGGCACTATTAACGCCTATGTGGCCGCTTGGCGCTTTGTTGATAGCCTTACCAAATAAAGTTATTAGTAGCTCTGTTCAGTATTTCGTAAATTAGCATTGTGATATCTAAGAAGGCTAAATATGCCATCCATGCGCTAGTAAAACTCGCTCGCGACCGCGAGAAGGGACCCATACTTATTAGTGAAATTTCGAAAGAAGGGCACATACCCCAAAAATTCCTCGAAGCTATTTTGTTAGACTTAAAACGTGCGGGAATTCTCAACAGCAAAAAAGGCAAAGGCGGTGGCTACTACCTAATTAAAAAACCGGAAGAAGTAAACATGGCCGATGTGCTTCGTTTGTTTGACGGTGCGTTGGCTTTGCTGCCTTGCGTAACCTACAAATATTACGAACGCTGCGAAGAATGTACCGATGAGCTAACCTGCGGCATAAGACGGGTAATGCAACAAGTACGAGATGAAACCGTGCGTATTCTTAAAGACTCTACTCTTGCTACTGTGTTGGCCTCGGAAAATTCTACCTACAAAGAAGAGTAAGTAACAGTCGTTTTAGGCTCTATCAAATCTCCTTTCTCAGAACGTGTAACCATAGTCACTAAAGATACTTTTAGCAAAAGGCATTTTTGTGATTGATAAAATATTTGAGACTATACTCTATACATCCGATAGACTTTTATACCTTTGCTAGGCTAATGAAACTCGCAACAAAAATTCAGATTGCATTGCTACTATTATTCATATTTATGAGTAATAGCGTTATCTCTCAAGTAACCACCCAAAACCTTATTTGGCATCGTTTTGATGTTACGGCCAAGCTACCCCGCAAGTTTAGAATTAGCCTAGAAATTAACGAGCGGTATTATGCAGTGCCGGCGGCCCAGCACCAGCTTGTGTTGCGCAGCAATGTGTTTTACGAGCTAAAACACCATTGGACAGCCTTTAGTGGCTACACTTCCTTTTTGCAAAGCCCCAACGACCCAGAATCTACTACAAATTTAGTGGTGCCTGAACACCGGCTGCAGCATGGTTTTATCCATCATCAAGACTATGGCAAAGTAGCACTGGTACAGCGGTTTCAAATAGAAGAGCGCTTTTTTAGAAATGCCACCAAAACCGAGCTGATAGAAGGGCACCGCTTTGTGTTCAGGTTTCGATACCGCATGTTTGTAGACATTAAATTGCTCAACCGCAATGAAGATAAACCCAAGGGCGATTGGGTACTGCGCGTGGGCGACGAGATACACCTACAAGCTGGCCAAAGTGTTAAAGGCCAACCCTTTGACCAAAACCGGGCCATGGCTTTTTTGCAATACTTTATAACCAACAACCTATCGGTTGATGTAGGATACATCAATTGGTATCAACAACGCTCGGGAAGTCAAGGCTTTTATAATAGGCACATATTTACCACCGGGTTACAAGCCAAACTTGATTTTAGCAAAAAGTCCGCGAAACCTGACAACCCCAAATGACCCCTCCACAAGATATGACCCTCCAAAACGATATTGAAAAAGAAGTAGCCATACGCTGGCCAAAGGTAAAGAAAGCGCTTTCTATAGCGCTGCCTGTAGCCTTGTTGTTGGGTCTGGGCATTATAGCGCTTCGCGTTTTTGCACCCGAAAAAGCCTTGCAGTTATGGTCAGAAATACCAACACTTTTAGGCAGTACCAACTTTTGGCTTTTTGTGTTGGTGGGTTTTTTAGCCCAAGTAATTGATGGGGCACTGGGTATGGCCTATGGGGTAAGTTCCACCAGCTTTTTACTTAGCTTGGGCGTTTCACCGGCAGCTGCCAGCGCCGCTGTACACGTTGCAGAAGTTTTTACCACTGGTGTTTCGGGCATCTCGCACTGGCAGTTGGGCAATGTAAAACGCAAGCTATTTTTGAGCTTAATTGTACCAGGGGTAATAGGCGCTGTGACTGGTGCTTATCTACTTTCAGAAATTATAGATGGCGATGCTGTAAAACCCTATATAGCCGCCTACTTGCTGCTTATGGGAATTGTTATTATTCGCAAGGCATTAAAAAAAGTAAACCACACCAACGATCATGGCCGCGTTGAGCCATTAGCGCTGCTTGGCGGTTTTGTAGATGCGGTAGGTGGTGGCGGTTGGGGCCCAGTGGTAAATAGCACCCTAATAAGCCGCGGCTACGATGTGCGCTATAGCATTGGCTCGGTAAATACCGCAGAGTTCTTTATAGCGCTTGCCGGGGCCGGTACATTTACCTTCTTTATGGGTTTAGGCAACTTACCCATCATCATTGGCCTAGTATTAGGTGGTGTGTTTGCCGCACCATTTGCAGCATTATTGGTTAAGCGCATACCTGCCCGCACTTTAATGATAATAGTGGGATTGCTAGTTATTAGCTTAAGTTTGAGGACAATTGTTAAGGCAATATTGTAATAGTCAATTAGTTAAAGCGTAATTCCACTATTTTTGCAGTATGACCGCTAAACCTATTATGATTACTATAGGGGCATCATGCTTTCTCCTGTTGTCGTATCTACTCATAGGAAGTCTAATTACCTACTACAGTGGAGAATTTACTTATGCTAAAGCTCAAGATGTTGCAGAGAAAGTGGTTCCAGTACCACGCCATAGGAGCGCTAAAAAAGTAGTAGTGTATTATCATTATCACTATAAAAATCAACTATACATAGGTAGCTGCGATGCCGATAATAGTAAGAATAGCTATGGTATTGGCGATTCTGTGCTAATCAAGTTTTTGCCTAGCAATCCTCAAAATGCTATTGTCGTAGAGAACTATTGGTTTAAAAACACGCTGCTAATTGTTGGTTGGGTGGTATCGTTTATGATAGCATTTGGCCTATATAAGTGGGGTTGATCACCTACTGATTACCAACTTCCGAGCCGCGCTGCCACGTCCATCTGAGGTATAATAATGAACCAAATAAATACCCGCTGGCAAATCTGCTACCGAAATAGAGGTAGTATAAGCGCCTTCAACTAACTTTGCCTCTAAAGCTGTTTCACCCAACATATTCAATACCACGATCTGGTCATTAGCATTGGCCGCAGCAAATGTAAATGCAACTTTATCTTGCGCAGGGTTTGGATACATGGCAAGAGAAGGTTGTAACTGAATGGGAGCAACTGCAGTGAGCGAATCGGTAGTGTCAACCACAGTGGCTGTTAAAGCAAGTACCTCTAAGTCGTCAAAATAAAAACCATCGCCTTCTACGAAGTTATCACTTATCAAACGGAAACGTACCTGAATTGTGTCACCCACAAAAGTGCCTAGGTCAATTTCCTCTTTCACCCAGCCATTGCTATTGCCATCATACAAGGGTTGGCCCTGATCTTGGTTACCGCTGCCTGGCTTAGTATACTTACCACAAAGCGCTTGCCACGCACCCCCCGGCACCCTAGCCTGCACTTGGGCATAGTCATAGCCTAGCTCAACTTCCCACTGAGCATAAAATTTCAATTGTGCGAAGGTAACGTCGCTCAAATCAATCAACGTATCAAGGGTATAATTACTATTTGTACTAGGCTGATAATCGCCGTTTGGAGAATCAGTAAACGAGAAAGGTGCCGAAATAAAGCTATTGGGGGTTGTATTCCATCCACTGCCGGTCCATAAAGAGGCTGTTATTGCCGAATCGGCAAAGGTTTGCACAGCAGGGCCCAATATTTTATTAATGGTATCAGCAGTTGTTACCACACCATTGTTCACCAACAAACGGAACTGTACGGCATCGCCTAATTGGGTATTAGCAGCCAACGTGTAGGTAAAGTTTAAGGTATCGCTATCAAAGCTTGCCAAACTGGTCACCAGTTGTGCGGCACTAAATGCTACAATATTCGAGCTCAAAGGCTCTAAACTTACCGTTAAGGGCGCTGTAGCATCTAAGCTCATACGGGTGAGCGCCACATTTATAACACCGCTGCTTGCAGTCAATAAACTCGGGCTTAAATCAGTAGCTACCCCATAATTGAGCACAAAACGAGCAGCAGTAATGTTTTGAAACACGTTGCTAGCGCACACTGGAATAATACGGTTTTGAGCAGGCCAGAAGCCATCATTATCATCGCCCGACTCCGGAGTTAACGACAACGTTTTACCCTTCAACACCTGTTCGCCATACATCCAATCGTCGCTATCTCCATTAGTGGTATAGCCTACAGTTTGGTCGCCAGTGCCATATACAAATCCGTTTTCTTTGGTCATCCATTTGGCAAGGTCGGTAAATATGGCCGAGTCGGGCGTAAACAAGGCTGCTTCATATCCCCAAGGGTACACCAGCAAGTTGCCAAAGGTGTGGTGGTTTAAGGCTACCTTAAAATCATTATTCAAACACAAAAAGCGTATCGCTTGTGTTTCGGGCTCAGAAAAACCGCCAGGGCCGCGGTAGGTATCGCTATTGTTACTTGGCGAAGAGCCATTATCATCGTAACCCCAGTTGTAACCATAGTTTCGGTTAAGGTCAACGCCAAAAATGCCGCCGCCATTGTTACGGCGGTTTTTGCGCCACATGCCACCGCCATTAGCATTGGTTTGTTGATTGCGAAGGTATCCATCAGGGTTTATGCACGGCACAAACACCAGCTCGGCATTATCTAGCAGGTAGGTTACTTCAGTATCGGTGCCATAGTTCTCCAGCAAAAAGTACATGTAATATATCAATTGCGACAGTGAAGCTGGCTCGCGGGCGTGATGGAGGGCCGTATAAAGCACCTGCGGCTTGCTTACGCCAGGGTTTGCTGGGCTAGTTATGGTAAGTGAATAGATAGGATTGCCCAAGTGGCTCAAAAAGGTATCAATGGGTTGGCGGGCAGTTATTAAATCAGGAAACTGGCTGGCCATGCTATCCAAATGGTTCAGCATTTCTTGATACGTAAAAAAGCCTGCCATACTACCCAAACTAAATCCCAACGGAGTAGGGAAATTTGAGTTACTGCTAGTACCGCAACCTGCAGCCTTATTGCTTATGGCATCTATTCCAGCAGGTTCCTGTCCACGTTTTTCGTAAAAGGCCGCAACGTCTTCAACCAACACTTCCATCTGAAAACCTGCTTGCTGCATTTTAGCAATTTCAGCTGCGCTAAAATCACTCTCTAGGTAAGCCCCTTTGCGATAATGTCCGTGATCAACACAAACGCCTAGTGCTGCCAACTCTGATATGGTATTGGCTGGCGTATAAACCCTTACCCTCGAATACACCTCGGGGCTCTGGGCAACAAGTTGGGAAGTAAAAAACAGGCAAACAACAACTACTAACTTAAGAAGATGGGTACTATACATACTGCGCTTTTAAATAAAATTGCCACAACTATTAAGCAAGTTACTATAAAGTAGCTTAATGGTGAAAATATAGCAAAAAGAAGAATGTTGCCATACAACAAAAAAAGCAGCCATCCTTTTCAGGATGGCTGCCAATTATATCAATTCTGTAAAGCTTATTGCTTAACCACTTTGTGGCTGCTGATGCCTTTTGCAGTAGCTACTTGTACTACATACAAGCCATTGCTCAAGCTGCTAATATCCATTTTGATAGATGCAGCACCATTATTAACCGCTTGCTCCATAACCAAACGACCAGTAAAGTCGAACACTTTAACTGATTCAGTTTGAGTATTCGCTTCCAACGAAATGTTTACTACATTATTGGCAGGGTTAGGGTAAACTGCCAATACACCACTGTAAACCTCTTCGATACCTACAGGAGAAATATCAGATTGTTTGCGTGGGCCAATTTGGTAAAAACGAGTATAACGAACAGGTGAACCACCACCAGCATCAAACTGACGGCCAATACCAATTACATTAAAAGTAGCTGGAATGGTAGTTGAAATACCAGTGCTTGCATACACAACCATTTCGGTAGTATCATTACCGTTGGTAATGTCGTATGTAAGTGGGTTGGTGCCAGTTGGCTGACCAAAGGCGCGGTAGCCGTTAAGTTGAATCAATTCACCCTCAGTGTCTTCGTTCAAAGTTACTACTACAACCGGTGCAGGAACATTGCCAGTACCCAATACAGTAATATCAGTAACGAACGACATTTGAGCCAAACCATTAAAGTGGCTCACTTCGCCGGTAACTTCAATTGAATCGCCTTCGTTTACAGTATAGCCAAAGTCATTTGTTGGAGAGAAAACACCAATACCAGCGGTGCCGTCATTGATGGTAAAGTTTAGACCACTAGAGCGCAAATTAACACCCAATACGGTACCTCTTACAATAGCTACTACACCTAATGAATCTGGCAAGCCATTTGTGTTGGCACCACGCACTTGTGCGATAGTTAAAGGCACAGCTGGTTTAATGGTGAGTGTATACAAGCTATCCGAGCCCAAATCAAGACCGTTTGATGGGTTGCGAAGCGCAAATACCAAAGTAGTTTGTGCGGTTAAAGAGCTAGCCGAAACGGTAATAGTGGCTGTATCGGTAACAGTGCTGTTGAAAGTTACTGTTTGGGTGGTGAAATTACCAACCAAAGCCGCATCGCCACTTTTCAATACCAAGTCGGCAGTGAAATTGGAAGCGTTGATACAAAGGTTAAGGTTTACAACAACCTCAGTTGAAGTAGCACTTACGTAAGTAATACCTGTAGTGCTTTCAAATTGCACGGTGCTATCAGTGGCAGCGATACAAGCACTGCAATGGTCGCCCAAATATGCAGTAGTATTTACCGGGAACACAAGCCATTGACTTGCACCAGCAGTCCAGTTAGTTTCTCCTGCCTGTACTGTAGGCTTGCGCACCAAAGTATAATCTAACGTTGAACCGCTACCTACCGTATATTTACCGCCAGTTGGGGGTGCTGTAGTATTGCTATAATCACCAACAACATCAATTACTTGACCTAGAGTAACATCATAAAGCGCAATAGCATCATCACCGTTAAAGTTAATAACTGAATCGGTAAGAGCGTTAGCAATATTAGCAATGGTAGCGTTGGAGCTAACGTTTGCTACAACGTACACTGACCCTGAACCCAAACTGCCCGAAAGGGGCATAGTGTCTGGTGCGAAATATGTGCCTAAGTTATTAAAACCACGCAGTATTAGCTTATAGTTGCTCAAGTTTACGGCAGCGCCTGTAGGGTTGTAAATTTCAATCGCTTTGTTATTGCTGCTGCCTTCAAGATATTCAGATATGAATAGGTTGCTGCAATTTTGTGCCGATAACCCTAAAGCTAGCAACATCGAAAAAATGGTCAATGTAAAATTTCTCATTTGGTGAATGGTCTATGTTAAATAATGATACAAAGGTAAAAGTTTTAACACTAAAATAGCATGGACTACATGTTAATGAATTGTTAGCCCAAAACTATGCAAACAAGCCCTAAAAAATATTACTTGGCAACTGTAAACTTACCGCGTGCGCTTAATTCAGTGCCTTGCAATGAAAATAAGTAACAGCCTTGAACCAAATCAATAGTGTTCAACTGTATATTTTGATTACCGGCCTCTACGCTGATAACCCTGATGGCCACCAACTTTCCGCTCAAATCAAAAATGGTTAGCTCAGCCATTTCAGAAACTGGCGCATCGAAAGAGATGTTTAGTAAATCTGATGCCGGCTGCGGGTAAAGCATAAACTTAGTTTGCTGCTGAATTTGTGTAACCCCAACATATTGGCTGCAATTGCCCTTCAAGGTTAAATCGCTAAAATCAATGCAGTCAACCAAATTCGGAAAATCGATAAACGGGTTTCGGTTGCCTTGCTTGCTATATACATACTCATGGCGAGCTTTTTCGAATGCATCAGGCAAGTCGGCGTAATGCATATCAATCAATTTCTGCAAGTCTTGGTAGTCGGCATCGCTTAGCAGGCTGCTTAGCCCCCAATTTCTGCCATACTTTCCGTTATAACATATCATCATATAGAACAAGGCCCTTGCTACATCACCTTTCCTTGGCCCCCAAACATCTGCCGCATCTTTATTTCGACTATCTTTTCCTTGCTTAAATGCTTGGTAAGTATAAACGGAAGTAACCACATCGTTGAAAGGATAATTGGAACGCTGAAAATTAACGTCATTGTTCACCAGCTCCAGCGCATGTATATCACATCCTTCTGGCGTCAACTCAAAATCAGCACGTTGTATACCGCTAAAGTTTATCCAGGAAAAAGCCATTCGGTGCTCGCGGCTATAGTCATAAGTGCCTAAGCCAAAATTGCCACTATACAACACATATTCGTTGCTATATTGGCAGTTTATTACATGTTGGTTGTTGCTGGTGTCGCGCTCGTGAAATTCCCTTACTATGGTGTTTGTAAAATCTGCATATTCAACTTTAGTATGGGGGTTTATCAAATTCTTTAAATCAACTATCACATTACTGCTTGAAAAATCAATAGCATTATAATACGAGCCAGGGCTATTGCCTGCATTTCGAATAGTGGCTGTTAATGGGCTGGTTTGCAGGTAGTTTATGGTTGTAAAGTCAGTGCCAGTTACATTGTATGCGTACACTGCAAAGTAATAATCGGTACTAGCAGTTGCCTCTTTAACCCTAACCACCGAGGAAAAGCCTAGTGAAAACACCTTAGCATTGCCAAGTCCGGTACCTTTAGTATAAGCAACTCCGTCCAAAGGGTTGGCAACTATGGGCTCGGTACTGCGAAGCACCAAATAACCATCGGCTGCTGCTGGGTCAAACTTTATATCAAAGGTCCAGGCCTTATCGTAGCTGTCTTTTCTTAGGTTGGTGGGTTGGGTGGTTGGTTCCGAGGCTAACTGTGCAAAGGCACTCATCATCACAAAACTCAAACCCACTGAAAATATTAATCGGAACATTCGGTAACAATAAATAGATAAACAAATGGCGTGCGAAGCTGGACACTACATGTGAAATTAAGAAATTAGCTGAACACCAAGGCGTTAACTCAATAGTTACTTAACTTCCTTAACCAAATAAATGTAAACCGGAAAGTGATCACTATAGCCACCTTGGTAAACCCCGCCAACATACGTGCGGTGCGGATAGCCTTTAAAATGGCCCGTTTGTTGGGTTAGATATGGTTTATTGAAAACCTCGTTTCGAAGATAACGGAAACCACTATTATCTTGCTTCAACCAACCTTGCGTTAATAATATCTGATCGAATAAGTTCCAGCTATCGTTCCAAGCCAAAGTGCCTATACCCTTTTTATAAAAATCATAAAACGGATTGTACATTTCGCCGTCTTTAAGCTTATCCTGTTTCCCTTTGGCCTGCATCACTTTATTTACGCTGTTGTTGGTAGGATCATCGTTCAAATCGCCCATGGCCAATATTTTTACATTCGGGTCGGCCAGTAACAAACTATCTACTACCTTCCGGCAAACGGCTGCTGCATTTTCACGCAATGGCGACGATTCAGCCTCTCCACCCCTTCTACTCGGCCAGTGATTTACAAACACATGCAGTGGCTCTCCGTCAAAAAGGCCCCAAACCCACAATATATCGCGCGTAAAGCTGGTGTCGCCATCTTCGCCAATGGGCATTTGCACATACAATGGCTTACTACCCAAAACTGTAAAATACTTCGGATTGTAGAGCAATCCTACATCAACGCCCCTTCTATCTGGCGAATCGTGATGCACAACCTTATAGCCACGCTTTGCAAGCGCTGGGGTTTTTACTAATTCTTCCAACACAAACCTGTTTTCTACCTCTGCTACGCCCAATATGGCCACGCCATCAGGGGTCATATCGGTCGCTAGACTTGCTATTACGCCCGATAGTTTTCCCAATTTATCCTGATATACCTCGTTGGTGTAGTGATAAGCGCCCTCGGGCAGGAAATCCTCATCGTTCTTCAGGGTATCATCAAACGTATCGAATAGGTTCTCGAGGTTGTAAAAGCCCATAGCCGCAACTTTATATTGCTTTTCTTGGGCAAAACCATTGGCAGCAACTGCCAAAAACACCACCAACATTAACTGTAAACGGAAAAAACGCATCATAATGAAAAGCAAATAGTTAAGTGCGGCAAAGATACCATTTTAGATACAAGATGTTAGTCGCAGAGCACAAGACTTAACATGAGTATCAATTTGCGTTTTGCGCTCAGCTAGATACATTTTAACAATTAATGTACCAATTAAGGGTTAGTAGCCCAAACCGTGGCATCAGTAATAAAGCCCACATCGTTCATTGATAACATACTGGCAATAACATGAGATATTTCAGAAGGCTTCAATTTGCGCTCCACATCCTTGGGTGTATTGCCTAGCTTGTTGCCAAAGTCGGTGATTACCTCACTAGGGTTTACTTGCATTACGCGCACATTGTGCTTTCGCAACTCCATGCGCCAGCATTCAGTAAGGCCCGATAGGGCAAATTTACTGGCCACATAAGCAGAGCCATTGGCAAAGCCTTTGGAGCCCGCGGTTGATGATATATTGATAATGTTGCCCGTTTGCTGAGCCACAAAATGCTTAGCGGCATACTTGCCACAAAGGAAAGCGCCTTTTACGTTAACTTCCCAAATCTTTGTAAAATCGGCTACCGCAGTTTCGGTTAGTGGCGCAAAATATCCTATGCCGGCATTATTGACCAAAACATTTAACCCGTCCATGCTCTTAATGGCAAACTCAAACAATTGTTCCACATCAGCTTCGTTAGCTACATCAGCTTTAAAGCCGATTACACCCAACTCCTTGGCTGCTTGTTGTATGGCTTCCTCATGTCTGCCACAAATAACTACTTGGGCTCCTTGCTCGTGCAATAGCTTTGCAGTATCATAACCTATACCCGAACTTCCGCCCGTAATCAATACTTTTGCTTTGGTAATGTCCATTTTGTATCTTTTTGAAAATGATGTTGGACAAAGGTAGAACTTTCAGAATAGCCTAGTGGGTAGCACCCCCTTACAATAAAAATCAATCACTATAGAACGTTGTAAGGATGTAGCACACTAAAAACCGATTAACAAATCAACCAGTAAACCAACAACTAAATACCGGGCACCAATACAATTTCTACTGCGTGGTGGTCGCTTAGGTTATTGCGGTTTTTGAGCTTTTTGCTAGTCCAACTCCCTATAAAGGTAGTTACCTTGCGGCGGATAGATGAGAAAGAAATGTTGTTGCTCTTTACCAAAATATAATCGAGTGTAGTCGATTCTTCGTACTCAACCAAATCGTTGCTATTGCAGTCGTAAGTATATACATCTTCAGATACGCCTGGGTTATCTTCAATCAAATCTGGCGAACAAACATTATCGGCGTTGGCAGACAAAGTAACCAACATTTGATTATAATGCTTTAGGTCGCGTTTATGGATGTTGAAATCGCCACAAAGTAACTGAGGTTTACCATCCGCATGATACACATCAACCAATTCGGTTTTTATCTGCATCAACTGCTTATTGCGAATATCTTCCCTCTTCGGCGAATCGTCGGCCTGCATGTGGGTGCCAACAACTTGGTAAGTGATGCCATGTTTTTGCACTTCCACCATCAAGGCACCCTTGCGGCTTGCACAATCAAATCCTTTGCAATCATTAAACATTATTTCGCCAATTTGGGTCAGTGGGTGCTTACTTACAATCCACACGCCTCCATTGGTTACCGTCATTGCTTTTTTAACATTTTCATTAACAGGGCCGATTGCATATGGATACACTGCCTTTAAAATGTCCCAAAGTGCTGTACGCGCTTTTTTATCAAAAGCCTCTTGAAAAACGATAACATCATAATCGGCTTCATTCAATCTTTCGGCAATAATTTTGGAACGCTCCATTTGGCCTACTTTACGAATAAGGCGAGGCAATAAATAAATATTCCAAGATAGTACTTTAAGCTGCGGCTGGTAGCTTGTTATAGCAGTGTCAGCATCAATAACCAATGCTTGCGCGCGGCTAGTAATTGAGAAGAGGCAAACAAAGAAAGTGAGGAAAAAGAGAACCAGCTTCTGCACGATTTGTATATTTAGTACCAAATTAGCTATTTGGGAGCAGTTTTGTCGAGTAAATGTTTGCGTAAATTACAATTTCTTTAATAAATAACCGCCGCTTAACAGATGCTTAAACCAGAAAGCAAGTTGCAGTATACCAACAAAATTAAAACCGAAGCACAAAGGCTTGGTTTTGAACAGATTGGCATAGCACCTGCAGGCTTTTTGGAGGAGGAAGCACCCCGATTGGAAAGCTGGCTCAAAAAAGGTTTTCAAGGGCAGATGCATTGGATGGAAAACCACTTTGACAAACGCCTTGACCCTACCCTGCTGGTGCCCGGTGCCAAGTCGGTTATTTCGTTGATGTTCAATTACTTTCCGGTAACTATACCCATTGACGAAACTGCCCCAAAAATAGCTCGCTATGCCTACGGCGAAGACTATCATTTTGTGCTGAAAGATAAGTTGAAAGACCTCATGCACTTTATCCGCACCGAGATAGGGGAAGTGGATGGGCGCGTGTTTGTAGATTCGGCACCAATAATGGAGCGTAAATGGGCCCAAAAAGGCGGCTTGGGCTGGATAGGGAAAAATACCTTGCTACTGAATAAAGGCAAAGGCTCTTATTACTTTCTGGCGGAAATAATTTGCGATTTGGAGCTAGAATACGATGGCCCTGTAACCGACCACTGCGGCACCTGCACCGCCTGCATTGATGCCTGCCCTACCGATGCCATTACCCCGTACGAAGTAAACGCCAGCAAGTGTATATCTTACCTTACCATTGAGCTACGCGATGCTATACCCAACGAATTTGCCGGCAAAATGGAAAATTGGGCCTTTGGCTGCGACATTTGCCAAGAGGTATGCCCTTGGAACCGATTTGCCAAACAACATAATGAGGCTGCATTTAACCCTTCAACTGCGCTCATGGGCATGACCAACCGCGACTGGCATGAAATGACCGAGGAGGTATTTAAAAAAGTATTTAAGCACAGCCCCGTAAAGCGCACCGGATTTGAAGGGTTGAAACGGAATTTGAGGTTTTTGCAGGGTGAACAATTGGAAACTCTCTTGTAAAAAGAAAAAAAAACCCACATTATGTGATAGGGCGTTGCCCCATCCTAACATTATGTGACCCCGTTGGGGTCAACCATGTTATTCATCTATCCCCGCTGGGGAAATACATAGTACGGGTAACACAGATTACGGGCAACCCCAACGGTGTTTAATACTATCAGCATAGGGCACCACCCTATGTTCGAAACACAACCCACAACTCGCAACTCGTAACCCGCAACTGAGTTACTTACTCTTCACCACCGCATAATACAGCCCAGAACAGCACGCTAGAAATATACCTAAGCCTATCCAATCGGGCAGGGGATTGTCGATAAGCTTTAGGGCATCATCCTTCTTCTCCGATATGCCAAAAGGAATGGCAAGCGCCACACCTATAAGGGCTTCTCCGGTTATCAATCCTGAAGCAAACAATAGCCCAGCTTTTTCAGCATTGCCTTTACGGATTTCCAATTCGATATTGGCATTGGGCATATCGAGTTTGGCACTGATGCGGTCGGCGGTTACCAACGATTGTTTTTTGAAATAACGGTCGACCAACCAAGCAATCAACCCTCCAAAGAAAATGGCCGTATCTAAGTACATAGGCAAATACATACCCACAGCCACTGCCAGCACCGGCATTCGGAAGTTGCTGCCCCGGCGCGCCAGTAGCTGGTCGATAATAATGATAACCGCACCGATACCCATGCCGCCATATATATAGGCCCAGGGCAGTTCGCCGCCAAAAACCCCTTGTGCTACGCTCATCATTAGGGTAGATTGTGGCGCGGGCAGGTCGTCAGAACCTATGGTATAGGCATTATTTAATAGGTTAAGCACAGGTGCCATAACAAAAGCAGCCGTTACCACCCCTATTATCTGCATGTATTGCTGGTACTTGGGCGTTGCCCCTAGTTCGTAGCCCGACTTTAAATCCTGCATGTTATCACCGGCAATAGCTGCGGCGCAACATACCACGGCTCCTATCATAATGGCCGATGCCGCTCCCACCGGTGAATCGGTACCCAACAAAGCCGCCAAAATAAGCGCGCTGGATAAAATAGTGGCGATGGTAACGCCCGAAATAGGGTTGTTGGAACTACCTACTAAGCCCGCCATATAACCGGCCACCGCCGAAAACACAAACCCTCCAATAAACATAAGGATGGTCATAAAAATGCTGATGTGCAGCATTTCTATTTGCCGCCAATAGATGATGAAAATGGGCACAATCAACACTCCTATGCCAATCATAATCCACTGTATGGGCATATCGTACTCGGTACGCAGGATGGTGGAATGGTGGTCTTTACCTCTCTTAAATGCAGCAATGCCCTCCCTAACCGCCGAAGACAGTGATTTGCGTATACTCATGATGGCCCACAAACCGCCTACTATCATCGCGCCAACTCCTAGATAGCGTATTTGGTATTTATACAGCCAACCTGCATGGTCCATTAGCTCGGTACCTTCGGGTACGCCATTAATAGCAATGTGAGTGGGTATGCCCACATACCAAGTAATGGCCCCACCCAAAATAACTAATAAAGAAATATTGAGACCGACAATATAGCCCACCGCCATAACCGCTGGCGTAAGGTAGGTGCCGAAATACAAAAACCCTTTGCCTTTTATAAGTGCGGCGGCTTCGAAGGTGCCCGGCCATAACTTGAAGCCCTCAATAAACAGTTTGATGCCACCACCCAAAGCACTACCCACCAGCAGATACTTCATAAAGCTGCCGCCTTCTGTACCGGCCTTTAGCACTTCTGCAGTTGCCAATCCTTCGGGAAACATGAGTTGCTCCTTTATAATAAGCGCATTGCGCAAAGGGATGGTAAAAAAAACGCCCAATACGCCTCCGCAACCAGCTATCAGCGTGGTTTCCCAGTAGTTAAACTCTGTCCAGTATTGCATAAGGATAAGCGCAGGCAAGGTAAAAATAACCCCTGCCGCCAGTGCCTCGCCCGAAGATGCGGCCGTTTGAACGCCGTTATTTTCCAAAATATTAGAAGAACGAAACATCCGCAAAATAGCCATGGACATTACCGCCGCTGGTATGGATGCAGAAACCGTCATGCCCAAGAAAAGACCCATGTAGGCATTGGCAGCACCCAAAATGGCTGATAGCACAATGGCCAGCACAATGGCCTTAACGGTTATTTCGGGTAATATGGTGCTGGCAGGTATGTAGGGCTTGTGCTCGGGCTGCATGGTTGAGTGGTTTGCCGTGAAATTAATATTTTTTTGTAGGGAGTTGAGCGTTGAAGCTAATAGGATAGAGCAATTGGTATATTAATGGAGGTATTTTCCTTACAACTGTTGCTTAGCAGGCCAATTGACGCTAATTTTAATACCCAATAAAGTTTAAACACCATCTATGGAAACGAACACCCTTAACGCTGACCACCATACTGCCGTAACTATCCCTACCGTTACCAGACTTACCGCTGCTTTAGGCGCCGAAATATCGGGTATCGATTTGAACCAGCCATTGGATGATGCAACGTTTAAATTTGTGCACGATGCATTGGTTGAGCACCAAGTGATATTTTTCCGCAACCAAGATTGGTTACCGGAAATGCACAAACAGTTTGCCCTCCGTTTCGGGCCAGTGCAAATTCACCCAGCTTTTAACAACGTGGAGGGCTATCCTGAAATCTGCATTTTGGAAAACTCAGAGGCCAAGCCATCGAAAATTGAGATGTGGCATACCGATATGACCTTTAGTGCTACCCCACCGTTAGGTTCTATCTTGCACTCCAAACACATTCCACCTATCGGTGGCGATACGCTTTTTTCGAGCATGAGTGCGGCATACGAGGCCCTATCAGACAAAATGCAATCGTTCTTATCAGGTCTCACCGCCGTTCACGATTTTAGGTACGGGTTTAAAGAAAGTCTTGCCGAGCCGGGGGGGCCAGAGCGCTTAGCAGGAGCTATAGCTGCCAACCCGCCAGTAGCGCATCCAGTTATTCGTACACATCCTATTTCGGGTAAGAAAGGCATATTTGTAAATAGCCTGTTTACTACCCATATAGTTGGCATGAAGGCTAAGGAAAGCGAGGCATTGCTCAACTTTTTGTATCAACACGTAATATTGCCAGAGTTTATTTGTCGATTCAAATGGCAAGTAAATTCGGTGGCGTTCTGGGACAACCGCATTACCCAGCACAAGCCAGTAAACGATTTCGGTTTGCAATACCGCGTCTTGCAGCGCATAACTGTTGATGGAGACAAACCTTACTAATAGTTGCAATCCTATATTCTAAATGGTCTTGTGTATTTTTCTCAATTCCTTTCGGTAATTAGAGAAAAGCCGTATATTAACTCCATATTACAAACAAAACGGCCAAGGCCATTAAAGGGAGTTGACCACGCATGAGTAACCTAAGTGCTATAAAGCGCTGCACAACTTTTGTTTGCCTGCTAGTGTGGCTTACTACCCTGGTGGCGCAGCATCCCCCTGCACATGCCCCAGTTGCTGATAGTTGGAGCCAAGCCTCCTTTTCGGAGAACAAAGGCCAGTGGGATGATAACATTCTGTACCAATTGCGTTTTAACAATGGCAAACTCTTTTTGGAGAAAAATGCTTTCACCTTCGCCTTTGTCGACCCGCACCAATTAGAAGAAACCCTTAGCCATCCGCACGAGAACGGCCAAACCGTTCAGGATAAAATTATGCGTGGCGAATCAATTTACTTTGATAGCCATGCTTTCCGTATTCGTTTTAAAGGCGCTAATCCAGAACCCGGAACCCAAGGCACCAGCCCTTTCAGCCATTACGAAAATTATTACCTAGATAACGACCCGAGCAAATGGGCCAGCAATGTAGGTGTGTATAATGGCGTAGGCTATACTGAGCTATACCCGGGCATTGATATGAACATAAAAGGGCACAACCAAACCCTGAAATATGAGTTCATTGTTCAGCCTAATGCCGACCCTAACCAAGTAATGATGCAGTTTGAAGGTGTTGACAACCTATATCTAAAAGATGGCCAGCTGCACTACCAAACCAGCGTAACCCATATTTACGACACCGCGCCTTATGCCTATCAAGTTATCGATGGGCAAAAACGCCAGGTGGCTTGTGAATTTGTGCTCAGAAAAGATGAGGTAAGCTTCTGGTTTCCTAACGGATATGACCGCAATTATCCTTTAGTGATTGATCCAACGCTAATCTTTTCTTCTTACACCGGCTCAACCACCGACAACTGGGGCTACACCGCCACATACGACCAAGATGGTAACCTGTATGCTGGAGGTGTGGTTTTTCGCGGTTTAGGCTACCCAACCACGGTAGGAGCTTACCAAACCTTCTTTGCGGGTGGCAACCCTGGGCCATTTACGCAATCTTTTGCCTGCGATATTGGTCTTTCAAAATTTACCGCTGATGGCAGCAACTTGTTGTTTTCAACTTACCTTGGCGGGGCTGGTAACGAAGCGCCTCATAGCTTGGTAGTAAATAACCAAAACGAGTTGTTGGTGTATGGTGCCACTGGCTCTAGTAACTTTCCGCTGGTAAGCCCGGTGCAAAATACCTTTAGCGGCGGCACCCTTTACACCAATACCTATGTTATTGAGTTTAACAATGGCTCTGATATCTACATCAGCAAATTTAATGCGGCGGGCAGCGCCTTGCAAGGCTCAACATATGCAGGTGGTACGGGCAACGATGGGTTGAACACCTCGGTAACCCTTGTAAACAACTATGCCGACCAAGCCCGTGGCGAGATAATTGTGGATGACCAAGATTTCATTTTTGTAACTTCCAGCACCCAATCAACCAATTTTCCGGTTACTGCTGGTGCTGCGCAAGCAACCAACCGTGGTGGGCAAGATGCTTGTTTGCTAAAATACACATCCAACCTTCAGACCTTGGTTTTTGCTACCTACATTGGAGGTACCCAAGACGACGCCGGCTATGCTATGCAAGTAGCACCTAACGATGAGATATTTGTGTGTGGTGGTACCCAAAGTGCCAATCTGCCGGGTATGGGCTCAGGCCTGAATGGCAGCTATCTTGGTGGCTCTTCGGATGGGTACATAATTAGGGTAAACAGCACTGGAACTGCATTTCAAACGGGCACCTACATTGGCACCAATTTTTACGACCAAGCATATAAAATACAATTAGATGCCAACGAGGACCTTTACGTTTACGGCCAAACGCTAGGTGCATACCCGGTTACTGCTGGGGTATACAGCAATCCCAACGGGAAACAATACATTCACAAGCTCAATAGAAACCTCAATACCACCCGCTTTTCAACCGTATTTGGTTCTGGCTCGGCTGGCGTGGATATTTCGCCAACGGCGCTGTTGGTAGATATTTGCGATAATATTTACATTTCAGGCTGGGGAGGGGAGGTAAACGTTGGCTTCCGAAACGATGGCACGCTGGGTTTTACCACTGGCATGCCCGTTACCCCAGATGCCTACAAAGCCACTACCGATGGTAGCGACTTTTACTTTATGGTGCTCAGTAAAGATGCCGACAGCTTGGTATATGCTACTTTTTTTGGAGGCAACGGCCCCAACGGGGAGCACGTAGATGGTGGCACTAGCCGTTTTGACAGCGATGGCATTATTTACCAAGCAGTTTGCGCGTCTTGCGGTGGCACTAGTATTTTCCCAACCACACCCGGTGTATGGGCACCTGTAAGTGGGCAAAACTTACCCGGTGGCAATTGCAACCTAGGGGTAATAAAATTTGAGTTTGAGCTGGCCCGTATTGATGTCGATGTGGTAATTAGCCCCTCTGATAGGGGTTGCGTGCCGTATACAGTAAACTTCTCTGGCGATGTATTGAATGCCAATGCTTTCTTTTGGGATTTCGGAAATGGTTTTACCTCAACCGCACAGAATCCTACTGCCATATTTGTTGATACTGGCACTTACAACATTATACTTATTGGCTTTGATAGCACCACTTGCAGCGGTATAACTTTGATTGATACCGCATATGCCACTATCATAGTTGGCGACGATTCAGTTTCGGCGGCTTTTACCCCAACTATCCTAAGCGATTGTGGCACATACGAGGTTCAGTTTACCAACAATACCAGCACCAATGGCGCTGGTCCTTTATCCTATTTATGGAATTTTGGCGATGGTGATACCTCTAGCTTGGTAAACCCAACACACACTTATTCCAATGCAGGCACATATGTAGTTCAATTGGTTTCATTCGACCTAAACGCTTGTGACCCGTTTGATGTGGCTACCGATACGCTCACTTTCTTACCAACACAATCGCTGTTGTTTAACCCTTCAGATACTTCAGGCTGCACGCCTTTAAACGTTTTATTCAACAACAACAGCCAAAGCACCATATCGCAAACAGTAGTTTGGCAGTTTGGCGATGGTACCCAAACCACCACTACCACCATTGGTCAAGACCCAACGCACTTATACACCAACGCAGGAGTTTATACCGTAACTGTTACTGCCACTTCGCCTGGAAGCTGCAACCCTGTGTTAGTAGACTCAGTGGATATAGCGGTGGCACCACTTGATTCAGTTTTTGCAGGCTTTGTGGTAACAATAGTTGATAGCTGCGATTACACCATCAGCATTACCGATACCAGCACTGGGGCCTTGTTCCGTAAATACTTTTTTGGCACCGGCGATACGTCAACATTAGCCAACCCAAACTACATTTTCCCTGGCCCAGGCAATTACACCATTACGCAAATTGTAAACAATGGAAATTGCAGCAATAGCGATACAGCAAGAATTACCATAAACTTTTTGCCGCGTTTGGTAGCTGCATTTGCCGCACCCGATACCGGTTGCTTGCCTCTTAATGCCGTGTTCGTAAACAATAGCAATGGCAGCGCCTTTGCAACTTATGCCTGGAGCTTTGGCGACACTGCCACATCTACACAAGCCAACCCCACCTATACTTATAATAATGTAGGCAGCTACAATGTAAATCTGGTAGTTACCGACCCTCGCAGCTGCAACGGCACCGATACAGCCACCACCACGATAACGGTAATAAATGATAGCATTATTGTCGATTTTACGTACCAAGAGTTTATCCGCACTTGCGATTCGTTGGTGATAATATTTAGCAATACGAGCACCAATGCCACCAGCTTTTTCTGGGATTTTGGCGATGGCACTACTAGTACATTGGCCAACCCCACCCATGCTTACACCACTGCCGATACGTTTGTGGTAACCTTTACGGCGGCAAACCCTAACGTCTGCAACCAACCCGATACACTAAATGCTACTTTCATACAAAAACCAGAGGTGACGGCATTGTTCGACCCTACTAATGGTTGCGTATCGTATGAATATTTGGTGGAGAATCTGGGTACCAATGTTACCAGTAGCTATTGGCAACTGAGCAACGGGCAATCATCAACGGATAATAGCCCATTGTTTGTGTTTGATAGTATTGGTAGTTTTACCTTAAACCTTACCAACTACAACCCCGAAAGCTGCAACGATAGCGCTGAGTATTCAGGCACTTTTAACGTGTATACCCCGCCTACTGCCTTTTTCGAAACGGACACTAGCGGATACCAAATTTTCTATCCTATTCAGTTTGATAACCAAAGCTCTTCTGGTTTTTATAGCTGGGTATTTGGCGATGGCGACTCATCGGCACAGCGAAACCCCTTGCATGAATATACGGATACTGGTTTTGTTAGCCCATGTGTAACTGTTACCGATAACAACCAGTGTACCGATACTTATTGCAAAGAACTAGAGATATACTTTTTGGGTGTGGTAGATGTGCCCAACGCCTTTAGCCCCAACGGCGATGGCATGAACGACATACTATACGTGCGTGGCTATGGGGTTGAGACTATGGAGTTTAAGGTATTCAACCGCTGGGGTGAGTTGGTGTTTGAGTCATATGATATAAACGACGGTTGGGATGGCAGCTACAAGAGCAAAGCGCAAGAAATGGAGGTGTATGTATATACCCTGCAAGCGCGGTTTTTGGATGGCACCGAGACTGGAATTAGAAAAGGTAACGTAACCCTACTTAGATAAGGCCATGAAAACAACAGCAACCATTTTGTTTCTGCTGCTGGCCGCTATCGTAGTCAGGGCGCAGGATATACATTTTTCACAATTTTACGCCACCCCGCTTACCATTAACCCAGCCGAAACGGGCAATTTTATTGAGGACTATCGGGTAGGTGGAAACTTCAAAAACCAATGGCCTTGGGGCCAACAAGATAAACGGTTTACGTACCGTACCTTTTCGTTGTATAGCGATTTTACTTTCTTCCACAACCGCCTACCGGGAAAGGATTGGATGGGCGGTGGCATTGTTATGCTGCAAGATTTTGCGGGCGATGGCAACCTTTCCATTACTAAAGTATATGGCTCCATAGCATACCATAAAGTATTTGGCCACGAAGCGAAATACTACCTATCGGTGGGTGCCAATGCAGGCTTGGTGCAAAAACGCATTGATTATGATAAGCTATACTTTAACAACCAATGGAATGACCTCTCTTTTGACCTAAGCGCCCCAACAGGCGAACCAGGCACCAACAATTGGAGAACCATGTACTTTGACATGGCCGCGGGCATCAACTTTAGTATGGCGCCAAACAAACGCATGCGTTACTCCATTGGCATGTCGTTGAACCACCTAACCCGCCCCAAAGAAACCTTTTATGGCGATAGCGATAACCAACTAGGCATGCGCCCGGTGGTTACGGCTATTGGCAGCATTAGATTGAACAAGAAATGGCATATTGAGCCTGGCTATTACTACGTTTTCCAGAAACGGGCATCGGAGCATATATTGAACTTGATAGCGGGCTACAGCATACCCAACGGTGCGCGCCTTAGCACCCACACCCTCTACTTTGGTACCTCATACCGCGTAAAAGATGCCGTGATACCAGTTGTAGGCTACCGATACAAATCGGTGAAGGTGATGATGAACTACGACATCAACCTAAGCAAACTCACCCCAGCCAGCGCTGCCGTAGGTGGTTTCGAAATTTCGGTAGTACACACTGGCTTCTTCCCGAACACCACCGGAAACAGGGCGGTGCCTTGCCCGAGGCTGTGATTTGGTTACGGGTTACGTACTTCGACTTCGCTCAGTATGACAATGCGTGTTGCGATTTGATTTGCTGATGTGAAGATGATATAGAGGCCGAGGCCCGCTGTTATCATGATTCTTGACAATTCAATTTCGACCTATACCATTTCGTTTGAACCAATCCTCCTGACCTAAAAATTTAATAACAAACCGATTTTGCTGGTAACAAATATCTCCATTCTTTGTCTCATAGTTTCCTACTCTTGGCACTATCTGTAGCTCTGCATTATTCAACTTTAATGTTTTAAGAACTCTATACATACCTAGTCCACCTCCTTTTGTATTAATTTGACATGCGACTTTAGATCTGTAAAATCTTTCACAAAGACGATCTATTTCATTGTCTTCAATTTTAATTGAAATCATTTCAAATATTATACAAAAACAATTTTCACTTTCGCTAAACTTAATTCTAAATTGCGAATTTGGAGAGCAATATTTAATGCCATTATCGAGCAAATAATAGAGAGACACTGTCAGTGATTCATAATCTATCATTAATCGCTTATCAGTTTGGTCCATACTTACCGTGATTCTTTTTTCCGTGAAATCAGCTATAAAAATCTGTAATATGGAAATAAGTACATCACTTATTGAATCCTCTAAGAGTTGAACTTTGGGATTCTTCTGTAGGGTTTTTTGAAAAACTGAAAACTCAACCTTCATTGCAAGATTATACTTAAGTAATTGAAGAAGAGTTTTTGAAGTAACGTTTGGCTCTTTGGCGATTATTTCTTTTATCGTCTCTCTCTGCTTATAAATATTTTCACTTAACAAGTTTTGTGGAATCAAAGCGTATAAGTCCTGTATACTATATGTATTTAACGATGTCAAATTATGTATTAGTTCTTCATTTATGCCATTATGTCTTTCTGTAATTTGAAATTTTAAATCGGACATAGATTTTAGTGAAATCAAACTAATATTAGTAAGTTCTTTAAATAGCTTAAAACTGTTTACATATCTAGAATCATTAGTGCAAATGTAAATTGCACCATACTCATTGGTCTTGAAACCTAACCTAACTTTCTGAAGTTTGCCATCAATAATAGCCTCAAATGCCTTTGTGGTTGGGTGTTCCTGGCGTATAAGATTGTTAAGATCCGAAGGAAGGTTTGAAAAAATAACTTCACCATTTGGCGTAATTGCGTGATGATAAATACTCATATATTTGTATTGTATAGTTCAATACTATAATCTTCAACAAGTTTTTGAAATTGATATGGCAGCGCATTTTTTTCAAGCTTAAAATCGCATATATCCCAAACAGGATGAAAAGCGTTATTCTCTTTACTTGCTGAATAAATTACTACTTTCTTTTCAGGATATTTTTCCTTTAACATTTGAGCTAAATCAAGGCCCCCATGTTCGCATCCTAAAAGTATTCCAACGCCATTAATATCCACAAAAAAAATTTGAGCGTCCATTACAACTGGCATATCCAAACTCTTTACATCCACTATGGATTTTGTCTTTCTCCAATTAGCATCCTTTAGTATTGTTACTACTTTAAAATTCTGATCATCATCAATAAATAGCACACCCAATTTTGGTTTCATTAATTCTATTTTGACTAAACGAGACACCCCCTTTACCGATTTTTCAATTTCCGTAGTGTCTATCAAAGGTTTTAAGCTAGTTTCTTGAGGACTGCTAATATTCACAGTAACCGTTTGTGAGTTTTTAACTTTATTACCTATCGCTGGTTCAATATTATCGCGTGTTAGAAATAGATGAACCAATCCAGCTATACCCATGATCAAAACGATCAATGGCTCATAATCAAAACCACTATAAATAAACCAAACAACCGACACAATCAGTGCAGCTAAACTCAATAACAGCTCGATAATTTTCATTTTTATTACCTATTTATTTTTCAAATTGATATTTGGGTACTTTATACCTAAATTTTCTATATGTTGTTATGGAAGTAAAGGATGAGCAACGCTTTGCAATATAAACAATATATTACCTTCAAAAGAAATACTCTTATAATTAAACAATGAACAATCTTAACTTCCTAAAATCCAATACCAATTCCTAACTCGTGCCTTTTCAAGATGTAAGCTTCCGCTTACTTCCCCTCCTAGCAGAAAAACGATTAGGTGCTGGATAGCTTAAGCCATGATTTGCACTCAAGTAAGCCTTTAACTTTATTGCCTGTACCAACAGCCCGCGCGCGCACCCTTCGACAAGCTCAGGATGGCGCGCTGGCTTCCACTATCTTTTGTCAAAGTCTCCCATCAACTAATCAACCACGCCCCCGCGTCCTCCCAAAAATATTGCTTAAACCCACGCTTAAAGTAGTTGAAGTGCCCGAGCTCTTTTACCTTAAACTGCTGGGGTGTGTAGTTTATGCGCTCCACAAGGGCATTGCTGTATCGGGTGGCTAGGTTATCAACAGTGCGGGGTGGGGCAAAGTGGTCGTCGCTGAAACTGATAAGGCGCATAGGGGCAGTTACGCCTTTGAAATTATCAAGCGTTGGCCTTTCTTCCCTGAAAATATATTCGGGGTGTCTTATCCAGCTTGCCCACTGGTTGGCTACGCCCTTTGGTACATCTTCAAACAAACCTAGCTTTTTGGCTGGCAAATAGCCTGCAACAGCTGTAGCACTTGGCAGAAATATGTGGCTTATGGCCCACATGCGCGCTTTGTGGTGGCCACTCCATAAATTCCAATACCCACTTTGCGACGCCACCATCATTACCTTTTGCACATGCTTATTGCTCTCCGCCAAACCAAATACCTGACCGCCCACGCTGTGGCTACTATACAATAAGATATCGGTAGGCAATTGGTGAAGGGCGTATTGCAGCACGGCCTCAATATCCAACTCGCCCCACTGGTGCAGGTGCGCCTCAAAACCCTTCATGCGCTTGGGTGCCGAGAGACCCACACCCCGGTAATCGAACACCACCACATGAAATCCCAAGCCCCGCATATACTCGCTAAAATTGTAATAATACTGTTGCAGCACGCCCATAGCCGAGCCCATTACCAAGGTGCGGCCATTTGGCTGCTCGGGGATAAATACGCTGGCATGCAACGGGTATCCATCGGCAGCGGTTATTATGGTTGGGGTGAAATGGGGCTTGGTCATATTTCGAGGTACAATTTACGAGGTACGATTGTTATTAATAATACATTGGCTAAACCCTATCAAATCACAATTCTCTAATCCTATAATTCTGAAAATTCTGTTTCAGACAATAATTTAAAGTTAGCAAAAACATTTTTTATCAAACAAACGTTTGGTAAAGAAAATTAGGAATGATAACTTTAACCAATCGAAAGTGGTTCGCGTATGAGTGATTGGCTCGGCTAGTTTGAACCTTAACGCCCAACCCAACAGCCCACGCGCGCACCCTTCGACACGCTCAGGATGACACGCCATATACCTAAACCAGTTGGCGGATCATTCATAAAAATCGTACATCGTAAACCGTAAATCGTACATTAAAATATGCCTAAAGCCAAAGTCAGCGAAACATTCATTCTCAACCAAGCGTTGAAGATATTCAGCCAGAAGAGCTATTACAACGCTACTATGGCCGATATTGCGCAGGCATGCGGTTTGTTAAAAGGCAGCATGTACCACTACTACCCTAGCAAGGAAGATTTGATGAAAGCCGTGATTGCCTACGTGCACGAATACTTTAACAAAGAGGTATTTGCGCATGCCTACAATACCAAGCTCAGCACCCGCGAGCGGCTGCGCAAAATGGGCGAACTAACGGAGAAGATGTTCATCGGGCCACAAGAAGGATGTATAATGGGCAACATAGGTATTGAAACGGCCCGAGTGATACCCGAATTCAGTGAGCTGATACGCAACTTTTTTGATGATTGGATGAACGCCCTAACCTTTGTATTGAAAGATAAATACAGCGAAAAAACCGCCCGCGAAGTAGCCGAGCAATGTGTAAGCGAAATTGAAGGAGCGGTAATGATGATGCGCATTTACAACGAACCAAGGTACTTGCAGGATGCCCTAAAGCGAATTGCGAAACGTGCATATTGAGAATTGGTTATTAGTTACGGGTTATTAGTTATTGGTTGTAGATTAATAACATAAAGATAATGATTCAAGAAACCTATACTCCGTCCCAATTAACCCATAACCAAGCAACTAATTAACCAAATTAAAATCAAACGGTTGTTTGGTAAAGAAAAAAGTTTGGGGTATCTTAGTTACCCATTTGAAAAAGAGATAAAACGTTCAATTTTAAACCCTTAATAAACATCTATGGATACCGTACAAGTACAACCCAAGGCATCAACGGAAGCAGGCTTCAAGCGCCGCATCCGTAAGGCCGTGGTGCTTGGTTCGGGCGTAATGGGTTCGCGTATCGCGCTGCACTTTGCCAACGTTGGCTTAGAAGTGTTGTTGCTTGATATCGTTCCTCGCGACCTGAGCGAAGCAGATGCTAAAAACCCTGCCAAACGCAACGCTATTGTGAATGGCGCTCTTACCGCATCTATCAAGTCAAACCCTTCTCCGGTTTACGACCCTGCTTTTATTAGCCGCGTAAAGACCGGAAACTTTGACGATAACTTTAAAGATATTGCCGATGCTGACCTTATACTCGAGGCGGTTGTGGAAAATCTAGCTATCAAAAAGACCGTGTTTGACCAGGTTGACAAATACCGTAAGCAAGGTTCTATCGTTGCTTCAAACACTTCGGGCATTCCTATCCATAGCATGTTGGACGGCCGCACCGAAGATTTCCAGAAGAACTTCCTAGGCTTGCACTTTTTTAACCCACCACGTTACCTAAAGTTGTTGGAAGTAATTCCGACTGCCAAAACCGACCCTGCAGTTACCAGCTTTATGTTGGAATATGGTAGCAAAGTGATTGGCAAAACCACGGTATTGTGTAAAGATACCCCGGCATTTATCGCCAACCGAATCGGTGTATTTAGCATCATGGCCATTTTCCATGTAATGCAGGATATGGGTCTTACCATACAAGAAGTGGATGCATTGACTGGCCCAGTTAGCGGTCGTCCAAAATCAGCTACTTTCCGTACTGGCGACGTAGTAGGTTTGGATACCTTAGTAAAGGTTGCAGAAAATGCTTACAACGACTGCGTAAACGACGAATCTCGCGACTTGTTCAAGATTCCTGCTTACGTTCAGAAAATGGTTGAGAACAAATGGTTGGGTGACAAAACCGGTCAAGGCTTCTATAAAAAAACCAAAGGTGCCGATGGCAAGAAGTTGATTCTTACCTTGAACCTAAACACACTTGAGTACGAAGATCAGCCTCGCGCTAAGTTTGCTACTATTGAGCAAGCTAAACAAAGCGACGATTTGAAAGAGCGCTTAAAAGTGTTGTTTAAAGGCACCGATAAAGCAGGTGATTTCAACCGCGAAATTACTTACCGCCTATCGGCTTACGCAAGTAACCGTGTACCAGAGATTGCCGACGAGATCTACCGTGTTGATGACGCCCTACGTGCTGGCTTCGGTTGGGAGTTGGGTCCGTTCCAAGCATGGGATGTATTGGGTGTAGCTAAAGTAGTTGAGAAAATGAAAGCTGCTGGGCACAAGCCTGCTGCTTGGGTTGAGGAAATGTTGGCTGCCGGCAAAACCAGCTTCTACGTGGTAGAAAACGGCATCCGCAAATACTACGACCTACAGAAGAAAGACTACGTTGCTATTCCTGGCCAAGATGCGTTTATCCTTTTGGATAATCTACGCAGCAAAAAGCCAATTTGGCAAAATACTGGCACTACCTTGCACGACTTGGGTGATGGTGTTTTGAACCTTGAGTTCCACACCAAAATGAACTCATTGGGCAGCGAAGTATTGGAAGGCATCAATAAGGCTATTGATATTGCAGAGAAAGAACACCGTGGTTTGGTTATTGCCAACAACGGTCAAAACTTCTCAGCAGGTGCCAACTTGATGATGATTTTCATGCTAGCCATTGAGCAAGAGTATGATGAGTTGGAATTTGCTATCCGCCATTTCCAAAACACGGTGGCTCGTATCCGTTTCTCTGACATCCCGGTTGTGGTTGCACCACACGGAATGACATTGGGTGGTGGTTGCGAAGTAACCATGCACGCCGACCGCGTAGTGGCTGCCGCCGAAACCTACATTGGTTTGGTAGAAGTTGGTGTTGGCTTGTTGCCAGCAGGTGGTGGTACTAAGGAGTTTGCATTGCGCGCTTCTAAGAGCTTCCGCAAAGGTGACGTGCAGTTAAATCGTATTCAAGATGCGTTTGTGAACATTGCTACCGCTAAGGTTGCAACATCGGCTCACGAAGCTTACCACTTAAATATCCTTCGCGAAGGCCAAGATATAGTAGTAGTAAATGGCGAGCGCCAGATTGCTGAAGCTAAGAAAGAAGTTATCCGCATGGATGAGCGTGGTTACACCCGTCCTATACCTGAAGAGGTTACCGTTCTGGGTCGCAGCGTATTGGCTGGTTTGTATGGTGGATCATACGGTTTCTATTTCGGCAAATATGCTACCGAGCACGACATGAAGATAGCCAACAAAATTGCCTACGTATTGAGCGGCGGCGATTTGAGCGGCGAACAGAAAGTGAGCGAACAGTATTTGTTGGACCTTGAAAGAGAGGCATTCCTTTCTCTTTTAGGTGAACAAAAAACGCTTGAAAGGATTCAAAGTATCCTTAAAACCGGAAGACCATTAAGAAACTAAGATTGGGTAGAAATGACCATCAGTACTTGATACTTGATACTCACTACTTGATACTTGATACTAAAAACAAAACAATGAGCCAAGAAGCATATATAGTAGCCGGATACCGAAGTGCGGTAGGTAAGGCTGGCCGCGGTGGTTTTAGACATACCAACCCGGTAGAACTGGCCCGTGAGGTGATTGCTCACCTTTTGAAATCGGTTCCAGCGCTCGATCCAACAAGGATTGACGATATTATTGTAGGTAATGCCGTACCAGAAGCCGAGCAAGGTTTGCAAATGGGCCGCTGGGTGGCCGTTCGCTCTCTGCCGATTGAAGTACCCGGCGTAACCGTTAACCGCTACTGCGGTTCGGGCGTTGAGACTATTGCTATGGCTACTGCCAAAATCAAGGCCGGCTTTGCCGACGTTATTATTGCTGGTGGTACCGAAAGCATGAGCCTTGTGCCCACAGTAGGTTACAAAACCGTACCAAACTTTGAGGTAGCTAAAAATACCCCTGAGTATATGTTGGGCATGGGCCACACAGCCGAGAAAATGGCCAGCATCTACGGTATTACCCGTGAAGCAGCCGATGAGTTTTCTTACCAATCGCACCAAAAAGCTTTTAGAGCCATTGAAGGTGGTTTGTTTAAAGACGAAATTGTGCCGATTGAAGTAGAGGAAATCTATGTAGAGAATGGTAAACGCAAAACCAAAAAGTATGTGGTTGACACGGATGAAGGTCCGCGAGCCGATACTTCTGTGGAGGTGCTATCTAAACTACGCCCCGCTTTCTCACTAGGTGGTATTGTAACCGCAGGTAACTCTTCACAAACATCAGACGGTGCCTCTTTCGTATTGGTAATGTCGGAGCGAATGGTAAAGGAGTTGAACTTAGAGCCTATTGCCCGCATGGTAAACTGCGCCTCTGCAGGTGTTGACCCAAGCATTATGGGTATTGGCCCAGTGGCTGCCATTCCGCGCGCTTTGAAACAGGCTGGCATGACCTTGAACCAAATCGACTTGATAGAGTTGAACGAGGCTTTTGCTACACAAGCTTTAAGCGTAATCAAGGAAGCAAACCTTAACCCAGAAATCATTAACGTAAACGGTGGAGCCATAGCATTGGGTCACCCACTAGGTTGCAGCGGCACCAAATTGACCGTTCAGTTATTGAACGAGCTACGCCGCCGTAAGCAGAAATACGGTATGGTTACTGCTTGTATTGGCGGTGGACAAGGTATTGCTGGCATTTATGAACTTTTGAATTAAATATAGAGCGCAGCCGACAACCAAAACTAGTTGTCGGCTGTTATTTTTAAACGTTGACAGAAATTATTACCAACAGAAAAAATCCTAAATTGTAATGGAAGCAACTGCAGTAAAAACGAATGCCCTTAAAGGGGGCGAGTTCATCGTGAAGGAATCAAAAGCGGAAGACGTTTTCATCCGCGAGGAACTGAACGAAGAACAACTCATGATAGCGGATATGTGCAAAGATTTCATTGAAACTGAAATCGACCCTATCCTAGATCGTATCGATTCTTTAGAAGAAGGATTGATGCCTAGCCTACTTGACAAAGCTGGCGAGCTTGGTCTTTTGGGTATGGCTATACCTGAAGAATATGGTGGCTATGGTAAAGACGTAAACACCAACACCGTAGTTACGGAGTTGATGGGCGGTGCTCACTCATTTGCAGTAGCACTTTCTGCTCACACCGGCATCGGTACTTTGCCAATTTTGTACTACGGCACTCCTGCCCAAAAGCAAAAGTACCTGCCAGGTTTGGCTACTGGCGAGTTGAAAGCCTCTTATTGCCTAACCGAGCCAGGTTCTGGTTCAGATGCATTGGGTGCTAAAACCAAAGCGGTATTGAACGCTGAGGGTACGCACTATGTATTGAACGGCCAAAAAATGTGGATTACCAACGGTGGTTTTGCCGACGTATATGTGGTGTTCGCAAAAATTGATGGTGAGAAATTTACCGGCTTTATTGTTGAGCGCGGCACACCAGGCCTTTCGCTAGGTGCAGAGGAGAAAAAACTAGGTATTAAAGGTTCTTCTACCCGCCAAGTATTTTTCCAAGATTGTTCAATACCAAAAGACAATTTGTTGGGCGAAATTGGCAAAGGACACAAAATCGCTTTTAACATCTTGAACATCGGTCGCTACAAATTGTGCGCTGCTGCTATAGGTGGTTCTAAGCGCGCGGCAACTACTTCTGTGAAGTATGCCAACGAGCGCAAACAGTTCAACGTATCTATCTCTAGCTTCGGTGCTATCCAATACAAGTTGGCTGAGCAAGCTATCCAAATTTTTGCTGGCGAATCTATTTCTTATCGCACCAGCGATTTGATTGAGAAGAAAGAGCAAGAATTGTTGGCTAAAGGCGCTTCACACAACGAAGCACTATTGGCTGCTGCCGAAGAGTACTCAATTGAGTGCGCCATCTTGAAATTTGTAGGCTCTGAGATATTGGATTATGTGGTTGATGAAACCGTACAAATCCATGGTGGCTATGGTTTCTCTGAAGAGTACCCAGCTGCACGCGCTTACCGCGATAGCCGCATCAATCGTATTTTCGAAGGCACTAACGAAATCAACCGTTTATTAACCGTTGATATGCTAGTGCGCAAAGCCATGAGCGGCCAAGTTGACTTGATGACCCCAGCAATGGCGGTACAAAAAGAGCTAATGAGTGTGCCTACTTTTGGCAGCGACGACAGCGATGTTTTGTTTGCCGCTGAGAAAAAAGCCATTGCCAACGCCAAGAAGGCTATTTTAATGACTGCAGGTGCTGCTTTCCAAAAGCTAATGCAGAAGTTGAAAGAAGAGCAAGAAATAGTGATGGATATTGCTGACATGATTGCTTTAGTATTCACTGCCGAAAGCGCTTTGCTACGTGCCGAGAAGATTCAAAGCATGAAAGGTGAAGCCGAAGCAGCATTGTACGTAGCTATGGCACGCGTATACTTGAGCGATGCTTTGGAGAAAATCAACGTTCATGGCAAACATGCCCTTGCTGCCTTTACCGAAGGCGACGAGCAGCGCATTATGCTAATGGGCTTGAAACGCTACACCAAAATGGATGTAGTAAACACCAAGGCCCTTCGCCGCGAGATTGCTGCAAAGATTATTGATGCGAATCAATATCCTTTCTAAACCGAAATCTTTCCAGATTTTTATTGCAATACGGCCGCTCCGGGAAACTGGAGCGGCCTTTTTTTATGCTGCATTACGTGCCGAGGGCGATGCCCCCGGCTATAAATATGGTGCACCTTTGGGGCGTGACCGCAGTGTGTCTTTAGCTCCTCCCCTTTTCAGGGGGAGGTCAGGAGGGGGTAATGGTCGGGCAGTGAATTTACAACTTGCCCCAGCACTTAATCGCAGCGAAAATTTATTGCCCTATTGAAATTGAGTTTGTAAAAGCTTTGTGAATTAAATCTGCGTCTCAAGACGGGGACGAGTGGGCAAAAGTGGTGCCTAATATGTTAGTAATACCGTTGCCAAATCAAATAGCCTAAAGCCGTGATACAAGAGAATTGGACAGATACGGATTGAATTTAATGTAGATTGTTTTTAGACCTTGTCATAGTTTTAATAGATGACTGCTTGGCTTCGCCAAAGTGCGTGTTTAATTCTAGAAAGCACATCTCAGCCAATTTTCTGGCTATACATCTTATCCATAAGCAAAGTGTGCGGAAACGCCAATGCAGAAATGGCAACTAACACGGCAATATTTGCATTTGCACCGCTAAAATAGATTACAGCGGCAATGCCCAATAAACTCAATAGGGTGAAAGGAGCAAGCAATGCGACAAAAGCTCTTACGCTAGAAATTAGCTTTGCTGTTGTAAACGCTCGGTATTCTTTTTGCAAAATCAACAAAGCATGCCACAAGCCAAAATAGATGGAGAACGCTATAAGTGGAGGTAAAACATCAAAAACAAACAAAATTAATATTAGCTGAGCACTGAAAACTACCAACTTCGTGAGCGCGACTAAATTTTTCGCAATCATTATAATCGAGAGAACAACCTGTATTGCTATAGACGAATAGAATACGTAATAAGAATACTTTATGGTATCTGCGAGATGTATACTTTGGTTAAACCAATCAGGAAAAATGGTTTGGAGATAAGCAGTGTTGGAAATCATTAATGCGGATATAATAATGAGTCCATAATTGTACCGCACTAATAAAATAAATTTAGAGGATAGGTCTCTTGTGATAATTTCTGTATCGGCTTGGCCAAAATGATATGCTGAATATAGAAGGAATAAGACGAAGCTCAAAAAAGGTGAAACAAACCAAGCGGCAATGTAAAGTGCAACGATACTTAGGTAGCCAATAAGAAACAGATATAGCTTTTTGTTGGGTAATAATTTTAAAACTTCAGCGGCTAATATATGATCGACCGCACCGTGCGAGATACCGACAAAACCAATCAACACCAATGCGAGCACACATTCAAAAACGAAATGAAAGCTGCCACCTACCGAAGCATACAACATGAAAGCGACAGATATTATGGTTACTAGTGTTCTCATCGGCAGGTATAAAAAATAAGGGGAGTAAAAACTGCTTTTTACTCCCCTCAGTTTTTGTTAAGGTTATTTACTTAGCAGTGTTCAACTCCTTAGTATCGCTTACTGCTAGGGTATATATTACCAAGCCGAAGCCAATCTTGTTTACTGCATCGCCAATGTTATAGATCACATCCATAAAACCAGCATCTACACCAAAGTTGATTCCGAAAATTCCACCTTGGGTGCCCAAAATATATCCTAGCGGATAAATAGCCCAACCAGCTAAAACAAACCATGCAAGAGCTTTATTGGCTTTCAACACGGCACCTCCAGCGTTCTTGGCCAACTGTGCTACTTCGCCAACCCACACTAGATAAATAATGTAAAAGTGGCCTAGTCCTGAGATACCACCCCAGATCCAAGATTGCGTTTGGCCACCATAAATAGCCTCACCAATGTAGCCTGTTACCAACATAAATACAGAAGCTGCAATCAACTTCCACATGGTCGATATCTTACCACCTGCCTTTTTGGTAATCAAATAAAACTCAACGCACATTAGGGGCACTGTAAGTAGCCAATCTACATACCTAAAAAATGTTGGTGATTCTCCTGTGCTTACGAAATAATCACGCATGTAAAAGTAATGCACCGCGGCAATAAAGGTAATCAAACCTGACACCATCATGGACGTTCGCCATTTAGCATCAACGTTTCGCATTTCAAGCCAAAAAAAAGCAGTTGCAGCCATCATTGCCATTGACCCCACAAAAAAGGTAAAAGCAATAGCCTGCGTAAGATTAAAGGGGCCGCTGAAAATTTCAGAGGCATTCGTAATTGTTAGTGTTAACATAGCTTTGGGTTTAGTTTATGATTTGATTAACAACAAGATAGCTATAATTGTTTTTGATAATTGAATTTTATAATTAAGCATATCACATTATTACATACCTAAGCCAGATTTTCAATTAATGCTAGCCAATACGCCAATTCTCTACCCAACCGATAGGAAAATATCTTAAAAAATGTAAATTATTTTTACCGGCGTACGTCCAAGGCTAACACTAACATTTACAATAAAATAGGGGTGCAGTTAACTTTATTCGGACAGGTGCTATTTGGTAATCGTTGAAATTGTTTTAAGATTTGCACACCGAAATAACGCTATAATATGAACCTGAATATTTATACCATTTTACTTTGCTTGGCCGCGTTGTTGGGCAGCCTGACCCTAAGTGCACAAACTACCGTGCCCAATGGTACATTTGAGTCTTGGACCGGTATTGGTGGCAGCAGCGAAGAACCTACCAACTGGAACTCAACTAAAACAGGTGGGGGTAATGCACCTTCTGCTCCTCAAACATGCACCCGTGATGGCAATGCCCATTCGGGTACTTATTGTATGAAATTAAAGGCTACCACCTTTTTCGGTGTTACTGTTAACGGTATAGCGAGTACTGGAAAATTAGAAGCGCCTGACTTTAATCCTGCGAACGGATATGCTGGTACTGTATCCAATGATGCTAATTTTAACAGCCCTTTTATAGGGAGACCAGATAGTTTGGTAGGTTGGTACAAGTACACTTCAGCAGGCAGCAACCCTGGCACTGTGCAGGTAAACCTACACACTGGCGCTGGTGCATTACCAGAAAGCGGCAGCGGTCAAGGTAATACAACAGCAAATGTAGTAGCCAGAGCTATTTTTAACACCCCTGCATCTACAGTTTCTGGTTGGACCCGCTTCTCTGTGCCATTCGTATATGTTAATGGCAACACACCTGAGTATTTTCTAAGTGCCATAAACACTGGTGCCAATAACAATAACACCATCTGGATTGATGACTTGGAGGTTGTTTACAACCCCGCTCTTACTACCGGCACAGTAGCCACAGGCCCGTATTATGTAACCGGTACTGCAGGCAGCGCTATTAGTGTTCCGTTTACGGCAGCTGGCAATTTTATTGGTGGCAATACCTTTACTGCGCAGTTAAGCAATGCTAGCGGCTCATTTGCGAGCCCTGTAACCATCGGTTCAGTTAACAGTGGCACATCGGGTACTATTGCTGCTACCATCCCAGCAAATACTACTACAGGCACAGGATACCGCATCAGAGTAGTATCGAGCAGTCCTGCATTAACAGCTAATGATAATGGAAGCAATATCACTATTAATTTGGTAAGTACTGCTGTTACCCCAGCAACACCTCAAACCCTTGCAGCAAACGTAGCAGGCAACCTACTTACCGTAACCGAAACTCCAGCAGCACTCTCAAGGGAGTGGCGTTTTGCAACCGTAAGCGGCGGGCCATATACTGCTTTTAGCCCAGCCGCTAACAACACTACTTTTGCCCCCCAATTTGCCAATGCCGGCATTTATTATGTTATTGCCCAATCAACATACGCTGGCGGGTTTACAGCCAAATCGAACGAAGTGGTGGTAACGGTGGTAGGCAATAGCATTGCACCTTCATCTAGCCAAAGCTTATTGGTTGGTGGCACTGGCAACTTGCTAACCGTAACCGAAACACCAACCGGCACCAGCCGCGAATGGAAATTTGCTACTGCAATAGGCGGACCCTACACGGCATTTACTCCTGCCGAAACGGGTACCACCTATGCGCCAGTATTTAATAGCGGTGGCACATACTACGTTGTAGCTCAAAGTGTAATTAATGGAACCACTGTAACCAGCAACGAAGTAGAAGTATCGGTGAGTACCGTAAACCTGCTTACGGGCACTATTACTCCTAGCGCTTACTATTTTAGCCCATCGGCACCAGTAGCTTTAGTTACCGTGCCATTTACTACTACCAGCACCTTTGCTGGCGGCAATATATTTACGGCACAACTTTCAGATGCAAACGGCAGCTTTGCTAATGCAACTAACATTGGCACTGTTACTGGCACAGGCAGTGGCAGTATCAACGCTACCATACCTTCATCAACCCCTGCAGGCACTGGCTACCGCATACGCGTAGTGGCTAGCAACCCAGCGGTAAATGGCAGCAACAATGGTTCAAATTTGTTGATCGACCAATTTAACAACAACATTGCCCCTGCATCGGCCCAAAGTTATACCTTGGGTAGCGCAGGAACAGCACTCACTGTAACCGAAAGCCAAACCGCTAGCCGTGAGTGGAAGTACGCTGCCGTAAGCGGTGGCCCATACCAAAGCTTTAGCCCGCCACAAACGGGTGCTAGTTATTTGCCGGCCTTTAGTGTCATTGGCACCTACTACGTAATAGCTACTTCGCAAAACCAATATAGCGATCTAACTACCAGCAACGAAGTAGAGGTAACCGTTGTAAACGGTACTACTTTATCTACCTCAACTGTTACCGGTTCACCGTTCTTAGTATCACCTAGCAGCAATGTACAAGTAACTATTGATTATACTAGCGACATTGTGTTTGGTGGCAGCAACGTACTTAGTGCTGAGCTTTCAGACGCTAATGGAGACTTTACTAACCCAGTAGTAATTGGCACATCACCCGGGTCGAGTATTAATGCTATTATACCTAGCAATACCCTTGCAGGTACTGGTTACCGCATTCGTGTAGTATCAACCACCCCAGCGGTAGTGGGCACTGATAACGGCACCGACCTTGAAGTAATTCCATTTGAGATTGCTGTAACGCCACTAGATACCCAAAGGATTGTGCAGAATGCTAGTGGTACTATTGTTACCATAAACGAAACGCATCCCGCAACGCGCGAATGGTTAACCTCTGGTACATCAGGCTTTGGCTATGGCGCTTTCAGCCCAGCCGAAACAGGCAATACTTACACGCCTAACTTTGCCAATACCGGTGTTAAGTATGTGGTGGTTAAGTCGGTAAACCAATGGAACGATACACTTACTTCGGCTGAGATGGTGGTTATAGTAACGCCTTTTGTTGGCATCAACGAAGCAGCTCAAGGTATCATCAAAGCCTACTGGAACCAATCAGATTTGATGATTGACTTAACGGGTTCAGTTATCGAAAACCCAACCGTACAATTGTATGATTTGAGTGGCAAAATGATAATGGAAAGTGGGTTAACGAGCAATAGTTTAAATCAAATTAACGCTCAGTTGCCAGGTGGAGTATATGTATTGCAATTGTCTGGAGCTAACCAAAACTTTAAGGTAAAAACCTTTAAGCAATAAGATTTTAACCCGCTTTTTTCATGGGTCCCGCAGTGCTTGAGGAGGCGCTGCGGGATATTTTTTTAGGGAATGGGGATATTTATGCCGATTTCTGACATACGAGCAGTTTTGCCCACTACCTTAAATTTCATTGCTTCAAAGGCAACCGTGCCTGGCGTTACAACTTTATAAACTAAGGTCGCTGAGTACTTGTAAATGGCTATATTATTAGTTATGCTGGTATTGCTACTTGTTGACACTACCTTTTCGAAAACCAATGTTGGAGACTGTAATCTACTTGTCACCTCATTAACAGGGTAATTTGTTTCGATTACAACCGTGATTACGTCGCCTATGCTGGCCGATTTAGGCAAATCCACTACCACTACACTAGGCTTAGCACCTTTAGACCACTCAAATTCGCTTAAAAAGGGCTTATTCGGTTCTTTGGGAAGCTTGCTTAGGTTAGTTTCGCTCTTTACACCCTTTACGGTATCCACCCAATGCCATTCGGCGGGCACGCTGCACACCAGGCTATCTTGATAATACATACTGGCTGCGGGGGTTTGAATATAGCTGCTATCAACAGCAATAAGCCTAATGAAGGTAGTATAATAGCCCAAAGGTATTTTTGATACCATACTGTCCATCAGTGCTCTGCTAACACGCGACACATCGTCAATATGGATGCTATCGGCCAAAACGCCACCAGTATAAAATAGCTTTAATTTGTCGGCAGTTCTATCCGCTTTCAGCGCCACCCTACAGGGATAGGTTTGGGCTTGGGCAAACAAAGGCAAAAAAAACACTAGTAAAACGAGGAGAATACGCATCGCGGCTTTTTTGTTAAAATAACAAAGCCCTGCCGTATTATGGCAAGGCTTTGCATCAGACCTTTAATTTCTTGATTTAGAAGTAACTCATGCGGCGTGGGCTAAGGTACTTATCTTTTTTACCGAACTCATAGCTCAACATGATCTCGTGAGAGCCGCTCTGGTATGCACCAATGCCGCTCAAGGTATAATCATAGGCATAGCCCAAACGAAGGCCTTTAACGAACATGTACTCAATCATACCCAACACAGCAGCTGGCTGTTGGAACGATGAGCGGAACGAAGCCCCAAGCCAAAGAGATTCTTTGATTAACAAACTTACGTTGTAATCGGCTTGGAACGGAGTATTTTCAACGTACTTAAACAAAATAGACGGACGCAATTTCAAGTTTTCGTTCAACTTAACAATGGCACCTACCGTAAAAAAATAGTGGCGTGAGGTACGAGCCACTAGATTGTTGGTACCTGAAAGTTTTACATTGTCAGACAAGCTAGTGTTCAACATGTGCGGGATAGAGGCACCCAAGTAGAACTTATCGGTATAGTAGTAAACACCTGCACCAAAGTTAGGGCTGAAAATATTTTGTGAATTTTGAGAAAAGCTCGGGTCGCCGCCAGTGGTGGAGGTTATCTCGCTCCAACGTTGGCGGTAATTGTTAAACTGGGCATTTAAACCAAACGAAAGTTTACCTTTCCAAAAAGCCTTTTTACCTACTGGCAAACGATATGCATAGCTCAAGGTTACATTCGTCATGTTGGTTACGCCAATATTGTCGCTGCCCAACGATATGCCCAACCCAATTCGGTCGTTCATTAATGGCGCGTGAGCTGCAACTAGGGCCGTGCGCGGCACACCATCGCCAAAACCGGCCCATTGGTGCCTATATAGCGCTAATACCACTGGCCTTTCGCGGCTACCGGCATATGCAGGGTTTACAGCAAGGCCGTTAAACATGTACATGCTGTATTGTGCATCTTGTTGAGCATTGGCTTCGTTTACACCAACTCCAATAAAGAGCATGATAAATGCGGTGATTAAAAACAAAAACTTTTTCATATCTGTGTTTGGTCTGTTTTTCAAAAATCTTTACTCAGAAGTGAAACTTATTCTCGAAAGCACCGTAACACTGAATACCCTTAGTGTGTCTGGTTCGTTTCTGAGATCGGTCAAAAAAATTTCAATTCCGTCAATCAACTTTTATTCAAATAGCAGTTGCGCTTGTTGCCGCTTCTACCGCAATGTTATGCTTATTAATATTGGCAATGCCGGGGCTTTTTACAGCCCCGGCCTTACCATTGATTTTTATTTATTGCTACCTCGGTGAATTACTACGAAGCCAGTGTAAGGCGGTGTAGTACCATCATTGATTTCCAATACATAGAAGTATGTTCCATCAGGTAGTGGTTCTCCGTCCATATTGCTACCGTTCCAGTCGTTGTTATAAGGTTTTGCCTCATAAACCGTGTTGCCCCAACGGTTGAATATCTCCAACTTGTTTTTAGGGAACTTGGTAATGTCAACAATCTCGAAGTTGTCGTTAATACCGTCACCGTCAGGAGAGAAACCATTAGGTATTGATACATTCGGACGATCAGGCAATACTGTTACAAACACCCAAGCTGAATCGCATAGTGAAGGTATACCATCATCGCAGATAACATACATGAAGCTATCTACCCCAACAAAATCAGTATCAGGCGTGTAGGTGATAGTACCGTCTCCATTGATGGTAGTAGTACCATGTGTTGGAGGGGTAGGAATACCTGTTACATTGATGTTGTCGCCATCAGGGTCACTATCATTACCCAATACCGGGATATCGATAGGTGTTCCACTTACAGTAGTTACAGTATCGTTAACAGCAATTGGTGGGTTGTTACAGTTACCTGCAGTGATGCTGAATGTTTCTGTATAGATACAACCTTTGCCATCGGTTACGGTTACTGTGTAATCACCAGGCTCTAGGTTATCAACCAAATCAGTTTGAGGACCGTGTGCCCAATTTACCGTTACTGCACCAGTGCCACCGCTAATAGTTAGGCTAATGCTACCATCAGCTGCATCTTGGCAAGTTACATTGGTAATATTAGATGCAACAACCAATTGCGCCGGATTAACCAAAGTAGCCGATGCAGCGGTAGTGCAACCATTGCCATCAGTAACCGTTACAGTGTAAGTGCCAGCAGGTACCCCAGTCAAATCAGATACGTTGCCTGCACCAGTGCTCCAGCTATAGCTATATGGAGCGGTTCCACCAACTACACCTTTCACACGAACTTCACCACTGCTATCGTTGTAGCAATTCAGTTCGCTAGCAGCAATCAATACTTGCATTGAATCAGGTTGTGCAATGGTTACCGTTATGGTGTTGCTTGTGCAACCGTTCGCATCAGAAACGCTCACTGTGTATGTGCCGGCAGTTAAACCAGTTGCTGTTGCAGCAGTATCGCCATTACTCCAGTCGTATACATAAGGGGCGGTTCCGCCAGTGGCAACTACTGTAGCTGTACCATTACTGTTACCATAGCAAGCCAAAGTATCAGCCGATACCAAGCTTAACACCAAGGTATCAGGCTGGGTAATGGTAACTTGTAGCGGCTGGCTTGAGCAACCGTTGGCGTCGGTTACAATTAGGGTATACGAACCAGCACCTAGACCAGCAAGGTCTTCAGTGTTGCCAGCAGTACCCCAATCGAAGCTGTATGGTTGTGTACCACCTGAAGTGGTTACATCAATTGAACCATTGCTTAGGCCGTTGCAAGTTACATTTGAAGCACTATCCAAAGTAGCAACCAATTCGTTTGGTTGAGTTAGGGTAATGCTAGCTGTAGCTGAACAACCATTGGCCGCAGTTACGGTTACTGCATAAGTACCAGCACCTAGGCCAGTAAGGCTTGCACCTTGACCTGCAGGGCTCCATTGATAAGTAAACGGACCGTCTCCGGTAACAATGCTAACCGTAATTGAGCCATCTTGAGCGTTGAAACAGTTAATATCGTCACGGTCGGCAACAAATACAACCGCTTCAGCCGCTTCAACTTCGGCATAAGTAGTACCGCTGCAACCGTTCGCATCTGTTACTGTTACCGCATAGGTACCAGCATTTAGACCACTTAGGTTGGCAGTAGTTGCACCATTGCTCCATAGGTAAGTATAAGGAGTTGCACCGCCAGTTACGTTAACATTAATAGCGCCGTTTGCCTGGCCACATGATACATTGTCAACCGAAGCAACTGTTACATCAATTGCCGTAGTATTAGGCACAACAACATATTCAGTTGCAGAGCAACCGTTGGCATCGGTAATGGTTACTTCGTACAAGCCACCCACAAGGGCCGTTGCAGTCGCCAATGTGGCACCATTGCTCCAAGCGTAAGTGTAAGGAGCTACACCACCCGATACAGTTACAGTTGCATCGCCATTTGAACCACCACAATCAGCAGCGGTTGTGCTAGCAGTAATGGTAAACGGACTAGTTTCGTCAACTTCAATGCTAACCACTGTTTGGCAATCGCTAGTATCGGTTACTGTTACGGTGTAAGTACCAGCAGCCAAACCAGCAATGCTCGCTGAAGTAGCACCATTGCTCCAAGCGAAGCTCAAAGTACCTGAACCGCCAGTTGTTGCCAAGCTAATGGCACCAGTGTTGCCGCCACCGCAAACCACTGGGGTAACGGTAGGAGTAACAGCGATAGTTGAAGTTGAACTAACCGCAGCGGTAGTAGTTGCAGAACAGCCATTGGCATCAGTTACGGTCAATCCGTAAGAACCAGCAGTCAAACCGCTCAAGCTATTGCCTGATCCAGCATTAGACCAAGTATAAGTGTAAGGAGCTGAACCACCAGATACCGAAGCATCAATAGCACCATTGCTATCGCCGCAAGTAGCGTTGGTTATACCTAGGTTAATTACCAAGGCATTGGTAACATTAACCGTAGCGCTTACGGTTGCAGTACAGCCGTTTGCATCGGTAACGGTTACGCTGTATAAGCCAGCACTTAATGCGGTCAAATCAGCGGTAGTGGCACCATTGCTCCACTGGTATGTGTATGGCGCTGTGCCACCAACAACCGAACTAGTAACCGTACCATCAGCGTTGCCATTACATGTTACTCCGGTTGGAGCTGCAGTTACGGTCAATACATCTGGTTGGGTAATAACTACCGGAGTAGATACCGAACAACCATTGCCATCGGTTACAGTTAAAGTATAGGTACCCGCTGCCAAAGCATTTAAGTCGGCCGTAGTAGCGCCGTTGCTCCAAGCATAAGTATACGAACCAACACCACCAGATACAACCGTGTGGGTAGAACCGTTGTTGGCATTGTTACAGCTTACATCGGTACCTTCGGTAATAACTACTATTGCAGTTGGAGTAGACAACCTTACCAAAGTTGAGGCTTGACAGCCCGCAGCATCGGTTACGGTTAGGCTAAACGGACCAGAAGGCAAGTTAGTTAAGTCTTGGGTAGTAGCTCCGTTACTCCATAGGTAAGTATAAGGGCCTACACCACCAGTTACGCTAACATCAACCGCACCAGTGCTTGAGTTGGCACAAGTAAGGTTGGTTACATTATTGATAGTGATAGCTGGGCCACTAATGTTGCCAACAGGAACAGAAGTTTGTGTTGAACAACCATTAGCATCGGTGATAGTTAGGAAATATATACCAGCAGCTAAGTTGTTGGCATTGGTCGCAGTTGTGCCGTTGCTCCAAGCATAAGTGTAAGGGGCAGTGCCGCCACTTACGGCAACAGTAGCCGAACCGTTTGCTTGTCCACAATTTGCATCGGTAGTATTCACTAAAGCTCGCAGCGATACAATCTCTTCAACATCCAATATCAACACTTCCAAACAACCTGCAGCATCGGTTACGGTAGCAAAGTAAGTGCCGGCAGTTAAGCCTGTAGCGCTTGCACCAGAACCTAGCGGAGTGCTCCAAGCATAGGTGTAAGGAGCAGTGCCACCAGTTACACCCAAGTTAATCGAGCCTGTAGCACCACTTCCGCACAACACTCCAACAGTAGCGGTAGCTACATCAATATCAGATGAACCACTTACTGCAACATTGGCAGTAGCAGTACAACCATTTACAGCGTCGGTAACTGTTACAGTGTAAATACCAGGAGCCAAGTTGCTAATACTAGCAGTGTTTCCGGTGCCCCAGTTGTAAGTAAATGAACCTGAACCACCGCTCACGTTAACCGTTGCCACACCATTGCTCTGTCCGCAAGTAGCGTTGGTAGCAGCAGTATTCAATACGAGATTGTTCAATGTATTTACGCTAATGTTAGCAGTTGCATTGCAACCGTTAGCATCGGTTACGGTTACACTGTACAAACCTTCAGTAAGGCCAGTTAGGTCCTCAGTGTTGGCGTTATTGCTCCAAGCGTAGGTATAAGGTGCAGTGCCACCAGTAATGGTTAGGTCAATAGCACCATCAGTTCCATCAGTACAGTTAACATCAGTAGTTACGTTTGCAATCTCTAACTGATCAGGCTCGCTGATAGTAGCTGGGGTTGAAGCATTACAACTGTTTGCATCGGTAACGGTTACAGTATGAGTGCCAGGGGCTAAGCTCACCAAGTTTTGCGAAGATGCACCATTGCTCCAGTTGAAGCTGTATGGACCAACACCACCGCTCACTCGAACCGCAACAGAACCATTGTTGGCGCTGTTACAAGATACTTGGGTAGCATCCACTATCACATCTATTGCATCAGGAGTGCCAACGGTAGCAGCCAATGAAGACTGACATCCATTTGCATCTGTTACAGTTACAGTATAAGTACCAGCAGGCAAGTTGTTTGCTGTGCTGCTAGCCAAGCCATTGCTCCAGAAATAACCGTAAGGTGCAGTACCACCGCTTACCAATATGGATATAGAACCAGTGCTTCCATTGGCACAAGTAACATCCACCACATTATCAACAGATACCGAAGGACCGTTGGCGTTGTTAACGTTTATTGTTGCAACTTCAGAACATCCGTTTGCATCGGTAACGGTTACAAAGTATGTACCGGCAGCTAAGTTAGCAGCAGTAGCCGCTGTTGAACCATTGCTCCAAGCAAAACTATAAGGAGCAACGCCTGCTAGCGGAGATACTGTTGCGTCGCCATTGGCTTGACCACAAGTAGCGCCATTGGCACTTGGCAACAATCCTAAGCTGTTGTTATTGTTTTCAACTTCAACCACCAATACCTGAGGGCATCCGTTGGCATCGTTTATAGTTACAGTGTATGTACCTGCCGAAAGGCCAGTAGCGGTGCTTGTTGATGCACCATTGCTCCAAGCATATGTATAAGCAGGTGTTCCGCCAGATACGGCAAGGCTGATGCTACCATTTGCACCACCGCACGATGCGTTGGTTACAGTTGGCGTTACGGCCAAAGTAGAAGTGCCGCTTACCGCTAGTGTGCGGGTTGCAGTACATCCGTTTACAGCATCGGTTACGGTTACACTGTATGTTCCGGCAGCCAATCCGCCAATTGAAGCGGTATTGCCACTTGTGCTCCAAGCATAGGTAAATGAACCGCTACCACCGCTTACGCTTACGCTAGCAACACCGTTGCTCTGTCCGCAAGTAGCGTTGGTTACGGCGGTATTCAATACCAATATATTATCAGTGCCAACAGTAACCGTTGCACCTATAGTACAACCATTGGCATCAGTTACCGTTACACTATATAAGCCAGCTGTTAAGCCAGTCAAATCTTCAAGGGTTGAGCCATTGCTCCAAGCGAAGCTATATGGCAATGTGCCGCCACCAATTAGCAAATCAGCTGCACCGTTGGCACCACCTTCACAAGAAACATTGTCGGCAGTTGCTTCTATGGTCAACTCATTTGGTTGGCTTATGGTAAAGCTAGCGGTGCCAGTGCAACCAGCAGCATCAGTAACGGTTACAGAGTATGAACCAGCAGATAGGCCAGTCACATCTTCGGTAGTTGCACCGTTGCTCCATACAAAAGTGTAAGGGCTTACACCACCGGTTACGGCAATATCCAAAGCACCATCAGCATTACCGAAGCAACTAACGTTGGTGGTAGTGGTCGCGCTTATTTGCAACGAGTCATTCTCAGTAATGGTAGCTGTCGCAGTTGCGGTACAACCGTTCAAATCAGTAACGGTTACTGTATAGGTTCCTATTGCTAGGCCACTGATATCTTCGGTAGACTGTTGGTTGCTCCATGCAAAGGTATATGGAGCAGTGCCACCAGCTACGCCAAGGTCAATAGCTCCTGTGCTTCCACCGTTACATGCAACATTGGTTTGTGAATCAATTGTAGCTACCAGCAAAGTAGGCTCGCTAATAGTGAAGCTACCTGTTGCAGTGCAATTGTTGGCATCGGTTACGGTTACATTATAAGTGCCGGCAGTCAAGCCAGACAAATCTTCAGTTGTAGGGCCATTACTCCATACAAAAGTGTAAGGGGCAACGCCGCCCGATACAGCTATATCAATGTCGCCATCGTTACCACCGTTACAAGACACGTCGTTTGAGCCGTTCAACGATACCACCAATTGTGGTTGCTCCGTTACGGTTGCGCTGGCAGTTGCAGTGCAACTGTTGGCATCGGTTACGGTTACGTTGTAGGTACCGGCGGTCAAACCACTAATGTTTTGTGTTGTGTCTCCGTTACTCCATACGTAAGTGTAAGCAGTAGTACCACCATTTACGGTCAAGGTAATGGCACCATCATTGCCACCAAAGCAGCTAACCACATTATCGGCAGCAGCCGAAGCAGTAAGTGTTAAAGGCTCTTCAACGGTAAAGGTACCTGTACCGGTGCAGTTGGCTGCATCAGTAACGGTCACACTATATACACCTGCAGCTAGACCGCTAATATTTTGTGTAGTAGCAACATAAGTGCTTGGGCCAGACCAGCTAAAAGTATAAGCCGGTACACCACCAGAGATATTCAAGAATATTGAACCGTTGGTTTGCCCATTACAAGCAACATCAACAATTTGATCCAAGTCAACAACCAATGCAGGGCTTTCGGTAATAGTTGCGCTTGCTGTTGCAGAACAACCATTGGCATCAGTTACGGTTACGGTATAAGTACCTATAGCCAATCCCGAAAGGTCTTCGGTAGTTGCGCCGTTGCTCCAAGCATAAGTATAGGCAGTAGTGCCGCCAGTTACACCAAGGTCAATTGCGCCAGTACTTCCACCGTTACAAGCTACATTGGTTTGCCCGTCAATGGTTGCTATCAATACCGCTGGTTGGGTAATGTTACTATCACCAGTTGCAGTACAACCCACAGCATCGGTTACGGTTACGCTGTAATTTCCAGCTATTAAGCCCGTAACATCTTGGGTTGTATCGCCATTGCTCCACAAATATGTGTAAGGCGCTACACCGCCAGCAACTGTTATGTCAAATGAGCCATCATTTCCACCATTACACAATACGTTGGTTTTTCCTACCAAGGTTGCAGTTAATAATGGATTCTGTATTATGGTTGCACTTGCAGTTGTGGTACAATTATTAGCGTCAGTTACGGTTACGTTATAAGTACCGGCAGTTAAACCACTAATATTTTGCGTAGTTGCACCGTTGCTCCATACATAAGAGTATGCAGTAGTGCCGCCATTTACAGTCAAGGTAATGGCTCTATCGTTACCACCAAAGCAAGTCACAACATTATCGGCAGCAGCAGTAGCAGTAAGCACTGCAGGCTCGCTTATAGTAAAGGTACCTGTGCCAGTGCAACCAGCAGCATCAGTTACAGTTACTGAATATGAACCAGCAGATAGGCCAGTCACATCTTCGGTAGTTGCACCGTTGCTCCATGTAAAGTTATAAGCAGGTAC
>JAIXOI010000050.1 GCA_027486795.1 Sphingobacteriales bacterium | reverse complement strand
GGAGCGGTAAAGCCCCAGTATCTCCTCGAGGTTCATTTGCTAGGGCAAAGATAGGGATTTTGGTCGATGGTCGATGGTGAAAAATGTACGAGGTACGATGTACGAAGTACGATTGAGTTGGCACGAATAGCGGTGGCTCCTCCCCCTATTTCAGGGGGAGGTTGGGAGGGGGTTGCTGGCGCGGGCGGAGAATTAAAAACCACTGAGAAGTTAAATACGTCAGTTACTTATCAAACCCACAACAGGCGTCACCCCGATTTTGGGAGGGGTCTTTTTGCGACAAGGTCAAAAGCAGCAGGACTGTTATGAATACAATAATCCTTTGGTTAGTATAAATCAGCTTGATATTGATTTGGTGCAGCATATCTAGTATTTATACTTATTTTAGCTACATCCAAGAAAATATGCCATAATGAAGTTTTCAATTTTTATAGCTCTCTTAGTATTCCTGACTTTTGGTTGCAGCACTTATACTTATCAAGTTATGGAAGTGGCAACTAAGAATAAGGATATTCGAATTAGACCTGAATATAATTACAGCTACGTTTACCAAAATGATTCTATCGCTATCATATATTCATTTTGGGAAGAAAAGGGTGTTTTGGCTTTTAGCATTTACAACAAAATAGACAAACCTATTTATGTTGATTGGAAGAAGTGCTCTTTCGTGTCAAACGACACTAAACTGAACTATTGGGATGGAAAGACGACTGTAGTTGGTGTCACTATTTTTTCTAGCAGGGTTCAACCAAGTAATCTGCCGGCAGTTTTTGGTGGGTCAATTTCTTCTCAAGTTGTTTCCCATGAAGAACGGATAACATTCATTCCTCCAAAGTCCTATTACAGCAGAAGTGATTTTTTAATATTGCCAGAGGGATTTTATGCTACTTCAAAGGCTGACGAAGAGGTCCTACTTCCAGCCTCGGGTGAAGGAAAGGAAATTAAGGTTCGGACGGTTAAAGTGCCTTATGCAAACAGCCCGATTAAATTTCGAAATTATCTCACTTGGAGCACCAAAGAAAGCTTTGAGACAGAACATTATGTGGACAACGAATTTTATGTTTCAAAAGTGACCGAAGTAAAGAAAAAGGATTTTGGACGGTTAAATGAAAATGGTAATTATCAATATTTTTTTAAACGAAATGATAGATACTATATACTGATACCTTAAGTTCCCCCCTCGTCCTCGCTTTCAGCGAGGATGCCATAACGCCGAGCCTGTGGCTCGAACATAGTGCGGGCACATGTTGTGTGTTGAGCTGAAAGCTCAAGGTTAGTTTATCCTCGCTGCAAGCGAGGACAAGTAGCAATATCTTCTTCAAAAAAACCCTCGTCCTCGCTTCCAGCGAGGATGCCATAACGCCAAGCCTTCGGCTCGAACATACTGCGGGCGCATGTTGCGTGTTGAGCTGGAAGCTCAAAGTTAGTTTATCCTCGCTGGAAGCGATGGCAAGTAACACTCCCCCCGTCGAAAATAACCGCACCCCCATCTAACCAAAACCTCGGGCAGGGATATTTTGATTAGCTTGCACTTATAATCAAAATACCTAATTAATGCGAGCCTTTGTAACCGATCAATATGGCGCTGCTGCCGAAGTACTGCAATTAAAAGAAGTCCCCAAGCCAGTACCCTCCGACAATGAGGTATTGATAAAGGTTATGTACTCCACCGTAAACCGGACCGATTGTGGATTTTTGCGCGGCACTCCGCATATTGTGCGCTTGTTTAGCGGCCTTACCAAACCGAAGATACAAGTGCACGGCAGCGAGTTTTCGGGTGTGGTGGAGGCTTTAGGCAGCGCGGTGGCCAATTTTAACGTAGGAGATAGGGTGTTCGGTTGGAGCGATGAGCACCGTTTTGGTGCGCATGCTGAGTATATGGTGGTATCCGCCACTGGCCCTGTGGCCATCATTCCTAGCGAAATGACATTTGAGCAGGCGGCCCCGATGCTGGAAGGCGCGCACTATGCCTGGAACGACATTAAGGCCGCTAAGGTGGTTGCTGGGCAAAACGTGCTGGTAAACGGCGCTACAGGTGCCATTGGCTCGGCTGCGGTGCAGCTGGTAAAACATTTAGGAGCTACCGTTACAGCAGTATGCGCCACGCCACATATGGCAACAGTTAAAGCGCTAGGTGCTGATAAGGTAGTAGACTACCTTAAAGAAGACTTCACGAAAACCTCCGATACCTTTGATTTTGTGTTTGACGCGGTGGGCAAAAGTACCTTTGGCAAAAGCCGCCGGATTATGAAACCAAAGGGCATATACATCTCCACGGAGTTTGGCCCCTATGTGCAGAACCCGTTTTTGGCACTCATTACACCTTTGCTGGGTGGCAAAAAGTTGCTCTTTCCTATACCCAGTATCAATCAAGCGGATGCGGAGTTTTTCAGGATGCTCGCCGAAACCAATCAATATCGCCCAGTAATAGACCGCACCTACCCGTTTGAACAGATTGCCGATGCCTTTGCCTATGTAGAAACGGGGCAAAAGATTGGGAATGTGGTGGTGCAGATTGGGTAATCCGACTAAAACGTGCCGTGCGGGCAACGGCTATAACTAGTTTGTCCTTTGCGGGGCATAATAATGCCTAGTGATAGCTCATAGGCGCCTTTGGTTTTTAGCGCTAGGCCCGAATAGGGCAAATCGGCAGAGAAGCCCACATAATACGCGGCTTTGGCCTTTTTACCCATTAACCATTTATACCGCAGGCTGCCTATCAGGGCGTTGGTGTTGCCCAAGCCGGGCGAAATGGAAAGGCGGTTCATAATCGATATCCAAAAGGGAATGACTGTTGCCCCGCCAGAAGGGTTATAATAAATGTCAATGCCCGTATTGAGCTGGTAAAAATCCTGCTGCTTCTCGAACAGAATAGTGCCACCGGTAAAGACCTTGTTTTTGCTTAGGTTCACTGTTGTGCGATAGCTAGCTACATATTTGCGCGGCAGGCGGCTATCGCTATTGCTTGCG
>JAIXOI010000027.1 GCA_027486795.1 Sphingobacteriales bacterium | reverse complement strand
TGCGCAACGTCATCATTAGGGACGGCAAAGTTAATTATTTTAAGCTCATGGCTAGATATAATGAAGGGAGGGTGTTAAAATTAGTAGGTAGGGTAAAAAATCTAATTGGCTAAAACAAAAAATCCCCAGACCGAAGGACCAGGGATTTTTGGCATTATCGTGATACAGGTATCGTAATTTAATAAACGGTGTTTTGTGGATCCCAGTTGGCCCAACCTTGGGTCCAATCGGTGGTACCATCAAAAGCACCTCTATAAGTTACTTGCTGAAAAAAGCTATTGGATAAGTTGCTATTGCTAAAAGATGCTCCACTTAATAGCGGCGAACCAGTCAGCGGTTGGAAGTTGGGATTGGTTAAGTTAAAAGCATCGGTAAGCTGCACATCGCTATTGTTGGCCAGCACACTGTTGTTTCTGCTGCCATTGTTAAACCAAGCAGCAAGGTCATATGAGCTTGACAAGTCAATGGCAAAGTTTTCGGTGCACCCGGCAATAATGGTATTTTCTATTTGAACGCTGCCATTATCTAGGTTACCTTCTGTGTTTTTGGCTACATACAATCCTTCAGGAAAACCAGTTACTACTGAGTTGTACAGTTTAAGATTAGATAACCTGCGCAAATGCAAACCAGTGCGGAATTGGGTACTAATAGAGGTAGACCCAGTAAAGTTGGGACCATACAAACTCACATTGCTAAACACGGGGCTGGTAAAAGGGGTTGCGCTGCTGCCGGCTGGGTCGTTATCGCTTTCAAAACCATTCGATGCCGAAGCATCGGCGATATTTGGGTCGCGTAGGGACACCAAAAACTGCAAGTTGCCTGAGTATCCATTGTCGGTGTCAAAATCGTCGTCCCATCCTCTGAAAGCTATCAAATGGCTCGCATTTACATTACCACCAAACCATTCATACGAATCGTCGCCAGAGTAAGAAACTTGAACGTACTCTATTACGGTTTCGCTACCAACAGCGGCAAGGGTTAGGCCGTTGATCTCTTGGTTTGGCTGAAACGGAATACCTGCAAACTCAATTCGAACATATTTGATAATACCTGAATTGTCGCTAGCATTGTTGCCTCCAAATTTGGCATCAGTACCACCTTCTACTATGCCTTCGTTGCCTGGCAAGTTGGTAGGTGCGTTGCCGCACACAATCAAACCGCCCCAATCGCCATAATCACGGTCGCCAGGTGCTTGGCTAGAGGTAAACACAATCGGTTTAGTTGCGGTGCCTTCGGCAATAATTTTTGAATTGCGCTCAATTATTAAGGATCCTTTAGTGTTTTTATCGCCCTTTATTACCGTGCCTGGCTCAATGGTAAGCACTGCACCCGAGCGCACGTATACAAACCCTTTTAATAGGTATACACTATCTTCATAAAAACGGAAATCGGCCTCTGTAATACCCTCTACTGTTACCGTGTTGCCGCTTCTAGAAAGAGTAAATGATTGTTTGTTATCCGCGTATTCACAATCGCCGCTGCTGCTTTTAGCATCTGGGTCGTAGTTAAGGGCATTAGGATCAGTACATCCCTCTTTGCTACATGCCGATATAAATAAGGTAGTCACGGCCAAAATACTCCAAAAAAATAACTGTGTTTTTTTCATTGTGGTGTTTCTTAAAATTTATAAATGAATCCAGCGGTTATATACACGCCTTCTCGGTAACTCATGATATCCTCATCAACTCCCGTAATTTTTGCATCACTGTTAGAGTCTTGTATCAATTGCATTTTACTGTTTAGCATATCTTGTATGCCTCCTTTTATTTGCCAGTGCTTGCCGAAGCCTTTGCTCACGGTTAGGTCTAAAACGTTTCGGGGCATTTCGTAAATATCAGGGTTTATGGCAGTACCCACTGCAAATAGGCGCTTACCAATTACATTGTACAACACGTTAAGCTGCAGCTGTTTTTCGGGCAGTTCGTAAAATACGCCAAGGTTTATAATAAAAGGCGATTGGCCCATCATGGGTCTATTTTGCTCTTGCCCCACAGCTTGGGCACCCAGCGCTACAGTGCTGTAAATATATGCTGCGTTGGCCACCACGGTTATATTGCCCGCTTTGCTGTTTGCGCCAAGGTTAAAGGTTTTCCGGGCCTCTAGCTCTATGCCCAAGTTGCGGCTAAAATCGGCATTGCCGAAAGTGAAATCTTTGGTGCCGCCCGAGCCGCCCCCCGGCACAAAAAACATTTCAATGGGGTTTATAAAGTGCTTGTAAAACAACGCCGCACTTATCATTTCGCCGTTGCTAGGGTAGTATTCCCACCTTAGGTCGACATTATGAATATCGGGTGTTTTCAAATCCTCGTTGCCGTATACGTTCATGTTAAACTGGAAATCGTAGAACGAAAACGGTGCTAACTCTCTAAACTCCGGACGGTTTATGGTACGGTAGTAGGCTAACCTCAACTGCTGCTTTTCGTTTAGGTTGTAAGCAACATTTAGCGAGGGTAATAAGCTTGCTATTGGGTTGTAAACCAATATAGGTCTATCGGCAAATGTGCGGCTGGTAAGTTCTTGCACATTGTACTCGGTGCGCAGTCCTGGCAAAATGGTCAATTTCGGAGATATCACGAATTTGAAACTCACGTAGCCCGCTATCAACTGGTTGGTTGCATCGTATCTGTCGCTTGGGTTGGTTCCTTCGCTTAGTGCAAAGCCATTGGTGCTGTTTATGTTTTCAGCAGCAAAAACATCCTGCAACGGAAGTACCAATAAATCTTGGTCGAATGCTGAGGTTCTCGTTTTTTTATATGACATCCACCTAGCAGAAAAGGTGCGCTGTTTGTATTCATAATACACGCCGGCTTTTAAAGTACCCAGTGGTTTTTCTTTCTTTTTTAGGCTAAAATCATGTTCAAAATCGGCACTAATCATGCCCAATGTTTCATTAAGGTTTGAGAAAAACCTACCAGCATCAAGAGTAGAGGCTACCGGCGAGATGATAACCGTGTAGGGTACATCGCTAGTACTGCCTATGCTTTGGCGGGTTCTTACTCTTCTAAAATCGGGTTGTTTGCCTATTACCTTTGAAAACCCACCTGTCCAATTAATTTTTGATATGCCATTGGTCAAATCGTGGGTGCCCGCCAACTGGCTATTGAATATAGTGCGGCTATAATACTGATAAGAAAAGTCGCGTACGTTACTATTTTCTTCAATATTAACACCTGTGCGCAGTACTGCTTGGTTAGTGCCCAGTTGGTTCAAGAAATTGCGGAACTCAAGCCGGTGGCCTTTTTTTAACTGAAACGACCAGTTGTGCATCAGGCTGCTTCGTACGGTATTAATGTAGTTTTCGTCGCGGTAATCGTATATTTTATCACTTTCCTGAAGTTCTTCGTCAAATTGGTTGTAGCTGAAATTGGTTGCTCGGTAAGAACGGTAACTGTTAGAATAATTAATTGCCGTTATGTTGCTTGTGCGCACTTTACCAATCAGGAAGTTTCGCAAAATCTGGAAATTGAAGCGTATATCGGGTATGGCGGTAGATTGATTGGGCGCCCAGTTGTTTGCAAAGTTCTTGCCTAATGTGCTCAAATACGCTGCATCGTTTATCGTATTTAAGCTAGCAGGGAAATTATTGGGCAAGTCCCGTTTGCCAGCACCCAAGCCAAACACATCGCCTGCATAGTTGCCGCCATGATAGTAAGTATTAAAGGTGCTGCCTGAGCGGTACGACATAGCCAGCCCAATATCAATTCGGTTGCTATCGGCCATGTTACGAGTATAAACCTTTACAATGCCACCGGCAAACTCGCCTGGCAAATCTGCTGTAGCTGTTTTATGTATAACTACCCTATCCAAGGCACTACTAGGTATGGCATCAAACGAAAATGCTTTTTTATCAACCTCGGCACTTGGGGTAAGTACCCCGTTTAGCAATACATTGTTGTAACGTTCGCTCAAGCCCCTAATCATAACAAAATTGCTGCCTACAATAGTTACACCAGGCACTCGCTTTAGAACATCAGTAGCGTTTCGGTCCTGAGTTTTCGATATTTGGGAGGCAGATATAGCATTTACAATTGCATCGCTCTTTCTTGTTTCTATTATTACCGCAGTTTCGGTGTTGGTTATGCGGCTACCTCCAACATCTACAGTTCCCAATAGCTTGGCATCGCTGGCTAGACTGATATTAAGGGAGGTAAAATTATTTGCGACAATATTAACATTTTGGGTATCACTCACATAGCCAATAATGGCTATTACTATGCTGTGCTTACCCGCTGGCAGTTCCAGACTATATGCGCCGTCAAAATCGGTAGTAGTGCCAAAGCTAGTGTTGGGTATATATATACTGGCAAATGGTAACTTCTCGCCATTGCGCCCATCAGTTACTATGCCCGTTAGCCTGCCCGTTTGGGCTTGGGCATAAAAGCACGATAGGAGCATTGCAAAAAGTAAGTAAATACGTGGCAACATGAAAAAACTTTGTATTGCGAAATTAGCGTTTGGCAGTGGCAATGGTTAGCAATGGTTCGTTAACATTTTCTTAATAATTTCAATCGCCAAAAAAGCAATAGGAGGAATAACCTAAAAGCGCTAAATGATAGTATAATTGCATTACAGGTTTGCCTTTCTATTGTTTATGATGCATAATTATGGTAATTTTCTGTTAACATTAGTTTAACAAGCAGAAAACTTTTTAAAACTAATTTTGGACAGTATAAAACAACATAACCATGAAGTCTTTACCACTTTCATTGCTCTTTACTTTTTTTAGCGCATTTTCTTTTGCCCAAATTGGAAACTTTACTTCTGTAGAGCCTACATTTCAAGACGAACTGTTGCATATTCCTTCAAGCCATGCTTTCCAAGTACTTGCCCAAGAAGGAGATGTATTAACTGATGGTTCATCGATGGGACAATGGAGCGACTTGACCGCCTACGTGCCTATAGATGGCAGTAGCACCCACGGATACCTTTGCGTAAACTCGGAGTTTGTGCCAGGTGCTGTATCTATTTTCGAAATTCAATTGAACCCAAATACTAAACTTTGGGAAGTTTTGAATTCAAAGAACGCTGATTTTACTGCTTTTAATTGCAACGCTGGCATTGCAGTAGCTGGCACTATTGCCAATTGTTCAGGTGGTGTTACTCCTTGGGGGACGGTTGTTACTTCTGAAGAGTCTGATGAGGTGCCTCAGTTTTTGTGCAATTATCAAGGTTACAAATCATTTGGCTGGAACGTAGAAATAGATCCAGTAACGGGAGATGTTGTGGACTACGACAATGATGGCAACCCTGATAAAGTTTGGGCCATGGGAAACATGAAGCATGAGAATGTTGCTTTTGCAAATGATAGCATTACTGTTTATCAAGGCGAAGACAACTCATCTGCAGGGTTTTTATACAAGTTCGTAATGGACAATAAAACAGACCTGAGCAGCGGAAAACTTTACGCACTTAAGCTGGCTAGCAATTGGATTACTAGCGGCGAGGCTACTTGGATTTTGATACCAAACACTAGCAAATCGGAGCGTAACGATGTTACAGCTGCCGCTAATAGTCTTGGGGCAACAAAGTTTGACCGTGTTGAAGACATAGAGATTGGTCCTGATGGCAAAATTTATTTCACTTCTACGGGTCAAAATATTGTGTTTAGGTTCAATGATGTTGATAATGCCACAGCAAACGGTTTCGAGATTTTCGTAGATAACGTTAACGTACCAATTCAAACTGAATCAGGAACTTTTCAGGCATTATTTGCTGCTCCAGATAACTTGGCTTTCGATAATCAAGGCAATCTTTGGATAAATCAAGATGGTGGAGAGAACTATTTTTGGATGGTTGAGCCTACTCACACGGTTGCAAACCCCAAAGTGCATGTGTTTGCAAACACCCCCAACGGTTGCGAAAGCACTGGAACCCATTTCACACCTGATGGCAAGTATATGTTCATCAGTATTCAGCACCCAGAGGCTACTAATGTTGCGTGGCAAAACGATGTTGCCGACCGTAGCGTAGTTTTCGATAAATCGGCGACAATGGTAATTGCGCTGAACGAAGACCTTGGTGATACCACCACCGGTATTGCTGGCCCTATGGAAGATACTGGTATGTTTAATACGCTGGTGGTTTATCCAAACCCAGTTGCTGAAGTGTTCAATATTTCGCTAAATTCTGCCATCTACGATTATGTTGATATTATCATTTATGATGCTACCGGCAAGCAAGTAAAAACAACCAAGCTTTTTGTAAACCTTGGCCGCAACGAGTTGCAGATTGACGCAAGCCAGCTATCGGTTGGGCAATATGTTTTAACACTGCGCCATCGCAAAGGGCACATTACTACTACTTTCCAAAAGTAATCGGTATAATTCTAACTCTTGTTATCTAAAACCCCGCTCCTTTTTAGGAGTGGGGTTTTTCTTTTTTGCAATAGATGGGTTATCGTGGCGTTTTGTTATCTCATTATCCATTATTTTAGCAAGTAACTACTGCATATGAAAAGACAATATTTGTTGCTTGGCTTGATTTTTTTGGTTTCGTTTAGTGCTTGTAAAAAAGAGGATAAAACCATTGACTACGAAACGGTTGATAATTTCTACAAAAAGGTATCCACCATTGAGGTTGAAGTGGCTTACGAACCAGGTGCAGAACCATATACTACCCTTACCAATGGCGATAATATTTGGCAGTTTACACAAACTAATGTCGAAGCACTTTTCGATGGGCGTCCTGTAAGCGTAAGTGTAACGGTGCCACCTAATTTAGCTTCTATGCAGCAAATACCAGATCAGAACAGGGATAACTATAGCGCTCAGGATGTAATGAACTTGGCTACTAGGTTTCGCGAAGGAGTTAATACCGAAACTAGCGGCAATCTTTGGGTGGTTTTTCTGGACGGCTATTTTAAAGATGGCGATAGCCTTCGCACCAACGTGCTGGGTGTAAATATTACCGGCACTAGTATTACAGCAGTTTTTAAGCCTGTAATAAATGGTGTGGGGGCATTAACATCGCAGCGCAAATACATTGAGCAAAGCACTGTAGTGCACGAACTTGGCCATGCACTGGGCCTTGTAAATTCTGGCTTGCCTGAGACTAGTAGCCACACCGATCAAGACCATGGTGGCCACTGCACCAACGAAGACTGTGTGATGTATTGGCTAAACGAAGGTGCCGTAAATCTTTCCGATTTTATAAGCCAAAACGGCATGAGCCAATTTACGGTAGTATTTGGCCCAGAGTGCTTACAAGATACTAGGTCGTATTTTCCGTAAGGTTAGTTATTAGTTGTTAGTTATTATTTAACTAGTGCTATTAACCCGTATTCCAATTGACAAATTACCCAATAACGAATAACCAATAACCAACAACTAACTACGCTTGCGCGGTTGGGGTGCCAAAATTCAAGGGCATGCCACCGTAAGTGTCATCCTCCTCAATAGTACCGTTTACTTGCTCGTATTTCTTTACATTGTCGGTCAATGCGCGCAACAGACGCTTAGCATGTTGCGGGGTAAGTATAATACGCGATTTTACTTTTGCTTTTGGCACACCAGGCATTACACGCACAAAATCTACCACAAACTCGGCATTGCTGTGGGTAATAATGGCAAGGTTTGAGTATACACCTTCTGCTACGTCTTCTGTCAACTCAATATTCAGTTGGTTCTGCATTTGTTCTTCAGCCATGATTGCTATTGTTATTATGTGCTACAATTTTAAGGGAAATTATTGGCAAGTCTTGTGTCTTGTGTCTGAAATCTTTTGTCTATTAACAAAAAAGGTAGCCTCTTACGGGGCTACCTTTTTGTAGAGTATCATCTCAGGAATGCGAGACGCAGAATGAAATTATTCTTCAATAGCCACTGCTTCGTGGGCTTTGCGGGATTCTGCCAAACGATCGTACTCCTCGCGAGAGCCAACGATTACGTCTGCGAAACGGCGCATACCAGTACCAGCAGGTATTTGGTGACCAATGATTACGTTTTCTTTCAAGCCCAACAACAAGTCTTCGCGGGCTGCAATTGATGCAGTGCTCAACACTTTGGTGGTCTCTTGGAACGATGCGGCCGAAATCCAGCTTTGTGTACCCAAAGATGCACGGGTGATACCTTGTAGCATTGGCTCTGAAGTAGCAGCCGCTGCGTCACGGAATTCAACTGTTTTCTTATCGTTACGTTTCAACTGTGAGTTCTCTTCACGTATTTGGCGTAAGGTAACAATTTGGCCTACACGCAATAGCTCACTATCGCCGCGGTCGGTAATAACTTTTTTGTCGAATATACGGTCGTTCTCTTCAATGAACTCAAATTTGTCAACTGGTTCATTTTCTAGGAATCGGGTATCACCGGCATCCAAAATCATTACTTTACGCATCATTTGGCGCACAATGGTTTCAATGTGCTTGTCGTTGATACGCACACCTTGCAAGCGATATACTTCCTGAATCTCGTTTACCAAGTACGATTGTACCGCAAATGGTCCTTTGATAGATAGGATATCTCCTGGGGTGATGGCGCCTTCTGACAATGAAGTTCCAGCCTTGATGTAATCATTTTCTTGTACCAAGATGTGTTTGGTAAGCGGCACCATGTACTTGCGCACTTGGCCTTCTTTTGATTCGATCAAGATTTCGCGGTTACCACGTTTGATTGAACCAAATGCTACTACACCATCAATCTCAGATACTACTGCTGGGTTCGACGGGTTACGGGCTTCAAATAGCTCCGTTACACGCGGTAGACCACCGGTAATATCTCGTACTTTACCCAACACGCGAGGTATCTTAATCAATACTTCGCCCGGTTTCACGGTATCGCCATCGTTTACCACTACGTGCGCACCTACTGGTGTGTTGTAGTTTTTCACTTCAGCTTTACCTTTCACGTTCATGCCAGGAATCTTACGCTTATCACGACTTTCAATGATTACTTTCTCGCGGTGACCAGTCTGTTCATCTGATTCTTCGCGATAAGTAACACCTTCAATCAAGTTATCGAATTCCACTTTACCGCCAATCTCAGAAATGATAACGGCGTTATATGGATCCCATGCACAAAGCGCATCGTTCTTCTTCACTTTTTGGCCATCTTTCACCATCAACTCCGAACCATAAGGAACGTGATCGGTTTTAAGGTTTTTGCCAGAAGCGTCGTTGATTTTTATCTCACCAGTGCGGCCCAACACTTTCAAGCGTTTTTCGCCTTGGTCGTCAATATACTCAATGGTACGGATGCTATCGAATTCAATTACACCATCAAATTTGGCAAGCAATTGACTCTCGGTTGCAATGTTTGATGCAGTACCACCCACGTGGAAGGTACGAAGCGTTAACTGTGTACCCGGCTCACCAATTGATTGGGCAGCAATGATACCTACTGCATCACCAGCCTGTGCAACACGGTTGTTGGCTAGGTGGCGACCGTAACATTTCACGCACACACCACGTTTGGTTTCGCAGGTAAGCACTGAACGAATTTCAACAGTCTCAATAGCTGCAGCATCAATTTTGCGTGCAGTTGATTCTATAATTTCTTCGCCAGCTTTAGCCAACAATTCACCTGTAAGTGGGTTCACTACATCGTGCAAGCTTACGCGGCCAAAGATACGATCAGTCAATGGCTCTACTATATCTTCATTGTCTTTCAATGCTGATATCGCAATTCCACGAAGTGTTCCGCAATCTTCTTCGGTAATAACTACGTCTTGGGCAACGTCAACCAAACGACGGGTTAGGTAACCCGCATCAGCTGTTTTCAAAGCCGTATCCGCCAAACCTTTACGCGCACCGTGTGTAGAGATAAAGTACTCCAATACCGATAGACCTTCTTTCAAGTTCGATAGGATTGGGTTCTCGATAATCTCTGCTCCAGTGCTACCAGATTTACGCGGTTTGGCCATCAAGCCCCTCATTCCGCTCAACTGACGAATCTGCTCTTTCGAGCCCCTTGCGCCTGAGTCAAGCATCATGAACACTGAGTTGAAACCTTGGCGGTCATTGGCCAATTGGCTCAAAGTTACCTCGGTCAAACGAGTGTTGGCACGTGTCCAGATATCGATAGTTTGGTTATAACGCTCGTTGTTCGTTATCAGACCCATTTGGTAGTTGTCCCAGACTTCATCAACTTCTAGTTGGGCTTTATCCAACAAAGAGGTTTTTTCTTTCGGAACAATCAAATCGGCTAGGTTAAACGACAAACCACCACGGAATGCCCAACGGAAACCTAAATCTTTAATATCATCCAAGAAATTGGCCGTACGTGGTACGTTGGTTGTTTGGATAATGTTGCTGATTACGGCACGCAATGCTTTCTTGGTTAGTAGTGTGTTCAGGTAACCAACTTCGGCAGGTACTACTTGGTTAAATAGTACACGGCCAACTGTGGTTTCCACTAACTTAGGTTCAAGCAAGTTGGTGTCTAGGTTCATCACTTTCGTGCGAACATGAATCCAAGCATGCATATCAATGCGTCCTTCGTTGTAAGCAATAATAACTTCCTCTGACGAGTAGAATTTTTTGCCTTCGCCGCGAACGATTTCAGTGTCAGTTGATTTGCGACCTTTAGTCATGTAGTATAGGCCCAACACCATATCCTGTGAAGGTAGCGTTACCGGATCGCCACTTTGTGGGTTCAAGATGTTGTGCGAAGACAACATCAACATTTGGGCTTCCAAAATTGCAGGGTTGCTCAACGGAACGTGCACTGCCATTTGGTCACCGTCAAAGTCGGCGTTGAAACCAGAACACACCAGTGGGTGTAACTGGATAGCTTTACCTTCTACCAATTTAGGCTGGAACGATTGCATTGACAACCTGTGAAGGGTAGGGGCCCTGTTCAAAAGAACTGGGTGACCTTTCAAAATATTCTCCAAAATTTCCCAAATAACTGGCTCCTTTCGGTCAACTAGTTTTTTGGCAGATTTTACGGTTTTTACAATACCGCGCTCAATCAACTTACGGATAACAAACGGTTTGAAAAGCTCGGCAGCCATATCCTTAGGAAGGCCGCACTCGTGCAATTTCAAAGTTGGTCCTACTACAATAACCGAACGGCCAGAGTAATCGACACGTTTACCCAACAAGTTTTGACGGAAACGACCTTGCTTACCTTTCAATACGTCGCTCAACGATTTCAAAGCACGTCCACCTTCAGCTTTCACAGCGTTCGATTTGCGGCTGTTGTCAAACAGTGAATCCACTGCTTCTTGCAACATACGCTTCTCGTTACGCAAGATTACTTCTGGGGCCTTGATTTCGATAAGGCGTTTCAAACGGTTGTTACGGATGATAACCCTACGGTACAAGTCATTCAAGTCAGAGCTGGCGAAACGACCACCATCAAGAGGCACCAATGGGCGCAATTCAGGTGGTATTACCGGCAAATATTGAATCACCATCCATTCGGGGCGGTTTTCTATACGGCCGTTGGCATCACGGAAAGCTTCAACCACGCTCAAGCGTTTCAAAGCTTCTGCTTTACGTTGCTGTGATGTTTCGTTGGCTGCTTGGTGGCGTAAGCTGTACGATAGTTCGTCTAACTCAACACGCGCCAATAAGTCACGAATGGCATCAGCACCCATTTTGGCTATAAACTTGTTCGGGTCGTTGTCGTCCAACATTTGGTTACCTGCTGGCAACTTGTCCAAGGTATCCAAATATTCTTCTTCTGAAAGCAATGACAAGTATTCGATAGGAGTACCTTTCTGGTCTTCGTATGCTGCTGCCACACCCGGCTGGATTACTACATATCGCTCATAATAAACGATAGTTTCCAACTTCTTGGATGAGATACCCAATAAGTAACCGATTTTGTTTGGCAAAGATTTAAAGTACCAAATGTGAACTACAGGCACCACCAATTTGATGTGGCCCATACGCTCACGGCGTACTTTTTTCTCTGTTACCTCAACACCGCAGCGGTCGCACACGATACCCTTGTATCGAATGCGCTTGTATTTTCCGCAATAGCACTCATAATCCTTTACTGGACCGAAGATACGCTCGCAGAACAAGCCATCGCGCTCAGGTTTATAAGTACGGTAGTTGATGGTTTCAGGCTTCAACACTTCGCCATAAGAGCGCTCCAGAATGCTATCTGGCGACGACAAGCTTATGATGATCTTGTTGAAGGTATTTGTTGCTTTTTTATCCTTTATTAAAGGCATATCAACTCCTTTGAAATGAGGTTAACCTAAAATTTATTCAAAACTCAACTCCAAGCCCAAACCACGCAACTCGTGTACTAACACGTTGAATGATTCTGGTATACCTGGGCGAGGCAGGTTGTCACCCTTAACGATGGCCTCGTAAGCCTTAGCACGGCCTACAATATCATCCGACTTAATGGTAAGCAACTCTTGCAAGATGTTTGCAGCACCATATGCTTCAAGTGCCCACACTTCCATCTCACCCAAACGCTGACCACCGAATTGGGCCTTACCACCAAGTGGTTGTTGAGTGATAAGTGAGTATGGTCCGATTGAACGTGCGTGCATCTTATCGTCAACCATGTGCGCCAGTTTAAGCATGTAGATAACACCTACGGTTGCTTTCTGATGAAAACGGTCGCCTGTTTCGCCATCGTACAAGTACGTTTGGCCATAAGATGGCAATCCAGCTTTTTGTACTTCAGCCTCGATTTGGTCCAAGGTAGCTCCGTCAAAGATTGGAGTGCCATATTTAACACCCATTTTTTGACCAGCCCAGCCCAATACCGTTTCATAAATTTGGCCCAAGTTCATCCTTGATGGTACACCTAACGGGTTCAACACAATGTCAACCGGGGTTCCGTCTTCAAGGAAAGGCATGTCTTCATCACGTACAATACGGGCTACAATACCCTTGTTACCGTGACGACCAGCCAACTTATCACCAACTTTAAGCTTACGTTTCTTAGCCAAGTATACTTTTGCAAGTTTCAATACGCCAGCGGGTAGCTCATCGCCAATGCTGATGTTGAATTTCTCACGTTTGTACCTACCAACCTCTTCGCTTAAGCGTAGTTTAAAGTTGTGCAACACTGTTTTTACATCAGCGTTTACATCTTCATCCTTCGTCCAACCATTAAGGTCAATATCGTCGTAGTTAAGATCTTTTAATAGCTTTTGGCTATACTTAACGCCTTTAGGAATCACTTCTTCTTTGTACACGTTAAGCACTCCAGAAGCAGTTTTGTCCTTAAGCACTTTCGAAAGCTTGTCAACTAAGTTATCAATGATAGCTTCTTTGGCTTTTTTATGCTCACCATCTAGTTTTTCCAACAATACCTTTTCACGGGCTTTTGCGGTTTTATCTTTTTTGGCACGGGCAAAAAGTTTCTTATCGATAACTACACCTTTAGTGCTCGGAGGTGCTTTTAAGCTTGCATCCTTAACATCGCCAGCCTTATCACCAAATATTGCTCTTAAAAGCTTTTCTTCGGGGGTTGGGTCGGTTTCACCTTTAGGGGTAATTTTACCAATCAGTATATCGCCTTCCTTTATGTGTGCACCAATACGAATAATACCGTGCTCATCAAGATCTTTAGTGGCTTCTTCGCTTACGTTAGGTATATCTGGTGTCAATTCCTCTTCACCAAGTTTCGTATCACGCACCTCAAGTTCATACTCTTCAATGTGAACAGAAGTAAAGATATCTTCCTTAACAACGCGCTCAGACAAAACGATAGCATCCTCGAAGTTGTAACCTTTCCATGGCATGAACGCCACTTTCATGTTACGACCCAAAGCTAATTCACCGTTATCAGTGGCATAGCCTTCGCAAAGCAATTGGCCAACTTTTACGCGCTGTCCTTTGCGAACAATAGGTTTCAAGTTGATACAAGTACCTTGGTTGGTCTTTTTGAACTTGGTAAGGTTGTACGTTTTAGTACTGCTAATAAAGCTCAACAAGTCTTCTTCAGGTGTCGAATCGTATTTAACCACGATTTTCTCTGCATCTACATACTCAACCAAACCTTCACGCTCAGCGTTCAGTAGCAAGCGTGAGTCGGTAGCAACTACTTTTTCCAAACCTGTACCAACAATTGGCGCTTGTGGCACCAATAGAGGCACTGCCTGGCGTTGCATGTTCGATCCCATCAAGGCCCTGTTCGCATCATCGTTTTCCAAGAAAGGAATCAATGAAGCAGAAACACCTACGATTTGGTTCGGTGATATATCCATGTATTGCAACTCCGTAGCGGTCGAGATTGGGAAGTCACCGTGGTGACGGCTCTTGATACGATCACTTTGGAAATTGCCTTTTTTATCGATAACCGCGTTTGCTTGCGCAATAACATTAGTATCTTCTTCTTCGGCAGATAAGTAGCGGCTGTTGTCCACTTCTACTACACCATTAATTACCGGGCGGTATGGCGTTTCGATAAAACCCATGCGGTTCACTTTAGCGTGAACGCAAAGGGTCGATATCAAACCAATATTCGGTCCTTCTGGTGTTTCGATGGTACACAAGCGGCCATAGTGGCTATAGTGTACGTCCCTTACCTCAAATCCTGCACGCTCACGACTCAAACCGCCAGGCCCTAGGGCCGATATACGACGTTTGTGTGTGATTTCCGATAGCGGGTTGGTTTGATCTAGGAACTGTGACAACTGGCTTGTACCGAAGAACGAATTGATAACCGAAGACAAGGTCCTTGCGTTAATCAAATCAATCGGGGTAAACACCTCGTTATCACGAACGTTCATACGTTCGCGGATGGTACGGGCCATGCGGGCCAAACCAACACCGAACTGAGCAAACAACTGCTCACCAACGGTACGCACACGGCGATTGCTCAAGTGGTCAATATCGTCCACCTCAGCTTTGCTGTTTATTAAGCGAACTAAATACTTAACAATCTCGATGATATCCTGCTTCGTTAGAACCTTGGTTTCATCAGAGGTATTAAGCAATAGTTTCTTGTTGATTTTGTAACGACCAACTTCACCTAAATCGTAACGCTTATCAGAGAAGAACAACTTCTCGATAATGCCACGAGCAGTTTCGTCATCCGGTGGATCGCTACCACGCAATTGACGATAGATGTGCTGTACCGCTTCCAATTCAGAGTTAGAAGTATCTTTCTGAAGTGTGTTGTAGATAATAGAGTAATCGGCCGACATCTCTTCTTTTTGAAGGATTACGGTATCGATGTCCATTTCCATAACTTGGTTGATATTATCCTCATTAAGGATAGTATCACGCTCCAAGATAACTTCGTTACGTTCTATTGATACTACTTCACCGGTATCTTCATCAACAAAATCTTCAACCCAGCTGCGCAAAACCCTTGCTGCCAGCTTGCGGCCAACTAGGTTTTTTACGTTTTTGCTATTTACCTTAACCTCGTCGGCTAGGCCAAATAGTTGCAGGATGTCTTTATCGTTATCAAAACCGATAGCGCGAAGAAGCGTAGTAACCGGGAATTTCTTCTTACGGTCAATGTACGCATACATCACGTTATTGATATCGGTAGCAAACTCCATCCAAGCACCCTTAAATGGAATTACCCGAGCGGAATAAATCTTAGTTCCGTTCGGGTGAAAGCTTTGACCGAAAAATACACCGGGTGAGCGGTGCAATTGAGATACAATAATACGTTCGGCGCCGTTTACAATAAACGTGCCTTTCGGGGTCATGTAAGGAATATTGCCCAAGAACACATCTTGTACGATGGTTTCAAAGTCAACGTGTTCCTCATCATTACATGAAAGGCGCAATTTGGCTTTAAGCGGCAACGCATACGTTAGGCCCCTGTCGATACACTCCTCCATGGTATAACGCGGAGGATCGATAAAATAATCTAGGAACTCTAGTACGAAGATGTTCCTAGCATCGCTTATCGGAAAGTTTTCTTGGAATACATTATATAATCCTTCTTTCGTCCGATTTTCAGCCGTCGTTTCTAGTTGAAAAAAGTCTTGGAAAGACTTCAACTGGATCTCCAGCAAGTCAGGATAATCGGAGTGTTTGGTAATACGACCAAAATTATTCCGTTCCTGAGCATTTTGAGATTGAGCCATAAATTAGGATATGCTTTTAGATATACAACGAATAGGTTTAGTGTAGACACACTAAACCCATTGACTTGTTGGATGCGCACAAGGCGCACCAGGCCTTACTTGATCTCTACTTCGGCACCTGCTTCAGTTAGCTTAGCTAACAGCGCATCGGCGTCGTCTTTTGAAGTACCTTCTTTCAAAGGCTTCGGAGCAGCATCAACCAAATCTTTGGCTTCTTTCAAACCTAGACCGGTAAGTTCTTTTACCAACTTAACTACGGCAAGTTTGTTTGCACCAGCTGATTTAAGAATAACGTCAAAAGATGTTTTAACAACAACTTCTTCGGCAGCAGCACCGGCAGCAGGGCCAGCAACAGCTACAGCAGCAGCAGCAGGTTCGATACCGTATTGATCTTTCAATATAGCAGCAAGCTCGTTAACGTCTTTAACTGTAAGGTTTACTAATTGTTCGGCAATTGAATTTAAATCCGCCATTTCACTGAGTTTTGAAAAGGGTTATGGTAAAATATTTATGGTTATACTTACTGTTTGTTCAAAATCACTCACCGCGACTTTGAAGGGTTTTAACAAGACCTGCAATTTTTTGTCCACCATTTGCCTGTAGGGCAGAGATAACATTTTTGGCAGGTGATTGTAACAATCCGATAACTTCGCCAATAAGCTCGTTTTTGGTTTTCAGCTTGGTAAGTGTTTCCAATTGGTTATCACCAATGAATACATCAGTACCGCCAATAATCGCAGCCTTAAGCTCTGGCTTGGTTTTCTTCTTGCGGAAATCAAGGATCAACTTGGCTGGTGCCTTCATATCATCTGATATAAAGATCGCCGTTGGGCCTTTTAGGATAGAATCAACGCTTGACAAGTCAGCAGTTTGTGCCTGAAGCGCTTTTGATATTAAGGTGTTCTTAGCTACCTTGAGCTGGATACCTTTGCTGAAACATAGACGACGAAGATCGCTCACTTGAGCAGCATTAAGTCCAGAAGCATCTGCTAGATAGTAGTTTTGCTCTGTACCGAATAACACCGTCAATTCGTCTATGATCTGTTGTTTTTCTTCACGTTTCATAACTCGATCAAACCGTTATTTGTTTTGCATCAATTTTGATGGCTGGGCTCATGGTGCTAGCCATGGTAATGCTCTTAAAATAGGTACCTTTTGCAGATACAGGCTTCATTTTGGCCAATGTGTTCAAGAACTCACGGGCATTTTCAGCAATCTGATCAGGAGTAAAGGATACGCGACCGATTGAACTATGAACGATACCGAACTTATCAACCTTGAATGCGATTTTACCTTTCTTTACTTCTTTTACTGCTTCGCCTACATCGTTAGTAACTGTGCCGCTCTTAGGGTTTGGCATTAAGTTACGTGGACCTAGGATACGACCCAGTCTAGCAATTTTTGGCATCACGCTTGGTGTGGCGATGATAACATCGACATCGGTCCAGCCGGCCAAAATCTTTTCAGAATATTCGTCCAGACCTACAAAGTCAGCACCAGCGGCAGTAGCTTCATCTTCCTTTTCAGGAGTACAAAGTACCAACACCTTCTTGTCTTTGCCGGTTCCGGCAGGAAGTGACACCGTGCCGCGTACTGCCTGATCGGCTTTGCGGGGGTCCACTCCAAGGTTCACGTGCAAGTCTACAGATGCATTAAACTTCAAGCTTGTAATATCTTTTATCAAAGCCGAGGCTTCGGTAATAGAATAAAACTTGGTTTTATCCACCTTATCTTGCACTCCCTTACGTTGTTTTGTGAGTTTCACTTTATGGAGTTTTTAGATAATAAGTATCAATTCTTGTCCCAAGGGGCAGTGCCCTTTACGGTCATACCCATGCTGCGGGCCGATCCTGCAACCATTTTCATGGCGCTCTCAATGGTAAAGCAGTTCATGTCGGGCAATTTAATCTCTGCAATTTTCCTTACGTCGTCCCAAGTTACACTACCCACTTTTACGCGGTTAGGCTCAGCACTACCAAGTTTCACCTTAGATGCTTCAACCAATAAGGTATAGGCTGGAGGGGTTTTGATTACAAAGTCAAAAGATTTGTCTTTATAAACAGTGATAACCACCGGACATACCTGACCCATTTTCTCTTGGGTGCGGGCGTTAAACTGTTTGCAGAAGTCCATAATGTTCAAACCCTTTGAACCCAGGGCTGGACCAATTGGAGGTGCAGGGTTCGCCTGTCCACCTTTTACTTGCAACTTAATATAGGTTTCTATTTCCTTAGCCATTGCTAATTAATTATGATAATTTCTCAACTTGCATAAAACTAAGCTCAACGGGTTGGCGACGACCAAAAATCTTCACCACAACCTTAAGCTTCTTCTTCTCTTCGTTCACTTCTTCAATGGTACCTTTAAAGTCATTAAAAGGACCATCGATAATGCGCACCATTTCGTCAACAATGAATGGCTCATTGGCTGTTTCGCCAGCATCTTCCATTTCGTCAACAGTACCCAAAATTCGGTTTACCTCAGAGGCACGCAACGGGGTTGGATGCTCTTTGCCCAAAAAATGGATAACTCCGGTTACACCGGCAATGCTACTAATCATTTCAGCACTTAAGGCGCCTTCAACAGCTTCTACAAGTATATAGCCCGGCAAGAAGTTACGCTCTTTGATAACTTTTTTGCCATTCTGTATCTTATATACCTTCTCTGTGGGTACCAATACCTGTTTGATTGCTGAGTCCCATTTCGAGCGCTTTACGTCGTTCTCGATATAGTCCCTAAGCTTTCGCTCTTGGCCGCTGATAACCCTCAAAGCATACCATTTATTTTCTGCGGTCATGCTTATTCTTTTTTTGCTTTGCTGTACTTAGCTTATCAGTAAATCATAAATACCACTGAACACAGTCCTCGATGTGAGGTCCATTGCAAGCACAACCAACGTGATGATAGCAGTTGCAACCAATACTACCAAGGCACTTTCTTGAAGTTCCTTCCAGGTAGGCCAGGTTACTTTGTTCAACAGCTCGTTGTAAGCTTCCTGAATGTATAATGAAAGCTTGTTCATCGTTTTTTCTTTCTAGCACGGGAGGAGGGACTCGAACCCCCAGCCTGCGGTTTTGGAGACCGACACTCTACCAATTGAGCTACACCCGTTTGTTAATTAGTATCAAGTAGCAAGTATCAAGTATCGAAACGGTTCGCTCCGATACTTGATACTTTATTACTTGGTATTCAATATTTCAAAGTCAAGTGTTAACTATCAACTGGCAAGGTAGTAGGTCTTGCTACTTGATACTTGCGTACTTGATATTGAATGTTACTTCAAAATCTCGGTTACCTGACCAGCACCTACGGTACGACCACCTTCACGGATAGCGAAACGTAGACCTTTTTCCAAAGCTACTGGGTAAATCAAGTTAACGGTAAGGGTGATGTTATCACCAGGCATTACCATTTCTACACCTTCTGGCATAGTGATTTCACCAGTAACGTCAGTTGTACGTAGGTAAAACTGTGGACGGTACTTGTTAAAGAACGGCGTGTGACGGCCACCTTCTTCTTTGCTCAATACGTAAACTTCGCATTTGAACTCAGTGTGTGGGGTGATGCTACCAGGGGCGCAAATAACCATACCACGTTTGATATCGGTTTTCTCAATACCACGCAATAGGATACCTACGTTTTCACCAGCTTCTCCGATGTCCAAAATTTTACGGAACATCTCAACACCAGTAACGGTTGATTTCATTTTCTCCTCTTGCAAACCAATAATTTCAATTGGATCGCCAGTGTGAATTACGCCACGCTCAATTTTACCAGTAGCAACAGTACCACGACCAGTAATTGAGAATACGTCCTCTACAGGCATCAAGAAAGGCTTATCGATAGCACGAACTGGCATCGGTATGTCGTTGTCAACAGCTTCCATCAATTTCTCGATAGCAGCTACACCTTCTGGATCACCGTTCAAACCTTTCAAAGCTGAACCTTGGATAACGCTGATGTTGTCACCATCGAACTCGTAGAAGCTCAACAATTCACGAACTTCCATCTCAACTAGTTCCAACAACTCTGGGTCGTCAACCAAGTCAACTTTGTTCATGAACACAACGATTTGAGGTACACCTACCTGACGGGCCAAAAGGATGTGCTCGCGGGTTTGTGGCATCGGGCCGTCGGTTGCAGCTACAACAAGGATAGCGCCGTCCATCTGTGCAGCACCAGTTACCATGTTTTTAATATAATCCGCGTGACCTGGACAATCAACGTGTGCATAGTGACGAGCAAGGGTTTCATACTCAACGTGTGCAGTGTTGATAGTGATACCACGCTCTTTCTCTTCTGGAGCAGCGTCAATTGAATCGTATGAACGCAATGCGCTCAAACCTTTATTACCCAAAACGGTGGTAATAGCAGCGGTCAATGTGGTTTTACCGTGATCGACGTGGCCAATAGTACCTACGTTTACGTGCGGTTTGTTTTTAATGAACTTCTCTTTTGCCATGACTGAAAAACTTTTAAAAAAATCAGGTTTACGTTTATAATAACATTAATCAATAACCTTTCTGAGCCTTTGAGGGGAATTGAACCCCTGACCTCTTCCTTACCAAGGAAGTGCTCTACCCCTGAGCTACAAAGGCTTTTAGTATCTTCCCAGATACTTGCTAAGAGCGGAAGACGAGATTCGAACTCGCGACATTCAGCTTGGAAGGCTGACGCTCTACCAGCTGAGCTACTTCCGCTTTTAAAACCCTCAACATTTCAAATCAAAAAACGCCTTTCGGCATTTTCGCATGCGTGGGGAGAGCAGGATTCGAACCTACGAAGTCAGAGACAGCAGATTTACAGTCTGCCCCAGTTGGCCGCTTTGGTATCTCCCCATTTTTAATCCTTTAAAGAACGAGACTCTAATGAGCCGATGGAGGAACTCGAACCCCCGACCTACTGATTACAAATCAGTGGCTCTACCAGCTGAGCTACATCGGCAACCCGACTCTTCGAAACAGCACGGACACATCAACTGTATCAATACCCCTTCGAAAAGGCTTGCAAATGTACCTAAACTATTTGGCTAAAACAACACTAAAAGAGAAAAAAGTAAGGAAAATTAAATTTTCAGTTTTTCCTTGTGTTTTTGTATCTGGCGAATTAGGGCTTCAACTGAGCTATCAATGGCTTCCTCAAACGATTTCGATGTTTCGCTTGCATGTATTACGGTGCCCGGTATGTTAATACTTATGTCGACAACTTTGTCGCGAACTTGAGCCGAATTATTCTCTAATTTCAAATATACGTCGGCATCTTGCACTCTGTCGTGGAAGGTTTGCAGTTTCTGTAGTTTCTTTTTGGTAAATTCCAACAGCTTCACGTCAGCATCAAAGTGGATGGATTGAATACGGATTTCCATAGTGTATGATTTATGCTTTAGGGTGAGTACTTTTATAAATGTCTTTCAACTGTTCAATATTGTTGTGCGTGTAAACTTGAGTAGCTGCCAAGCTGGCATGGCCAAGTAAATCTTTCACGGCATTTATCTCGGCGCCGTTGTTGGTTAAGTGCGTTGCAAAAGTGTGCCGCAATACGTGCGGGCTGCGTTTTTCTATGGTGGTTACTAAAGATAGAAACTTCTTTACAATCCTGTATGCCATTTCGGGGTATAGTTGGGCACCTTTGTCGGTTACCATTAGCCATCCGCTTCCATGTAAGGCTCGTTTTTCTTTCATGTACGCATCAAGGCTGCTTGCCATTTGTTGGCTTACGGGTATTAAGCGCTCTTTGTTGCCTTTTCCGAGTACTTTAATATACTGGCGCGCAGTATCAACATCACTATCTTTTAAATTGAGCAACTCTGCTCGCCTCATGCCTGTATTGTATAGTAGCTCTAGCACCATTCGGTCTCTACGTCCGTTGAAATTATCTTCAAACTCAACTAGCTCAAAAAGTTTGCCAATATCTTGCTGCTCTATATATACAGGTAAGCGTTTGGTCGTTTTGGGGGGCTGTATTTTTATGGTAGGGTCTTTTTCGAGCAGGCCCCTTTTCATGAGGAACTTGCAATACGAGCGCAGTGCTGATATTTTGCGATTGATGCTGCGGGCGCCCATGTTGTCTTCGCTCATTTGCGCCATCCAGCTGCGTATGTGTAAATGAGAAGCCTCCGATATGTTTTCAATATCGAAGGCTTTCTTTATGTATTGGTAAAATTGCTCTAAATCGTTACGGTAAGAAATCACCGTATTTGCTGAATAGCGCTTTTCGTGCTTTAAGTAAGCCAGGAACATTTCCATGTGCATAGTAACTTAAAGTTAACGAATGCACTTGAGCCCGACAAAATTATTTAGCAGTTGGTCCGCCTTCGGCTTCAGCATTTTGCATTTGCTGGCGGTAAGCGGCTTTCAACATTGTAGTGCGGTTAACAATAGACGGCTTGATAAAAGCCTGACGGCCACGCAATTCGCGCAACAAACCAGCCTTTTCAAATTTCTTTTTGTACTTTTTTAGGGCCTTGTCAATGTTTTCGCTATCTCCAGTATCAATAATAAGCATGTTAACCTTGTGTTTTACAGTTTTTAAAACGGAAGTGCAAAGTAAATGACTTCTGCTGATATTTTCAAATTTATTTACCCTTTGGTTGCAATTATGTGCTTTACGCAGCTTCTTTATTTTTTAAATTGGCCAGCTTATCATATTCGGGCCTATCGGCACTGCTTTTATGGATGTATTTTTTTACAATCTCGTCTTTGTATACCACAAATATTCCAGGCATTTGGGTCATGTCGCCCATCTCTTTGCCTATTCCGTTGCCTTTTATCACCCCGGCTACAAAGCCCCTGAACAATACCTTACCGCCAAGAAGTTGCCAAAAAGTGCCCCGACGTAGTTTAAATTTTTTGTACAATATTCCTTCAGGGTCGCTTAGTAGTGGTATATCATCCAGTCCATGCCCGTATTCCACCACTTGTTTTTTCGCCTCAACATTGTCCTCGAGCATGTGCACCAACAATATACGTATGCCTTGTGCCTCTATCGATTTGCGCTGTTTGGCAATGTCTTGTAAAGTTTCGCGGCAAAAAGTGCAGCCAAAATGCCTCAAGAATACGACCATAGTTGGCCAACGATCACTCATTTCTTTTAGATCAATCCCTTCGCTGGTATCAAACATGTCGTAGGTTATGTATTCATCGTCAAAGGCCTCTAACAGCAATTCGTCGCTTCTGAAACTTCGGCGATATACATTTACCAAAATTGCAGTAAAAGGAAGGAACCAAATTAAGTTGTCGATAAAAATATAGTTGCCTAAATGAAGCAGTTCTTTATTGGTAATGGCAGCGTTAAAGAAGATGAGGCACGATAGCACTTTATACGTAAACCCTATTGCTATGGGTGCCCAGTGGCGGTAAGGATTGATAAGGGCTATGAAGTAACCTACTGCCAGCACAACCTCAATGGCACCTAGGGTTTGCCAAATATAAAGGTAGTTGGGTACATCTAGGTCGGATACTACAAAAATGTATTCGGGAAAAAAAATAGTAGTAAAGCCCCAGAACAAGTTGTACAAAAATGCAACGAATATTAAAGGTCTGATCCACCAAGTGGGTTTTGCTAAATTATGCTCCATATAGGTACAAATAGGTATTAAATGCGGTACAAACAGTAATAACAACAGTATTGCTAAAATGTTTTAAAGCTTGCGCAATACATTGATTATTAATGATTTATGCTAACAGCGCCGGTAGTAAGCAGTCAAATTTTTATTTTTTTGAGCATATTGGAAACCCTGCTAGGCGCTTAAGCGTATAACCGATTAAAATTATCCCTATTTGTTTAGAAAATCCAATTTTTAATAGAACATGAGAACTAACCAACGCCGAGAAAGAAAAGATAAGGAGGGCAAAAAGCTTGACCACGAAAATTGGGAAGAAAGAGCCAGAACGATGAAGACGCAGCGTAGAGAGCGCCATAAAGCTAAAAATCAAAAAGCCCACCAATGGAGCCGGTTGATTGACGACGACGAAATTAGCCTTGATTATTAGTTGCTTGCTATCGGTTTTTGTTTACGGGTGGCGAGTCACCGATTAAAAACAACGCTAGCCGGTAAACCCCTGCAATCATAGTAAGCAATATGAAGAATATGCTGAGTAGAGCAAACGTTTTTTTGTATTGAGGAAACGTGGATAGTGGTGCATCGGCAAGCAAACCCGCAACAATCAGCAGGCTAATGGCATGCACAACAAATGAAAGGTACGAAAGCCCAATGTACAGCGGCCAACGAACTAGAAAAAGACCCGTAACTTGGGTATAAACTGCAAAGAAAAGCATACTAGCCCCGCATATCTTCCAAGGTATTGCGGGGCTAATTGTTTTAGTGGCTAGCATCAGCAGCACACTGGCCAATAGCGATATAGTACCTGCACTAAGTGGGTTTCGGTAAACATTCCATTTGCCCGATGTTAGGCTTTCATACGTGCTCATAGGTGCTATATTGCTTCATATTCATTAATATTGGGGGCACGTTTTGCATTCTTATTATGTCCCCAACTAAACAAGTAACAAGTTATTGGCCATTTGGGTTATTGTTGGTAGTAACTTTTTTTATTTACGGGCGCACCATCAACTACGATTTTGTTTGGGACGATGAGCGCCTGCACCTATCAAACAACCCAGCATTAGTAGAAGGGAAGTTACTCCAATTTTGGCAAAAACCGTACGAGGGGCTTTATATACCGGTTAGTTACACCGCTTGGGGCCTTTTGTACAAGATAGCGCCTAAAGATGAACAAGGCCATTTAAAACCACAGCTTTTTCATGCTGCCAACATATTGCTGCACATGCTCAATGGTTTACTGGTGTTTTTGCTCATACGGCAATTTGTTCCTAAATGGTCGGCGGCAGCACTGGGCGCGGCCTTGTTTATGTTGCACCCATTGCAGGTAGAGAGCGTTGTTTGGGTCTCGGAGTTTAGGGGTTTATTGGCAACAGCATTTGCGTTGGGGGCACTGTATGCCTACTGGGGCCCGCCCCACGACCAAAAGGTGCGGGCCAAGCATTATTTACTACCCGCAGCATTGTTTGTGCTGGCGCTGCTTAGCAAGCCGTCGGTTGTGGTGCTGCCGGTCATGGTGTTTATTGCCGATGTAATGCTGCTGCACAAGCCTTGGAAAACTAGCACGGTGGTTGCATTGGTGGGCTTGGCGCTGTCATTGCCCATTATATATATTACCAGTATATCGCAGCCTGCCGATAATATAGCCTTTGTGGCACCGCTCTGGAGCCGCCCCTTGCTGGCCTTGGATGCCCTTAATTTTTATTTAATGAAGCTGTTTGCGCCATTCAGTCTCTCAGCATCATATGGGCGCACGCCGCAGCACCTTATTGATGTGAATTTTATAAAGCCGGTATTGATAATGCCTATCTTGGTTGGTGGGCTGTTTGCTTTCTTTTATAAGCGGGCTAGGCCATTTTTGGCGTGCCTGTTGCTGTTTGCCTTGGCATTTGCTACCGTATCGGGCGTGGTACCTTATTATTTTCAAAAATTCTCGAACGTGGCCGATAGGTACATTTATCTCTCCATGTTTCCGGCGGCGTTGGCGTTGGGCTATTTGGTTAATAGGGTAGGGCGCTCGGCGGTGCTAGGGGGTACCTTGTTGGTGGCTTTTTTTGCAGGGGTTACTTTTCTGCAAGTGCCGGTGTGGGCCAATGAGGTAAGCCTTTGGAACAATGCCATCAGTCAGTTTCCAGAACAAGCGCTACCTTATAATAATAGAGGTGTGGCTTATTTCGACCAGCGCAGATATGAGTTGGCTATAACTGACTATTCCAAAGCCCTGTCTCTTGACCCAAAATATGACAGTGCATACAACAATAGGGGCAATGCGTTGTCTTTGTTATCGAGGTTTAAGGAGGCATTGCCCGATTACGACAAAGCCATTGAGTTGAAGCCCGATTATGGACAGGCTTATTACAATCGGTCGCAAACGTATGCCAATCTTGGCCAGTACGAAAAAGCCTACAGCGATTTGGTAAAATCGAACCAACTCGGATTTAATGCCAACCCTGCCTATGTGCAGCAATTGAAGCAGGTAATGGGGATGTGATAATTTGATAATTTGGAAATTAGCCAATTTGAAAATTTGAAAATGCCAATTCTATAATTCTTTAATTCAGCAAATTCTGATTCAGACAAATGCCAGACCTCTTTAGCCAAACTCCTAGAGAAACAATCAACATCCCTATTTTGGATGGGGAGTTGCTATTGGTGAAGGGGTTTTATGGGTTGGAGGAGGCTAATAAGCTACTGCAAGAACTTACCAAAGGATTGGAGTGGCAGGCAAAGGCCATCAAGATATTTGGTAAGGAAATTATGCAGCCCCGGTTGATGGCTTGGTATGGCCAGCCCGATGCGGTGTACACCTACTCAGGCACCACCTTTGCCCCAAATGCTTTTACCCCAAGTTTGTTGCAGATAAAGACCGATATTGAGTCTTTTACGGAAAGCAAGTTCAACTCTGTATTAGCCAACCTATACCGAAATGGCCAAGATAGCATGGGCTGGCACAGCGACGATGAACCAGAGCTGGGCAGTAACCCCATAATAGCCTCCTTGAGTTTGGGCGAAGAGCGGGTGTTTAAGCTCCGCCACCGAAAGGATAAGACGCTTAAAATGGATGTGCCCCTGCCACATGGCTCGCTGCTGGTTATGGCCGGTCCCATGCAACACCATTGGCAGCATGCCTTACCTAAAAGCGCCAGAGCAATGAGCCCTCGTATCAATTTAACTTTTAGGCAGGTTTTGTCATATTAATGTAAACAAACGATTGTTTGTACTCAAATCTATTCAATCATTCGGAAGTAAAGCTATATTTATAGTGATGGAGTAATATCACTTATAAAACAGCGCGTATGAAATCACTATTACTTTCTCTCTTATTATCGTTTTCTCTTTTAGTGCAGGCGCAAAATTGGTGCCCGCCAGGGGCGGAGTGGGCCTATAAAACTCAATGTCCAGAGGTAAGTGGTCATGCCATTCTTTGGTATGAAAAGGACACTATTGTTGATATGCAGCCTTGTAAAAAGATTGTTGGCTATGAATCCTATTTAGGATCAATAAACAGTTATAGGATAAATATATATACTTTTGAACGAAACGATACTGTATTCTTTTACGATAATAGTAGTTTCTGGCCAATCTATTTTTTTAACGCTTCTCTGGGCGATACTCTTTTCTTTGAAAACCAAAATGATCCAGTGTGTGATACTGTCCTCTCAATGTTAGTAGATTCGGTAGCAATTGTATCAGTTAACGACGAAAACCTTAGATATTACCGTGCACATTATATAGGCAATAACCCGCCCAATCCCGAAACCTTCTCGATGCAAGTAATGGAAAAGTACGGTGCGCTGGATAATCACTTGTTGCCTCTAATCGTATGTGATGGTGCCGCTGACCCTTGCTATTATACTTTGGGTTGTTATAACGACAGTGTTTTCAATCTGAATTCCACAGTATCATGCCGATATTTTTATTCTAAGGTTGAGGATACTAAATTAAACATTGAGTTTACCCTATACCCCAACCCAGCCACCAACCAACTAAACATCTCCATCGAGGGGCACACCATCGCCCAATACCAAATATTGGACTTTACAGGTGCAATGGTAATCAGCAACCAAGCAGCTAATAGCGACTTCAGTATAGATGTATCAGAGTTGGCGCATGGAATGTACTTGCTTAGGGCACAGCTAAGCAACGGGCAATATGCAATGCAAAAGTTTATCAAATAGTCACTAAAACAGCGCATATGAAACCACTGTTACTTTCTCTCTTATTATCGTTTTCTCTTTTGGTGCAGGCGCAAAATTGGTGCCCGCCGGGGGCACAGTGGCACTACGATGTTGCTGCATTTGTTGCGGGTGGTTACAGCACCTTCACTTACGAAAAGGACACTTTATTGGATGGAGAGGCTTGTAAAAAGATTATGGTTTCTGGTCGCTATTATCCTGTAGATCCCACTAATAATCAAGATCCTTTGTTTACCTTTCAACGGAACGATACAGTATATTACCATTATGCAGGTTCATTTCGTCCAGTTTTCTTTTGGGGTGCACAACTTGGAGATACCATTCAATATTTCAACAATGAAATTTTTAACTGCGATTCTATAGTTCAACTTTTAGTTGATAGTATAGGCACAACGGTTATAAATAATGATACTTTGCGGTTTTATCGTACAATAAATGTAGGTGGAGACCCCACAAATATCACAAATCCTATTTATCCGCATCAAATTATAGCTATTGAAAGGTTGGGTGTAGCAAATGCCTTCCCAATACCTTTTTATTTGTGCTATACTGATGGAAATTTTTACAACCTTCGCTGTTATAGTGATAGCACATTTGCCCTTTATCAAACTAATCCAGCTATTGATTGCGATTACTTATATAATAGCATCAGCCAATTGGAACAAAACAACAATATTACCCTATACCCCAACCCAGCCACCAACCAACTAAACATCTCCATCGAGGGGCACACCATCACCCAATACCAAATATTGGACTTTACAGGCAAGTTGGTTAGAAGCAACCAAGCAGATAATAGCGAATTGAGCATAGATGTATCAGAGTTGGCGCAAGGAATGTACTTGCTTAGGGCACAGCTAAGCAAAGGGCAATATGCAATGCAAAAATTTATCAAATAGTCAATAAAACAGCGCGTATGAAACCACTATTATTTTCTTTCTTATTATCGTTTTCTATTTTGGCACAGGCGCAAAACTGGTGCCCACCGGGGGTGCAATGGACTTATACTGATTATGGCTTTGACTATTACGGATACAGCGAATGGACTTTTGAAAAGGATACTGTTGTTGATGGTCAACCGTGCCAAAAAATAACGGGCAAGGAGTATACTCAAACTATAAACCCGACTACTTTTAGTCCAGAATATACTTATGCCCGAAACGATACTGTGTTTAGCTTCATTGAAGGTTTTGGATTTCATCCCATATATTTTTTCAACGCCGTGTTGGGCGATACCCTGAATTATTTCGCCCCATATTCAGGTTACGATACTATATTGAAAATGGTAGTTGATTCGGTAGCAATTGCGGTAATAAACGGGGATAGTTTAAGATACTACAGAGCTATACCGCAGGTTACAAGTCCTTTTGGTATTTACCCTCAATCGCTGGAGGTAGTTGAAAGATTTGGGGCGTTGAATAACTTCCTGATACCGTTTTTCGATTGTACGGGTTTGGCCGATGGCACCCTGTTTGAATTAAGATGCTATAAAGATGATTCCCTAAGCCAATATAGAATGGACACTACAATCGCTTGCGATTACTTATATAATAGCATCAGCCAATTGGAACAAAACAACAATATTACCCTATACCCCAATCCAGCCACCAACCAACTAAACATCTCCATCGAGGGGCACACCATCACCCAATACCAAATATTGGACTTTACAGGCAAGTTGGTTAGAAGCAACCAAGCAGCTAATAGCGAATTGAGTATAGATGTATCGGAGTTGGCGCAAGGGGTTTACTTGCTTAGGGTGCAGCTAAGCAACGGGCAATATGCAATGCGAAGATTTATAAACGAATAATACCCGTTACTAATGTCATACTGAGCTCAGTCGAAGTACGCAACTCTTAGCCCGCACCCATTCGGCTCCGCTCAGGGTGACATTGCTCATAACCTTTCCTATCTTTGCACAAACTGCTACGGATACTATGAGCGCACCGAAACGATATACGGTTACATCAGCATTGCCTTATGCCAATGGCCCGCTGCATGTGGGGCATATAGCAGGGGCTTATTTGCCCGGCGATATATACGTGCGCTACCTGCGCCAGCGTGGCCGCGATGTGGTGTATGTATGTGGTAGCGATGAGCATGGGGCGGCCATAACCATACAAGCCAAAAAAGAAGGCACAACGCCTCAAGCTATTATTGACAAGTACCACGAAATAAACAAACAGGCCTTTAAAGACCTTGGTATCGATTTCGATATATACCACCGCACCAGCAGCGAGCTGCACCGCGAAACGGCCTCGAACTACTTTAAAGATTTGTACGATAAAGGGGTATTTGAAGAGCGCGAAACCGAGCAGTATTACGACGAGGATTTTAGCCAGTTTTTAGCGGATAGATATATTGTTGGCACTTGCCCCAACTGCGGCAACGACAATGCCTATGGCGACCAATGCGAAAAGTGCGGCACCACCCTTAGTCCCGATGAACTGATAAGTCCACGCTCGATGCTGAGCAATAAACCGCCCATAAAGCGCCTTACCAAACATTGGTACTTGCCGCTAAACCAATACGAAGATTGGCTGCGCAGCTGGATAATAAAAGGAGAAGGTAGAACCGAAGAGTGGAAAGTAAATGTAGCTGGCCAATGCCGCAGCTGGATAGAGCAAGGCCTGCACCCGCGCTCCATTACCCGCGATTTGGACTGGGGCGTGCCCGTGCCACTGCCCGGTGCCGAAGGCAAGGTGCTGTATGTGTGGTTAGATGCGCCCATTGGCTACATAAGCGCCACCAAGCAGTGGGCGCTTGACAATGGCAAGCAATGGGAGCTGTATTGGAAAGATGAAGAGACCAAACTGGTGCACTTTATCGGTAAGGATAATATCGTGTTCCACTGTATTATTTTCCCGGTGATACTGAAAGCGAACGATTACATTTTGCCTACCAACGTACCCGCTAACGAGTTTATGAATTTAGAGGGCCGTAAACTGAGCACTAGCCGCAATTGGGCGGTTTGGGTGCACGAGTATTTGCGCGATTTCCCGGGGCAAGAAGATGTGTTGCGCTACTACTTATGCAGCAATATGCCCGAAACCAAAGACAGTGAGTTCACTTGGGCCGATTTTCAGGCAAAAAACAACAATGAGCTGGTAGCCACTTTGGGCAACTTTGTAAACAGAGTTATGGTGCTCACGCACAAGTACTTTGATGGCAAAGTGCCTGCTACCGATGCGTTGCAAAGCGAGGGCCGCGTGTGGCAATCTATTTTGGGGCAATATACCAAAGTGGAGGATGCCATTGAAGCCTATGAGTTTAAAAATGCCCAGGCCGAAATGATTAATTTGGCAAGGTTTGGCAACCAATACCTCACCAAAGAAGAACCTTGGAAAACCATCAAAACCAACCCTGAGGCAGCCGCTGCGGTATTGTTCGATTGTCTGCAAATCATTAATCACATTGCAATCATTGGGCAGCCGTTTTTGCCATTTACTTCGCAAAAAATTAGGCAGCAATTAAATGCATCCTCCGTTCCTGTTGAATGGAATGCCCAATATGTGCAATTGCCAACCGGCCATGCATTGAATCAGCCCGAACTGCTGTTTAGTAAAATAGAAGACGAAACCATACAACAACAAGTAGATAAACTACACGCTAGCCAGCCAATGACAACCCCAACCGAAGAAACTCAAAAAAGTGTCATCCTGAGCAATGTCATCCTGAGCGGAGTCGAAGGAGGAGCCGAAGGGCCAGCATACGAGCCTATGAAGGCCGAAATAGTATTTGATGATTTTGCGAAGATTGATTTGCGAGCCGGTACTATACTTACTGCCGAGAAAGTGGAGAAGGCCGATAAGCTCTTGAAGTTTACCGTCGATTTGGGTTTTGAGCAGCGCACAATAGTTTCAGGTGTGGCTATGCACTTTACCCCAGAGCAATGCGTTGGTCAGCGGGTGAGCATTGTAGCCAACCTTGCCCCCCGCAAACTGAAGGGCATTGAGAGCCAAGGCATGATTTTGTTGGCCGAAGACAGTGCAGGTAAGCTATACTTTACCGAGCCCACCGCGGGGGCGCCTAATGGTGCGGTGATAAGGTAAGTAATCTGCACCATTTTGCTTATCAAAGGGCAAACTTGTAAGGCAGATTAGAAAATCATGTTTTAGTCATTAATTCAGCACTAAATCAATACCGCTTGTTTGTTAAATTGTGATAAGCAATTATGCTTGATTGATGAGGGCATAAATAATGTTAAATGGTTTGGTTTACTTAAAATTTACCTAACTTTAACATTAGCATTACTTTAAACCCCATTATTCCCCTCAAAGAAACCCAACTATGAAAAAGATTTTACTTGCCGCATTTTCTGTTTTGGCAATTTTTAGTGTTAAGGCACAAGGCCTCTGTGATCAAGGCCGTTATGTAACCGAAGATTATTTCGATTCGGTGGTGGTTACCAGCAACATCCAGTTCGGTTCTAATATTGAAGTGGGTGGCGGCGGACAGCAGCAATCGTTGTTCCTTGATTTATTTGAGCCATTTGGCGATACGTTGGCCAAACGCCCTATTATACTATTCACCTTTGGTGGTAGTTTTGTAGGCGGACAGCGTTCTGATGTGCACTTCCTTTGCGATTATTTTGCACGCCGTGGCTATGTTACCGCTGCTGTCGATTACCGTGTAGGGGTATTCTTTCCCATCAACGAGCAGTCAACTACACTAGCCGTAGTGCGTGGTATGCACGATATGAAAGCAGCCATCCGTTTCTTTTATAAAGATGCCGCAACCGCCAATAACTATGGTATTGATACCAATCGCGTTGTGGTTGGTGGTATTTCTGCCGGTGCTATTTCTGCTATCCACGCTGCGTATCTAGACAAAGCATCTGAGATACCAAGTTATCTTTCTGGCGATACCGCTGCCATTGGTGGTGTTGACGGCCTAAGCGGCAACGCAGGTTACTCTTCAAGGGTACATGGCGTAATTAGCTATAGCGGAACTATTGGTGATACCTCATGGATTGAGGCTGGCAGTGCCCCAATAGTGTTTTTTCACGATACGCTAGATGCAACGGTACCTTTCGGTACCGATACCATCAATGCCCTTGGTTTTAATACCGGTCTTGAAGCAGATGGTAGCCGCAGCATGCAACTTCGTTGCGATAATGTAGGCGTGCCAAACGATTATCTTTGGTTCAATCGTAGCGGTCACGTTTCTTATTTCAACGGCACCGATACCGATACCGTGTTGAAACGTTCGTCGAGCAATGCCGCCATTGTAGCTTGCCAAAATTTAACCAGCGTATACGAAGCGCCTAGTTTTACAGGTTCTTTTAACTTGTATCCTAACCCATCTAATGGCTCGTTCACCATCGAAATTAGTGGCAACACCCAGCCAGTAACAGTTGGTGTATATAACATGGTAGGGCAGTTGGTTAGCGAAATAGCATTGGGCACCAACCAACAACAGTTGGTTGACCTTAGCACCAGCCAAAGCGGTATTTACCTAGTGCGTGTATCCGATGCCAACACAGGGGCGTTGATGGCAACCCACAAACTGATAGTACAATAAACCGATAACGAAGTATAGCACCAATGCCGCCTTAGGAAACTGGGGCGGCATTTTTGTTTTTACATTTTACCTAAAAGCAGAAATAGCCTATCTTTGCCGTCACGTTTTTTTGATCTCGTAGTTCAACGGATAGAATAGAAGTTTCCTAAACTTTTGATATGGGTTCGATTCCCGTCGAGATCACCAAAGAATTAAAACCCTTGCTACCATTAGGTTGCAAGGGTTTTAGTTTTAACAAGATTCGAAACTGTTAGTTGAAGTAGTGCTTTTAGCTTGCGCCTCAGCGGTTTATAAGTTGGTACGCGCCCTAGTACCAACTACTAACCTCATCAAAAAAAACGGCCACCCCATTGGGGCGGCCGCTGCCGAAAACTATTCAAAAAAACTTTTCTAGTTCGCTTTAAAGAACTGTACAATTGCCGTTCCTTTAGCGGTATTGATGACAATAAGATAAGCTGAAGCAGCCAATTCGCTAGTGTTTATTTTGCCAGCATAGTTGTTACCTTCAAGCACCACTTGGCCTAGCAAGTTCCTAATTTCGTACCCCACAACATGTTCACTCGATTCGATAACCAAGTAATCGTCAGCTGGGTTAGGGTATAGCTTTATAGATACCGTATTGTTGATGTTCGTAATACCCACGCCAGTGACAGTTGCAGCTGCCGATGCACCCTCGCAATTGTTGCCATCGGTTACCAACACCGTATAATCTCCATTTTGTGTTGCGGTGTAGGTTTCAGAAGTGGCACCTGTAATATCGTTGCCATCCAATTGCCATTGGTAAGTCGCAAGTCCGGCATCAGCCGCCAAGCTAGCACCAGTTTGTGTAACAGAAACAATTATGGCTGGCCTTACAAACAAATTCAAGGTAACTACCGAATCGCAACCGGCGGCATTGGCTATGGTGTTGGTATAAGTATCGCTAAGGGTAAGCGTTTGTCCACCAAAGGCGTAGCTATCGCCTGCACATATAGTATCCGCAAAACTGCTGGCAGAGTTTTGCAGAATGGTTAGGTTTAGCGTAATCACCGAATCGCATCCCGCGGCATTAACGACAGTTTCCGTATAAGTACCAGAAGCATTCAAACTAACCCCACCGAAACTATAGCTGCCGCAAGCGCTCTCGTTCAAGGTACTCGAGGTGGCTAGGGCAATGCTTACGTTTAGGGTAATAAAACTATCACAACTAGCAGCACCAACAAGGGTATCCAAGTACTGACCAGCAGTGGTTATGGTTTGCCCATTAAAAACCAAACTGCCACCATCGCACAAAACTTCGTTCAAAGTGGTGTTGATGCGCGGACTAACGGTAAGGTTCACGGTAAGGAAGCTATCGCAACCGGCAGCATTTACTAAGGTATCCAAATAATTGCCACTTGCAGTCAACGTTTGGTTATTGAACACATAAGTATCACCAAAACAAACCGATTGGCTGATGTTGCCCGTAGAACTTGCGTTTACGGTTACCAAGGCTGCGTTCGATGTTGCATTACCACAGCTAGAAGTGATGTTGCAAATGTAGCTGCCCGAGTTGGCCGCGCTAAGGTTGTTCAAAAACAAGGTGTCGTTGTTGGAGCTGGCAACCGGGCTACCATTGCGTGTCCAAGCATAAATAATGTTCGCACCATTGGCCACCACGGTAAGTATGGCATTGGTACCAGCACAAGCCGTTATAGGCTGCGGGTCTTGCGAAATTTGCAGCGAACCCGTTACGGTAAGCGCTGCAACAACCGAAGTATCGGCACCGCAATCACCAGTAGCGATTACACTGTAATTACCTGCATCGCCAGATACCGCCGATGCAATGCTGTAAGTAGCACTGTTAGTGGCACCCAGGCTAACACCGCCTTTGCGCCAGTTGTAACTAAGCCCTGTGCCAGCAGCTGCTACGGTAAAGCTAACGTTACCGCCCACACAGGTAGTTTGTGCAATAGGTTGGGTGGTAATGTCAGTGGTTACACCCACCGCAACAGTTGCCGTGGCAGTAGCGGTACAAGTATTGGCATCGGTGCCGGTTACGCTATAGGTAGTATTAGCAATAGGCGATACGGTTTTGCTGCCTCCTGTACCCAGACCATTGCTCCAAGTATAGCTAGCACCGCCACCAGCGGTAAGCAACTGGCTGCTACCTGGGCAAATGTTGCTGCTGGCAGGCGTAAGGGTAATGGTTGGCAACGCGTTAACAGTTACTAGTTTGCTAGCTGAAGCCGTGCAACTGTTAGCAGTAACGGTTACGGTATAAGTAGTGGTGCCAGTTGGGCTAAAAGTAGCTGCAGCGTTGTTGCCACCGCTATTGCTCCAAGCATACGTGCCGCCGCCAGTTGCGGTAAGGGCAGTAGAACCACCCGCACATATAGCCACCGCACCCGCAGGGGTAATAGTTGCAACGGGCAGTGCTGTTACGTTCACAGTTGCTGAAGCCGTGGCCGTGCAGTTATTGCTGGTAACGGTTACGGTATAAGTGGTGTTGGTGCTTGGGCTAAACAAAGCCGCTGCATTGCTACCACCGCCATTGCTCCAAGCATAAGTGCCGCCGCCGCTTGCAGTCAATGTTTGGTTTGCACCTGCGCAAATGGTAGCGATGGTTGGGTTGATAGCAGCATTTGGTAGGCTGTTAACGGTTACGGTTACTTGGTTTGAGGTGGCTGTGCCACAGCTATTACTGACCTCTACTGTATAGTTTCCGGCTACGGTAGCGTTGTAAGTGTTGGTGTTGGTGCCCACATTGGTGCTACCACGTTTCCATTGGTAGGTTACGCCACTCTGCATGGGTATGCTCAGATCTACATTGTTGCCTTGGCAAAATGTAGTGGTACTGCCTGCCGTAATGTTCGGCGTACTAGGTGCCGCGCCCAATATACTTACCGTAATACTGTTGCTTGATACTACAGTGCCACAACTATTGGTTACTTCAACGGTGTACGTGCCTGCCACCGATGCAACAAAACTATTACTGCTATTGCCCACATTGGTTGTGCCCTGCTTCCATTGGTAGTTAGTGCCAGTTTGGACAGGGATGCTAAGTGTTACACTTTGCCCCGAGCAAAAGCTCACTGGTCCCCCAGCGGTAATAGTTGATACCGATGGGGGGCTATTTACTACAACCGTGATTGCATTAGTTGAACTAGCAGTGCCGCAACCGTTGCTTACGGTTACAGTATATGTGCCAGCCGTGGTTGCTGTAAAAGTATTGCTGCTGGTACCCACATTGGTAGTGCCTTGCTTCCATTGATAGGTTGCTCCAGTTTGTGTTGGTATGCTTAAGGTAACGCTGCCACCAGCACAAAAAGTTGTTGGTGCACCTGCACTAATGGTAGGTGCACTGGGCGAGCTCCCTGTTATAGTAACAGTAAATGTATTTGCCGAAACTACCGTTCCGCAGGCATTGGTAATCTCAACAGAATATACCCCTGCAACGTTGGCGGTATAGCTATTGGTGCTTGTCCCAACATTGTTACTACCGCGTTTCCACTGATAGGTTACCCCATTTTGCGCTGGTATACTCAAAACTACGCTACCGCCTGTGCAAAAGTCGACTGGTCCGCTGGCGGTTATGGTCGGCGCAACAACGGCAGTATCGGTGGTTATTATCCTCGGGGCGGCAGCTATAACGGTATCACAATTATTATATAGCTCAACCGTGAAGCTACCGCTTTGGGTGGCAACATACGTATTGCTGTTGGTGCCCACGGTACTGGTATTATTTAGTATCCATCGGTAATTAACGCCTATTTGCGCAGCTACCGATAGTGTTGCACTGCCTGTTCCGTTACAAAAAATACTGGGTCCGGAAATGTTGATACTAGCAGGTGCCGTTGGTGTAGGTATAATGGTAACAGCATTCGGACTTTGTGAACCTAACTGCACAGGCTGGCTGCTATTTACCCGTATCCAGTAGCCGCTTGCTGCGGGTGTGTTTAGTGGTATGGTAGCGGTTATTGTGCCAACTGAATCAGTACTAGCTAATGATCCAATGTTAACGGCGTTGGCAAAGCTACCATTTGAGTCGCTCAATTGTACGGTATAAGTGTTGTTGGCAAACACGGTATCGTTCAAAGTAAATGGTACTTGTAACGCTCCACCCTGACAAATAGGGGAGTTGAGCACCCCAACATCAATGGGGCTGCCCGTGAAGCAACTAATGGTGAAATCGAAGCCCGCGTTGGCCCCAGCATTTACGTTAGTAGCCCTAAAGCGGAAGGTAAGGCTAGAACCTGTAGATTGGAACGCCGCTGGTGGGAAGTTGAAATTGTTATAGCTTCCTATTAACGGCGATGATGTGGTAGAACCATCATACACATCCAACCAGTGCCCGCCGTTATTTCCGTTAACATTAAAAAAATTGTAAGCGGCCCTTATTTGCTGTCCACTATAAGAGGTAAAGGTTTGCACATAAGTTTGCCCGCTGTTTACTGCATAATTACCTGTACCACCTGGGTCAAGGAACGTGCCCGAACACACATTTCGTGTGCCACTAGTCATAGTGTAGGTAATGGTGCCCGGTGGTATACTGGTACAAGATAAAAAACCCTGCCAACCTCTTTGTGTGGTAGTGTTTGATACAAAGCGGAAGGTGATACAGTTTCCTGAAGAAACCAATGGCTCTATTGCGGAGCCTTGTATATAAGTACCCAATGGTGGGCTATTCACATCGGGGCCATCAAAAGCCCAAAGGGTATCCCCAGCGTCAAATCCTGTTTCATTATTGTTAAAATCGAAGCGCAGTGGCAAACCGTTGCCAGAGCAAAAGGTTTTCACCTGACTTTGGTTTTGGCCGAAATTTACGGCTGGGCCAGCATTGTCATAGAATACCCCTTCGCAGGTGGTAATGGTACCAGGTACCATCGGGTATATGGGCAGTATTTGGCCGAAGCAAGATAAGGTTGCTTGAAAACCTTGCCTTGTGCCGACACCGGCGTTGGTATTATTCGCATCGAACTCGATGGTTAAAAACCTGCCCGAAGAAACGATTACCGTTGGCGGACCACAGCATGAATTGTATTGCCCAATAAGCGGAAAGGCATTGCTGGGGCCGTCGTAAATGCGCAGCCAATGGCCGCCATTGTTAAAGTTGATGTCAAAGGCGGAAAAATCCAGCCTTAACCTGGTATTGTTATACGCGCCAAAGGTCATGATATTGTAGCCATAACCATAGTTGCTACCGCCTGAAGGGTCAAAAATCTCCCCTCCACAAGTATAACGGACACCACTGCTCAACAAATAATTGGTGCTGGCTGGTATACTATTTACACAGCGTATAGCCCCTTGCCAGCCACGACCAAATGTGGTAGCGTTTGATTTAAACTTAAAGGTAAGGCACCTACCCGCCGAGGTAAGGGTTTCTATCCTTGAGCCAGTTACATATACCCCTAAAAGTTGGCCAGTGGTATCGTTACCGTCATAAGCAAATAGGGTATCGCCAGATGCGAAGGCTGTGTTGTTGAGGTTAAATTCTATCTGTATGTGTGTACCAGTATCGGCACAGAAGGTTTTGGTATTGTTTTCATTTGCGCTATAATCATTATTACCGTTGCCCGAATCGTAAAAGATACCCGTGCAGGTATTAACTGTATTGGGTTCGTTAATCAAATAATCCCTAATGATACTTCCGAAACAGGTTACCGTAGCTTCAAAACCCTGCCGGCTGCCCACACCTGCATTGGTATTGTTGGCATCGAACACCAGCGTGAGGTATTGGCCCGATGACTCGATAATGGTAGGCGGTGTACAGCAAGAGTTGTACTGGCCAATTAGCGGCCAAGCCGATGTGGGGCCATCATAAATACGCAGCCAATGGCCACCATTGTTAAAGTTGATGTTGAACACTGTAAAATCTAATCGCAAGCGCGTGCTGTCTGCTGAGCGCAATACCTCTTCGGCATAGCCGTAGCCATAGTTTCCAGTACCAGCAGGGTCGCGAACAATGGCGTCGCAAGTGGCTTTAAGGCCGAAAGCAAGGTTAATGGCTTGGTTGGGAATTACAGGATTGGCCAAGCAAGCAAAAGTGGCTATCCAGCCGGAGGTAGTTGCGCTGGCGTTGCTTTTAAATCGGAAAGTAAGGCAAGTACCCGACGACCAAATAACATCGGTATTGGAGAAGTTGCAGTAGTAAGCCACTAAGGGGCCGCTAGTGCTATTACCATCATAGGCCCACAAGGTATCGCCAGTACCTATGCTCATAGCAGTGAAGGTAAATTGTAGCCGCTGGCCATTGTCCGAACAAAAAGTAGTGGTAAAATCCTCATTGTTGTTATAATTAGTATTACCACCACCGCTATCATAAAAGCCACCATTGCAGGCGGTAATGGTGTTGTTCCCCATATTGTATGCATTCCCAACCGTAACAGTGTCAAGGGCAGTGGTAGCGCAACCCCCGCTGCCTACTACGGTATATATTATTACATGTGTGCCAATACCAGCCACAGCAGGGTCGAATATATTATTGGCTATGCCATTTCCAGTAAAAAAGCCGCCCGTAGGCGTTCCGGTTAGGGTATTGGTTGATGCGCCAATATTGGTATTTGCCGGCAAACCTGTAAACGAAACAGTAGGTTGAGTGCCAGGATTGATAACGCTTATCGCTTTGGTTTGTGTGGCAGGGGCGCAGCCCGGAGTGGTTATGGTAAGAGAGTAGTTTCCTGCATTTAGGGCAGAGGCGTTAGTAATTATAGGGCTGCGCAACGCAGAGGTAAAGCCATTGGGGCCACTCCAGTTATAGGTAGCATTTGGTATTAAAGGGGCATTGAGCTCCAGCGCACCACCCGTACAAACCGGTGCATTAGAAAATATGAGTCCATCTTCGGCTAATACCCTCAATTCGCTTTGGGTCAGGGCACGATTCCAAATCATAAGGTCGTCAAAAGCCGCATTGGCATATGCATCGTTCGAAAAAGGGCTTCGGCCAATATAATTGAGTATACGGGTTAGTTGCCTAGGGGCACCACTGGCTACTGAAGCCACCAAACTGCCATTAAGGTATACCAATTGGCTGATACCGTTATATACCAACGCTACATGCGACCATTGGTTTAGCGGTGCACTCCCTCCGGTTGGAGTGCCCAAATCAGTAGTTCCCTGCCTTATTTGACTGGCTAAATTGCCAGAAGTGGCGTTTGTGATCGCTAAAAGCACAGTTTCATTGCCCGTTGCAATGCTAAAGTCGATAATGCGGCTCCAAGTGGCATATGCTTGGGGGTTGAGCCAAGTGCTTACCGTAAACTCCGGTGCAAACCACTGCCCATTGGGCACTACCACATGACCATTAGTACCGTTCAGTTTCAAGGCACTTAGTGGGTTACCAAATCGGTCGTTTATAAAGCTAGTACCGCCTGCTAAAGTGCCGTTTTGAGCATTGCCGCTGCTATCGTTGGCATTTCCATTAAAGGGGTAATACAAAATGCGTCCTCTGCTAAGAGTGCTTAGCCCTTCGGTTGCGTTGCGTATAGTTAGGCTAAAGGTACTTTCGCTACCTATAAACAACGGCGCGGATGCCACTATGCGCACCTTGTAGCCAGAGCCACTAGGCAGGTTGTTTGGAATAGTGCCCGCAATAGTGCCTGCAATAGTATCTACTAGTGTGCCTAAGCTTACTGGGTTAGTAAAACTGCCGTTTTCGTTGCTTAGCTGTGCAGTAAATATGTTGCCTACGCCAAAGCCGTTGCCCAATTTAGTAAAGGGTATGCTAATGTTTTCGCCTGTGCAATAGCTGTTGGTGCTTAAGTTGTTTATAGATAGGGTAAGGCTTAGGCTACTACTCAGGTAAGCAATTTCATCGGCAGTAAGCAAGCGGTTATAAAGGCGGGCTTCATCCAGCGCCCCCGCCAGATATCCACCAGTTTGGTTGGCAACATTACCACCCATGCGCAAAGCGAAAGCCGAAGTGCCCAAAGAATAGTTACCAGTAAAGGTGCCAGCCACAATACCGTTAATATAAACAGTCATTCCTGCACTATTGCATGATACAATTAAATGGTACCATTGTCCAACAGGCACGTTGTTATTTACATCGCGTGTGCCGCCGGTGCTATTAAAAATGCGAACCCGGTTGGGGCCGTTTCGCGATACAATTTCTAGCACATTGTCCTGCCCAAAAATTGATTGGTCGGTTGCGGAGTAAACATCTTGCCGCACCCAGCCTGCAAATGTTACAGTTGCAAGGCTGTTAAGCGCACTAGTGCCCATATCTATTTGCCCTGGCTCCAAAGTACCGTTAAATACCATAGCTCGGCTTGCAATACCCGTTAAATTTTGGGTAGGGTAGGTACCAGTGGCCGAAACCGTTCCATTCAAACCATTGGGGCTAAAATCGTTGCCATTGCCATCTAGGGGCCAATAGCCAAGCAGGCCATTGGTAAGGCTTATCTGGGCTTGCCCATAAATAGCAAACAGGGTAAACGCTATTAAAAATACTTTTCTCATATCTACGTTATTGTATTTACCTTGTAAATTTACCCAGTAACACGTAGCGCTGAGACTATACTTTGCTGCAAAATGCAAAGTTGCCTTAGTTACAATTGATAAAAAGTTTAATAAAATAAGGCAGTAGCGGACAATTTATAAATGTTATGAGTTCATAAAATTTCAGTTAATGAGTCTTATTTTGCAACTAAGGAGATTGTCGCCAGAGCTGATAAGTGATTTGCGGCATCATTTTCGCAATTCGCCTACTACTACTTTGCTCATTGATTTCTTCCTTTCGAGTAAAAAGGATATTTACCCTATACACGACGCTATTAAATATGTTTATGGTGTAACGGCTATTGACCCAAAGTATGCCACGTTCGAAAACCGATTTTATAAGCTCCGAAAAAAGATTGAAGACTATCTAAATTCTAATAACACCTACTCTAACACTATATTTTCGGAAGATGAAAATGCTTTATTTGAGGCCAAAGCACTATTGGCCGATAGCAAATACATTGAAGCATTAAATAAGCTTGAGGAGATTGATAAAAACTGCAAGATCAAGAACCTTTTTGAAATTTGGCCCGAAGCATTGGATAGTTTAATACAAGCAAAACAGGCATTAAATCAAATAGCGGATAATGAAGCTTTGCATCAAAAATTTGAAGAATCGTTGAGGCTGTATGCCGACTTGATGGAAGCCAAAAATTTAACTAGAAGGATTTATGAAATAAACTTTAAAGAAGGAGCGCTTGCTGCCGAACCTTTGTTTCTCCGTTTGGCGAAACTTGACCGGAAAAATCCAGAATACCCACGCTTTAAGCTCATTTACAACTTTGTTGCTGGCTATTATAAGGTAGGTTCTGGCGACTCGATGTACCGCGATAAAACCAATGTGACCAATAGGCACATAGGTGTAGCCAAAAAAATAATGCGCCAATATCCCGAAATGCCAGCTATACTGCATACCTCAATAGGTCAGTTGGTGCAGCGGTACCGATTAATGGAGCTACAGGCAATGGTGTACTACAATGCTATGCGCTTTAAAGATGCAGCGGCAGAAATTGGCCATTTGTATTCTTTAATTATGCAGCAACAGGTGGTAAAGGGACAAATGAAAAGCGAGGTGCTGTTTACCAATGTGATGCACATGCAAGTGGCAGCAAAGAACTTCAAAGAAGCGCTACAAACGGCAAAAGACTATTTGAATTTTTTATTGAGCAACAACCGCTACGAGAAAACAAATTATGCTTATGCCGAAATTGCTAATATCCATGTTACTATGTTTCCGCTACCATCGTCATACAACTCCTCTTTTTTGTTGGAGCAAGTGAACGAGTATATTGCCAACGATATTAAAACTGACCAAGCGGGCAACGATCATCATGCGCTGCTGTTGAAGGCCCAGTTGCTAATAACACAACATAAGTTTAAAGAGGCACTGACAACCCTATATATGATTAACTCAGAGCAGGTGCTTGATAGGGCGCAGGCTCTTGCATCTTATCAAGAGTTGGCTATATTGGCTATTGAAATGGAAGGGCCCAATAAACAAAAGCAAATGCAAGCATTAAAGGCCAAAAGCAATAAAATGAAGTTGCAGTCCAATACGCCCGGCGATTTCCTAAACTGGCGCTGGATTGAAGAAATGGCCAACTATTTTCAGCATAAATAGTTTTACTGCAACAGATAGTGCTTGGCTTTGCCTGCCTTCCAGTGCCACGCTGCATGCCGTTAAATGATGCAATATGCCCCCCTCGTCCTCCTTTTGACGAGGATTAAACGAACCCTTATCTGGCGCAAGTATATTTCCTACTTGTGCCAAACCATGAAGTAAGCATTTGCTTACTTTCCGCCTTAGCGGAAAAACGGCGGTGAGCAGTGAAGTTATAACATTATGCCCACCGCATACAGCGGCAGCATAAAGGCCATACCGCTGTACGAGACGGCTACCTTTGCCGAGCTGCACCTATCGCCATTAATAAAGTGCAGTAGCCATTGGCTTTTCAAATTTGTTGCCTAAATGCTACTTATGTTATCTAAATAATTTCCAATCGGCCCAAAAAGTACCGAACGGCACAACTGAAAGAAATATAGCTAATAGCGTTTTACCAACCGACCATTTAAACTCCGCTTTGGCGAGCAATACATAAATAACATATGCCACAAACAATAGGCCATGACCCATACCTACGAAGCGCACCATAGCAGGCATATCAGCCAAATATTTTAGAGGCATTGCTACAAATAGCAATAAAACCAGTGATAAACCTTCTAAAAACGCAACCAACCGCAATTGGCCCATAAGCGTACTGAGTGATGACATGTGGTTATTTTGAAACAAAGATAGCACAACTTGCAAAGCACTATCTGGAAACTTGTTACTATTTTGTTGCTGACTGTTCATGACATTTATCAATTTGATTGCGTTGCACAACAAAGCCAACAATAGGTCTATCATACTCATGCTACCAGTGGCAGTAGCAATTGCTTCAATGGGGCTGTTGTTTATGGCTTTGCTGGGCAATTGGTTTGGGCCAGCGGGTGCCAATTCAGATGTGTTTTGCGAGGCTTTTGGCCCTGGGCTTGTTAAGCAGCCGGCCAACACTTGGAGCAACCTGGCATTTATTTTTGTTGGGCTATTTATAGGCTGGCAGCAGCGCAAAGGGCAATATGGCGCCAATAGCAATCCATTTTCGCGCACGCTGTTTTACCCTACGTTTTTCGCTTGCTTGGTGGTGCTGTTAGGGCCTGGCTCAATGGCCATGCATGCCAGCACGGCGCATATTGGCGGTTTTTTTGATGTGCTAAGCATGTATTTGATAGCCTCGTTTATGCTTAGTTATGCGCTTAAGCGTTTGCTGGGCTGGGCGCCCCGTCAGTTTTCTATTTGCTTTAGTGTGGTTTTGGCCATTTGCATAGCGGTGCATTTTGGCCCTATAACTCACCTATTCGGCATTGAGTCTATTTTGCTCATATTTGCTAGCTACATCGTTTTGGCCTCGGCTATTGAGTTGTACTTTGTGCTGATAAAGAAAACGGGAGCCAGCGCCTTCATGGCCTTTGCCTTTATCGGGGCATTTATTCTGGCCTTTATTATTTGGAATTTATCGTTAACCGGCAACCCATGGTGCAACCCCAATACTTGGGTGCAGGGTCACGGTGCATGGCACATACTCAATGCTGTATCGTTATATTTTATCTATCGTTACTACCTCTCGGAGCATAAAGAATTTGCTGCATAACATTCAGCGGAGCAGCTCTACCACGCCATCATATTGGCTTTGGCTACCATCATAAAACACTAGCTCAAGGGTATAATAGTAGTAACCCACTGGCGCAGCATTGCCCTTATATCGGCCATCCCAAAGCGGTCGGCCCGAGCCATTGTAGCGGTATACTTCATCGCCACTGTCCGCATCGTATAGCGCCATTCGCACCCAAAAGGCACATTTGGGCTTATCAATTAAGAATGCACCCCCGCCGCGCGGTATAATGGTTTCGTATATAAACGGTATTTGCGAAAACGAGTCGGTGTCGTAAAACAATACTTGAACCAAGCGTTGGTAGGTGGCATCGGTATCGGTAATGGTTACTTGGTACTCGTATAGTTGCTCACGTGGCCCATTGCGGTCTATTTCAATTCTATTGGAGCGAGAGTTGCCGGGTGTCCAGGCAAAAGTAGCCTCGCTGCTCACGCCCCTAATCTCCACTTGAACTGTTTCCAAGCAACCGGCCAACGCCACTAGCGTGTCGCCCTCATCAACTTCGCTCACCCACAACGATGCGGGAAGTGGTATGGTTTCCTCCAACGGCTTTTTCTCGCAAGCTACTTGTGCCAGCAAGGCCAGCAGCAATAGCGTAATGGTGGCTTTTGTGGCGCTCATGGCTTGTTTTCAATTATAATAATACCACTATTGGGCTGGTTCTTTTTCCCTTTAAAATGGAAAATAACGTTGCCCGATGCTACCCAACCACCTTTTAGTGGTCCAAAGGTGTGCGTAGAAATACCGCCCTCTAAATTAAAGGTCATAAACTTTATCCTATAGCCCACGTTGGCGGTTACCGTTTTGCTGCCATAGCTCACCCCGGTAAGCAATTTACCCCTAAACGATTGCACATTGATGCGCGGCCTAAAGGCTTGCACTGTAATGTTTTTGCTGTAATACTCTAGCATGGGGGTAAGCACTATTGGGCCAAGCTCAAAATGGTAGCCGCCATGCACATATAGTTCCATGGGCATGGCCCGTTCTTTTTCGTCGCCGCCAAAGTGCCAACCTTCTAGGGTATTGATGTTGTTGGCCGCCGCACCCACAAAGAAGTTCCATTTTTGGTACCAAATGCCAAAATTGAGCATACCATAACCCAAAACGCCACCATCCAACTCGCCTTTTCTTACTCGGGTGCCGCTGCCTTGGTTGGGGGCTATTTGTCCATCTACTTGTACTTCGGTGAGCGGATGTATATAAAAGTTAAAAAACTCAAAGCCCAATCGCAGCTGACCGCCTTTTTTAAGGTTGGCACTAAACGAATGGGTAATGCCAAATTGGGTGCGCTTAAACCTATCGCCATAGTTCATGGCGCGGTAGTATATACCAGTACCCCAATTGAATTTGCCGGGGTGTTTCTCGCGTAACATGGGGACGTTAAAATCGTAGGCAAACATACCTGTGCCGCCGCCAAACTGCGATACATAAAACGGGGCTTCCCACTGCAGCAAAAAGTTGTGCTGCTCGTTAAAGGCCGTCATGGCGGGGTTTTGGAAAAGGCTAACAAACGTATTGTTCCACCAATTGTGGTTGGGTATTACATATAGCAGAGTTATCTCATTTTGGCTTGGTGGCACAGAATCTGATACCAACGGCAAACTATTTGGCTCTGATGCCAGCGGTAACGAAGCAGGTGGGGTAAAATCGTATTGATTTACACTGTCGTTTGCTGGCTCAATAATGCTTACAACCGAATCGGTTACTATAACACTATCTGAACCCAATTGTGCATTAACCACAAATGGGAAGCTAAGTATGCTAATGAGTAAAAATAGGGTTGTGGTAAATGTTTGCACGGGGCTAAAATTACAACGTGCTGGGCAGGTGGGCAAGTGGCAAAGCAAATACATCCAAATTAAAATGGGCGAAATGCAAGGAGTGGTGGCATGTTTCGTAACCAGCGGCTATAATCAGACGGAACAGTTGCCGAAATCAGGCAAACGCTTGTGTGCTGATCTTGGTTTTGATGGCACTGACCGTTTCCGCTTTCACGCATTTTTTCTCTACCTTTTGCTGCAGGAAGCTCTTAAATTCCTTTTCAATTTCGAACTGACCCAAGCAGCAAGAACATTCTTGTAGTTGTTTTAAAAATGACTTTTCCTCTTCCTCAGTCATTTCTCCATCCAACGCAAGGAAAACCTTGGAGAGTACTTTTGAACAATCGTGACCCATTACTCTTTGTTTTCTTTGTAACCTAAAGTTTTTGCGTAATCTTCCAATAATTCCTTCAGCATTTGCCGAGCCCTGTGCAGCCGAGACCGCACCGTGCCGATAGGTATATCAATTATCTTTGCAATTTCTTCGTACGTAAAGCCTTCAATATCGCACAACAAGATTACCGTACGGAAATCAACAGGCAATGTATTAATGGCTTTGGTCACTTCATCTCCCAACATATCCTGGAAGATCTCCTCTCTCAAATCAAGTGTGCCTACCAACTGCACATCTTCTTGGTCGTGGTAGCTCACTATCTCCTCATAGTCAACCTTATTAGGTTGTTTCGATTTTTTCCGATACTCGTTTATAAACGCGTTCTTCAAGATTTTGAACAACCATGCTTTTGCATTAGTTCCTTCCACATACGAATTGGCAAAACGATAGGCCTTCATATAGGTTTCCTGCACTAGGTCGTTGGCGTCGTCCTCGTCATAGGTAAGGTGAAACGCGAAGTTGTACAGCGCATCCATGTGGGGAAAAAACTCTTTTTCAAAAAGTTGGTCTTTCCTTAGTTTATCGTCTTTTTCTGTAGCCACGCTCAAATTTAGAAATTTTAAGTTTGTAATAGATAGCCAAACATCAATTCGGCGTTTCTTTTTTACAACGGCTGCTAATTTTGTGCCAAAGGCAAATTAATGTGGCCCAATACATACTCGTTTTTGCGATACCACGTTTAAGCGTAGTTTTGCTGCACTCATGAAAAAACGCCTGCTACACATTTCGCCCGGCTTTTGGGTGGCCCTTATATTCTTGGGTATTGCCTTGGTAAAGGTTACCCCACTGGTTATGAGCGTGGCCATGGGTGGTTTGTTTCTTACGGCCCTTGCTGCGCCCAACGCGCTGCGCCGCATACCCTACTTGGCTTTGGAACCTTCGGCAGGTATTTTTGTACTGTTTTTTATATTGGTGTTGGCCAGCGGACTGTATAGCCACGACCTGACTACTTGGCTGGAGCGCTTGCGCATTAAGCTGCCATTCTTGCTGCTGCCGTTGGCGTTTTTTGTATTGCCCAAGCCCACCGAGCGGCACGTAAACCTCACGCTCTATTTTATCTGGGCATTAATGGTTGCGGGGTCAATAATATCGGTGGGCATGTACTTGGCCGATAGGGAAGCCATAACCGAGGCTATAACCCGTGGCAAAACCATGCCAACGCCATTCAACCACATACGGTTTAGCTTAATGGCGGTATTTGCAGCCGTGTGCGGCTGCCAGTTGTTTCGTAGCGGGTTTGTGGTAAAGTACCATTGGGAGAAATGGCTGCTGTTGGCTGGCACTTTGTTTTTGGTGGCCTTTATACATGTATGGGCCATTAGAAGTGGCTTGCTGGCGCTGTACCTGTGTTTGGCAGCTATTATCGTGTACGAAATATGGCGCACCCGCAAGTTTGTATTACTGGGCTCGTTGTTGCTTTTGTTGCCCTTGGTGCCTTTGGTGGCCTATTATACCGTGCCTACCTTTACCAATAAGGTGAACTATATGGTATACGACCTAGAGCGCTTTAAAGAGGGCGATACCGCTGCTTATAGCGATGCCCGCAGGTTGCGCTCCATAGTGGTGTCGTGGCAGGCCGGTAAGGCCGAAAAGTGGCTGGGTGTTGGCTATGGCGATATACAGAGTACCATGGGCGCTTACTACCAAGCGCACTACCCCGAGCTTGCCCAAGAAAACGGCCTCGACCCGCACAATCAGTTCCTATATGTGTTTGTGGGCTTGGGCTTTTTGGGGCTTGGGGTATTTGTTTGGGCCGTGTTTTACCCGCTGTGGCTGGCGTGGCGCTGGCGAAACATCCTGTTCATTTGCTTCAATCTCATTGCTATTACCTCGCTTATACCCGAGTATCCGCTCGAGAACCAAGTGGGTACGGCCTTTTACCTCACCACTTTGTTTTTCCTTTATTTTGCCTACAAACCCGCCCTTGACAGAGGAAAGGGGCACTTATCTGAGTAGGTACGATTTGAATGTACGATGTACGAAGTACAATGTACAATGTAAATGAAGATTCCATCGACCATCGACCATCGACCATCGACCATCGACCAAAAAAGTTTTGTCGTGTACTTTTATGTAATGCTGGTGCGGTTTTCGGTGTTTTGGGGCAACTACAGCATTAGGGGCAAATTACCGCCGCACCCTGCTCAACAGCAACATCGCCCGGTTAATATTGGCTCAGAGCCCGAAAATACGTATACTATTTTATTTTATATTTAAATATTTGAAAAATAATATTTTGCACACGACAAAACCCCTTTTGGGCATCCAGCCGTTGCAATAGCTAAAACAAACTTAGCGTTTCACCTTGAGTCTGTCCATCTCGTTTCAAACAAGGCGAGGGATGCTTTGTAGTGCAATGCAATCCATCATTTCCGTCGAAACAGTAGTCCTGAATTCTTTCGAATAGCTCTGTGTAACAAACCAATCTCCCTAAAATGCTACAGTCTAATTCCTAATCCTTTCCCTCTGCTAATAGCGATTGCCAATCGTTACTTTTGGAATAGATATTTCCAGCAGTTCCAAATCGGCTTCGGTGAGTATCACATTATATGCTCCTAAATTTTCTTCGAGGCGGTGGATTTTTCGGGTGCCCGGTATAGCAGTAATATTTTCATTTTTTGTCAATATCCACGACAAGGCAATCTGTGCTTTGGTGGCGCCTTTGGCCTGTGCCAATTCATCTATTACCTCCACAAACTTGATGTTTTCTTTTAGGGCTTCATCCGTAAATCGGGGGTTATTTAATCTAAAATCGCCCGCCTCAAAATCTGAACGGCTGGTTATTGCTCCGGTTAAGAACCCCCTGCCCAATGGGCTATACGAAACGAAGGTTATCCCAAGCTCTTGGCAAACATCCAACACTTCTTGCTCTGGCTCCCTGCTCCATAATGAATATTCGGATTGGATTGCGGTTATGGGATGCACTTGGTACGCCCTGCGTATCGTTTCTGCATTCACTTCCGAAAGGCCAAGGTATTTTACCTTCCCTTGCTTTACCAAATCGGCCATGGCACCCACTATTACTTCAATTTCTACCTTTGGGTCTTGGCGGTGCATGTAGTATAGGTCGATGGAATCGGTTCCTAAGTTTAAAAGACTCTGGTCGCAGGCTTTTTTAATATATTCAGGCTGACCGTTTAATCCAAGCCATTCGCCATTGGGGCCTCTCATTACCCCAAATTTGGTAGCCAAGATAACCTTATCCCATTTACCTTGAAATGCCTGCCCTACTAATCTTTCGTTGGCTCCGCTGGCATACATATCGGCGGTATCGAAAAAGTTAACCCCTAAATCGATTGCTTTGTGCAGCGTTTTGATGGATTCAGTTTCGCTGAACGTACCATAAAACTCCGACATGCCCATGCAGCCTAGCCCGATGCGGTTTACTTGTAGGGTGCTATTACCTAATATTGTGGATTTATTCATTTGGATAATGGTTAAATTGGAGTTACGAAGTTTATTATTTGGCCAACCAATTGCAGTTACTGCCACTAGTTGCTGCGTCCATTATGGCTTCAATAATGTTCTTACTACTTGATGGGTGCTGCCTTCCAACCTTAAATAGTAGGTGCCTGCTGGCCAAGTAGTGGCATCAATTGTGAGCACGTAGTTGCCTACTGGCTGCATACCTTGGTACAATTTATCCATTAGTTTGCCTTCGGAGTTGTAAACGGCAATGATCACTTTTTGGGCGGCAGGTAGCACATAGTTTAGGTAACTGAAGTTTTCCACTGGGTTGGGGTATAGGCTCATAAGCACTGCTTGGGTGCTGCTTACCACAGGCCGAATATTGGAAACCATAGCTGTATCAACAATGCCAAGGGTATCGCCAGGGCTAAAGCCTGGCAGGTTTGGCAGGCCAATAATGGGCTGCGCTGCAGGGCCACCAGGCAATAGGCGGTTGCCGCCATCAAGGGTTTGCCAGCTACTGCCAAACGATTCGGTATAATCGTTTTGGTCGTCAATGTTACCCACGTACCAAAATTCACCTTGGGTGCGCGTGCTGTTCACGTCAAGTAGCAAATACCCGTGGCTGGTAATCTCGGCTTTTTTAATGTGAGGGTTTACAGCAGGGATAAGCCCCTCTAACGTTTCGGCAGGCAAGGTTACGGGTACCCCACCGAAACTGATGCTGCCCTCATCGTAGTTGCCGCCCGATATGCTAGGTACCACCAGTTCTACCAACAGCGAACCATCGCCATTGGCGGGGGTGTACACGGCAGTGTTGTAGGGGTCTCGGGCAACATCCAAAGCTAGGGAAACGTGAAAATCGCCAGTGGCAAATACCACGTTGTCAATGTTATTGTCGCTCAAGTGGTTAAAAAACTTGTTCCGCTCGTACGGGTAGCCATCCCAGTTTTCGAAAATTACGGGAGTTGGGTCTATGGCACGCAACTGGGCCAGCATCAATTGGTTAGCTACCACCTTCCACTGTGCTGAAGTGTTAGAGAGCGTGCTTAAAAACCAGCTCAATTGCTCCTGGCCCATAATGTGGGCGCTGGTATCGCTATATATGGGGTCGTTGGCATTATCGGCAAAGCGGTCGCGGTCGTATAGGCGAACGTCAATGAGCACCACATCTAGCAGGTTGCCAAAAGACAGGGTGCGCCAGTTTTTATAAAAGCTAAACAGGGTGGTATCTGGGTCGCGCATGGGCAGCCACTCGCGGGCGGCAGTAACGGCAGCAAACTTACGGTCTAGATAAGGCCCGAAAGCTTGGTTATGCCTAAAGCAAGTATCGGTAAGCGCATCCACCACTATGTCGTGGTCGTCCCAGATGGTAGCAAAAGGGTGCATTTGGTGGCAGCGGCGCAGGTCGGGGTCCAAGTGGTATTGCGAGTATCGCTGGCGGTAATCCTGTAGGCGGTATATTTCCGCATCGGGCTCGTGTACCCTGCCCGGTTGGCCGCCACCCTGCTCATAAATGTAATCACCCAAGTGAACTACTAAGCTAATGTCGTTGCGGTCGGCAATTTTACGGTATGCCTGAAAATACCCCTCCTTGTAATCGGAGCAACTGATGGCCACCACCTTAATGCGGTCCACATTGCCCACAGGGGCGGTTTTGGTTCTGCCGGTAATGGACACCACGCCGCCCGCTATAAAGCGGTAATAATAGTAGGTGTTGGCCTGCAAATCAGTTACATCCACCTTTACGGTATAGTCTCTGGTGGCATCAGTAACCACACTATCGGTTTTAATAATCTGGTTGAAAGCCAAGTCGGTAGCTACCTGCCAAGTAACTGTAACCGGCTGGCTAAGCGTATCGTCAGGCGTTACTCGGGTCCAGATGATAACGGCAGTGGGCAGCGGGTCGCCAGAGGCCACCCCATGGTAAAACGGCTTCAGCGCGGGGTCAATCAGGTTGCTATCAATTTTGTTGGCATCGCGGCTCACGCTATACAGTTGCGCTTGGGCAACAACGCTTATTAAAAGTAACAGCCCGGCTAAAAATCCTGATAATTTCATGGTAAGCGATATTTTCCTCTAAAATAGGGAAAGTCTGTTATCGGGATGTTATGTGCTTTCGGATTAGTGCCATAAGTGCCAAAGGCAGTCCATTTATCCCAGCTTTGAACATGTTACGTGGACCTGTCTAGCCTCAGGCAAGACTGGTCGCATGAAAAGTTATGAGCGGATGCTTGAGCCAGATGGGGGCTTAATTTACCCGTATGGCAAGAACACTGTCGCAATCCCATACACCATCAAAGTAACCAAAGGTATAAAACCCCGTAAGCGTATCGCAAGTAGCGTTGTGGTTCAGCCTACCTTCCACGGTATAGGTGGTAAAAGTTAATAACCCATTCTCCACAGTTAAGTTTAGATTAGGGTCGTAGTTGTCAAAAGCATAGGATGAAATAAAGGTATTGGAAACGGACAGAAAGCTATCAGGGTTAAACAGCACACTATTGGTGTCCAGGGTAAAAGTCACGTTAAACTCGTCAACTCCAGGAGGGTTGTTAGTATCGGTGAGGTCATAAAAGTCGCATATGCTCACCATTCTATAAGTACCCAGCAAGTCTTTGCAATAGGTGGGGTTCCATAATACCGTTTGCTCTTCCTCCTTTTCATCCTCAACGATAGACACGGGTTCCTTTTTACAAGAGACTAACAGGAATGCAGCCAAAATGACAAAACTTAAGATGCGTAAAACTCCCATATTCCATTTTTTGTGAAGATAGTGCCTAATGCCATAATTTTCCGCAAAGCATGTTGAGTTTTACTTAACTGTGACAATTGCCCCCCTTCCTTGCGGATGTTCCAAGTTGCCCTGCCTCTTCGGATTTCCCCCTATCTGGCGCAAGCTTCCGCTTGTGCCTTTTATGAGACCAGTCTTGCCCGAGGCTAGACTGGTCTACGTAATATGTACAAGGTTGCCAAGAGCGAGGAACTCTAACTACACATAAATTCCAAACAACCGCACCTTCACCACCCCTACGCCTTAGGCGAGGCAAGCTGCACCCTGCACTCCTTCATGAAAAACTGCGGAGTGCAACGCAATCGCGCGCGCTCTTCGACACGCTGGGCTCAATATGACTCGCTGGGCTTGAAATGCAAACTTTTATTTCAACTCTTTCGCTCCGTTAATCACCCTGATTACTTCAACTCTTTCGGGGGTGGGGAGGTAATAAACGATGCGGTAGCCGCGGAATATGATTTCTCGCACTTGCTCCATTTGGTATTCGGGCACTATTTTGCCCGATAGCGGGAATGCGCGCAATTGCTCAATATGCGTAAATATCTTTTCAATCCACATACGGGCGTATCGGGGCGAATCGAGGGCGATATAATCCTCAATGGCATCGAGGTCGGCCCAAGCGGATTCGGTAATGACTATTTCGACCATTTGGCTTGAAACCGCTGTTTGGCCTCATCCAGCGAGATTACCTTGCCCTCGCGGGCCTCTTGCATGCCCTGCTCCACTTTCTCCATAAATATGATGCGCTCTATCAACTGCTCGGCATCAAACTCTTCGGGCAGCGAGTTAAGCGTATCGATTACTTGATTCTTGTTCATGGATGCTATTTTACCTAAAAATACAATTTGAAAGGCAATAGTTCAAGTTTTAGGGATTGGTGATTTGTTGCGCATCACATTCATGGATAATTGCACCTTCACTATTGGCAGCCCCGCACTCCCTCGTAAAAAACTGCGGAGTGCCATGCAATCGCTTGCACCCTTCGACAAGCTCAGAGTGACACGCGGGCTTAATTGTGTTATGTCCCCTCACCCAGCCTCTCCCGGAGGGAGAGGGGCTACCGCAGTACATCGGTCAATATTCAAGTCGTAACCCGTAACTCGCAACTCGTAACGGAAACTTACTTCACCCCAGCGATAAGTTTCAAAAGTATCTTCTCCGCCGCATCGGCAATCACGGTGCCGGGGCCGAAGATGAAGGATACGCCAGCGTGGTAGAGGAAGTCATAGTCCTGCTGCGGGATGACGCCGCCGGCAACTACCATAATATCGGGGCGGCCGAGTTTGGCTAGTTCGGCTATTACTTGCGGCACTAGGGTTTTGTGGCCTGCGGCTAGGCTGCTTACACCCAGTATGTGCACGTCGTTTTCCACGGCTTGTCGTGCCGCCTCGGCAGGAGTTTGGAAAAGCGGACCAATGTCCACGTCAAAGCCCAGGTCGGCGAAGCTGGTGGCTATAACCTTGGCGCCGCGGTCGTGGCCGTCTTGGCCCATTTTGGCCACCATTACCCGTGGGCGACGGCCTTCCAGTTCGGCAAAGCGGTCGGCCAGTTCACGTACTTTCATAAACAGTTGGTTATGGATGTTCTCAGCCGCGTACACGCCGCTAATGCTGCGTATGGTGGCTTGGTAGCGGCCATACACGGTCTCTAGCGCGGTGCTTATCTCGCCCAGTGTGGCGCGGTTGCGGGCTGCCTCCACGGCCAGTGCCAATAGGTTGCCATCGCCAGTGCGGGCGCTTTCGGTAAGGGCGGTTAGGCACTGCTGCACCGCTTCGGGGTTGCGCTCGGCCTTCAGTTTATCTAAGCGGGCTATCTGGCTGCGGCGCACCTCGTCGTTGTCCACGTCGCGTATATCAATCGGCTCCTGCGCATCCAGCTTGTAGGCGTTCACGCCCACTATCACATCTTGGCCGCTATCGATGCGGGCCTGCTTGCGGGCGGCGGCTTCTTCAATGCGCATCTTCGGCAGGCCGGTCTCGATGGCTTTGGCCATTCCGCCGAGGGCTTCCACCTCCTGTATCAGCGTCCACGCCTTTTGGGCCAGCTCGTTGGTAAGGTGCTCCACATAGTGCGAGCCGCCCCAAGGATCCACCACCTTGGTTATGTTGGTCTCTTTTTGTAGGTATAGCTGCGTGTCGCGAGCAATTTTGGCCGAGAAGTCGGTAGGCAGGGCAATGGCCTCATCGAAACTGTTGGTGTGCAACGATTGCGTACCGCCCAGCGCGGCGGCCATGGCTTCAATGCAAGTGCGGGCCACGTTATTAAACGGGTCTTGCTCGGTAAGGCTCCAACCGCTGGTTTGGCAGTGGGTGCGCAGTATCAGGCTCTTGTCGTCCTGTGGGTTGAACTGCTTGATGAGCTTGGCCCACAGCATGCGGGCGGCGCGCATTTTGGCAATCTCCATAAACGGGTTCATACCGATGCCCCAGAAGAACGATAGGCGAGGGGCGAAGTCGTCGATATCGAGCCCGGCGGCAATGCCCGTGCGGATGTACTCCAGGCCGTCGGCGAGGGTGTAGGCCAGCTCAATATCGGCGGTGGCACCGGCCTCGTGCATGTGGTAGCCGCTGATGCTGATGCTGTTGAACTTCGGCATGTGCTGGCTGGTGTAGGCAAATATATCGGCAATGATGCGCATGCTGGGCCCGGGCGGGTATATGTAGGTGTTGCGCACCATAAACTCTTTGAGGATGTCGTTTTGTATGGTACCGCTCAGTTTGTCAATTGGCACTCCTTGCTCTTCGGCGGCAGTGATGTAGAAGGCCATGATAGGCAGCACGGCACCGTTCATGGTCATGCTCACGCTCATCTCGTCCAGCGGTATCTGGTCGAAGAGGATTTTCATATCCAGCACGCTATCGATGGCTACGCCGGCTTTGCCCACGTCGCCCACCACGCGCTCGTGGTCGCTATCGTATCCGCGGTGGGTCGCTAGGTCAAACGCTACGGAAAGGCCCTTTTGCCCGCCCGCCAGGTTGCGACGGTAGAAGGCGTTGCTCTCTTCGGCGGTGCTGAAACCCGCATACTGCCGTATCGTCCACGGGCGCACTACGTACATGGTGCTGTATGGCCCGCGCAAGTATGGCGGCAGGCCAGCGGCATAGTTTAGGTGCTGTAAGCCTATGCTATCAGCAGTGGTGTATAGGCCTTTTACGGCAATACCTTCGGGCGTTTGCCAGGGGGCACGGGGGGGTGCTTCGGGCTGGGAGAGCTGCGCTAGGGCTGCGGCAAGGTCAATATTTGCGAAATCTGGGGTCACTGGGTGTGTTAATTCAAAATTTAAAATTCAAAATTTAAAATTGAACAAGCGATTTTCCATGGACTATCGACTATGGACCATCGACTATTCGCTAAGATAGGAAGTTTGGGTGAGAGGGTGGAATGCGGGTTGTGCTGGTTTAATAGCGAATCATTCATTTGTCCCACTGATTCCATTTCGGACCCATATCTATCGTTAGGTTCAGGGTATCGCGCAGTACGACTACTTCTGCGTAGGAACAGTTGAAAGCGATATTGTACCCTTTGAAAAATATCCGTAACCTTCTGCTTTCCCGAAGCGGTTTGCGGGTTTTAGCGCTAATCATATCTTTCCAAAACAATTGATACACTTTTTTGTCCCAAAAGCGGAAAGGATAGGTAAACTCGAAACGGTCAAAATAAAAATATCCTTTTTTTAACCTAAATAGTATTAAAAACACTACGGCCAAAAGTGACAATAGCATTGGATAAGTATTTTGGAGGTGTATTTTTAGATAAGCAAAACTATCATATAGAAATGACAGGATAATTGGCCACACCCAATAAAACGTCAAAAACATAGCGACAATAAAAAATACCACTCTGCTCTCGACCCAACACCATTTGGAAGGTATGATTTGCCCTTTCATAAATACGAAGGTAAACAAATCCAGTATGCTGTGGTATCGCGCGCAAGTTTTTCAACTTGTGCTCAACTTAAGTTAAGGGCATAATATGTATAGCATGTTAGGTAACTTGTCTAAATTCAAAGAGAAGGAGTTATAAAACTTGCTCTAGGTAATTAGCCCAACACGTTCTTCGGGCCACTTATACGGTTCACTTTTTTAAAAATTAGGTTAATATATTGTTAACGTGTTTTGGGTGTTTCCCATCCTATGAAGTGATTATTATTATTGATATTGTGCGCATTGTCTAATGCCAAAAATATCCATGAACCTTATTCGATTTCCATTGTTTACAGTTCCTAAATCATCCATTGCATGATTGCGAAATTGGAAGGGGTATCCAAAGAATATAAGGTAGGCGATCAAATCATCACGGCTTTACAGCCCACCGATTTGACCATTAACAACAGTGAGCTCACGCTCATTATTGGCCCCTCCGGTTCAGGAAAAACCACCTTGCTATCATTACTCGGTTGCGTAATATACCCTAGTACCGGCAAGCTGTGGGTAAACGGTGAATTGGTGAACGAGTTGAGCGAAAAACAACTGGCCAACCTGCGGTTGAACAATATAGGCTTCGTGTTTCAAAACTTTAACTTACTGGCACCTTTAAACGCCGAAGATAATGTCATGATGCCGTTAAGGCTGATGGGCGTAGGTGACAAAGAGGCCAGACAACGCACCAAGGCTGCGCTGGAACTGGTGGGCATGATGGACCGCAAGCGCAACCTACCCAAGCAACTATCGGGCGGTCAGCAGCAACGGATAGCTATTGCTCGTGCATTAGTTACGGAACCTAAACTGGTACTATGCGATGAGCCCACCGCATCGTTGGATAAAGACTCCCTAAAAGTTGTGATGGGCGAGTTGCGCAGCTTGGCCGATAGGGGCAAGGCCGTAGCGGTGGTAACCCACGACCCGAGACTGAAAGAATACGCCCATAGGGTATTGGCCGTGAACAATGGCATTGTTACCGAAGAAAACATCAACGCAGACCTTTTTCATTGAAAACCACTTTATGAAAACCATATCATACATTATCATTGCCTGCACATTGCTAGCCAGTGGCTTATTTACTTCGTGCGGTGGCGGAGAAGGCGGAGAAGCAGCGGCAAACCCAGCTGATTCGCTGATAAGGGTGAGTGCCGTGGAGCAAATAGTAGGTGTTGCCATCATAGAGCCCAAAGACCACATCATTTCCCTATACGCGGAGTCGGCAGGATTGATTACCAAAATCTATTTCGATATAAATGATACCGTTAGAAAGGGCGATGTGATTCTTGAATTGTCATCGGAAGTGGAAGCGGCCCAATTGGCCCAGGCGCGCTCGAAGCTAAACACGCAAAAAGCCTTGATAGAAAATGCTATTTCTCAGTTGTCTTCTCAAAAAAGTAAGCTGACCAATGCTCAAGTTAACTACGAACGCAACCAAAAACTGCTACAATCGGGAGGCATAACTTTAAAAGAACTAGAGGATAGCAAATACGTATTCGAAGGGCTGCAATCAGATGTGTTGGCGGCAGAGGCCAATGTAAAACAACAGCAAAGCAAACTCGCTGAAATTGCTGCAGATATTCAGTATTTCTCGGAGTTGTTGAACAAGAAGAAAGTGGTTGCACCCATGGATGGCCAAATCCTTTCCATGGATGTGAAGCAAGGCAACAACCTTAGCACTACCCAAGTTATTGGCGATTTTGCCCCTGCCGGCCCCCTAATGGCCGTTACCGAAGTGGATGAACTATATGCTGACCAAATAGTAAACGGGCTAAAAGCATATGTAAGGCCTCAAGGGAAAACGGATACCATAGGTGTGGGCACCGTGTTTCTTACCTCGCCTTATCTCCGGAAAAAATCGCTTTTCGCCGATGACCCAGCCAATATGGAAGACCGCAGGGTAAGGGAAGTAAGGGTATTACTTGAGGAAGGCAGTAAGGCATTGATAGGTAGCCGTGTGGAGTGTGTTATCCAAATAAAATAGGTACCCATGTTCAAAACAGCCCTGCGTTTCATACTTTTTGATAAACCAAAGTCCATTGGGGCATTGGCGGGTACCGTTATTTCTGTTTTCCTTATTGGTCAGCAAGTAGGTATCTTTATTTTCCTCATCAATGCGATGTCGACGCTGGTGGGCAACAATCCGGAGTATGTATGGGTAGTGGATAATAAAACCACCAACGTAAATACGCTAGCTGAACTGGATATGCGCATCAATTATGAGCTCAAGAGCCTTCCCAATGTGGAGGCTTCTTATCCACTGGTGGTCTCGGGGGGTTCGGCAAGATTTGAAAATGGCAAATCGACTGGTATTACTTTGATTGGTGTAGAAACCCCTGCATTTGCCGGTGGCCCTTGGAACGTATCGAATGGCAGTAAAGAAGACCTGCTGAAAGACGGTGCCGTGTTTACGGAATTCTTTGATACGCCCCTTTTTGGTGGCCTGGAGCCTGGGGAGTATTTTGAAATAAATGGCAAGAAAGTGTTCAATGCCGGGCAAACCAAAGGCATTAGAGCCTTCGGTGGTGGGGTGTATACCTTTACAACCATTGAGCGGGCGCGGTACTTAGGCAATGTGCCCACCACCAAAGCCAATGCCTTTTTGATTAAGATGAAAGACCCCTCGCAGCAGGATAAATTGATAGCCTCCATCAACGGCAGTATTTCCAGTGTAAAGGCTTGGCGCAGCGAGGATTTGGCCGAGGCGAGCATTATGACGGTATTGGCTACTTCGGGCATTGCTATCTCATTCGGCACGCTTATCGTGTTCGCATTAATTGTGGGTTTTGTAATTATTGGGCTAACCCTATATTCTTCCGCAATTGACCGCATAAAAGATTACGGTACCCTTAAAGCCATTGGTGCCACCAACGGTTACATCCGCAGGCTGATAGTAACACAGGCCATGATTATTGCCGTACTGGGCTTTTGCATCGGTATGGTGCTGGTGGAAGGTTTTAGGAACGGCATTGCCAATGCGGGTACTATCTTCGATTATCCAATTTGGCTACGGGTAACCTTTTTTGCCGTCACCATCCTCATTGGTTTGTTCGGCAGCTTATTCGCAATAAAACGCATTACCAGTTTAGAACCCGCCGCAGTATTCAGGGGATAAAACAATCATTATGAAAAAAACCATCCTTCTTTGCGTTGTCTTGTTAAGCTATCTATCTATGTTTGGGCAACAGGGCCTTACCTTAGAGGCATCGCTGGAAAAAGCATTGACCAATAGAAAAGACCTTAAAGTACAGCTACTGAATGTTGATATTGCGAAAAACGACATCAAGAAAATCAATAGCCGCAATCTGCCCCAAATAAACTCTGAGATTGACTTTAGGTATAATACTCAGTTGCCTAATAACGTCATTCCTGGTGAAGCATTCGGCGCGCTTGGCTCGCCTGACCGTATTGTGCAATTCGGTGCAGATTTCAATAGCACTTGGGCTTTTAACCTCAATCAAACCTTGTTTGACCCGAATAATAATGGTGATCGCAAAATTGCCCAATCGCAGGTGCTGCTCAACTCTTTCAATACCCAAGCTACCGAGGCCCAGATAAAGCTAGAGGTTACGGAAGCCTACTTTACCGTACTGTTGTGGCAAGAAAAAGTAGCATTGACCAATAGCAACCTACAGCGCACCAAAGACATCTATACTACCGCCGAAGGCCAATTGAAAGAAGGAACCATAACCCTATATGACAAGCAAAAGTACCAATTGGACTTTGTCAATGCTGAGGCGGAACACACCAAAAACACGAACAGCCTAGCACTTGCTATACAGGATTTATGGTATAAAATGGGTGAGGATAACTCCGAAAACACAATATTGGCCGACTCCCTGAATACTATTTTTGTAAAATTTGGTAATGAATTAACCCTTAGCGAATCATTGAACAGGCCAGAGTTGTTGGCCCAAAAAGTACAGCAGGATATTTGGCGGATGAACATCCGCAAGCAAAAGCTATTGTATGCGCCTACCTTAAGCTTTTATGGAAACTACACCGTACAATCGCTTTCTGACAACGGTAACATTTTTAACCCTGATACTTGGTATCCCTTCAACTATATTGGGCTAAAAGCGAGTATACCTATTTTTGATGGATTGTTGAAAGCCAATACCAAGCAAGAATATAACCTGCGCTTGCAATCGGCTGCTTTTCAATACGAAAAGTTGGAGGATGATTACCAACAGCAGGCCCGGACAGCGCTTATTGCTGCTAAAAATGCCCAAACCGACCTAGAATACCAACGTAAAAACCTGGAGCTGGCCAACCAACTGTATCAAATAGATACCGATAGATTAAAAAATGGCACCATCAAAGCCAATGATTTGGCTACCACCAGTTATACCTTGCGTCAAACGCAGACCAATTACTTGAACGCTGCATATAATTATCTGTTAGCTGTGGTGCAATATAAAAAGGCAGTGGGTGCGCTTTAGGCGATATAATTGTTACTTCAGCAATAATATCGATGTGGGGATTTGGATTTCTATCTTATCCGCACCAAAGTATCAATGCTTCGTTCATTGGGCAGATCCAATGCTTCCCTGGTCATAATGGAGCCATCTACTGTAATTTTATAGCTGTATTCAAGCGGACCAAGATCATAATAGTCGTTACCTTTTCCGTCAAAATTGCTGAACAAACTAAACAAATAAAACTCTGCAGTGCCAGTATTTGGGCCAGTAGTGGTGTAATTGTATATGCGGCCCCCATCAAGGATATTGCTACCTGGAGCAGTCTCATAAAATCTTTTCATTACACCATTTTCTAAAAATTCTAAATAAAACCCCTCGCGAGATATCACGGTGTCCACCCATTCGTTGTTGGGGTATTCTTGAAACGTCGAACTTAAAGTGCTTTTATGCTTCCAATAGCCAAACATATTATCCGTTTCAATCTTCATCCCTTCAATGACATGGTCTACTGCTGTGTCTTCTTTTTTGCAAGAGGTGGCCACCAGGGCAAGCCCAATAGTAACCATAAGTAGAGAGTGGTAAAATCTTTTCGGCATGGATGCTAAGTTCATAAATAAGACTTTATAACTAAATTAATGGTTGCGCTTAGAGAATGTAAAACACAACAAAACCCACTTACATAATTACTATACCCGCTCAATGGCTAAGCTTCGCTCCGTATATTTTTTAAAGTTGTCCAATATGGCTTGCCAACCGTTGCGTTGCAATTCAACTGCGTTTTCCGTTTCGGCTTCAAATTGTTCTGTAACGGTTATTCCATTTGGGGTTTGGGCAAAGGTGATGCTAACTTTTCGATTATCCTCCAAAGTATAGGCAATTTTTTGGTGTTGGGCTACCTCGTTATAGGTACCGCCAAAATCGAAACCGAAACTGCCGTCTTTAGCCTCCATGCGCGAAGAGAACTTACCGCCCACTTGCAGGTCGTTTTCGGCTTGGGTGGTGTGCCAGTCGTCGCTGGCGGCGTTCCATTGTATAATGTGCTCGGGGCCAGTCCAATACTGCCACACGTTTGCAAGCGGGGCGTTTACGGTTGTTTCAATAGTTATAACGGTTGCCATGTGATGGTTTTAGAGTTGCTGCAAATATAAAAAAGCAAACCATATGATGCTAGCTTTAGCGCCAACATCCACGGTGGTTTCAGCTCTAAACCGCAAACAGTATTATGTGCAAGATATACCTGTAGTGTTGTATTGCAACAGTGTATTCTTGTCAGTTGCTTATGCCACTTGTTTTTGGCCTAGAAACTTTTTGGCTCGTTTGTTGCATACATTAAATAATTACAAATTAACAATTGCCTAAACCAATATAAATGAACAAAAATTTTTTGTATTTACTGCCGTTGCTGCTAGTGGTAACCGTATTTGCGTCGTGCAGTAAAAATGATGACGAAGTACTCTACATCAACACCCAATCGGTATCAACGCTAGCGTTGGAAGACAACTGGAAAGTAACCTACTTTTTCGATGATGATGATGGCGACGAAACGTCAAAATTTAATGGTTACACTTTCACCTTCAATACTGCTGGCCAAGTAACCGCTAGCCTAAACGGGGTAAATAAAACCGGTATTTGGATAGTAAGGCAAGATGTTGGCCGCACGGAGCTGGAAATCGACTTTAACGATGACGACGACCAGTTGGATGAGCTAGACGAGGATTGGGATGTAACCGAGCTAACCAACAACCGCATCAAGCTGGAAGACTTGGATGACGATGAAGACAATGATATTGAGTACCTAACCCTTGAGAAAATCTAAGCAACTAGCGGCCCTGCATATATGCGGGGCCGCTTTTTTTGGTGGGGGATGCAGCACATAAACTAAAGAAAGCCCGCAAAAAAATAGAACAATTTAAAGCCCAGCGTGTCACATTGAGCATGTCGAAATGCGCGCGCGATTGCAAAGCACTCCGAAGTTTTTCACGAAGGAGGGCAATAGTGCGGGTGGGGAAGGTGAGGGTTAGGGTTGTGAAGTTATTGCGGAATTCAGTCATCAGATTATATAATGCCCTCTTTTATTAGCTTAAGTAAGCTTTTTAATCGTACAGGATTCAGCATTTGAAATACTAAAACATCCAATGGGATCTTAACTTCGGTTTCACCTTCACTATATGGTGTAAATTGATATTCATGAAAGATGAAAACGATATTTGCTCCATCAAAATAAAAATGTTGGAAATCTTCCCACTGAGGTTCGTCAGTATCAAAATCCCTAATAAAGAAGTCTTCTGCTTTTATAGATACACCATCAATATTTACAAGCCGTAGCCATTGCTCCTTACAAATTGTAGCGAGAATCTTTAGATTGTTCAGATTTCTATCCAGCAAAGTTTCAATATCTACTTTGACAAAATGCTCAAGGGTGAAATTAAAAGTATAGGTCCAATGGCCACCGTGGGCACCCCCTGAATACTGGTAAGTTGAAAAAGTTAAGCTTATTAATGCACTATTTGCATATGTCACCTTATAGGAAACATAAATTACATTATCGAGATCTTCAGAATTCAGCTCTTTTTGATCTAGATATGGCAACACAGACTTTAGAAACCTATCCCTTTCATTGAGAACGTAGCCTACAACTGTTGAGTTTAAAAATGATAAATACTTATGGGAACTTGCATTAAATTCCGGATATTCAATGTCTATAATGTTTTGGGGAGTTAAGCCTATCGTTTCTTTAATTTCCTTGTGTACTATACTAAAAGGTAAGTTCTTTTCTAGTTTCTTCCTCTCTTGCTCTTCATATTTACTTCTTTGATGATGTAAAGCATTTATTAAAATCTCCACTGCATTTTCATGTTCCCATTGTATCCATTGAAACGCTACCAATTTATCTGGAACGACGCAATTATCTAATTTAACAGGTATGATATAGATATCATCATCTGCTTTTTCTTCACAAAAATCCAATGCGAGCTTAAATTCGCGTTGGATATAACCCTGCTTGGAAACAGATGTATTTGATAATAGGACAATCACAAAATCAGCCTTTCTTAAGGCACTTCTTATAGCTGAATCCCATCTTTGTCCTGGGCGCAAATTCTTTTTGTCCATCCAAGGTTTAAAGCCTGAGTGTTTTAATGCATTAAATATTTTTTCCGCAGTGGAAAAATCTTCATTAGCATAGCTTATAAAGACATCATTTTTGCTCACATTATCTCTTTAATCCAATTTTTAAAATTAAACCCTTTTTTACTCCTATTTTTCCTTCGTTTAAATGTACTCATCGCTGGGAAATCTACATTAAGACAATCTTCACCACCCCGCGCCCAGTGCACTCCTACGTGAAAAACTTCGGAGTGCATAGCAAGCGCTTGCACCCTTCGACAAAAGCTCAGGATGACACGCTAAGCTAATGTCTGTTCCTTGTTTTTTTCGTACCTTTTTCCGCGCCTTCGTGGTTAAAAAACGCGCAACTCGTAACCCGTAACTCGTAACCAATTGGTGCATCAACCCTTCTTCGAATACGGGCAATGCTTGCACCCATTGCCGCAGCAATAGCCACGGCGCAGCAGGTAGGCCTCGGTTAGCACCATGAGGCCCTGCTCGTTGAAGTAATAGTCTTTGCCTTCTTCTAATTTTGCCATACAATCATTTGTCACCCTGAGTCCTTCGATAAATGCTCAGGATAAACACCGTTGAAGTATCATTACTCATACCCCTGTATAATTAAACGGTGTTATCTGTTTCAGCTCCGCTTTTATGGTGTCGGTAACTTCAAGGGTATCTATGAAGTCGTGGATGGTGCTTTCGGTTATGGCGGCGTTGGTGCGGGTAAGCTCTTTCAGCTTTTCGTAAGGTGCCGGGTAGTTTTCGCGGCGCAGCACGGTTTGAATGCCCTCGGCCACTACCATCCAGTTGTCCTCTAGGTCTTTACGTATTTTGGCTTCATTTACCAGCAATTTGCCCAAGCCTTTTTGGGTACTTTGTAAGGCTATCAATGTGTGTGCAAATGGCACGCCCACGTTCCGTAACACAGTGCTATCTGTTAGGTCGCGTTGTAGGCGGCTTATAGGCAGCTTGGCCGATAGGTGCTCAAAAATAGCGTTGGCTAGTCCCAGGTTACCTTCGGCGTTCTCAAAATCAATGGGGTTTACTTTATGCGGCATGGCACTGCTGCCCACTTCGTCTTTTTTGATTTGCTGCTTGAAGTACTCCATACTGATGTACTGCCACATATCGCGGCACAAATCAACGATGATGGTGTTGATGCGCTTAAAGTTATCGAACAGCGCGGCAAGGTTGTCGTAGTGCTCAATTTGGGTAGTGTTCTGGTAGCGCTCTAGGTGCAGGTGCTTGTGAGTAAAACTATTGCCAAAGGCTACCCAATCAACTGCCGGAAAGGCTACCTTGTGCGCATTGAAGTTGCCCGTGGCACCGCCAAACTTGGCACAAAACGGCACGGCTTCCAGCTGTTTTATCTGCCTATCTAGGCGCTCTACAAATACCAATATCTCTTTGCCCAAGCGGGTAGGAGAGGCCGGTTGGCCGTGGGTACGGGCTAGTAGCGGTATGTCTTTATACTCAAACGCCATTTTATCGAGCGTAAACACCAAGTCTTTCAACTGTGGTACCATCAGCTCCTGCACCGCATCGCGAATGCTCATGGGCACGCTGGTATTGTTCACGTCTTGGCTGGTAAGGCCAAAGTGGATGTATTCTTTAAACTCGCCCAAACCCAGCTTCTCAAAACGCTCTTTAAGCCAATACTCCACGGCCTTTACGTCGTGGTTGGTAATGCGCTCAATGGTTTTGATTTTGGCGGCATCGGCTTCGCTAAACTCGCGGTACAGAGAGCGCAGTGCTTCGTTCTTTTCATCATTGAAACCCGCCAGTGCTGGTACATCGGTTTGCGTAAGAGCAATGAAATATTCCACTTCCACCCAAACCCGATATTTAAATAGGGCCCACTCCGAAAAATAACCCGCCAACTGGGCGGTCTTTTCATGATAACGGCCATCAATAGGGGATATAGCGGTAAGTGGGGTCAATTCCATTTGTCGGGCGTATTTGGGTGTTCACTCACAAAATTAAGCAAACACTGAGGTTTTTTTGAATTAGTTTTGGAGCTGCTATACAATCAGCACTTTTGTATTCGTTCCTACGTTGTGTTGTTGAAGCTTAGATAAAACATAAAAAAAGCGATCTGAAATGAAAAGGGCAGTAGTAGCTATAATAATTATGCTAACCAGTTTAACTGCCAGCTATTTGCTTCTTAAAAGGAATGAGCGATCGCAACTAAAAAACGAATTTGAAATTGACTTTATGAGGTTTGTCCCGATGGACATTTTTACAACTAAATCTTTAAGAGGGTACGATGTTCTTTACCAAAAACCGGATACTTATTCAGAAATGTATAAGTATCCCAATTACTACTCCGTAGGGGTAAAAAACGGCAAATGGTATGGGTATGATTATGTTTTTACGCTTACTGATATTGATGTTTTTCAGGACATAGGGTATCTTGCAACCTTAATTACGTGTTTCAAAAGTGATACTACGCACGTAAATACAATTTGGAAGGAAAACGGTAATGTCTATTGTGCCGTCGAAAGATTTCACGATGGAGAATACTGGCCATGGAAAGTATATAGCTCACCTTATCTCCAAACTGCGTTCCAAGTAGAACAAAATGCCAATGAGGATATTTGGAAGTTGCATTAAAATCAATTGTGTAAACCGTTTAAAAAATCCTTAGCGTTGCGGGCCTTTTTCTTTCCGGCACGTATAAGCTTCATTTCATCAACGGCTTCTTTCACTTCTTTCATCAACAGAGCCTTACCTTCCGTAAGTGTAGTAGTTTTTACGTGCCTCATGCTTTTAAGCACTTCCAGCAAAGCATCTGCCTTGTTATCTGGTATTTCTAAGAGTATTTTCATCAGCATTTCTTTTCTTAAAGTACAGCCTATTAAAGATACGAATAGTTAGTTCAGCATGCAATTAGCACAAAACACTTTTCATTTTAGTCAGAGCACTTATTTAGCTACCTTACGCTGCATTTCTGATGTGTCATGGTGAGCGGAGCCGAACCATCCGCAATGGAGGTGGCAAAACATACAGCAATTATTAGTCAAGCCGATTCATCATTTGGTTGGTACTTTTTATAAGAAGTCTCGTTCTTGCATTCCGCCAATCCATTCAAACTGTCCCAGCTTTCATTAATCAAAGCTTGCTTTTTAGCCCTTGACCAACGCTTTATCTGTTTTTCCCTAGCTATGGCTTGTAATACTTCGGTAAACATCTCAGTATAGACTAATTTTACGGGTCTTCTTGAGTAAGTATAGGCCTCGGAATCTGAACTTTCATTATGTTGAGCAACCCTGTTGCCAACATTGTTGGTTATCCCCACATAGTAGGAACCATCTGTGCAAAGGACGATGTACACATAATATAGTTTCATGCTTTAAAATTACAGAAAAGGGCAAGAATTACATTATGCCTCCTACACTGCGGATGGTTCGGCTACGCTCACCATGACACGTGATGGGGGACATTGGAAAACTGAATTTCAGGCTTCGCGCAATTCAAAGCATAAGTTTTTCAACTTGCTGCCCATTCATAAAACCTTGATAATGGTATTATGCCACCTACGTTGCGGATGGTTCGTAGTTCGACTACGCTCACTATGACATCCGCTCACCATGACACGGACGGGGGGCTTTGCACAAGTGAATAGAGTGCCTCGCTCACCATGACACGTTTGGGTTTTCAGCGTAAAAGTGCATACAAGTTCTCGCCCAAAAAGTATAATGCATTCGAATCCATGAAATGCAGGGCTATCAGAGCGTCCATTTTCCGCACTTCTACATTCCAATGTGCATATCGCAACGAAGGCTTTTTTGAATTGTTTGTGAGTAAACTCTATTATTGCATTGTTAGTTAACTAATTTAGGATAAAACACAACATAAGTTGCCCGTCTTTTGTCTTGTGTCTTGCGTATTGTGTCTAAAAAAATGCCATGTCGAAGAATTTATTGATTGTAGAATCACCAGCCAAAGCAAAGACCATTGAAAAATTCCTAGGGAAGGATTTCAAGGTGGTAAGTAGCTATGGCCACATTCGCGACCTTGAGAAGGGCAACAAGGCTATCGACTTAAAAAACCATTACGCACCAACGTACATAGTACCACCCGATAAGCAAAAGCTGGTAACTGAACTGAAGAAACAAGCCAAAGAAGCGGAGACCGTTTGGCTAGCAACGGACGAAGACCGCGAAGGGGAGGCTATTAGCTGGCACCTTTGCGAAGTACTCGGACTGAACCCAAAAGTAACCAAGCGCATCGTTTTTCATGAAATAACCAAGCATGCCATCCAAAACGCTGTGGATAACCCGCGCCTATTGGATTTAAACTTAGTGAATGCCCAACAAGCCCGCCGTGTATTGGATAGGCTGGTAGGTTTTGAGCTTTCGCCTATATTGTGGCGCAAAATAAGCATGGCGGGCTCGCTTTCGGCGGGCCGCGTGCAATCGGTGGCGGTGCGCATTATTGTAGAGCGCGAGCGCGAGATACAAGAGTTCAATAGCCAATCGTCGTTTAAGGTTACGGCCATATTCGATGTAAAGGATAGCAAAGGGCGCCAAGGTAAATTGAAAGCCGAGCTAAACCGCAAACTAGATACCGATAAAGATGCCTTGGCGTTTTTGGAAAGCTGCAAAGGCGCCAACTACACCATTAAGGATATACAAACCAAGCCGGCCAGCAAAAGCCCAGCCGCGCCGTTTACAACCAGTACCCTGCAACAGGAGGCCAGCCGTAAGCTGAGCTACAACGTAACCCGCACCATGAGCATAGCCCAAAAGCTATACGAGGCGGGGCATATAACCTACATGCGTACCGATAGCGTGAACCTGGGCGACACTGCCTTGGCAGCGGCCGCAGTGGCTATCAAAAACAGCTTTGGCGAGCAATACTCTAAAGTGCGCAAGTACAAGAGCAAAAACGCCAGCGCGCAAGAGGCCCACGAAGCCATCAGGCCAACTTACTTTGAGAACCAAACCATTGAAGGCTCTAACGAAGAAAGGCGTTTGTATGAGTTGATATGGAAACGCGCCGTGGCGAGCCAAATGGCCGATGCCCAATTGGAGCGCACTACCGTTAAAATTGACATCAGTACCAATAAAGATGAACTGCAAGCGCAAGGCGAAGTGCTCTTGTTTGATGGTTTCTTGAAACTATACATGGAGAGCAGCGACGACGAGAGCGATGAGGAAGCAGAAGGCATGTTGCCACCATTGAGCGCCGGGCAATTGTTGCCATTAGAGAACATGACCGCCCGTGAGCGTTTCAGCAAAGCGGCCCCGAGATACAATGAAGCATCGTTGGTGAAGAAGTTGGAGGAATTGGGCATTGGCCGTCCTTCTACCTACGCGCCAACTATTAGCACCATACAGAAGCGTGGCTATGTAGAGCGCACCGATCGCGAAGGTGTGGAGCGCAAATACCAAGTGCTTACGTTGGCTGCCGATACCATTAAAACCAAAACCGAAACCGAGAACACGGGCGCCGAAAAGGCCAAGTTGTTTCCTACGGATGTGGGTAGGGTGGTAAACGATTTCTTGGCCGAGCATTTTGTGAAGGTAATGGACTACCACTTCACAGCTAAGATTGAAGAGGAGTTTGACGAAATTGCCAACGGCAATATTGAGTGGGCCAAAATGATTGATAGTTTCTACATCCCGTTCCATAAAAGCGTGGAAGATACTATTGAAACCGCCGAGCGCGCCAGCGGTGAACGCGAGCTAGGCATCGACCCTAAAACAGGCAAGCCGGTGTCGGCGCGTATTGGTCGCTTTGGCCCTATGGCGCAAATTGGCAAAACTGTAGAAGGGGAGGAGAAGCCTCGCTACGCTAAGTTAAAAGAAGATCAGAGCATTGATACCATTACGTTAGATGATGCCTTGAAACTTTTTGATTTTCCTAAATCGTTGGGCGAGTATGAGGGTAAAGAGGTGAGCGTGGGTTTGGGCAGGTTTGGCCCGTATGTGAAGTATGACAGCGGTTTTGTATCGATACCGAAAGCCATTGACCCACAAGATTTAGATATGGAGGCTGCTGTGGCCTTGATTATGGCTAAGAAAGAAGCCGATGCCAATAAGTTCATCAGCTCGTTCAAAGACGGGGAGATACAGGTGTTGAATGGTCGATTTGGCCCTTACATTAAGGCGGGCAAGGAGAATTATAAAATACCTAAAACCACCGACCCGGCAACGCTTGACCTAGCAGCTATTGAAGGAATTATTGCCAACACCAAACCATCGGGCGGCGCAAAAGGAAAAGCCCCGGCCCGTAGAGGAGCGAAAAAATGATAGAACCGGCCAACAGCGAACGCGAACTGCAAGCTTTGTTGCAATTGCTTGATGACCCCGACCAGGAGATATACACCCACGTGTCGGATAGGTTGGCAAGCTATGGCCCCGAAATCATTCCGAAACTTGAGACGTATTGGGAGGAAGCGCTAGATAGCATTTTGCAAGAGCGCATTGAGCATATAATTAGGCATATCCAGTTTCATGGGCTGCAAGCGGGTTTTAAGCAATGGTTGGAAAGCGAATCTGAGAATCTGTATAGAGGTGCCCTTTTGGTCGCGCGTTTTCAGTATGCCGACCTTGATGAAGTGAAGCTTCGCGGTGAGATTGACTACATACGCAGGGCTATTTGGCTGGAGATGAACTACAACCTTACCCCGTTTGAGCAGATAAACGTGTTTAACCACGTATTTTACTCGCTAATGGGCTTTACGGGCAAGAGCAGCGATAAGCAGTTTAGTTTACCCAGCTACTTCATCAATCAAGTGGTGGAGAGCAAACGCGGCAACTCCATTTCGTTGGGTATATTATATACCATATTAGCGCAGGAGCTCGATATGCCCGTATATGGCGTAAACCTGCCGCGCCACTTTGTGGCCTGCTATACCAAAGATTTTTTGGAGACTTTGGACGAAGACGAAGACCTGCGCGACCAAATAATCTGCTACATTAACCCGCTTAACCGCGGCACTATATTTACTCGAAACGAGGTAACGCTATACCTCAAAAAGATACAGGAAGAGCCTGTTAAAGAGCACTACCTGCCTATTCGCAACCGCGAAACCATCAAAATTTACCTTCAGTACCTTAAGCAAGGCTACGAAACCGACAACAACACCGAAAAGCTAAAAGAGCTGGATGAGTTGTTGCGGTTGTTTTGAGGAAGTGAGTAGTGTATTTTAGAAAATGAGCTGATAGTGTGAGGAAATCTAAGTAAATACACTAATGTCCTTTTTTACCTCTTGAACGCTTTTGACAATAATATGTTCTATAATCAAGTGTAAAGTAACTATCACTACTACTGAGCAATTTGTGAACGATAGCTTTGTAATAAGCATGGAAAATGCAGTAAATGGCTATTATTTTATACGCCTGATTAATGGACAGGACACAAAAACTGAAAAAGTTTTTGTTAATTCTGGGAAATAAGCTATATTAACCGTAAATTTGTAAATGCGAACAAGGCTAAAGGCCTTTTAAAAGCTACTAGAATGAAAAATTTACTTGTAATATTCACCTTAGTTGCTGCACTTATCGTGTTCAGTGTGAGTCAGTTATTGGCTGGTCCACCTCCACCTCCACCTCCTCCGCTGGCTATACCAGTTGACGGTGGCGCTGCAGTGCTTTTGATCATAGGCGCATCTATAGGTGCGAAAAAAATCTATGACCGCAGAAAAAAGGCAGCGGACTTAGAAGCTTAACAAAAAGTTAATTTAAGTTATATGGCATCGTTTGGTACATCCAAACGATGCCTTTTTTATATCTGCAAATATGTTGCATAACTTTTTTGGGTAAGTTTGCGTTGTTGCATAGACACAAGACACAAGACACAAGACACAAGATTTTTAAAGTGCGATTTATCAAGTGTATTTTGAGATGTGTTTTGTGAACATTGTTTTTAAATAAAAGGATAAATTCCAGGCGATTTTAAATTTTGAATTTTAAATTTCAAATTCCAATTGAAGTCCACACCTCGATACATTGGTAGTTTGTTATTGGTAGCATTGATGCTAGCCAGCAACATTGGTATCGGTATATACGAGCACACCTGCTTAGTTACAGGTCAAAAGGGCATAAGCTTGTTTGCTGTTTCGGGCACTGCGGTAAGCAGCAACCATGCATGCTGTTCATCTGTTGCAGTAGCATCAACCGAATCTAATACTGAGAACAACTGTTGTCAAGAAACCGCAAGCTACCACCAACTTGATATACCCCAGCTCACCGATGACCATTTTAGCTACCAACAGTCGCTATTGCCAGTTATGGGCGTCGTAGCACTTCCCAATATCGATTTGGCATTTTCCGAGCTTTCGGCATTGTTGCCCCAATACAACAACCCACCACCGCCCAGCAATAAGCGGCGCGTAGCGCAGTTGCAAGTGTATATATTATGAGTCTATGTTAAAATGAGCGTGCCAGTCGTTACTTGGCTGTTTTTTCATTTTAATATACACCCATGATGAGTTTTAGAATAATGTCTTTACTTGCCTTAATACTGTTTGGCTGCTTTGCAGCGCAGGCACAGGTTATTGAAGGTTATGTGCAAGAGAGCGCGGCTGAGGGCAAGTTGCCCGTTTATAGTGCTAATGTATATTGGCTAAACACTACCATAGGCACCACCACCAATGCCGAAGGTTACTTTAGCATTGAACCGCACCCAGTACAAACCCAGTTGGTGGTTAGCTATATCGGATTCAGCAACGATACCTTCAGCGTGAAACCCGGCGATAAACTGGAGGTGTTGCTAAGCAAACCCAAACAACTGGATATAGCCACCATTGAAGCTACTAAAAGTGGTACCAATTACAGTACTACCAGTGCTATAAATAGCATTACGCTATCAGAAAAAGAATTTAAGAAGGCTGCTTGCTGCAACCTTTCGGAAAGCTTTGAAACCGATGCCGCAGTTGACGTAAACTTTGCCGATGGCGTTACAGGCGCTAAGGTTATCCGCATGTTGGGTTTGGATGGCATTTATACCCAACTGATGATTGAGAATATACCGAGCATCCGTGGCTTGGGGCGCACTTATGGTATGGCTCACTTGCCCGGCACTTGGCTAGAGAGCGTGCAGATAAGCAAAGGGGTGGGCACTGTAGTTAATGGCTACGAGGCCATGGTTGGGCAAATAAATATTGAGCTTAAAAAACCCGATGAAGCCGATAGGCTGCACGTGAATGTATATGCCAACCATATGGGCAGGAGTGAAGTAAACCTGAACTTGGCCAATGAATTCAATAAAAAACTGAGTACCTTATTGATGGTGCATGGCAGCGCCTTCCGCACCCGAACAGATATGAACCACGACGGTTTTTTGGATATTCCGCTCAACCAGCAAGTAAACGTAATGAACCGCTGGTCGTATTTTAACAAAGGTTGGGAGGTGCAAGGAGCCGTTCGCGGCTTGTACGAAGGCCGCATAGGTGGGCAAAAGCTATTTGACCCTAAACTATCGCGCAGCGAGCAGCCATATTACGGCATGGATCTTACCACCAATCGGTACGAGGGCTTTTTGAAAACAGGACGTGTGTTTGATAAAGGCATCAATAGAAGCATGGGTTGGATAAACGAAGTAGCCTACCATCAAATGCAGGGTTTCTTTGGTAATAACGATTACAAGGGAGAGAATACCCACTATTATTCCAACCTTATCTTCCAGACCAACATCAATAATACCAATCATCAACTAAAGACTGGAGCGAGCTTTTTATTGGATGACTACCGTGAGCAATTCAGTAATTTGGACCTTAAGCGCCGTGAGTTGGTTCCAGGGGTATTTGGCGAGTATCAATATACGCACCTTACCGTGTTTACGCTTTTGGCAGGTATGCGCGTTGATTATCATAACCTATATGGGGTGTTCGCCACACCGCGCTTGCACATAAAGTATAGCCCAAAGGAGATGACCACCTTCCGGGCATCGGCAGGGCGGGGGTATAGGGTAGCCAGCATATTGGCCGAAAACACCAATGTGTTGGTTAGTTCTAGGCAAATTGAAGTGGCCAAAGAGCTACAGCCCGAGGAGAGCTGGACTTTTGGTGGAAGCTTTACACAAAAGTGGCTAAGCAAAAACCGCGAGTATAGCGTCAATGTCGACTTTTATCGCACGGAGTTTACCAATCAAGTAGTGCTCGATTTGGATGCAGACCGCAACAAGTCCATCTTTTATAACCTCAATGGGCGCTCTTATGCCAATAGTTTTCAAATTGAAGTGATAGGGGAGGTGCTACGGGGCCTAGAGTTGAGGTTGGCTTACAAATTTAATGATGTAAAAACTACCTACAACGGCAAGTTGGAGGCGCGCTTGTTTACGCCGCGCCATGCTGGGCAGTTCAATGTTGGCTACACCACCCGCAACAAGCGTTGGCTATTTGATGTTACGGCCCAATTGAATGGCCGTGCTCGGCTTCCATCTAGCTTCAGCAGCGGTGAGCTAAACCTTTCTAGCGACTACTCACCCGTATATGTGGTGCTGAATGCACAAATTACTCGCATCTGGAAACAGTGGGAAGTATATGTGGGTGGTGAGAACTTAACAGGATACAAACAACACAACCCCATCATTGCTGCCGATAGGCCCTTCAGTACCGAATTTGATGCTTCCTCTATTTGGGGGCCGATATTTGGTCAAATGGCTTATGTTGGCGTAAGGTTTACCATTCCGCATAAGCATGGGGATGAGAAAAAATAGAAAAGCGAAGGGCGTGCAATTTGCACGCCCTTCGCTTAACCAACCTATTCTCACTTCTTTTGCCTTAGCTAATAGTAATGGCGCGTTTCAATTGTTGCTCTTGCTCTTTTTTTGGCAAGGTTACATTCAAAATGCCATTGGTATAGCCAGCTGTTATCTTTTCACTATCCACCGTTTCGGGTAATGTAAACGAACGCTTAAAGGAAGCATAGTTAAACTCCCTGCGGGTGTAGCCGTCTTTGGTCACCTCTTCTTTTTGTTCCTGTTCTACCGAAATGGTTAAGATATCATGGTCTAAATCGATTTTGAAATCTTCTTTCACAAAGCCAGGGGCGGCCAACTCCAAGCCATAGCTTTTCTCGTTTTCTTTAATATTTACCGCCGGGCGGGTTGAGAGGAACTCTTTGCGGAACAAATCGTCGTTAAAGAAATTAGGCAAATTGTTGTTTACTACATTGGCAAACAAAGGGTCGTTGCGCATCCATTTTAAATGTCTCATTGCTTATTGTTTTTAGGTTTTAAGTTCGTTTTAATGATTTCCTATTAGCAATTCAAATACCAATGCTACATTTAAGACAAAATGGCTGATTTGTTCTTAATTTTAATGCCAAAATGGCAAATTAATAAATTTCGAGCCCATACAACCTGTCAGTTTAAAATACAGTCTTGTTATTGTTCCTTTTGTTCATGCATTGATTATTATAGGTAACAATGCACTATTAGAAAATCCACGCCGGTCATCTGGTGTGGATTTTCTCGTTTTACGCTCCTTCTGTTATCTTTGAAATAAAACCCGCGTTTTGGTATTATCCACCACCGAAGAAAACTATCTAAAAGCTATTTTCAAGCTCTCGCTAAAGGGCCCAGAAAACATATCGACCAATAACATAGCCGCCGAAACTCAAACCACGGCCGCATCGGTTAGCGATATGTTGAAACGTCTATCTGATAAGCAATTGGTAGCTTATGAGAAATATAAGGGAGTGCAACTTACCGACACTGGCCGCAATATTGCCATTGAGCTAATACGCAGCCATCGCTTGTGGGAAGTATTTCTGGTAGATAAGCTAGGTTATAAATGGGATGAAGTGCACGTGATAGCCGAAGAGCTAGAGCATATAAAAACGCCCGATTTAATAAGCCGGTTGGAGGTATTTCTTGGTTACCCCACCAACGACCCGCATGGCGACCCGATACCTGATGCCGAAGGCAACATACATCACCATGAGCCCATTAGCCTAAATGAATTGCAAGTAGCCGAGAAGGGTATTGTGGTAAGGGTAGGAGAGCAGTCGGTGGCGTTTTTGCAATATCTTGACCGTATCAAGTTGAACATCGGTTCGCGGGTTGACGTGATAGAGGTAAACAGCTACGACAACTCTCGATTGGTGCGTATAAATAGCACCGAGTCAGTTTTCCTATCAGAGAAGGTAAGCGAAAACCTGATAGTGAAAAGGATTTAAGGTCCGGGTATTTATCATTAAGGGATGGAACCAAGCGCTAAAACTTATTGATAAAGGGTAAAATAATTTTTACCTTAACAAATAATTGGATTATCTTTGCAGACTGATAAGAACGAAAAGAAAAAATTAAGCTGAAACAATGAGTATTTTAACTGCTGAAGCAAAAAAGACCTACTTTAAAGAATACGGTGGCGACGAGGGTAACACCGGTTCGGTTGAAGGACAAATCGCTTTGTTTACACATCGCATTGCCCACATCACCAGCCACTTGAAAACCAACAAGAAGGATTACTCTTCTACCCGCTCACTTATTCGCATGGTAGGCCAACGTCGTAGTTTGCTAAACTACCTTGCCAAAAAGGACATTAACAAGTACCGCGCACTAATCGAAAAACTGAACTTACGCAAGTAAGGCTTCAAAATTAACATATGCCACCTCCGAAAGGGGGTGGCAATTTTTTATTTGTAAAAGGGGTAATTCGCCCCGCTAGCTGAACGAAGAGATATGAACGTAATTACCAAAACAATTGATCTGGGCAACGGGCTCGTGATCACCCTGGAAACAGGAAAACTAGCCAAACAAGCCAACGGTTCAGTAACCGTTCGCGTTGGAAACCTAGTAATGCTGGCTACCGTTGTTTCTGACAAGGAAGCCAAAGATGGTGTAGATTTTATGCCGCTTACGGTTGAATACCAAGAAAAATATGCCTCTACTGGCCGTTTTCCGGGTGGCTTCTTTAAGCGCGAAGCACGCCCTAGCGAGTACGAAATTTTAGTTTGCCGTTTGGTTGACCGTGCCTTGCGCCCGTTGTTTCCAGAAGATTACCATGCAAACACTCAAGTACAGATTACCCTATATAGCAACGATAAGGATACCATGCCCGATGCTTATGCCTGTTTGGCTGCCTCTGCTGCCTTGGCGGTGAGCGATGTTCCTTTCAGTGGTCCAATTTCTGAAGTACGCGTTGGCCGTGTTGATGGGCAATTGGTGCTGAACCCTACCATTAGCCAATTGGCCGTAGCCGATATGGACATAGTGGTAGCCGCTACCCACGACAGTATTGTAATGGTAGAAGGCGAAATGAAAGAAGTGAGCGAAGAGGATATGCTAGCTGCCATTAAAGTGGCTCACGATGCCATCCGTTTGCAAGTTGCTGTTATCAAAGAATTGGAAGCTGCCGTTGGTTCTGCTACCAAGCGTGAATATAGCCATGAGAAAAACGATTTCGATTTTAAGGCAAAAGTTATTGCCGATACATACCCAAGCATACTTGCTGCCATGCGCGATAGCAAAGCTAAGCACGACCGCAGCGCAGCTATCAAAGAAGTTTTGGAAGCCTACAAGGTTACCTTTACCGCAGAAGAGCTTGCCGAGAAAGGTGAGTTGTTGAAGAAATACTTCCATGATTCGGAATATGAAGCGGCACGTGACTTGGTATTGAAAGAAAAAGTACGCTTGGATGGTCGTAAGACCAACGAGATTCGCCCAATTTGGAGCGAAGTAGATTACTTGCCTGGTACACACGGTTCGGCAGTGTTCACCCGCGGCGAAACCCAATCGCTTACCTCTGTTACCTTGGGTAGCAAATTGGATGAGCAATTGATTGACGGAGCCATGTTTAAAGGTTACAACCGTTTCTTGTTGCACTACAACTTCCCATCGTTTTCAACTGGCGAAGCTAGGGCAAACCGTGGCACAAGCCGCCGCGAAGTAGGACATGGTAACTTGGCACTTCGTGCTTTGAAAAACATGATTCCTGGTCCGGAAGTAAACCCTTATACTATTCGTGTTGTTTCCGATATTTTGGAGTCTAACGGATCATCATCAATGGCCACTGTATGTGCTGGAACGTTGGCGCTTATGGATGCAGGTGTGAAAATAAAGAGCCCAGTATCGGGTATTGCAATGGGTCTTATCAGTGGCAAAAATGGTGAGTTTGCCGTTTTGAGCGACATATTAGGTGATGAAGATCACTTGGGTGATATGGACTTTAAAGTAACCGGAACCAAAGATGGTATCACGGCTTGCCAAATGGATATCAAAATCCAAGGTTTGAGCTACGAGATTTTGCTGCAAGCCCTTGCTCAAGCTAGGGAAGGCCGTTTGCACATCTTGGGAGAGATGATGAAAACCTTGAGCGAACCTCGCGAGGACTACAAACCACACGCACCGCGCATCGAGAAAATTATGATTCCGAAAGAGTTCATTGGTGCCGTTATAGGACCTGGCGGTAAAGTGATACAAGAGATACAACGCGAAACCGGTACCGTTATAGTATTGGAAGAGGTTGGCGACAAAGGTGTTATCGATATTAGTGCCGATAACAAAGAGAGTATTGATGCGGCTATTGCCCGTATACGTGCTATTGCTGCTGTTCCAGAAATTGGCGATGTATACGAAGGTGCCATTAAATCAATTATGCCATACGGTGCGTTTGTTGAGTTTATGCCAGGCAAACAAGGGTTGTTGCATATCTCTGAGGTTAGCTGGGAGCGCCTAGATAGCCTAGAAGGTGTGTTGAAAGAAGGCGATAAGATAAAGGTTAAGCTACAGGATGTAGATCCTAAAACGGGCAAGTACCGTTTAAGCCGCAAGGTGTTGTTGCCTAAGCCTGAGAAGCAGTAATTAGTTACTAGCTGTTAGTGAATAGTAACTAGTAACTAACGATAAATTGTTCCTTTTAAAACGGCCACCGTCAATTGACGGTGGCCGTTTTTTATGAAGGTTGTGTAGTTTAGTATTTGAGGTTTAGTTTACCCTTGACCATACCACGGTTTTGCCAAGTAAGGCAACACCTTTAAATCCTCTTACCTTTAGTTCATCGCCTTTTAAAGTAAGTTTGGCATCGTACAATCTACCATCTTCAGGGTTGTATATTTTACCATCTTTCCAAACGTCGTCTTTGCCCAGCTTGAAGCCAATAAGTATGTTATGCCCTACTAAATTTTCGCTTCGCAGTGCAGGGTCCGGATTTTTGGTATCCAATCTTTCTGGCTCTCTCGATGATACCAGTTTGCCATATAGCCTGTCACCTGATACAGAAATCTCAATTATTCCACCTCGGCCAGTATCCCATTTGCCCAATATACTTGGCAGCGGGCTGTTAGTTAAAGAAATGGAAAGCAGTATAATAGGCAAATACAATTTGGCTTGACTCATTGAGATAGTATGTAATGATGAAAAAAACATTGGCCCTGCCAGCTATCTATAGCTTATATGAGGGCTTTTAGTAGGTGTAGGGTGTAAGACTCACAGTATACCGGTTTATGGGTTACCATATCGGTATTCTAAAAGGGGGTTCCCTTACTGGGCACAGAAGTATCTATAGATATCCTTATCGGTAATAAGGCCTTTATTTATGCTTGTTTCAATATTATCGCAGCCTTCGTTGCGTGAATGGTTCATAATTTGGGTCATGCCCAAATTGTGGTAAGCGGCTGCGTAATCAGGCTGTAAGCTTATAGCTCTTTTAAAATCTTTTTCCGCGTCAAAATTTTTACCTGCTATAACCTTTACAATACCTCTGTTATTGAAATACACAGCATCGTTAGGGTTTAGCTCAATGGCTCGGTCATAATCAATCAAAGCATCGGTAAAAACGCCTTTCATTTTTTCGGCAAAACCCCTTGAAAAGTAGGCATCTGCAAAGTTTGGGCGAAGTTTAATTACCGATGTGTAATCTTGTATAGCCGCATCGGCATTTCCCAATCCCTTATAAAACATACCCCTGGCATAAAAAGCAAGAGCATTAGTGGTATCAAGCAATATAGCAGTATTTAGGTCTTTCAGCGCCTTAGTTTTATCCGCTAATAGGTCATGTACACGGCCTCGGTTCAGGTAGGCATACGCATATTTGCTATCAAGGCCTATCGCTTTGTTAAATGCAGTCAAAGCTTTAGTATACGTGCCGGTTTCAATCAATAAAAGGCCGTAAACATTTTGGGCAAACGCATCATTGGCATTTTTGGCCAGTAAATCCTCAAGCAATTGCTGTGCAGTGTTTACCTCGTCAACACTCCATAATGCCAAGGCCTTAATAGTCATAAGTTTAGGTGTAACTTGGCCTGCATCAATAAGGCTATCTATAGTAAAAATGTTTTCGGGGTAAGCAGCTCTTAAATCTTGGAGAATAAAAAGTTGCATCATATCGCCAGTTTCGGGCTCCATAGTTGCTGCTTTATCCAAATCGATAAGTTTGCCCATAAAATCGGCAATTAGCACCTGAATTTTGGCTCGCTTATCGTAAACATAGTTTATATACGGGTTTATGGCCAGTGCTTTTTCATAGTCAATCCTGGCTTCCGTGTTTCGACCAGCTATGGCAAAAGCATTTGAGCGCTTCAAGTAGGCATCGGCAAAACCAGGGTCGAGGCTGATGGCGGAAGTATAAAACTCTATTGCTTTTTCAATATCCAACATTTGCAACGAGTTGTCGCCGGCGATAATCATTTCAGTGGCCTGCCCTCGCGATGCGACTTGCGCGTGGGTAGTAGTGAACAACAGCAATAAAAGCAGCAGGGTTGCAAATCGTTTCGTAATGTCGTTCATATCCTCTTCTTTTAGCTCAATTATCTATCGCCTTTCAAGTTATCCTAAATTTACACATTAGATAACTAATAATGGAACATATTTAACAAGGTATTTACAACCACCTTTTCGCCACTTACTAGCGGTTTTCTATTTTTTTATAGGTACTATAAAAAGCTTGGAAAGCCTCAATATCATCTACATGTATCCAATCAACACCCATATCCAGAAATAGTTGCCAAGTTTCTGGGGTTTCGGGCATGTCCCAAAAGCGTATCTGCCTGCCTTCGGTATGTGCTAGGTTTATCAATTCGGCTAGCATTATCTTTTCTTGCCAGGGCATTTCGCCTGCTCCTTTCCAGGTAAAATAATTTTTGTAGTTGTCGCTGGCGCGGGTTATGCAGCTATCGGTAGCATGTTCGCGGCAAAAATCGAATTTGTAGTCAAGGCTAACTAAACGCGAAGTTTCTTTTGCCACACTGTTGTAAGGTTTGTTGCCCGATATTAGTATATGCACAAAGCCTTGCTTTGCCCCGTTACCGGCAATGCTTAGCATTTGTTTATACTTATTTAGGTAAGGTTTCAAAGCTGCATAAGTTTCTTCGCCATCGGTTTTAAAGTCAATCATTAAAACTAGGGGCTTGGTGCTATCTAGTCCGTAGGTTGCCGCTTTGGTTTGGGTTATTTGTAGCAAGGGTGCTAAGTACAGTTCTTCAAGCGTCGGCTTTTTATCGAGCCCAAATGGATCGTGCGAAACGCGCAGTTGCCCCTTGTGCAGAAAAACATCGACTTCAATACTACGGTAGCCAAGTTCAAGCGCACCAATCAACGGTTTTTGGCGGTTGTAGTCGTTGTGCGAGTGGCCTGGCAGAGGCAAAGGTTGGGCTGTTACACAAACGGTTTGTATATACCAAACTATGGCTAGCAAAAGAGGTTTGAGAGGGTTCATGGTGTAAAATTGATAAAAAGCGGTGGTATAGTAGCCTATTGTTTTCCTTAAGTGTTTTATGGTAGTAAAAAATTACTATCTTAATCGCCGAATTAGCCCTGATACACGAGTTTAATTTAAAGATAACTTAAAACACGAAATCGCCTTACTACCAAATATCTGCGCACATTTGCAGCCAATTAACCTAACTCCCAACCTGCCAACCAACTGCCATGAAACTGAGCCTCCCTGCCTTGAGTGCCCTCTTTTGTTTTTTCTTTTTCTCGAACCAACTATACGCCCAAGATAAAGCGCTTGTTTATGGCGAGGTTTCTGACTTGGATACCAAGGAAACCTTGGTGGGCGTAAACATCATTTTTGGCGATAGCACTACTGTGCTCAGTACCGATAGCGAAGGTAAGTTTAAAGCCAGCCTTGAGCCAGGAGATTACAAGTTTACCTTTACTTACATTGGATACGAGCCTAAAGTCAAAATTTTTTCGCTGAAAGCAGGTGAGATAAAGGAGATGAACATCAAGTTGAAATCGGATGCCGCCGAAATTGATTTGGTGGTGGTTTCGGCCAGCCAATACGAGAAAAGGGTAGCCGAAGAAACCGTAAGCATGGATGTGCTAAGCAAAACTTTGGTAACCAATACCAATAGCCGCGACTTGGGAGAGGTAATAGCTAAAACCCCTGGTGTACAAATTCAAGATGGCCAAATAAGTATTCGCGGCGGTAGTTCTTATTCTTATGGTGTGGGTAGCCGCACGGCTGTACTTACTGATGGCATTAGCTTGGCTAGCGCCGACTTGGGCGATGCCCAGCTTAAGTTTGTGCCGTTAGAGAATATTGAGCAGATTGAGGTAATTAAAGGTGCCTCATCGGTTGTATATGGTTCTTCGGCATTGAACGGGGTGGTAAACGTGCGCACCGCTTGGCCTAAAGGCGATAAGCCCAAAACCACTATTAGCATGTACTCTGGTGTTTACGGTAAGCCTCCGCGCCCAGAGTTGATTTGGTGGGATGCCCGCCAGCCTAACTTTTCAGGTTTCTTTGTAAACCACCAACAAAAGATTAAAAATCTGCAAGTAGTTATTGGCTCAAATGCCGATTTCGTTAACAGCTTTTTGGAAGAAGCCGATGAGTTTCGTTTCCGTTTCAATTTCAAAACCCGCTATGTATTGCCCAAAAAACCAGGCATTAGTTTTGGTTTAAATGGTAATGTAATGCAAGAAACCAGCGGTCGTTTCTTTATTGCTACAGATATGGACTCGCTGGCCTATCAGATTGCCCAAGGCTCGCAGGATAGATATGTGCGCACAACACTAGACCCTCACTTTAGTTTCCTCAACGATAAAGGGCACAGGTTTACCTTGGTTGGCAGGTACCTTAATATTTGGCGCCGCGGCAATGGTGACGACAGAAACGCATCGGCCAACACCATCTATTTTGAGCCACAATACCAACGCAATTGGCGCAATACCCTTATTTTCACCACCGGAACCCCAGTTACCCTAGGCCGTTCGGTAAGTAATTTATACGAAGATGTAAGAAAGAACCGTGCTTTTGCGGCCTATGCACAGTTAGAATTCAAGTACGGCAATCTATCAGTTGTTGGAGGAGTACGTTACGAGTTTACTTCAGTAGATACCATTTTTGAGACGGCCATACCTGTGGTTCGTACGGGTGTAAACTATAAGTTGGGTAAGGCTTCTTTCGTAAGGGCATCATGGGGCCAAGCATATCGCTTGCCATCTATTGCCGAGCGCTACATTGGCCAGGAGTTTTTCAGCGGCGTGTTGATTGTGCCCAACCCACGTTTGACGGCCGAAAAAGCTTGGAGTGCTGAGATTGGTTTTAACCAGCCATTTAAAATTAAAAAATGGGGTGCTTATATTGATGCGAGCGTGTTTTGGATGGAGTATGCTGATTTTGTGGAGTACCGATTTGAAGTATACACTGCCGACAACGGACTTGATAGTTGCGGCAACGTGAGAGACCTTGTAACTGGCAATATTTTGGCTGCGGCTGACACTTGCCTGGCAGTGCCATTTGTATTAGGTCTTACCCCTAACAACGTAGATAATGCGCGCATACTCGGCTACGAAATATCGGTTGGTAGCAAGGGTAGCATTGGCGATGTGAGCATTCGGTCGCTAATTGGCTACACCTACACTTACCCAAGGCAAGTAAACAATGCTGAAGGCAGCAGCAAAGATATCTGGAAGGGATTCTTTACGGATATGTTCAATAGGGTGCCTACCGAGCGTGCCGAGCAAGAGCTTTTGTTGTTTAGGAGCAGGCATATTTTCAGGAGTGATGTGGAAGTATCGTACAAGAAATACACCGCAGGTTTTAGTGCCAATTACAATAGTTTCCCTGAGAATATACCAGAGGTGTTCAACACTGCGCTTACCGTTTTAGATGAAGGAAGAGGTACGTTCCCGGCATACATTGATAAGCACCAGAAAGGCGATTGGGTATTGGATGCACGTGTAGCGTATGAAGTTAACGATATCCTTCGGTTGGGCTTTATTGTAAAAAACCTAACCAACTACGAATATGCCCTTCGCCCAGGTAAGTTAGAAGGACCGCGCAATTATACCTTGCAAATAAGGGTTACTTTTTAAGACACAACCTGCCTGCCGGCAGGCAGGGACACAAGACACAAGATTCTAGTAGGTTTACATCAATTAGTTTCTTCATTGAGGTTAAAGCCGTTATTTTGTAGCATTGCTGCACATTAACTACTGCCAACTTGCTTTTTAACTCTTACACCTACATTTTCGTGTTTTTGCCCATTGTGGCAGTGGTGTATTTTATACTGAACCGCAGCCAGAAGGCTCTGTTGGGCAAGTATTGGCTTGTGGCGGCCTCGCTGGTTTGTTATAGTTGGTGGGATGTGAGCTACCTGCCCCTGATGCTTTTGTCTATGCTGTTCAACTATCATGCAGGTAAGGCATTTGCCCTTAAGCAGATGGGTAAATTGGGTTTGATAGTTTCGTGCTTGCTGAATGTTGGTTTTTTGGGCTACTTTAAGTATGCCGATTTCTTTATTGGCAATATCAATTTAGTAGCAGGGGCTTCGTTGCCATTGTTGCATGTGGTGTTGCCTTTGGGAATCAGTTTCTTCACGTTCCAGCAAATGTCGTATTTGGTTGATAGCTACCGTGGTGTGGTAAAGCACGACGACCCAATCGACTATATGCTGTTCGTTACCTTCTTTCCGCAATTGATAGCCGGTCCCATTGTGCACCACAGCGAAATGATGCCGCAGTTTGCCCTCGATGAGTTGAAGCAACCCAATAGCTTCAACATTGGGCAGGGAATATTTGTGTTTTTCATTGGCCTGTTTAAGAAGGTAGTTATTGCTGATACCTTTGCCACGTGGGCAACGCAAGGTTTTGACGTGGCCGAAAAGTTAAGCTTAATGGAGGCATGGGTTACTTCCTTATCCTACACCTTACAGCTTTATTTCGATTTTAGTGGCTATACCGATATGGCCATTGGCGCAGCATTGTTATTCAATATTAAAATACCCATTAACTTCAACACGCCTTACAAATCGTTGGATATACAAGAGTTTTGGCAACGCTGGCACATGACTTTGAGCCGTTTTCTGCGCGACTACCTATACATACCCTTAGGGGGCAACCGCAAAGGTGAGCTGCTTGCAGCGCGCAATGCACTTATCACTTTCACTCTCGGCGGCTTGTGGCATGGTGCCGGTTGGACTTTCGTTTTCTGGGGTTTTATGCACGGCGCGGGGCTAGTAGTGGTGCGCTTCTGGCGCAAGTTGGGCGTGAGTATGCCTACTGCTCCTGCTTGGGCAATTACCTTTTTGTTTGTGAATGTAGGCTGGGTATTTTTTAGGGCAAAAGAATGGGGCGATGCCTTTAAGGTATTGCGGGGCATGGTAGGGCTCGATGGCGTGAAACTGCCAGCACCGCTTGCTACCAAACTCGGCTTTTTAACGGAGCATGGGGTTACCTTTGGAAACTATCTTAGTGCCATTAATGGAAACGAGGTTACGTTGTTGTGGCTCGTTGTTTTTTTGCTTTTGAGTTTTCTTGGGCCTAACAGTATGGAGTTGGCAGACCGATTCCAGTTTAATTGGCGAACGGCCTTGATGTTAATTGTACTAGGTACTATTGCCATATTGCACCTGAATAGGGTGAGCGAATTTTTATACTTTCAATTTTAGCGATGAAACGGAGCCTTTGGTTTTTGATTGTGCTATTGTTCACGGGTATGTTGCTCGGGGCAGTGGCTGCTTTCAACTATTGGGCCGACCCTGCTTGGTTGTTTTACCATAAGGTAAATGGTGGAATGGAATATACTTATGGCTTTAATGAGCGCCAGCAAAAGACCAACCGCTTGGCCTTTCATCCACCTGCCGATTGCGACTGTGTGATATTGGGTAGTAGCCGCACTACATACGTATCCCCTAAAGTTATCAAAGGTTATCAATGCATAAACCTTGCGGCCAACAACATGGGGCCCGATGAATACATCGGCTGGCTGCAAGTATGGGAAACCTTGCTAGGCAAAAAGCCTAAATTGGTTGTTATCGGTCTCGATTTTTGGGGAAGCAATGCCAACGAGAAACATGCCTACCAACCTGCTGCTAGCTATGTGGTTGAGGTGCGTTCGCCATTTTACAGGATGCGCTCGTTGTTTAGTTTTGATGTTTTTAAGCAATCCATAGGTACATTGGCATACAATAGGGGAGTGCCACCAACAGATAAGCCCCTGTATGACCGCGAAGGCAATAAACACGAGTTTGGCTTTACCGAAACAGTGCGCCAAAAGCGCATTCACGATCAGTTAGCCATATTCCAGAACCTGTCATATGGCAACTACGTTTACCGCGACAGCTTACCCATTATGTATCAGCAACTGAGGGATAGTTTCCCAAATACTCGTTTCGTGGTATTTACCACTCCTGATAGCGAACCCTTACTAGCCATGCTCACCGAAATGGATTTGTGGGATGAACGGCAACGATGGATTGACGATGCCGTTTCGGTTTTTGATACTGTACATCATTTTATGTACCGAAATACGTTTAGTAGGGATACTACCAACTTTTACGATAGCCAGCACACTACCAGCTTGGCCGCGCAAAAGTTGTTAGGGCCTATTTTTGGCAATGGCGAGCATCAAGGCACGGTTATTACCCGCTTAAAGGGTAAATGATACTTTACATCACAAGAATTCTTATTTTTCAGTATGAACTTATATGAGAGCCAATCGAGGATAAAAGTGCTGTTTCTGCTTTCGGCTTTAATGATTGTGGTTATATCATTGGTGTACACTAATTGGCTGGCAAGCGATTTGGCCGAGCAAGAGCGCAATAAAGTAAAGCTTTGGGCCGATGCCTACCGAAACCTCAACTTAGCCGATGAAAACACAGATATCGGTTTCCTGTTTGAAGTGATACGCAACAATAACAGTGTGCCCATGATATTAACGGATGGCGATGACAATATTATCGATTCCAGAAACTTGGATTCGTTGAAGGCCATTAACGACCCCAATTACCTACCCAACCAGCTTTTTGAGATGAAAGGCGGTATGCCACCCATTGAAATTGAGATTTCTCCTGGCGACTTTAATTATATTTATTACAAAGATTCTTTTCAATTAGTGCAATTGCGCTATTTCCCTTGGATTCAGTTGGGCGTTATTGCATTGTTTGTGTTGGTGGGTTACATTACCCTTAGCACCACCCGTATATCTGAGCAAAACCGCCTGTGGGTTGGCATGGCCAAAGAAACGGCCCACCAATTGGGCACCCCAATTTCGTCGCTTATGGCTTGGGTAGAGTATTTGCGCGAAACGGCGCCCGAGCAGGAGCATGTAACAATGGAATTGGAAAAAGACGTAAACCGTTTGGAGATAATTGCGGAACGCTTTTCTAAAATAGGCTCAAAGCCTGGCTTAGAACCTCACGATATTAAAGAGATGCTTGGTAAAAGCATTAATTACATTGAAACTCGCGTATCTAATCAAGTGAACTTTGAGATAAACTTGCCCGACAATGTGCAAGTGCTGCTCAACCCACCTTTGTTTGAGTGGGTTATGGAGAACCTTTTAAAAAACGCTTTAGATGCTATGGAAGGCATCGGTACTATTACCATTAGTGCCTATGCCGAAGATGGTAAAGTATATATTGATATTGCTGATACAGGCAAGGGCATACCAAAAGGAAAGTCGAAAATGGTTTTCCAACCAGGGTTTAGCACCAAAAAACGCGGCTGGGGCCTTGGCTTGGCACTTGCCAAACGTATTGTAGAGCAATACCATGGGGGCAAAATATTCGTAAAAGAAACCGCCGAGAACAAAGGCACTACCTTTAGGGTGGTATTGGCGCTTAGTTAATTTGAAAATGTGCTAATTTGAAAATTTGAAAATTGAGTTGTGATTCATGTTATCTGAAACACCATTTTCAAATTAGCACATCTTCAAATTTTCAAATTATCAGCATCACTTTCCCAAAAAGGCACTGTACATCCACACTAACTTTTCTTGGGCGCGAATGTAATCGCTCATTTGTGCGTTAGTTCCTTCATCGTTGGCTTCAGCACTGAGGCTCAATAGCACACGCTGTTTGGCAAGCAATAGTGCAAACGATTGCAAAATTTCAGTAACCGCTTCTTTAGGGCTATCTACGTTTTGTTTCTCCTTAATCTCCGAGATTTTCAAGTATCCGCTGTAAGCGTGAGTAGGCGTTTCGCCAAGGGTAAGAATGCGCTCGGCAATTTCATCTGCTTTCAGTATCAAGTCAGTATATAGTTCTTCAAACTTTAGGTGCAGCTCAAAAAACTTCTCGCCTCGTATATTGTAATGGTATCCGCGGGCATTCATGTAAAACACGTGGTAGTTGGCCAACAGATCATTGAGTTTGCTGGCCAGTTCATTAGCTTTTGCACTATCAAGGCCAATATGGTTCAATTTCTCGCTCTTCTTGTCTTTGGTTCCTTTCGACATAATAATAGATGGTTTATGTAATAGTTCACTTAAAGTTATACAATTGTACCATTTAAAGCGCAATGTAATGTATACAACGTTTTTGAACGCTTAGGGTTCCATTTAGGCACAAAAAAAGCCCCAGTGCGATACACTGGGGCCTAAAACTAACTCTTATGGTTATTTTACTGAGGTAATGTACAAATCGAAAGCAATATCATCGTAAATGGCTTTGTCGCCTATACCAGCAAAGAAATTTGATGAGCCATATTTAATATCCCACTTGGTGCGGTCGATGTTAAATTTAGCGGTTGCAATAAAGCCTGAGCTTCTCAAGTTTACTTTTGCAGGGAAGGTAATGCTGTTTGTAATACCTTTAATAGTTAGGTTACCAGTAATTTCGTGCGTAGAGCCGTCGGCGCTTTTTTTAGCAACTACTTTGGTAATGGTAAAATTGGCCTCTTTGTGCTTCTCAACCGAGAAGAAATCGTCAGAGTTTAAGTGGCCTACCAATTTTCCGTTTGTTTCTGGGTCAGCAATGTCGGTCACCTTAATGGTGGTCATGTCCAGCACAAAGTTACCGCCAGTTACTTCGCCACCGTTAACAGTTAAGCTACCGCTTTTTACAGCCACTGTGCCATCGTGTTGGCCAGTTACTTTTTTAGCCAACCATTTTAGGGTACTTTTTGCTGGGTTGGCTTCAAATATTGTTTGTGCCGACAAGGTTCCAGCCGATACCAAAACTAATAAGGTAAGGGCCAAAGTTTTAAAGTTTTTCATAATACGATGTTTAGATTTTTTGTTTGTAAAGGAAGAAATAATCAGCTTGATAATCAATGTTACAACATTAATAGGATAATAGTTCAGTAGCACTTCAAGGGTTTGTATTAAGTGCTTGATAATCAACAAGAAAAAATAAATACCTCTTGTGAACGCCCGTATACGTTAAGGGTTGTTAAAGTTATTGCGCGCATCCATTTTTATCAAATTGGCGTCAAGGTTATACTATATTTGTAGTAATATCTAAAATTTAGAAAAAGCACGGTTATGAAAACAGTTGTTTTGAGTTTTTTAATAGTATTTGCTTCGTTTGTTGGCGCAAAAGCCCAAGGCGATGCCCCTGTATTGACCTTTGCCACCGAAAGCCACAACTTTGGCGATATACCCCAAGGCAAACCTGTAACGGTAGAGTTTAAATTTACCAATACCGGTAAAGCCGACTTAATATTGGCCAACGTAAAACCATCATGTGGCTGTACGACACCTGAGTGGCCACAAGAGCCCATTGCGCCTGGCGAAACGGCTGTCATCAAAGCCACTTTCAATGCTGCCAATGCTGGCCCGTTTAATAAAGCCATTACCGTAACCAGTAACGCTACCGAAGGTACCAAGCGCATTTTTATTAAAGGAATGGTAATTGCCGCTCCAACAAATGACGGCGTGCCACAAAAGGAACCTAGCATGGTGAAACCATAAGTTTAAATTTGAAATTTGAAGGCAGCAATAGGAAACGGTAAGATTTACGGATTTTATGCGGAAATTTGTCTGTCATTTGTTATTTCATATTTCTCATTTGCTTCCATGCCTTCAATATCAAACAAAGGAAAGAACATGCCCGCTTCGCCCATTAGGAAGCTGGTACCGTATGCGGAGAAGGCCAAAGCAGCCGGCGTAAAAATATACCACCTCAATATAGGGCAACCCGATATTGCTACTCCGCAGCAAATGCTGGATGCGGTGCATAATTTCGACCATAAAGTGCTGGAATATAGCCACTCAGCTGGTAACGAAAGCTACCGTCGCAAGCTGGCCACTTACTACCAAAAGAACGGAATCAACGTTGACTTTACCGAGTTGATGATAACTACTGGCGGTTCAGAGGCAATTACCTTTGGCTTGTTCAGTTGTTTGGATGCGGGCGATGAAATCATTATTCCTGAGCCATTTTATGCCAACTACAATGGTTTCGCCACGGCGGGCAATATTGTCGTAAAGCCTATTACGGCACATATTGAGAATGGTTTTGCCCTGCCCGATGCTAGTGAGTTTGAGAAGCTGATTACCCCTAAAACGAAGGCCATCCTTATCTGCAACCCAAACAATCCTACAGGCTATTTGTATAGCAAAGAGGAGTTGCTTGCCTTGCGCGACTTGGTGTTGAAGCACGATTTATTCCTATTTGCCGATGAGGTGTACCGAGAGTTTTGTTACGATGGCTTGAAACATACCAGCATCCTTACCTTGGATGGCATCGACCAGAACGCGATAGTGATTGATAGTGTAAGCAAGCGTTACAGTGCTTGCGGGGCCCGTATAGGTGCCTTAGTAACCCGCAATAAAGAAGTAATGGCCACCGCCCTCAAGTTTGCACAAGCGCGCCTAAGCCCGCCTACCATTGAGCAGGTAGCCGCCGAGGCCGCCGTGGATGTGCCGCAGAGCTATTTTGACGAAGTACTGGAAGAATACACCCGCCGCCGAGATTTGTTGATTGAAGGATTGAACCGCATACCGGGCGTATACTGCCCGAACCCAGGCGGCGCCTTCTATGCTGTGGCGCAATTGCCTATTGATAACAGCGACATCTTCTGCCAATGGATGTTGGAGTCTTTCAACTACGAGGGCCGCACGGTAATGATGGCTCCCGCCACGGGCTTTTATGCCACACCTGGACTAGGCTTACATGAAGTGCGTATAGCTTATGTGCTGAAACTGGAAGACCTTGCTGGTGCGCTTACCGTGTTGGAAAAGGCATTGGAGGTTTATCCGGGTAGGAGCGCAGTAGTAAGATATGAGGAATCGGATGCAAAGTAATCACTACCCCACTACCCACTCCCTCAAATACTCAAAATCCCTACCCAATTGCCCGCCTTCGCATATGGTGGCGCGAGCAATCATATCACCTGGCTTTTCGCCAATCAATTCGGGCAGTACATGTGCTATAAACATCTCTCCAAAGGCCTGTGAGGCATCGCGGGGAAGCTCATTGGGCAGGTTGTCGATGCTCATAATGTCAATGCTGTTGGGCTGGAAGGGTTCCGTCTCTTGCTGGGTAATGGGGTCATAGCCCATAAATGGCTCGGCAATGGTGGTGGCGCGCAAGGTGGCCGGCACACTGCCGCCGATGTCGCAAGTAATATCGGCAATAGTACGAATCCGGAAATCGGACTGGGCCATTTCGTCCAACGTAAAGTAGCGTGGTGCTTTAGGGTCCCAGTAGATGGCATTAATCAGCAAATCGGTACTGCGATAATATGGGGCGAACACGCTGCCATAATCTTGCGGATTTTGCACAAAGTGGTCCATATAGAAAAGTTTGCCACCAAGATGCTGATAGATTTCGTGCGTATTGAGTTGCACATACACAGCCTCGGTAGGCTCGTCAATTTGCAGGTATTCTTCTTTAGTTATTTGCTTTATGCGCAGCAGGTCCAGTATTTCTTTTGCGCCGCTGGCTACACGACCGCTACCAGTAAGCACTATTTTTAAGGGCGGTATGCTTATCTTTTTGTAGTCTTCCTTTTTGGCGGCAAAGTCGGCATAGTCTTTTACCCGCTTTAGGTTGAGTTTACCGGTGCGTTTACCCCAAGTAAGCAAGCCATTGTGCGCACCTACCAGCCCAGCAAAGTACCCAAAGGCTATTACACGGTTATGGTTGGCATCAGTTAGTAGTTCATAATCAACCAATTTTACGCCTTTCTCAATAAACGCTTGGAGCAAGGGGCGGTTGTTCAACTGTTTTTTGTGTGTATGAGAAAAGCAAAGGTATGTGCGATGCGGTACAATGGCCGAAATGGGTATTTCTTTTACGCCTATTAGTATTTCCCTATCGTACATATCATTTACAAGTGTTACCCCTGCTGCTTCATATTCAGCATCGGTGTAGCAGCGGCCTGGACTGCGTTGCACGGTAATATTCAATTGAGGGTATTGGTTTTGAAGCTGAGCGCATTGCGCCGGGGTAAGCACCACTCGGCTATCGGGCGGCATTTTCATTTCACGTATAATGCCAATTTTTACTTCACTCATTGTTTCTGGTTTCTGTGCGCGTAAAGTTATGCATTTTGCTTTCGATGCAAACAATGCATTCATCGCAAAATCAAGTACCTTTACACCCACGGAACTTTAAAATCGTTTACTCCATTGTATCTATAACTTTGGGCTGCGGATAATGCGCCGTGCACAAGTGAAAAACGTTCTTTCATATTTTTTTGGGGCTGACCGGAATTGACAGCGAGCATTGAAGTTATACTGGCATGCCGAGAGAGGTGAGTTGACTCGTAAATCCCGGCTCACGCACTCTTTTTATACGGCGAGTACAACTACGCCATGGCTGCCTAATTCTAGGAATTAGATAGCCTTTGTCCCTGGTAGACTTGGCACGTTCAGTACGCCGAAGGGGCATCGAGAAGATCGTGCTGGCTGTTGCGCTTCACCCGACGCAGCAGTAAGATAAAGGGTGTAAGGAAGTAGTTGGTGGGTTCCCTGACCGGCTATTCTCCCCACAACTAACAGGTAACTAAGCATGTAGAAGGTATATCTACAACTCGGCTGGACGAGGGTTCGAATCCCTCCAGCTCCACCCATTTTAGTTATTAGTTAACTGGTTAATAGCCAGCCTCGCCTTGGGCGAGGGTTGATTTGGTAACTTGCCAGAACGTTTTTAACCCTGCTTCAGCAATGGAGCGGGGTTTTTTGTTGTTAAAATAGCCGCAACTCGGCTGGACGAGGGTTCGAACGGCGCAGCCCTCAAGAGCTTTTCGCGAGTAATCCCTCCAGCTCCACCCATTTTAGTTATTAGTTAACTGGTTAATAGCCAGCCTCGCTTTGGGCGAGGGTTGATTGGTAACTTGTTAGAACGTTTTTGAACCCTGCCCCAGCAATGAGGCAGGGTTTTTTGTTGTTAAAATAGCCGCAACTCGGCTGGACGAGGGTTCGAACGGCGCAGCCCTCACACACCATCTCAAAATGTTTGCACCGCAACGCTTTGGGGCTTTTTTCTGTTTTAAGAAGATTCGGTTTTATTACTGGCTTAAACTCGCGTTAAAGTTTCGTCAAGGAGATAAAATAATCGTCTGTTCTTGTAGGATAGGAAGTTACTTTTGTCGGAACCGACATACGTAAAAGTGGTTTTAACTACATTAAATCTGCGTCAGCCACCAATATGTAAGTGTTTCTGAACGATTGTTTATAGATTAGATTGCAATCTCCTAATTTTACCCGCGAATATCTTCAAGCCACTCATGATACAGAACACTACTATTCTTATTATCGAAGATGAGATAAAGATACTGGAGCTGTTATCGCGTATCCTTGTCTATGAAGGGTATGAAATTTTAAGGGCGGAAAACCTGAGCAAGGCTGCAAAACTATTAGATAATGAGGAGGTGGATTTGGTTGTATGTGATGTGAAACTGCCAGACGGCAATGGTGTGGATTTCATAAGCATTTTAAAAAATAAACAGCCTGATACGGAAATTATCATTCAAACAGCATACGGCAATATAGCGGACGGCGTTAGAGCCATTAAAAACGGGGCGTTCGATTACTTGGTAAAGGGCGACGACAATGATAAGCTAATTCCGCTGCTGCAAAAGGCCAAAGAGAAGGTAGTACTGCAAAAAGAACTGCGTAGGCTGCAGGCCCAAATACAAAAAAAGTTTAGCTTCGATAATGTAATTGGGAAATCGGAGGCCATAACCAACGTCATAAAAATGGCCAAAAAGGTAGCGGTTACTGATGCCACCGTACTATTGCTTGGCCCTACCGGATCGGGCAAGGAAGTATTTGCAAGTGCTATACATAGTGAAAGCAATAGAGCATTGAAACCTTTTGTGGCCGTAAACTGCAGTGCAGTAAGCCATGATATAATGGAAAGCGAACTATTCGGACACAAGGCTGGGGCTTTTACTGGGGCAAGCAAAGATGCCAAAGGACTGTTTGAAGCGGCCAATCATGGCACTTTGTTTTTGGATGAAATTGGCGAAATGCCGATGGATCTGCAAGCCAAACTGTTAAGGGTATTGGAAAACGGCACTTTTATAAAAGTGGGCGAAACAAAAGAGACGAAAGTGGATGTGCGCATTATTGCTGCCACCAACAAAGACCTGGAAAAGGAAGTAGCCGAACACAATTTTAGGGAAGACCTGCTATACCGCCTTACGGTTTTCCGTATACAATTACCCTCGCTTGCAGAGCGTGCCGAAGATATACCGTTGCTTACGGAGCATTATGTAAAACAGTTTTGTGCCAAAATCAACCGTAAAACCCTTAAGGTTTCTAAAGTATTTGAAAAAAAACTTATTAACATGCCCTTTAAGGGCAACATACGTGAGCTGCGCAACCTCTTGGAGCGTGCAGTGATAATGTGCGAGGGTGAGGAATTGACACCCGACTTATTGCCTACCCAAGGCCAAATCGGCACGCCCACTGAACTTACGCTAGCCGCTGCTGAAAAAGCCCAGATACAGCGAATATTGCAACTAGCAAAGGGTAACAAAACCCAAGCTGCCAAAATGTTGGACATTGGCCTTACTACGCTATACCAAAAGTTGAAAGACTACGACTTATAGAATGTGTAGCCTTTCCATTTCTGCAAAACCCTTCGGATTCCGAAGGGTTTTTTATTGCTCAAAATGTTTACCTGAAGCCCATGTAATTAATTAAATAATTGATTAACAATACTTTAAAACCCAATCCGTAACCGTGCCAAGTCCTCGGCATGGCAATTGGCATATGGCTGCTAAATCTAAAAAGCAGCTTTATGATACACCAAAATGAAGTGCGGGACATTATTTCAGAAGAAGTACCCTCGCTGCGATTTACATTAAACGCATTGCCGAACTCCGTTTACAAGTACGTTCAAAACTTTACTGATTACACCAAGTGGCACATAAGGCTAGGTAATAGCAAAGTGGTGAAACGTTGCTTTGAAACCGTTGAGCGGTTCCTTACAGAAGGCGATGCCGAGGTAAAGGGCGCCTTTGAAAGCGTATATATCTATTCCATCTCACGGCTTTTGGAATCTAACGAACCTGAAGCGGTGGCCCTTAGAAATATGATGGGTGATAAAATGAAGATTGAATATTTAAGACAATTAACCTGCTGCCAAGCATAAAACCACCTTTATGATTATGAGTATTGTTTTGGGCCTAGCGGCCATTGCCTGCTTCGCACTCTTTTTTGCCAGCATCTATTATTTCGAAAAAATCTAAGCCATGATAGCCTTATTTATTCTTTCCATCGCGGTTTTTGCGTACGTGGTTTATGTGCTCTTGAAACCTGAAAAATTCTAACTCGGAAACTCTAGTTATGACAACTGAAATTATTGGCATTGTTGCCACATTCATCATTACCTTGCTGCTTGCCATTCCACTGGGTAAATATATTGCCAAGGTTTATCAAGGCGATAAGACCTTTCTTGATTTCTTGAACCCCGTTGAGCGGTTCATATACCGCATTTGCGGTATTGATGTGGCCAAACAAATGAACTGGAAAGAGCATTTGGTAGCCTTGCTGGTAATTAACCTAGTATGGTTTGTTATTGGCTTCGTTATTTTGCTTACCCAAGGCTGGCTGCCGCTTAACCCAGATGGCAACCCTAACATGACGCCCGATTTGGCTTTTAACACGGCAATCAGCTTTTTGGTAAACTGCAACCTACAGCACTACAGTGGCGAAACCGGCTTGAGCTACTTTTCGCAATTGGTGGTAATCACGTTTTTGCAGTTTGTGTCGGCAGCAACTGGTATGGCTGCTTTAGCGGTATTGTTCAATGCCCTTAAGGAACGCACTACCACCCATTTGGGCAACTTTTTTGATTACTTTACCAAATCCATCACCCGAATTCTGTTGCCATTAAGTTTGATAGTCGCAGTGATATTGGTATTCAGCGGCACGCCTGCAAGCTTTGATGGCAAAGATACCATTACCAACCTGCAAGGTGATACCGTACAGGTATCGCGCGGTCCGGCAGCGGGCATGATAGCAATTAAGCATATAGGTACCAACGGCGGCGGTTGGTTTGGCGTCAACTCGGCTCATCCGCTGGAAAACCCCAGCTACCTTACCAATACCGTGGAGTTGGTTGCACAGGTAATCATTCCTATTGCGCTGGTATTTGCCCTGGGCTTTTACCTGAACCGTAAGAAACTGGCTGTGATGGTATTCGGGGTAATGACGGTAGGTTTCTTATGCCTCTTGGTGCCTACTGTAATAGCCGAAGTAAACGGCAACCCGGCCATTACAGCCATGGGCATCGACCAAAGTGCCGGGGCAATGGAGGGTAAAGAGACACGCTTTGGCACCGGTATATCGGCTTACTGGAGCGTAGTTACCACTATCATCTCCACTGGTTCGGTAAACTCCATGCACGATAGCAGCATGCCAGTAAGCAACCTTACATTACTCATGGGCATGATGATTAATGCCTTTTATGGCGGTTGTGGCGTGGGTATACTCAACTTTTTCATCTTCATTATTATAGCCGTGTTTGTAGCTGGCTTAATGGTGGGCCGCACGCCTGAGTTTATGGGCAAAAAGATTGAGGCACGCGAAATGAAGATAGCCATGCTTATTGCGCTGCTGCATCCATTTCTTATACTTACGGGCACAGCGCTATCCTCATACATGGTTACCGCTGATAGTTCAATTGCTTGGCTCAACAACCCAGGCTACCACGGCTTTTCCGAAATGCTGTATGAATACACATCCTCATCGGCCAACAACGGTTCGGGTTTTGAGGGTTTGGGCGATAACAACCCTTTTTGGAATATTACCACAGGCTTTGTACTCATTTTAGGCAGGTTTTTACCCATCATAGGCCCATTGGCCATTGCGGGGTTGCTGGCACAGAAAAAGTATATACCCGAGGGTGCCGGCACGCTGCGCACCGATACGGCAACCTTTGGCCTTATGGTGTTTGGCGTAATCGTTATAGTGGCGGCATTGTCGTTCTTCCCTGCACTTACCTTGGGGCCGATAGCCGAATACTTTAGTCTGTATTAAGTTCCTTGGAGCTTGCAGGATTATAACAAAACGACTGTAAAGAGAAACTCATCATTTGCCGATAGGCAACATAAGAAGAAAAAACATGAAAAAGAAAGACATAGCACTGTTTGAGAAGGATCTGGTATTTGAAGCTTTCAAGCAGTCATTTATTAAACTCAACCCGAGGTTGCTTTTTAAAAACCCGGTAATGTTTATTGTGGAGATAGGCACGGTGGTAATGCTGTTGGTTACTATTGCTACACTTACCAGTTATGGCGAGGGGCAGGGCAGCTTTGGTTACAACCTAGCAGTATTTATCATTCTGCTGCTTACGCTGTTGTTTGCCAACTTTGCCGAGGCCATAGCCGAAGCTAGGGGCAAGGCGCAGGCCAACTCTCTAAGGCAGACTCGCCAAGACACTCCCGCAAAATTGATACAGCCAGTAGGGGAGATGTTTTTGGATCAGCTAAAGATTGTGCCTTCTTCAGAGCTAAAAAAAGGGGATGTTTTTGTATGTGAAACGGGCGATATTATCCCTACCGACGGTGAGATAATAGAAGGTATAGCCACCATAGATGAAAGCGCTATAACCGGTGAGAGTGCCCCGGTAATACGAGAGGCAGGTGGCGACAAATCGAGTGTTACGGGCGGTACCAAAGTGCTATCCGACCACATAAAAGTGAAAGTAACCACCAAGCCTGGCGAAACCTTTTTGGATAAGATGATAGCCTTGGTAGAAGGTGCCAGCAGGCAGAAAACGCCCAACGAGATAGCGCTTACCATTTTGCTCGCTGGCTTTACACTAGTTTTTATTATAGTATGCGTTACGTTAAAGCCGTTTGCTGATTATGCACAAACGCCTATTACCATTGCGGCATTTATCTCCCTGTTCGTTTGCTTAATACCAACTACTATCGGTGGTCTACTTTCAGCTATCGGCATAGCAGGCATGGATAGGGCGTTGCGTGCCAACGTGATTACTAAATCGGGCAAGGCGGTTGAGACCGCAGGTGATATTGATGTGCTATTGCTCGACAAAACCGGCACCATTACCATCGGCAACCGCAAAGCCACACACTTTTACCCTACCGAAGGAGTAACTGAAGAACATTTTATAAAAAGTGTTATACTCGCTTCGTTTGCCGATGAAACCCCTGAAGGCAAATCGATAATTGAGCTGGCTGGTATCAACCCTTTGAGCTACAAAGTGGATAACCCTGTTTTCGTAAAATTCACCGCTGAAACGAGAAGTAGTGGTATTGATTTCGACAACGGCAACACCCGCATCCGTAAGGGAGCACTGGATTCCATCAAAAGAATAGTTACAGAAGCGGGCAATGCATTTCCACCAGCTACTACTACCAAGGCCAACGAGATTGCTAGCAATGGCGGCACCCCGCTAGTTTTATCGGAGAACGAAAAGGTGCTAGGCGTGATAGAGTTGCAAGACATTATCAAACCTGGTATACAGGAGCGTTTCCAACGATTGCGCAAAATGGGCGTAAAAACCGTGATGGTAACGGGCGATAACCCATTAACGGCCAAATACATTGCCGAGATAGCGGGAGTGGACGACTATATAGCAGAGGCAAAACCAGAAGATAAACTAGCCTATATACGCAGCGAGCAGCAGAGCGGCAAGCTGGTAGCTATGATGGGCGACGGAACCAATGATGCCCCTGCGCTTGCCCAAGCCGATGTGGGCGTGGCTATGAACAACGGCACACAAGCGGCCAAAGAAGCTGGAAATATGGTTGATTTAGACAACGACCCTACCAAACTTATCGAGATTGTTGAAATAGGCAAGCAGTTGCTCATTACCCGCGGTACACTCACCACCTTCTCCATTGCCAACGATGTGGCCAAATATTTTGCCATTGTGCCAGCCCTTTTCGTTACTTCTATCCCAGCTCTGCAAAGCTTGAATGTAATGGGCCTCAATAGCCCCGAAAGTGCTATACTTTCCGCGGTTATCTTCAACGCCTTGGTCATACCGGCATTGATACCACTGGCATTGAAAGGCGTTGACTACAAGCCGATAGGCGCTAGCGCCCTTTTGCGCCGCAACTTATTGATATATGGCCTAGGCGGTGTAATTGTACCTTTTATCGGTATTAAACTAATCGATTTGGTGCTGGGACTTTGGATGTAACCATCATTATTGCAAAACTTAAAACTCAAAACAATGAAAACATACTTTAAATCATCACTGCTGCTTACACTGGTGCTGATATTTTTAACCGCCTTTGTCTATCCTGTATTAGTGCGCGGTATTGCTTATTTGGCACCGGGGCAGGGCAAGGGCGTCAATATTGAAAGCAACGGAAAAGTAGTAGGCTATGCCAACATCGGGCAAAAGTTTACCGAAGATCGCTATTTCTGGGGCCGCCCTTCGGCGGTGGACTATAACGCTGCCGGTTCTGCCGGTTCCAATAAAGGTCCATCAAACCCTGATTACCTGCAAATAGTGCAAGACCGTATAGATACGTTCATTGCCCACAACCCTACCATAACCGCAGCTCAAATACCTGCCGAAATGGTTACCGCATCGGGCAGTGGGCTCGATCCGCATATCTCAGTGCAATCAGCATTAATACAAGTTGAGCGCATAGCTCAAACACGGGGCATTGAATTGGGAAAAATAAATCAACTTATCACACAACAGGAACAAGGTCCACTGCTGGGCATAGCTGGCCCTGCCGATATAGTAAACGTGTTAAAACTAAATATTGAACTCGATAAGCTTAACTAAACCCTAAATCTTACCTTTATAAAATCCAATAGTTTCTATGAAAACCTTTTTACTCTCAATACTATTATGCACCAGTGCCTACCTTATGGCACAAGATAGTACCGCTGTAAACAAAGACAGTACCGCTTTTGGTACCATTCAGCTCAACAATGTTAAGCTCACCTTTAGCGGTGCCGTAGATGTTTTTTACGCTTTTGATGTAAACCAACCAGCCGATAAAACCAGACCAGGCTTTATGTATAGTTACAACCGCCACAATGAGTTTAATGTAAACTTTGCCATGTTGCGGGCAAAAATGGAACATGATAGGGTACGTGCATCGGTAGCTTTGATGGCCGGCACTTATGCTAATGCCAACCTTGCCGCCGAACCCGCCACCTTGCGGCACATATATGAGGCCAATGTGGGCGTAAGGCTTGCAAAAGGTTTATGGGCCGATGCTGGTATTTTTGCCTCTCATATTGGTTTTGAAAGTGCCATTGGCAAGGATAGTTGGAACCTTACCAGAAGCATAACTGCCGACAATACCCCATACTATCTTTCGGGGCTAAAGCTTACCTGGGCTATTAACGACCACTGGACGGTAGCAGGCTTGGTAACCAATGGCTGGCAAAACATACAGGAAACAGCAGGCAACAGCAATAAAGCTGCAGGAATGCAAGTAACCTATGCTGGCAACAAAGCAACTTTAAACTATAGTAATTTTATAGGCAACGAGAAACCAGATACGGCCAAGCAATATCGCATTTTCCACAACCTCTATGGTATCTTTAAGCTTACGCCGAAGCTTGGCCTTACCGCTGGTATGGATTTCGGTATGCAGCAAACCCCTGAACAGGATGGTTACGATATTTGGTACAACCCTACACTGATAATGCGCTACACATTTACCGACAAATGGGCCCTGGCCGCTAGGAGCGAATACTACCATGACAAAAATGGGGTGATTATTGGCACCGGTACATCCAACGGTTTTCAAACGTTTGGGGCATCAATTAACCTAGATTACTCGCCCATACAATATGTAATGGTGCGCATAGAAAGCCGCTTACTTAAGAGCAAAGATGAAATATTCACTTGGAAAGACGGTAGCAGTAACAATTTATACCCTGGCTTTACCGCAGCAATTATGGCAGCATTCTAATGACGGAGACGGAAAACAGAGAATTAAACGCCAATCGATTTCTTGACCTCATACAGCAATCGAGGCGGGGCAAGTTCAAGGTTTATATAGGCATGAGCGCCGGGGTGGGCAAATCCTACCGGATGCTACAGGAAGCGCATGCTTTGCTGCGCAACGGCATTAATGTAAAAATCGGATATATAGAAACCCATGGACGGAAAGAAACGGAAGCCCTCGTAGCAGGGCTTCCAGTCATTCCGCGAAAAAGGAATTTTTACAAAGGCAAAGAGTTGGAGGAAATGGATTTGCAGGCCATCCTCAACCTGCGCCCCGAAGTAGTGATAGTGGACGAGCTAGCCCACCACAACATGCCCGGCAGCAAAAACGAAAAGCGCTGGCAAGATGTGGTGGAGCTTATAGAAGCGGGTATTAACGTAATAAGCGCCGTGAACATACAGCACTTAGAAAGCCTTTACCAAGAGATACACCAAATAACAGGTATAGAGGTGCAAGAGCGCGTGCCCGATAGGGTGCTAAGAATGGCCAATGAGGTGGTAAACATTGATCTTACCGCGGATGAACTAATTACCCGCTTAAAAGAAGGCCACATATACCATCCTGATAAAGTACAGCAGGCATTAGGCAATTTCTTTCAGCAAGAAAAGATTCTACAACTAAGGGAGCTGGCACTCAAGGAAGTGGCATCTCAAGTAGAGCGAAAAATTGAAACCGAAGTAAAAAGGAATGACAAATTGCGCTCCGAAAGATTTTTGGCCTGCATTAATACCAACGATCGCTCGGCCAAAAACATCATCCGCAAAACAGCACGGTTGGCTTCGTACTACAATTCCTATTGGTACGTGCTGTATGTGCAAACCCCCAATGAAGACCCAGACAAGATAAACCTTGCCCTGCAGCGGCACTTATTGAACAACTTTAAACTTGCTACAGAGTTGGGTGCTGAAGTGCTCAATATTAAAAGCAGCCACATAGCCGACACTATAAGCCAAATAGCCGAGGAGCGAAAAATAACTACTATAATGCTCGGTAAGCCACATTTTAGCATTTGGCGTTACATATTCCGCTTAGATTTGTTTAATCGATTGGTCAACAGGCTCTCAAGCAAACACGTTGACATTGTAATACTTGCATGAGGATGAAAATTAAGACCAGAATACTGCTCGGACTAAGTTCACTTTTCCTAATCATTTTTCTACTGGGTGGTGTAGGCGCTTACTTTATTCATCAACTCAGTGAACAATCCAAGGAAATAACGAAGGACAATTATATCTCGCTGGAGTATGTCCGCCAGATGAATAACTCACTGGTAAGTATACAAGATGTTGTTTTGGGCGAAATACTTGTAAACGATACGTTTGATATCAAGAGACCAAACTTTCAGGAAAAATATGTAGCTGCTGTTGATACTTTCGAATTTTATCTAGCCAAGCAACAAGGCAACATAACCGAAAACGGTGAAGAACGCCTAACCACAGCGCTAAACGTGAATTTTCAAAAGCTGTTAACCCAAACTGCAACATTTAATACTAAGGAAGCAACAGAGGCGCACAGCCATTATTTAACCCACATAGCGCCAGAGATAAAGGCCATAAGGCTTTCGTTAGATAGCATCCACCAAGTAAACGACCATGCCCTACAATTGAAAAGCGACCAAGCGCTCCATTCATCGGAACGGGTAATCATCGCTATGTTTAGCATCGGTAGTGTTTCGTTTTTGATGGTAGTTGTTTTCCTATGGTTTTTCCCTTCCTTCATTGCCGACCCCATTACCAAATTCACGGAGAGCATCCAAGCCATTACTGCACGCAATTTTGAAACAAGAATACGCCATGATTCCAAAGACGAGTTTGGTGAATTGGCCCTGGCCTTTAACTATATGGCCGAAAAGCTAGATGAATATGAACACAGTAACCTGGCGCAAATAATCTTTGAGAAGAAACGCATCGATGCCATCATTAACAACATGAACGATGCCATTATTGGGCTGGATGCAGACAAGAAAATCATCTTTGCCAACAATTCGGCCATAACATTGATTGGAATGCCCGCTGCTTCGATAGCAGGCAAATACGCCCCTGATGTGGCCGCCGTAAACGATTTGGTGAGGCATCTAATCAAAGAGATTATGGATGCCAAAAACACAGAGGAAACTTATGCCAAACCATTGAAGATTGTAGTGAACGGCAAAGAAAATCACTTCGCAAAAGATTTATTGCTTATTACCACCCCCCTTACTGCGGATAAGAACCCGCAATTTATTGGATATGTAATCATACTAAAAAACATTACTCCTTTCCATGAACTAGATTTGGCTAAAACCAATTTTATAGCCACCATTTCGCACGAGCTCAAAACACCGATTACCTCTATGATGATGAGCTTAAAGTTGCTTCGAGATGGTAGGATAGGCGAATTGAACAAAGAGCAACTGGAAATGGTGGATAGCGTGAAAGACGATAGTGATCGACTATTGAAGATAACAGGTGAACTGTTAAAAATGAGCCAAGTAGAAACGGGCAATATACAACTTGATATTGTGGCTTTTGAAGCTGCGCAAGTGGTTGACGTATCCATACATGCATTGCAGCAACAAGCTCAGGCAAAGAGCATTAGCATAACTCATGATGTAACAGTAACAGAGCCAGTTATGGGCGACAATGACAAAACTACTTGGGTGTTAATCAATTTCCTATCCAATGCCATACGTTACTCACCAAATGATGCTATCATTAGCGTAACTGTTACCGAAAGTGAAGGAATGGTCAGGTTTTCGGTGCATGATAATGGCCCTGGGATAGATTCTAAGTTTCAGCAAAGGTTGTTTGAAAAGTATTACCGGGTTCCCGGATCGGGGCATACGGGCACTGGCCTGGGCCTCGCCATTAGCAAAGAATTTATAAATGCAATGGGTGGCGATATTGGTGTAAACAGTGAAATCGGCCAAGGCAGCGAGTTTTACTTCGTGCTGCCACTGCAAGTAAAGGAGCCATAGGTTATTTTTTAAGCAATTTTAAGTGTTAAAGAGTTTATAAATAGCACCGATTTAGTCTTGACTACAGATTTGCGGGCAAAGAATTAAATCAACGATTTGTTTACTAGCCAAAATCTCAATTATGATGTCAGTGGGATTTTATTATTACTTCCAAAACCAAGCAATGCAACAATCCAACTAAGCCAGCGGAAACCAATGCCTTATTTTTTTAATATTTATGTTCTGAATGCTTTATAAGCGCAACAAAGTCGTAATAATCTGATATCTTTTGCCAGTGCCAATAATTCAACTCAGTTATCCAATAAAGAGAGTAATTCCTAACAAGAGAGTACTGAGACTTTAATACAAGGATTAAAGAGTTTCATTTATATCTCCTGAGTAGCGCTTGGGTAAAATTTATGAGGTCTGCCATTTTAAATTAACCAACACTGCATCCATCCTTAACAAGTTCGAATTGATTTCTTCAAGCTCCACCAAAGCTATCAAACCCTTGCAACCATTAGGTTGCAAGGGTTTTTAGTATGAACAAGATTCGAACCCGACAAGAGGGTTTGAGTGGCATACCCCTCATCAGCATTTTGCGACTAATTAGTATGCCCCGTAGCCATTGGGTCAACGCGATTTTTTAATCGCTTGTTCTATTGTGCTATAAGGAGACTGTTTAGTTGGGTTTATATTAATGTAATAAATGCCTATCGCAATCAATCTCTTCCAAGTATTGCGACATCATACTACCTATGCTGTGTTGCCATCCCAAGAACTTATATGGCTTAGGCTAATTCTGTGAAGGCCTGCGGTGTTATCTAGTTTAAACATTATGGTTGGTATTTAATTATTTAGCTTCTAAAGCTAGAGTTGGATAACCTTATTCATAGATGTATTTACTAAAATTTTGCTTAAAGCAATGCAGACAATGGATATACCTAACATTAGTGGTTTTCGATAAATGCGGAAAGCCTTATTATATAACAAATTCTGGGAAAGGAATAACTTGTTTAAGTGAAGCAGCATAATGGCTATACCTGAGATAAGGTAATTGGTATAGATATTTATTAGATTATTTTCTTTGAACCGATGCATTAACAACGCTGCCTATTTTGACGAAATCAAAAATCCTTCTCGCTTATATACCTTAGTAGTGCCCCAGGGGTGGTGATGTTCAGTTTTTGGCAGATGTTTTTGCGGTGGGTATCTACCGTATAGGCACTTAGATAGAGCCCTTCCGCAATTTCTTTGGTACTTAGCCCTTTCTTAATAAGCCTTACTATTTCCTTTTCGCGGGTAGAAAGCAGGGCAATTTCTACCGGGTCTTCTTTTTTGTAGATGTTCTCTTTAGGGCTTTTGATAAAAACATGTTCGCCGTCAACCACTTGTTTTATAGTCTTCAGCACTACTCGGCTATCGCTTTGCTTGGGGATAAAGCCTTCCACAGGAATGGCCCTGAGCTTGTCGAGCAGGCCCTTGCTATAGTACGTAGAGATGCAAAGTATAAGAATTTCAGGATGCGTATTCTTGATAAAGGTTGCCGCTTCTATGCCATCAATCTCTGGCAGGTTAATATCCAATATTATTAATTCGGGGTTATGTAAGGGAATAATCTGCAGCAGTTGCTTTCCATTGCTTGCCACTGCACAAAGGTCGAAACCCTTTTCTGAACTGATGATGGAACGGATGCCGTCAATCAGTAACGGATGGTCATCAGCAATAATTATTTTGTAATTTTTCATAAACTAGATGTGCTTCGATTAGCCAACCTTATCCCCATCTAGGCAGAATGGCTTAATAACTTCTTAGGTAAGTCTAAAAATCACATTTAATTGATTCATAGAATTACCTAATTCTAGGTATATTACGTTATTGTCTATACCAAACTTTAGCTATTGATTTTCAATAGAGTCTTACTCAAAATGTGCATCTAAAAGATTTTCCCATTAATGGTTTATGTGGTATTTTACCGGGATCTCAATGGTAAGTGTAGTGCCAATTTTACTAGAGTCGATATTAACCGTTCCGTTCAAGAAAGCTACCCTCGAACGTATGTTTTTTAGCCCTAGGCCATTTTTAATGTTGTTTTCTGGGTTGAAACCAATGCCATTATCTTCTACCTGCAGCACCACGGTTTGGTCGTGCGCTATCAATTGTATAGTGGCTTGGGTGGCTTTTGCGTGCATTTCGATGTTCTTAATCAGTTCGGCAATAATACGGTACAAGTTAATCTGTATTTCTTTGGCCAAGATGTTTACCTTACCATCAAAGAAATACTGTATCTCCACTTCCCCGTTTTCATTGAAATAGCTGATATGTTCTTTAAGTATTTCAGAAAAGTCTTTGGAGTGAAATTCATTTGGCATCAAATTGTGTGAAATGTCGCGCACATCTTTTATCACTGTATCCAGTTTGTTTTGCATTTCAGTTAGGGTGGTCACTGCATCAGGCAAAGAGGATTCAGTAAGTGAGTTCTTTCTTTTATTTACCATCAACCTCATTGCTACTAAGTAGCCGCCCAAGCCATCATGCAGTTCCTGGGCAATACGTTTCCTTTCGCTTTCCTGTGCCTCAATTACCGCCAAGGTATGTGTTTCTTTTATCAACAACTGGTTTTCAAGCAGCGTAATGCGCTCTTTACGCTCATTGTAAAATCGTATTAGCATAAGGGCGGTGAAAACACAGATCTCCACTACTAGTGCGCTTTGTAGGTTGTTTTGTTGATAAAAGGACCGGTTGGTGATTCCTGAAAGGTTAGTGAGATGGAAACCCCATAATAAAAGCGCAAAAAATAATGCGCCAGTGTATAGCTTTAGGGTTACTTCTTTGGTGCGGATGTAAGTTAGCACCGAACTAATCATCATGAACGGGATGAAAACTACCAGCGATGCTATTGGTACCCATCTGGCTATATCCGCTATTCCCCAAAAATCATCTTCACTTAGTTGAAAGTATAGAAGATACAATATTAAATGGATGGCTACGGAAGCCAAATTTAACCACATTATGAAAGCTAAGCCCTTATCTAACTTTGGTAATAGCACGTTGAACTTAGTAAACCGCCTAAAAATGATACAGATAAATATGGCTGAGGCAGTTGCAGGCAACAATAAAGGCATGTAGCTTAGCGGTATGTAAAGCTCTTCAGGCAGTAAAACGGTGAGCATATTGAAATTGTTGATAGCCATAATGCCCATGCTAAAAATGTATAGCGCCTGATAGATGTATAGCCGATCTCGGAATATTAAAAAGAGCATTAATTGCAGTACAATGGCAAACGGGAACAGGCCAAATACCACCGACTCTAAGTTTACGAAGCTTTGTGGATATAGCGATGGATCATCGAATCGAGCAAGAGCAAATGTTACCAACAAACTTCGCACCGATGTTTTCTGTATTTTAAACAGGTATGTGTGCATTTCATTGGCAGGTACAGTAATCGGTATGCGTAAGTTGGAGGTAGGATATGGTCTTGATGAGATAGGGGCATGCGCACTAGTACTATCAATTTTTTGGTACGTACCGTTGTTGTTTAATTTATATAGGGTAACTGTGTATCCACTATGGCCCAAGCCAAAAAATAAATCAACATCTTTAGGGAAGGGGTTCTTAATATTTAGGTAGAACCAATATTTAAGGTTGTTTGCTGGCTGTGCAAATGGGTTTCTTCTCCAAGATTTAAACTCACCATTTCGGAAATGCTGCAGCACACTATCCACTTCCATGTCTTTTCCAGGCGTGCCCCACCACATGTAGTATTTGCCAACATGCTCTTGCATTCTTTCAAGATTAAGCAACAGCGTATCAGGCACCGTGCGCTTGTATTGTTCTGCAATACCTATAAACTTATGGAAAGAACTTTTGTAAGTGTTGGGTGCTTGGTATATGTCATATTGTATGCTCATATGGCGATATGCCAATAAAAATAAAACCACCACCGCTAGTTCGGGTAGCCAACGTTTTATTTTCTGGAAAAGGTTTCTCATATGCTATATAAAACTCCAAAAAAACCGAGACCTAGAAATTCCTAATCTTAGGTATTATATGCGAGTATAGTTAATTTAATTTTATTTTTTAAAAAGAGCCCGATAAGCATTGAGAAACGATAGGCTGGCTATAGTTGATATAGGTGAACCGCTATATTGGCAAACAGTGATGCTTAAATAGCTTTATAGTTTATCGTTTGGGGTTGCCGTCCAACCGGCAATGTTATTATCTTGGTAATGCAGCTGAATATGAAAGCCCAAGGAGTTCAATTTTTGAGCTACCAAAATTTCAACCTCTTGTGCATTGATGTGCTCGTTGTTGTTAAACTTGGCATTATAGATAACCAAGGTTTTGGTTTTTCCGGTGTTAAGTTTAAAGATTAACCTAAATGGAAACAAGGATGTTGCCCCAACGGCTTTTACTACACCCCTTACAAATGGGCGATCGTACCATACGCTGAAGTAGGTTGAGTCGCCATATGCCATAGTTACGCTTCGGCAATCGGTAAGTTGAAGTTCCCATGATTTATTGGGATAGTTGGCAAATACCGCTCCATTATGCCTAAAACCGAAGTATGGTCTCGATACCCGCTGCCAATACCACCAAGATGCAACTACCAGCAATACGCTAGCTATGATAATGCTGCCGATAACAGGCGTTATCAATGAAACAACGATACCTAAGAGAAGCAATGCTATTGAAATAGGAATAAGCGCCATTGTATTGTACCCGCTAAATGTGCGCATTGGGAGTTCAAAAAACCACTTTTGCATATTGGCTTCCTGCTCATCTAGGCTGGGCTCTTTTTTACGGTTAAAGGAAATGATACCAAGCTTCATTAACGGACCAAACATCATTAAGGCTAACACACCTACTGCCCCTATCGAAAGAAATATAGCCGCAAATTTGCCGGCTTGTGGGTTGTCATATTTAAAGCTGTTCCAGCTAAAAGATATCTTATCTGCAATGCCTGTGTATATAGCCACTACCCATAGCACAATAAAGCATAGCGGCAACATGCCTACTAGGTAAAGCCAACTGCCAAATTTCCAAATGGTGCCTTGTTTGGTCATCTTGCCAGGCATTATGCCTACTTTAACCATTTTGTCAAGGCCCTTTCTACCTGCTTTGTGTTGAGCCAAAAGCATTTGATATCCATCGGTAGGCAATGTACCAATATTGCCATTACCTAGCTGTTTGTTTGTTTGCTGCATTTGTTACAGTTCACTTAGTTTGCGCTCAATAGCTTTTCTCTCTTCTGGGGTTAGAGCATTGTTAGCTAATAACCCCTTAAAGTACTCTCGCTGCTCAGTATTAAGGTCTTTTTTAGTTGGGGTAAGCAATTTGTAATATTTATTGTTGTTCAAAACACCGCCTAGCATCATCAATACTGAGCCAAACATAATGCCACCGCTTAATAATAGTCCCCCCTTGCCGTTGCGCAAGAATGCCATAGGGTCGGAGCCGACAAGCGAACCGTACACGGAAAGGCCAATAACCGTAGCTATAACCATAAATACCCAAATAATACCTAAAATAGTTACTTTCGACATGGTAGTGTTATAACATTCGTAAGGCAGCCCATGCGATAACTCCTATAGCAGTTGCTATACCAATCCACATAAAGGCATTGTTAGTAAAGGTTGTTACCCACAACATACTTTTGTTTGAATCTGCTAAAGCGGCAGGGCTGTTGAAATATAGTGGATCGATTAACATACCTACCTTTTGGCGTTGATTTCCATAACCTAAAAAGTGGATGTAAGGCAAAATTAGCATCAAAGGAATTGAATAGCCCAGTAGCTGGCTTTCCAGTACAATTGCCAATGGGGCGATGGCTAGCAGCAGGGCAAAAATTGCTAACGCTGTTATAGTAGGGCCAACGGTTATTCGCACCCAGGTTTCGTTTTCCGATTCGCGCAGCTCTACTTCAATGTACTTGTCCTTTATGGTACTGGCAGGTTCGGTAAGGGAAGCAACGGTTCCATTTAGCAGCAGTTTGCCCTCAAAAGGATTTGTTATGCCGTCCTTTCCCATAGGTTCAGCATTAGCAATACTTGCTAGCCGCTGTTTCGCTACATTAAGCGATACGGTAAGTGCGAAATCTTTTGCTTTACTTAAGTTTACCATGTTGCTAGCTCCTCAATTTTGCAAGTGGATATTTGCACCTTTAGCACCTTATCTCGGGTAAGGCAGATGAAATGATCAGCATCCAGTTGCTTGCCGTTTAACACATAGCCATGCAAATATCCAGCTCCGCTAAACATATTATCTGGGTAGCCAGTTAGCTTCATTTTCATGTTACTGCTGTCGATAAGGGCAAAAAAGCTGGTAGTACTGCTGCCGGATGTTTGGTTTAGCATTTCAACTAAAACCAAACGCTCTCCCGTTGCGCTGGCTATGCGTTTGCGAGCGTAGTTGTCTGATACCCAATAGCTGTAGTCAAGGCCCGCAAAACCTTTAAAATCAGTTACCCCCATAGCCTTAAGGCTGGGTGCATCCAATCCTATTTCTTTGTTCTCATATCCATCATCACCAATACCCAAGCAATAATCATCCCGAGTTTGTTTCCGATAATAATTTCCGCCCGATTTTTCAAGGTTAAAATCGGCACTATTGATGGTGCGGATTACTTTTCCTTCATTGTCAAAATAAAATGTTACTGGGTAACTGCCAGCATAATCTGCCAGCACCAACTTATTGTCGCCGATAAAGTGAAAGTCATAATGGGGATCTAAATTAATTTTGTAGGTAGCAAAGTTGTTGTAAGTTTCGGTTTTGGTATCGTATATACCAAACTCCCAAGTCATGGCCGTGGTAGTGTTTCTGTATACTATTTTGCCGTTCCATGGGTCGCCCATTAAGTAAGCCGAGGAAAAATCTTTGTTGATTGAGCTGGCGCCCGATACAACATACTTTGATATAAAGAAAAACCATCCTGCAATCATTGCTGCCAACGCTAACCCAAACCAAAGGTTTTTTCCATTACCTGTGCGCCACCCTCGCGGGTCTTCAACGGGTTCTTGTTCTTTGGTAAATGGGTTGGTTGACATATTTTAGCGATAGTTGTGATTAGATTCGAACTACTAATTTCAATTGAAAGAACAGCATGTCGGTAGTTGATTGTTTGGGGTCGATGCCTATTTGCAGGTCATCTTTGCTTAAGTCGGCTGGGTTATAATTGGATAAGGTACCCGCATATCTAATATCCCAACTCTCGGTATCATCGGCATCATAGTATTTTGCTTTACCACCCCACATGTATACGGCCATGAGGTCGAGCATGGCACTATGCGTAAGGTCAACCCGAAGGCCGCCCCCTATACCAGCGGCCCAAGTGGCCGATAGTTTGTTGGTTTTGCGCAGTATCAGGTCGCTATCCTCGTCAGAGAAGATATTGTTGCCCGTGCGGTCCATAATTCGGGTTACGGTAGTAAGCATGTTCATGCCACCATAAGCACCCACAAAGGGTTGTACTACCGGCGTGGGTGCCCATACCTCCATATGCCCTAGCATAGGCCACATGCGGTTTTGTAGCTGCATCTCCATTTCCAGCACTATACGGTCAACCACCACCCCGCCCGAGGTGATTTCAATAACTGGCGATATATCCTTTAGATTGTAGCCATACCACATCAACCCGCCATCAAAGCCAAAACTCACGGGGGCTTTTTGCCAAGGCTGGTAACTGAACCCCAAGGTGAAACCACCTGCATAACTACCCGAGGTAGCCTTGAAATCGCTACGGGGCGCCGCTACAATAAGCCCTATCCGGGGCATCCAGCCGGTATAGGTTTGGTAGCTTGTACCATAATCCGCAGGCTTTTTTACGGGGAAAAGCGGCCGGTAGTAAGGCGTATGTTTTTCTGAGCCGCTGCTATTGCCTTGACTTCCAACACCACCTGCAATAATGGCTGTGGAGAGTAAAACGGCAAAAAGGAATAATGCCAGTTTCTGTTTCATGCTATCACTTGCATTTAAAGTTTTCGCCCACTAGGTCGGTAAAGGTATTGCTTGCCTCAAATGCAGTTTTTATGGCAGTACTATTGCTGCAATTGGTGGCGCTAATACCATTAAACGTAGAAGTTTGGCTCGATATCCAAATGCTGATGCCGTTGGAAGCTGAATTTCTTATGGTCGAGTTATTGATAGTGAGCGTGGTTTGGCGATTTACCGCCTCGGCGCAAATGCTTCCCGGCGGAAATCCACTGCTGTATTGTCTGCCGCCACAATATTCTACGATACAGTGCTCTAAACGGTTTAGGGAGCTGTTGGTATTTATAAAGTATAGTTGTCCCCAATAACCTACCGTTTTCTGTTTTCCAGTGAAGGTGATTTTTTGGGTGGCCGTGCCCACTGCATTCAGGCTTCCACTTTCTGAAATAACCAACACCCTATCGGGCCCAAAAGCTAAGGTGGCACCGGGAGCTACGGTGCATGCCACGCCATCTTCAATAAAATAATTGCCAGTGCCGCAAAATGAGCAGGGGTCGAAAAAATAATACGGTACATCCAAGGCATTTATGGTGAAATCATCAGTTGGTCTATTTAGCAGCACTTGCACATAGCTGTCGGCAGAGCCACCATAAGTGTTGCCAACGGTTATCTGCTCTATTTCGCTAAAGAAAACGCTTACCGCATATTTGTTATCGGCAAAGGTGTTTCCGGTAAAGTCCGTTAAAACGCCACTTTTGGCTAACAACAGCCCAGGCCCAGCGCCTCCTTCAAACGAGCAATTGGATACCCTTGCACGGCCTGCGTCCTCAATTACATAAGAGGTATAGTTACCGTATTTACCTATTACCAACTGGCCATAGTCTTCATGGTCGTTATCGTCCACCCCGCCATATTCAAAGTTGCAGTAGATGAAAACGGTATTAGGGCTGTTGCTAAATATTTTTATGCCCTTCCATGAGTTGGTTACCGCTTGGCGGCCGGTAAAGGTTATCTTGTCGTCAGCCGTGCCCAACGCATTTATGGCACCGCCATCAGTGGTTCGCAGGTAACCATTGCTGCCAAACTTAAACACCGACCCAGCGGCTATGGTAAGCACGGCATCGTTGGTGATGGTGATAGGGCAATCTACTAAGTAGACTGCCCTATCCAATATCCTATCAGCGGTTATGCTATTGCAATCCAGCGTTACCTCTTGCAAGGTGGGGTTGTCGTCTTCATCATCGCTGCAAGAGGCTACCAATATCAGCAAGGGCAACATGAATAAGAGTAAATTTTTCATGGGTAGCTATGCTGTTATGGGTTTAAGCCAAGGCTCAGCATAGTTTCCTCGTAATTGGTAAAGTCCATTTCCCGTTTGCCAACGAAAACATTGGTTGGGGCAATTATGAATTTTACCTTGCCTAGGCTTAGTGCCTGGCCAACCGGGGCATTTACAAATTCGGCAGCACCCGAAGGGCTTTCAATATCTATATAGAATTCGCCTGTGGGGGCACCTCCAAAACCTTTAATGTAATACCATTTAGTGCTGTATGCGCGGGCAGTATTTGTGGAGCCAATCTGAAACCAACTATCCGCTTCGTCAGTGGCATATACTAAAACTAAACTACTGTCAACCATATTATTCGTTATTCCTGTTAAAGAATACGATTTGTTATATACAGGGGAATTAAAGGTATTTCCTGTTTCAAATAAAAAGAGGCTCACATTGGCATTGCCGTCTTGGCCATTGTTGCCATTAGTGCCATTGATACCATCTTCGCCGGCAGGTCCTGCCGGGCCTTCTTTGCTGCAAGAAGGGGCGGTGAAAAGCGCGGCCATCAATGCCACCATAAGTAATAGGTTTGGTAGTGTTTTCATGGTTTTCTGTTTTTTAGTGTTTTAATATTTTGCCATTGCTTACTTTGCCAGATTTCGATACGATGCTGTAAAAGTATATGCCGGAACCTTTATCTGGAGTCAAAGCAATATTTGAAATCAAATTTTCTAAGACCGCAACTTGCACCAAGCTTCCGTAAAGGTCATATATGTACATGGTTTGCGGCGCTTGCCTTAAAGTAACGGTAATGTTACCTTGTGTAGGGTTTGGATAAACTGATGCAGTATGATTGGCTATATCCTCGGTGCTCAATATCGTTGAGCATAGTGTAAACCTATTGGCTTGATAGGTATTGGATGTATAGGTCTGGGGCTCATTAGCAGGCTTTTGTGGTTGTAAGGACAGATTAAATGGCTCTGAAATAAGGCTTATATCCATAGCGCTGTTTGTAACCTCATCGTTACATGCTATATAGCCAGAATTGCTTACTCTTGATACCAAAAGGTTTTTTCCGGAGGTGCTTCCAGTGATTATGTATCCATTGTTTATTGGTACAGCTTTTTTTAAGTCAGCCCCTATTGGAATGGACGGAAATGATTGTTTTAGGCTTTTTGTCCAAAGCAAGTTTCCGCTTGATTCAAACTTGGCTATAAAATTCTCATTGCCTGATATTTCAGATCCTAGCACTAGAATTGTACTATCTGACGCTATGATACCACTATTTAAAACCACCCCTGGCAGCTGTTTAGCCCATACCACAATGCCATTAGCTGACAGTTTAAATAATATCCCTTTACTTGTTCCAGGCATATTGGCCACTGCTACATAATCATAAGAAGGGAACGGAGCTGCCATAAAGTCTGCCAACAAGAGAGGGTTAAATAATCCAGGGACGAATGCGGGGCGATATACTTTATCTACTGAAAACTGGTTGCTATTGGTATTGAACGCGCTAAAGAATATACCGCCAGCTCCGCTTAAAAGTGAATTTTCGGCATTTCCAGCCAAGGCAAAGGTGCTATCAGATAAGTATACTAGCCTCCGAGCGTATATAGAGCTTGTAGCAGCGTTTTGATAGATGTACTTTTGCAATGGTCCAATGTCGGGTATGGTTATTGAGCTGCCAGTAACATTAAGTGTTAAAAATGATGCTACCATTTTGTTGTCTACGTTACTAAATGTTTCGCCCAATACCACATACCTGGTATTTGATAATTGAGCTACATCGAAAATAGCGCATGGAGCAGATGGCAAATGGTCGAAGGTTACCTTGGCCTCTTCCACATTGTTCTTGCTCCACTTGGCGAAATAGCCATATGTGCCAACCGAGCCAACTACGGCAAAACCGCTATCAGCAGTGGCAATTATCCTGTTAAACACACACCCATAAGAAGCATGGCCTTTTGAGTTCGACCACAGTATTTCTCCATCTTGGTCAAGGCGGATGATTAGATGACTGGTATCAGATAGCGAACCATTATAATTATGATCAGCAATTACTACTATATCGCCATTGAGCAGGGTAGTTGCATCTTTAACCTCAATACGATATTCTTCATAAAATGAAGTAAACAATGCTTGCCCCGATGTAGATTGCAGAGAAATTAAAGATGATGAAAGAAGTAATAAAAATTTCAAATGTCCCATTAAAGTATAAGGGTTTGTATTTTCAATAAAGCTCAATAACACCAGGGTTTACGCCGCCCTCTGAGAATATATTAAGCGAAAGGCTGTTTTGGTTGGGTCGGCCACCCTGCCCACCGTAGTCGCTGCCATACACATAAACACTGTACGATATACCTTGGCCTTGCGGTATTTGTGGTAGTATAATGGAGCCAGTCATAGAAAGGCCGCTAAGCGGGGCACCGGTGTTTACCAAATCAAAATAGGTGCTAATGCCCAGATTTCTACGGGTAACTTCCCTGCCCGAAATAAGGGAGGTGAATTCCGTCGGGTTCATATCTTGAAACACTTGGGCGTGCAGCTCTTTGCAGCCACCGGTATCGCCAATGCTAATAATCAAATCATATTCTACGCCATAAGCTAAATTAAATTGATACCTGTCGGCATCCAAATCGGTTACGGTACGGGTAATACCAGGGCCACGTATAGTTACGGAAAGGCTAGGTTGCTCAGTATCCACTTCGGGCACTTCTTTCTCGCATGATTGAAGTGTAAACAGGCCGCTCATGGCCATTGCCAATATTAGTAGGTTAAGCTTCATAGTTTGTGTTTGTTTATTAAGTTTAATATTGTTTAACATTCAATTCGTTACTGCCAAGCCATCCAGTGCAGCTTTAGTTGTTGCCCCCAGCCGCTATTTGCATCTATGCGCCGAACCATCACTACAATCATATCGTTTCTAGCATTTTTTACGGTCACAATAAATTCGTCTGTAAGGTTTGGACCTCCACCCACGGGCTGCACTATTACCCTTACGGGGGTGGTACTTGGGAAATTTGAAGGAAGCGGAATAATGACTTCTTTGGTTACAGTGCTGCTAGAACCTGCAATAAACTCCCCTTCTTGTAGGTTGGTGAAAAATGTGCCGTTGTTTCCAATTTTAACCTCGCCGTTTTTCATTACGGTTAGTGCATCGCTATACGCCGATGGCCCGGACCCGCTGCCATTGCCTACAACGAAAGCCCTATCAGTTTCATTAAAACTGTTAGGGCTAGTAGGGGTATAGGTGGTGTTCCAATTACCTACTGCCACTTCCCCATAGCTGGGTGCACTTACTTCTACCCCTAGCGCCGAAGCCCCCCATCCAGAAGCTTGCGAATTAAATCCGCTGGCGAACGACCAACTGCCTTTTGCCTTGGCTCCAAAGCCCGAGGAAAACGAATAGTACCCGATTTCGTTGGTGGAAAAACTTGAATTAGCGCCAATATGGCCTCCAACCCTAAAAGCTGCTTTCTCGGCATACCACATCATGCCAATACCCGATGTAAATGGGGACGGCTTCGGCACATATGACGATGATACTATATGAGCCAACCCTGAAAATGGTAAAATATTAAAACCTCCGAAAACAACCGAACTGTCTTTAACATGCAGTGTTGAAACAGGAGCAGTAGTATTTATACCAATACGGTTTCCATCATTTGTTAACAAAATGGAACTTACCCAGTTCAAGCCATTATGCCTTACAGTTAAACCATTTGAGCCAGTTGGTGTAAACGAACCTGTTGCTCCAGTTGCTCCAGTTGCACCCGCAGCGCCAGTAGCGCCACTGGCGCCGGTAGCACCGGTAGCACCTGTAGCACCTGTAGCACCAGGAGTTCCGCTGGTTTCAGCGTACAGCGCATAAGGAACGCTCAATAGTTGAGTAGTGCTCACAGTTATATAGTTACTGCCGCCATTTACATCTATTTCTACTTTTAAGTATTTTTCCGAGCTACCCCAAGCAATGGAAGTAAAATCGCCTGAGACCACACTACCATTGCCAATTGCCAAATTGGCCAAGCCAAAAGCATTGGTAGTAGGCAGGTGGGTTTCGGTGTATAGTGCGGTTCCGCCCACGCTGGTTTCAAGTATACTGGCACGTATGGCCACTACTTGGTTGGCTGCCACTTGCCCGGCGGCATTGCGCACCACGGCTTGGTAATTGAAGGCTTGGGGTACTGTTTGTGCCATCAATGGCAGGCAGTTTGCTGCAAGCACTAAAGCTATTGCTATTAACGGCAATTTAAGAATACGCATAACCGTGCCGGATTTAAAGTATATTTAGCCAATAATTAGCCTTAACAAAAAGGGATTTATATAATAATTTCTGACGGTAAAATTATGTTTCACCCTAATGTTACCTATACCTAAGTTTAGGTAATTTAAATTTTGTTTTAATTTATACTATTAAAAGGCGCATTTGCCGGCTGCTGAAGATTAAGGTTGATTTTTTAGCAGAATGCTGAAAGTAAGCAGTGTGTCAAGCTTAGTCTCGTTTGAAACGAGAGATTGGTACGATTGGGGGCAAAAGTATGCATTGCACCGGCGTCTCCGCTTGAGGCTGGACAGGTTGAAGACGTGGTGTCCGATTCGTACTCGTCAAAAGAAGGAGGACGGGAGCTACTTTTTAAGCGGCAAAGCATGCCCCAAAATACCACCATACCCCGAAAATAAAAACCCCGACAACTCAGTGAGCGTCAGGGTTCTGGCAAATTAATGCGAGGTCGGGAGCGGATTCGAACCGCTGTACGAGCTTTTGCAGAGCTCTGCCTAGCCACTCGGCCACCCGACCCTATATTGGGTCAGCAAATGTACAAAATTTGCGCGTTTTTACAACCAGCGCCCAAAAATCCTAAAATGTTTTTTCCAACTCTACATATACCCGCTCAATATCGCCGGCTATTGGTGGGTTCAGTTTGCTTATACGCACTCGCATCCACTTTAGTTCCTTATACCTATCGGCCGAGGCATCTATAATGCGCTGTGCTAGCCTTTCGAGCAAATATTGCTTGCTGCCTTCCATCACCCCTTTTACCAGTTTATATACCACTTCGTAGTTTATGGTGCCTTCCAGGTTATCGTGTTGGGCAGCTTCGCTAAAATCAGCTTCAAGGTATACATCAATCCTGAAACGATTGCCCACTTCTCGCTCCTGCGGGTAGTACCCGTGGTGTGCAAAAAAGCTCAATCCTTCAAGTGCAATGATTCCCAAAACAACAACAGATATGAGATAACAGATGACAGATTATAAACAACAGATAGCAAATCACAGATAGAAAAGAAACAGTTTAACGATTCACATCTTTCATCTTATATCTGTTCTCTACCTTAGTATTCGTCTTCGTTAAAGAAAAAGTCGTCGCTAGTAGGGTAATCGGGCCAAATGTCCTCAATACCTTCATAAATTTCGCCTTCGTCTTCAAGCTCTTGCAGGTTCTCGATTACCTCGATAGGTGCGCCAGAGCGGATAGCATAATCAATTAGCTCGTCTTTAGTTGACGGCCAAGGTGCATCTTCCAAATGTGAGGCAAGCTCAAGTGTCCAGTACATAGTGAACCTGTTTTTAATTAAGGTGCAAATATAGAATTATTCTCAGTCTGTCAAAACGTAAGCGGCGCTAAAAAGTTTCGGCCTACGAAAATATATTATAAACCCTTGTGCCACTAGCTTTTACGTGGCGCCCAAGTTATCTCTTCTGCTCCATCGTTGTGCGCTAAATAACGTGACAAAACAAACAAATGGTCGCTAAGGCGGTTCATATATTGTATTACGAGGGCATCTACCATATCTTTTTCCGATAAATCCACAATCAAACGCTCGGCGCGGCGGCATACGCAACGTGCCACATGGCAGTAGCTAGCAGCAAGGTGCCCGCCCGGCAAAATAAAGTTTTTCAACTCAGGTAAGGTTTCGTTCATGCGGTCTATGTCCAGCTCTAGGGTTTCCACATCGGCTGGCTTTAGATCGGGCAGTATCATTTTGCTGTGCTCGGGTTCGGCGGCCAATGCCGAGCCTACGGTAAACAAGCGGTCTTGTATCTCTTTCAACAAAGTCTTTACGGCATCGTTGGCGGTCATGTCGCGTATTACGCCCAACCACGAGTTTAGCTCATCTACCGTGCCATAAGCCTCTATCCGCATGTGGTGCTTAGGTACACGGGTACCGCCAATTAAGGATGTTTTTCCCTTATCACCTTTTCGGGTATAGATTTTCATGTTGCGCGCAATATGTTCCCTAAGGTAATAAACGAAATGGGCATATTGTTCAGTATGCGCTTGTGGATATGTGGAATACTACTAAAAGGCTGTGCTAACGTGGGTTACTGGTATTTGCGCTCGAGCAAGGTTGCGTATTTAATGGCCTCGCGGGGGTTGAAATTCTCGTAAAGCGATTCTTGTTTGTCTAACACATCATCTTCTTCCAGAATGTTGTGGTAGTCTTTTCTGGTAAGTCCGCTCATGGCCATTGAGTCGTCGAACGCATAGTCCTTCTGACCGGGCCTGATAGATAGTTTCTCTATACTGCTATATGGGTTGTCTTCGGTAGGGTACGGTTGGTCTAACTGGTCGTATACGGGCGCAGGTGCTGGTTTAGGTTTTTGCTTAGGTGCTGGGGTAGGCGCAGGCGCGTTCGGTTTTTCGTACTGGCGGGTCATTTCCTCCAGTATTTCCTCAATGGTTTTTTGCTTGCTTACGCGCCTAGGTTCAGTGGCCATTGTTCGTTTCTGCGCTGGTTTTGGGGCAGTCCATGGGTCGGGTATAGTTTCGGGGGCTTTCCTCTCCCTTTCCGTTGGCTGTGGCCGAGGGGCATTGGCATTTTCCTTTTGGCGCTGTTCCAGCTCTTCATTGGCCTTCTTAATACCTTGGTATATCTTCGACCCAACGAAGATGACACCAATGATAATATAGAAGAGCACTTTGAATTCCATGCAATGAAATTAGGACTTTTTTTTGGACCACTGACCACAGTCGACAGTCTACAGACAAAAATAATCGAAGTTTCGCGGATTCTTTAAATGGAATTAGAAAGTAATCACTAGATTATCCCAATAACAATTTTGCCGTCGACTTTGATTGTCGACCCTTGAGCAATAACCAATCAACCAATAACCAATAACAATTTTTTACCGTGGACTGTGGACTGTGGACCGTGGACTTTTCCTTATTTTTGCCACAAACCACCCCCCATGACCAGCCAACAACTTTTTGAGCAGATTACCGAGAAACGTTCGTTCCTGTTAGTTGGGCTGGATACCGAACTTGCCAAGCTGCCCGCCGAGTACCGTGCCATGGAAGACCCTATATACGAGTACAACAAAATGATAATTGATGCCACGCACGATTTGTGTGTAGGCTACAAACTGAATACAGCCTTTTACGAAGCGCATGGCGCCAAAGGTTGGGAGAGCATGCGCAAAACGCTGGAATACATGCCTGATGGCCTATTTAAGCTGGCCGATGCCAAGCGGGGCGACATTGGCAACACCAGCCGCATGTATGCCGAGGCGTTCTTTAAAACGCTAAGCTGCGATGCCATTACCCTTTCGCCATACATGGGGCACGATAGCGTAACGCCTTACTTGGAGTACCCAGGCAAGTGGGCCATTTTGTTGGGGCTTACCAGCAACCCTGGCAGCCAAGACCTACAAATGCTGCAAGCCGACGGACTCAACTTTTTTGAGCAGGTACTGAAGGCGGGCAATACTTGGGGCACTGCCGAAAATACCATGTTTGTAGTAGGAGCCACCCACCCCGAAATGTTTGCTACTGTGCGCAAGCACGCACCCCATAACTTCCTGCTAGTACCCGGCATCGGCGCGCAGGGCGGCGACTTAGGCGAAGTATGTAAATACGGACTGAACGATAAAGTGGGCTTGCTAGTGGCAGCTAGCCGCAGCATCATTTTCGCTAGCAACAGTGCCACCGACATAGCCGCCAAAGCCCGCGCCGCCGCTGAGGAAATTCAGCAAGAAATGCACGGGATAATGGTGAGTGTGGGGATGTAAGGGGGTTATTCGGGCGTCTGAAGACGCTGTGTCCGTTTCATCCTCGTCAAATAAGACGAGGACTAGTGGGGGAGGACGAGTGGGGGTGTTGGTCAACAATCAATTTAAATCCTCCAACAAGTAATGTGTTACTATTTATGCCCTTAGCCAAAAGCTTAAGCTACTTCATATTCTACTTTCAAAGGCTGAGGTATTTGTTTAGAGGCCTTAAGGATCTCGATGCCCACTATTTTCCCCTCGTTGGAGTAATCTAAAATTATACCTGGTTTGTTTTCATCGCTTTCAAACACCGCCTCGTCGCTAAGCGAGATGTACAGTATATCGCTTTCTTGGTCGTATTTTATTTTCATGCGTACTTATCTAATTTTGAAGTTCTGTAAACGGTTATCACTTGTGGAGGCAACTTTTCGGTATTAACGAAAACCCGCAACAAAAAGTTACTATCCACCCCAAATGTGAGCAGTTTTTGATAAATTCTTACTTCATTATCCTGCATGCTATCCTTTTCAGCATTTGCTATGGTATCAACTACCATTTGCTCCGTAATACCGCGGAGTTGTATCTGTTCCAGCGCATGTTTGCGGTAATATATAGTTGAATTGGCCCAAAAACCGCTACCACTTTTCCGTTAAATATTTCCAGTACCTGCTCGGCACATGGCGCAGGTGTAGTTTCAGGTTTTTGCGCTCGGTTATGTTGGTGCTTTTATAGTAATCTTTCCAAAGCTGCTGGTAGGCTAGCTCTTTAGCAGACAGCACCTCGGCGGGTAGCTGCATGGTGTTGCCACTAAAATCCATATCTAGCACCACGGTCTGCACCGGGCCGCCATCATACATCAGGCCATAGTTGCGCTTAATGTCGTAAATACACCAGCGCATGGCGGCATACCTTTTAACAAAATGCTGGTGAGCGAGGGGCAAAACATCAAAATCGGGTTCAATGGGGGCAAAGTACAGCCCGTCTGCTAGTTCTTGAAACCGCACAAAGGCATGCATGCGGTGTATTTCGCGGCCCATCTGTTTCACCAATTGGCTCACCTGCAGCACCACATCAATATGGTAGTGGGCATTTATGGCTTTTTGCTTTTCGAAAAGCAAGCGCAGGTATTGGTAAACAATCATTTCGCGCTGCCCGTTTTCCGATAGAAATACTTGGTATAGCTCGCTTACCGTTTGGCGGCCACCATACTTGGTTATGCCTGCAGCTACCCGCTGGGCGCTTGTTTTGTCGGAGGTTATGGTTAGCGGCTGGCGGTTGGCAAATAAGTCTTTTGCCGGTGCGCCTTGCACTTGTATTTCGGTAGGGGTCAGTTTCAGTCGGTAACACTCAAATACCACCGTTAACAGCCCTTCATAGGTGCCGTCATAAACCAATTGTACCTCATCAACAGCAGTGGTTTTATGTACTAACATGGCTATGGCTATGCAGGCTTTAAGCAAAAAGCATCAACTGTTGGGGTTGGTGGTCGGTTGGGTTTGCACCGGCCAACTCTTTGCGTATCATCTCGGGGTAGTATTGTTTCAATAGGTGGTTGCCGGGCACATTAATAAAGTACTTGGCACGGTTTACGGCCACGCGTAGCTTTTTCAGCAAATCGAGGTGCAGGCTATGGTACCGTCTTGCAGCCACTATCTTTTGGGCACTTTTTACACCAATGCCCGGCACGCGCAGTATCATTTCGTATGGTGCCGTTTGCAAAGTTACCGGAAAAAGGTGCATGTTGCGCAGCGCATACACCAGTTTCGGGTCGTATTGCTCATCTAGGTGCGGGTTGCGGTCGTCTACTATCTCGTTGTACTTAAACCCGTAAAACCGAATCAACCAATCGGCTTGGTATAGGCGGTTTTCGCGCACTAGGGGCGGCGCTACCAAAGTAGGGAGCCGGGTATCGTTGCTCACCGGTATATAGCCCGAGTAGTACACCCGCTTTAGGTTTTGGTTTTGGTACAGTTCACTGGATAGTTTAAGAATGTGCAGGTCGGTTTCGGGCGAGGCACCAATAACCATTTGGGTGCTTTGCCCTGCAGGCGCAAAAATGGGCGTATGGCGGTTCTGTTTTTTCTCGCGCCTATATTCCACAATGGCCTCTTTTAGGTAGTTCATGGGCAGGTAAACCTGGTCATAGCTTTTTTCGGGCGCAATAATCTTCAGGCTCGCCTCCGAGGGCAGCTCCAAGTTGGCGCTCAACCTATCGGCATACAAGCCCGCTTGTTGCACCAGTTCGTCGCTGGCGCCGGGTATTAGTTTAAGGTGTATGTATCCGTTAAAATTATGCAACGTGCGTAGGTCTTTGGCTATGCGCACCAAGCGCTCCATGGTATAGTCGGCGTTTTTGAATATACCCGAACTCAAAAACAGCCCCTCAATATAGTTGCGCCTATAAAAACTCATGGTAAGGTCTACCACCTCTTCAACCGTAAATGCGGCCCGTTTGATGTCGTTGCTTTTGCGGCTCACGCAGTAGGCACAATCGTATATGCAATAGTTGGTGAGCAACACTTTCAGCAGCGATACGCACCGCCCGTCTTCGGTATAGCTGTGGCAAATGCCCATACCCGTGGAGTTGCCCATGCCGCCGGCTTTGTTCTTGCGGTCGCTGCCACTGCTGGCGCACGACACATCGTATTTGGCCGCATCGGCCAATATTTTTAGCTTCTCCTGTACCCGCTCGTTCATAGCAAACTTATTACCTTCCCAAAGCTAAAGGTTCTGTATTGGTTTTACTAATTAAATTAGTTATCATAGATTATTTAGCAATACACTAAATGTGCTAGATGGGTATTGCCTTTGTGGTGCATTAGGAAACCTCTTTCAATGCCGAGGATAAAAAATCAATTATTGCTCACAATTACCGGTAGGTGATAACGCCTCTAATCAATAGTGATAGCGCAGCAAACATTTTAATTCCGTTGGGCGTTTTTGAACTAAACCCACTTACATGGTTAAGACCGAGAATTTTGAAAAGGTATTGGTTAGCTCTACAGCCGAATTGAGGCAGTGGCTGACCGACAATCACGGTCAAAAAGAAAGCGTGTGGTTGGTAACCTACAAAAAACAAGTTGAGGATAAGTACATATCAACCCAAGAGGTACTTGACGAGTTGCTTTGTTTCGGTTGGATAGATGGCATTAGAAGGAAATTGAATGAAGACCAAACCATGCAATTGATTGCTCCGCGGCAAGCAGAGCATTGGACAAAAACCTATAAAGACCGTTTTGCAAAATTAGAAGCGGCAGGCCTGATGACGGATGCTGGCAGGAAGGAGGTAATAAGATCGAAGGCAAATGGAAGCTGGCATTTTATGGATGATGTTGACCAGCTGATAAAACCGAAGGATTTGATTGACTGTTTGGAGTTGCATGCACCTGCGCTATCGCACTTCAATAAGTTTTCGCCATCGAGTCAGCGTTTTATACTAAGGTGGATAAAATTGGCCAAAACGGATGCTACCCGTCAAAAGCGCATTTTGGAAGCCAGCGTGCTTGCCAAAGAGAATAAGAAAATACTAGGTTTATGAGAGTTGTGGGGAAAGTTAGTGAATGGTTTTTAGTTTGGATCATAGCGGCTGAAATGTTGGTTTCTTATCCAAGTTTTTCCCAACAAGTCAATGCCGCAAAAATGCTGGCAACAGCACAGCTCAATTGGGCATAGTTTCTCTTAACTCGTCATTATATTACTTAATAAAGATGAACCATCCAGTGCTTCTCCAACCTTTAATCCTATAGCGCCAACGCCACCATAACACAAATAAAAAATACCCTAACTAACATCACTGTCAGTTAGGGTATTAAGTGTAAATATTACTATTTCTTGCCAGGTACAAAAAATGCCACCAAGCCTACTACAACCAATACACCGCCTAATATCTCCATCCAATTGATGTTGTGTTCGGCGCTGCGGTCAATGGTCATGTTGCCTATTTCAATAATTTGGTTGTCTTGGGTTTGTTGGTAAATTCCAAAGGCACCCAATATGATACCTACTACTAATACTACAGCGGCTATTTTGGTTTTCATGATTATGGTTTTGTGGGTTAGGAAAACTGGTATGCTGTAAAAGGTAGCATAGCCAATGAGGCTTTAAAAAAAGCCGAAAGAAGCCCTTGTATTTTTAGGGCATATGGAAATATACGGATAATAAGTGGACTTACCTTAGCTACCAGCCCACGAAGCCCTTAGCGCTTATGGTGCTGCTTTACCATTTTTTGGATAAACACATTACTGGCAATAGTTATTTTTTCGCCTTCATCGGTTTTGATAACCACAAAGAAAATTCCGATATCGCTGATAGTGCCCTCTATGGGGTAGTCTTTGTCGTATACGGTTATGCTGTCGCCAATTTTTACGGTGTGGCTGAAAAAGATGATCAAGGTGGAGGTGATATTGGACATTAAGGACCACTGGGCAAAAAAGGCAATACCTAGAACCGTAAGCATAGACGAGATAAAAAGCACCAATTCGGATTGCTTTACGCCCCAAATAAAAATGAGCAAGCTGACGCAAATCAAGAATAGGATGACCGTGACAAGTTTGATGATGATTTTGGTGCGCGACTTTTGATAATCGATGCGAATAGCCACGTTTTCGATAGCCTTAAGGGAAAGGTAGCGAATGGTGAGGTAGGCAAGTATTACAACCGCTGTTTCGATAAGTTGAACTTCATAGTTTTCCATAGCACCTGCCTCTAGTTTATGTTGTAAAAATAGCTAAAACAAGTACCAAATTGCTAGCGCGCTGGTTTCGCAAATTTTGCGAAACCAGACATAGATGTTGCGTTTTTTGGCGACAATGAAACCCACCGCTGTTGGTGGAGCGACGACAAACCAACGCATGGCAATCCAATTGGGGCCAGTTAAATGGCCATAGGTAGTTTTGTCGTGTGCAAGTGATTGAAAATGAGCTAATTGCATTGCGGTTTTTAATTTACTGATAATCAAAGGTTTATACACGACAAAACCCCACTTAGGCTATTGCGGCGAAAGGCAATGGCCCCAAAAAGCACCACTTGCCAAAGCCAAGGTAAAAGAAGCCAAATGCCCGAAAGCCGCACCAACATTATATAAAAGTACACGACAAAACCCCTCGCCCAATTGAAAATCGCCCTATAATTTGTAGCTTGTTGCCAATAAAATCAACTCGCAACTCGTAACCCGTAACTCGCAACTAAAAATGGACCTATCCTACATCCTCAACCACCTCGGCGAAGCTCGCGACGAATACCACGGGGCGGTGTCGCCGCCGGTGTACCAAACCAGCAACTTTGCCTTTGCTAGCGTGGCCGCCATGCGACACGCGCTGCCGCACGAGCAGGAGGTGTCTTTCTATACCCGTGGGCTAAACCCCACCACGGCCATACTTTGCCAAAAGTTGGCAGCCTTGGAGGGCACTGACGGTGCGTTGGCGTTTGCGAGCGGTGCTGCGGCTATCAGTGCAGCGGTTATCAGTCAGCTGCAAGCTGGCGACCATGTGGTGTGCGTGCAAAAGCCCTACGGCTGGGCCGAGAAGCTGTTTAACCAGTTGCTGGGTCGGTATGGTGTAACGGTTACTTATGTGCCAGCCGCCGATACCGCAGGCATTGAGGCTGCCATACAACCCAACACCCGCATGCTGTACTTGGAAAGCCCCAACAGCCTCACTTTTGAGCTGGTCGATTTGGAGGCCGTATGTGCCATTGCCAAGCCAAGGGGCATTGTAACGGTTATTGATAATAGCTACTCCACGCCACTGGGGCAGCAGCCAGCCAAGTGGGGCGTTGATATTGTGGTGCACTCGGCCAGCAAGTATTTGGGCGGGCATAGCGATGTGGTAGCGGGTGTGGTGTGCAGCAGCAAGGCCATCATTAAACAAATATTCGACCACGAATTTATGAACCTCGGCGGCATTGCAGCCCCTTGGACCTCGGCATTATTGCTGCGCAGTTTGCGCACGCTGCCTGTGCGCTTTGAGCGCTCATCGCAAAGCGGTAAGCAGGTAGCGGAGTATCTGCACAATCACCTTAAAGTAAAACAGCTAATATACCCCGGCCACCCATCGCACCCGCAATATGCGCTGGCACAAAAGCAGATGGGGCAGTGTGGTGGGCTGTTCTCCATCCTTTTGGATGCGCAAGACGTGGGGGAAATTGAGCGCTTTGCCGATAAGTTGCAACGCTTTCTGTTGGCCTGTTCGTGGGGTGGACATGAGAGTTTGGTGCTGCCAGTGTGTGCATTGGCACAATCTCCTGAGCAACTCAACCCACACCTTCCTTGGAACCTAGTGCGCCTCTACATCGGCCTCGAAGACCCAGCCGTGCTTATCGCTGACTTGGAGCAAGCGCTGGCAGATATGAAATGAAGGAAGAGAGATGAGAAAGGGAAAAACACAAATGACAAAACAAGTAAGTTCCTTTCCATTTTCTAGGCATGTCGTCTTGAGCGGGGCCCAAAGCGGGAGGTTACCTGCCTGCCGCAGGCTGGGGAGGGGGTTGCTGGGTTGAGCGTTAAATCCCAAATCTTAATATTCACTCATACGCCACTGGTCTCCAAACATCCTACTTCGTAGCAGCGAATCGCTTCGCCGTTCTGTTGCTGCGCAACTTCACATCTCGCGATGACGGGTTGAGACATGACCAAACAAGAAATGAAAGTAACCATTAACAAAACTAATTGGCTGTTGACTGCGGACTATCAACTTTGGACCATCAACCATTATCACTCCCCTAAATCTATCTCTATCACTTCACCGGCATCGGGGTTGGCTTCGGCGTATTTCACGGTTTCGTCTAGCACTTCGTAAAACTCCTCCCCAAAGCGGCGGATGAGCGGCTCGCGAAGGAAACGGTACACGGGCACTTGCAAGGCTTCGCCAAGGGCGCAGGCGGGGTCGCAAATGTCCCACTCAAAGTAGTTTACAAACACCACATCGTGGCTCTCCTTTACCCGGATAGGGTAGAGGTGGCACGATACTGGCTTACGGAAATCGGTTTTGCCTTCTTCCCAAGCTTTCTCAATGCCGCAAAACGTAATGCCGTCTTTGTAGTTTACATAGGCGCAAGGGCCGCCCTCGCCGCCAATTAGGGTGGTTTTGGCCTCGCCGTTTTCCATGTAGTGCATGCCACGAGCTTCCACTTCGGCAATGCCCTCGGCGGTCATGTAAGGTTTGAATTTCTCATAATCGCGGTGCATAATTTCCACTTCAAAATCCTCCATAGGTGCGCCACTTTCGCCCTCAACGCAGCAGGCCCCTTTGCAAGCGCTTAGGTTGCATATAAACTGCTTTTTCACCACTTCCTCCGAGATGAGGATATTGTCGATCATGATCATGTGCGAGGTACGATTTACGAAGTACGATTTACGATTGGGAAACCCAATTTTCAATCTTCAATTTTAAATTTTGAATCTTGAATTTCTGAATTAAACGGCACAACATTTGCCAGCAACTACCGAGGAACAATAACCGCGGAATTTGTTAATTTTCGGCAATTATTGTGGGCCTATTGGGGGTTGCTATTGGTTACTTTAATCTTGCCGCTGCATGAGCAAATTTACGACAAAAAAACAGTTGATTCACGTTGGTTTCCTGTGGCTATTCATGGCCACTATTTGGCCATCAACAGCCTTTAGTCAAAAGCAAGGTATAGCCAATAGTTTGCTTTGGGAAATATCGGGCAATGGCTTGCCGCATCACGCTTTTTTGTTTGGTACTATGCACGTAAAGGATGAGAAAGCTTTTGATTTTTCGAAGAGCATGGTTACGGCATTCGATACGTGCAAGTCATTTGCTATGGAAATTGCGCTTGAGCCGAATATTTATAAGGATATTTTTAAGCTGATGGTAGCAGATGAAAATTATCGTATTGAAGACTACTTAAAGCCCGAGGAGCAACAAAAGATTGATAACTTTTTGAAGAAGCAGTTCGGGTTTAAGTTGGAGTACTTTAAGCAAATAAAGCCGGTGTTTTTGTACATCATCATGTCGGGTACTGGTATGAGTGTTGATAATGAGCATTTTTTGGACGAGCACCTGTTTTTGAAAGCTAAAAACGAAGGTAAAACCGTTATTGGCATTGAAACGCTGGAGGAGCAGATTAATGCCCTAGATGGCTTGACCATTCGCGAGCAGCTGGATTTGGTGCTGGATGCGGTAGAGGGCTTTGGCAAAAACAAGAAGGTAGAACAGAAGCTACTAAAGTACTATCAAAACCAACAGTTGAACGAAATAGCCAAGCTTATTGAAGCTGGCAGCAACGAGAAGGTATCAGTGCTATTGCTTACCAATCGCAACCACGTAATGGCCGACCGCATAGCCAAATTCATTACCAAAGAGTCTACATTTGTGGCTATTGGTGCCGGCCATTTACCCGGAAAAGAAGGTGTAATAGAACTGTTACGCGAGAAAGGGTTTGCCGTGGAACCGGTATACTAAATACAAAGTGGCAAAAGTTATACCTCCAACAAAATGCCCACTGGGCAATGGTCGCTGCCCAGCACTTGGTTTTGGATGAACGCATCTTTCACCTTATCCTTCAATCCTTCGCTCACAAAGAAGTAATCGATGCGCCAGCCCACGTTTCGGTCGCGGGCGCGGAAACGTTGGTCCCAGTATGAGTATAGCTCGCCCTCGTCGGTTATTAGGCGCAGCGTGTCGTAGTATCCTGTGTCTACCAACTTATCTACCCAAGCGCGCTCAATGGGCATAAAGCCGCTGGTACCCACGTTCTCTTTCGGGCGGGCAAGGTCAATGGGCTTGTGGGCAGTGTTCACGTCGCCACACACTATCACCTCTTTGCCTTTGGCGCGCCAAGCCTCGGCATGCTCCAAATAAGCATCGTAAAAGTCCATCTTAAATTGGAGGCGCTCTGGGCCTGAACCACCATTGGGGAAGTAGATACCATACACCACAAAAGTTTCGTACTCGGCACAGATAATGCGACCCTCGTTGTCGAACTCAGGGCGCACGCCAAAACCCGTGCTTATACTCAGCGGCTGGTGCTTAGTAAAAAGGGCGGTGCCACTATAGCCTTTGCGTTCACCGCAACTGAAGTAGCTCAAGTAGCCCGGTATATCGGTTGTTTCGGGGGGCATTTGGTCAAGGTGCGCCTTGGTCTCTTGCAAAAAAATAAGGTCAGCGTCCTGGGCATTGAACCAGTCCATAAAGCCTTTTTTGGCAACGGCGCGTATGCCGTTCACGTTCCAAGAGATCAGTTTCCAAGTGGCCATGGTAGGGTGGTTTTGTTAGATGGGCGAATTTAGGGAATTTGCCTTAAAAGTGCATGCGCTCGGCAGATTGCAGACTGCTTGACGGTATCTTAAGCTTATAAAACAAAATCATCAGTTTCATATTTTGAAAGGTAGTACTTTAAATTAATGGTTAACTGCAATTGCGTTAAGTTGCACAAGGTAGCATTCCCTTACCCGTTTACTGAAAAGGAGATTGAGATAGCTCTTAAAAATTAATTGAGACAAATTTAAAGGCTTTTTGGCTACAACAATCCGAGATTTGGCTAATACGGTTTCTGAGTATACGCTCAATTTTGCTATGTACTAAAACAAATTTGATATGGAACAGAAACCATGGGCTGCCAATAATATTGGAAGCCAAAAAGGTAAAACAATAATAATAACTGGCGCAACCAGTGGCATTGGCCTTGAAGCAGCGAAAATTCTTAGCCAGAAAGGGGCCAAACTGATACTGCCGGTTCGTAATCCTGCAAAAGGCACTGAGGCGCTCAAAGAAATTAAACAGCGAGACAAAAACGCCGATGTAGAGCTCATGACCTTGAACCTTGCAGATTTCGAATCGATAAAGCAATTTGCCGAAAATTTATTGGTAAAACACTCGAAATTAGATATGTTGATAAACAACGCGGGAATTATGTGGCCACCGCAGCGCGAGTTGTCAAAACAAGGTCATGAATTACAGTTTGCTACAAACCATTTAGGCCACTTTTTACTTACCGGCTTGTTGCTACCGCTGATAAAAGCTACTCCTAATAGCAGGGTAATAACCCAAAGTAGTGTGCTGCATAAAAAAACACAGGGACAAAATTTTGACCCTTCTATACAGTTTCATGATTTAAGCTTTTGTAAAAATTATGATACCAAAAAGGCTTACGCGCAAAGCAAGCTGGCCAATCTGCTATTTACCTATGAGCTTGACAGAAGGTTCAAACTAGCTAATATTAACGCAATAGCTACAGCGGCACACCCAGGATATACGGCAACCAACCTACAGAAGGATGCTGGATTTATGATGAAGATAATGAATGTGATTTTCGCTCAAAAAGTTGATATGGGAGCACTCCCGATACTAAGGGCAGGCACTGAGCTGAATTTGCAAGGCGCTGAGTTTTTTGGCCCAACCAAAATGAACGAACTGAAAGGCTACCCAGAACGGGTGCAATCTAGCGATGCATCGAATAATAGAAAACTGGCCGAACAGCTATGGGAGGTTTCTGAAAAATTAGTTAACCATAAATACCAGTTTTAAAATGAAAACTTCAAAAAACGTATTGCTTTACCTTCAAGTTACGTTCTATCTTTTTATGGGTTCCATGCATTTTGTTGCCCCTGAGCAATACTTAGCAATGATGCCTTCGTGGCTTCCGATGCATAAAACGCTTATTTTTTTAAGCGGTGCAGTAGAAATACTTTTAGCTATTTTGCTGGTGCCTTTAAAAACTAGAACTACTGCGGCACGTCTTATTTTGTTGATGTTAATGGTTTTTCTGTTTACGATTCATATACCCGAAAGTGTAGGCTATTACCTAACCGGTAGCAACAAGTTTGGTGCTAGTCTCTTGCGAATTCCAATTCAAATGTTGTTTTTGGCAGGGGCATGGATTTTTGCAAAAAGGGGTTAGCCTATTTGGTAAGCACTGGTTTATAGCCCAGATAGTGGTTACTTTTATGAAGGGTTTTTAGTTTTTTTAAATTAGTAAGATGTCCGATAAAATTAAGCACCTAAAAATCAATTCCATATCCGCGTTGCATAGGCTAATGGGTTTGTCAAAACCTATGCACCCCTTGATAAGCCTAATTGACATGGACGAAGTAGCGGCAAGTAGTCAAGAAGGCGAAGTTCATTTTGCTCTAAATTTTTATGGTGTATCGTTAAAGCGCAATTTGAAGGGCAAACTCAAATATGGCCAACAATATTATGATTTTGATGAAGGTGTGATGGCAATGACGGCACCTAATCAAGTACTTTCGGTATCTAATTCCGAAAGTTATACAGTCTCGGGATGGTGGTTGGTTTTTCATCCTGATTTTATATTGGGCTACCCGCTTGCTAAAACCATTAAGAAATATGGTTTTTTTTCTTACGCCGCTAACGAGGCCCTGCATTTATCCGGTAAAGAAGAGCAAATGCTGCTGGATGTGTTCAAGAACATTAAGCAAGAGTACCAAACCTCTATTGACCCGTTTAGTCAGGATGTTATGGTTTCTCAGATTGAGTTGTTGTTAACTTATACAAACCGGTTTTACAACAGACAATTTTTGACGAGAAAAAGTGCGAATAATGATTTGTTGGCTAAGCTAGAAAGTACACTTGCCGATTATTTCGATTCCTCAAAAGTGCAAGAATTAGGGCTCCCTTCGGTTCAATATATTTCGGACAAGCTAAATGTTTCAGCTAATTATTTAAGCGATACACTTCGAACGCACACTGGCCATACTACTCAGCAGCACATACACCAAAAACTCATCGAGGAGGCAAAGGAGCGGTTAAGTACTACTAATTTATCAATTGGAGAAATTGCCTACCAATTGGGTTTTGAGCACCCCCAATCGTTTAGTAAGATGTTCAAAAACAAAACCAATTACACCCCAATTGAGTTTCGGTTATCGTTTAATAATTAACATAAAAAACAGCGCTTGGTCTCGATTGGGAATAGTTTATGCTTACCAATGTTTGGTAAGTTAATTTTGTCTAATTTTTGTATAATTTACTTTTTGTTAGCGTTTTTTGTTTTTGCATTATCGGCATAACTATAATACTGCGCAGTATTGATTGTCGATGTTTTCCACAATCCATTAAAACCAAATTAATAATTGTACCAAAATTTGGACAGTTGGGTATTATTCCCGTAAATTTGAAGCATCACCATAAGAGAGCACTATGCCACGGATTTTAATAGTTGACGACGAGAAGGCCATCCGCAAAACGATGCGCGAGATTTTGGAGTACGAGGGGTACACCATTGAGGAGGCCGAGGACGGTCAGCAGGGTGCCGACATGATTAAAGACGGCGAGTACGATGCGATACTGCTCGACATTAAAATGCCGAAGCTAGATGGTATGGAGGTGCTGAAAATTGCAATGGAGCATAGCAGCGACACGCCGATAATAATGATTAGCGGACACGCCAATATTGAAACGGCAGTAGATGCGGTAAAAAAAGGCGCATACGACTTTATAAGCAAACCACCTGACCTGAACCGCTTGCTGATAACCATCCGCAATGCGCTGGAAAAATCGACCCTGGTAACGGAAACCAAGGTGTTGAAACGCAAGGTGACCAAAACCCGCGAGATTGTGGGCGAATCGCCAAGCATACGCAAGATTAAGGAAACCATTGACCGCGTGGCGCCTACCGATGCCCGTGTGCTAATAACCGGCGAAAACGGGACAGGCAAAGAGTTAGTGGCCCGCTGGATACACGAGCGCAGCCAACGCGCAACGGCCCCTATGGTGGAGGTAAACTGCGCCGCTATACCTACTGATTTGATTGAAAGTGAGCTTTTCGGCCACGAAAAGGGAGCTTTTACGTCGGCAATAAAGCAACGCATTGGTAAGTTTGAGCAGGCCAACGGTGGTACCTTGTTTATGGACGAGATTGGCGATATGAGCCTTTCGGCGCAAGCAAAAGTGCTACGCGCTTTGCAAGAAAACCGCATTACCCGCGTAGGCGGCGAAAAGGACATACCCGTAAACGTGCGCATAGTAGCGGCTACCAACAAAGACCTGATAAAGGAGATTGAGGCGGGCAACTTCCGTATGGATTTGTACCACCGCTTGAGCGTGATATTGATTCATGTATCGAGTTTGAACGAGCGCAAGGATGATATACCGCTTTTGGCTGAGAAGTTTGTGAAGGAAATCTGCGAAGACTATGGTATCCCTAAAAAGGTAATTACTCCTAAGGCCATTGTTGAGTTGCAGAATATAAACTGGACGGGCAACATACGAGAGCTGCACAACATATTGGAGCGCTTGGTGATTTTGACCCCAGAGAACAAGATAACCGAGGAGGAGGTAAACCAGTTTGTGCCGAACGTGAACCCTAGCTTTAACCCTACGGACTACTTTGAACAGTTTACCAAGTTCCAGGATTTTAAAGACCATATGGAGCGCCTGTTTATTGAGCATAAGCTGAAGAAGAACAACTGGAACGTTTCTAAATCGGCGGAGGAGATAGATATACAGCGCAGCCACTTGTACAACAAAATTGAAAAGTACGATTTGAAACGTACCTAGATTTAGTGTTACTGTAAACAAGAAGTCCCCGTAGTGATGCTGCGGGGACTTCTTGTTTTGTGGGGGTTTGAGTTAACTGTATGGCGCGAAACTTAAATGAAGTCCCTTAGGGACTATAGATTGGTAGAAATTTGATTGACAATTTTAAACAGTCCTTTAAGGACGATACCACGTTTTGCGAGTAACATCCCTAAGGGATTTACCTTATTGTGCGACTATTTTTCTACCAGCATTACATCCCTAAAGGGATTTATCATGTGGCGAATTCTTGTAATTGGCTCAATCTTCCTTTTTGCGCGGCGGCAATTGGTATAGGTAGGTGTCGCGGTAGCCGCTGGCCGTAAAGCCTACTATCAGCGTGCCAGTAGTCAAAGGGTCAATTACCTCAAACTGCACCGTAATAGTATCGGAGCGCTGCGGAAACAGGCCGTGCTCTTTAGGGGCCAGTGGCCAAATAGGTTTCAATCCATCGGGCAAGGTAAAATCGAAGTTACCAGTAACCTGTTTGCCCGTGTAGTTTTCAACCCAAATAGGCACCTGTATTTTCTGGCCTTTTACCAGCGTATCGGGCATATTTACTTGTAGGTTAAAGGGCCAGCTCATGCCCACCACTTGCTCGGTGCGGCCATGTTGGCCATTGCTGCCCACACCCTCCACAATCACCCTAAACGCCGAAAGGTCGTCGCTGGCATAAAACTCCACGGTGGCTTTGCCGTTAGCATCGGTGGTTATGTTTGCGTTCCAGTATAGCGTTAAACGCAGATCGGTTCGGTTGTCGCTGCGTTCGCGGGTGGTGTACTCGGTTTTAGGGTACTCGCGGGGCTGTGCGTAGCGTACATTAAAGCCCGTCGGTTTTTCCTCAGGGGCTTTCAAGGTGCCTGTTAGTTCGTTGCTGTTGCCAGTGGTTACTTCCATTACGGTGCCGTTGCCATCAAACTTGCTGGGCAAGCCATTATCAAACACCTGCATGTGGCCAATGGCGGTTAATGGCAGTAGCAAAGGCTCGTTGTAGCGCATTTTCATACCTTCCACATAATAGGCCGTTACACCATCGCGCAGCGGTAAGCGCACCTCGGGGCCAAAAACGGGTTGGCTAGCATCCACCACTGGGCTATTATATGCAGGGTTAAATTTGCCCGCTAAAAAGTTGTATCGGTTGGCAAACGTATCCGCCTCATGCGAGGTAAAGTGCGCCGATAGTAGGTTCATATCTACTTGGTAATTGAGCAGTACATCCAACATTGAAAACTGGTTGCCATCCGTTTTTACCGATGGGTTTTGGTAGCTGTGGTAGCCTATTGCGTTCACGCTTACTTTGTGGTTGCCAGCGGTTTCGGTTAATGCCAGGTAGTAGCCTTGGGCATCGGTTTGGGTAGCAAGTACCTTACCGTTGGGAGCAGTAACCGTAATGGTTGCAGCCGCTACACCATCGCCGTATGCATTTAGCACCTGGCCAGCAATGGCATTGCCTTTAGGGGCTTTTTGCTTGCCAGTAAGCATCGGGTGTTGGTTGCTGTTGGCTTGTGGCTGGTAAACTTTGCGGGCATCGCCACCAAACTCAATAACCAAGTCGTTTTGGTAATGATTGATAACCATGGTCATCAACCCAACTTTGTAGCTCAAATCCAGCTCACGCAATTGGCTCAAATCGAGATTAGGGATATAAAAGCTACCATCGGCGGCGGTTTCGGTACTAATACCTAACGATTTGGCACTGGTAATTTTAACCCCTTTCAAAGGTTTGCGAGTGACCACATCAATTACCTTACCCCTCAAAACGGCAGTTTCCGGCGCTATAGCAACCGGTTGGCGTTGGTTGTAGTAAACCTCTTTCCAAGTAAAGCGTCTCCAGCCGCTGGTCATCAGCAACAGGTCCATTTGTTGGTCGGCGTTTTTGTTGGCTGGGTCAAACAGGTAGCCGGCATGGTGTACTGCAGCTCCTAAATCAGGCTCTAACAGCAAAGCAGAGAGTATGTTGGTGTTTTGGGTATGTGCTAGCAAGTCATCTACCGCAGTAAGCGATAAAGTAGTTTTCACTGGTCGACCTTTGTCATCGGTTACGGTTATTTGTGCCGTTACCTTTTCGCGTGGCAGGTAGTTGGTCTTGTCGGTTTTTATGGTTACGTTCAGTTTTTTGTTTTTGTTTACAAACACCAAACGTTCGGCATGGCCCACGCCATCGGTATCAAACAAACTTAATTGCAATACGCCAGCTGGTAGGTTGTTCGTTGGTATCCGTATGAGGTTATCGCCTGGCTCCAAGTCGTGCTCAGCACCATAGTGCATATTTCCGCGCATTTGGGCGGCCAACGCTACCGTTTCTTGCCTGGTGGAACGTACATTAATATTTAACCAATTGCCCTCTTGGCCCATTACTTGTAGCACATAGCCGCTTGGGTAAGCATCGGGCAGCGGCAATTTTATGTTGATGCCGCTGGCAGCAGCAAAGTACTGTTTGCCGGTTTCTGGGGTAATGGTAAACACACCTTGGCCATCGTTATTAACCGTAAAAGTAGTCACAGTAGCGCCATTATTATCCACTATACTGCCTTTGCGCAAGCCCATGGTTGCCGGCACTTGAAAGGCTACGCGGCTTTGCAAACCAATCACCAAATCGCCGCCTTCTGGGTAAAACGCTATGCTAGGCAACGAAGCGGGTAGGGTAGCTGCATAGCTCGTGCGCAATACCTGCCCAGGCTGCTGTACTACAATTGGTGTTTCGAAAATCTTGTTGCCTGGCATTTGGTGTTGCCAAGCAGTGTAGGCGCGAAAAAGGTATGTGCCGCTGGCAATATCTTTTGGTATAGTAAGATTGCCCGTTGCACGTCCATCGGTGGCTACCCACTCTTCAAGTGCTACTGGCTGGCCACTTGCATTTAACAGCTCCGTTTTGATGATGCTGCTAATATCCGAAGGCTTCATATCAGCGTCATTGAGCAAATACACCGAAAACCAAAGGTCTTGACCCAGGAAATAATCGGTACGGTCGGTTTGGGCATATAATCGTTCTGCTGGGAACTGGTCAGTAAAAAAATCGAGCTTGCATTTCAATTCTTTTATTAAGGTTTTAGTCGACTTTTTAGTTTTAGAGGCCACATTTGCGTTGGCTACATCAGGCACGGTATCGCCATTAGGCTCTCGCCTTGCCACAGGGGTGGGCATGGCTACATTGTTAGTAGGTTGGGTGTTGGATAAGAAAGCATTGCTCTTTGCCGTATCGCTTTCAGGGGCAGGTTTTTGGTTGTTATTGCCATTATCATACGGCACATTGGCATATTCAGATCCCTCATTGCTGCGAGCATCGCCGTTGGCAGCTATCGGCGCTTCGGTTTCAGGCCAAAGTATAATGGTAGTAGCTACTATACCCAACAAAAGCATCGCCAATGCCGAGCCTTTCCACAACAGCCCTTTGCCTCCCTTATTGCCAATACCCAAATGTTGATTAAGCCCAGCTATCAGTGCTTTTTCCTTTTCTTTGCTTGGCACATGCTCGGTTTCACTGCTAAACACAGACTCCGCCTCCGACTCTAACCAATCGTCGGCTGAGCGGCCACCCGCTGCTTCATCCAGCATAAACTGTTTCAGCAAGTCATTCAGGGCATCGTTGTTATATGATCCTTTCGGGTTTTTCATTTCAGTTTTTAGTTACGTATTGCAGTTTATCGCCCAGCTTTTTCATCAGCCGTTCTTTAAGCCGTTGGTAATACACTTTCAGTTGGGTTTCAGGCTTACCAACATGCCTGCTTATTTCTTCGTAAGATATATTTTGGCTGCGCATGAGCAACAGCATGCGCTGCCAGTCTTCCAGTTTTTCCAATTCTTCCTTAAGTAGGCTCATGCCTTGGCTTTCGGGTTCCACCTCGCCATCGCGCTCCGCTTCCTTCATGCTCTCGCCGGCCAACTTGTTTTTCACCTCTCGGCCAATGCCACCTGGGGTTTCGTAGTCGTCGTATTCGCTTTCGTTAAAACTTATCTGCTCAAAATTTTCTTTCTGCTTTTTGCCGTCGCGGTAGTGGTTGCGCAGGTAGTTGATGAATATTTTGAACACAAACGAGCCAAATTTCTGCTCCGTTTCAAAACTATACCTGCTTACGGTATCCGCTACTTTATACAAAGTTTGGTATACCAAATCCCACGATTCGTCCTCATCTAAGTTCCATTTACTGATGCCATAACTGTACAGCTTGCTACCATAGCGGTTGTAGAGCAGCTCTACCGCGTTGGTTGCTTTATCCTGCAACAGTTTATATGTTTCGGCATTAGCCAAGGGCCGGTTGTTTTTGGGAGATGATCAATTACTATCTAAGATAAAACGAAATGGTAACAGGTAGGGTGATTAATGTGCTAATTTGGGAATGTGCTAATGTACCGATTGCAGATTGGATTGGTAACGACAAGAGTTAAAACATTGTTAAGCGCTAGGATATTTGTATTTTCATTTCAAACAGAATAAAACCATGCCTACAGAAATACTTTTTCTTTTAAGAATTTTGGTAATTTTTTCACTGTTTTCATGTAATAATGCTTCTTCACCACCGCTACCCCCAACAATTAAATATCCGCCTAATAAATGGTATGATTCAACTAAAGCAGAAATTTTAAGACAGGCAAACAAGGCTATTGATAGCACGGCAATTGTTAAGGAGGAGGAAAATTATAGGCGAGTTGAAATGTTTAGTAAAGGCGAATTAGTAAAACTGGAGGCCATTAGAAACGGCATGGTCATTTATGATGTACATTATGCAAATAATGGCGATTTCGAGCTACGGTGTGAACGGTTATGTGATAACGGTGGGGCCAGTTTTGAAGGTATAGTTTACAAGAATGAATTTTACGGATATACACTTAGCTTTTACTGCAGTGGGCAAGTGAAAGAAACTTATTTTAGATATAAAAGTAAAACACATGGGACGCTCACAAAGTATAATGAGGATGGAACGGTAAAGAAAGTTATTGATGCCGGATCGCCAGAGTTAATGGAAGCTCCCATGCCAGATATTTTTAAGATAGAGTAAAAAATGTGAGGGTTAATATTGGCTATCCTATTTGATAACAGGTGGTGGTACTAATTTGAAAATGTGCCAATTTGAAAATTTGGAAATGGAATTTCAAGTGACGGTTATACCAACCTACGTTGTATATTTACTATCAACATAAAGCACCTAAACACTCAGCTACACCACCATGAAACGCATAAAAAGGGCTTTTAAATATGGTTTGTTATTGGTGTTTTTGGTTACCATAATAGGTTTCCTCTTGCCACAAAATATACACAACCCTGTGGTAGGCGCTAAGCCCGGCGATTGGAACGTGAAGTCGTTTTGGTACTATCCGTGGGGCCGCAGCGTGGTGCACAAGGGCGTGGATATTTTTGCTAAAAAAGGCACACCTGTAAAAGCTGCAGTATATGGTATGGTGGTGGCTAAAGGCAATAATAAAATAGCTGGTAACTATGTGGTTGTAATGGGACCCAAATGGCGATTCCATTATTATGCGCATCTCAATTCCATCAATGTGCATCGATTTGAAACAGTAAGTAGCGATGATGTAATTGGCACCGTTGGCGATACCGGCAATGCCAAAGGCAAACAGCCACACCTGCACTACACCATTTATACGCTGTTCCCTTACCCTTGGAACTACAGCAGCGGTCCGCATGGTGGGCGTAAAATGTTCTTTATCGACCCCACGCCGTATTTGTGAAATGCTAGTTAAGCAACCAATTTTACAAAAGTCTTGTGTCTTGTGTCTTACATCTTGTGTCTAATCCCGTATATTTGCCATGGAATAAAATCCGTTTTGCTATGAGAGAAATCAGGCTTAGGGAAGCCATCCGTGAAGCGATGGAAGAAGAAATGCGCCGCGACCAGGACGTTTTTTTGATGGGCGAAGAGGTGGCAGAGTATGATGGTGCCTACAAAGTAAGCCAAGGTATGTTGGCTGAGTTTGGCGCTAAACGCATAATTGATACCCCTATTGCCGAGCTCGGTTTTGCCGGCATAGCAGTGGGTGCCGCCATGAACGGTGTGCGCCCAATAGTAGAATTTATGACCTGGAACTTTGCTGTATTGGCATTTGATCAGATTGTAAACTCTGCCGCCAAAATGCTTTCTATGAGCGCTGGCGAGTTTGGTTGCCCTATTGTGTTCCGTGGCCCATCGGGCGCAGCGGGACAGTTGGGAGCGCAGCATAGCCAAAGCTTTGAAAGCTGGATGGCCAATACCCCAGGATTGAAAGTAATCTCTATAAGTAACCCATACGATGCGAAAGGCTTGTTGAAAGCAGCCATAAGGGATAACGACCCGGTTTGTTTCTTTGAATCGGAAGTGCTGTACTCTGATATGGGCGAAGTACCCGAAGGGGAATATGTACTGCCCATTGGTAAGGCGCGTGTTGACCGCGTGGGCAAAGACGTTACCATTGTATCATTCAACAAAATGATGAAAGTGGCGCAAGCGGCTGCCGATGAGTTGGCGAAAGACGGCATAGAAGCTGAGATTATCGATTTGCGCACTATCCGCCCATTGGATATTGATACCATTGTAGAATCGGTAAAGAAAACCAACCGCTTGGTTATTTTAGAAGAAGCTTGGCCATTTGCTAACGTATCAACTGAAATTAGCTACCGGGTGCAGAAATATGCGTTCGATTATTTAGATGCGCCTATTATCGCCATCAACACTGCCGACACGCCGCTGCACTATGCCCCAACACTTATCGAAGCTTGGATGCCCAACCCTAAAAGGGTGATACAGGCTGTGAAGGATGTTATGTACGTGAAGTAGTTTGTTATTTCAACTTTTTATAGCCATTTGGGGGCTATCAATTATCGCCGCTGAGATCTATTTCGGTATTGTCGCCAATGTTCAAACTTTGGCTCAAACCTTTTACATAAGCATCGCTACCTATAACGGAGCGTTTCAGTATTACATGGTTCAAACGGGCAAAGTCGCCAATAATGGAGTTGTTTAGGATTGAGTATTTTATCTCTGCATCCTCGCCTATAGTTACATTGGGGCCAATGATGGAGTTAGTAATACGCGCCCCTTTGGCTATGCTTACCGGCTGAATGATGATGGTATTGTCGAACTTGGGTAAGTTTTGAGCCGCAAAATTGTGTTTTTTCAGCAAGGTAGCATTGGTCTCGAGCAGTATTTCTACTTTTCCGCAATCGTACCATTGGTCAACCTTAAAACTATTGAACCTTATACCCTTGTCAATCATTATCTGTATGGCTTCGGCAAGGTGTATTTCAATATTGTCATCGGTTCGGTTGGCTACCAGCGTGTCTAATGCTTGAAAAAGTTCTTTGGCTTCTTTAATCATATACACACCCACCAAGGCTAGGTTCGATTTTGGGAACTTTGGCTTTTCAACCACCTTGGTTATTTGGTTGGGTTCGTTACCAATTTCGGCCACGCCAAAGTTCCAAGGGTCTTCTACTTTTTTTACGCCCAGCGACGAAAACTTGGCATCGACCACTGCTTTTAAATCAACCTCAATAATGGTGTCGCCCAGTACAATCAGCACTTCTTTATCCTTGCCTATGTGTTGCTTGGCCGTCCAAATAGCGTGGCCAAGACCTTCGCGTTTTTCTTGAATGGTGTAGTGTGCCTTTAGTTTCGGGTATTTATCCTCAACATAGCTGCGTATTTTATCTCCAAGGTAGCCCAGTACAAACACGAATTCTGTAACGCCTACTTCTTGTAACTGATCGATGATAAAGCCTAAAATAGGTTTACCAGCAACAGGTATCAAGGCTTTGGGTTGTGTGTAGGTGTGCGGTCGCAGGCGGGTTCCCGGGCCGGCTACAGGGATAATAGCTTTCATGCAATTTGGTTTCTTCCGTTAAAATTAATGGTTTTATGGCAAAGCCTTTGTGAATTTACCAAGTGAAAATAAATTTGAATGGGTTTAGTCGGTTTAGGGTAGTTCGCTTACCGATATCATGGGGCCAAATTTACCACCACGGTCATTCCTGATGTTGTGTAGGTACATCAACGATATGGCACCATCTAGATACAGCGCATTTTTGCATGCGAAAACATCCTTAAACAACGTGGCGAAAGCATGGAAATTGACGGGCTGGTTGGATATGGCAAAAACTGTCTTCCCCGTTGAATCGATACCTACACCACTGCGAATATACGGGCTAGTGGATGTTGCATTGAAAGCAGGATGCAACTTGCCATCAATCACCAACATGGGGCCACTTTGCGTGGCATAGTGTACCTGTTTGTTAACGGTTTCATTTTCAAAATTTTCACTAGCCGTAACATGAGGTCCATTCTTATCGGTGTAGAAAACTCCGTTCGGCTTTAGGCAGAAATTGCCATCGCAGTTGCTGGTATTAAGCGAAACCATTTCTATACCATTCTCGATATACAAACCAACCGGTGCTTGTGTTGGCGTATACATGCCAGCGTTGGTTACCATTACTATTTTTTGGTCGTTATCGGTCTTTAGTAAGTTTCCTATTGATGAAAATAGCAGTCCATCTGCATTTTTCCAATGCAGGGTTATCTGATGCTTGGCAGGGTCGGCAGTAAATACGGTATATTCGGCACCTAGGTAGTTAATCACTTTGCCAATTTTAATGGAAGGTTTTTGCCACGATGCGGCATATAGGGCAATGGAAATAGCCAGAATGCTAATGGATAGCATGAGTTTATTGAAGTGGTTTACCGTCATACCTAATATAAAACGAACGGGTTACATAAACCGTATGTGCAGCTAAAATTAAGGCTGATGCAACCGTTTGGGCGAAAACAAGGTTTAATAACTCGGGGACAGCGAATTTTCACTTAAATTTAGGCTCTTTAACCATACTATATTGCATTGAGACATAGAATATTGATATTGCTAGTGGGGTTCATGGGCATGTTGCTCATTGTTTCAAGTACCCAAGCGCAACAGCACGTGGTTGGCGACGTGTTGGTTTTCTTGAAACGTGGCAGCTCTGTTGAGGTTGCCCTAAAAAACGTGCAGACCCGTTTTCCGCAAGCGGAAGTTTCGTTGGGCGAAACGGTTGCACCAAGCCTTAATATTTGGCTATTTAAAACAAACCCAATATGGGAGCAAGCAGTGCTCTACTACTTAAGAGGTATGCCCCAAGTTCAAATAGCACAGTACAACAGAATTGCCCAAGAGCGCAATACGCCTAACGATACACTATACCCCCAACAATGGAACTTTGAAAATACCGGGCAGGGCAGTGGCGTGCCTGGGGCCGATATTAAGGCACCGTTAGCTTGGGATATAACCACCGGTGGGTATACGGGCAGTGGCGATACTATTGTGGTTGCGGTAATTGACCAAGGGATGGAACTAGCTCACAGTGACCTCAACTTTTGGCGCAATGGTTATGAAATTGATGGCGATAGCATCGATAATGATGGTAACGGATACATTGACGACGTGAACGGATGGCATGTAGTAAACCAGAACGATGTAATACCTGTAAACGCCCATGGGACGTTATGCGCTGGGCTGGTAGGTGCCAAAACCAATAATTTTACGGGTACGGCAGGCGTAAATTGGGGTTTGCCCATTATGCCAGTTATATGCTCTCAGTATACCGAAAGCCAAGTGGTAGCTGCCTATGCCTATGTGCTCGAAACTCGTCGATTGTACAACCAAACCAACGGAGTAAAGGGCGCTTTTGTGGTAGCCGCCAGCTCATCATTCGGGATTGATTTTGGTTTTGCGGCCGATTATCCTATTTGGTGTGCCATGTACGACTCGCTGGGAACGCAAGGTATCATGAGTGTTGGGGCCACTGCTAATATCAATATTGATGTGGAAGTAGGTGGCGATATTCCGTCTACTTGCGAAAGTGATTATTTGTTAGTGGTAACCAACACCACCCGTACCGATTTTAAGAACCCTAGTTCGGGATACGGAAGTACCTCGGTAGACTTGGGTGCACCTGGAACTGGTATTTGGAGCACCACCTCTGGCAATGGGCACTCGGCAACAACAGGTACATCGTTTGCTACTCCGCAGGTGGCTGGCGCTATAGCGTTAATGTTTTCGGCGGCTTGCCCCGATTTTATGATAGCCTACAAACTATACCCCGATAGTATGCTGCGGCTAATGAAAGAAAGTCTTTTATTGAGCATTGATACCATTTCTGATTTAGCAACTACCACTAGCTCGGGCGGAAGGTTAAACTTGTATAAGGCGCTGGTGCGTTTTCAAAATGATTTTTGCACCACTTGTCTCGTAATTAATGCTACCACGCAAAATGTGCTTTGCTTTGGCGACTCAACTGGTTCCATTGCTTTAGCTGTAGATAGCGGCCGCGCGCCGTACCATTTTGCTTGGAGCCATGGCGATTCGGTAGCATTAGCTCAAAACCTGCTTGCTGGCAATTATACCGTTACCATTACCGATTCGGTGGGTTGCAGCCGCACGGGTTACTTTACCTTAAGCCAACCTACCTTATTGCAAACAGGTTTTATTGTAAACCGTTCAAGGGGATTGATAAACCCCAATGGCAGTATTACGGTATTGGTGCAAGGTGGCGAGCCGCCCTACAGCTTTGCTTGGCAAAATGCAGATGGAGTAGGCAACCTTGCCGATAGCCTGTTGCCTGGCGATTATACCATTGTTACTACCGATGCAAATGGTTGTGAGCAGATTGATACAGTTGCCGTATATCTGGATAGCACCAGTAATGTGTTGTCAACTCTGCAACTGATTGAGCAGATTACTTTTTACCCCAACCCTGCTATTGACGAAGTGCAGTTTGATATAAGCGCCAACACCACGGGACTGGTTGATGTGACTTTGATGGATGTAATGGGCAAAACTATCCATACCCAAACCGTGCCTCTAATCGCAAATAAGGCAAACGGACATTTCAATTTAACTGGCCAAGCCGCTGGGCTGTACTTTATAAAAGTGCAGGTTAATGGCGCTACCGCTATGGTGTATAAGCTGATAAAGCAGTAAGCTATGCGGCTGGTTGTTTTTTTGCAATTGCTGTTGTTGTGGGTGTATTTTAGTGCCAGTGCTCAATTGTTGCCCTGCAACGGTCACCCTGAATTGTGCAACTTGCGCTACAATGAGGTTTCTTACCCAACCACTCACAATGCCTTTAATGCCGCCCGCAGTAAACAGCGCTGGACCTATCCAAACCAAAAATACGATTTGCCTCGGCAGTTAAAGGACGGTATTAAGGCCTTTATGATTGATGTGCATTACTACAACGGGCCCAATAAAAAACTCCGGGCCCAAAAGACAGTGATGGTGTTCCATTCCTTCGCGGTATTGGGTTATAGGCCATTGGATGATATACTGGATATGTTTGTAGCTTATTTGGATGCAAACCCCAACGAGGTGGTAACGTTTATTTGCCAATGCAGCGTTACACCCAATGATTTTGCTAAAATTGTGGAGCAACACCCAATTTACCGATATGTGCATGCCCAACCCAAAAACGAACCATGGCCAACACTAGGGCACATGGTATCTAGTGGCAAGCGTTTTGTTTTTCTTATAGACCGCACCGATAGCAGCAGCAAAGCTTGGCAACACCAGCAGTACGACTATGGTTTTGAGAACCCGTATAGCAACCAAAGCCTTAAAAGGTACAATTGCAACCTGAAACCACAAGCAGATACCACAAAGGCCTTGTATATTTTCAATCATTTCCTTACCGGAACCTTTGCCCGACGTTGCAAAAACCGCAAGGCTAATAGTTACGAAGTGCTCATGGGCAGGGTAAAGCAGTGCCAGGCTGCTGTTGGCAAGCGCATCAATTTCTTGACCGTGGATTGGTACCACTCAGGCCATTTGTTCATGGTGGTAGATGAATTGAATGGCATCAAACAGCCAAAAAAGCCTTAACTTTGCACCTGCAAACAATCTAAATATGAAACACTTATTGGTAGTTTTTGCGCTTGTGCTAGTTGGTTTTGTGGCCAACGCACAGCAATTATACCCAGCCATGGATACTATCTCATCGGAGGATAAAGACGGCAACGTAATTGGTGAGTTGAAGTGGGGCTATAAAAATATGGCTGGCGAGTGGGTAGTGTACCCTGTGTTTGACCAAGCCGGAAAGTTTAGCGAGGGCATGGCTATTGTTGGCTTGCTGCAAGACCGTAAGACTTGGAAATATGGTTTTGTTGACGAGACTGGAAAGCTTGTAGTGCCCTTGATGTACGACGAAGTAGGCGTATTTAGCGAAGGTTTGGCCTTTGCCGCCATACTGAATATTGTATGGGAAGATAAACCCGCCAGTAGCGAGTACAATAAAATTGGCTACATTGACAAGACCAACAAAATGGTGATACAACTGCCCGAAGAGCTTAGCAAGCCTTCAGAAAAGTGCTTTTACAAAGGCTTGCCATTTGCTTCAGGATTGGCTAAAATGTATGGCTCGCAACCTGCTCAATGCCCCAACCTACAGCCTGTTGGGGTTTATAAGGATGGCAAGGTTGTTATGATGCAAGAATGAGGGTAGATGTGAAATAGGAAATTTGAAATGAGAAATTCCTCATTTGAATTTTTCCTTCGTTTATAGTTTCTAATTTCTTATTCCAAATTTCATATTTAACTACATGCGGATTGCACTGGCCCAACAAGACTATCACATCGGGAATTTTGAGGAGAACGGCCGCAAGATAATTGAAGCCGTGCGCAAGGCTAAATCAAATGGTGTTGATTTGATTGTATTCCCGGAGCTAGCCGTTTGTGGCTACCCGCCCCGCGATTTTTTGGAGTTCAACGATTTTATACGCTTGTGCAATGAGGTAGTGGCTAGCATTGCCAAAGAAACCCAAGGTATTGCGGTTGTTGTTGGTTCGCCTGCCATCAATACCCAACCTGAGGGTAAGGACCTTTATAACGCAGCTTACTTTCTGTTGGATGGTAAGATAGAGCGTGTGGTGCACAAGGCATTGCTGCCCGCTTACGATGTGTTTGACGAGTACCGCTATTTTGAGCCAGGTAAGGAGTTTAGTGTAATTGAATATCAAGGCAAAAAGATTGCCCTTACCGTGTGCGAAGATCTTTGGAACGTGGGCAATGAAAACCCGCTGTACATGGCTTGTCCTATGGATGTGCTTACGCACCAACAGCCTGATTTTATTGTAAACATCTCTGCATCGCCGTTTGATTATGGCCACGCTGAAGACCGAATAAGGGTGTTGAAGGCCAACAGTAGCCTTTACAAAGCCCCCATTTTTTACGTAAACCATGTGGGTGCCCAAACCGAATTGATATTTGACGGTGGCTCTTTGGTGCTTGATGCCAACGGCAGGGTAGTGGAGGAGTTGCCATACTTTGAAGAAGCATACCGCGAATACGGATTGGATGATTTAATTGCCTCGGCAGTAACCAGCCAACCTGACAACGTTCAACCTAAGAACAAGATTGGCCTAATGCACGACGCACTGGTGTTGGGCATTAAAGACTATTTCCGCAAACTGGGCTTTAAGCAAGCTATTTTGGGCTTATCTGGTGGCATCGATTCGGCATTGGTGCTGGTATTGGCTGCTGAGGCACTAGGGCCTGAAAATGTTTGGCCTATTATGCTACCGTCACGTTTCAGTAGCGATCACTCCATTAACGATAGTATAGCGCTTTGCCAAAACATAGGGGTAAAGGTGGATAAGATTTCCATTGAGGAGCCTTTTGAGGCCTTTCTTGGGGTTTTGGGTGAGCATTTCAAGGGGTTGCCCTTCAACCTTGCCGAAGAGAATATGCAAGCTCGCAGCCGTGCAGTGATATTAATGGCCATGAGCAACAAGTTTGGACACATACTACTTAATACTTCCAACAAGAGCGAAGCCGCCGTGGGCTATGGCACTTTGTATGGCGATATGTGCGGCGGTATTTCCGTTATTGGCGATGTTTACAAAACAGAAGTGTTCCAAATGTGCGAATTCATCAATCGAAATGGTGAAGTTATCCCTCGAAATATTCTTACCAAGCCACCATCAGCTGAGCTACGCCATGACCAAAAGGATAGCGATAGCTTGCCCGAATATGATATTCTGGACCAAGTATTGTATCAGTACATTGAGCACCGAAAAGGTCCAAAAGAAATTGTAGCCATGGGCTTTGATGAAGCCTTGGTGAAACGCATTCTTCGCCTAGTTAACATCAACGAGTACAAGCGCCACCAAACCCCGCCCATCCTGCGCGTATCGCCGAAAGCCTTCGGCGTAGGTAGGCGGATGCCGATTGTGGGAAAATATTTGGGGTAATTTACGAAGTACGAGTTACGATTTACGATTGAAGATTTTTTTTACCATGGACCATCGACTGTTGACCGTGGACTATTCTTCCTCTTCCTCAATTAACCCTTGCAGTTTGCGCTTGTGGTAATCGTGTATGAGGTAATAGTACCAAACCACTCCAGCTGTGTACATAGCAGCGGTTATGAAGAAAATGCTGGCATAGTTCATGCCGCTTTGGCGCAGGATACGGAATATTTGCGAACTGATATACCAACTGCCCGACCAAATAGCCGAATTTAGCGCACTCACTAATTCTTGGTTTCGCCTACCTACGTAGCTCAAGGTTAGTTCGCTGGTCATAGGCCCTGCTACGTTCATAAGCGGTTGGCGAATTACAAAGAATGCTATTGCTAAAATCGATGAGTACCACATTTCGCTGTAATATTCGGTGGTGGCCATCAATATCAAAAAAAAGATGGCTAGGGCCTGTATAAGCACAATGGCCACTTTATAGCCATAGCGGTCTTTTACCTCGGGCACAAAAAACGTACCGATAACTACCAATCCAAAGCTTAGCGCCCCAACCAACGAAAAGGTACCGCCGTCCATACCATGAACATTCAAAAAGAAAAGATTAACAAACGGTATAGTAAACCCTGCTCCAGTTGAAATGATAATAGTAGGTACAATCACGCGCCCTATCAACGCCCAATCGTATTGCCCACCAAAATTGTTAGTAGTGGTTGGTTCGCTTAAATTTTCCTCAAGGTTTATTTTATGAATAAAAAACACCCCAGCATAGCCAAGAATAGCAAAAAGCAACAGTAAGTCGCGAACCGGAAACCAGTCGGGCAAAAAGTTGGAGAGTAAATAGCTGCTTGTACCGCAAATGAAGATGGCCAAACTCATCATCATAAACGATAGAGTAATAGCTGGCGAGTGCTGCTTTTTAGGGCTATTGAGGATAATAAAGGGCAGGCTGGTTATCTGTATGCAGGTAAACGAAATGCCCCAAAGAAAAAAGCCCAAGTATATTAAGCTATCATACCCGGCACTCGCTGCCCAAATAATAAACAAGGCAATTGTAGGCGAGGTAATGGCTGCTGCCATAAAGTATGGTTTGAGTACCCTGCCTCGGATGAAAATACCGAACGGGATGGCAAAAATCATGATAGCCGGGAAACGCCAGCTGGTGAAATCGGCAATTTGATAATCGGCATAACATTGATTATCAAGATAAAAGTTGATGAGCAGCGTAAAACTGGCATTTACCAATTGCACAAAAAACAGGCCCGCGAGCAACAGTTTTACCGGCTTGCTAAGGCTATCATATCTACCCAGAATGCTTTTCATGCTTTGGCTAAGATAGACACAAGACACAAGATATGAGACACAAGACTCAAAACTTAAGAAAGAAGATGAGAAATCACAGATAAGAACCTACAATTGCCAACTAACTCGCAACCCCTCGCCAAAGGCGAGGCAAGCTGCAACTCGCAGCTTGAAATAAAAAAAGCCCAACCTGGCGGAGGTTGGGCTCTGAAAATGAAACTGGGTTTCCGGTGTTTGCGTTACCGTAATTTTTTATAGCTTTTAGTGGTGATTACCACAATTCCGCCTGTGGCATCGCCGTACTTTGCTGGCATTCCTCCTGAGTAGACGACAATATCATCAATAGAGTTGCGCACAGCAACAGGCTCGCCTATAATTTTTATTCCATCAATGATGTATAAGGTGGCATCAGGCCGCGAACCCCGGAATTGTATGGGGTCGCCATAATCTGCTTGGAAAGCTCCAGAGATTAGCGCTGGCGCATCAAGCGGTGCAATAGGCATTACTTCCAATTCTTTATAACCAATAATGGCTATATTAATGGGGTAGCCAGGCTCTACTAAATCTTTATATGAGGTAATCGTTGGGCCATCTAAAATGGTGTTTGAAAGTGTAAAGTTAACAACCCTAATTTGACCATCAGAAACAGAAATATTCTCAATTACCTGCGTCTGAAATCCAATTAGGCTTATGTTGATGTTATAAGTGCCTGATGAAATTGGTTTGATCACATAGTAACCTTCGAAGTCGGTAAATGCATGGTTAATAGCTTGGTCTCCAGATTTTAACTGCACATGTGCCGAATAAACCGGCTTTCCATCAGCGTCAAGCACTCGTCCGTTAATTTCTCCGAAACCTGCGAACGCCAGTTGTGCTATAAGCAGCAATAATGATAAAATGCCCGTTATTTTCATGGTGTTTGGTTTTTTACCTTTGGTTGAGGAGCCTTAGGTTAAGTTAGTAAATTTTGGTCGCAATGCTTATGATTAAGAACACAACATGGTAACACCTCGCCATAACGATGGCAAACCACTCAATTACTTCTCTACATATCAACCGGGTATTGCCATAAAAAATTCAGCACAAACTCCAAAAAAACAAAAAGGCCCATCTCGTTTTGAACGAGACGGACCTTCTTGTTTTACTAAACTTTAATTCTTAATTACTTCTTGTCTTCAGTCACATCCTCAAACTCAACGTCAGTTACGTCGCCTTGTTCGGCGCCACCTTGGTTGGTTGCACCAGCATCAGGGCCAGGTTGGCCACCCGCAGCACCCCCTTGTTGGGCGTTGTAAAGGTCTTGAGATGCAGCTTCCCAAGCATCATTCAATTTCTTGGTAAGTGCTTCAAGGTTGTCCATGTCTTTGGCTTCAACTGCACCTTTAAGCGCAGTAAGTGCTTCTTCAATCACCGCTTTTTTATCAGCAGGCAATTTGTCGCCAAATTCTTTCAACTGTTTCTCGGTAGTAAATACCAATGAGTCGGCTTGGTTTACCTTTTCTACACGCTCGCGTTCTTTGCGGTCGGCTTCTTCGTTTACCTTTGCCTCGGCACGCATTTTCTCAATCTCCTCTTTGCTTAGGCCAGTAGTGGCTTCAATGCGGATGGATTGTAGCTTGCCAGTACCTTTGTCTTTTGCGCTTACTTGCAATATACCGTTGGCATCAATATCAAAGGTTACTTCAATTTGTGGCGTACCGCGTTGTGCGGTAGGTATATCGGTTAAGTGAAAACGGCCAATGGTGCGGTTGTCTCTGGCCATGCCGCGCTCACCTTGCAACACGTGTATCTCTACACTGGTTTGTCCATCGGCAGCAGTGGTAAACACTTGGCTCTCTTTCTTAGGGATGGTTGCGTTCGATTCAATCAACTTGGTCATTACACCGCCCATGGTTTCGATACCCAAAGAAAGCGGGGTAACGTCAACCAACACGATATCGTCGCTCACATCGCCGCTAAGGATACCACCTTGAATGGCGGCACCCATGGCAACTACTTCATCAGGGTTAACACCCTTTGAAGGTTTTTTGCCGAAGAATTTCTCAACAACCTCTTGTATTTTAGGTATACGGGTCGATCCGCCTACCAAAATCACTTCATCAATATCACTTGTTTTATAACCAGCATCTTTCAACGCTTTGCGGCAAGGCTCCAAGCTACGCTCAACCAAGCTATCGGCCAATTGCTCAAATTTCGCACGGGTCAATTTTTTTACTAAGTGCTTAGGCACGCCGTCAACGGCTGTTACATAGGGCAAGTTTATTTCGGTCTCGCTGCTGCCCGAAAGCTCAATTTTAGCCTTTTCGGCAGCCTCTTTCAAGCGCTGCAATGCCATAGGGTCTTTGCGCAAATCGATGTTCTCGCTGCTCTTAAACTCATCGGCCAACCAATCTATAATTACTTGGTCAAAGTCGTCACCACCAAGGTGCGTATCACCGTTAGTAGATTTTACTTCAAATACACCATCACCTAACTCCAGTACCGATACATCGAATGTACCACCGCCAAGGTCATACACGGCAATTTTCATATCGCGACCACCTTTGTCAAAACCGTAAGCCAAAGCGGCAGCGGTAGGCTCGTTGATGATACGCTTCACGTTCAAGCCGGCAATTTGTCCAGCTTCTTTGGTAGCTTGGCGTTGGCTATCATTAAAGTAAGCGGGCACCGTTACTACGGCTTCGGTTACTTCATAACCTAGGTAATCTTCGGCAACTTTCTTCATTTTTTGCAAAACCATTGCCGAAATCTCTTGCGGGGTATACATACGTCCGTCAATATCTACGCGCACGGTATCGTTATCACCACGCATAGCTTTGTAGGCAACACGCTCCGCCTCTGTGGTCACTTCGCTAAAGCGGTGACCCATAAAACGTTTGATTGACGAAATGGTGCGGGTTGGGTTGGTAATGGCTTGACGCTTGGCCGAATCACCGATTTTACGTTCGCCGTTATCCAAAAATGCAACTACCGAAGGAGTCGTTCTTCTGCCTTCTTCGTTTGCAATTACCACTGACTCATTACCCTCAATTACTGCTACGCAAGAGTTGGTGGTGCCTAGGTCAATTCCAATTATTTTTCCCATTACTATAGGTTTGTGTTTTTTAAATCAAGTTCGTAAATGTCCTTAATCAATAAACATACCACTGCCATTAAGATGACATATTGTACCCCAAAACACCTTATTGGCTAAAAGGCAATGGAAATACTGACAAATAGTAGTGACAAAATGGCAACAACCTAGTATTAGTTGCAGCTGGTTGGTACATCAACATTAAAGTTGAGCGCACGGGTTAGTTGGCCACAGGCCAAGCTGTCTTTGGATGGCGTATTGATGCCAACATTAGGACGTGTTTTGCTAAATCGGCTCGAAAACACGCCATAACCACCTTCTATATTCGAATATATGGGCTTTGCTTCTAAGGCAGTTATACCTGTGCCTCCTTGCGAGGTGCGAATCATATCGTACAAATCTTGACCACCTGCGTAATAAACATACTCTAAGGGCAGTTGTAAAGGCTCGCGGGTTATGTTGGGGTTAGCTGATAACTCAGAGGCGATGTACGAGAGGAGGTCTTGTCCAAAATAACGTGCAACAACGGGCTGACCACCAGGGTTAGGGTTAGCTCCTGCCAGTGAAGCAGAAACCAGTCCTTTTTCGAACAAATATTCTACGAACATCGTATCACCAGGGCCAACAACGGCACCTTCCCATTGGCGATAATAAAAACGCACTGCTACATCATATACTTTCCCATCAACGGGAGCAGTGAATGTAACTTCAATATTTTGCGGCAAGCCATTCGGGAATTTAGAGACCAGACTTGTGGTAAATTCAAAGGCCTGTATGTCGGATGGCTGGGTAAGGCGAAACGAATCGACCATTGATGTGTAGCTCGTAACTATTTTGCCTGTAACGGTATTTTCGATGCGCAAACGGAAAGCATCGTTGGCTTCTAGTTTTTGAGGTAAAGCGTAAACCAAATGGGGCGCAACACCAAACACACCGGTATCTTTAGCTATGCTGCGGTCTTCGGTAAAGGTAAACACTGCTCCGTCCGATTCGCGCTCAATAGTTACGGCTAATTGATCGGCTAAGTAGTAAATAGAGTCTGGCTCTAATGCCACTTCTAAGGCACTACGGTCGGCACTAATAAAGCCCCTCGATATCCTAATATACTGGGTGTCTTGGCTGGCATCCAGCAACCCATACACTACCAATGTTTCCTCATAGTCGGCAGCAATGTCAAAATCAGTACTACAGGCGCTCAAAAGCAATGTAAACAGGGCGGCAACAATGGCATACTTCTTCATAGGTTGCAAAGATAATACATACCCCAACACAAAGCGGAAGGTTTTAGACGAATGATTTTGTGGATAATTGGTGCCATGTTGTGGCGGTTTTGTTTGGAGTTGCCTGACAAATCGAAAAATCGAACCCACTTTAGGTTTACCCAACTATTAACATTATTTATCTCCTATTGCAGCGTGCTAACCCAGCACACCATTAATTTTTTATAAATTTGCCACAAAGCACCAGCTATTATGGCCCAACAAGCCGGCAAACAAGGTACCAAGCGTTCTAAACCATCTTATACTTACGCTATTATTAGCGTAACCATAACCTTGTTTATACTTGGGTTGGTGGCTAGTTTCATGCTATACTCTGAGAGTGGCTCTAGGTATTTGGTTGAGCAGGTGGAGATAAACTTGGAGTTAAAGGCCACCGCCAGCGAGGTAGATATATTGCAGTTGCAAAAGAAACTCGACAAAGAGCCTTATGTAAAGGCTAGCATGTATGTTAGCAAAGAAGAAGCTGCCAAGATAACTATGGACGAGCTAGGAGCCGATTTGAGTTTGCTTGATTACAACCCATTATTTGCAAAGTTGGCACTCAATTTTACCTCTGAGTATTTAGCGCCTGATTCGTTGGAGAAAATAACTGCTGAGTTGGGAAAAAACCCATTGGTAGCCGATGTATATTATGACAGTGGTACCTTGGGCCTAGTTAGCAAGGGCGTAAAGCAAGCCGGAATTGTGATAAGCGTGCTGGGTTTGATGATATTGGTTATCTCGCTTACGCTTATTGACAATACGATAAGGTTGAGCATGTACTCAAACCGTTTTTTGATAAAAAGCATGCAATTGGTAGGTGCTACCCGTTGGTTTATTATTAAACCATTTATTATGCGAGGCCTTTTAAACGGGTTTATCAGCGGCACCTTTGCTATTATAGCGCTGGCGGGAGCCATTTATTGGTTAACGCAAGCCTACCCTAAATTCAGTATCGAAATTTCGTTAATGAAATTTGGTGCAGTATTTTTAGGTGTAATGGCAGTAGGCCTAGTAATATCTACCTTCAGCACCTACCGTGCTGTTTCAAAATATCTTACTTTAAAATTAGACGAGCTTTATTAACTTTGATGCCATGAGTATTTCGCAAAGCCAAAAAAAAGTGGTGGAAACCAATCCATCTGCCGCTGCCAACCAATTGAAAAGCAATCAGCCTATGTTTGGCCCCAAAAATTATGCCCTTATGGCTATTGGCGTGGCACTTATGGTGCTGGGATATGTACTGATGGTAGGTGGTAGCAGCGATGCCAACCCTGAAGTATTTAATGCGGATGAGAAATACGGCACGATTCGCATTACGGTGGCACCCATTCTTATTTTACTAGGTTTGGTAATACAGATACCGGCCATACTGCTACGCGCTAAGTAATGACCTGGTTCGAAGCTTTTTTATTAGGTATAATGCAGGGCTTAGGTGAGTTTCTGCCCATAAGTAGTAGCGGCCACGTGGCACTCGGCACCGAGTTGCTGGGCATCAAACAAACGGGTGAAGAGAACATGCTGTTTACCGTGGTAGTGCATGTGGCTACAGCCCTTAGTACCATCATTGTTTTCCGCAACGATATTTGGCAGATATTCAAAGGTTTGTTCTCCTTTAAGTGGAACGACGAGACCAAGTTCTCTTTGAAAATTATAATCTCTATGATACCCGCCGTATTCATCGGTTTGTTTTTCGAAGACCAATTGGATGAGTTTTTTGCTCAAGGCATGGCTATGTTTATCGGCTTTATGTTACTTATTACGGCACTGCTGCTGCTGCT
>JAIXOI010000026.1 GCA_027486795.1 Sphingobacteriales bacterium | reverse complement strand
TACCTGTGTATACCGGACGATAGTAGTAAGTACCCGCAGATGGAGGAGTATTGGGCGAAGTAACGGTTGTACCCGCGCCACCTGGGGTAGTTGCCCGCAGCCAGCCAACCGTGCCACCCGAACCACCGCTTACGGTAGCAGAGAACGTAACAGAACCGCCGTTGCAAATAGTACCCGGCGAAACGGTGTTGGTTGCCCAAGTGGGGTCTGCTACTACGGTTACGGTAGTTTCCACGCCATCGGCAAGGTTACAACCTGATACTGTTGGGTTGTAAACCGGACGGTAGTAATAGGTAGTTGCACTTGGTGGTATATCAGGAGATGTAACCGCCGTACCTGCACCTCCCGGGGTGGTTGCCCGCACCCAGCTTACAGTGCCGCCCGAGCCACCGCTAACGGTAGCTGAGAACGTAACCGAACCGCCATTGCAAATAGTGCCCGGCGAAACGGTGTTGGTAGCCCAAATGGGGTCTGCCACAACACTAAAGCTAGCACCAGCACCCGTGGCGGTACAGCCTTGTGCATTTGTTGTTATGAGCCTATACTGATGGCTTCCGGTGGCTGTGATACCTGCTATGGTCATGCTGACAGCGGTGGCATTGGTATAGGTAGCGCCCGCTGGGGTACTGTTTACTACATCATTCCAAGTGCTGCCATTAAAATATTGCCATTGCGGGCTAGGCGTACCTGCACCACCACTTATGGTAGCACTTACTACAGTAGTACCGCCAGCACAAATAGTAGTTGGGTTAAAGGTTGGAGTTGAGATGGCAGGGTCTGCAACTACCGTCCAGCTAATGCTGTTTACGTTAGAGTTGCAACCTCCTGCGCCACAATTACGACGTGCCTCTATCAAAAAGGTACCAGCTGCTGTGGTAGTTATAGATGGTATGGTAGTACCCCAAGCGCTCCAATTAGCGCCGTTGTCAATGCTGTAGCGCAATTCATCTTGGCAGGTACCAGCCCCGCCAGTGCCGAATGCGGTAACGTTGGCGGCCACCACTGCTCCAATACAAACTGTTGCATCAGTCGGATTTTTGGTAATGGTAGGGGCAATTGGGTCCGCTTTTACAAACCATACAAACTCTGCCTCGGGCGAGGTGCCACAACCTAAGCCGGTACAGCTCGTACGTACTTTTATGCGGTTATCGGTGCCGGTAGCGGTTAATGATGGAGGAGTTGTGCTCCAAGCTCCATACCCACTTGCACCAGTGGTAGAAAAGGCATATTGCAATGTACAAGTACCCGTGCCGCCCTGGCCTTGAGCTACACCTGTAAGCACTAGTGTGGCACCTACGCACACAGTATCCATATTAGGGGAGCGTGTTGCGGCTGGCAAAGCAGGGTCCGCTGCTACCGTCCAGCTATAGGCGGTTGCAGTGCTTACATCGCAGCCGGTGCCATTACAGTTGGTGCGTATCTCTATGGTATTAGTACCTTGTATTGCTGCAAAGTTAGGTACCGTGCTGTTCCAAGTACTAAACCCAGAACCGTCATTATACCTATATTCGAAACTGCAAGTGCCTGCTCCGCCTAAACCCGATGTAGGGTTGGTAAGTGTAAGTGTCTGTCCTTCACAAATAATAGCATCCGTTGGGCTCTTGGTTGCGGTTGGTGGAGTAGGGTCCGGTGCTACGGTTACGAAACCAAACACGGGAATAGACCATCCACAACATTGGTCTTGCACCCTGAGCTTTACTTGATATGTAATGTTGGAAGAGCCAGCATTAGGGAAAGCAAAGGTTGGGGTTGCGCTGCTCGAAGTAATAATAGGAGTTGGGGTACTCAATCCGGTTACCGATTGTGCCTGTATGGTCCACTCATAGGCCACTACACTCGATGGGCTATTTGCAGTAACAGTAAGGCTTAAACTACCATCGGCGCAAATAGGCGAAGTGATGCCGTTAATTACCGGTGGGGTTCTATCGGTTGAGATTAATAGCAACCGGGTGCGGGTATCGGTAGTAGTTGATACATCTTTCCAGCCAGTTGAGCCGGTGGAGTAGTAAACAGATATATTGGTAGCCGTAACATTCTGACTTGAGAGGGCGCTGGTAATATCAAACACCTCATCGCCACCGGTGCCATAACTGCTCCAATTGCCGGTGGTTTTTTGTAGGTTGATGTAAGAGTTTGTACAACCTTTAGAGTTGTCGTAATTTACAATGAGTGCGTTGGTTGGGTTGGCAACTGCACCGCCACTTACACTAGAGTTAAAAGTGACAGTTGGTGAAATCGATATTGAAGGATTGCCAGATGAGCTTTGCACTGCAATGGCATACCTTACTCCGATAGAACCTGTGCCTCCATCCCCGCCTGCTGCGCCACGGCTGCCCGAACCTCCAGTACCACCGTCATTGCCACCGCCCGTGCCACCACCAGCTCCAGAATTACCTGCTCCAAAACTTCCACCTTTGCCACCAGCACCACCTGCACCTGCAGCCCCTGTATTTATGAGCGTATTCTCAATTAAACCACTAGCAGTATTATTCCATATATAAATACCGAAAGAGCTGCCGCCACCGCCGCCGCCTTTACCGGCACCGCCGCCCCCGCCGCCGCCACCGCCGCCGCCGCCGCCATCTCCAGCCCAGTCGCAACAACCAAAGCACGAACGGTCTGCACCGCCGCCGCCTCCGCCGCCTCCGCCGCCTCCACCACCGCCACCAGAAGTTCCATTAGTTCCTACGGCTGGCGAATAATATCCTCCAGTGAAACTTGCAACACCTGTCGACCCATTGCTGCTTGCAGCGCCTACCACAGTATTAGTTGATCCATTACCTCCTGTGCCACAGTTTTCTGAGCCGGTTCTGCAAGCAGTGCCTGCTGTTCCTGCGCCGGTACCCTGGGTTAGTGTTCTAGGGTCTCCTGCAGAACCATTACAAGTGTTTGCAGGGCCGCCGCAGCCATTGTCGTTACCTCCTCTACCACCAGCTCCGCCGCTACCGCCCGAAGCAGCACTGCCGCCTATTTGGGTGGCATTGGCACCGCCACTTCCGCCGCTACCGCCACTACCGCCGTTGCCACCATTATCATTTCCGCATCCAGCTCCACCACTACTTCCGCCAGAACCTGCGACTCCTGGAGAGCCATTGCTGCCATCCCATGACGAATCAAAAGCACCATTTGTACCACCTGGCTTTCCTGAACCGGCAGTTGCGCTGCCACTGGTTATGCTGCACCTAGTTATGGTATAGCCTGTTGAGCCATTTCCTATCCAAAGGGCGTAGTTTGATGTTCCATTGCCGCTACTAGAGTTGCCAGTAGCATTTGCCGTTGTAATGGTAAGATCTTGCAATGTCCAGTTATCGGTATTGTTAGATCGAAAGCCCATTACATGTCGAACATCTGAGTTAATGGTCTCAATACCAGAAAAGTTTATAATGGTAGCAGCAGCGCTGCTTTTGGTCCAGTTATTGCCAGTTTGTACATAGCCTCCTTCAATAATTACATCAGAAGGTATCTCTAATATAGCGCTTATACTGTAAGTGCCGCTGGCCATGCGAATGTGCTTGCGACCTGAGCCGCTAGCGAGCACTATGCCCGCTGCCAGCGTTACTGGCGAGTTGGATGAGCCCACCAAAGTATTGGAGGTGGAGCTGTTTACGTACACAAAGTCGCAATCAGGGGCACTAACATTTACCGTGCAGCTTGTGCTGGTGGTGTTGCAAGGGCCTCCGCTATCATCGGTAGTTAGGGTTACGGTAAAACTGCCTGCACTGGCAAAAGTAATGTTGGTTGATGAACTGTTAGCCGTGCCAATAGTTACACCTGTAGTTGGGCTAACCGTCCATACATACGAACCATTCCCTATGGCGCCAACCGCCGGGGGCAAAGTAGCTGCAAAGCTTTGGGTAGAACCAATAAAGATGCTGTTTCCGCAAGCGGCGCTGATAATAGGAGGGGAGTATGGAAAATAGTTTACCCTTACGCAGTTAGAAGTAGTTGTTTTTGAGGTAAAATCTGCTGTACAGTTGCTGGTTATTAGCACCCGGTATTGTCTAGCTCCTGCCGTTTGAGGCGGGGTGTAGCTGCTGCTGGTAGCACCGCTAATATCGGCCCAGCCACTAGTAGCACATTGGCTTTGCGGAAGGCCGGTATTGGTGTTCACCTGCCATTTATAAAACCTTGCCGAGGCATCGCCTACAACGGTAAGCGTGGTAGTGGCGCCAATGCAAAGGTTTCTATCTGTAGGGCTGGGCTGGGTTGTAATGGCAGGGGCATTGGCCCATTCCCACCTTACGCGGTAATCAACCTGCCAATTGCCGTTACAAAAAATGTTGTAAGTGTTCCAGTTGCAAATCGCATCCGACCTAAAATTGACGTTACCACTAAGTATGTTGCAATAGGCTTCGTCGTTGTTTGCACACCCTGTATTGTAAGTATCTGAGCCCCCACACGCATCGTCTTCCCAAGCCTCAAGCCTTACCCTTAAAGAAGTGGCTGCTGTGTTGTTTTCAGTACGGCACAAAAAGTCGGTTGGGTCGTCCCAAGCGGCACCATCTAGGCCATTGTCAATAGAGCGTATCACGCCTTGTCCGGATACATAACCATCGGTGTTGTCATAAAACAATACTACCCACCTTGGGTCATCGTCTGTCCAGAAATCCGAATTGCCCCTGCCGGTATAGTACCGGGTGGTATATATCTGGTAATTAACGTTTTGTGCTATGGTACTCAAGCACGAAAGCGTTAATAGTATGGTGAGTATATGTTTGTTCATCTGTTTCAGTTTCCTTTAATATCAAGCGGTTACAAGCGATGATTTATTTCTTGGAAAAGGTAAGCAGTACGGGCTTTTCTTTCGATTCGGAAGCAAGTACCAGTTTAGTAGCCGACAAAGAGACCAAGGTATTTTCCTTTGTTTTTGCATCTGGCCCTGATTGGTATTCCAATATTATTTTATTGCCTTTAACCATAAACTTGCCTGCAAATGTGAGTTCGTTGTTTCGGTAAAACTCAAATTCGTTGCTTTTGAACACAAATTTGGTCAATCCGCAGGTCATGCTTTGCTGCATGTATTCCACCAACGACATTTTTTTCTCCTGATAGTTCTTGGTCATGGTTTTGCCGTTGGCAGTAACAGTGCCCTGTCCATCGGGGTTGGCAGCTACCCAAACCGAATCTTTCGATTGTATATCGCTTAGCACCCATTCGCCTTGCAGCAAGTTCAAATCCACTTTTTGCGCGAATGAAAACATAGGCGTGGCAAGCAACAACAAGAGTATCAGTCTTTTCATATAGCGCGTTTCTGGATTTTTGCAGATACTATCTGCCATGTTTTATTAACTATTTTTATTTTATTATGATTTCAATAGTAACATCACTCCTTTTAAATAACCAACACTGTGGGTAGACTTTTTAGCAGCATTGGCAGTAGACCATTGCTAGCGAAAAGGCTACAGGCAATATTAATGGGTTAAGTAAAGGCAATCCACACTTTGCTATCGGCTAGTTGTAAGTAGTTATACGTACCCTTAAGATAAGAGCTAATACAAATTAAGCAATTTTCATCCGATTTTGTGCAAAATTGGCTTTGTTATAAAAACATTAATAGTTCCGTAATATTTCCTATCAACGCAATTACTTGCTACTACCCTATAATTAGTACGTAAATCTAAACATCTAGTTTTCAATATTTTAAGGTTGAAATAAAAGTGTATTGTTTTTGGTACGTGTATAATAATTTATCCAAATAATTACAACAAGTGATTAAAAGTGATTTTTTACAATAAACAAAGTGTATTTTTTAACCCCACTTGCCTGCCATAAAGACAAAGTTGTCCGTTTAAAGAGGGTATGTTTATGGTTATTGAAGTAGTGCATTTAAATTGTCGCTATTTTTGTTGTAAACATTGCCCAATGAAATATGCTTGGTTATTAGTATTGTTGCTTGCCAGCGCTTGTAATAAAAACACTCCTAAGAATGACGATACTCTCGACCCCATAGACGATACCACCAACGTATTGGGCTATGGTATTCTCGATGACTTTTCGGGGATATGGGATGGCCCAGTAACCTCTACAACTCCATTAGGTAGCTACCCTGAATGGATAGTTGATTTTAGGCCTATATCACCTGCCCAGCTTTCGGGTAAGGCCGAATTGGATACTGTAAACGATATTTTTATGGGCTTTTTTATAGCCAAATTCGAGCAAAAGTATGTTATGGCTTTTCGCAATGGTGGTGGGTTTGCTGGGCAGCAGCGGGTAAGCTATGCCCGCTGCGATAGTAGCTATAGTAGCGGATTGGAGCGGTACTATCGGTTTGTTGATTTTAAGGCTGGCGTGAACCGCCTGTTTGTCGAGTTTCGCTTCAGAAACGATAGTGTATACATGCAAACCTTCACTAATAAGTACAACTCGCTTTCGGAACCAACATTGCACATGCAATGGAACGCAAAGCGCGTAGACACCTCTTCTGCAGTAGAAAGCAAGCAGAATTTTAATTTCCCTCAGAAACAGGAGGTGAAAGACTTTTCAACTGCATTCGACAGCGCAACTGAGGCGGTATATTATGGCAACCAAGTTGATCCCTATCCGCAAGCGGAGCATCCATATTTGGGGCAAACCAATGTTACCTGCAGTTTTGGCAACGCAGTGCAAATCCAAGCTGGAGCGCAGGTCATTATCATTATTACCACTCAGCCATTGTTTAGCGGGTTTCAATATGTGCCTGCAAATTTAAAATATCGATCTCGATATGTGCTGCTCACTGGCGCGCAAGCTAGCAGCTACCAGTTTGATTATATGCACCCTGGCAGTTATTATTTGAACGTAATTTATGATACCAATGCCGATTTGGTTCCGCAGCCTGGAGAGTATATCCAGTTTCCTTTCGATAAGCCATTTACTCTGAGTATTAAAGGTACTGTTGATTTGCAATCGACAATAAATACAGTTATTCCGTAATAATTAAGGTCAAAGTTAGTTTAACAAAAGGTTTATGTGTTATCAGCATAAACCTTTTCTGGCTATCTGCGTAATATATCCTGCTTACCTTAAGGGCACGATTCGATGGATGGAGCTTTAAACAATATTACGCAAAGGTACGGCAAGTTATGGGCCACCATATCAGAGTTGGGTATACGTACCGATACCGAAAATAGGGTTCGAAAAAAAATACAACTATCCAACAGGCTCAGTATTATCACTTTTGCCATTTCGGCATTAATTACCTTTATTTTTTCATTAGCAAACGGAAATGAAGATGTAACCTATTTGGTAGGTTCTATAATGGCCATCCCCGTTTTGGCTTTGAGCCTCAACCACTTAGGTTTTACCAAGTATAGCCGTTTGGTTTTTGGGGTATTAATGCCTTTAATGGTGTTGGTAATAATAGTAATGCTTAAAGTATATAGCACCGCAACCAATTTTGTGGTAAGCGAGTACCACTTTTACACCCCGCGCTACTATTTAGTAGCTATTAGTTTGCTTCCGTTGTTTTTAATAGATATAAGCGAACGGTTTATGTTTTATCTGGCACTTGGCATAAACGTAGTATGCCTGTTGCTTTTCGATTTTGTTCATGATGTTTGCGGGGTGGGCCATGCGCAGTTTGGGCTGGTTTTTCACCAATACTACCAAGCTACTGTAATGCCCATGGTGCTATTGTTTTTTATGTACGGTAGTATTTCCTTTTACCAAACTGAGAACAAGCGCTACGAAGACAAGATAATGGGCCTGTTAAACAAGGTTAGGCAGCACAACGACCAGTTTACCCAAGAGTTGCAATTGGCAAAAAAGGTAATGGAGCGCTTGATTCCAGAACAACTGCCCAAAATTGAAGCAGCAGAAGTGGCGGCTTTTATGCAATGGTCGAAAGAAGTGGGCGGAGATTACTATAATGTGCGGAAAGTAGATAAAGACCGGTTTTTGGTTGTAGTAGCCGATGTATCGGGCAAAGGTTTGCCGGCATCAATAATGGTATCAACATTACATTCTTACATCGAAACGCATTTAAACAACACTGCGCACTTCCGCCTTGACCAGTTTGTAACTAGACTTAATGGCGTGCTTTGCCGCATCATGGAAGATGGCCGGTTTATTACTGGTTGGGTAGGGGTTTATAACCAAACTACCCAACAACTGGAAAGCGTAAACTGCGGTCATCCTGCCCCAATAATAGTAAATGCCAAAAATGACCAGAGCCAACTGCTGCAAAAGGGCGGAACCATTCTCGGTTTTTTTGATGACAACTATCTTTTTGAAACCGAAGTTGTCCAACTAAAACCTGGCGATATGCTAATTGCCTATACCGATGGCGTATCGGAAGCTGCGGATAAAAACGATGTGCTTTACGAAGAACAACGCCTAACCGATTTTATTGACAGTAATAAGCACTTGCAGCCAGAAAGCATGCTGCGCCATTTACAGCTCGATTTGAGGCGATTTGTGCAACAAGAAAATTATGATGATGATTTAACTTGCCTCATAATGAAGTTGAGTGACCAAACCAATGTGCCCCAACCAGCTGAGCTAAACCAAAAAGCTGCTACCTTTGTTGCATTTTAAACACAACTGTCGAAAATGAGGATGTCAGTAATACGCAAGGCTCACTTTAATGCCGCACACCGTTTGTATAGGCCCGATTGGAGCATGGAAAAGAACAATGAGGTTTTTGGCCTTTGCAATAATGTAAATTTTCATGGGCATAATTACAACCTTGAAGTAAAGGTTACTGGCGAAGTTGACCCGGAGACGGGTTATGTAATCGATTTGAAAATAGTAAAGGATATTATTGATGCCGAAGTGGTTGAGCGATTTGACCACCGAAACCTGAACTTGGATGTAACCGATTTTGCGGAGCTAATACCTACTGCTGAGCACATTGCTTACGTTATATACAACCGAATTAGGGCTGAACTACCTGCGCAATACGATTTGCACATTAAGCTTTATGAAACGGAACGTAACGTGGTTGAGTACCCCGTTTGAGCCTTTTATTTTTTTATCGTTAGTTTCTTGGTTTCCGAATGGTCGTTTACACGCAATGTGTAAAAATAGACACCCTCGTTTATTACCGAAACATCAAACGGAATGTTATGGTCGCCTGCAACTAGGTTTCCATTTACCAGCTCTTTCAACTGGATACCCAACGGGTTGAAAATTTTAAGGCTGACGTAAGAGTTGATAGGCAAAGAAAAAGTGATATTTACGAAACTACTGTTACCCACCGGATTGGGGTAATGCCTTACCTCAGGCACATTTATTTGCTGAGGCACTTGTGCAAATGCGCACAAAGGTGCCACAAAGCAAAATGCCATTAAAGTTACTTTAACTAATAGGTTCATGTAGAGGTATGTTCAATAAGCAACGGTTTGTTAAAATAAATATCTGTTTAACATTGATAGGCCATGCAACCTATTTCACAAGATACAATATACGGCAATATTGAATAAGTTTCGATGCGCTGCAAATAATTTTAATCTCCTGTTAATTTGCCGCTACAGAAACAACTCGTGGAAAAAATGTGGAAAACTTAATAATATCTTCAAATTAACTTGTTACAAGTTAGCTTTCGTTGGATATGATTGATATTTTTGCAATCTTTAGACAAATAAACGACTCCCAATATGGCCCAAGATCGCAAGTACCTCATTTTTCTTGTTGATGATGATGCAAAGCACCTTTTATTGTTAAAAGAACACCTTAGCAAGCACCTGCCTTACACCCTAGATATAAGAACTTATACCAACGGGGATGATGCAATGGTTGACTTACCTGCAAATCCTGATTTGATTATATTGGACTATTATTTTGATGGTGAAGACAAAGAAGCATCTGATGGTGTTGAGGTTTTAAAGAAAATCAAGAACAAGCGCCCCGAAATACCTGTAGTAATGATGTCGCACCAAGATAAAATTGAAGTGGCCGTTACTTGTTATGACTATGGTGCTAAAGATTACATCATCAAGAATGAAACTGCCTATGCTCGCGCACAACTGGTGGTTCGCAACGTAATTCACGAAATAAACAAAGAAACCGTAGCTTCTAAGTTTAAGGAAAGCACCAAAATAGCATACACCATTCTCGGTTTGTTTATTTTGTTCCTGATTGGTTTCGTTATTTACCTAGTTACGTCGGCCGAATACTAATTGCAGGTCTACTGCGTTACTAATTAGCTATATTTGCCCTAGGCAAACACCGATTATATGAGCGCTGAAACCATTTTGGAACTGCACAATGCATTTGTGTATCAGGGTAAAACCTTGGTGCTTAATGGGGTAGGGCTTGAGGTAAAACAAGGGGAGTTTGTTTACCTTATTGGTAAAACTGGTAGTGGCAAAAGTAGCCTAATGAAAACCTTGTATGGCGATCTATTGCTCGACCAAGGAACCGGTAGAGTGGTGGGTTATGATTTAAATGCCCTTAAAACGAAAGATATACCTTATTTGAGGCGCAAACTGGGTATTGTTTTCCAGGATTTTCAGCTGCTTACCGATAGAAGTGTTACTGATAATTTGACGTTTGTAATGAAGGCCACTGGCTGGAGCGACGAAAAAAAAATGAGCCAAAAGGCCGACGAAGTGCTGAGCAAGGTGGGTTTGCAAACCAAAGGTTTTAGATTTCCTCACGAGCTTTCGGGTGGCGAGCAACAGCGCGTATCAATAGCCAGGGCTTTGCTCAATGACCCCGAATTGATATTGGCGGATGAGCCTACTGGAAACCTTGACCCAGATACCAGCGACGACATTATGCAACTGCTTATCATGCTCAACAAAGAGCTTAATACGGCAGTGCTTATGGCGACACATAACTATCACATCATAGAGAAATTCCCGTCTCGAATTATTAGGTGCAGTAATGGCACCATAAAGGATGAAGAGCACATGAGTATTTAACTCGGCAAGCGCTATTAATAAATCTATCCTACCGAAATCGCGGGCCAAACTAATTGCATTAGATGCCTGGCATTAGCAGCATTTGAGTAGTTAGCCTCGAGCACTGCTATTCTTTTGTCTAACTCCGTTTGCGTAAACTCTTGGTCGAACAGGTTTTTGATGGCGGCTTTCATTTCATCTGCCGAGTCGCAAACAACGCAAAGGCTTTCTAGTCCAGTGTTTTCAATCATCGGTTTGTTTACCACACAAAAACGCCCGTTGAAAAGGGCATTTATTAGCTTCAGCTTTACACCAGTTGCTTGAAAAGTTGGCAAAACATTGATATGCGCATTGCCAATAAGCGAGGCCATAGTAGTGTCATCTGGGCTGGCAAATAGCTCGAAATTAGGTCTTGTTTTCACTTCCTGCTGTAGCATACTCGATGGTTTGCTGCCAGCTATTTTTAACCGATGCCCAATATTGTCGAATATTTTACGCGTAAGGTATATGGCTGCTTGGTTGTTTTCTTGCACACTCAGGTTGCCATGGTATAGCGCATAATCGCCATGCCCAACTTTACTGCCTACTGCTGTATTGTGATGGAAGGCTGGGAGGTGGGCTACATTTTTAAAACGCTCGCCTAAGTATTCTGTATCGCTTGTTGATATGCCTACAATCAAGTTAGCATCGCGCAACACTTCCTCGTACTCCTTTAGCTTTTTCGACTCAGCATAAAAGTAAAACTTGCGAAAGAAATTTCGCTCCGCTTTACCTAAGCTATTGTAATAATCCCACTCAATATTGTGCATGCGCACAATTTTAAAGCGGTTGCGAATAGAAGGATGGCTTAAATAGAAGCAGGTGTGCAGCCCTTCGAAAAGGATTGGGTAATCGTCGACAATCAAGGTTGATAACAAGCTATCTGATTGTCTTGAACCTACTATATAGGGCACCCTGCTGTAAATGGCTTGGTAAAACTTTTGACGAGGGTAATAATACACCTTCTCGCAGAGTTGGTTCAGTTTTTCGGCCTCTTCCCGTCCATAGTGAAATGTATGAAGGTGTACCTTAACGCCGAGGTCGTGAAGTGCTTTTATCTTGTAAAACACATCAATAACCCCTCCATAGTTTGGCGGATAAGGTACGTTGAACGATACTATGTGAATATGCTTAACTTCTGATGTCACGATACAATGTTAACAATTTCTGCGCTTCTAATTGCCATGTAAAGTTCTTTTTAACTTGTTTGCATTCGCTTACTAAGGCATTGTACCTTGGCCCGTCAAGCTGCAATGTATTTACAGCATTAACAATTGCTTCGGGGGAGAGTTCCTTGAGTAAAATAGCTACTGGATATTTTTCGACCAAACTTCGGTATTCAGGGAAATCCATGTGCAACGCCGGGACTTCAGCTTGAATGTAGTCAAAGCATTTATTCGCCAAAGAGTAGTAATAGCTCAACCCCATGTTCTCAAGTAAGTTAAGCCCAAGCCAAGCACCAGCGGTAAGTTCAGGCAGGTCGGCAGGTTTTACAAAGCCCAAAAACTCGACTTTATCAGCCACTCCAAGCGATTTTGCCATCTCTCTTAACTCGCTAGACAAATCGCCTTCACCGGCAATTTTAAGCTTTAGGTTGATGTGTTGCATAGCGGTAAGTAGCGCCTCCAAACCACGACCTTTATTCAAAGCTCCTTGATACAATAGATAGCCTGTTTCGGTTGGGGTAGGGGCTTTAGTTGCTTCATCGGGCACATTACGAATGCTGTGAAAAGAGATGTGATATCGTGTGGCAAAAATCTCGGCCAATGCAGGGCCGACAGTATAGGCTAGGTTTGCTTTGGGTATAAATATTTTGCCTACCCATTCCCAAACTTTCTTTACCATTGGGCGATGCACCACTTCTGGCACTTCGCTGAAGTATTCGTGGGCATCGTATATGCGTTTCCAACCTTTCCATTTTCCAACTACAAAACAGGGCACAATGGTATCAAGGTCAATGGCGCAAACCAAATCTGCCTTTTGCCAAAGCAAATACCACCATAATCTGATGTTGAACTCAAGGTAAAACAGCTTGCCCTTGTTGAACCAACACCTCAGCCTATGTTGCTTGAATGGCTCAGTGGCCAACGGCTTGGAGTTTGGCAACTCGCGGCCAACTAACGTTACCGCATAGCCATTGGTGGCCAGCGTGCGGCAAATGCGCTGCATACGGCGGTCGAAAGTGAGATCGTTGGTTACGGTGGCTATGAGGTGTTTCACTTTAGCCAAGTTAACTGGTTATCGTCAGTAAGCGAAATTTGCCCAAGCTCAATCAAATGCCTAATGGCCATCAATACGCTGTCGGGGTTATGCTGGGCCAAAAGTTGTACCACATTGGTGCTGCTCAATGGGCCGTTTTGCAGTGCAATGTGCAAAGCGTTTTTAATGGCCTCGCTGTTATCGGTGTTTTTGTGCCCTTCTTTGCATATATCGCAGTGTCCACACGGCTCCGAAACTATTTCGCCAAAATAGGTCAGCATGTATTGGCTTCGGCACTGCTGTTGGTTTAAGGCATAGCCCAATATGGCTTTTAGTTGTTCCTCAAATACCGTTTTGCGCTCTAATACAAATCGCTTGTCAATTTTCAGGTATTTGGGGTTTTCGCGAGCTTTTAGGTAGGTTACCTGTGGCTGTTCGGTTTGGGGCAAATAGTCAATCAAACCTGCTTTTTTAAGGAAACTCAAGTAGTTCTGGATATCTTTTAAGCTCAACCCCGCTTTTTGAGACAACTCACTTTCTTTAAAAGTGGTGTATTCTTCAAACAAGCCTGGGTAAGAGCGCAGTAGCAGTTTTATAAACGGGTCAAACTTTCGGTTTGCTACCTGAAACTTATACAACTCCTCTTTATCGGTTACAAACTTCAATCGGCTTGGCATATACACTGCTTCAGAGAGTGCTAACAGCCCATGTTGCTCCAATATTTTTAGTGCACCAAATGTTTTGGGTGGGTCTAGGTTAAAGTTTTTGATGAATTGGGTAGTATCAATCAAAAAACTTTCGCCTTCGCCGGCACCCACTGCCAGTTGCAAATAGTTGCCTAAGGCATTGTATACATTCATAATCTCTTCGGGCGAGGGGAAATTGTTTTCCAACCTATAATTTATCTCGTCTTCGTTTATTTGGTTGTATAACAATAGCGCAAATGAGTGCTTTCCATCTCTGCCCGCACGGCCGGCCTCTTGATAATATGATTCAACGTTTTCGGGCAAATCAATATGGATTACTGTTCTTACATCGGGTTTATCTATGCCCATACCAAAGGCATTGGTGCACACCATTACCCTTACCTTGTTTTGTATCCACTCTTCTTGTCGGCGGCTACGCAACTCATGGCTTAGGCCTGCATGATAAAAGCTGCTTTTAATGCCTTTTTTACCCAACAAATCGGCCACCTCCTGCGTTTTGCGCCTGCTGCGCACGTATATTATGGCGCAACCAGGCACGCTTTTTAGCGCTTGCATCACTTTACCCATTTTATCGTCGGTTCGGCGCACTACAAACGATATGTTTGGGCGGGCAAAACTGGCTTGAAATACCTTTTGGTTTTCAAACTCCAATCTGAGTTGTATATCTTCCTTTACTTTGGGTGTGGCAGTAGCCGTAAGGGCAATAATGGGCACATTGGGTATTAATGGCTTTATGTTGGCAATATTGAGGTATGCTGGCCTAAAATCATAGCCCCATTGGCTTATGCAGTGTGCTTCGTCAATAGCCAATAGGTTTACCTTCATTTTGGCAATGCGTGCCAATAGTATTTCGCTCGATAAACGTTCTGGAGAAAGATATAAAAACTTGAAGTTGCCATATACGGCATTGTCAAAAGTGTGGTCAATTTCTTCCCTAGTCATGCCGGCATGCACCGCAAGCCCTTTTATACCCCTTTTTTTTAAGTTGGCTATCTGGTCCTTCATTAGGGCAATAAGGGGCGTAACCACTATGCAAATGCCCGGCAAGGCCATTGCCGGCACTTGGTAGCACAATGATTTGCCGCCACCGGTTGGCAATATGGCCAAGGTATCACGCCCATCTATAACTGATTGGATGATATCCTCCTGCAGCGGGCGGAACTCTTTGTAGTGCCAGTATTGCTCTAGTATACCCTTCAGGTTGTGCATGGATGCTAAATTACGTATAGCTGCGGGCAACAAAAAACCCATAGCCGCAGCCATGGGTTTTTTGCTGTATTATAAAGGGGGATACAAGAAATTAATTAATAATTTTTTGGGAAAATCGCCATATCATGTATCCCCCCAATATGCAATTAAGCATTTACTCTCAACCTTGAATTGAGCGCTACAAGATAATCTCGCAACGAACGGTCGACTTGTAATTTGAAAAGGTTGTTTTCGTCAACCACCATTTGTACATCGTCCAATAGATAAAGCTCCTCTATGAAGCAGTCCGTTGATTCGGCACCGAATTGCATTTCATGCCCAGCGTATAGTTCTTTCAAAAACCGGGTAACCAAGCCGGTTAGCTTATCAGATTTAGAGACCACATTTGTAACGTCAATGCCACCGATTAGTAATTGTACTTCTTTATTTACACTATAGTTTAAGTCTAAATATACCAAAGGGGCTTTGGTTTCGCTTGTATGGGCAGGCACCTCAATGGTTTGCAAGCTTGCCAAGGCACCGCCTTGCTTTTTGAGGTTATCGGCTCTCAGTTGTATGTTTTTGTAGTGAGTTGGTTCGGCAATCAATTGCCTCACCAGCGAGCGGGTCCAAAAGTTCAATTGTTTCGCTTCTTCGGCATTTGCGTAGTATGTTGCAGATTCGTTATTGGTGCTGCAAGGCAATATATTCAAGATAAAGTGTTTCTTGTAATCTCGGGTTATTATCTTCTTCATAGCCTTAGTTTTTTATGAACTATGTTCATTCGTCGGTAAAGCTACTTGTAGATAATAGGTGCTCCAACAACAAAAAACCGTTTTTTATGAACTCAAAGGGCTATAAATAACACTAAAAACCTTTTTAAGTAATTGAAATTCAATAGTTTGCGATGTAATAAAGATTGTGACATTTGGACGTCTGATAGGCTTTGGAATACCTAAACTAATTTGCTGAAAGGCTTATTGCCATTGGATTGCAAAAGAAATTTTATTGTTTAGAAGTCGAATATGTAATATCGATTGGAGGATGATTGACAATTGAAGAAAATAATATCAATTACTCCATAAAAAAGCGCTGCTATTTAGAGCGAATGGCATCTACAGGGCGCATTTTCGAAGCGATGTATGCCGGAATAAAACCAAAAACGATACCTATAAATGCAGAGAATAGCAATCCAAAAGCTATTTGCCCGCCCGAAATGATGAATTTGAAGTTCATTTCGAAGCTATTAAGTATTACGTACTCGCCAATAGTAACCAACAAAAACACAAGTACAAGGCCCAGTATGCCGCCAATAAGGCACAACACAATTGCCTCAATCAAAAACTCTAACAGAATAAAGAAATTACGGGCACCTAAGGCTTTCTTGATGCCAATGATGGCCGTTCGTTCTTTTACGCTCACAAACATGATATTGGCTACCCCAAAGCCGCCAACTAATATTGAAAACGCACCTATAAATCCGCCAGCGAAATTGATAATGCCGAAAATAGATGCCAGAATACTGCTGAACATGCTCATTTCGTTTATTGCAAAGTCATCTTCTTGCAATGGGCTAAGTCTTCTAGCTTGGCGCATGGCAATGGTTACTTGGTCTCTTATATCCTCATCTGAAACATCTGCTTTGGCCTTAAGCGCAATTCGAGTTCCTATAAAATTGCTGTTAAGGTCAATTATTTTCTTCACGAAGTTATAATTCAGTATCACGGCATCGTCTCCGGTTATGCCCAACACATCTTCGCCTTCTTTCTCTAATATGCCAATTACCTGAACGCTTGCGCCAAAAACATTTATCTCTTTTCCTATTGCGCTTATCGAACCCGGGAAAAGAATATCAGCTACTTCGCTCCCAATGATGGCTGCATTGGCACCTCGCTCTATCTCAGTTGCAGTAAAGTATCGGCCTTCTTCGAAACTCATGTCTTTGATGAGGTAATAATCGTAGGTAATACCGAAAACATTGGCCTTCATGGCATTGCCTTCGTGTTTTACCAGTTTGTTTATCGTAAACATCATGCTGATGCCTTCGGCACCCGGCACGCTAGCTTTGAGGGCATTAAAGTCATCGATATTGGGGTTGGGGCGGCGCAGGTATTTAAACCAAGAGTTTTTAGCATCCTGGCTCCAAGGGAATTTTTCGATGTACAATACCCGGTTGCCAATTTTATCGAGACTGGTGCGCACGTTATACTCTAAAGAGCCAATGGCCGTAAACACCGATACGATGCAGAATATACCAATGGTTATGCCCAATAAAGACAGAAACGCGCGCAACCGATTGTTTACGATTTCGTGAAGCGCGCTGATAAAACTTTCTTTAATCAAATTGAGCAGCACCTTCATAGTGGTATTATCGTAATTGTTGGTTGTTAGGTTGTAAGAGCTAGAGCATTACAAAGTACACAAATATTCGGTAGTTTGACCTGTTAATGGTTTCCTGATTGAAACGGATAGTGCAAAATAGCCAAGTTACACCTTGCCACGGAACAAATATAGGCTGATTTTAGTCTTTTACACTGACAATTTGTATTTTTGCAACGCTAAAAAATAATGGCCCAATATGAAGTTATCCCAGTTTAACTTTGAATTACCTCCCAACCTAATTGCTTCTTACCCTAACGATGAACGTGACCAAAGCCGCTTGATGGTAGTAAATCGTGCTACAGGCACTATTGAACATAAGATGTTTCGCGACGTTTTGGGTTACTTTGATGATGGCGATGTAATGGTGTTGAACAACACGAAAGTGTTTCCTGCGCGTATGTATGGCAAAAAGGAAAAAACTGGAGCCAAAATTGAAGTGTTCTTGCTTCGTGAATTGAATGCTGAAAATAAACTTTGGGACGTATTGGTTGACCCTGCCCGTAAAATACGGGTAGGCAACAAACTTTACTTTGGCGAAGATGATTTGGTAGCTGAAGTTGTTGACAATACCACCTCACGGGGCCGTACCATTCGTTTTCTGCACGATGGTAGTTATGAAGAGTTTAAGGCATTGCTATACAGTCTTGGTGAAACGCCACTGCCTAAAGCCATTAAACGCAAACCAGAAGATTTAGATAAAGACCGCTACCAAACCGTATTTGCAAGCAACGAAGGCGCTGTGGCTGCACCAACTGCAGGAATGCACTTTAGTAAGGAGTTGATGAAGCGCCTAGAAATTAAGGGTGTAAACTTTGCTGAACTTACTTTGCACGTTGGCTTGGGTACTTTCCGTACCATTGATGTGGAAGATTTGAGCAAGCATAAAATGGATGCCGAGTACTTTTTTATCAATCAAAAGAACTGCGATATTGTAAATAAAGGTAAAGAAGGTAAGCATAAAATTTGTGCAGTAGGCACCACTAGTATGCGATCTATGGAGTCGGCAGTATCGGCACAGCACTTGCTTAAACCCATGGAAGGTTGGACAAACTTGTTTATTCACCCACCACATGAGTTTAGTATTGCCAATTGCATGATTTCAAACTTTCACTTACCTAAGTCAAGCTTGTTGATTATGAACGCTTCATTTGGTGGTTACGACCTAATAATGAAAGCTTACGAAGAAGCCATTAAGGAAAATTACCGCTTCTTTACCTATGGCGATGCAATGTTGATTTTGTAATAAAGTATCAAGTATCAAGTATCAAGTATCAAGTATCAAGTACCTTGATATTTAAATAATAAATTAAAGCCTCGGAACATAATATGTTTCGAGGCTTTTTGTTTTCACATTTGCAATGAAATAGGTTATTTTGATACTTGGTACTTGATACTTAATACTAGCAAAACCTACTGCTTTATCACTTTTCCATCATCCATTTCAATAATCCTATCGGTTTTATCGGCAAAATCTTGGTCGTGGGTAACAATTAGCAGCGATTGACCCATGGCAGCCAATTCCTTGAAAATATCGAATACTATCAACCCGTTTTTACTATCTAGGTTTCCGGTAGGCTCGTCGCCCATTATAATTAGTGGGTTATTAATTAGCGAGCGAGCAATAGCTACCCGCTGCTTTTGTCCGCCCGAAAGCTGATTGGCTAGTTTCTTGGCTTGGTCGTCAATGCCCAATATGCGAAGCTTTTCCATGGCATTATGCTCTACTTCTTGAGCACTCAACTCAGCCAACTTTAGGCCCGGCAGCATTACATTTTTAAGTACCGAGAACTCTGGTAACAAATAGTGAAACTGGAACACGAAGCCAATTTTCTTATTGCGGATGTGCGACAACTGGTCTCGTTTTTTATCGCGCAACAATTCCCCGTCAAAATATAAATCCCCCTCATAGTCGGTATCCATGGTTGACAGGATATAGAGCAAAGTACTTTTGCCGCATCCCGACTTACCAGTTATAGATACAAACTCACCTTTGTTGATTGAGAACGAAACCTCTTTCAACACTTTTACCTTCACGGGGTCGTGAAAGTACTTGCTTATATTTTTAGCTTCTATTATCTGCTCGCTCATATTATTTCCCCCTTATAATTTCAACTGGGTCAATTTTACTAGCCTTACGGGCAGGAAACCAGCCTGCTAAAAAAGTAGTAACCAAAGCAAACGCAATGCCTACGAGGTAGTACTTAAAGTCGTAGTTTACGGGAAAGGTTTTTATGGTAGGCAGGGCAGAAGTCTCAAACGGCAAATGGTCAATGATAATCTGGAAAACAAAACCTAGCCCCAAGCCCAGTAACCCGCCGGAGATGCCAATGATTAGAGAAAGGTTGATAAAAATGTTGCGCACATCGTTGGCAGAAAAGCCAGTTGCTTTTAGTATGGCTATACTGTCCATCTTCTCATATATCATCATGTTGAGGATGTTGTATATTCCAAAACCTGCCACCACCAACAATACTATACTTACCGAGTAAGTGATGATATTGCGTATTTGAGTTCCGGTATCGAATTGTGAGTTGGCAGTTTGTATATCCACCGCTTCGGTACCAAATTTTGCCTGAAACTCTTTGGCTAGGGCAGGGGCTAGGTTCAGGTTGTGCAGTTTTACCTGTATGTCGGTAAGGTAACTATCCGTTTTACCTAGTAACTTTTGAGTTGTGCCAATTGATGCGAAACTGGTTATGTTGTCAACATCTGCTAATCCCGATTGGTAAAAGCCCACTACTTTAAGGTTCATTTGTTGGCCTCTAGCGGTTGTTATTGGCACTATATCACCTATTTCGGCCAGCATTTTATCGGCTAGGCCTTTGCCCAATATTACGCTGTTGCTTATGTTGTTCAGGTCGGTTATATCGCCTTCGGGCACATAGGTACTAAATGCGAATAATGCCTCTTCGTTGGTTACGTCAATACCGTTTACCGAGCCCGTAATGTCAGTAGCGCCTACGTTATAAAAAACTGGAGCCACTACCTTAGCTGCTACGCCAAATACTCGCGGGTCGTTGCGCAAGGCCGCTACTATGGCTGGGCCATTGTAAATTTCTTTACCGTCGTCGCGGGGCTTTATTGAGCGAATGTTGTTTATGTGGTCCTTATATTCTGGCGATAGACTTATAGGCTGGTCTTCGCTGGCCTTTATTTCGTTGTATAGCCTTATGTGCGGGGTGCGGTTAAGTATCAACCCATCCAACATACTATTTAGGCCTGTCATAAACCCCATGAGGGTAATAAACATGGTTATGCCAAACGTTACCCCAGCGGCAGCCACAATGCTCTGCTTGAGCCTTGCCATAAGCAAGGTTTTAGAAATACTCAGTATTAGCCTTGAGGCCATGTCAGGGCTTGTATATTTTTTGGCCTTCGCTTATGCCATTGGTTATCTCTACATACTCGTAGTTGCGCAAGCTTGTAGTGACTTTGGTAGTATCCTTATCTGAGGTAAGCACCAACGAATCACGTATAAGGTAGGAGCGGGGTATAATCAGGGCGTTTGTGTGTGTTTCTAAAATAATGTTGGCTTCCACCGTTAAATTGGGATAAAGCACCTCCGGTTGCTTGGTAAAGGTAGCTTCCACCATAAACGTGCGCGAGGAGGCGTTCATAATTGGGTTAATTTTGCTCAACACGGCCTCAAATGCCTGCCCTTTATAGCTATCCATGCTTACCAATACGTTTTGCCCGATACGCAACGAGGTAATGTCATATTCATCAACCTGCAGCTCCATTACAAAGCCATCGGCACTACCAACAATGGCCAAAGGTATTTGCGGGCTAACCAAGTCGCCTGGGTCTTTCATAATATCGTAAACTCGGCCATTCAATTCGCTGGTAACCACAAAATCACCCACATTCTTTTTGCTTATCTTAAGATTGTTTAGTGCCATGTTTTTTTCGCTTTCCAATTGCAGTTTAGCTTGGTCCAGTCGGTTTACTGCACTTTTGTAATTGCTTTTTGAGGTTGCGAATGCCAGTTCGCGCTGCTCCACTTCTACTTTCGAGCCAATTTTCTGTTGCCAAAGCTTTTGTTGGCGCACCATCATTAGGCTATCGTTCTTCAATTTTTCGAGGGCCAAGTTTTTGGCGGTCTCCAACTCTTGCAACCTATCTGAATTGGCACTGGCATTCTTTTGCGATAGCTCATATGCCAAGGCAGCGTTATCTACGCTAAGTGATGAACTTCTGTTATCGATTACAAATAGTGTATCGCCAATTGATACCGAATCGCCTTCGTTCACTTTTATTTCCTTAAGGATGCCACTAACCAATGCGAAAGATTGATATTGCCCTTGAGCTTTAACTACTCCAGAAGCATATACTGATTCGGTAATGCTTTTACGCTCAACAGTTACGGATTCTTCGTCGTTTTTGCATCCCGATAATAACAGTAGTGGGATGCAATAATATAGTGGTTTCATATTTTTAAAGTTAGCAAAAAAAATGTAGCCCATTCCACTGCAATACATGATATATATCAGAAGTTGAGGCGTCATAAATGCTGGCCATATTGCGAAATTGCATTTGATAGTGTTTAGTAACCATTATTGGTTGCAAATTAAATATCTTAGCAAAAAAAGGCCATGCCGAAACAGATACTGCTACTTTTTTCTTTGTTAACCGCTATTGCATCTTTTGCACAAACCGAAATTTCATTTAAGCCAAAGTGGAAAGTGGGCGATAAGCGCACGGCTATCATCATAACCCACGATACCGAATACAAAGGGGATGAGTTGACAGAGGAAACTACTGAAACCCTAGAGGTGGTATTTGAAATAGTAAAAGAAAGTGCAACGGACTATACCGTGAAGGTAACTATGGATAACATTGCGCTATCGCCGGTAGCAGAAATGTATGATAAGATTGCTGATGAGCTTCCAAAATATAAAAGTTTGGTGCTCATGTATCAAGTAAACAAGCTGGGTGGCACGGCCGATTTATTGAACTGGAAAGAAAGCAAGGCTTTTATTTTGGAGTCATTTGAGCAAGCCGAAAAACTGCTGAAAAAGAAATTGCCCGAAGATGTTGAGTATGCTAAAATGCTGATGAATCCTATTGTGAGTTTATTTAGTTCAAAAGAGGCGGTAGAAGGATACATGGAAAACGTGATAAATTATTTGGTGACCCCATACTCGCAAGCATTCGTGCTAAATGATACGGTGAAAGTAGAGCGAGCGGAAGTGAACCCCTTTAATGCCTCTGAGGAAATGTCGACCACGCACTTGTATTACCTTACCGAAAAGGGAAAAGGTATTTACAACCTGAACTATAGCATTCAGTTTGATATGTCGGGTTTTGTGGCTATGATGAAGGAAATGATGAGCGAAATGGGCAAATCTTTTGGTGTAGAAGATAGCAGCATCGTTAAAAAGAATGCTGAGTTCGACGATATTACTTTTAATATGACTAACTACAGCGATTGGGTTTATAACGCCACTAGCGGTTGGTTGACATCGGTAACCACCAAAACGGAGATTTACGGCACCGACCCTTCAGGCAAAAGGCGAAATGTATCGGAAACTTCGGTTACTTATAAGTAAATTGTATTGTTATTACTAGTGCAATAACCACTGAAACTCTGGTTTAAGGTGCGGGGCCAATTCGTTGTAAGGAATGGAGAATTCTATCATTCCTTCCATGTAGCTGCCAGCTTCATACAGTTGATACACAAAAGTTATCTGTGTAGTATCAATAATGAAATTGTCAGGAAAGGAGAAGGCTTCTATTTCGTCAATATCCTCAGGTATATAACCTTTAGCAATAAGATAATGTCTTGTAGCTATAGCTTTTACGCTGTCGTTTATATCCAGCACATCGCTCAACGAAATTTCATCGGTACGCGCTTCGTTAAGCCATTTGTTGGCATAGGTGGCACCATAAGCGCCATGTGCCGCACCGGGGCAATATTCCCAGAACGAGTGGCAATGAGTAATGGTATATTGCGTAGTAGCTGCTACATTATAGCTGCTATCATTTTCACACTCCAGGTTTTCTTCTTCGGTATCTTGTGTAGGCTCTGAGTCGCCAGTAAGTGCTTCATCGTTAACATACTCAACATGTAGGCCTCTAGTGTCATGCTTTGCATGGCAGCCGAACAACAATATTAGCATGAATAGCATATAGAGCTTTGCAGCCATTTTACTTGCCAGATATTATAGTTAACCAATCAGCCTCCAACTTTTTGGCGGGTGCTTCTACTATTCGGCCAAGCTCTTTGCCGTTTGGGTCAATAAAAACGAAGGTAGGTACATATTTTATGGTAAACTGCTTGGCAAGGCCGCTGGCGTCGTTTTTGTTTTCATCCACCAATATGGTGAGTATATTGGCCTGTGGATAGCCCAAGGCATCCACAATTTTATAAAAGCGAGGTACTTCGCGCCTGCTATCGCTGCACCAAGTGCCCAGTACCACCACAATGCGGTAATCGGCCGTTTTATCTACTTCTTTTAAGGCTTTTATGCCCTTGCCCGATGGTTTGTAGGCGTTGTATTCATCCTTAAACCAATCAAAAGCTTCTAGTTGCTTGCGAGTGGTGGGTCCGGTAAGTTCATTTTGGGCAGTAGCCATAAAACCAATAGATAAAAGGAGTAAAATGAAATAGCTTTTCATATAGGAGCGTTGTAACCTCCAAGTTAGGAACTAATGCTGTAAGGACAAAGTACGTTGTACCTTGTACAAGTTACAAAGTGATTTTCCGGTATCTTTTGTTTTTCATTTGTCATCTCTTTCTTTTCCATTTCTCATTTCGCATTTCATATTCCATCTTTGTGCTAATGGCATCAGGCTTTTTGCGAAACACCGTAGTATTAATGACCGGCTCGGGCTTGGCACAGGTGTTTACATTAGGCATAACGTTGCTGTTAGCTAGAGTATATAGCGATGTCGATTTTGGCGTAATGGCCATTTTTGCCGCCACCCAACTGATACTGGCCGAGCTCTCTAACGCCCGCTACGACAATGCCATAATGCTACCTAAGGAAAACAATCGCGCATCAAGCCTTTTGGGGTTATGCTGGCTAATAGGTTCTGGTGTTAGTGTTTTTGTATTTATGGGTGTATTTGCCGCCGAACAATTGCTGAGTGGTTGGGTTGCTGAGGCCAAAGTATGGGCTTTGTTGCATTGGTTGCCCTTATCTAGTCTATTGGGTGCCATATTGCAGCCACTTACTGTATACCTTAATCGTAACAACCAATATCGCACTATAGCTGTAGCAAAAGTAGTGCAGGCATTTAGCACAGGGCTTACTAGTTTGTATTTGGGTTATGCTGGTTGGGGCGCAATGGGCCTTTTGGTAGGTTTTGTTGTGGGGCAGTTATTAGCATTAATATTCTCTTTAACGGCGCTATCTTTTAGCAGTTTTGGGCAATTCTTTCATCGCACCGAAATGCGTTTGGTAGCAGTTGAATACAAGCACTTTCCATTGTATTCATCGGCCAGCACGTTGCTCAATACCTTCTCTAGGCAAGTGCCGGTGTATCTGTTGCAGTACTTTTTCAATTCGGCCATAGTGGGGCAGTTTAGCATGGCCAATAGGCTGTTGGGCACTCCGGTGTTGCTGGTGGCACAATCGTTCGGGCAAGTATTTTATCAGCGGGCAGCCCGTGAGCATGAGCTAGAACAGGATAGTTCATTTTTGGCATTAGTGGTAAAAACTACCCGCAATCTCTTTGCTTTAGGTATTTTGCCAGTATTGTTATTGGGCATCGCTGGCCCGCAGTTATTTGCTTGGACACTAGGCCCTAAGTGGTTGGAAGCGGGCGTATTTGCACAATACCTGGCCCCTTGGTTTTTGCTATTGTTTACCGTCAATCCGCTTACTTACGTGCTCAATATCAAGTCCAAATTAGGCTTTGAATTAGGGTACAACGTAGCCATTTTTATTGCCCGAACAGCGGTATTAGCTTGGTTTGGTTATGCAGGCGAACCGGTTTGGGCTGTGGCGGGTTTCGCTTTAGTAGGGGTATTGTTTAATGGGTTTATGCTCGGCTATATATGGTACATTAGTGGTGCCGATAAGCTAGGCTGGCAAAAAGCTTGGGAGGCAGTATGGCACAAAAGCTAAAAATAGCCTTTGCTGGCGATGTAAATTTCTCAGGTGTTTTCCGGCAGCAACTGCTGGAAGGCAAGGAAATATTTGCGCCAGAAGTGCTACAGCAGCTGCGCGAACAAGATTTTGTAGTCATTAACCTGGAAGGCCCTGCCACCAATCTACCCTCACAAAAGAGCGGCGGTGTGGCGCTGCATAGCCCGCCCGAGGCCATACCTTATTTAATCGCGCGCAACATCAAGGTGTTCAATTTGGCCAACAACCATTTGTTCGATTATGCTGCAGCCGGTTTTGAAGAAACCGTGGCATTAATTGACAAGCATGGTGGAATGTGGTTTGGTGCTGGAAAAAACTTGGAACAAGCCATAAAACCCATTGAACTTGCTGCCAACGGCATCTCTCGAGGCATGATAGGCATTGCCCACAACGAAGGGATGATTGCCAGCAATAGCCAAGCTGGTGTGCTTTGCGAGACGAGTCAAAAAGAGATTTCTAGGGCAATAATGGACTATCAAAAGGCAGGCAAGCAATTGATTATTAACTATCACGGTGGTGAAGAGTATACCCGTTATCCGGCACCTGAACGGAGGAAACGGCTGCGAAGCCTTGCTTTAAACGCCCAATCGTGGGTGGTGGCGCATCACTCGCACACATTGCAGGGCGTTGAGTCGGTTAAGGGGAATCAGGTGTTTTATTCGTTGGGCAACTTTGTTTTCGATTTGAAGCTGCAAGCCAATAGAGGTTATATCAGCCAATCGGCTATATTGTTTGCTGAGTTTGACCAAGCAGGCGGCTCTTATAATTGGTTGCCCATCAACATTAATACTTCAACAGGCATTATTGAAACCCGCCAGCAAGAGGCTTTTGCTAATGAAATAGAAGCCTTAAATAACTGGGCGGAGCATGAAAAACATTGGTTGGCAGAAGCACACCGTGTTTTTTGGATGACCCGCTCGGGTGGGGAAGTGGCCAACAGCGACACTAGTGAAGGTGCTAGCAAAGGTTCGCCAAACATATTGAAAAAGCTTTTCAAAACATCGGCATGGAAGGCTATTTGGCAGATGTACCGCAACCCGCACACTAGGCCCATAGCCACTGGCGCACTAACACATACTTTAAAACAAAAATTGGGCAAGTAAATGAGCGTTCACCTGCAGCTAATACACAATCGAGGTTTTACATGGCATCAACGAGATGGATGGCATGTGAAGGGATATTTGTTTGGCGACAATAACCAATACTTGCAAGGTGATACCTTGATTGAGTATGTGCAAAAAGCAGGTGAGCCAGAGCGCTGGCTGGGTGGCATTAACGGTCATTTTATTATCATCAAAGAGACTGATAATGGTGTTTGGGCTGCCGTTGATAAGCTACGGGCGTTTCCGTTGTTTTACCACCAAACCAAAGCCGGATTAGTGATAAGCGATGATGCTGTTTGGCTGCAAAAAGCATCCGATCTTAAGAACCTAAATGCACTAGCATCGGAGCAACTAAGAACCCTGAACAGTGTAACCGGAAACAACACCCTATTTAATGGACTCAACCAATTGCAAGCTGGGCAATGGCTAAATTTTGAAGGTAAGGCTTTGTCCGTAATTACTTATTATCAGCACCTCCATCAGTATAACCTTAAGCTTAATGGCACCAATGATTATGTAGCTGCTTTGGTGCAAGAATCGAAAGCGGTTTTTGAACGGCTCATCAATTCATTGGAAGGGAGGCCAGCAATAATACCTTTGAGTGGTGGACACGATTCTAGGTTTATTGCCGCCATGCTCAAGAAACTCAATTACCCCAAAGTAATCTGTTACACATACGGCCGCAAGGATAGTCCTGAAGTAGCGGTATCGAAGCAAGTGGCACTGCAATTGGGTTTCCCTTGGCATTTTGTAGAATATACAGCCGAACTGCAGGAAACACTGATGCACGAAAAGGGTGAGGCTTACCGAACCTATGGCGCACAATACAACTCTATTGCCCACGAGCAGGATTGGTTTGCGGTAGGCAGTTTATTGGCTTCTGGTGCCATACCTAAAAACGGTGTGGTTATACCCGGCTATTGCGGCGATTTTCCTGCGGGTAGTTATTTGCCTAAAGAGATTACTCGGGCGAATATCACCACTAGCATCAGCGGTTTGGTGGATTACATTTACCAAACCCACTTTATCCGCACCGGCAATCCTAAGTTTAAATCGGCAATGTTGCAATTGCTGAGCAAGGAACTTGAAGGCTATACCGTCACCAATCGCGATGAGTTTGTATCGGTGTATGAGCATTGGCTAAGCGTAAATAGGCTTTCGCGGTTTATTGTGAATGCGGTGAGGGTGTATGAGTATTATGGCTTGCAGTGGCGCATGCCCTTGTGGGACGATGGCTATGTAAAGTTGTGGTATAATATACCGAACCAGTACCGCAAGGATAGGACGCTATATAAGCAGTTTCTGAATGCCTATTTGTTTGAGCCATTTGGCATTGAGCAGAATATGAACAAGGTGGATGGCCTGTTTGAAACGGATAACATATTAACCAAGATAAAGGCTATCACCCCAAAACCAATAAGGCAAGGACTGAAGAAATTATTGATACCCGAAAACCAGATTGACGCCAACCGCCAGCAATGGTTATCGGGGCGCATTTACCAGGAAATTGAAGACAAGTCGGTAGTGGTTGACCCCAGGGCATTGAACCATGTGCACGCTTGCTGGTACCTAGAGACCATCAAACATCTAACCCAAAAAACGGAAGCATGATTTCGCAATCATCATACGACGAGGCATCAGCCGCCGCCAAAGTATTATGGGACGAGCAAGTGGCCACTCACGGCCGCATGACCAACATGAAACGCACCATGGCGCACAGCCCAGTTACCTTGGGCAGCTACCTGAGCTGGTATCCTTTGAAAGATGAAGTTGCTAAAGTAATAGGGGAGCGGGCGGTGATACTTTTTGCACATGCCATTAGCAATGGAACCGATTGCCTGATATGCTCAACCTTCTTCCGGAAGATATTGATGGAGTGGGGCGAAAACCCAGATGAACTGGTGCTATCCGAGGAGCAACAGGCGCTGGCATTATTGGGCCAACAAATTGCCACCAACTACAACCAAGTGCCCGCCGAAATGATAGTGCCTTTTAAGGATAAGTATGGCGAAGCTTTTGTAGTTAATTTAATTGGTTTTGCAGGTATCATGGTAGCTACCAACCTATTCAATAATGTGCTGCAGGTGGAGTTGGATGATTACTTGGGGGCGTTTAAGAAAGGGTAATCATAGCACATCGGCGTACTCAGGTGTCTTGTCAAACACCGATTTAGCAAAGGGGCACAGTGGGCGAACCTTTATACCTTCTTTGCGAGCATAGGCCACTAATTCGGCCAATATCTGTGCACCAGCACCTTGCCCACGCAGACTGTCCGACACCTCGGTATGGTCAATAATCATGTTCTTTTCACCTGCCATTACGTAGGTCATTTCGGCAACACGCTTGCCATCTTGCTCAATGTAAAACGACCCTTTATGGTCGGGTTGTTCGTGGAGAATTGTTAAGCTCATTTTTGCCGTTTGTCTGAATCAGAATGTGCAGAATTAATGAATTTTAGAATTAACTCAAACCATTTCCTAGGAATTCTTTAATTCTAAAATTCGGTTAATTCTGATTCTGACTATTTTACCTTTACCCGCTTCAAGTCCAGCAAGTTCATGGCATTGGGCTCTAGGCCCGTTACGCCAGTGCGCACAAAGCGCAGCACCTCGTCATAGTATAGCGGCACAATAGGCGCTTCCTCAATTACAATACGGTCCATGGCTTGGTATAATGCAAAGCGTTTGGTTTGGTCCGTTTCTTTTAGCGAAAGGGTGTACAGACTGTTAAACTCCGCATTTCGGAAACGGGTATAGTTGGGCGGCGCAGGCACATTGCCGTAAAATACCGACAGAAAACTTTCCGCATCTGGATAGTCCGCTATCCACGAACCACGGAAAAAAGTGGCTTTGCCTTTCAACATTTGGTCGCGCAGCAGCGATGGCTGCATTATCTCCACGTCAATATTCATTCCGATTTCGGCCAATTGCTTTTGCACGTACTCGGCTATGTCTTTATAGGTGGGGTTGGTAAGCAACTTTATGGCAGGCAAGCCTTTGCCACCTGGGTAGCCCGCTTCGGCTAGCAGTTGCTTAGCCTTGGCCACATCGTAGGTATAACCGGGCGTAGCTTTTTCGTCAAACGAAGGCAAACCGTAGGGCACAAAGCCAGCATTGGCTGGGCGGCCCACGTTGTTGCGCAGATATTGCAGCATCTCCTTCCGGTTGAAACCGTAGTTTATGGCTTGGCGCACCTTTTTATTCAACAGCGCTTTGTTGGCGTCGGGGCTGGTTTCATCCAACAGAAAGCCTAGGTATTCGCTATTGAGGTACGGTATTTTGTATAAGGTCATTTTGCCGTTGTGCTCAGGCTTTAGGCCGCCATCGGTAGCCAATAACTCGTTTACGGTGGTGGCATCAACACTGCTAATAAAGTCCAGGCCGCCTTGATTAAACTCTAAGTATTCCGAGTATTTGTTCTGGATGAAATACACCTGCACATTGTCCAAATAGGGTAGTTGTTGGTCGCCTTCCCGCTCAAAATAGTCAGGGTTCTTTTGCATGACCAATTGGTTGCCCTCTGCCCACATTTTAAGCATAAATGGCCCGGTGCCCAACGGATGCAGCCGAAACTCTTTACCGTATTTCTCGGCAGCTTCTTTGGGTACTATATAGGTATATTGCAGGGTCAGCAAGCTAAGCATCGGGCCAAATGGCTCTTTTAGGTGCAATACAAAGGTGCTATCGTTTGGTGCTTCAAAAGGGTTGGTCTCTGCTACCCGGCCATTGAAAATCCACGCACCCGGCGATGCCATAGTTGGGTCTATCAATCGGTTAAAGGTATAGGCAACATCTGCCGCGGTTAGCTTTCGTTTGTTGCCGTCAAATACCTCATCATCGTGAAAGTACACATCGGTGCGGAGCGCGAAGGTGTAGGTAAGTGCGTCTTCGCTGATGGTCCAGCTTTTGGCTAGGCACGGCTGTAGGTTCAATAGTTCGTCAAACTGTAACAATCCATTGAACATGGCATTCACCATCCAAATATTACTCTGGTCGCGAGCAAAGGCTGGATCTAGCGAGGTTACCCCACTGGTCATGTTAAACTTGAAAGTGTTGTTGGTCGTAGTTTTGCCGTCACCGCCACAACTAGTCGCCAATACAATGATTAACGCTACTACAACATAATGCACGATGTAAGAGGTACGAAGTACGATTGAGGTATTGTTGCGGTTAAATATAGATTTGGTCATAGTTTAAAACGCTTTGTAGGCTTCAATTTGGGCGCGCAGCATATTAATAGTGCCTTCGTTCACAAACCTACCATTTTCATCCAACTCCTTATTGATTTGTGCCAGCGGTTGGCGCAGGTGGAACACGTTCATTTTCATGTGCAGCATCAGTCCGCTAAGGTGCTCCAGTCCGCGCAGGTTGCCACCACGGCCATCGGCCACGCCCACTAGGCATATCTTCTTGTGGTTCCAGTAGTGCTTTACGTCGGTAGCATCAATAAACAGTTTAGTTATGCCCGAAGCGCTGCCGTTGTATTCTGGTACTATCATTACCAGCTTATCGGCGCTTAGGTATTCCTCCTGTATGGCCTTCAGACTGGCAGGTTGCTCGTCGTACATGTCCGCATCAATTATGGGCAATCCATTCAGCACTTCCAGCGATAGTAGCTTGGCCTCAATGCCCGCTTCGCGCATTAGTATTTGGTATTGCTTGGCCACCTTCAGCGTGTTGCTACCGGGGCGGTTGGTTGAAGCTATGATGGTATAAGTCATGGTTCTATGTACGAAGTACGATTTACGAAGTACTATTGTAATTACAAAAGTATTGAAAGTATGGGTTTTAGTTTGGGGGAAATGCTGTTGTGGTGTTGATAACCTAGAAGGGTGGGTTTTGTCGTGCAAGAAGTGAGGTTTGGCGAGGGTTGTGTTACGTTTAACCACCCCCAACCCCTCCTTTCGCAGCGCAAAAAGGCCATTCGAAGGAGGGGAGCTACCAGCAGTTCGACGAACAACCATTCCACAGTCAATGGAAAAATAAATGGAAAGTAATGAAGCTAATGTAAGCGGTGAACTTGACAGCTCCCCTCCTTCGGTAAGCCAGTGCGGCGCATGCAAAAGAGCCTGTCCTGAGCGGTAATCGAAGGAAGGGGTTGGGGGTGGTTGCACCGGTGAAGCGCTAACCTTAATTAATCGAGTTTTGTCGTCCACGAATCGTTTATTGGCGCGGGTTTAAGCGTGTCCGTCTGTTAAAATGTAAGCCCTTGATTGTGTGTGGGTTAGGTGGTTTTTGGTTTGGTAATTAATTGATTTAGAGTTTGTTATAATTGAATGGATTAAGGATGCACCGACTACCTGCCTCGACGGATTTATAATCCGTCGCAACCGAGCTGCGGATTTGCAATCCGCCGAAACACCAGTAACGTAACATACCTGCAGGATAACGGATTACAAATCCGTAGCTCCATAGTTCGGATTGCAAATCCGAACTGGCATCCGTAAAAACCTACCCCCTTCACCACCAACCCAATCCATTTTTACCCACCCATTATCCCCAAAAACAGTGTCCATTTTGTGTATATCGTGTTCATAAAATTGCGGTTTTCGGGCGCGCTATTCCTTTAATTATCGTATCTTTACATCCACTTCAAAACAACGGTATGCACCGTTGAAAACAAGTAAAAACACGGGTTTTAGGATGGGTAAGATTATTGCGATAGCGAACCAGAAGGGTGGGGTAGGCAAAACCACAACGGCCATTAACTTGGCGGCCAGCCTTGCTGTACTAGAATACAAAACACTGCTGATTGATGCCGACCCGCAGGCCAACTCTACTTCTGGTGTGGGCATCGACCCCAAGAACGTAAGGGCGAGCTTATACGATTGCTTAGTGAACGAGACCCGCGCTAAGGATTTGATTCTGGAAACCGAGGTGCCGAACCTTTGGCTTATGCCGTCGCATTTGGATTTGGTGGGTGCCGAGATTGAACTCATCAACCACCCCAACCGCGAACGCATCATGAAAGGGGTGTTTGAAGAGATTAAGGACGACTACGATTATTTGATTGTGGATTGTTCGCCATCGTTGGGTTTGGTTACCGTTAATGCCCTTACCGCTGCCGATGCCGTATTGGTGCCGGTGCAGTGCGAGTACTTTGCCTTGGAGGGCTTGGGCAAGTTGCTCAATACCATCAAAATTGTACAAAACCGACTAAACAACGATTTGGACATTGACGGCATACTGCTGACCATGTACGATACCCGCCTACGCCTGAGCAACCAAGTAGCCACAGAGGTAAAGCGCCACTTTGACGAGCTAGTATACGAAACGATTATACACCGCAATACCAAGCTGGGTGAGGCACCAAGTGCCGGCAAGCCTGCTATATTGTACGATGCCGATAGCTCGGGCAGTATTAACTATATGAACCTTGCCCGCGAAATGGTGCAAAAGCACGATAATACCTGGGTGAAGAGTGCTGACAAAATTTTGGACTTCGAGGAATGAGCGCAAAGAAAGAAGATTTAGGAAAAGGCATCCGTGCCTTGCTGGGTGGCATTAATGATGACATGAAGGCCAATCCCGAAGTAGCCGCTGAGTTGCGCAACAAAGTAAACAACACCAGCATTCCGCTAGGGCAGATTGAGGTGAACCCTTTTCAGCCACGTGCCGATTTTGACCAAGCCGCCTTGGAAGACCTAGCCGAAAGCATCCGTAACCACGGCGTTATCCAACCTATTACGGTTCGCTCGTTAGGCAACAACAAGTTTCAGTTGATAAGCGGTGAGCGCCGCCTGCGGGCCAGCAAAATGGCCGGATTGACGGAGGTACCTGTATACCTGCGCAAAGCCGATGACCAAGAGATGCTAGAAATAGCCTTGATTGAGAACATCCAGCGCGAAGACCTGAACGCCATCGAAATATCGATTAACTACAAGCGTTTGATGGACGAGTGCAGTCTTACGCAAGAAGACTTGAGCAAGCGCTTGGGCAAAAATCGCACCACCGTTACCAACTACTTACGCTTATTGCGCTTGCCACCCGAAATACAGAACGGCATAAAAAACCGCGATGTAACCATGGGCCACGCCCGTGCCTTGATTGCCATTGAGCAGCCAGAAATACAATTGGCCATATACCAAGAAGTAGTAAAGAAAGGCCTATCGGTGCGCCAGGTGGAAGAGTTAGCGAAAAAGCAGCAGAGTAGCACCAATGGCAAAAAGTTAAAAAATACTAAAGAAGCGCAGCCGCTGGCCTACCGCAAAATACAGGATAAGCTAAGTACGTTACTAAGCACTAAAGTAGAAGTGAAGGCCCGTAAAGGAGGCAAAGGTGAAATAACCATCGCTTACTACTCCGACGACGATTTGGACCGCATCCTTGATGTATTTAATGTATAAGCAGAGCCTACAAAAATTGGGACAAACCATTTCCCTCCTAATAAGGAGGGGTAGGGAGGTGTCGCATGGGGCAAGTGCAATATCACAAACCCAGTGTTTATCTGTGTTTGGCGAAATAGGCTTCCCGTTTTTAGCATTGTTGCTATTACTTTGGCTACTGCCCAACACCACACAAGCACAGATAGAGACCACCCGCGATACGGTAGAGGTAATTGATACCGCCTCGACCAAAAAAATATCTTACAAAGGCCGCCATTCCCCCCGGAAGGCGGCCATTTTTTCGGCCCTGTTGCCCGGCTTGGGGCAAGCCTACAACCGCAAATATTGGAAAATACCTATTGTGTATGCCGGGCTTGGCGGCTTGGGTGTAGGGGTGGGCCTGAACCACCGAAACTGGCGAACCTACAGCAATGCATTCCGAATTGTAGTCAACGATCCAGCAATAAGCACTTACGAGTTGGATGGCCGAACCTACTCCGAGTCGCAATTGCGGGAGCTTAAAAACTATTATAAGCGCAACCGCGACATGTTTATTATTTTTACGGGCGTAATGTACTTCCTCAATGTTATAGATGCCACCGTTGATGCGCATCTGTTTGATTTTGATGTGAGCGACGACCTGAGCATGCGCATTGAACCCGTTTGGCAGCCAAACTTGGGTAGCACCAACGGATTTACAGGCTTAAGAATACAACTACGATTATGAAGATAGCATTGTTAGGATATGGCAAAATGGGTAAGGCTATCGAAAGCGTAATTGATGGCATACCCCAACACGAAGTGATTTTGAAATACGATGGTGAGAGCGACGGACCATTGACCACGTCGATGCTGAAGGAGGCTGATGTGGCTATTGAGTTTAGTACACCAGCAACTGCCATATTCAATATCAATAAGTGTTTTGAGGCGGGCGTACCAGTTGTAGTAGGCACCACTGGATGGTACAAACACTTGCCTGAGTTAACTATACAATGCGAAGAGACCAATAGCACCCTATTTTGGGCTAGTAATTTCAGTATCGGGGTCAATATTTTTTTTGCTGTAAACAAATACCTAGCCAAGGTAATGAACGAGCAAGAGCAATATGAAGTAACCCTTGAAGAAATACACCATACCGAGAAACTCGATTCGCCAAGCGGCACTGCCATTACCCTAGCAACAGGTGTGCTAGAAGAATTAGACCGCAAGCATGTATGGGTAAACCAACCAGCAGAAGGAGAGGAGCAATTGAGCATTATATCAAAGCGCGAAGCAGGCGTGCCAGGTACACACTTGGTTACCTACCAATCGGGCATTGATACTATTGAGATAAGCCATGTGGCGCATTCTCGCTTGGGTTTTGCACAAGGCGCTGTAAAAGCCGCCGAGTGGGTGCACGGCAAGCAAGGTGTTTACACTATGAGTGATATGTTGCAATTTTGAATTCAAAATTGAAAATTCAAAATTCAAAATTGGCTTTTAGATTTGTTTTAGCGTGAGAAGCAATATTGTTAAATAACTATAAATGTAATCGAGAATTAGAATTGGTAAAGTGCATATAAGTACATTCGTATTTTGAGAGACTTGGTCAATTTTAAATTTTGAATTTTCAATTTTAAATTTCAAACCCCATGTGGTTAGTCCTAATATTCGGTCCATTGTTGTTTATGATCGCGGTAACCATGCTCATGGGCCAGTTTTTTGAGAAAGCAGGTATAGCGGTTTCAAAATCGCGCATACCGGTGCTGAACGTGTATGCCTGGATACAGATAATGGACCGCAAGCCTTGGTGGTTGGTGTTTATTTTAGTGCCTTATTTCAATATCATCTTAATTATTTGGATGGTAACGGAGCTATTGAAAATGTATGGCAAACGTGGCTTTTTGCAGCAAGCGGCAGGTATATTCTTTTGGCCGTTGTATTTGCCGTTCCTTAACTTTAAAGAAACACTGAAATACGAACCTAAAGTAATGGAAAAGCGCAGCACGGGCATGGAGTGGGCCGATGCGTTGTTGTTTGCGGTAGTGGCCGCCACCATCATCCGTACGTTTGTGTTCGAAGCTTATACCATCCCTACCTCATCCATGGAAAGCACCTTGATGGTAGGCGATTTCCTATTTGTGAGCAAGATACACTATGGCCCAAGGGTACCCAATACACCGCTCACCTTCCCGATGGTGCACCGCGATATGCCTTTTGTGGGTGGTAAGTCTTATTTAGAGAAACCAAGCTTGCCTTATTACCGTTTGCCAGGTTTTCAAAGTGTAGAGCGCAATGATATGGTGGTGTTTAACTGGCCGGTGGAGAACTATTATACACAAGCTGATTTTCCGGTTGATAAAAAGCAGAACTACATTAAGCGCTGTGTGGCCATTGCTGGCGATACCTTGCAGATAAACGAAGGCGTATTGAGTATTAATGGCGAAAAGGCATTTGTACCCAAAAACCTGCAAGGAAAGTTTTTTGTAACCTATACCAATCCAGAGTTAAGTGTGGGTCGTTTGATACACGGCAGCGCCAATGGCGATGAGTGCAATTTGAACATTACCCAGCTGTACAAAAACTATCCATTTTTGAAAGAATTGGCAGACTTGGACGTGAACCTTTGCGACATCTACCCTGAAGCGCACGGCATTGATAGCTACCGTTTGCCGATAAACAATAATGAACTGATTGCCAAAATTCAGGCCATTTCGTTTATCGATACCATTTATAGAGTGGTAGGTATGCCCGGCCAAACCGATGGCCAGTTGTATCCAGAGTTTGCGCAAGCAAAAGGATGGAATTTGGATAATTATGGCCCTATACAAATACCCTATGCCGGTATGACCATTCAGTTAGACCAAGAGAGTTGGGCAACCTATGGCATGGCCATTAACGATTATGAGAAAGCCGATATAGTGCGCAGCAATGGTGCTTTCACTATGGGCGGAAAGGCCGTTACGGAGTATACCTTTAAAATGAACTACTACTTTATGATGGGCGATAACCGCATCAACTCCCTCGATTCGCGGTTTTGGGGCTTTGTACCCGAAGACCACATCGTAGGCAAGGCTTGGTTTATTTGGCTATCGTTGGATAAATACAAAACTTGGATGGAAGGCAAAATCCGCTGGAACCGTAGCTTTACCGTGGTTAGCAACATGGAGTAATTGCTGGCCGCAAACTATAACGTCGATTATTATGTTGTGATACTATTGGGTTAAATTGCGCGCCGTGTTTTGTGGTTAGCACTATTGGCCTTAACTTTAAGGTACACCGCTAATATTTGCTAATGCTCGTTATCCTCATTTTCTTTATTGCCCATTGGTATCTTTCGCTATTTGCCCAAACCTTTTTTCACCATCGGTATGCGGCCCATCAAATGTTCAGCATGAACAAGTTTTGGGAAAAGACTTTTTTTGTCTATTCCTACGTTGTTCAAGGCTCCTCATATCTTAGCCCTTATGTGTATGGCGCCATGCACCGTATGCACCATGCCTATGCCGATACTGCGCAAGATCCGCACTCGCCTAAGTACGATGCCAACATGTTCAGTATGATGATGCGCACTCGTAAGGTATATCTTGACATTGAAAGGAAAATTACGCCCAACGAAGGTTCGTTTTATAAAAACCTCCCTGAGTGGAAATGGTTTGACACGTTTGCCTCTAGCAAGCTCAACCGCTTGTTGTGGATTATTTTTTACATAGCATTCTATCTGTATTTTGCCCCTTCACTATGGTTCTTGCTGTTGGTGCCGGTGCACATTCTTATGGGCCCGGTGCATGGGGTAGTAATCAATTGGTTTGCCCACAAATACGGCTATACAAACTTTGAGGTGAAAGACACCTCTAAAAACCTGATGCCAATAGATGTATTTATGTTGGGTGAGGGTTTCCACAACAACCACCACAAGTATGGCGCACGAGCCAATTTCGGGGTTAAATGGTTCGAGGTCGACCCCGTGTATCCTTTCATTTGGGTGTTCGACAAGCTCCACATTGTGAAGCTTGCCAAACAGTAGTAATCACTCCCAAATTGTATTGCCTCATTAGGCAATGCTTTTCAATTTATCCCTAAGCTCTTTTTCCGATTTTGGAATAAATAACTCTTTGGTTTTAATGGTGTTAATACCATCCAATTTAACCTTCTTTAAATCAGTTGGCCCAAGTAGAAATACCTTGCCATCGGTAGTAATGCCAATGCCGGTGTACGCCTTTTCGGGGTTATATAGAAACCTTACCGTTTCGCTATCTGGCATTTTAAAGAACTCAAATCTAGCCTGCACTCCTTTTTCGAAAAGGATAACACGGTGCATGGTTAATACTTTTCCCTTGCTATCCACAAACTCGCTTTCGGCCCTTACGTAATCTGGCTGTTTGTATATTTGGTCAATGTTCCAAATTCCCATGCGGTCTACAGCCACAAAACGGTACACGGTGTTTTGGGTGGTGGCTAGGTTGTATTGGTTTTCGAACTGCGCTTCGGTATTGTCCAATACCTGTTTAGTGTTGTTGCCCTGTTTGGCAATCAATTCATTTTTGTAAGCATCGTATTCGGTTTGCAACTCTTTGCGGCGCTGCACAAGAAAAGCCATACGCTCTTGGTTGGTGACCATCTTGGCATCGTAGTATTTTAGGGCAGTAGCGTAGTGTTTGCCTTGGTACACAGGCTTGCATGCAAAAATGTGTTTGGTACTGCCTTTTTCCAGCAGCAGGTTGTACTCGGTGCCTTTTATGCGAGTTACTTTCTTGTTGTCCCATCGGGTGCTTTTAAAGGTCGGTTCAAAGCCAGCAGTGTAGGGTGCCACTTCCCACGAAACAGTTTCATTCAAAGGCAACTCCGGGTAATCATTCAATTTCATTTCAGTGGTAAAGTGGTGCGCTTCAGTAGAGGCTCTAAGCGGTTTTATCATCTCAAAGTTTTGGTAATAGGCAATACTATCGCCAATCATTTGGATGGTGTTGTACAGTTGCTGCAGTTTGGCATCGGTTACCTCTACCTTAGCGGGTTTGGTAGCGGCAGTTTTGGTTGGCGTAGGTTCTGGGGCTGTATCTGCTACCACTGGTGCAATTGAATCTTTGCCGCGCAAGGCCCAGTTTTTGTTTGCTGTATCCAGTTCATACACGTTAAAGCCATCGTTTAGGTTGGTAGTAGGCATGCCTACCGATACTATGACGCCATTGGCCAACGAAAGTGCTTGGCTGGCATCAGTAGCCTCGCCAACTGGTTTGCCTTCAACCACCATATCAAACATCCCCGCCGACTCGAAAGTATACGATACTCCAGCCGAATCATAGGTCATTGGTATACCGCTAAGTGCAATAGATATTGGGTCGGTATATTCGCGGTAATTAAGGATTGCAGGGCCTTTGTATGGGTTGCCCTTGGCATCTACAAAGGCATTGGGCGGTATGTTTATTTTAGTGCCACTTGGTAGGTCTATCATGAGTCCTTCTTCAACCATAAAGCTAATTTGCTCATAGGTGCGCTCCAGCCCTTGAATGGGCGGCGCTATAAACTGTGCCACCATTTGGGTACCGCCGTTGGGCAACCTAAATAGCATAAACACCAGCACCAATGCGGCAACTGCAGCTAAGCTAGGCAGAGCCATGCGGCGTAGCACCGAACCGCGCTGGGTAGTTTGGTATTGCTTATGAAAGGCATCGAAATTTTTGCCTGCTTGTATATCCTCTGGCGTAACAGGGGAAGGGTTTGTATTGAATTTGTTCTTTTCCATGGCTGGGTTATTTAGCTTGTAGCATAAGGTTTTTCATCTTATCTAAGATGCGGTAGGTTTTTACTTTGGCGTTGTTTTCGGTTATATCCAGTATCTCGCCTATTTCTTTAAAGCTGCGCTTTTCAAAGTAGCGCATCTCTATCAGTTGCATATCCTCATCGGCAAGGTTTTCGAGGCACTGCAGCATTCGGTTCATTTTGCCCTCATCTACGTTGGATACTTCAGCTTCTTCGGCCATACCTGCCAATGCGCTGGTTTCAACGTTTATTACTCGGTGGTTTTTGCCCTTACGGAAACGGTCGATGAGCATGTTGCGCGTAATGCGGAACAACCACGAACTAAACGGAATGCCTTGATTTGAAAATGAGCTGAGGCTCGATAAGGCTTTAATGAACACCTCCGAGGTAATATCGCTAGTGGCATGCTTGTCGTTTACGCGCTGGTAAACAAAGCGGTAAATAGCCTCGTAATAGCGATTGTAGAGGGGCTCAAATTTACGCGAATCTTGCTGGGCGGCCATTACCCAAGCTTGTTCTTCGCTTACATCGGCCGAGCGGGCAGTATAGGATGGTTGCTGCATCTGATAGGTGTTATAAGACATAACGAAACGCTTTACCCACTGCTAACGGATAAGCAGGAAAAAGATACAGAATAAGTATCAAGTAGTGAGTATCAAGTATCAAGACCTACTTATCAAATTTTAAATAGGTTTTGCAAAGTCCTGATTACGAGATTGGAAGGTATTATGGCCTTTAAATTATTACTCTTGTTTTGTTGCAATTTACAACTCTTAAATTAACCAACATTCAATCGTAAATCGTACTTCGTAAATCAAAAATACTTGCTACTTGCTACACGGTACTTGCTAAACGTGCTCCGCCAAACGAAAACCCGTAAACTGCCACCTTTTATCCGGTTGAAAGAAGTTGCGGTAAGTAGGCCTAATGTGGCTTTGCGGCGTGGCACACGAACCGCCGCGCAATACCATTTGGCTAATCATAAACTTACCATTGTACTCGCCCAGCGCACCATCGGGCCGCTGGTAATAGGGGTAAGGCAGGTAGGCGCTGTTGGTCCATTCCCAAACATCGCCATACCATTGGCTGCCTTCTTGGGCAGGTAACGATTGAAATTTGCTTTGCTCTAGGAAGTTGCCCTCACTAGGCCCGCCAGGCTGCAATGTTTTGGCAGCTACTTCCCATTCCTGTTCGGTAGGTAGGCGCTTGCCTGCCCACATGGCATAGGCCGCAGCCTCATACATACTTACGTGGGTTACGGGTGCATTGGGGTCAATGGGTTTTAAGCCATCCAATTGGTATTGGTACCATTGGCCGTTACGCTGTTCCCAGTAGTGTGGGGCTTTTATGCCCGTTTCGCTTAGCCAAGCCCAGGCATCAGCAAACCACCATTGGTGGTTAGTGTAGCCCCCATCTTCCATAAAGCGCAGATACTCTGCGTTGGTTATCGGGCGGTTCATGATGCGATATTGTTGCAGGTAAACTTGATGCACACCTTGTTCATTATCAAAACAAAATCCACTACCATCGTAACCAATACTATAAATTCCTTCGGCTATTTCGTGCCATTGCGGCGGTAGTGTAGTTCCGGTTTCTGGCAACTCAATTACCTTGTACACGGGATGCAATGGGTGGTGGCCGAGTATGTATTTAATATCCGTAACCAAGAGCTCTTGATGCTGCTGCTCGTGTTGTAAGCCAATCTCCAAGGTGTATTTTAATGCCGCATCCAATTCATCATTTTTATCAAAAAACTGTAGCATGGCTGCATCTACATAGCGCCTATACTCATACACCTCATCAACACTAGGGCGGGTCATGTGGCCACGGTGGTCGCGCAATACACGCTCACCCACACTCTCGTAATAACTATTGAACATATAGCTAAAGTCGGCATCAAAAACCTTGTAGCCAGACAAGTGCGGCAACAATATGAAATTCTCGAAAAACCACGTAGTATGGGCTAAATGCCATTTCGGGGGGCTAACATCCACAATAGGCTGCACCACATAATCCTCCACCTTCAAAGGCGCGCAAATAGCTTCCGTTTGAGCGCGGATATGCTTAAAACGCTTCGCAAAAGTATCAGAAAGGCTAGGTGGGTAATTTAGTTGCATTTCCATAACATGAAAGCTTTGTTACAAGTTAAAACAAGTTTACGAGCAAAAGTTCAATTTTAGTATCAAGTAGTGAGTATCAAGTATCAAGTAGTTAGTACTACGTATAAAATGTTGTGTGAATTGTTTTTTTAGTTTTATCTCCAGTCAAATTCCTTAATTTATCGACCATTCAATCGTAAATCGTACCTCGTAAATCGAAAGTACTTGATACTTGATACTCACTACTTGATACTAAGAAAAAATGTCCACAACAAACGACACCTGTTTATAGCCTGTTTGGCATTACCCCTTCAATGTGATTGGCGTTTCGTAATTTTACACTTTGCACCAATACATATATGGCAGTCAAAGAAAAAAATCAAAAGAGCACCAAAGGTAAAGAGCCTATTGATGGTGAAGAAGCCGCTGCCAAGGCAAAGCCTTCCGCTATCAACGCTATGCTGGCCGATGAGCGCACGCCGCGCATCTTGGGGTTAGCTAGTATGTTCTTGGGCCTGCTTATTGGTGCGGCCATGTTTTCGTATCTTTTTACTTGGGAGAAAGACCAAAGCAGCGTGCTGGAGTTTTCGTGGAGGATGATCCTGAATAGCGATGTAACGGTGGATAACATGCTCGGCCGCTTTGGCGCAGTGCTGTCGCACCAGTTTTATTACAACTTGTTTGGGGTTGCTTCGTGGGCAATTGTAGGCATACTCGTTTCTATTGGCTTAAAGTGGGGTTTTGGTTTGCCTTTGCAGTTGGGTCGTATTTTCAAGTACGGTTTTCTTTGTTTAGTATACTTCTCAGTAGCGTTAGCGTTTGTGTTTCAGGTGATGAGTTTTCCCTGGGGCGGTGCTTTTGGTCGTTCGGTAAGCGAGTGGTTGATGGAGTTTATGGGCATGTTGGGCACGGCTGCATTATTAGGTTTTGGCTTGCTGGCATACTTGGTATTCAAGTTCAACTATAATCCTGGCAAACTCATACCTGCCAAAGTGTTTAATAAAGTAGCAGAAGCCAATGCTGCCAATAACAAGAACCGTGTTCCTGGATTCCAGTATGAGGATGATGATACTGATGTAAAACAATGGACCAAGAAAATTGAAACCGAGAACGATGAGCTTGACGCCGTTGAGGAAGAGATGACCGAAGGCGAAATAGACCTACCTTGGGAGGTTGATAAAAAAGAGGAAGAAGAGGAAGATGGCCCGTTGGATTTTGACATTATTCCGCCAGTTGCGGCCACCACAGCAACTGCAACCACTGTTCCGGGGCTTTCGTTTGAAGTAAATCAGCCCGAAACGCCTCATGAAATAGTGGCACCTTATGAAGACCTTGCGCTGGAAGTGAATGAAGGGATTGTGGAGAAAGAGGCTGGGGAGATATTTAATGATTTAGGCGAATACGATCCAACGTTAGATTTGAGGGATTTTCAATTTCCGCCTTTGGATTTACTGAGAATACATGGCAGTGAGAAGATTTTGGTAGATACTGAAGAACTGGAGAAGAATAAAAACCAGATTGTTGAAACACTACAGAACTACAATATCGAGATATCGAAGATAAAGGCTACCATTGGTCCAACAGTTACTTTATACGAAATTGTACCAGCTGCTGGCGTGCGTATCTCCAAAATCAAGAACCTTGAGGATGACATAGCTTTGAGTTTGGCAGCCTTAGGTATCCGTATTATTGCTCCAATTCCGGGCAAGGGTACTATTGGTATAGAAGTGCCAAATGTGAAGAAGGAAGTGGTGAGTATGCACTCATTGATAGCATCAGAGAAATTTCAGAACAGTAAGGCCGAGTTGCCTATCGTTATTGGTAAAACTATTGCCAACGAAATATTTACCACTGATTTGGCAAAAATGCCTCACTTGCTGATGGCGGGTGCTACGGGTCAGGGTAAATCAGTTGGTTTGAACGCCATATTGGTGTCATTGCTTTACAAAAAACACCCTTCTCAACTAAAGTTTGTGTTGGTCGACCCTAAAAAGGTAGAATTGACCTTGTATGCAATGATAGAGAAGCACTACTTGGCCAAATTGCCTGGCGAGGAAGAGGCCATTATTACCGATACCAAGAAGGTTATTCATACCCTTAATGCCCTTTGCATTGAAATGGATAACCGCTACGACCTTTTGAAAGAGGCGCAGGTGCGTAACATTAAGGAATACAACGCTAAGTTTGTAGCTCGCCGCCTGAATCCCAATAAAGGCCACCAGTTTTTGCCTTACATTGTGTTGGTAGTGGATGAGTTTGCCGATTTAATGATGACCGCCGGAAAAGAGGTAGAAACACCCATTGCCCGTTTGGCGCAGTTGGCTCGCGCCATTGGTATACATTTGATTATTGCAACGCAGCGTCCGTCGGTTAACATTATTACGGGTACTATCAAAGCTAACTTCCCGGCACGTGTGGCGTTTAAGGTAACTTCCAAAATCGACTCTCGTACCATTTTGGACGGGGGAGGTGCCGACCAGTTGATTGGTCGCGGCGATATGCTACTATCGGAAGGTGGCGAAATGATACGCTTGCAATGCGGATTTGTAGATACGCCAGAAGTAGAAGATATTTGCAAATTCATAGGACAGCAGCGTGGCTATTCGGAGGCGTTTAGGTTGCCAGAGTATGTAGATGAAAAGGAAGAAGGGGGAGCTAGCCTTGATATTGGCGAACGCGACTCGTACTTTGAAGATGCGGCACGAATATTGGTGCAAACACAGCAAGGTTCTACCTCGTTGTTGCAGCGTCGCTTAAAATTGGGGTACAACCGTGCGGGTAGAGTTATGGATCAATTGGAGCAGGCCGGAATAGTTGGCCCGAGCCAAGGTAGCAAGGCTAGAGAAGTGTTATACCCCGATTTGTATCAATTGGAACAGTTTTTGAACAATCAATAGTAAACGTTGTAAATCATGAAATTTTTACAAACCCTTTGTTTGGTAATGTTGGTGTCGGTGAGCGCATTTGCACAGAAACCAGTAGATAGAAAAATTGCGAACGACCCTGCTGCCAAAACATTATTGGATAAGGTAAGTGCCAAGTACCAATCTTACACCTCGCTAGAAGTAACGTTCAAGCTGAGTATTGTAAGTAAGGTTGACGATTTAACGGAGAGTATGAATGGCAATGTTTGGTTGAAAGGCCAAAAATACCGCGTTAACACTGGCGATATCGAAATTATTTGCGACAACGTAAAGCGCTGGATGATATTGAAAGGCGAGAAAGAAGTACAGATTTCGTTTTACGAACCCGACGCTAATAATATTGAGAGCCCAAGCCAGTTATTTACCATTTACAAAAACAACTATTACTACATGCTAGATGGCACTGAGGCTTTGAATGGCAAGCAACTTACCCGCGTAAAGTTGATACCAATTGATGCCAAAAACTCACCATACAGCAATATTTATTTGCTTATCGATGCCGAGAACGTTATCCGTAAGGCGCGCATTGTTGGTAAAGATGGGGTAGAGTACAACTGGCAGATAGTAACCTTTAACCCGAACATTAAAATTGACGAGAGTAAATTTGGTTTTGCACCAGCCCAATACCCTGGCTACAATATCGAAGACTTGACGAACGATAAATAATCGTTAACCGATACACATAACCGCAATAGCCCCATCATTGGGGCTATTGTTGTTTAAGGCCCCCCCCATTTTACCAATTACTAAAGCATAATTCAAACGAAAACATTGCCATCATTCCCAATATTCTCATTATCTTAAACGGCTCAAAGCAAACCGCCATATGAACCGCAGAGACATGATGAAATTGGCTGCCCTAGGCACCACCGGCAGCCTGTTGATACCTAACCAAGCATACAGCTTTTTTTTAGACCCCTCGTTTACTAAAGCCGATTTTGGCCCCAACTTTAAATGGGGTGTAGCCACTGCGGCTTATCAAATTGAAGGTGCTTACCAAGAAGATGGCAGGGGCTTATCAATTTGGGATACCTTTAGCCACCAGAAAAAGAATATCAAGACTGGCGAAAACGGCGACGTGTCGGCCGATTTCTACCACCGCTACTACGATGACATTGCTTTGATCAAGGCAATGAATATGAACGTGAACCGCTTTAGTATCTCGTGGTCGCGTATATTGCCGGAAGGTACGGGTACCGTGAACCAAAAAGGCATCGATTTTTACCATAAAGTAATCGACCGCACATTAGAGTTGGGCCTTGAGCCTTGGATAACCTGCTACCATTGGGATTTGCCACAAGCCTTGCAAGACAAAGGCGGCTGGGCTAACCGCGATTGTATTGGTTGGTTTAACGACTATGTGGATGTAATAAGCAAAGCCTATGGCGATAAGGTAAAAAACTGGATGGTGCTTAATGAGCCAATGGCGTTTGTGGCGGTAGGTTACCTTATGGGCATACATGCCCCAGGCTACCGAAACTTTAAGAAGTTTTATGCCGCTACGCACCACGCTGCTATGGCGCAAGCAGAGGGCGCAAGGGTTATCCGATCTAATGTAAGTGGTAGCAATGTGGGTTCTACCTTCTCTTGTTCGGCTGTTATGCCCAAAACCAATGCCGATAAGCATGTTAAGGCAGCCGCTAAAATGGATTCGTTGGTAAATAGATTGTTTATTGAACCTGCCGTGGGTAAAGGCTATCCCGTAAACGATTGGAAGCTTTTGGAGAACATTTACAAGTATGTGCAACCTGGCGATGAGGAGAAACTGGTAGCCAATTTTGATTTTATCGGCATACAAAACTATACCCGCATTATGGTGAAGCACAGTCTATGGCCACCTATTCTTTGGGCAAACCAAGTGAAGCCTAAACACCTAGTAGGGCCAGAAGATATTACCGATATGGGCTGGGAGGTTTACCCTGAAGGTATTCATCAAGTGCTGAAACAATTTGCTGCTTACCCTGGAATCGATAAAATTATCGTTACCGAAAACGGTGCCGCATTCCCTGATACGGTTGAAGGAAACAGCGTGCATGATGCCAAGCGAGTTGATTTCTATAAAAAGTACTTAGCGCAAGTGTTGAAAGCCAAACAGGAAGGCGTAAACATTCAAGGCTATTTCTGTTGGACATTGATGGACAACTTTGAGTGGGCTGAAGGTTATAAACCACGTTTCGGCTTAGTGCACGTAGACTTTGAGACTCAAAAGCGCACCATGAAAGACAGCGGCCTTTGGTTTAAAGAATTTCTTAAATAGTCCACGGTCGACGGTCGACAGTCCACGGTTTTTAGCCCTGTGGAAATTGGGTCTGTTTGTTGAAATAATAAAATCGTACTTCGTACATCGTAAATCGCACATGATAGTTACCTTTGCCGCATGGAAAGAGTTGTAAGTGGCGTACGCCCAACGGGGCAGATACATTTGGGCAACTATTTTGGTGCCATCCGAAATTATGTGCGCTTGCAAGAGCAAGCCGATTGCTTCTATTTTATAGCTGATTATCATAGCCTTACCACGCATCCAAACCCAGCCGATTTGCATGCTAATGTGCGCGAGGTGTTGGTTACCTTTTTGGCTTGCGGTCTCGACCCCGAGAAAGCGACCCTTTATGTACAAAGCGACCAGCCTGAAATACCGGAGCTGTATTTGATTTTGAATATGCTGGCAGGCATTGGTGAGCTGGAGCGCACCGTTACCTATAAAGAAAAAGCATCGAAACAACAAGATAACCTGAATGCTGGCCTGCTTACTTACCCAGTGTTGATGACTGCGGACATTATCCTGCACAAGGCCACCAAAGTGCCGGTGGGAAAAGACCAAGAACAACACCTAGAGATGAGTCGCAACTTTGCGAATCGTTTCAATTTTCAATACAACTGTGAGATTTTTCCGGAACCGCAGGGTTTCAATTTTGGCGAAGACTTGGTAAAAATTCCTGGGTTGGACGGCACGGGAAAAATGGGCAAATCGGAAGGCGGAAAGAATGCTATTTATTTGGGCGAAGACCCCGATAGCATCCGCAAGAAAGTAATGCGCGCTGTAACCGATGCTGGCCCAACTGGCACCAACCAGCCCCTTACCGAGCCAGTTGCTAATTTGATTGCTGTAATGAAGGCAGTGAGCAGCCCCGATACAGTACAATTCTTTTTAGACCAATACGCAGGTGGCAGCATCCGATACGGCGATTTGAAAAAGCAATTGGCTGAAGATGTGGTAGCCTTTACCGCGCCAATAAGAGCGCGAATGCTGGAGATAAGTAAGGACGACGCATTAATATCGCGAACCGTAAAACTAGGTGCCGAAAAGGCCCGCGCCAGTGGCTCACAAACAATTAAAGAGGTTAGAGAGGCAATTGGTATTAAAAGATTTTTCTAGTTAGGCATTATTCATTTATATTAGGCCTCGCAAACCACCACTACGTTTTGGAAGAAAGGAACATTAAACATATCGCTATTGCTGGCAACATAGGTGCCGGTAAAACTACATTGGCCGAAGTTTTGGCTAAAAATTTTAAATGGAAACCCCATTACGAGGACGTTGAGAACAATCCGTATCTGAACGATTTCTATAATGATATGCCTAGGTGGTCGTTCAATTTGCAGATTTACTTCTTGCACAATCGCTTCAAGCAGATTATTGAAATTAAGAGCGGCCCCGAAACCGTGGTACAAGACCGTACTATCTACGAGGATGCATTCATCTTTGCGCCTAACCTGCATGCCATGGGCTTGATGACCACTCGCGATTTTGAGAACTACACAACCTTATTCAATACCATCAACTCGCTTATTACCCCACCCGATTTGTTGATTTACCTTCGTGGCAGTATACCTACCCTGGTTGGCCAAATACAAAAGCGTGGCCGCGAGTACGAAGAAAACCTGCGATTAGATTACTTGCGCCGCCTAAACGAGTACTACGAAAATTGGATAAGCACCTACAAAGAGGGCAAGTTGTTGATTATCGATGTAGACAATTGCAACTTCATTGACAACCAAGAGCATTTGGCCGATGTGGTAAGCCGCGTTAATGCGGAGTTGTATGGTCTGTTTTGAGGGTATCGGTAAGTACTACTATTTTACACCCGCTTTTTTCTGTTAGTGTTTGCTGTGCATATAAGCTATCGGCCCATTGTATGGCTGCCGAGGTACAAAAACCTACGGTATCGCCTACTGCTATATTGCGATAATCTGTTTGCCAATCAATGTGGTAGCCATAATGGTCGTTCATGCTGCTTATGTAAAACGATGCCACAAGGTTTCCGGTGCTACCTTCATCAATTACCGTAAAGGTTTTCAAATCAGCATGTTGGTTTCGCACCTCCTGAAGTAGCATACCTACCTTTTGTTGTTGCGAATAAATAAGGTGCTGCATGTTTTCGGTAACCTCCTTGGCATAGCTATAGCTAAATATAGCAATAGTAAGTAGGCAAACTGAAGCAAGTTGAGCTATTGCAGTAAGTTTGAACTTGGATGCAAATTGCTCCCAAATAGCCCATAAGCCGAATGCTGCAATGATGGAGAGCCAAGGATAAACGGAGGCATCGTACCACGGCAGTTTGGTTTTAGAAACAGAAATTACCAAAAGGTGCGAAACAGTTGAGCCCAAAAGCAGCAGCATGAGGTTTCGGTACCGGCTGTTTTTTTGAACCACCAAAGCTATCAGCCCAATAGGCAGCAGCAATACCCAAGGGAAAAAGTTTATGTTGGCCAGTTCGGTCCAATAGTATGTAAAAGGTGCGGCATGGCCCTGTACCACATTCACAAATCTATCTTGTACATTGCCAAACCCCAAAAACCTAAAGTTGTTAGGGCTTACCCACCAAACAACCAGATAGTTGAGACCAAGAATAAGCCCAAATAGGCCCGCACCTTGCCATACTGCTCTACTTTTGATACATGCGCGCAACTGCTTCTGGTAAACCAGATACAATACCATAGCTGGTAGCGAAAAAAACACCACCAAGTTTTTGGTAAGGAAGCCAAAAGCAAAGAGCATCGCGGTTACGTAAATCCACGTAGGTTGATTGGTGGCGGTAAACTGATAGAAGCTTAGTAGCGCTGCCAGTGCCAAGAATATCAATATGCCCTCGTGGTCGCCAGTGCGGGCTAGGTGAGGGCCAATATAGCCAGGGCTGCACACCAGCACCATGGCCGAAAGGAAACCCAATACTGGATTGCCGAAGTAGCGATAAAAATACCAAATGAGCAGCAAGCCAGTAGCCAAACAAAACAACGCTACAGGTAGGCGCAGGGCCAGCTCATTGTACCCCAACACTTTGAAAGCCAGAGCCTGAAAGTACGTGCCAAACGGGGGCTTTATATTGGGGTTGTCGAAACCGGCTATATAGTCGCCAAAGTTTTCTAGAAAAGTACCGCTATTGGCTAGTTGGTATGCTCGCATGGCAAACATGGCCTCATCCCAAGCGTGTATTGGGTCGCTATCGAGGTGAAGAAAAAGTGGGAAGTAGGCTATAACGGCAAACAAACCAGCAACCAACAGCATGCGCTTGTTGCTATACTTTGTACCATCAATAGGTAATGAGGAAGCCTCAGTCATGCGGCAAAAGTATCAATTTATCGTGGGTAATTGTCGGAGTGCATCCAATCAAGGTGGTCTTAAAAAATCAAACCCCTACTAGTGATACTAGCAGGGGTATGCCTGAAAAATCCGACAATCCGACTTGCGACATTCAGGGTATTGCAAAGATAATTTTTTCGGTATAAAGTGTTGTATTTTTTTGCCAGTTGACATTTTTATTTGATAAAAAATATCTTTTGGCTAAAAACCACATTTTGTCTTTATTGAATTTACCGCCATCGGTGTATAGCCAAAGGCTAAAAAGCCAGTATGCACGTCAATTCAAGCATAGCAAACACTTGTGCCCAATCAACCATGCCTAGCGCATCATTACACAACGGTTCAAATCTACCGTCCAGCTTTCTAGCACATCTTCATACTCATGGCCAGTGTAAATACCTTTTATCGTAACTATTTTGCCGGTAGGCAAGGTAAGTATACCATCCATGTAGGCACTGTCAATTTGCAATCTAATATCGTCCAATCCATATTCGCCTGCTTCAAGTAGCAACGTAGCGCCACCGGCATTGTCAGGGGTAACTACTCGCACGGGTCCGCTTACTTGTATTACTTGCCCGTTGGTTTTTAAATTAAAGGCTGCGGTATCTTTTGCCAATTCAGACACTAACGTGTTTGCGGTATATTCAAACGCTGGTTTTGTGTCTATTACATCTTGATGGGGCTTATTAAACATGAAGTAAGCAACCCCACCGCCAACGGCAGCGCCAAGCACAATAAGTATTAGGATTATTTTAAGCCAGTTTTTCATAGGTCATGATTAGTTTAATGTTGAGTAGCCAAAGTTACGAAACAATAATTTGCCTAACTTTAGCATTGTACAGAAAGATTTACACACATACTGGCCCCGAATGAAAAAACTGTTCCTTGTTCCGCTTGCGTTGGTACTCATGTTGGGGTTGGCCCCTTCTTGCAAACACAACCCTTATATTCCAGACGGTATTTTGATTGTGGATAGTACAGACTTGACGCAACCCTGCGACCCCAATGTGGTATATTTTATCAACCAAGTGCAGCCTATCTTGGTGTCGAATTGTGCAAAACCGGGATGCCACGATGCAAACACCCGAGCAGAGGATATTGATTATTCCACTTATCAAAGCACCATTCAATCAGAAACGGTTAAGCCAGGAAGGCCAAACGACAGTAAGTTGTACGACGTGATAACCGAAACAGACCCTAGAGATGTAATGCCGCCATCAGGAAACACGCCGCTAACTGCCGACCAAAAGGACATTATCTATATGTGGATTTTGCAAGGGGCCTTAAATAATGGTTGCACAGAGACCACATGCGATACAGCCAACCAAACCTTGAGTGCCAATGTGCAGCCTATACTGAGCACTTACTGCTATGGTTGCCATAGCAGCGCAGCAGCCAGTGGATCAGGTGCCGGCATCAATTTAGAGACTTATAGTAACTTACAAACCAGTGTTGCTAGTGGTAAATTGATGTGTAGCATCACCCATGCAGCAACTTGCTCTGCCATGCCTAAAGGCGGTACTAAGCTACCCCAATGCCAGATTGATAAAATTCAATCGTGGATAAATGCCGGAGCATTGAATAACTAAATTGGGCTAGAAATGTTATAGTAGTATTGCGCGGCTGAACAATTAAGTATTTATTTTGCTTAATGATACTGTGCACAACAGTTTTAAGGCTTTAACTAATTTTACATTACATGAAGAAGATTTTTCCATTAATAGCAATTGGCATAGTTATGGCATTAGCACTTTCGGTTCAAACCGGATGCTATTATGACAACGAAGAAGATTTGTATCCATTTACAGGCGTTTGCGACACTAGCAGTGTATCGTTGTCGGGCATCGTAAAACCTATTTTGCAAGGCAATTGCTACGGCTGTCACAGTGCTTCGGCTGCCGCAGCCTCGGGGGCAGGTATAAACCTTGAAGACTATGCCCCTTTGAAAGGCTGGGCCGATAACGGCAAGTTGTATTGCTCTGTAGACCATGGAAACGGATGCAGCCAAATGCCCAAAGGTGGTGGCCGATTACAACAATGCGATATTGACAAAATTAAAGCTTGGGTTGACCGTGGCGCCCTAAATAATTGATAAACAACAAAACATAACTCAAATGAAAATAACCATTTTAATGCTGGCCTTAGTGGTTTCAAGCTATACTGCATTTGCCCAAAAATATTTTACCAAAACCGCTAGTGTGCAATTTTTCTCGGCTACACCGATGGAAAATATTGATGCCAAGAGTGGCCAAACCACGAGTATTATCGATTTTGCTACTGGCGATATTGTGTTTAAAATCAGAATCAAGACTTTTCAGTTTGAGAAGGCATTGATGCAGGAACATTTTAACGAGAAGTATTTGGAGTCAGAGAAATATCCGGAGGCTACCTTTAAAGGCAAAATTGATAACTATACCGCGATTAACCTTAAGAAAGATGGCGAGTATAAAGTGGCTGTTACTGGCGATTTAACCATCCATGGTGTAACCAAAAAGTATAGCACCGTTGGTGTAATTACGGTGGCTGGTAGCAAAGTATCTGTTCAAGCTAAGTTTCCGGTTAAACTGGCCGACCATGACGTGAAAATACCTGGAGCGGTTAAAGATAATATTTCCGAAACCGTTGATGTATCAGTAAATGCCGATTATACCGAGATGGTTAAATAAGACCTTAATATCCCCAAACCTTACCACACATGTTGCGTACAATACTTACCCGTAGCTTACTAACTGCGTTCTTATTCTTTGCATCATTCCCGGCTTTCGCACAAGGCGACTTGTTAGATTTGTTGGACTCGGCAGTAGTAACAACTCCTGTAACCGATTATACAGAGGCTACTTTTAAGACCACGCGTATTATTACCAGTAGGTCTATCGAAACCCCATCAAAAGGCGAGATGCAATTTATAATTGCGCACCGGTTTGGTAGGGTAAATGGCGGTTGGCGAGAGTTTTTTGGTCTCGACCAAGCAAATATTCGTTTGGAGTTGGAGTATGGTATTACCGATTGGTTGAGCGTGGGTTGGGGTAGGAGCAACGTATTTAAACAATGGGATGGATTTGCAAGGGCAAAGTTTTTGAGCCAAAGTACAGGCTTACGTAAAATGCCCATCACTGCCGAGTTTTTGGCAAGTGTTGCTATGAACTCAGGCAAATGGACTAATCCTAGCAGAGAGAACTACATAAGCAGTCGTGCATCATACGTGTTTCAGTTAATGGTGGCTCGTAAGTTTAGCCGTAAATTCTCGCTGCAAGTAATGAGCACCATGGTGCACAAAAATTTGGTTGCTACTAACGAAGATAAAAATGACCACTTTATGGTTGGCGCTGGCGGGCGATTTTTACTTACGGGCAGTTTTGGTTTAACAGCCGAGTACCATTATTTGATACCTGGCAGGTTGGTAAGTGCTATTGATGCGCCCATAACCGACCATGCTTTTTCGCTCGGTTTCGATTTAGAAACGGGTGGTCACGTGTTTCAAATTATGGCTACCAATAACCTAGGTATGTCGGAGCACCAATATTTTACTAGTGCTACTTCGGGTAAACTGACCAAAGGCGACATTCATATCGGTTTCAACGTAAATCGCGTATTTACGTTGGCCAATTATGATAAGATTAAGCAACGGAAAGATGCCAAGCGCCTGAAGAAGGAAGGAGGGATTAAGTAATTTTTTCTGATCTGCACGTAAGTGATAAAAGAAGACGCCTCAATGTAGTTGAGGCGTCTTCTTTTTTTGTTAACCTTCTACATATTCGCCCATAGCGCTATATTTGGCTATTCGGTTGGCAAGACGTTGCTCCGGGGTAAGCTCTTTCAGCTCTGCCAAATGTTTCTTTAAGTGCTTTTTCAATATCTTGGCCATTTCTTCTGGGTCAGAGTGGGCACCACCTGATGGCTCTTTTATGATGCCATCCACTAAACCAAATCCATGCATGTCTTTAGAGGTCAGTTTTAGCGCCTCGGCAGCGGTTTCTTTATAGTCCCAAGTGCGCCAAAGGATGGAAGAACACGATTCGGGCGAAATAACTGAGTACCAAGTATTCTCTAGCATAAACACTCTGTCGCCAATACCAATACCTAGGGCACCTCCGCTGGCACCTTCACCAATTACTACACAAATAACCGGTACTTTAAGCAGCGCCATTTCGTATAGGTTGCGTGCAATAGCTTCGGCCTGTCCGCGCTCCTCCGCCTCTAGACCAGGGTAAGCCCCTGGGGTATCAATAAAAGTAACAATGGGTTTGTTGAATTTTTCGGCAAGCTTCATTAAGCGCAGCGCTTTGCGGTAGCCTTCGGGGTTGGGCATCCCAAAGTTGCGGTATTGGCGCATTTTGGTATTAATGCCCTTTTGGTGGCCAATAAACATTACTGTTTCGCCGTCCATATCCCCAAATCCGCCTACAATGGCTTTATCATCGGCAAAATGCCTATCGCCATGCAATTCTTGAAATTTGGTGGTAAGTGCATCAATATAGTAAAGCGTATAAGGCCGCTCAGGGTGCCTTGATACCTGCACACGCTGCCAACCGTTGAGGCCCGCATAAATTTCTTTACGAGCCTCTTTTATCCTCACCTCCAACTCTGCAATAGAGTTGCTCACATCTACTTTACCTTTTAATGAAATTGCTTTTAGCTTTTCCAGCTGATCGTACAACTCCGATATAGGTGCTTCAAAATCTAAGAATACCATGGACTGAAATTTCTTTTACAATGATGCGGTTAAAGCAAAGATAGTAGAAAATGAAAAGCCAGTGGGGTTGGCAAACTGAATTGCAAGAATAAGGCTATATTATGGTTAGTTTAATTAAATAAGCAAACTAGCCTATTGCTTAGTGGAAGTCTTATTTTTGCGCCTTAAATAACTAGCTCCATGAAACTGCATATATTAATACTACTCGCGCTATCAATTCTTTTGCCAATCATGGTGCAGGCTCAAGAGTGCGGAATTATATATGTAAGCCCAACAGGTGCGGCATCGGGCGTAGCTGGAACCAAAGCCAATCCGGCGAGTTTTGTATACGGTTTAACGCTCGTAACGGCTACCGATACACGGATTTGGATGGCCAACGGAAACTACAATATCGACAATACCATTACAATACCTTCGAACGTAACTATTGAAGGTGGTTTTACGATTGGTACTTGGGCGAAAACCAATAGCAACGTAACTGCAATAAACAGGAGTGCCTTGAACCCTGATATAGCAAATAGAGCTTTGGTGGCCTTTAGCGCCACAAATGCAAGTGGTTTCCGGTTGCAAGACATAACCATTACCGTAGCTAATGCCACTGGGACGGGAGTTTCGGTATACGGTGTTCGTTTGGTTGGTTGCTCGAGTTATAATATTGTAAGGTGCGTTATTACTTCTGGCAACGGAGCTGCGGGCACAGGCGGAGCTTCGGGTATTGCAGGATTAGTAGGTAGCAATGGTGTCAACGGTCAGGTTGGGTCGCAAGATGCGGAAAACCAAACTGGCCGCGGCGGCGCTGGCGGAAATGGCGGTGGTGGCACGGTTGGCGGGGCCGGAGGAGTTTTGCCTGGTGGTTCAAGCAGAACCGGTGTGGCTGGTGCCAATGGCGCGGCACCCGCAAACAATAGGAATGGTGGTGCAGGTGGCGGCGGCGGTTCGGGCGCTCATGACGATTTAAGGGGTGGCAATGGCGGACAAGGTTCTGGCCCTGCAGGCAATAATACAGTAATTGGTAACGGTGCTGCAGGTGGTGGTGGATGCTGTGTGCAAGGTAATGCTAACTGCAATGTGCCTGGTATGAACGGTTTCCCTGGTTCGGCAGGAACGAATGGAGCAAACGGCGCGAACGGAACAGTGGGAGCAACCGCAAACATTGCTGGTTTTTTTGTGCCCGGTGACGGATTAGCGGGTACTGATGGATTTGGAGGACAAGGTGGCACTGGCGGTGGTGGTGGCAGCGGCGATAAAGGTTTTCCGGATGGGGCTTGTTTGTTTGCTGGCTGCACAAGCGGCACTGGCAGCGGTGCAGGCGGCGGTGGCGGCGGCGGACAAGGCGGTTCGGGTGGTGCTGGTGGAACGGGCGGGGGTAGCTCTTATGCTATTTATGTTTTTAACAACGGAGCAAATGGCAATGTAACCGATTGCAGTCTTACAGCTGGCCTAGGCGGTGCTGGTGGTGCTGGTGGTGCTGGTGCGCTAGGCGCAAATGGCGGTAGTGGTGGCGTAGGTGCGCCTGGCGACAACCAAGAAGTGGGTTGCGGTGCCAATGGCGGCAATGGTGGCCGAGGCGGTAATGGTGGTAATGGTGCAAATGGTGCCAACGGTGTTTCGCAGGCCATTTACGAGCACCCAGGGGGTACGGCAGCCGCGGTATCTAATATTGTTGCAGTGCCGGGCAATCCGCCGGTAATTAGTGTACTGAATTCAGGTTGCGTAAACCAAGATATTGTGTTTGAAGCTACCGCCGCTGGTACTTGGAACTTTGGCGCAGGAGCCCAGCCAGCCACGGCAAACGGCGCAGGGCCGCACAACGTTCAGTATACCACTGTGGGTAGGCGAACCATAACCTTCAACGGAACCGCTTTTGCCGACTATGTTGATATTTTTAATAATTCCGCTGGTAGTGGAAGTTTTATTTCGCCAGGCGATACTACCATTCCGGTAGGTTGTTTCCATACTTTCCGTTCAACTTTAGCTGGCAGCAACTACCAATGGACGTTTAATGGTGCCAGTCCTGCGAGTGTTTCGGGGCCTAATGAGCAGGTAGTTGATAGTGTTTATTTCCTTTCGCCAGGCACTTATGAAGTAATTTTGCAGTTAACTACGGGCACCACTTGCTGCGGGGTGCTCCGCGATACCATTTTGGTAACGGCTGTGCCTAACGCTATTAACGTTTCTTTGGCAGCCTCTACTAGCACAATTTGCGTAGGTTCGCCAATTACGTATACCGCTAGTCCTGCCAATTATCAGCAATATGATTTTTACATCAATACTACTTTGATACAAACAGGTGCTCAAAATGCCTTTACCACTGCGGCATTGCAACCCAGTGATAGTGTAATTGTAAGGGCGTTTGATGGCGCATGTTACTCAAACCCAAGTGCTACTATATTCCCTACCGTAAATATTCCTCCAACGTTGGTTTTATCAAGCAGCGATGCGGATAACACGATTTGCGCTGGTGAGATTGTTACCTTTACAGCCACGCCAACTGGCCTAGGCACATATACCTTTTTGGATGGAAACAATATCGTCCAACAAACAACATCCAACACTTACAGCACCTCTGGCTTGGTGTCGGGCAATTCCGTTAGGGTAATTGCTTCATCCAATGGTTGTGCTGATACAAGTGCGGCAATAGTAACAGTAGTAAACATTACACCTACCATTACTTTAGCATCCTCTGATGTGGACAATATCATCTGCACAGGTGAGTCGGTAACATTTACTGTAACTCCTGCTGGTTTGGGTCAATACGATTTCTTTGAAAATGGAAACCCGGTGCAAAGTAATGCAGCCAATACCTATACAACCACTGCGCTTGCCACAGGCACCGCTGTAACGGCTATTGCCACCAACAATGGCTGCACTAGCGCGCTTACCGCTGCAATAACCATTACTGTAAACACTTATCCAGTAGTTACACTAACCAGCAGCGACGTGGATAACACTATTTGTGCTGGCGAAAGCGTAACCTTCACGGCTAGTCCTGCAGGTCTTACCAGCTATACTTTCTTGAGCGGTGCTTTGGTTTTGCAACAAGGCGCTCAAAATACCTATACTACTACTGCGCTGGCAACAGGCAACAGCATTACGGTTATTGGTAGTAATGCCAATTGTGCAGATACTAGTGCCGCTATAGTAACGGTGGTTAACCAAACGCCAGTAATTACCTTGGTTTCTTCTGATGGAGATAATAGTATCTGTGCAGGCGAGAGTGTTACCTTTACTATTACCCCTGCTGGCTTAGCGCAATACAATTTCTTCGAAAATGGAAATCCAGTGCAAAGCTCAGCATCAAATACTTATACTACCGCGGCTCTTACAACGGGCACTGCGGTAACTGCCAGTGCTACTAACAATGGCTGCACTAGCACAGTTGCTGCAGCAATAACCATTACCGTAAATCCTTACCCTGTCGTTACCCTTACAAGTTCCGATGCTGATGATATTGTCTGCGGCGGCACCTCGGTAACGTTCACGGCATCGCCAGCGGGTTTGCAGTTGTATGATTTTTATGACAATACCACCCTTGCGCAATCAGGTGTTAACGCAACTTATACTTCTTCAACCTTGGTAGCTGGCAATAGTATCACAGTAGTAGCTACACAAAATGGATGTTCGGATACTAGCAGCGCCATTGTTACCCAAATAACGCCAGCCCCTGTTGCCGATGCTGGTGTTGATGCCAGTGCCTGTGTTGATGATGCAGCTGTTGCACTTTTAGGTGCCCCTGTGGGAGGTGTTTGGTCGGGCAGTGTGGTTACCAGCGGTGGAAGTTTTGACCCTGTTTTGGCGGGAGCAGGAACGTTTAACCTTATTTACACCGTAACCGATGTTGTTACTAATTGCAACGATGCCGATACTATGGTGTTTACGGTTAATGCCTTGCCAATTGTCGATGCTGGAACTGATGTAAATATTTGCGAAACGGAATCAACCCAACTGACCGCTACTGGCGGTGCTAGCTATGTTTGGATCCCTGCAACCGACCTTGATAATGCCAATATTGCAACACCAGTTGCTACACCAACTGCTAATACAACTTACCTAGTAACTGTAACCGATGTAAATGGCTGTATAGCTATTGACAGTGTTCAGGTAGTGGTATCTGCGCAGCCAATTGCCGATTACGCAGCATCTACTGCTTGTGCAGGCGACCCTACGGTATTTACCAATAACTCAACCAATGCCACCAGCTATAGTTGGTTGTTTGGTGCAGGGCAAATCGATACTACCAGCAACCCTTCCTTTGTTTATGGCACAGGTGGCGATTACGATGTAACCCTTATTGCCAGCAATGGTAGTTGTGCAGATACTATCACTACTACCGTTAGCGTGTTCAATAAACCAACCGCTGCATTTACAGTTACGCCACGCGAAGGAGAAGCAGGGGAGGACTCATTGGCATTTGTAGCTGATACGGCAGGCGTATTGACTTGGTTGTGGGATATTGGTACAGGCGAGAGCTTTATACAGCCTTCTTTTAATTACCAATACCAAGATACAGGTTTATATGCCATAGGTTTGATAGTGACGAATGCTAACGGTTGTGCCGATACTTTGCTGCTGCCAGACTATGTGCGTATTGTGGAGCCTGCTCGTTTGTTTATTCCGAACGCATTTACCCCAAACTATGATGGGCGAAACGATTTGCTTTACATCTTTGGCTCAGGTTTAGACAATATCGTTTTCCAAATATTCAATCGTTGGGGCGAAAAGGTTTTTGAAACACGCGACCAAGCCAACGGTTGGGACGGCACCTTTAATGGTACTTTGGTTGACCCAGGAGTTTATGTGTACAAACTCACCTTCAACTTTCCTGATTTGAGGTTGCAGAACCGCGAGGGAAGTATAACGGTGATTAGGTAAATTGAGTATTATCTCTTCCTTTATCGGAGAGAACTTTGTTATTATAGCTGCAAGTGTGATTGTAAGACGCTATTTAGCTTAAGATATAGCATAATAGCTAATACTTACAGCCTTGTAAAAGCAAATAGATATTGTGAGTGGACAAAATAAATAGCCTGAGAACCAATGGATTCTATATTTTTCCAAAAAAAGCCTGCAAATAGTTTACAGTGAGTACAAAACCCATTATATTTGCAGTCCTAATTGAATGGTTCGGTAGTTCAGTTGGTTAGAATACGTGCCTGTCACGCATGTGGTCGCGGGTTCGAGTCCCGTCCGGACCGCAAAAAGCCTTCCCATTTAATTGGGAAGGCTTTTTCGTTTTTATGGATGTCCCGTCCTGAAATAAGTTGACACAAAAGTTGACTTATATGGGAAACACAAGAGTTCGGGACTTAACAAGGAAGACCCAGAAAGATTACAGCCTATCCTTCAAATTGATGGTGGTT
>JAIXOI010000053.1 GCA_027486795.1 Sphingobacteriales bacterium | reverse complement strand
CCACCATCAATTTGAAGGATAGGCTGTAATCTTTCTGGGTCTTCCTTGTTAAGTCCCGAACTCTTGTGTTTCCCATATAAGTCAACTTTTGTGTCAACTTATTTCAGGACGGGACAATTTGCAATAACAAAAAAGCCTTCCCAAACAGGGAAGGCTTTTTTGTTTTCTTTTGGCAGTAGCCGTTATCCTTTGGGTATCATTTTGTCCAGCATCTTTTTTACCTCTTCGGGGCTGCTAGATTTTATCATTTGTTGAATAAGCATCGTAATATCCATAACTTTATAGGTAGATGGAATTGTAAATAACTTAGAGTCGATGGTTTCTTTAAGCGGTTCCACCCTAAAGCTAAAGCCCCCCTCGCCTTGCAACTTTTTACCCTTACCCTCCAATATCATACCAGCTGGCAAGTTGCTTTGTGGCGTTAAGTTGCCTAACAATGCTGGTAAGCTAATACCAATCTCATTGGTTATCCAAAACTCAGAGTCGTATTCATCGTCTTTAACTAAGTACTTTTTGCAGTTGTAGCCTGCTATTTTCTTTACCTCATTAGTAGCTGTTACGGTGCCTTTCGATTTGCCGTCCATATCCAATCCATAGGTATTGGTAATGGCGCTAATGCCACCGATAGGCTTCAACGATTGGGTGTTGAGGCGCACTGCAATTTTCTGGCTGTCTTTTTCCGATAGTATGTGCACATCGCCAGTTCGGCTGTTCAATATCAACAACGGGGCCCCTTTGTTACTGGCTTTGGCATCTATCAATACATTGTCGCCTTTTACGGTAAGTTTAATCTTTTGAGGGGTTTTACTGCTGCCCGTGGCAGTAAGCATTAAAGTTCCTTCAAAAGTATTTTCTGAGCCACCACCCGCCCAAGCGGCCGTGCTGATAGTGAATGCCAATAGTATAAATAAAGCTCTCATTGTTGAGGATGGGTTTTTAAAAAAAATCTTCAGTGAAATAAAGTTACTCATTTGCGCACAAACAAACCGCAAAGGATAACGTTGGAAGTTGGAGGGTATTGCTAGTGCTTAATTTTGTTTTATTACAATGCAGGCAATAAAGTTTACTGCTTTCTAAAGATATCAATACAAATATTTCCCAAATACCACCCAAGCAATAACCAAACTACCCAACACGGTTATAAGCACGGCGCCAGATGCGATATCCTTTACTTTGCCAGCGCGTGGGTCGTGGTGGGGGTGCACTAGGTCGGTGAGGCGCTCTATGGCGGTGTTGAAGCCCTCGGCTACTATAACCATGGTAAAGGTTATGGTTACTAATGCCCAATCATGCTTATCGATTTGGAAATAGATACCTGCCCCTGATACTACCACCACCGCTATTAGCATAATGAGCATATTGGTGCCTGAGGACAGGATGCCCCATAAACCCTTTAGGGCATAACCCAAACTTTCCCAGCGGCCTTTTATCCAATCAAGCATAGGGCTAAGTTAGGGAAAAACATGCAGGCTTGGCGCTCAATTGCCCGCGGTTACTTTTGCGGCGTGTCATGGTGAGCGGAGCCGAACCATCCGTAATGTAGGTGGCAAAACACTGTTCTTTCATGAAGTAATAAATGCGTGATTTTTTTTGTACAAGTTATGTGTACGTGTTGCGGATGGTTTCTCGTTTCAAACGAGACTCACCATGACACCGTTAAGCAGCACAACGCCACGCATGATTACACATTAACATTATAACATTGAACCTCCTTGAATCTTACCGCAAAATGTCGAAAAAAGGAAGGTATACCGCGAATTAATTTGCCATTTCGCTTAGGAACTTCAAGCGCACCAGTTGAATGTCTTCAACCGAGGCTCCTTCGTCGCCTAGTTCGCTAAAGGCATCGTCAATAGAGTCGCTATCCGATTCGTGGAAATAATCATAAATCATCTCCATTGTATCATCGTCCATTACATCGCGAATGTAGTAGTCAATATTCAGCTTAGTACCCGAAAGCACTATGGTTTCTATTTCGTGCAACAGTTCGTCTTGCGTAATGCCTTTGGCACGGGCTATATCCTCAATTGGCAGCTTGCGGTCGATGCTTTGGATGATGTACACCTTCATGCCCGACTTGTTTACCACCGATTTCATGGTAAAATCCTCGGGGCGGTCAATGTCGTTCTCGTCTACATATTCCTCAATCAGCTTCAAGAACTTAGAGCCATAGCGTACGGCTTTGCCTTTGCTTACGCCTGAAATATGTGAAAGCTCGTCAACGGTTATCGGGTAGGCTGTTGCCATTTCCTCTAACGATGGGTCTTGGAAAATAACGTATGGCGGCACCCCATGCTCTTTGGCTACAATGCGTCTCAGGTCGCGCAACTGGTTTAGCAACTCTGGGTCTAGTACAGCAGGCTTTGCCTCTTCCTCGCCCTCTTGTGGCGCTTCGTAATTATGGTTCAGCGCAATTTCTATACGCCAAGGCTTCTTGAGGTATTCTCGGCCTTTATCGGTAATCTTTAGCACACCATATTGCTCAATATCCTTGCGCAATAAGTCGGCTAAAAGGGCTTGGCGAAGCAACGAGCTCCAAAAAAGCTCATCTTTCTCAGAGCCATTGCCAAAACATTCCAGTTTATCGTATCCAAACTGAACAATCTCTTGGTTTTTGCGCCCCATAATCATATTGATTAGGTGTGGTATGGTCAGCGATTCGTAAACGGCTTCCAATGTTTGTATGGCAATGGAAATTTCCTTGCTGCCATCAACCCTTGGTTTAGGGTTGGTGCAATTATCGCAATGGCCACAATTGGGCACATTGTAGTCTTCGCCAAAATAGTGCAGCAAGAAGTTGCGCCTGCAAGTGGCAGTTTCAACAAAAGCTACCATTTCTTGCAATAGTTGGCCGCCCATTTCGCGTTCGGCCAACGATTTGTCGCGCATAAACTTCTCCAGCTTATGTATATCCTTATAGTTGTAGTAGGCTATGCATTTACCTTCCAAGCCATCACGACCAGCGCGGCCGGTTTCTTGGTAGTAGTTTTCAATGCTTTTGGCAATGTTGTAGTGTATCACAAACCTGATATCTGGCTTATCGATACCCATACCAAAAGCAATGGTAGCCACCACTACGTCAATTTCTTCCATCAAGAAATCGTCTTGGGTTTTGGCACGCAGGTTAGCTTCAAGCCCAGCATGGTAAGGTGCGGCTTTTATGCCGTTTACATTCAGCAACTGGGCTACCTCTTCGGCGCTTTTGCGGCTAAGTACGTAAATAATACCCGACTTGCCTGCATTAGCCTTTACAAACTGTACTATAGCCCTATCGTTTACAGCCTTCAAACCCTTAGGGCGTACTTCGTAATATAGGTTTGGCCTATCAAACGAAGAAACAAAGGTATTGGGCTTCTCTAATTGAAGGGTTTTGAGGATGTCTTGCTGTACTTTTGGGGTAGCCGTAGCGGTAAGGGCAATAATGGGCACCTTTTGCTCCAGCATTTGTATCATGGTGCGTATGCGGCGGTACTCGGGTCTAAAATCGTGGCCCCACTCGCTTATGCAATGTGCCTCATCAACGGCAATAAATGATATCTTGATTTCTTTAAAAAAATCGATGTTTTCTTGCTTGGTCAGGGTTTCGGGCGCTACATAAAGCATCTTGGTTTTGCAATCCATGATGTCTTGTTTCACCTGCTTTATTTGCGCCTTGTTGAGCGAGGAATTAAGGAAGTGGGCAATATTGTCGATGTGACTATACGAACGCACCAGGTCTACCTGGTTTTTCATCAAGGCTATCAAAGGCGATATAATAATGGCGGTACCTTCGCTCATAATGGCAGGCAACTGGTAGCAAAGCGACTTGCCACCACCGGTAGGCATAAGCACAAAGGTGTCTTTGCCAGCTATGATGCTCTCTATTATCTCTTTCTGGTTACCCTTAAATTGATCGAAACCAAAATATTCCTGTAGGGCTTCCTGAAGCTGCTCTTTAACTATCAACATACGGGGCTTGGCGGACTGGTTCGCTTAAATGGCAATTATTTAACTAAATTTACGCAAAATTCCCGTAACTGGTGCAGACTTATACGTGCTGCCTGAAAAGGGATGCAAAGATACGCATCCGTAGGCAAGGTGTAAAGTATATTTTCAGATAGGGGTGTTTTAGCGGAATTTAAATTAACAAAAACATCTATCATGAGCAAGAATTATGTCGCCATTATGGCAGGCGGCATTGGCAGTAGGTTTTGGCCTAAAAGCCGTGTAGCGTATCCTAAGCAGTTTATTGATATACTTGGTGTAGGCAAAAGCTTGCTTCAGCTTACCTATGATAGGTTTCTGGAAAACGTTCCGAAAGAGCGCATTTTTATTGTTACCAATGCCGAATATGAGGCCATTGTGAAACAACAACTGCCCGACCTTGAAGATTATCAGATACTTAAAGAGCCTTTGCGCCGCAATACTGCGCCTTGCATAGCATACGTAAGTAGCAAAATATACAACATCGATCCGCAGGCGAACCTTGTTGTGGCCCCATCAGACCATTTGGTGATGAACACACCTGAGTTTACGCGCATTATAAACAAAGCCTTCCAGCATGTGAGTAAAAGCAACGACTTGCTTACGCTGGGCATAGTGCCTACCCGCCCCGATACAGGCTATGGGTACATACAGTATGACGAAGCCGACGAAACGGAAGGTTTTTATAGTGTAAAAACATTTACCGAAAAGCCAGACCTGGAGTTGGCCAAGCAGTTTATATCCAGCGGCGATTTTTTATGGAACAGCGGTATTTTCATTTGGAATGCAAAAGCTATTCTTGCTGCCTTCAATAAGCACTTACACGATGTGTATGAAGTGTTTCACGAGGGCATGGATGTTTATAACACTCCTAAAGAACAAGAATTTATTAATCAAGCCTATACTATGTGCACCAACATCTCTATCGATTATGGGGTGATGGAAAAAGCCGATAATGTACGGGTTATTCCATCTGATTTCGGTTGGAGCGACTTGGGCACTTGGCAGTCGCTATATGAGCAATACCCGAAAGATTACCTTGACAATGCCGTAAGTGGTAAACAGGTAATGATAGTGGATGCTAAAGAATGTATGGTAATGGTACCCAACGAGAAGCTTGTAGTATTACAAGGCCTTGAAGGCTATTGCGTGGTTGATACTGGAGATACCCTATTGATTTGCCAACGCGAACAAGAACAAGCGATAAAGCAGTACACCGCCGAAATAAAGAAATTAAAAGACGGCGAGAAGTACCTTTAATCGATTTGGAAATGTGCTAATTTGAAAATGGATTTAAAAAGTAACAGCCTCCAAATTGGGGGCCGTTCCTTTTTAAGTCTTTGCTATACCAGCAACAAACTACTATCGCCATAGCTTAAAAAACGGTAACGCTCTTTTAGCGCCTCATCATACACCTTGCGCCAGTCGTTGCCAATAAAGGCTGCTACCAGCAGTATCAAAGTGGTTTCGGGTAGGTGGTAGTTAGTTACTAGGCCTTTTATCACCCTAAACTCATAGCCTGGATATATGTATATCTCGGTTGTAGCACCCATTTGGGGCACACTGGCATACTCAAGTGCCCCTTCCAAAGCAAATAGGGCATCTTTTACGCTAATGTTGTGGTGGGCCAATTCATAGGGCTCGTATTGGTAAAGGTGCAGCGGTTCGCCTGGCTCCCACATACGCAGTTTACACTTTACGCCAAACCAATACATACTCTCTAGCACCCTCAGGCTGGTAGTGCCTACGGCAATAACGCCACCTGGATGGTGCATTAATTCCACTATCAAATCGCGCGTAACAGTGAGTTGCTCGCGGTGTATTTGGTGCTTGGTGGCATCGGCTTCTTTTACGGGTGCAAAGGTGCCCGCGCCTACGTGCAAGGTTACTTGCTTGGTGTGTATATTGTGGTCTTCCAAATCCCTTAATACCTGCTTGGTAAAATGCAGGCCAGCCGTTGGCGCAGCCACTGCGCCGGGTTCTTTACTGTATACCGTCTGGTAGCTTTCGCTATCTGCTGCTGAAGCTCGGCGGTTAAAATATGGCGGTAGCGGTACTTCGCCACATAGGGCCAATACTTCGGCAAAGGTTTGGTTTCCCTTCCAAGTAAACTGTATTTGATTCTGTTCGCGGTCGGCCCAGTCTGCCTTTAGCGCAATGTCGTTGGGTAGTTGTAGGGTTAAGGTTTCATCGGATTTCCAGCGCTTTTTGTTACCTATCATGCACTCCCAAGTGGTTTGCTCACAAGCGGCCATAGCCATAGGCACCCACGATGGGGTGAGTGGTTGCAACAGCAACAACTCAATAGTGGCGCCAGTGGCCCGCTGAAAAAAGAGACGGGCCGGTATTACTTTGGAGTTGTTGAACACTAGTAAGCTGTTTTCGGGCAACAACTTGGGCAAATCATCAAAACGCTTATGGCTGATAGCACCCTTGTTATAGAACAGCAACCGCGAATGGTCGCGAGGCTCCATGGGCTGGGTGGCTATTAGCTCTTCGGGTAGGTCGTAATGATAATCGGCAAGTAAGATAGGCTCCAAAACAACGAACCGAATTTGATCGGTTACGGGGCAAAGTTAGGCATAAACCTCATTGATGGCCTAATCAATAGCCCCAACTGTGCGCAGTATGTGCCATATATTGCGGTAGAACGGCCCGTATCGGTCATTGCCAATCTGCTTTTCCTCTCTTAGCCAAAAGTGCAGGTTGCTGGTAGTGTACAGGTAGCCAAAATAATATACGGTGTGGCTCCAATGGCGGCGCGCCAATAGCCAAACAGGGTAGCGGTAGTGGTTTTCTTGTTGCTGCACCAATTTTATACCTTCTAAACGAATAACCTCGGCTTGCAACAGCAGCGGGGCGGCTACTTTTTTGGGTTTGCCACCGTTTAGTTCTGCTTCGCGCTTTTGCAGCAGGGCCTCAATTGTTACCGCTCGGTGCTGTGCACGCAAGCCAGTTATCTCAATTCCCAAGAGCAGCTCATCCAACAAAAAACGAAGCTGGCTATCCTTAACAGTTTCAAATGCCGGCAGGTACTCATCGGTAAGTGCCAATGATTTTTTGTGAAACGCATTGAGTAGGTTCACCCCTTCGGCGCGCACGCTATCCAAGGTGGGTTGGTCGGCCTTGTAGCGCAAGTAGCGGAACATCCACCTTGGCCTTGGCTGAAAAGGCAAGCTCAACTGTCCAGCAACCTCATCGGTAATGTTTTGGGCCACCATGTACTGTATCAGGTTCTTATCTTTCAGATACCCCTGTTGTATTTTATGTTGCTCAGCAAAGTACTCGCCTACCTTTGGGCCAAAAAGGTCTTCCAGATATTCGGTAGGCGTGTTCTTTTCAATCGTATTGTTTACGGTATGTTGCCAGCTCCAGCGGGCTATGCTCCAATCAATGCTCCAGTAACCCCACTCCCAGCCACTGCTAAAGGTTACATGCCCCGGCACGCCCCTTTTCGAAGTGTTTTCAATATCATCCAACCGAGCACCCAGGTAGGGCATCAAATACATCGGAATGCTTGCATCAAAAGTTATCCAATAGGCACTTTCAGGGTAATACCACGTTTCGCGTTGCGCTATTTCCCTATCTAGTTCGGCGTTCATGTGCCGCATGTTTTCGTTACCATACACGGGCGCATGCTCTTCGGTTAGGGTATAAAACATTACGGTATGTATCAGCACGCCACGGTTGGCATCCAGTTTCTTGCCTTCCGCATCCAATTCATAGCCATCGCCCTTGGTTTCAGTGGCCATGTTATCAGTCTTTACCACGTGCTTGCGGCCCATCAACTTAGCACCATACTTGTTTACTATCACATCGGTTATATGCAGTCGCTGTTGCTCTTTTTTGGTAATGTTGCCCTCGCTAAACTCGGTGGTGCTAAACTCCATATTTATCACATCCCAACCCATTGCCATCAGCCAATCCAGGTTTTGGTCAATTTGTTTGCCCTTGCTTTTCCACGATTTCGGGAAACCCTCGTAAAGCTTATAAGCATTCTGCTGCAGCATGTGCAAGCTCACATCTACGCCCATTATCAGGCCACGGCTCTTGCCATAGTCTACAAACTCTTTGGCATAGGCTGGCCAATGTTTGCGGCTGATGCCTTCCAATAGATTAAACTCGAAGTAGTTCTGCCCGTTGCGCACTAGCCAATCAAGGTATTGTTTTACATCGGCCATGCCGCCCTCAAACTCATGGTTTAGTAGCTGCTGCGTAAGCTCCAGCGGGTGCTGCGTATGCAGGTGAAACCCTTTTTTATCGAACCGTGCTTTGGCCTCCCACTCAAAACCATCGCCAATGGGCCAGTTTTTCAATTCGGGTATAAAGGTCTCTTTGGCATGATAAAACTTAAAGCCCAACCGCTCTTGCAACAACCCATACAGCCCAAAAGCAATGCCTTGATACGATGGCGTTTCGAGAGTCATGGTTATTACACCATCTACAAACTTGGCTCGCCAAGTATAGTCGTGGTCGGGGTATTGTAAGTAAGGGTATTGGTCAAATTTTTGGGCAAAGCGGCTGGGCTGGTTGGCGCGGGCAGTGTCGATAGCAGGCAACTTTAGTATTACATCGCCAGTGGTACCATATACCACTTGGCAATTGCAGGCTTGGTGCAACAGGTTTTGTACATCATCCAACGTTAAGCGGGTAATGGAGTTCTCCAGTACCGCCGGGGTAGCATCAATAGCAATGGTGTTGATGGCTTGCGATGCGTGCCAGCCTAGAATCATCAAACAAATAAGTACGATATGGCGCATACCGTAAAGTTAGGGTAATGAGGCGATGTGAGGAAATGGGAAACCGAAGGCGGTTTTAAATATTGCAGGTTGAAGGTAAACCGTTGCTTTCGCTAGGTGCTTTTTTTTCGTTCGAGGGTCTAAATCGCAGTGTTTTAGCTCCCTTCTGCCCTCATGCAACCTTAAGTAGGTTATTAACGTACCCATAATAACAGCTTTATCCACTGAAAAACAATATCTTACATAATACAGTAGGGTGGTCCTTGGAAACTTTTTGTGGATAAGTACGTATAAATACCGAACTACCACATCTGCCCTATTGAAATGGGCATTAACCAAAGGGTTGAGCTATGAAGGCAACCGATTTTTTAATAGGACTGTTACTTACTGCTGGCATAGCGGTGCATGCGCCCATTGCAGCACAGGATAGCACTAAGTACCATATTGCCGACAACAATATGGTAACGAACGATACGAATCCGAAATATTTTTCAAAACCCCCCGTTGCGTTTACCAACCTTGCCTCGACTGTATATTATGTGGATGCCAAAAAGCTGAAAAATATTGAAAAACTGGAAGCTGCCGGTAAACTGGATGAACTGAAACTGGCACTTGAAGATTACGTAAGCAACTTTAGTGGTGAAAACTTCGGCCAAGATTATGAGCTGATGTGGAAGCTGGCTCAGTTATACCAAAAACAAGGCGAAACCGAAAATGCTAAGTGGCTATACCGCATATTGTTGCGGCACAGCGAGAGCCACATCGAAAAAATCGGGCAGTTTTACGAAGAACTTACTGTAAACGACAAAGACTATTACGTTCCTATTTCTTTTTATTATGAGCTGGTCGATTTTCGCCGACAAGTAGATTCTTTGATACCGCCTAAAGGGGTGTTCTTGAACATGGGCGAAAGTCTCAATTCTCAATTCGAAGATTATGGTCCATCATTAAGCGCCGACAACGAAACGCTGTTTTTTGGTACCAAGCGCAACCGCCGGACCATTAAAGGCGTGGAGCATATTAACGAAGACATTTATTACTCAACCAAAGACGATAATGGCGAATGGGCCGAAGCGCAGCCGTTAGATGGCATCAACAGCCAGTATAACGATGGCGCGCCTAACCTTACCCGAGACGGCAATACGCTATATTTTGTGCGTTGCGAATCGCCAGATGGCATGGGCCGCTGCGATTTATATATGGCTACCAAACAGCCCGATGGCACTTGGGCCGACATTAAAAGCCTTGGACCTAACGTTAATACCGAGCACTGGGACTCGCACCCGGCACTTTCGCATACCGAAGACACTTTGTACTTTGTAAGCGACCGCCCAGGTGGTTTTGGTGCCAACGACATTTACTACACCTACAAAAACAAACACGGTCAATGGATGCCTGCCCAAAATATGGGCCCCATTATCAATACCCGTGGAAACGATTTGAGCCCGTTCTATCACCCGGTGCACCATGTGTTTTATTTCAGTAGCGATAACCAAGTGCTCAATTTCGGCAACTTCGACATTTACAAAACACGCTGGAGCGGTACCCAATGGGAAGAGCCTAAAAACATTGGTCCGCTGGTAAACGGCTGGGGCGATGAGCACTTCTTTACCATCGACTCGGAATCGGAAAACCTATACTACGCCCGCTCCGAAAAGGGCGATATGAAGCAGGTTGATTTGTTTTCTTTCCCACTACCAATGGAAGCGCAGCCAGAAGCTTACACGGTTTTCAAAGGTTCTATCGTCGATTCAGTTACAGGCAATCCTTTTGCAGGTATTGTATCGGTTATCGATTTGGATAATGGCATTGAAGTAGCACCTAAGTTTGTACGCCCCGATGGCTCTTTTGAGTTCGATTTGATTAACAACAATAAATACCTGCTGGTAATACAAGGGGAAGACTTTTTCCGTGTGGAGCAGCACATCGACCTTAACGGCGATACCACCATGACCATTGCAGTGCCTGCCATCGAAACCGTTAAAATCCAGTTTGCCAGTATCGAGTTTGCATCCAACAGCGCCGAGATAAGCGCTGGCATGGAAGATGATTTGAACAAGTTAATGGATTACCTAATTGACAACCCGAAGCTACAGCTCAACATTTCGGGCCATACTGATAGCCGCGGCGATGCCGAAAAGAACATTTCCCTTTCGCATTTGCGTGCCGTGGCCATTAAAGATTTCCTTACCCAAAATGGCGGCATCGACCCAACCCGCATTACCGCACAAGGTTATGGTAGCACTATGCCCATAATCAAAGAAGAACTTACCGACGAAGACCGGAAGATTAACCGCCGAGTAGAGTTTGAGATTGTGAAGCCTAGCGATATCAATCAGCATCAAGCCGACCAGGATAACTAAGCGTTGCCCTTGGCCATATCTTCCCCAATCCGCGGCTACCTTTTGCGAGCTGTTGGGGATAGTTTGTAGTAAATCAGGTCTACTTTTTTATCATCACGGCCTCGGCTTGGGCGGTTGCCTTGTCAATATTTCACCCAGTTCGTCTACAAAATCATCGAACAACGGCTTTTGCTCTTCGGTGCATAGCGCACGAAGTTTGATAAAATGATTGAACGTAACCGAATCTTTCTGCGTCTGCACCGCTGCCAATCGTTGTTCCAAAACTTGCGCAGCAGCTATGTCGGCAGTGTCGGTTTTTAATAAGCCAAAGTACGCTTGGTATAATTGTTTTGACGCTTCGTTTAATTGGTTGATACCGCCGCGGTGTTCCTGTTTTAAGCCTTCGAATACCTCAATTTGCGCTGGGGTAAGTTTCAAACGTTCTATTATAACCTTGTCGGGCTTTGGTGGGTGGTGCGGCATGCCACCATTGCGGTGCCCTTTACCCAGAAACAAATAGCCCAATGTGCCGAAGTTGAGCACTAAAAGTGCCACAACTACTATCATCAAAAAGTTTTCTTTTTTCATGGCCTTGGGTTAGTAACTGTAGCCATACTCGGCACTGGTTCCGTAATAATCAACTGCAGGGCTAATGTTATTCCTTGAGTTAGTAGACTTGCTGGCCAATACTGCAATATTTAGCCCAACCAAGGCCACTAGGCAGGCAGCCACTAAGCTAAGCCTGCTCATGGGCACTATCCGCGCCACTGGACGATTTATTTCTTCCATAACACGATCAAAGATACCCTCGGGTGCTTTGGCACGTTGCATACCTTTGATGCTATGCAAATAAGGTTGCAGTTCGTCTGTTGGTTGTTGTTCAAAATTGTTCATAGCGTTCAATCAGTTTGACGTTGTTCTATCACAAATCCTTCTCTCCTTTATAAAAATCTTTAAGCTTATCGCGTAAATTGGCCTTGGCCCGCTGTATCAGCGATTCGAGGGCCTTTACGCTAATATCCATAATCTCAGCCGCTTCCTTTTGGCTGAGGTCTTCAATATGGGTAAGTATAAAGGCGGTTTGTTGGTTTTCATTTAATTGGCCTATGGCCTTAAAAAGTATAGCCGCCCGCTCCTTGTTCTCTAGCTCAATGCCTGGGTGAAGAAAATCGGGCAAGGAGAGGTCCTGCCCTTGGTCATCTCCACCGAACAGGCTTCGCATAATGCCGAAGCGCTTTTTGCGCTTACTGTGCTTTATATGGTCGAGACATTTGTTGATGGCAATGCGGTATATCCAAGTGCCAATACTAGCCCCACCCCTAAACTTATCTACCGAGCGGAACACCTCCACAAACACCTCTTGCGTTATGTCTTCTGCATCGGTGGCGTTTTGCAGATAGCCCAAGGCAGTATTGTATACCCGACTGCTGTATTGGTCATACACCTGCTGGTAGGCGCGCTCGTCGCCACTGCGCAATAGGGCCAATATTTCTGCTTCAGTCAAAAAGGGTAGAGGAGGTAGTGTGCTAACAAAAATGAGGAAAATAATCATTTATTGCCCTCACCCCAACAACTTCTTCAACTTCAACAGCGTGCTGCGCTCGTGGGTGATGTGGTGGTAGGGGGTAAGCGTGCCGCCAAAGGCACTGAAAAAGCGCTCGATGGCGGGTATCATGCTGCCTTCAAAGTTGAAGGCCAAACCTTTTTCAGTCGCTAGTTGTATGCCTTGCCAAAGCAATAGGCTCATGGCACCGCTATTGTTGTGCTCCGGGTCGGCAGCGCCAAGCAGGTAGTGCATGGTTTGGTGGTCGTGCACCAATAGCACGGCAGCGTGTATATGCCCTTGCTGGTCGCGGGCTTCTAGCAGTTGGCCCCAGTTATTGGTCGTTAAGGTTTTATATATTCCTTCAACAAATGCCAAATCAAAAGGCAGGGTTTGCTTTTTGGCTTGGTAAGAAGCTTTCTTTAAATCGAAAAGGGCGTTGATGGTTGTTGCCTCAGATACGGTTAAACTCTTCTCCGCTTTGCGTATTTCGCGGCGCACATTATCTTTAAAATCGGCAAAGGTTGCGGCGGTATCTGTTAGGTTATTGAGCACGTAAGTATAGCGGGTGGTTTGGTTTAAACCCGCCCAATGGAACGGCAAACTATTGGTAAGGCTGGGCAAGCACTTTATATCTAACGAGGCATAACTGGGCAGTTGTTTTATTAGCTCGCCCAATACTTCCTTTTCGTGGGCAATGCGATTGGCATTCTTTTGCCCTTCAGGATAAAACACAATTGGACCCAAATAAGGCGATAAATAGGGATGAATGATGCGATTAAATCCTTTTTGCTCGATAACAGGCAACGGCCACAGGCCCCAAACGTCGGTGCCTTTTTGATATACCACGGCTTTCCATTCGCATACCACATCTAACCACTCTGGGCGGTGAAACAAGGGCAGCTCGTGGTTTGCTGCCCACTGGCGGTATATCTTTTTGTTGGCCATTAGGTAAATGCTTGGTCGCCGTCGCCGTCGCAAATATTGGGCGTTGCACCCATTTTTACATACTGGCTTACGGCATTGGAAGCAAAATACTCTCTTCGGATGGATTTAACAAAGATAAAGGGCCGCTTGTGTTGCTTAAAATATTGTGCAAGCCCCGAGTGGAAGGTAGTGAGCATCTCCAACTTCTCGGCAACCATGTAGTTTGTTATGGTCTTGGCCAGCACTGCTACATACGCATCTTCCACAAAAACATAGGGCGTTTTCAAGTGTCCGTCGCGTACCGAAAGCATTGCGTAGCCTACCATTCCGCCATTAGCATCCTTCAATAGCCACTGTATAAACTCAAACCGTTTCGCTACCGAAGAGAAGTAATATCGTTTGCTTTCGTGGTCGGGCTCACCGCTCCGTATCCAAGGGTATTGAATTATCCAGTTCAGGTCGTCTTTGTCCCGACGGAAAAGCAGTTTATCCAAATACGGTTGGATAAAAGCTTCCGTTTTGTCGTCCACGAATGTAATAACCTCAACGCCTTTAGGCAGGTTAGTAGCTTTTGAGGGCACTAACAAATTTAATATCCCATCGCCAATAGCTAGCAAAGGTTTCAATAGGGATAGGGCTGGATTCTTTTTGATGATAATGTCGGCAAAGTTAGCCTGCAAGTATGCCCGCGTACCTTCCAGGTATAGTTCGCCTTTATAGAGCCCGGTGCTCAGGTATAGGTTCCTAGATTCGGGCACGGCGTCGGCGCCAAATATACGCCCACCCCAATCTTCCAAGCATCGGTTTACCAAGCCTTTTGCAATGCCTATGCCGCGCAATTCAGGGTTTACCCATACGCAGCTATACCAGCATACTGGTTGGGCTTGTCCGTTGGCATAAAGGATGTCGCAAAGCACCATGCGGTAGCCAGCCACTTCACCATTTACCCATGCCGTATACATTATGGGCGTTTCGGCATCCAACCTAGGGTTGTGCAAATGCGACAGGGCCCGAAGCTTGCTTACGGGCAAGTGTTTCAACTCACTAAATTGCTGGCTTTGGGTAAACGCTACCAACTGGGCTGCCGTGTAGGTTTTAATTTCCATTAGCGGCGTTTTACCTCGTTTATGCCTAAGGTTTGCTGCACTAAACTTGCTGTGTAGGCTGTTTTTATAATTTGCTCCGCATTGAGCTTGCCCCCATCCATGGGTATGCGTTGCAAATGCTTTGCGTTTAAGTCGGTTTTTAGGCCAGCGGTGCCAAAACTGAGGTCCACCAATGGCTCCCCTTGGTTATACAATTCATCAAAAAACCTTGCGCTTACCCTATCGTCGGTAAATGGGAAAGCAAACACCCGATAAGGAACTTGAAAAACTTCCTGCACATAATGCAAGCTCTCCGTGGTTTGTTCCAGCTGTTCCACTATATCTAGCTTGTTATATATTGGGTGGTCGATGCTATGGGCGCCGATAGTAAAACCAGACTGAGCTAATTGGCGAATTTGAGTTTTGGTCATGTAGGGTTTGTGGCTTCGCAAAAACACACCAAAATCTATCTCAAAAACATCCGCAATTTGATTAATCACAAACTGATGCTCATAACCCAATTTGCCCAACAGCTTTTTTATTTCGTCCGTATCCTTCGGTTTTCTTGCTCCTTCTGGCATCAGAGCCTGTATAGCAGCCAGTTCAACATGGCTTATTTCGCTCTTTTGTATTTTGTCCATTATCAACGATACCTTAAAACGGTACAACAGACCACGGTTGTCAACAAAACCACTATTAACAAAAAAGGTAGCTGGTATGCCCTTGCGCAGCAATATAGGTGCAATTATTTCTGCACACTCCCTGAGCCCATCATCGAAACTAAGATGCATAGAGGGCTTGCTAAAATATGCTCCATTTCCCTCCGAATCAATTAACTCTTGCAAGGTAATCGGCTCAAAATGTTTGAGCATTAAATCTAAATCGCGCTCAAATTCTGCTTCATTATTGTATCTGTAAAGATGGGCTATGTGGGGTAAGTAGTTGTTGCTTATAGTGTGGTAAAAGGGCAGGATTAATTGCTTGCCGGTTTTAGCAATGAACATGGGTATTGAGAACTGACGACCAAGTTGGCCTAATAAATTTTTAACTGGCTGCATTATTACCGTGTTTGCAAACCGTTTATATCCAATAAACGCCTGATGTCCATCTTACAGAACAAAAATATCAAAATATTATGGGTTATAACCTGCGAAAAGGCTATCATTTCTACTTAAACGCTTTTTGTTGTTAATTTGGTTGCTCGAAAGCATAAAAAACTATTGAATCCACTTAAAAAACTGGCAGGCCAAACGGCTTTGTATGGCATAAGTAGCATTTTGGGCCGCTCGCTCAACTACTTACTAGTGCCGCTATATACGCTGCAGCTTGCTCCGGAGCAATTTGGCATTTATACGGAGCTATATGCTTATGTGGGGTTTTTAGTAGTGCTGCTTACTTACGGAATGGAGACGGCCTTGTTTCGGTTTGCCAACCAAGAACCTGACAATAACCAGGTATACAGCTCGGCGCTCATTTCGTTTTTGGTAAGTTCCATATCTTTTGCCATCATTTTTACGTTGGCATCTGGCCCCATTGCTGCCGCCATGGATTATCCTAATCACCCCGAGTATATTACTTGGTTTGCTTGGATATTGGCTTTGGATGCGCTATCGGCCTTACCATTTGCCCGCCTGAGGTTACAAAACAAGCCATTGCGGTTTGCTATGGTGCGATTAGCTAGTATTGGGGTAAATGTAACACTCAATCTGTTTTTTCTATACTTCGCCAAAAACGCCTTTGATTCTGGAGAAACCAGCTGGATGGCCTCGTGCTACGACCCAAACATAGGTGTGGGCTACATTTTTATCATCAACCTAATATCAAGCATTATTACGCTGGTGCTGTTATTGCCAGCCTTTAGAGGCTTGAGCGCGGGCTTTAGTGCCGAAACTTGGAAACGGATGGTAAGTTACGGGCTGCCATTGGTGGTGGTGGGCTTTGCTGGTATTATAAACGAAACGCTTGATAGGGCATTGATGAAATACCTGTTGCCGCACGACCAAGATACCAACATGTACCAACTGGGAATATATGGCGCTAACTATAAGTTGGCCATGCTCATGACCATTTTTATACAAGCATACCGCTACGCAGCCGAACCGTTCTTTTTCTCGCAAGCCAAAGAGAAGGACAGTAAACATTTGTTTGCCAAAATACTCAACTACTTTGCCCTCGTTGGGGCGTTTATCTTTTTGACGGTAACGCTGTTTATAGATGTGTTTAAGTGGTTCATTCGGAACCCAGCATTTCATGAAGGGTTGAACGTGGTGCCTATCCTCTTGATGGCCAACTTGTTTTTTGGGCTTTATGTTAGCTTATCTATTTGGTACAAGCTTTCGGACAAAACGGGCCTTGGAGGCTGGGTGGCGCTCAGTGCTGCAGCGCTTACCATTGCCCTCAACGTTTGGTGGATACCTATTTATGGCTATACGGGCTCGGCTTGGGCCACGCTAATTGTATACGTTTATTTGGCTACAGTATCGCTTATTCTCGGCAACAAGTACTATCCTGTGCCCTACCAAGTGGGCCGCATTGCAATATACATTCTAGTGGCTGCTGCAATTTATCTACTCGATTACAACTTCACCCATTTTATACCTTTAAACCCCTATTTGGTTAAGGCCGGATATTTGACGGGTTATGCCCTGTTTGCTTATATAATGGAGAAATCGAACAAATAATCCTATTCGTTTTCAAAAAGACTGCCCTGTTTGGGCAATGGCAATAGCCTAAACGTTTTGCGATGCAGCTCGCAATCGCCGTGCAGCATAATGGCATCGCGGTGGGCTTTGGTGGGGTAACCTTTATTATGGCTCCATTGGTAGTGCGGGTATTTCAAGTGCTCCGCTTCCATATACTCATCCCTATATGTCTTAGCCAAAACCGACGCAGCAGCAATGCTGGCAAACTTGCTATCGCCTTTTACAATACATTCATGGGGGATAGATTGGTATTTTTTGAAGCGATTGCCGTCAATTAACAACAATTCGGGAATGGTTTTCAATTGGTCTAATGCCCGGTGCATGGCCAAAAAGGAGGCATTGAGAATATTGATTTCGTCAATTTCGTTTTGCCAAACAAAACCCACGGCCCAAGCCACAGATTTTTCCTCAATTATGTTTCGCAGTGCGTTGCGGTTGGCCTCCGTCATTTGTTTACTATCGTTCAGTAGCGGGTGCTTAAAGCGCTTGGGCAGTATTACGGCAGCAGCAACCACTGGGCCTGCCAAACAACCCCTTCCGGCCTCATCGCAGCCGGCTTCCAATACCTTGGTTTGATAAAAAGTACGCACCGAGTGAAGTTACAAAAAGCGCTAAATAAAGAAGGGGCGTTTTTAAAAACGCCCCTATAAACGGTCAACGGTACCTTGGTTAATTCAAAAGCACCACACTACCGGTTTTGCTTTGCTGGTACTTGATGCCATTGATAGTTTCTACAAAAACCACCTTCCATATATATACCCCAGAAATACAGAGGCCGCTGCTCATGGTTCCGTTCCAGCCCTCACTAAAATCGCTGGTGGTGTAGGCTAAGGCTCCCCAACGGTCAAATACATCCAGTTTATATCCTGTTACCCTTTCGCAGTCGGCAAAGCCCTTGAATAGGTCGTTTACTCCATCACCATTTGGCGAGAAGGCATTAGGCATGAACACTTCGCAATTGCAGCGTTCTACTTTTACGGTAACAGTATCTTCAGCAATGTTACAATCGCTGGTAGCGGTTACGGTGTATATACCTGAGTCGGCTATCAAAATTTCTGGTCCAAATTCACCATTCGACCATTCATACACAAAGCCTTCGGGGCCTATTGTGTAACGCACCCATTCGCCTTCACAAAGTGTGGTATCATTTACTTCGTAAAGCGCCACTTCTGTGCCAACAATCACCGTTACCGAGTCAGCACCTTGGCAACCATTAGGGAAATCTACCACCACTTTAACCGTTTCGGCAGTAGTTGCGGTATACTGGTTGGCCGTTGCACCGTTTTGCCATACCATTGGTGCTGTAATGCTATCCAGGTTAAACAACACCGATTCGCCTGCGCAAATAGTTTTGTTACCACCTAAGCTTACTGTTGATGCAGGGTTCGGGGGCAATATTTCTGTATCTGTTAGCGAGCAGCCATTATCGTCGGTTACAGTAACGCTATAAGTGCCCGCATCCAAGGTATTCAAGGTTGCCACAGTAGCAGCATTGCTCCATTGGTAAACATAGGATGGTACGCCGCCGCTTACGTTTGCTTGCAAAGCCCCAGAGAATGGGTCGATGCAATCAATTTGGGTAGCGGTGATGCTCAATTGCAGCAAAGCTGGTTCGGTTATTACATACGTTTGGGTAGCCGAGCAACCACCATTATCGCTTACAGTAACGCTATAGCTACCAGCTATTACGTTTTGTTTCGGCATATTCAAGTCCCCATCGCTCCAAGTAAAGCTGGTATACGGGCCAGTAACGTCAATTGAACCCGTGGCATCGCCAAAGCAAGATGGATTTACCAAGGTAGCGTTAATAGGCAATACCGGTATGCCCGTGATAATGCCCGCCGCTGTGGCAGTGCAACCTGCGCCATCAGTAATGGTTACAATATAGTTGCCCGCACCTAAGCTACTAATGCTTGCACTAGTGGCGCTGGTGCTCCAAGCATAGGTTATCGGTGCTGTGCCACTGGTTACCACTGCATCTATTGCAGCGGTGTTGGGGCCTGCGCAAGTAACTTGGGTAATATTTAAGCTCAAAACAGGTGGGTTAGGTGCCGCCAAAGTAACCACATCGGTTATGGTGCAACCATTGGCATCAGTCACAGTTAATGCATAAGTACCCGGTGCTAAGCTGTTTATTGAAGGAGTTACAGCACTATTCGACCATGAGAAAGTTAATGGCGCGGTTCCTCCAGATGCCAAACTACTTACCGAACCCGAGTTGGGTATATTACAATCTAAAGCAGTTGGGGTAAGCGTTAAACCTAGCGCCCCTGGTTCAGTGAGTACCGAAGTTGCGCTTGCAGTGCAGCCATTGGCATCGGCCACGGTTACATCATAGTTGCCTGCTGCTAAACCCGTTGAAGGGTTGGTAATAGCGCCATGACCCCAGGTAAAGCTAGTAAAACTGCCTACTGCTTCAACAGCACCACTGTTGTCGCCATTGCAAGCAAGGTTTGTTGGGGCAATTGTTACGGTAGGTAAGGTAGAGGGATTAACAGTGCCACTTGCTGTGGCCGTACAACCTACCCCATCGGTAACCGTAATAGCGTATGAACCCGCTGCCAAGTTGTTTATGCTGACGGTGTTGCCACTATTGCTCCAAACCTGCGAATAAGGGGCTGTGCCATTGCTTATGGCTGCCGTTGCCGTACCCGAATTGGGCGTATTGCATAGCTCATCGGTAGTAGCAACCGTAACATTTACTGATGGTGGATTTACCAACGTTACCGAAGCCGTTGCGGTGCAACTGTTAGCATCCGTTACGGTTACGCTATAGGCACCCGCCAACAAGCTATTGATGCTGCTCGTAGTAGCACTATTCGACCATAAGTAAGTAAATGGCCCTGTTCCTCCAGTAGGTGTAGCGCTTATGCTACCATTGTTCAATGCTGGGCAAATTGGGTTATTGGCTGCCAAAGTAACCGATAATGCAGTAGGTGCAATTATAGTAGTGCTTAAGGTAGCTGAACAACCACCAGTACCTGTTACTGTTACGGTGTACGTTCCAGCGGAAAGGCCATTAATGGTTGCCGTATTGCCAGCATTGCTCCATGCATAGGTAAACGGAGCCGTGCCACCGGTGGTGGTTACAGTAGCCGTACCGTTGTTTCCACCAAAACAGCCCACTGGGTTATTGGCAATAGTTGCCGTAACGGCGACAGGCACCGCAACCGTAGCTGCTATGTTGCCTATACAGCCGTTGGCATCGGTAACGGTAACGGTGTAGGTGCCAGCGGTTAGGTTGCTTATATCTTCAGTAACCGCTGCGTTGCTCCAGCTATATGAAATTGGAGCTAGGCCGCCCGTTACGGTTAAATTAATGGATGCGGTGTTGGGTGCAGTGCAGTTCCCGTTGGTTATAGCGGTGCCCAGCGTAAATGAGGTTGGGGTAGTAACCGTAGCACTAGCTACTATAATACATCCTGCGTTATCGGTTACCGTTACCGTGTAGGTACCTGCACCCAAGTTGCTTTGGCTTATGTTAGTTGGGCCATTGCTCCAAGCATAAGTGTATGGCGGTGTACCGCCACTCGGTGCAACCGATACAGTACCAGTGCCCGCTGCACCGCATGCAGAGGCCGTTGCCGAAGCTGTAGCAGCTAGCGTTGATGCTTGGGCAATAGTTACCGAACCGATAGCCAAACAACCAATATTATCGGTTACGGTTACGCCGTAGGTGCCAGCCACCAAGTTAGGGTTGTTGGCCGTGGTTACCCCATTCGACCAAGCAATAGTGTTAGGTGCTGTGCCGCCGGTAATATTTACCGTAGCCGAACCAGTGGTTCCGCCATTGCAAGGTATATCAACCTTGCTAATGGTAATAGTAGGGCCAGTAGTGGTTAAAACTATGGTATAGTTGGTGTTGGCCGAAGAACAGGCGTTGTCGGTAACCGTTACATCGTACGTTCCGGCACTTAGCCCAGTAGCGGTTTGGGTGGTTTGCCCATTGCTCCACAAGTAAGTGTAGGGTGGGTTACCACCAGTTGGGTTTACGGTAGCCGTGCCACTGTTAGGTGCTGAGCAGGTAAGGTTGGTGGCATAGGTTAGGGCTAAGTTGGTAGCACCTTGGCAAAACAAGCCGCCACCATTTACGCCACTTCCGGCAAAAAACACGCCCGAATCAATATCGCCATCACCGGCATCGGCAATTGCCAATTTCATACGGTAGGTTGAGCATGGCACTACCGCTACTGAGGCAGTAAGAGGAATAGTAAAGCCATTGTACTGTATGTAGTATGGATTGGTACAAGTAACTGGGTAAGGAATAAAGGGCGGGAAACCTATGCAAGTACCATCATCGTTATCAACGTAATAAGTACTATTGGTAAATAGGTTAATGTTATCTATGGTAACGGGTATGTTGGGTCCGGCTATACGTGCAATGTTTAAGGCATTATAATTGCCACCACCGGGGTTTGGGCCAGTGATAAAGAAACCAAAAGCATCGTTATAGCCAGTACCTACCCAATCCATGTACTCGTCTGAGCCAAAAACGTAGTTGATGCTTAAGGTACCACAAGTAGGTATGATGTCGAACTCTAATATACAGGGGTCGTAAACAGCAAGGGGCTCTAGTGCCGTTAAGTTAGGGTCAGAAAAAGTTACCCCGTTGTTAGCGGTTATCCAATCTACATCGTTAGGCCCAGCGGTATTGGCAGCGCTGCCAGTGGTAAGCATCATACCTGATGATAACCCCAAATTGGTGCCACCACCGCCGGTAAAGGTACCGGCAGCGCCATTTGGGCAGTTGATGGTGACGTTGGATACTGTAACCCCTTGGCCAATAATGGCACTTAATAGTGCATTTGCATTGGCATTGGCAGTTACGTTAAGCTGGCTGTATCCGTTTAAGGAGAAAAGCAATGCAATTGCAGCAGTAAGTACTTTTAAATTTTTCACCTGCATGAGCTTATTTAAATAGTGCGTTATCAATAATTATCTCCTGTCAACTATCGGAAAGTCAGGCGATCGAACAACGCTTGGGCTAAGCGAATAACTAAAGTAAGGAATTTTTATTAACCTAATAATAACACTTGGCCTTCGAATCTTCAAAAAAGTTTAGCTTAGAATACTTTCAATAGTTTAAGGGCCATCATGATAGTCATAACAATGAGAATAGGACGTATAATTTTATCGCCCTTTTCAATCGCAAAACGGCTTGAAAGCCAACCGCCTAAAGCCGAACCAGCCGACAATGCGAGTGCAAACTCCCAATGAATCATTCCCTTGAAAACAAATATTGCCATGGCCATTGCATTAGCCAAAAGCGTAACCCAAATTTTGATATGGTTCGCTTTTACGATACCGAAACGGTGCACCAACACCATAACCATTATTACCATAATACCTGCCCCTGCTTGTATAAAACCGATGTAAAGACCTATGCAGAAAACGATAAAAAGGGAGAGCCAGAGTCTTTTTGGTGAAACCAATTCGTGGAGATGCTCATTTTTTTTAAAAGGATTGTAAATGAGCGTAGTGATAACCACCAGCATAATAATGGCCAAAACCCTATTAAAAATCTCAGCATCAATTTTTACCGCTAGTATAGCTCCGGGTATCGCACCAGCAAGTGCCGCCAGTGCCAACCAAACATTGTAAGGGTAGGTGTTTACTCCCTTGCTGCGGTAGCCTTGTATGGCAAAGAAACTTTGGGTAACAATAGATAAGCGATTGGTGCCATTGGCTGTTGGCCCATCAAGCCCCATGAAAATAAGCAGCGGCAATGTAATTAGCGACCCTCCACCAGCAAGGGTATTAATACCGCCCATGAAAACGCCCACTATGCAGAGAACAATTATTTTGAACCATAATTCAATGTCCATTGGTTGCGTGTTGTTATGCAAATGTAGTTTGATAGCAGGGTTTATTGTTAGTTATTGGGCTTTTTTGCTGCAAAGGCATATATTTGAACAACTAGTTTCCCGCTTATGAGTTTAATTGAGAAACTCACCCTACTGTTCTTGAAACCTATCGTGCGCAAAAAATCGCGCAGAAGCCTTCCGCAATTGGATGGCACGCTAAATATGGACGAGTTGGCTGAGGGTGTGAAAATATACAGAGACCAATGGGGCATTCCGCATATTTATGGCGGCAACCTAAACGATACGGCATTCGCCCAAGGGTACGTGCATGCTCAAGATAGACTTTGGCAAATGGAGATAAACCGCCGTGTATCTCGGGGTCAATTGAGTGAAGTAATTGGCAAAGACACCTTACCCACCGACCGTGCAAGCCGCATTTTAGGTTTCGAACGACTTGCTGCTGCAGACCTAGAAGCCATGCCCGAAGACTTGCGAAATGCATTGGATAGCTACACTAAAGGAGTGAATGCCTTTTTGCAAGCCAACTTGCAAAAGCTTCCACCTGAGTTTGGATTACTAAAGATAGTCCCTCGCCCTTGGGAGGCAGTTGATAGCTTGGCCTTTGCCCGCTTGCTTGCTTGGCAAATGAACTATGCATGGTATGGCGAGTTGGTAAGGGGCAAGATAATAGAAAAGGTTGGCGAGGAAATGGCTCGCGAATTGGATATACATTACTCAGAGCTGAACCCTGTAGGCCTATTACAAGGGCAAGAAGCCAACCTGCTAATGGAGGATGGTTTGCTAGAAGCCTTTAAAGGTCCATTTATACAAGCCAAAGGTGGTAGCAATGGCTGGGCTATTGCTGGTTCGCGCAGCCGAAATGGTAGACCAATTTTGTGCAACGACCCACATTTGCCGCTACTTCAACCTGCCATTTGGTACGAAAACCACCTAAACTGCCCCGAAATGCATGTTACTGGTGTATCGTTGCCAGGGGTGCCGCTGGTAATGATTGGTCATAACAATAGTATTGGTTGGGGCATGACCCTAGCATTTACCGACAATCAAGACATTTTCATCGAGAAGTTTACCGATGCTAGCTTGCTACACTACGAGTTCAAGAACGAAGTGCGCGAATCGACGATAGTGGCTGAAACTATTAAAATCAAAGGCCAAGAAGACCATACCGAAAAGGTGGTAATCACACATCACGGACCTGTTATTTCGGGTATGGTAGCTAGTGGCGATTTTAAGTTGAGCCTTGCTTCCAAGGCCCTTGGCCCATCAACCATGATGGAAGGCTGGTATCAATTGAACCGCGCCGCTGGCTGGAACGATTTTGTAGGTGCTGTGAAGAAAATAACGGCTCCTTCACTAAACATACCCTATATCGATAATAAAGGCAATATAGGCTATTACGTATCGGGCGAGGTGCCGATACGCAGTAGTGGAGATGGCAGCCGTCCTTCGCCTGGTTGGACTGGTGATTATGAATGGAAAGGAAATGTCCCTTTCGAAAAAATGCCTTACGCCTTTAACCCTGCAAAGGGCTACATTGTAACTTGCAACCACAAAATTATTGGCGATAACTATCCGTATAACCTTGGCAATGCTTGGATGAATGGATACCGCGCCAACCGTTTGGAGAAGCTTATTGGCGCAAAAGAGAAATTCTCGTTTGAAGAAATGATCGCTTGGCAAATGGATGTTTATTGCACGCCTGGCCCTTTGTTTGCTGCGCACCTTAAGGGTTTGCGCCTTGACGATCTTCGTTTAGAGAGCATGAAACAGTTGCTGTTAAATTGGGACGGAAAGCTCAATACAGAAAGCGTAGCAGGTGCTTTATACGAAACCACCAAGTTTTATCTGTTCAACAGATTGTTTGAAACCAAGCTGGGTCACGATTTAATGCTGGGGTTACGCGGGGGCACCTTCAATCCAAACTTACTACCGCAAGGCGAGTTTTATGGCCACGATACCAGCATGTTGCTGCGTATGCTCGATAATGCTGAAAGTCTCTGGCTAAAAGAAATGGGCGGCAAAGAGCAATTGCTTACTCTAGCTCTTAAAGATGCTTACGAGTATTTAAGCGAAAAGCTTGGACCCGAAATGAGTAAGTGGCAGTGGGGCAAACTGCACAAGGCAGAGTTTCACCATACCCTAGCTCAAAAAACACCACTCAATAAAGTATTCAATCAAGTGGAGTTTAGCTTACCCGGCGATACCGATACCTTGTACCAAACTGCCCCGATGGCGCACGACGCGAGAGGCCATAACATAGTTGCGCCTTCGTTTAGGCAGGTATTAGATCCAATAAAGTGGGAGGCTAGTATTTGCATTATGCCCCCAGGTCAATCGGGTAATATATTGAGCCCTCACTATAATGATCAACTGCCCCTGTGGCGCGAGGGTAAATACCACCCAATGCTATGGAACGAAGCAGACGTTATTGCTAAAAAGCAACACCTGCTAGAGTTGGTACCCAAAGTTGGTATTGCATCACCTACTCCCGGAAATTCATTGTTAACAAATAATTAATGCCTAAACGGTGTTCGCTATTTTGTACTTAAGTAGCTTTGCTTAACATTTTCTTAACACCGGCTTGCCATTTTCGGATATGAGATTTCCGCAGCGACGTATCTTTTCGCTTATTATACTGCTATTGGCAACATTGCCATTAGTCGCCCAAACGAGCTCTGCGTTATACCTTACCAATGATGAGCACTTTAGTATATGGAGTATTTTTACGTTTCTGGGGGCTATAGGCTTGTTCATCTTCGGTATGAAGACTATGAGCGAGGGGTTGCAAAAGCTTGCTGGCGAGCAGTTACGTGGTTTGCTCAAAAACATGGCGCCAAATCGTTTATCAGGCATTTATAGGGGAGCGCTAGTTACCGGTTTTATACAATCGTCGTCTGCTACTACCGTTATGGTGGTGAGCTTTGTGAATAGTGGCTTGCTTACCCTGTCGGAATCAATGGCGGTAATTATGGGTGCCAATATAGGCACAACAGTCACCACATGGATTATTGCTTATTTGGGCTTTATCTCTCTTTCTGTTGATTTATCGTTGGTTTTAATAGGCTTGGCTGTGCCATTGCTGTTTTTGGCTAGCGATAGGTTTAAGCAGTTGGCAGAGTTTATTTTGGGTTTTGGCCTATTGCTCATCGGGATGGATTATTTGATGGCAACCATACCCCACATCCTTTCTGACCCTAACATCACTGTTTTCATCAACCCATACTTAAACAAAGGCTTCTGGTCGGTTTTGTTGTTCATTTTGGTAGGTAGCTTGTTCACTATCATTATACAGTCATCTAGCGCTACCATGGCGGTTACCTTGGTCCTGCTAAGCCTAGGGTTTATTGATTTTACGCTAGCGGCGGCTTTGGTATTGGGCGGCAACATCGGTACCACTATCACGGCCAATATTGCTGCACTAAAAGGTAATGTACACGCCAGGCGAGCGGCTTGGTTCCATACCCTCTTCAATGTAATTGGGGTATTGCTGCTATTGCCATTTTACAAGCAGTTTGTGCCGTTTATTGAGTCGCTGGCCTACTCTATAGGGTTCACTAAAGAGCTCGCTTTGGCATTGTTCCACTCTTCGTTCCAAATACTCAATGTGCTTATATTGGCTTGGTTCTTACCGCTATTGGAGCGGTTAGTTGTTAAAATACGCCCAAGCAAGGGTCAAGAAGATGAGCAGTTTAGGTTGCGCTACATAAGTGCCGGCCTCATGTCAACCCCAGAACTGTCGCTTACTGAAGCCAAAAAGGAACTGCAGATTTTTGGCAAAATTACCGATAAAATGGCATTCAGCTTTTCGGCTTTGCTATTTGAGCGCCATAAAGATCCGCAAGCAATAATTGATAAAATACGAAAAAGAGAGGAGATAACTGACGATTTGGAGGTAGAGCTGGGTAATTACTTAACCAAGGTATCTAAATCGGATTTGAGCCATCAAGCATCGGAAAAAATACGCGAGTTTTTATCAATGGCCAACGACCTGGAACGTGTAGCCGACATATACTACATTATGACCAAGAACTACCAGCGAATGGTAAAGCAGGAGATAAAATTGCCCGAGGAAAGCATGCAAGAGCTTAAAGAAATGCTTGACTTGGTTTACAATAGCATAAAAGTAATGCGCAAAAACATGGAGCTTGACCGCGAAGAAATCGTGCTGAAAGAAGTATACCAAATGGAAAGCGAAACCAAGGCCATGCGCAAAAAGCTAGTAAAAAATCATTATGACAGGTTGGAGCGTAATGTATATACTTCAACGGCAGGGGTTATCTATCTCGATTATGTGATGCGCGCCGAGCGCATTGTGGCCCACATTGTAAACGTAAACGAAAGTATGGTGGGGTTAAAATAGACTTTGAAGCTTGCATAACCCTCGAGCAACTTAATGTTTCACATCCCTTATTTCTCATTTCATTTTAGGAAGTTTACCTTTGTTGGTATAAAACAATAAAGTTTTGAAAGGAATTATACTAGCAGGAGGTTCAGGAACCAGGCTTTACCCGATAACTTACGCAATTAGCAAGCAGATTATGCCTATCTATGATAAGCCCATGATCTACTATCCGTTGTCGGTGTTGATGTTAGCGGGTATTAAGGACATACTTATTATTTCTACCCCGCAAGACTTGCCGAATTTCGAGAAGCTATTTGGTAATGGCAACCAATACGGCCTTAATATTGAGTATAAGATACAAGAAGTACCAAATGGCTTAGCCCAAGCTTTTGTGCTTGGAGAAGAGTTTATTGGCAATGATAACGTAGCCTTAATTTTGGGCGATAACATCTTCTATCGTTCGGGTTTGGGCAGCCTGCTTAGCCAGTTTACCGAGCCTGATGGCGGTGTAATTTTTGCGTATCATGTAAGCGACCCTGAAAGGTACGGTGTGGTTGAGTTTGATATAGATTTTAAAGCCTTATCAATTGAAGAAAAGCCATTGAAACCAAAGTCGAACTATGCAGTACCGGGCCTTTACTTTTACGATAATAGCGTAGTAGAAATAGCTAAGAACTTACAGCCTAGCCCACGTGGAGAATACGAAATAACCGATGTAAACAAAGAATATCTGCGCCGCAATAAACTAAAAGTAGGTATATTAGACCGCGGAACAGCCTGGCTTGATACTGGCACCTTTGATTCGTTGATGCAAGCATCGCAATTTGTGCAGGTAATCGAGGCGCGCCAAGGTCAAAAAATAGGCTGTATTGAAGAAATAGCTTTGAAAAAGGGATTTATTGACCGTGACCAATTTGAAAAACTAGCCCAACCGCTTATTAAAAGTGGCTATGGCCAATATTTATTGAACATACTCAACCAATAATAGTCCCTTCCGATGAGAAAAATTCTGGTAACTGGCGGCGCTGGATTTATTGCTAGCAGCATGGCCGACAAGCTGATTGAAGACCCAGAAAACTTTGTGGTAATTGTAGACAATCTGCTTACCGGAAAACTGAACCGGTTGCCGAGCAAAGACAAGCCTAATTGGAGGTTTATTAAGTGCGACGTAAATGATATTAACGATATTACGCCTGTAATGGTGTCTTATTCGTTCGATTACGTTTTCCATTATGCGGCAGTTGTAGGGGTGCAGCGCACCCTTGAAAACCCCGTAATGGTGCTGAACGATACCGATGGCATTAAAAACGTGCTGAACCTTTGCAAAAACACAGGTGTACGTCGCATTTTCTATGCTTCATCATCAGAAGTATACGGCGAGCCAACTACTTTGCCGCAAAATGAATATACCACCCCACTTAATAGCCGCTTGCCTTATGCTGTGGTAAAAAATATTGGTGAGGCTTATTGCAAATCGTATAAGCTGGAGTTTGATCTTGACTATACTATTTTCAGGTTCTTCAACACTTTTGGACCTAAGCAAAGTACCGATTTTGTGATGTCGCGCTTCATTAACATGGCGGTGAAAGGGAAGGATATTACCGTTTATGGCGATGGCCAGCAAAGCCGCACCTTCTGCTATGTGGACGATAACATTATGGCTACCACCAATACCTTGTTCAAAAACATGTGCTTGAACGATATTGTGAACATAGGTAGCGATGTGGAAATTTCGGTACTGGAATTGGCCAACATGATTATCAAATTAACCAACTCCAAATCGAAAGTAATTCACTTACCACCATTGGCCGAAGGCGATATGTTGCGCCGTGTGCCGGATATTACTAAGATGAAAGAATTGATGGACCGTGAGATTACACCGCTTGAAGTGGGAATCCAAAAAATCATCGATTCGGGTAAATTTAAATAGGCATGGCCAAAATACTGGTAACCGGCGGATGCGGCTATATTGGTTCGCATACTATTGTTGATTTAATAGAGAACGGTTATGAGGTTGTTTGTGCCGACGACCTATCTCGCGCCAGCACTCAACGCTTGGATGGCATTGAAGCCATTACGGGCATCAAGGTGCAAAATTACGCCATCAACCTTGCCCATAAACAGTCTACAGAAATCATTTTTAAAGACCATCCTGATTTAGCGGGCATCATTCACTTTGCCGCTTTTATGAGCGTGCCAGAGTCGGTGCAGTTGCCGTTGATGTACTTTGAGAATAACCTCAACTCGCTTGTCAATGTGCTGCACTATGCTCAAGTATATGGGGTGCCCAATTTCGTATTCTCTTCTTCTTGCTCAGTATACGGCCAGCCCGAAGTGCTGCCCGTAACCGAATTAACACCGCGCAAAGAAGCCGAATCGCCATACGCGCGCACCAAACAAATGGGAGAAGACATTATTCGTGACTTTGCAACCGCATACCCAACGCAACGAGCTACCCTATTACGCTATTTTAACCCCATTGGGGCGCATCCATCGGCACAGTTGGGCGAGTATGCCACTTTTAAGCCCAACAATCTTGCTCCTTTGATTACGGACACTGCGCTGGGTAAGCGAAGTACTTTGATGGTGTACGGCAACGATTACCCTACCCGCGACGGTACCTGTGTGCGCGACTATATACACGTTTGCGATATTGCCCATGCCCACACGCTGGCTATCAAACATTTGCTGGCTGACAATGCAATTGAGCCTGTTGAGGTATTTAACCTTGGCAGCGGCGAAGGTTCAACAGTGGTAGAAGTAATTACAGCCTTTGAAGAATCAACAGGTGTGAAATTGCCTTGGCAATATGCCCCGCGCCGGCCTGGCGATGTAGTAGCCGTGTATGCTGATAGAACCAAGGCTACTCAAATACTCGGTTGGCAACCGCAATACTCGCTAAAAGAGATGATGCAAACTGCTTGGAAATGGGCATTGCACCTAAGCAATACCCTTGGCGGTAGATAATTAATTATAAGCTTGGGTTCACTACCTTGCCTATCATCAGCATGCGGCCCGAATCTTTTTCGCGCACTGCAATTATAAATGGCTTATTTACAGAGAACGTACTCGACGAAACCGAATTGGGCTCGGTAGGTATTACCCCTGCCTCTGATACCGAAATGGAAGTTTTGTGCTTTAAATCTGAAATAGAAAGCACTGATTCGGTAATATTGCTAAAATCAGAGCCATCTTCAAAAGCAATACCCATGCCCAAATTTACTAGCAATGGTTTCAAAAAGCTGTTATAATCAATTTGAAACTTAGGTAAAAATAAGGTTGGTGAGGCGTCGTAGCTCAAACCATTCATCCAAGTGTTCCAACGAGATACCGTCAAATTGTTTATCAATTGGTCGATGTTGCTTACATCGGCGGGCATAATAATGGTGAAAGAAAAGGTGCCGTTTTCATAAGGCAAATCGGCAATTTTTACCTCATTGTCGGCAAAGTAGCCATATTTCATACCACGGCCGCTCATCATATTTACTGGCACCGTCTGGCTATAGCCCACATAAAAAGGTTGTTGGGTAGTAAGGGTGCTATCAAATGCCTGTTTAAAGCGCGCATTAAACCAAAGGCTATTTATCACATAAATACCTTGCCCTTCCATTAGTTGGTCAATAATATCCTGTATGTTGCCTCCTGTAGCGTTGTTTACCCAGTTGTTAATGGTTTCGATGGCCGTAGGGCTCGAAAAATCGATTTGCTGCAGCGAAACCTGATAATACAACTGGTTTATCTGCTCAAAAATGGTTTTTACTGGTATACCGTTCCTTAACCATATAGAGTTTGCCAAAGAAAGCTCCACACTTGGGTCGCTACTGGGCAGCTCGGCCATTATTGATTTATACGTTTGGTTTACGTCGGTAAGGCTCAAGCCCTGCATTTCTAAGGCCGCTAAAATGGCTTCTCGGGTAGCACCTTCGGCACCATTGGCAAGCACACTAAGGCCTACGGTAAGGCTCAATGGCGAAAGTACTAGATTCGCTGAGTCGTTTTCAAGGTGGGTTTGTTGCAACAACTCGATACTAAATGCATTATTTGCATCTAGCAGCTTTTGGCGAAAAACATCGCTCTCGTCGTTTATAGCGGGGGTTTTGGTACACGAGGTGGCAAATAGCACAAGGGCAACCAAACCTATCAAAAAGGCTCTCATAAGGTACATGGTAATGGCATGTGCTGCAAAATTAAACAATTGCCGCACTACTTCATAAGATGCAAAGATGGGTCAAGTGGTTGTATGGCAGTTGAATAAAAGATAGGCATACAAACATTAGGAAACTTACTATTGCTTATCGCAACCTATCTGCTTGGCGCACCAGCTTTTCATCGGCAGCTATGCCGCGGTGGCCCAGTATCTGAAGTATTAAAGCTACGGTGCCAATTACTACAAAAGGATCGACATTCAACTCTTGAACAATTACATCTTTGCCCATAACAGAAAAATAATCGGCAGCAATGGCAAACAAAGCAATAACCATGAGCAATATGGCACCTTTCACGGTCATCATTTGGCGTTTGCGGTTGGCATACAAAAAGACACTAAATAAGGTAATAAAGGCAGACAGACCGATAAATAGCTGTTCGATAACGTACAAGGTGTCGTTTGCCGCGCTGCCATTCAACGTAATTAATGGCAACCTAGAAAATAACCCGCCCAATGCTAAAAGTGCCAGAAATAAATAAACAGATTGGATGCGTTGTATCATAGCAGCAATGGGTTTTGGGGTAAACAATGCTGCAAAGTAAATAAACCTTAGGGCAAATTGTATTATTGGAGTTACTTTTGTAGTAATTAAAAAACAACCCGCGTTATGTCGAAAGCCGCTTATATAGTTGATGCCGTGCGCACCCCCATTGGTAAATATGCCGGTGCGCTGAGCAGTGTGCGCCCCGATGATTTGGCTGCACAGGCCATTAGGAGCTTAATGCAGCGCAACCCCAGCTTCGACCCGAAACTGTTGGAAGATGTGGTGCTGGGTGCTGCCAACCAAGCTGGCGAAGACAACCGCAACGTGGCCCGCATGGCCTTGCTATTGGCTGGCTTGCCCATTGAGGTAGGCGGCGTAACGGTAAACAGGCTTTGTGCATCGGGCTTGCAAGCGGTGATGGACTCGAGCCGAGCTATTTTGAACGGAGATGGCGATGCATATATAGCTGGCGGTGTTGAGAGCATGAGCCGTGCCCCGTTTGTAATGGCTAAGAGCGATACGGCCTTTGGTCGCTTACCTGAAACCTATGATACTACCCTCGGTTGGCGGTTTGTAAACAGTGCACTTTCGGCAATTTACTACCCTTACAGTATGGGCGAAACTGCCGAAAACGTGGCCGAACAATGGAAAATTAGTCGCGAGGCGCAAGACGAGTTTGCCCGCAATAGCCAATTGAAATACCATGCTGCCCACGAAGCGGGTAGGTTTAAGGCAGAATTGGCTCCAGTAAGCTTGCCTCAGCGCAAAGGTGAACCAATAATAGTAGATACCGACGAGCACCCACGATTGAGTACTTTGGAGCAACTGGCAAGCTTAAAACCTGCCTTTAAGAAAGATGGTAGCGTAACGGCTGGCAACTCTTCGGGTATAAACGACGGAGCTGCCGCTATGTTGCTGGTAAGTGAAGACACATTGAAACGCCTTAACCTAACCCCGTTGGCACAGGTAGTATCTATGGGCGTTGCAGGTGTGCACCCATCGGTAATGGGCGTTGGCCCCATACCAGCCAGCCAAAAAGCACTAAAGCGTGCCGGACTTACTGCTAACGACCTAGGGTTGGTAGAGCTTAATGAGGCATTTGCCTCTCAATCGTTGGCGTGCATACAAGGTTTGGGCCTTAACCCCGAAATAGTAAACGTAAACGGCGGTGCCATTGCCCTGGGTCACCCGCTGGGCTGCTCAGGCGCGCGCATAACAGCTACTTTAATACACGAAATGCAGAAGCGCCAAGTTCGCTACGGACTGGCCACCATGTGCATTGGTGTGGGCCAGGGTGCCGCGGTGGTATATGAAAGATGTTAGGTTAAGTGCGATTTATTTATTGCAAAATTATGACTCTTCAGGGCTAAATACAATGCAGCAGTATTTTTTGTTGCTTAAAACGAGGTGTTTGTTACGGCCGAACGTTTTGGCATGAGTTGGCAATAATGCTATATCCTTAACACACCTAGCCATCTAAAAAACAAAACCCCAAAACACAAGCTGTGCCTTAGGGTTTTGGGTATTGCTTGCTTTGGCTTTACTTATTAGCTAAGTAGCGCTCCTTCTGGTCGTTAATGAAATCTTTGTAAGCGTCAATGGCGCTTTTTTCGTTATCGCGTAGCTTAAAGGCAAACAGCTTGGTAAGATAAGAGTTGGCCTTGTCATAGTCGTTTAGCCAAAGGTAGCCCTCCACTAGGTTGTAGTAGGTTGCCCTTACTACATCCTCATCAATACGAACCTTGCTATCGTTGGGCACGTATTCGGTTAGGGCTTTTTCCCAAAGGGCTATGGCCTCTTTCAAGTTCGCGCTAAGGTCTTGGTCGGTATATTTCAGGGTATTATAAAAGCTCATGGCCTTCTCAAATGCCGATTGGTATTCAGGATATTCAAATTTTTTAGGCTTAATTGTGTAAATAATCGTTTTGCGAGTTTCGGTAGCATAGCCGTACTTGCTGTTTAACAGGCTGCTCAGTTTTTTAAAGTTACCGTTCAAAAGGTCGGCCTCAATTACGCTTTGGGTACTATTGTTAAAGCCTACAAACTCGCCCCCAATTATAGTGTTCAGCAATACCTTACCGCTTACCTTATCTACTACCTCCAGCGAAATAGGGTATTTGGCTGAAATAGTAACCGTGGTAACGTTTTTGGTTTGATACGTTTTGCTGGCGTTGTCGTAATACTTTACCTGAGTGGTAGTGCTTACGGGCTCTTTTGCCTCGAAAGGGAACAAAGTAGCCTTAATATACACCCCACCACTTGGCTGAGGGTCGTAGCCATCAATGCGCAAGTAAGTGGTGCGCAAAAGCTCCTTTTTGTCCAGTATCTCTAGTTCTATAGGGGCATAGTATCTCGGCTCGCTATAAGTAGTAGGTCCGGTTGGTTTACGGGGCATTACAAACGCTGGGGGGCTGTGTGTTTCGCGATAAGCCAAGCGTTCAATCAGGTTCATTGATTCCAACGTTTTGTTATATGCATCCAAGGCTACTTCGTGTTCTTTTTTGGCAGCATTAATGTAATCGTCCCAGTGGCTGATTTTATAATCGTAGTCGGCTTGGGCGTTGGCTTTGTTTTGTTGGTATTCGGCCATGTTTTTATCGTATTCTGCAAGCGATTGCTCTTTGAGTTGCAACAGCTCCTGCTCGTTCGAAATAATCAGTTCCGAAACAAACCCCGTAATAGCCTTGTTGAGCGGGTTTAGTGGCAGTTGGCGAAATTGGAAATCGATTTTGTTGTCGTCAGGTTTTTGCGCCAGCAATTGAATGGCTACAAGTGGTAGTAAAACCAATAATAGTAATGCCTTTTTCATGGTTATTTGGTTGATTTTTATGATTTATGGTGTATATTACGATTTGCCAAACATCAATTTTGAAATATAAACGGACTCGGACGCAAAAGTACAACTTACAATTGAAAAGTTGCTGTCGTTGCAGCATGTGGCAGTTTGCTTAAAAACTGCACAGATGCTTGATCTGTTGTTATTGGAAGGCAACAAGGTAAAAATTTTATTGTTATTTTTGCAACCATTGATATATGAGGAGCATTGCAAAAATAGTTTGCCTATTGGCGCTGGTTTTATTGGGCTTTGGGGGCTATGCATCTTTAGATAAGCGCAAAGTTGATTGCGCCGAAAACGGGGCATTGGCTACCACATTAACACCCAAGTTTACCCCCGAATACTACATTGATCAGGGTGTAAAGTATTTCCAAACCATGCAATCGGATGTACCCATTTGGGTGCAGCCCCGATATGCGCAACTGGCAATTCGCTGGGAGTGGGAGCCTTGGCTATTGCTTACTGGCTACAAAAAAAACATGGTATTGGTTACCGACCCCATGCTAAAGCTAACCCCAACGTCATACGATAAGCTCGATTGTCGCTTCTTTGCCGTGCAGCCTTTTTGCCGTTGCCATGTGGTGTTCAACTATAGTGGCATGACCTGCCCCATATACGAGGAGTTTACCTTTAACGATGCGGGCGAGATAACGTTTATTGAGGCCTGGAGCGATTTCCCCAGCCTGTTGCCCATGGGCCCTGGGGCTGATAGTATTTGGGATGAGAGCGACTATTGGGCCTTGAACGATGCCAACCGCTTGGCTACCAAAGTGCCCGGGCTAGGTAGTGCAACGGGCAAAATAGCCATTGGCACTACTTGTATGGACGAGGCTGCCGAGCGGGATGCCGATATAGCCGAGCTACTAAAGCGTCTCAATAGGCCCGCGTTTTTTTGGTTTAAACAGTTGTTTACACATTTCGAAGAGTTGGAAAATGGTTGCTATGCCCCAGCGGGCGAGGTGTACCCGTATTATGAGCCCGCCAACCATTAACCTCACCGCTCTGCCAATTTCTCCAACAGCCAGGTCTTCTCGGTCAATATTTTGGTGCCTTGTATTTTTTTGCCCAAAGCTTCTTTGCGGGTTTTGTCGCGGCCATTAAGGTTTAGCAGGTAACGTGTAAATTTTAGGGTGTTCAGGTAGTTTTCCTTGTGGTAAGCCAGTTCTTTTCGGCGGGTTACAAATTGCTTAAAGCTTTCTAGAAGGGCATCCAGCGCGCATTGTGATGATTATCGTTACGACCGGTTTAATTCATCACTGCCTTAACATTGCTTGCCTGCAACAAATGCCGCTGTATGTGCGCTATGTGGAAACGATACGTATCGCCCAATTTAAAGCGCAATATAGGGCCGAGGGTAGAGGTGATTTTATGTTTTTCGAGGTTTACGGTGCGTGCTTTTTTCAATAAATCGAGCAAATCGTTTAGGTGGCTCAAAAACTCTTGCAGGGCTTGGTCGTTTTTGGTGGTTTGCTTGGCGGGGTTGTAGCTACCTAAGGTGCTCATGGGTTTGCGTATAGTGCCGTCAGGCATGGGTTTCATTACCATCATCATTTCGCCAAAGTAGCCTGCGGCAAAGGTGCTTTTGGGCTGTGTACCGCCTTGCTCCACTTGTTTGCGTATCCGTGGCTGGTAGTAGCGGCTGTATATATTTAAATGCTCCAGGCAATCGTTTATGCTCCATTTGCCTGGGGCAGGCACCCAATTAAGTTGCTGTTTGCTAAGGGGTTTAAACTCTTGCTGCACCGAGCGTATCGCTTTCTTTACATCGGCTTCCAGTTCTTGCAACATCGGCTCGGTTTGGTATGTAGCCATGGTATTTGTTTTGGTTTATGCTGCAAAGGTAGGACGTTGTTTGCCGCTGCGCATTGATGTAGATCAAGTTTTGATTTACGATTTACGAAGTACGATTTACGATTGTGGAGTAAAAAGCGAATCCGAAATTATTAACTCAATCGTACCTCGTAAATCGTACCTCGTACTTTTTTTAGTCTTGTGTCTTGTGTCCTTCGGCTCCGCTCAGGATGACATTTCTTGCGTCTTGTGTCTCACTTGCCACCCTCCGCTTCAACCTACTCAGCGTTTCGGGCTGTATGCCAAGATAAGAGGCAATGTGTTTTTGGCTGTACAACTGAAAACAGTGCGGGCTTTGCTTAAGCAACCTAGTAAAGCGCTCTTCGGCAGGTGCCGAAAGCATCTCCACCTGCCGCACCAGCATACCCACCAATAGGCCTTCTAGGCCCAAGCGTGTCCAGCGCTCCATTTTCTGGTATTTGTCGTGCAGTTCGGCTATATCCTTATAGTTGCAGCGTAGCATGTGGCAATCGCTTACCGCTTGGTTGTAAAAGGTAGCCTTTCGTCTGGTAAGGAATGAGCCATAATCGCCGGTAAAGGTGTTGTCGTAGCTAAAGGCTAGGGTAAAATCCTCGCCTTTAGGGGTAATGTGGTAAATGCGCGTTGCCCCACTGATGATGAAGTAGATGTATTCTTCGGTTTGCCCGGGCACTATCTGGTGACCACCTTTGGGCAGGTAGTGGTATTGCCATCGGCTGGCAATATCGGTCCACTCGGCATCGGTGAATGTCACCAATGCGTTCATTACTATGCGTAAAGCCTCTAGGCCAGTTTCGAGGGTGTGTGGCATGCTGTAAAGATACGTATTAGCCTGTTTTAAGGATTAGGCCACCACTGAATAAACGAACTTGTTCTTCGTGCATAATTCGCAAAGGTTTTGTGGCCCATGTAATACTGCTGCATCAAGGCTGATGAAATGCACTAACGACTCGCTTACAGGATAAATTACATCCAAATACAATCAACTTAGAGCCTAGTTTGCCTCTTTTAGTCCAATCCTTAACATTGTCTTAATGTGAAATCTACTGAGAGTGTCCTTATTCTTGCATTTCTTTGCGAAGCTTAAGCTAGATATGAATTCTAGCCTTGGCTTTTACCTCTCAACTATCAACTGTATGGACCTTAATGGTTTTTTTCAGTTTCTGACTCCCAAGGACCGGAAATTTTTCCCCCTTTTTGAGCAAAATGGTCAACAACTGGTTTTAGGTGCCAAAACATTGGAAGATGTTTTGAACACTAGCGACCTAGATGCCCGAAATTTGCTAATCAAAGAACTGGTTAAACAGGAAGCCAAGGTCGACCAAATGACCGAAACACTTCTTAGCTTGTTGCACAACTCCTTCATAACTCCGTTTGATAGGGAAGATGTATATGCGCTTATCAATTCGCTTAACCGCATTATGCACTTTATTACTCGCAGTGCCAAACGCATTGAAGTATATGATGTACAGCATATAAGTCCAGAGGTGCGCAAATTGGGAACACTAATCAAAGAAAGCGCCGACGAGCTGCAAAAAATGTTGGTGGAAATGAATGGTGCCAAACACCCCAAAAAAATACTAAAATCGCGAAACGCAATTGCCAAGCTTGAGCGCCAATCAGATGAGGTATACAGTTCTGCCGTTCGGGTGCTTTTTAGGGAAGAAACCAACGGGGTGAACTTGGTGAAAAACAAAGAGGTACTATCGGCAATGGAAAACACCTTGGATAAAATAGACGGTGCTGCCCGCATACTGGAAAGTGTATTGATTAAATCGGCCTAATGCTCACGCTAGCAGTTATAATTATTATTGTTGCGCTGGTATACGACTTCCTAAACGGAATGAACGATGCTGCCAACTCTATAGCCACCGTAGTTTCAACTAGGGTGCTTTCGCCGCGCATGGCCGTAATTTGGGCGGCATTTTTCAATTTTGCGGCAATTTTCGTTTTTGGGCTAAGCGTTGCTAATACTATTGGCAAAGGTATTGTGGTTCCCGAGGTTGTTTCGCAATATACCATTCTAGCTTCGCTCTTGGGTGCTGGCGTTTGGGTGCTTGCGTGCACACTGCTAGGTATGCCCATTAGTGTGTCTCATGCGCTTATTGGGGGGCTTATTGGGCCCGCTTTGTTGGTTGGTGGCACTGGTGCTTTGGTAGCTAGTGGTATTTTCAAAGTATTGTTGTTCATAGTGCTCTCGCCGCTTATAGGGTTTATACTTGGTTATTTTATCATGGTAGCTACCCTATGGATATGCCGTACATTGCCGCCACAGAAAGTGGACGGCTTTTTTAGGGTAATGCAGCTAGTATCATCAGCCTTTTTCAGTTTAGGACATGGTGGTAACGATGCGCAAAAAACGATGGGTATAATGGCAATGTCGTTATATGCAGCAGGTATTACTACTGAATTTCACGTGCCTTTTTGGGTAGTAATTTCAGCCTATTCTGCTATTGCATTAGGTACCCTTGTTGGCGGTCAAAAGGTAATTAAAACCTTGGGAGTTGGCCTTACCGACTTGAAACCCATGGGAGGTTTTAGCGCAGAAACTGCAGGTGCGCTCACGTTGGCAGGTACTGCCGTGTTGGGTATACCTGTTAGTACTACCCACACCATTACAGGTGCTATTATGGGTGTTGGTGTTACCCGTCGTTTGTCGGCTATTAAATGGGGCACAGCCATCAATATTGTGGCTGCTTGGGTGCTCACAATTCCGTTTTCAGCGCTAATGGCCATGTTGGTTTATTGGGTAATGAGCTTGTTTTTAGTTGCTTAGCATTATTCCCGTTTTGGCCACCAAGGAATAAACCCATTCGTCTTGCGGGCATACTCCTCAAACTCCTTATTGCCTGTGTATTTCTTCTCTAGCATCGCCACGCCCGATACTGTGGTTAGCAGAAAAGTGAGTATAACGGGGCTGATGATAGAAACGTACCAATAACCTGCAGGAATCACAAAAACAAAAATGCCCCACCAAAGCAGCGCTTCGCCAAAGTAATTTGGGTGGCGGGTATAGCGCCATAGGCCACTTTGCATTATTTTGCCGCTGTTGGCCTGGTTTGCCTTAAATTTTGATTTTTGGTAATCGCCCACCGCCTCAAACAAGAAACCGATTAGCCAAAGTATTATTCCAGTTATCGATACCCAATTTATAACAGCACTTGGGTTAGCCACAGCTATCATTAATGGTAAAGCTATTATGAACATAAAACCCCCTTGCAACATAAATATCTGAAAGAAGGCCCTAGGTACCACATATTTGCCCCACTCTTTGCGCCATTGGGCATAGCGGTAGTCTTCGCCTACGTTGCGGTGCCTGCTAAAAATATAGCCCGATAGGCGCAGACCCCAAATGACAACCATAGCTGCTAATGCTGCGTGAAACGGAGTAATTGCAGGCAGCAATATCAGCCCAGCGCTTATAACTACCAAAAAACCCATGCCCCAACCTATATCTACTATGCTATTATCTTTTATTAAGGTGGCCCAAACAAATACCACAACCATGTATACAAAAATGGCAATGGCGCTATAAAGCATTACTTCTTTCATGTTTGCGGTTTCTTAGGTAACAAGCTATGCGAGGTATTGTTCTTCAAACAAAAAGCCCTTGTACACGGGCATGTACAAGGGCTTTAGTTTCATGGGTGTTTTCTTTTCTATTTATTTGCCTTGTGCAAGGTCTTCAATTAGTTCAGAAATCTCCAAAATGCGTTTTTTGTTAAGCGAGTAGTAAATGAATTTTCCGTCGCGGGTGGTCTTTACCACACCAGCGCGGCGCAAAATTGCCAAATGCTGAGAAGCAACTGACTGCTCTAAGCGCAATTTCACGTAAATCTCGGTTACAGTAAGCTTTTTGCTGTCTTCCAACAAGTTGATAATTTGCTTACGGAGTTTGTGGTTTACAGCCCTAAGGGTAAGAACTGCTTTGCGCAATACGCCATAATCAAGAGTGATGTCTGCCTCTACACCATCTCCTTTAGTTAGCACTACTTTTTCTTGTGAATTCACCGCTGCCATTAGTTAAGGTTTTGTTTGTTTAGTAAATCGGGTTTACGAATATAGACAATTATTACTTATTTCAACAGTGAAAACACCTAGTTAAGCATAGAATTGGATTAATTATCTGTTTTTTACCTAACCTATACTTCGCTAGTAAACAATGCTGCTTTTTAAGGCTGTTTAATTGGAGTAGTTTTAAGATATATTGGTTCAAAATATGCTGTTTCTTCAAAAGCTTGAATCTTGAATTTTTCTTCGGCAATATTTACAAGGTTCAATGCACTCAAATGGGCATTGCCATCAATGGTTACACGATCGGTTAATAATAGTTCGGTTCCTTTTAGTGCTCCATTACCCAAGCAAACAATGTTATGGTTTTCTAAATATTCGGCAATGAAATTTTCTTCGGTAAGTATCCAAGGGGCTGCCGGCTTAAGCTCAGTTAATTGACCATTGTATAGTGCCGCGTATACTTCCATGCGTCGGGCATCTATCATGGGGCAGAAAATAGCATTTGCTTTGGGTTCGGCATGTACGGCTATATAGCCAGCTACCATAGCCATTAACGTGCTCACTGCTATCAAAGGCTTACCAGTAGCATAACAAATGGCTTTTGCAGCACTAGCCCCAATGCGTAAGCCTGTGTAAGAGCCGGGGCCCGAACTTAGGCATACGGCATCTAGTTGTTGAGCCTTTATACCCGCTTCGGTAAGCACTGCTTCTATAAAAGGGGTAAGCAATGATGCGTGCAGGTTGCCTTCGTTGTTTTCCCGCAGGGCTGCTATCTCTCCGTTTACGGAAATGCACACCGAGCAATTGGTGTTAGAGGTTTCTATGGAAAGTATAGTGGGCAAAGGTTAGCGCGCCTAATTTAGTAACTCTAAGTAGATATAGCACAGTGCTCGGCCCAAAAACTTTAAAATACCCTTTTGGAAGTATTATGCTAGGTTTGCAAATACAACTTTAACTCATTGCCCTATGCGCGCCGAAGATTGGATAAAGCACCTGCAACTATTGCCCCACCCTGAAGGGGGCTTTTATAAAGAAACCTACCGTTCAGAGGGTTTTATAAAGGTGGATAGTAGCCCACACGGGCATTTGCGCAACTACAGCACTGGTATCTATTTTCTGTTGGTCGACGATAATTTTTCGGCTTTCCACCGCATTGCCAGCGACGAAATGTGGCATTACTATACTGGCCATACCCTTGAGTTGTTTGAAATTGATGAGGATGGTGTGTTATTAAAGACCTTGATAGGCATTGATATAAGCGCGGGTGCTGTGCCACAATATGTTGTAAAAGCGGGCAACTGGTTCGCAAGCAGGGTACTGCGTCAGCAAGGTTTTGTGCTTACGGGTTGCACCGTTTCGCCAGGTTTCGATTTCCACGATTTTGAAATGGCCGACCGAAGTGAGTTGATAAAGCGCTACCCTCAGCATACAGCTGCTATAACTGCACTCACCCGAATAGGTTAATTAACAACATTTTAGTGCTTTGTTGGGCTATTTGTTACTACTTTAGCAATCTGAAAATTGGATATGAAACAGACATACATTTGGGTAGCATTTGTGTTGCTTTTGGTATTGAATATAGTATTGATGATGCGTCTTAGCCACGCCAATAAACGAATTGATATGATGGTGGCTAGTAGGCAAGAAGCGCCAAACCCTGGCGGCCACCAAATACACGAAGGCGACGAAGAAATAGAGCTAGCGGTGGTAATGAGCCATATACAGCGGCATGCCAATAAACTATACTTTGCTGGTAATAACGAGAACTGGCCGCTGGCCGCATTTTATGTGCACGAACTCGAAGAATCGATGGAGGAGGTAGAGCATGGCAATATTGAAGAAGATGGCATCAATATCTCCAAATTGATGAAATCAATAGGCTTACCGGCACTAAAAACGATGGAAGAGGCTGTTGAGGGCAAAAACAAAGCAGCATTTACTAGTGCTTACACCAACTTAGTAAGCAACTGCAATACTTGCCACCAAAGCGCTGCCCACCCTTATATTGTTATCATCAACCCTACCACCCCTGCGCTGGATAACCAACAGTATTAAGGGGTTTCTTCCAGGTATTTATCGCAACGCTGAGCAAATTTTCTTGCTGTGTGCATAATAGTATACGCCGTTTCGGCTGTGTACATTAAATAACACAATATTAAGATGCAATTAAGATTTGTAACAAACAATTAATTTAATCCACTGATATAAAGCGCATTAGCACTGTATTTGATCGTAAATTGTGAATAAATCTATGCGGGACAACTAATATTGTTTCAGAATTTACGCCTATCTTTTACAACAAATTAACCTAACAGCCCGTTTAAGTTAATATAGTGCTTTTCCTGAACCCGCTAAATTCGGAAGCTATGAAAGTGAACAATTCAATTAATGCGCTATTCTTGGCGTTCTGTTTGTTGCTGTTAGGCTTCGTTTACATCAATACCAAGTTTATGGATGAGTTTGAGTTGAAGAGAAACACGGAAAACCCCGTGAAGCCTGTAAACCCAGACCAACCTGAAGACACTGGAAAAATATTGGAATAAACGGTGTTTCTTATCTTTTAATGCCCGCTTTGATGCCCAAGTATATAAATGCTTGAAGCAGAATCACCAGTGCTATTGCCGCCATTGGTATTATCCACGAGACGGTGCCCCCTGTTTCAAATCCATAACTATTTAGCAACGAATGCAATACAGCCACAAGTGCGGCCAATATGACTATTACCGATGCCGCGCAACCAAGCAGTATGCGCATAAATTGCTTGTTCAGGGTATTGGCTAGTTCGGTTGGGCGGTAGCCAAGGTCAAGTAATACACCTATCTCCACTTTAGCCCTACTGATGATGAGCTGGAAGTTCATTAAAAAGATAGCAAACGATAGGAACACAAACATGCCGCCAATGCTGCCAGAGATGGCACTTACTATCTGCAGTGTATTGGCCATGCCGCCTAGGCGCAAATCATCGGCATTGGTATCGTAATTTTTGGCCGTGAGGTACTCTTTTATCCGTTCGTTAGCAGGGTCGTCTATTTGCAGTATCACCCGAGTAGGCTGCGGTGCTGGTCCGTTGCCATATTTTTCGTTGGCCCAAAGCAGGAAATCTTCTGGCACAAGCACCGAAGGAATTCTATCAGTAAAACCCACCACCTTAGCGGTGAGCATGCGCGAGCTGCCGTTGCCCGAAATCTTTATTTTGATAGGTATAAGCTGTATAGTAAGCGGGCTGAGCTGGGGCATATGTTTTTGCGACATAGCCAAACTGAAGTTATATATCCTTAAAAAATCGCTGGCAACCAGCACGGGCACAAAGTTGTCGGTGCTGTCCCATTCAAATGAGGCGGGTATGGTATCTAAAAACCTTGTGGGCACACTCTCCATGTATAAATCGAAAGCAAGACCCATTTGCTCGCTTACATCGGCATAGATATTAAAGGTATTGGTACGGAAAAGCCCCATGTCTTTCACAAAAGGTTGGCCTTGGAGGCTATCCAGTTGCGCCTCGGTAAACATTGATATGGTTTTGTCGAACATGTTGGCCATGTTCACCGTCTTGTTCACGATTATGTAGTTTTTCTCGTCTTCGCTGCGCTTGGTTATCTTCCTAATGTCTAAATAAAACTGGATAGATAGCAAGGTAATAAACAGTCCTATCCAGAAGCCGCCAGTGGCCACTATCAGTTGCCAGCGGCTTTGTTTGCCCCAAAATATCTTACCCGTTAGTTTCATCCAATTGTAGGCTTTGGTGGTAGGTAAAATATTTATCGGCGCCTAGGCCTGCAATCAGCAACCCAGCTTTGCGCTGCTGGCAAGCCTGCTGTATAAGGTTGGCTGCAATTTGGCGGTTGGCTTCATCAAGGTGGCTAAAGGGCTCATCGAGCAATAGATATTCAAAAGGCTGTAATAGGCTACGGATAATGGCTACACGCTGCCGCTCGCCATACGACATGGTACCGCAGGTTTTGTCCAAAAGCCGCAATACGCCCAACTGTGTGGCCATTTCGGTTATTTGTTCTTTGGTAACCGTTTCGGTGAGCTGCTGTTTTAGTAATAGATTATCCCAGCCAGAAAGGTCGGCAAACAAGCGTAGGTCTTGAAACACCACCGATAAGCGTTCGCGACGCAGTTGCGCCCAGTCGTCGGCGCTAAAGCTCCGGGTACTTTTGCCATCTATCCATACTTGACCTTGGTAGTCGGTGCGGTTGCCGTATATAATGTTCAGTAACGTCGATTTGCCTCGGCCCGATGGGGCTACCAATTGGGTCCATTGGCTAGGTTCAAGAACTACTTGCCGCAACCATACACCAGAGGTTTTGGGGGCAATTTCGATAAGTGGTTCAGGTATTAAATGCTCCAGCTGTATTTGCATGTGGCATTGTTTCTTATTGCTGATTGATGATAACCAGCCTTGAGTAAGTAGTTTGGTTGCCAGTAGTAAGGCCAACCAAATAGGCACCAGGAGCCAATATTTTGTCGAAGGTAATGGTATGCTCGTTTGCGCCATCGTACAATAAGCCCATATCCTGTTGGTACACGGTTCGCCCATCAAAACCAGTAATGTTTACTTGTGCCTTGGTGCTAGCGGGCAAATCGAACGATAAGGTTACTTGGCCGCCCTGCAATGGGTTGGGATACATTTGCAGCATTTGGTTGTTTTTGGCCACATCCACAATGCCAGTCTCATTATGGCCCGTATATTCTTGAGCGCCAATTACTGCTTTGTAGGCATTTACGCGGCCATAACCAAGTTCATTGCTCCACGTGCCAGCCGTATAGTTTTGGTTATAGTTGTAGCCCCCTACTCTATCGGCAGTGCTGCCCAAAACATAGCGCACCGCGCTTAACGACAAATCGGGTCGCACCGAAAGCATCAGCGCAACCACTGCTGCAGCGTTGGGGCAAGCTGCAGAGGTGCCATTGAAACTAAAGGTATAGTCGCCGCTGGTGTATCCTTTGTTTCCGCTTATATCGCAAGTTGTAATTTTTACGCCCGGTGCCGATACTTCGAGTCCATAACCCCAGCAACCAGTCCAGTTTTCACCATCACACGAGTTAGGGCTCTTACGCTCGTCGCACATACTGGTAGCATTTACGGCTATAGTTTGCGGCAGTCGGCTAGGCCATATAGGTTCGGTATTGGCATTGCCACTTGAAAACAGCATAGGCGTGCCTAAACCCAATCGGCCACTATCCGCAGCGGCTATAATGGCCTCTTCTACCAAAGCAGGACTACCTGATAGTAGTTGCAAATAAATATCGTCCAATCCCCACGAGTTGCTCATAATATCGGCTTCGGCATTGCGCCAAGCCCAATTGATGGCATTGGCAAACCACTGCGAGGTCGAATAAGGTATGTCGTTCAAAGGGATACCGCTATACACCGTATCGATGTAGTAAAAAACTTTAATCGGGATAATTTGGCAACCATGGGCCACACCTGCAATACCGATACCGTTATTGGCAGTAGCCGCAATAATGCCCGAACAAGCAGTGCCGTGGGCATTGCTTGGCTTGTCGAGATTAGGGTAGCCGTTGCTGCCGCCACCCGTGGCATCATAGCCCGGCAATAGTTTGCCTACCAAATCAGGGTGCAAGGTATCTACTCCTGCGTCAATAACCGCTACCCTAATAAAAGATTCGCCAGTAGTAATGGTCCAGGCGCTATCCACATCCATATCGGCATCGGGCGAAGCGATAATGCCATTTACAAATGAAGTAGCGCTATCATTCTGTAAATTCCATTGGCGGCTATAAAACTGATCGTTTACAACAGCGGCAGTTCTAGGGGTAAGCAAGTAGTTTGGCTCAGCAAAACCGAACAAACCGCTTTGGTTGAGCATTATGGCGGCTTCCAATGCATTGTAGCCGGAGTATTTGTTGGTAGTAAGCCACCAAATGTTTTTCATGTAGGCATCTGGGTAAATAGGGTACAAGTGGTTGCGTTCGGCAAAAGCCAATAACTGTTGGAAGGCAACTTCATTATCCACTTCAACGGCCACCGTGCTCAATATACCAACGGGGTTTGGGCCTTGGCTGCGAATAAATGGTGTGGCTAGTTTTACTTCGTTGTATTGGTTTAGAGCGGCTATTATCGTTTTCAATTCGCGGTAATCGGCAACTTCGCGTGGTATTTTGGCAATTACCACTTCGGGATATGGCAAGCGCCAAGCATCTTGCAGGCCAACCAATTGCAAAATTAGCTGCTGCGAAGCAACTGGGGTGCCTTGTTTAAACTCCACTATCAACCTATCGCGTAGCACTTCTTTGTCCAAAGAGTCTTCCCACTCTGAGTGGAACACGATGTTCTGAGCTGGCAAAACGCCAAGCATCAACACAAAAAATAAGGAAAATAGTATCTGTTTCACTTATTGTAAGGGTTTACCCAAACTGCAATTTAAGGAAAAATTTGTGCATTCATAACATATAAATACGGTATTTAGAATTGTTCTCTAATTCTAAAAGCAAAAAACGGCTTAAAGCAATTGCATTGCACCCGATAATACCCTCTAAAATAAGGAGTTACCATTTAAGGCAGTTGTCAATTTAAGTTGTATTACAGCGGCCACACAACGCCTAGCGGATTTTATCCGTTATGGAAACGGTTACCATTTTGCATCTTTATGGTAGCTATTGGTTGATTGGTTATTAGTTAACTGGTTATCCAAGTAAAAAATTACATTGTACTTTGTACCTCGTACCTCGTACATCAAAATATTACGTTATGCGCAAACTCTTTACTATTCTCGCCATCATTTCCATTACGGGCCTTACCGCTGCTATTGTTTTGGATAAAGCACCCACCGATATGCTACAATTCCCCGCAGGGAAAGAATATAAAGCCGAATGGGCCTTGGTAGATAGCCTGTTGAACATCGGCCAACCAAAGTCGGCATTGCCGGTGATGGAAGGGCTGTATGCCAATGCAGTAAAGGAAAAGGACTATGCCCAAATGGTGAAAACTGTATTTTACCTAAACGGGCTGAAGCTAGAAAACGAGGAGGATGTGCAGCTCAATTTCATTAAAGCCATTGAGGCCGAGGTGGCAAAGGCACCGTTCCCTGCCAAGCAGGTGATGCTTTCGGGGTTAGCGGATATGTATTGGAGCTATTACCAAAACAACCGATGGAACATACAGCAGCGCACCGAAACCATGGACGAGGATGCCACCGACCCTGCAACTTGGGATGCGGCCAAATTTGTGGAGAAAGTAAGCGCCTTGTATTTGCTAAGTCTTCAGCCTGCAGATAGCCTGAAGTTGACGCCTATTGAGGTATTTGACCCCGTATTATTGAAGGGCGAAAGGCGAGACTTACGCCCCACGCTGTACGACCTCTTGGCCCACAGAGCGATTGATTTCTTTAAGAATAGTGAAGCGGGCATCACCCAACCTGCCAACAAGTTTTACATGGACGACCCGAAGCTATTTGGGTTGTCGGAGAAGTTTCTCACCACCAAACTCAACCACCCCGATACCAGTGCTTTTCATTTGATAGCCTTGCAACTATTGCAAGAGCTTACCAGCCACCAAACCGACCGCCTCTATGCATCAGGGTTGGTATATGTGGAGTTGGAGCGATTGGCATTCGTGAAAGACCAATCGATATTGCCGCAAGCGGAAAAAGATAGCCTGTATAGCTTAGCCTTAACGGCTTTGGCTAAGCGCTATGACAACGATAGCAGCAGCGCCATGGTAAACTATACCCTTGCGCAGCACTACGTAAACTTAGGCAATGGCTACAGTACAGAAGATGAAACTTACCGCTGGAAACTGAAAGAGGCATTGGCTATTTGTAAGGCCACCGTTGCCAAATACCCCTATGATGAAGGAGCTACTCTTTGCGCAAACCTAATAAGGCAAATGGAAGATGCAACTTACAACTTGCAAACCGAACAAGTGCTTGAGCCCAATAAGCCAGCATTGGTGCTGGTGAATGCTAAAAACACGAACAAGCTTTATTTGCGGTTGGTAAGAGTAACCGCCAGTTTGGATGATGAAATTAATACCAACAGTTCAGAAGAATTCGCGAGAAGGTTAATTGCCTTGCCCGTTTATCGCTCTTGGGAGCAAGCCATACCAAACCCTGGCGACTACCAAAACCACGCTTACGAAATAGCCATAGAAGTTATGCCGCAAGGCAAATACTATCTATTGGCTAGCAAAGATGATATGTTTAGTGGTTCGGAAATAGTAAGTTATGGCGAGGTGCAAGTATCTAACTTAAGTTACATTGCCCGCGACTTATCCAATGGCGGTTTGGATTTATTGGTAACGGACCGAAATAGCGGTGCTCTAATTAAAAATGCCCAAGTGACAGCCTATAAGTTCCGATATGACTATACCTTGCAAGAAAACGTATTAGAAGTTGACAAAACCTACAAAACCAACCAAGAAGGGCGTGTACTGATAAATGGCAGTAGCGAATACCGAAACATAAAAGTGCAGATAGGTTACAAAGGGGATACCGTAACCAGCATTAACGGCCACTACCTTTTTAGTCAAGGCAAACCAAACGATCCGAATTGGAGTCAGCAAACCAAGTTTTTCTTGGATAGAGCCATTTACCGCCCAGGGCAGACCGTGCACTTTAAAGGGTTGGCGTTTGAGAACAAAGGTATCGAAAGCCGATTGATGAAAGGTGAGAAAATTGAGGTAGTTATGCGCGACTATAACTACCGCGAGATTGGTAAAGCCACCTTCAAAACCAACGAATACGGTACATTCAATGGCACTTTTGTGTTGCCAGCCAGCAACATTACCGGCAATGTCACCTTCAATACCTCTTGCGGTAATATCAACTTTAAGGTGGAAGAATACAAGCGGCCTAAGTTTGAGGTTACGTTTGAGCCTATTACGGGCACCTTTAAAGTAGATGATAGTGTAACCGTAAAAGGCACCGCTAAAGCTTACGCAGGCAGCAACATCGATGGGGCAAAGGTGCGCTACCGCGTGGTACGCGAGGTGCAATACCCTATTTGGGGCTGGTATAGGAGCTACCTTCCCTCATCTCCTTCCATGGAGATAGCCTCGGGCATAACAACCACCGATAGTGCGGGCGGCTACATCATTAAGTTTTCAGCCATACCTGACCGCTCCGTTGGTAAGCAGACCGACCCGATATTTAGCTACCGCGTATATGCCGATGTAACGGATATTTCCGGCGAAACGCATAGCAGCGAAACCACCGTGCGGGTGGGTTATAAGGCGTTGGAAATTGGGGTAAGCCTGCCCGATGCCATCAACAAAGCGAAGCAGGATAGCATCAATCTGTACGCCAACAACCTAAATGGCGAACCCGAGCCTACCCAAGTGCAATTGAGCATACACCAATTGCAGGCGCCAGCGCAACCGTTGCGCACCCGCCAATGGGAAATGCCGGATACCAACATGATACCCGAAAGCGCCTTCCGTAAAAAGTTTCCGTTGGATGCTTATGGCGAGGAGATGGATTATAAAAACTGGGTGAAAGGTGCAGAAGTGTTTAAAACCAGTATGAACACAGGCACTCAAACCAAGTTTTTGCCCAACCTAGCCACTTGGCAGCCGGGCGTATATTCGGTGGAACTGACGGCTAAAGACCGTTTCGAGCAGGAAGTAAAGAGCATGCAATATGTAACGGTGTTTGGCGAAAAGGATAAGAACATCCCGTTGCCACAATACTTGTGGAGCAAACTATTGACGCCAACCGTGGAACCGGGCAGCAAGTTGCGTTTCCTTATTGGCTCGGCAGTTAAAGATGTGCGGGTGCTGTATGAAGTGGTGCAAGGCGATAAAATCATTAAGCAAGAGTGGCTGAAACTGAGCAAGGAGCAAAAGATAATGGAGTTCCCGGTTACTGAAGCCAACCGTGGTGGCTTAAGCGTGCGGTTTGTATCCATAAAGGACGGCCGCCTTTATAGCGACAATTTCCAAGTAACGGTTCCTTATCCATCCAAAGACCTTAGCCTATCATTTGAAACCTTTAGGGATAAACTTACCCCGGGTGCTGAGGAGCAATGGAAGATAACCATCAAAGGCCCTAAAGGCGAGAAGGTAGCCGCAGAGCTATTGGCCAGTATGTACGATGCCTCGTTGGATGCTTTTGTAAAGCATGATTGGGACTTTAACCTACCTGGCCGCGGCCAACGATACAGCAGCTTGGATACTTGGGATGGTTGGCCATTTGGTGCGGCCAACTTTAATAACTACAGCGTCGCTGATCCAGAAGATTTTTGGTATGAGAATAGCTTACAGCGGTATGATGAGCTGGAGCTTTATGGGGTCGACCAAAACTACGATTATAGAGGCCGCGGTGACATCTATTATTCTTTTAGTGATGAGTTGAGCGAATCACCAACGATGACTCTTCAAACGGTTGCCAGCACTGGAGGAAGCAGGAGCAAGAATTTGGACTTAGCAATTGAGGAAGTACCAGGGGTAGAAATAGGATATGGAGGAGGTAGTGGCGAATCCAACATCGTCGCTCTTCAAAACCAACCTCTACCCCCCAACCCCAACCAGCCGGGCGGCGAGGCTGGCATAGTACCCCGTAAAAACCTACAGGAAACGGCCTTTTTCTACCCAAGCGTTGAAACGGATGCCGAGGGTAATTTTGTATTGAAATTTACCGTGCCCGAGGCTTTGACCCGTTGGAAATTTCAAGGATTTGCGCACACCCAAGCGTTGGATTATGGGTTGATAGAGAAAGAAGCCATTACCCAAAAAGAACTGATGGTGTTCCCTAATGCCCCACGCTTTTTGCGCGAAGGCGATACTATCGTGTTTAGTACTAAAGTGAGCAACCTCAGTGAGAATGCACTCAACGGCACCGCTAAGCTGCAATTGTTTGATGCCTTTAGCATGCAGCCTATTGATGCGCAATTTAAGCTATTGGGTGCCAGTCAGCCCATAAACATGGGCAAGGGCCAAAGTGCTGTGGCCAAATGGACACTGATAGTGCCCGAAGGCGTTTCGGCAGTCGTGTACTGCGTAAGCGCGCAAGCTGGTAACTACACCGATGGCGAGGAAAGCGCTCTGCCCATCCTAAGCAATCGGATATTGGTTACTGAGAGTTTGCCCATCAACCTATCCGGCACCGAAACCAAAAAACTGACGTTCGACAAGCTGCTCAACTCTGGCAAATCTAAAACCCTGCGCCACCAAGGCCTTACCTTGGAACTGACCGCCAACCCAGCTTGGTATGCCATACAAGCATTGCCGTACTTGATGGAGTACCCATATGAGTGCAGCGAGCAGACCTTTAACCGCTACTATGCCAACAGCATTGCGGCGCACATAGCCAATAGCAAACCGCAATTGCGTGCGGTGTTTGAGCAATGGAAAACCGCCGATAACCTAGTAAGCAACTTAGAGAAAAATCAAGAGCTGAAAAACATCATCCTAGAAGAAACACCTTGGGTGCTGCAAGCTCAAAATGAAACCGAGCGCAAAAAACGGGTAGGTTTGTTGTTTGAGCTGAACAATTTGGCTCATCAGCAAGAAAACAGCCTGCGTAAATTGGTGGAGGCACAAAGCCCCAACGGCGGCTGGCCGTGGTTTAAAGGCGGACAAGATAACCGTTACATTACCCAATACATTGTTACCGGCATTGGCCGCTTGGTGAAAATGGGTACTATTGATTTGGCCAAAGAAGACCAATTGAACAAGGCCCTATTGAACGGCATGCGCTACTTGGATGCTCGCATCAAGGAGGATTACGACAACTTGGTGAAGTACAAAGCCAAGCTGGATGACAACCAACTTTCGAGCACTCAATTGAGCTATTTGTATGGCCGCAGTTTCTTTAGCTATCCGGTGCCAGAAGCTAGTAAAACTGCTTATGACTACTACCTGGGTCAAACCAAAAAGTACTGGAACAAGCTTGGGACTTACGAGTTGGGCATGGCGGCTATTGTGCTCAATAGGCTGGAAAGCGACAAAAATGATAAAACCGTTGGCTTAATCATGACTTCACTGAAACAAACTGCCATTCATCACGAAGAGTTGGGCATGTACTGGAAATCGATTCGTGCGGGCTTTGGTTGGCACGAGGCACCCATTGAGGCACAGGCACTTTTGATTGAGGCTTTTGTGGAGGCAGGAAACGACACTACCTCCGTAGATGCTATGCGTACTTGGTTACTCAAGCAAAAGCAGGTGCAAGATTGGGGCAACACCAAAGCGACAGCAGATGCTTGCTACGCCTTACTTTTAGAAGGAACCGATTGGCTTAGCGAAACCCCAAAACTGACCGTAAAACTAGGCGACAAAACCATTGACGGCAACAAAAACGCCGAGCCAGGCACGGGCTACAGCAAAACCACCATTAGTGGCAGCGACGTAACCGCCAACATGGGCAACATTACTGCTACCCGCGAGGGCAAAGGCATCAGTTGGGGCGCGGTTTATTGGCAGTATTTTGAGCAGTTGGATAAAATTACCCCAGCCCAAACGCCACTCAGCATTTTGAAACAACTATACGTGCAACGCGATGGTGCCAGCGGCCCAGTGCTAGAACTGGTAACCGAAAAAACTGACCTAAAACCTGGCGATTTGTTGAAAGTCCGCATTGAAGTGCGCGTGGACAGGGACATGGAGTTTGTGCACTTAAAGGACATGCGCGCATCAGGTTTGGAGCCGATAAACGTACTAAGCAGCTACAAATGGAAAGGCGGCTTGGGCTACTATGAAAGCACCCGCGATGCCGCTACCAACTTCTTCTTTGATAGGCTACCGCGCGGCACGCATGTGTTTGAGTACCCGTTGCGCGTAAACCTCAGCGGCTCGTTCAGCAATGGTATTAGTACCATACAGTGCATGTACGCACCTGAGTTTTCGGCGCATAGCGCGGGGGTTCGTTTAAGTATCAAGTAATTAGTATAAAGTATCAAGACAAAGCCCATTGGCGCGAAACTTAGTTCCGTTTTTTGGGAACTTAGTTCCCGCTGAAGGGCTTACTTTAACGATGCACTGATAAACCGATACACACATTAACTAATCAACTGAATAACCAATAAACCAACCCACAGGGTTAAACTTTGTTAAGGATAAGTTTTACAACGAGTTATACAATACTTTTGTAGTGTGAATAAGTTTAGCATAACGGCGGTAACGGTTTTAATGGGCATGCTGGTGGTTTCGCTGGTGAGCATACAGGTATATTGGATTAATAATGCCGTAGCCCTGCGCGAGCAGCAATTCAATCGTCACGTAAAAGATGCCTTGATAAACGTGGCCAATAGGGTAGAACAGGCGGAAACCTTCAACTTTTTAGCCGGCGCCGACGAATTTAGCAATTACGCCCTGCAGAGCAATGGCGCAGGCAATGTGCACATTGTGCAGCACGAGGTGTACGAGCCCAACTGCATAGGTGGCAAGCCCGCCGAATGGCAAAAAGGCGATATGCGCAAAGAGAAAATATCGTATGCTGGCATGGAGGCCAATTCCTTGGTGCCCGAAACTATGGTAGACTTGGATACGACCATGACCATGGACTCGTCAGGCTGTACCTATTACCAGAGCGTTATCTGCATCCAGGTCGACGATTCGGCACAGTGGTACACGCTTACGCATAACAGCCCTGAACAAATACAGTATACCTTACTAAACCAAAGTAATAAGCTGGAGCAGCGCCGGCAAATGGTAAGCAATTTGTTTCTCCATTTGCTTGAGCCACCTTCGCTCAACGACCGGGTAAGCAAGGCCGACCTGCAGATGTATTTAAACGAAGAATTGACCCGTCGCGACATCAATACCGATTATGAGTTTGCGGTGTATAGTACCTACGGGGCGCCCATTTACAACAGTATTGGTTACCAAACCAACATGCCGTCAAAATCGCACCGGGTTATCCTTTTCCCAAACGATATTTTTGCCAATCCTAGCCAATTGATGCTCTTTTTCCCGAACAAGGATACTTATATTTTAAGCAGCTTGGGCGTTATGGCATTCTCTAGCATGCTTATTATCTTGGTTATAACCTTGTGTTTTGTGTATACCGTTTATATCATCTTCAGGCAAAAAAAGCTGAGCGATATGAAAACGGATTTCATCAACAACATGACCCACGAGCTAAAAACCCCAGTGGCTACCATATCGTTGGCAAGCGAAATGTTGATGAGCAGCAATGTAATTACCGACCAAGCACGTTTGCAACGCTTTGCTGGTGTTATAAATGAAGAAAACAAACGCCTAGGCGGCCAAGTAGAGAAGGTACTGCAAATGGCGGTATTGGATAAAGGCGAAGCCAAGCTAAACCTTTGCGAAGTAGATGTTCACGAGCGTATTAAAGCCATAGTTGATAAAATGGCGCTGCAAATGGACGACAGGGGTGGCTCTTTTGCCCTGAAACTAGAAGCAACTAGCACCAATGTATTGGCCGATGAGGTGCACTTTACCAATATTATCACCAACTTGGTTGATAATGCTATTAAATACTCGCAAGACGCACCATACGTAACTATTAGCACAAAGGATTCGGCCAACGGCATTGTAATAAGCGTAACCGATACCGGTATAGGTATGAACAAGGAACAGCAGAAACGGGTGTTTGAGAAGTTTTACCGCGTGCCTACTGGCAACATACACAATGTAAAAGGCTTTGGGTTGGGGCTTAGTTACGTAAAAGCCATGGTAGAAGCACATGGTGGCAGCATACGCTTGCAAAGCGAAATTCATCAAGGCAGTACTTTTGGGGTGTTTTTACCTTACAAAGGACCCATAAACAAGTAAACTACATGGAAACAATACCCTCAAAAATATTACTGCTTGAAGACGACCCAAACTTGGGATTTGTGTTGCAAGAGTTTTTGCAGCACAAGGGCTACCATGTAACCCTTCGCGAAGACGGCGAGTTGGGATTGAAAACATACAACGAAGCGTCTTTCGATATCTGCATAGTAGATATTATGATGCCGAAAATGGATGGCCTGACCTTTACCAAGCAGGTTCGCAAAACCGATACCAATACGCCTATTATTTTTCTTACGGCCAAGAGCATGAAGGAAGATAAGATAGAAGCTTTTAAATTGGGTGGCGACGACTATATTACCAAGCCCTTCAGTATGGAAGAGCTGGAATTGCGCGTTGAGGCCGTATTGCGCCGCAGTAAAGGCACCAGCGGCCAGCCTGAAGAAAAGAAAGTTTTCCAGTTGGGTATTTATGAGTTTGATTACCCTTCGCAGCGCCTGGCTCATAATGGCGAGAGCACCAACCTTACTACCAAAGAAGCTGAGTTGTTGAAGCTATTGGCCCTCAACAAAAACCGGGTACTGGAGCGCGAAATTGCCTTGAAACTGATTTGGGGCAATGATAACTACTTTACCGGCCGCAGCATGGACGTATTCATTACCAAGCTGCGTAAATACCTGAAAGAAGACCCTAGCGTTGAAATAGTAAACGTGCACGGCACTGGCTATAAGTTAATGACGGGGGAGTAAGAAATACGTTGCTCACATCACAACTAACCCATCGGCGCCTTGTGCGAGACAATTTGAATACGAAGAGGTGAGTCTGTAATCCACCCTCTCATTGTTTCAAAATCCGTATTTTGGTATACAAATACGGTATATGAAAACGCTAGTAAGAGTATTGTTAGGCACGGCAATAGCAGCTGTGCTGTTGCTATCAATAGCCCATTTTACGGGCAATGGCTACCTCATAAAAGCCTTTGGTGCAAGCTATTTGAGGGGCTACAACTCAGCCTCTATTGGCGATGCCAAATACTTCGATACGCGCGAAGTGCCCGCCGCTAGCACCAATTGGGATTGGCCCATCCACCAGCAATACAACCAAGACAAACTATCGGAGCGCTTGACCCAAACCTTGGAAGAAACCGAAAGCGTGGCGTTTTTAATTGTAAAAAACGATAGTATTATACAGGAATATTATTGGGATGGGTATAGCGATAGCTCGCGTTCTAACTCGTTCTCTATGGCCAAGAGTATAGTAACCATGCTGGCGCAAATAGCTATCCAGAAAGGCTTCTTTACCAGTTGGCAACAACCCGTTAAAGAAATTTTGCCAAGCATAACTGGCCAGTATGCCAACGAGCTGCAACTGTGGCACCTCTCCACCATGTCGTCGGGCCTCGATTGGGACGAGCATTATACAAGCCCATTTACCGTTACCGCCAAAGCCTACTATGGCAATGATTTAGAAAATCTAGTGCTACAACTGCCGATAGTTGACAAACCAGGGCAAGCCTTTAACTACCAAAGTGGCTCAACACAACTATTGGCCATGGCCATAATGAAGGCTACCGGCAAACCTTTAGCCACACTGGCATCAGAGTGGCTATGGGTGCCCCTTCAGGCCAAAAACGATGCCCTTTGGCACCTCGACCATGAGGGCGGCACGGAGCTGGCTTACTGCTGCTTTAACTCCAATGCCCGAGATTTTGCCCGCTTTGGCAAGCTAATGGTGCACCAAGGCAATTGGAACGGCACGCAAATACTCGACTCTTCGTTTGTAAGCTTGGCAACTAAAGGGACGTTTGTAGACTATTACGGCTATTCGTTTTGGATTGACCCCAATCGTGGTACGCCCGTATTTGCACAGCACGGTATTTTGGGGCAGTACATCATAAAAAAAAAAAAAAAAAACATAGTGGTGGTTCGCCTTGGCCACCACGATATGGGAGATGCCGCTAACCAACATACCAATGACTTTAATATTATTGTAGATGAGGTGTTAAAGGGGTATTGAGCAAAAGAGAAAAACACCAGTAGGTCATTTTCAAATTTGCACATTTCCAAATTGGTCAATTATTTCGCCCTTTCTTCAATTAGCTTCTTCAGCTTTTCAGGGTAGTTAGTAATGATGCCATCAACACCTTTACGCATCAAGGTTTGCATATCCTCGGTTTCGTTTACCGTCCAAACAAAACATACATAACCAGCTTGGTGCAGCTTTTTAATGTATTTAGCATGAGCAAACTTCAAGTTTGGGTTTATGCCCGCTACACGGCCATCTTTGCCAATGCTATTGCCCCAGCGCACTTGGTCGTCGTATGATACGCCAGCCATGGCACCTACTATAAGTTGGTATACCGTTACTTGGGTATCAATAGCCAGCCAATGCTCCACAACTTCTGGGTGAAAGCTCTGCATCTCGCACCAGCTATAGGCATTAAATTCTTTAATCAGGTTCAAAGTCTTTTGCTCAATACCTGCATATAAGCCTTCTTTAGATGGGCCCTTAATCTCTATAAGCACTTTGGTGCGACCGTTTACCAACTCTAGTACCTGGCGCAAAGTAGGCAAAGGTTCGTTTTTAAAGGCCTCGCCATACCAGCTACCAGCATCCAGTTGTTGTAGCTCGGCCAAGGTTTTGTCTTGCACGGCGCCAGAGCCATTGGTGGTGCGGTCAAGGGTAGCATCATGTATTACTATTATCTCACCGTCCTTACTCAAGTGTATATCCAGTTCCACATAATCCACGCCAATTTCCAGCGCCTTCTTAAATGCAGACAAGGTGTTTTCGGGCGCAGAGCCCGATGCACCTCGGTGCGCAATAATGGCTGGTTTGGGGTTCATGGCATCGGTGGGTATAGGGTCATAAGCAAAAGCGCCCCAGCCAATGAGCAGCAAAGCCAAGGGAGCCAGCAGTAATAGTAACCATTTGCGTTTCAACATACATCTAAGTTACTTTTTTAGGGTTATAAGTTGTGGCTTTTGGCAGTATTAAGTTTAAATTAACAACCAAAACAGAACCAATGCTTAGCAAACATGTAAAATCTTTTTTCGAGCGAAACCATTTTGTGGTAACAGGCAACCTTGCCGATGTTAGCCATGAGGAAAGCCTGCAAACCTCACCTAATGGCGGCAGCAGCATCAATTGGGTGCTGGGGCATATAGTGCGCTACCGCTTGCGCACTTTGAAGCTACTTGGCCACCCGCGCCCTGATGAAGAAGTGTATAAAGCACTGTATGACTATAATACGGTGCCCAACAGCGAAACAGCTTTACCTATTGAGCAGCTAAAGTTGCTTTATGAGGATACCCAAAAACAATTGGCGGATTTGATAGATAAGCTAGATGAGGGGCTTGATACCGAGGATAAGATAGTGTTTATGGCATACCACGAAACTATGCACAGCGGGCAGTTAGGTATTTTGCGCCGTATGCTGGGCAAAGGCCCTGGCGCAAAATATGGTTGAGTAGTATAATCCAACAGTTCAACTCCATTTTCCGCTAAACAGGCAATATTAAAACTTAATATCAACTAGTCTTGGTTATCTTTACTAGGTTTTAAACCATAACTGTATGAAAACTCTATCTCTAGCAACACTATTGCTATTCAATGTGGCCTTTTTGGCTGCCCAAGACGTTAAAGTTGAAGCTGTAAAACGCAATATGAGCCAAGGCGAACAGCCTGGATTTACCATACTACTGCCCAAAGCCGACGTAAAGACCGTTGAAATAGGGCTAGCCGAACTACTGCAAGGAAAGAGCCGCACCAAGCCCGTAAAGGCGAATAACGAATGGGTGATGTTGCATACCATATTACCAAAAATTACACAAGACACGGTTGATATTTACGCCCGCACTATTGCTACTACCGAAGGTGTAGTGGTTGATTTTTTCTTTAAAGATTCCGTAGGATTTGTAAGCAGCGATAGGCCCTCAATATTTGCGCAATCGGAAAAATTTGTTTACGATTTTGCCAAATCCCAGCGTAAGGTAACCATCAAAAACCAAATTGATGCGGCAGAAGACGTGCTGAAAAGCTTTGAAAAGGACTATTCATCGCTTTCGAAAGATCTAGAAAAACTCAGCCAAGGTATCACCAAAAGCAAGTTGGAAATTGACGAGAATACCAACAAAATTGCCACCAACGAATCAGACCAAGAACGGGTGAGGGAGCAAATACAGGAGCAAAAGAAAAAAGTTAACGAAGCGGCCAAATTATCGCCTGAGGCTAAAAAAGCCGAAGAGAAAAACCTTAAAACGCTCGAGAAAGAGCTTTCAAGTATAATAAAAGACAAAGAAAAGCTGTACAAAGCCAACGTAAAGTGCGATACAGATGTGCGAAATGCGGAACAAGAGATTAAGAACAAAGAGGTAGAACTGGAAAATAAACAAAAGCAAATAGCCGAGCAGAAAGGAAAAATAAAAGTGCTTGAAGACGAGCTGTTGAGCTATAATTGATAGTGTTGATGCTTTAGGCCGATGCCAATATTGAACTACAAAAAGCCATTGTACCCCAAGTGCAATGGCTTTTTGTTTTGATGCGGATTGATAGTGCAGGAAAAATAAAGCCGTAATTTCACAGCATGAATACCAAATACATAGCCAAAACCCTATTAGGCCTAGAGGAAGTGCTGGCGCAAGAGCTACGAAACTTGGGAGCCAGTGATATTGAAATGCACAACCGTGCCGTGGGCTTTAGCGGCGATAAAGCCATGCTATACAAAGCCAATCTTTGGCTGCGCACCGCAACCCGCATTTTGGTGCCCATACATACTACCAAAGCCCAAAACGATGAGGGCTTGTACAAAGCCGCCTTAGAGGTAGATTGGGGGCACTATTTGGCACTCGACCAAACTTTTGCCATACACACAAGCATTAATTCTGCGCTTTTCAACCACACCTTGTTTGTGTCGCAAAAGGTGAAGGATGCTATTGCCGACCAGTTTAGGCGCCGCCACGGTGAACGCCCGAACGTGAATGTCGACTTTCCTGATGTATCTATACAGGTGCATATCTTCAACGACCAAATGACTTTCTTTTTGGATAGCTCTGGAGAGAGTTTGCACAAGCGTGGTTACAAAGTGGCCATATTTAAAGCCCCTTTGAGCGAATGCTTGGCAGCCGGTATGATACTCTTGAGCGGCTGGGACCAAAAGCAGCCACTATACGACCCGATGTGTGGCTCGGGCACCATCCTTACCGAAGCGGCACTTATTGCCCGCAACATTGCTCCAGGGCTGTATAGGGATGATTTTGGCTTTACCCATTGGCCCGATTTTGATAAGCCTTTGTTCCTAAGCATTCAAAAGGAAGCCCGAAATGCCGAACGACCTAGCGATGTGCAGATTTTTGGCTCTGATGTATCAATGCAGGCGTTGGACGAAACCCGCCAAAACCTCGAAAGTGCCGAACTGGAAGATGCCGTGGTGCTTAAACAGGTGGCCTTTGAGCAAAATCCCAATGCACCGGCCGAAGGTGGTATGATGATTATTAACCCACCGTATGGCGACCGTATAGAAAAAGACGATATCATTGCCTTCTACAAATCTATTGGCGATACATTGAAAAGGCAATACAGCGGTTGGCAAGCATGGGTATTGAGTGCAAACCTTGATGCCCTGAAGTTTGTAGGCCTGCGCCCATCGCGTAAAATACCGCTATTCAATGGTCCGCTAGAGTGCCGCTTCAATAGGTTTGATTTGTATGCCGGTAGTAAGAAAGGTGGTGGGGAACCGAGGGAATTAAAAGAATAAGGACAAGCAGAATAGCTAACGCTATCAATATTGATAAACTAAAACAGGCCACAACTCTAGTTGCGGCCTGTTCTTTTTATATCAGAAAGTAAGAAATGCTTACTTCAACAATTCTCGGCTGATAACCACTTTCTGTATTTCGCTGGTGCCTTCGCCAATGGTGCAAAGCTTGCTATCGCGGTAGAATTTTTCTACTGGGTACTCTTTAATGTAGCCGTAGCCACCAAAAATCTGTACCGCATCGGTGCTAACTTCTACACAAGTTTCGCTGGCGTAGTATTTAGCCATAGCACCTTGTATGGTCATTTTTTGCTTGCGGTTTTTCATGTCGCCCGCTTGGTAGGTCAATAGCTCCGAAGCTTCGATTTTGGTTGCCATATCGGCCAACTTGAAGGCAATGCCTTGGAAATTGGAGATAGGCTGCCCAAATTGCTCGCGTTCTTTGCTATACTTTACCGATGCCTCAAAAGCACCTTTAGCAATACCGATAGAAAGGGCAGCGATAGAGATACGGCCACCATCCAAAATCTTCATGGCTTGTATAAAGCCGTCGCCTACTTTGCCGCAAACTTGGCTGTTGTGTACACGGCAATTATCGAATATCACTTCGGCAGTTTCGCTGGCGCGCATGCCAAGTTTATCTTCTTTTTTACCAGCCAAAAGGCCTTCGGTGCCACGCTCTACAATAAATGCAGTCATACCATGGCTATCCAGCAACTCGCCGGTGCGGGCAATAACCAAAACAATATCGCCAGCTATACCGTGCGTAATAAAACGCTTCGCACCGTTAAGCACCCAGTAGTCGCCATCTTGTTTGGCGGTTACCTTCATGCGCATGGCATCGCTGCCGGTATTAGGCTCTGTCAACGCCCAAGCACCAATGTGCTCGCCAGTGGCTAGTTTGGGTAAGTACTGTTGCTTTTGCTCTTCGTTGGCAAACTCTAGTATATGATTAGTGCACAATGAGTTGTGCGCCGCCATGCTTAAGCCAACCGAACCACAAACCTTTGAAATCTCTACAATGGCTGTAATATATTCCATGTAGCCAAAGCCAGCACCACCGTATGTTTCGGGTACCAGTACGCCCAATAGGCCAAGCTTACCCATTTTGGTAAATACCTCGCGAGGAAACTCTTGGCTTTCGTCCCATTTCATGATATTCGGGCGTATTTCGCGCTCGGCAAAGTCACGAGCCATTTGGGCAACCATCTTTTGGTTTTCGCTCACTTCAAAGTTCATGGTGGCATTGTTTTCAGCTACTAAAGACATATTATTGGTGTTTTCGGGTTATAATGATGTACGAAGTACGAGGTACAATTTAATCGTTGTTATATCAATCACTGAGGCTTTTACATTGTACTTTGTACATAAAACCCTTCAATACGTAACTATACTCAATACATTGCTGCTATATTTTTCAATAACATTAACGCCTGAAAGGAAGCTAAGGTTTACGAGAAACGAAAATCCAGCCACTTCGCCACCTTCCATTTTTACTAACTCGGCGGCAGCGGTTACGGTGCCGCCTGTTGCCAAAAGGTCATCATGAATTAAAATTTTCATGCCTGGCTTAATGAAGCCTTTGTGCAACTCAACGGTGGCCGAACCATATTCTAAATCGTATGTATACTTTACGCAATCGCCTGGTAGCTTTCCTTCTTTCCGTATAGGGATAAACGGTACATTTAATCTATCGGCCAACAATGTACCAAAAAAGAAACCACGGCTCTCAATGGCCACAATGGCATCAACCTCAAATTTGATTAGGTCTTTGTATTCCTGTACAATGTCTTTGCAAAGGTTCACATCCATCAGTATAGGTGTAATGTCCTTAAACTGTATACCCTGCTTCGGAAAGTTGGGCACATTGCGGATGGCTTGCTTAACGCGTTCTTCTAACAAATACATAACTAATAAGGCTTCAAAGCAGGGCAAATATCCGCATTTTATGCTTGATAACCAAAGGGAGGTTAGTTGTAGGTATATGGGTTATTAGTTGATTAACAGTGATAAAAAGCATTTACTTTCCAACAGTTAAATAAGGCAGAATGCGCTTATCAAGGTTGTTTTGGGGTATATCTTGCAGATGGGTATATGGTCGGCCACTGATGAGTGCAGCAGCCCAGACCGCTTGGCAATATGGATGCGCCAGTAGCACTTGCTCTTTGGCAGTGTTCACATCGAGTTTGCGAATAAGGCCCTTGTTAAGGTTTAAGTAGGGCAACAAAGCCTGAAACTTGCTCGCCCCCATACCGCTCACTTCCTTTACCTGCTCCGTGCTATAGTAACCGCCCAGTCGGGTTCTGTAATCGTGTATCCGTTGGGCAAAAGCCAAACCAATACCAGGCAACCGCTGCAGGTCTTCAATTTTGGCAGTGTTCAGCTCCAATTTTTCTCCAAGTTTCAATTTAACGGGCCAAAGCGGCAACGTATCTAACGTTGTGGTTTGTTTCTGGATAGTGTCTTGCACTAAAAAATGGTCGGGCTTTTTAATCAATATTTTTGCCAAAGTTTTATCAATGCTTACATAAGGCCTAAGTCCGTTTAATTTGGCTTCGCCAATGCCTGGAATTTCCATTAACTGCTCGATGTATGAAAACCCGCCTACTTCGGTTCGGTATGCAATTATTTTCTCTGCCATTGAGGGACCAATGCCCGGCAATTCTTCCAACGATTCGATACTGGCCGTGTTTAGTTCTAGCAAAGTATCAGCCTCAAAAGCGGCTATATCTTGCTGGTAAGCCGCTAAATTGCCGGTAGGCAATGATGGTTGCCAAAGCAACAGTGCCAAACGAGCACCCAACATGGCAACAATAAGCAGCATCAATACAATGCTACCATTGCGCTCGGCAGGGGTGAGTTGGAGGCTTTGCAACCACTGTTTCATGCCCCGAAAGATACAATATAGTTGAATGGAAGAAAAATGGCTTGATAAAACTATGGTATAATGTGCTGTATATTACTTGGATTGCATTGTTTTACTGATTTTTAGCGTCCATACTTTTTGTACCTTCGGTATAGCCCGCGTTGCCTATCGGTTATGAATAAACTGCCATTGTATCTTACCGTGCTGTTGCCCCCACCCGAATTGGCCGCGAGAGAATATGCCATAAAGCTGGCTATTAGCAATAAGTATGATACGCATGTGGCCATTACCAAACCTGCGCACATTACCATAATTCCGCCCTACCATGTTACCGACGAACAGTTGGATAATCTGATACCGATTCATGAAGCTGCAGCTTGGCAATCGGTGCCATTTGAGTTGGTATTGGATGGTTTTGGTTGTTTTGAAAGAAATAGAACCGTATTCATTAATGTACAGCCCATCGAGCCATTGCAACAGCTGTACGAAGAACTAAAATCGGGATTTATAAAACATGGCTTGGCAAAGGAAAAGCACTTCCACCTGGGGCCATTGCGGCCGCACCTAACCGTTGCCTTTCGCGACTTATCACCCGAAACCTTTAGGGCTATTTGGCAGGCTTATGAGCACGAGCCTTTCTCAGCTATATTCCCAGCAAACAGCATTTGGATAATGAAGTACGTGGACAAGGTTTGGGTACCTTGGCGCAAGTTTGGGCTTGGCTAGGATGTGACACTATAAAAACTTGGTACAGTGTGAGCTATAAACTTCTTATAGCGTAACAGTAAAGGGTATTAAACCGCCAATCCTCACCGGAAATCCATCCATGAACAACACAGGCTCGGCAAATAGATAGGTGGTTGCAGGTACGTAACCCCAAGGATTAACTTGGCCGCGCGCTATGTTTAATACCATATAGGGCATATAGGCCTCCCAAGTATTGTTATAACTAGAGCCTTGGGGCAGCGTTAATATGCTGGTGCCGGTAGCTGCACTTCCATTAAGTAACGCAAAGTTTGAGTTCAAACTTCCTACAGGCACCCCTTTATAACCTGCGTTGTTGAAGTAAAAGTTTATAACTATTTGAACCTTGGAACCCAAATTTTTTGGTATCGAAACATTGCCTTGAACAATCATTTTTCTGTTAACAAAAGGTACCGCAGGGGCCGTAAAATCGTTCTCATGGAATACATTGTAAATATTAAACGACAATCCATAATTGTTTATATCATTATTATCAAGGGTATTGTTGTTCTGCGTTAATGGGTTGTTGGTAACATCGCTAGTGGGCATTTGCGATGATTTTATGATATATGCCTCCCGAACAACAGACTTTACTACGCCATAGCTAATCCATCCGTAGCCGTTGTTGCCCCAGTTTTTACCCCAAGAGTTCATAAACTTGAAAGCATTTTTATCGTCATCATACCCTACTATCAAAATAGCATGACCCATACCTGGACTTATAAAACCCGTCGATTTCCATATGTATGGGTTCTGAGTGGTATTAAAACCACCATCGTAGTAGTTTTTATCAATTACTGTGGAAATAATAACTGGTAAACCTCCGAGAAGCTGCGCTTTTATACTGGTAGTTGGATCGCTAAGATCTAGCCTGCGGTATGTTTCTATTTTAAATTTTTTGGCTGCTTCAAACTGGCTAGCATTGGGCTTTGTTACCCAATTGTTCGGTTGGTAAGGCATTGCTTGCCAGGTGCATAACCCATATTCTTTCGCTATTTCACATGCATCAACAAAACTGGTACCCACATTTTGGCCATTGTTGATTAAATTGTATAGAAATGCAGGCGAGAATACTTTAGAATAATCAAGGCTTCCGCTTGTTGTATAAGTGTAACCACCTTTAATCTTCTCTTGATATGACTTGCAACCATAGGCTATAGCCCAAGCTACACAGGAGTTTTGGGGGTTTTGGTCGCCAACAGGAGGCATATTTACAGAGAAATCGACAACCTTAGGCACAGTAGCTGAGCCGAGGGGCATGCTGGCTTCAGGTATTTGGGCATATTCTTCAGCTGAAGAGAAAATGAGGCCCGTATTATAGTTTTGGGCTTTCAATAAACTTGTAACCAAAACCAATAGCCACAAAAGTGTGATAACCTTCGATTGCTTAATCATGACTGAAGATGTTTTATCTCAAAAAATGATTCATCTAAAAACAACAAATCAAATGTATGAAATAATATTTTATCTAGCTGACTTTAGATACTATAAATTTAATCTGAACAACAAGTTATTCGTGCAAACATTATATCAAAAACTTCCCATTTTCATAAATTAAAGTGCCGTCCGTAAATATTTGGCCGCCGTTAGTAGTCATGTCGGCTATCATATCCCAGTGCACGGTGCTTTCGTTTTTGCCGCCAGCTTGCAGGTAGCTTTGACCAATGGCCATGTGAATGGTGCCGCCTATCTTCTCGTCAAACAAGATATTTTTGGTAGGGGTTTGTATGCCATAGTTGCAACCAATAGCCGCCTCGCCGAAGAAACGGGCGCCAGGTTCATCAAAAATACGATCTAAGAACTCTTGTCCGTGTTTAGCTTCCCATTTTTTCACCTCCCCGTTTTCAACGTGCAAGGTAATGACTTGCACTTCGTGACCGCCATAAATTGACGGGTAATCGAAATGTACGAATCCGTTTACCGAATCCTCAACGGGGCTGGTAAAAACCTCGCCACTTGGCATATTGGCTTTCCCGTCGGAGTTTATCCAAGTGCGGCCAGCAGTTACAAAGCTGATGTCGGTTTTAGGGTTTACATACCGAACGGTATGCACCGCATTTAGGTGGTCAACAATACGCTGCTGAAACACGCGAATCTTGAGCCACTCTGCTTCTGGGTTTTCGGCAAACAGGTGGCAAGCACCAAAAACAAAGTTCTCGTAGTCATCCATACTCATACTGGCGGCTTGCGCGCTGGCTGGTGTTGGGTATAGGCATAGGCTGCGGCGCATAGTGCCGTTTCCGGTACGCTCGTTGTATACCTTCATGTAGGACTTGCTGGCGCTTTTCATCAGCTTTACCTTTTCGGGGTTGGCTTGCTGCATGCCCATGAGGTTGTAAGGCGCCATAATGTTTAAGTATGCATCAAAGTGCTCAAACGCATATTGCATAAATGGCGAGGTGTATTGCAATAGTTCATCGCTGCCTTCTTCGGCCAATATTTTGCCTTGGTCTTCAAAATCAAAAAACACCTCCATTATAGCCCCAGCGCGTGTGGCGGCGCGGTATAGCTCCTTTACCAAAGGCTCGGCCAACGTGGTGGTGCGCACAAATAGCTTTTCGCCAGGCTTTAAGTATAAGCTGTAGTGCACTAATAAATGGGCGTATTTCTCTAAAATGGTCTTTTTCATGTCGGATGTTTTGTTGGGAGCCGAAAATGCGTATTACCTCCTGCACCCTCTCCTTAGCTAGGTCAAAGTTGGGCAAAGAGGAGAGTAAGTTACTACTACAACTCCTGTTTCCTTAATTCCGCTTCAAAGTTATCCAAAGTTTCTCTTGTGGCTATGCGGCCGGCCTCAATAACTTCTTTGGCTTTGTGAAACTCGAACATGCTGCACACCTCTCGGCTTACGTTTACCACTATATCGGGCTGGTGTTTTTCAAGGCTGAGTTCTATAATGCGGTTTTCCATTAAGTCTACCGCTTTGTTTAGCAGGCTCATGTATCCTAGCTTCTCAATTTTCTGTATTTGTTCTGGGCTTGCGGTGCTATTGGTGGTTAGGTACTTCGACCACTTTTTGCGGAACTGTGCCAACCGGCCTTGGTACACTTCGGCATCTTGCACCTCTTGCTTGGTAGGCAGGTAGTGCTTATGGTAAGGTATTTCGGCGTTGGTATTTACAACTATCAGCAAGTCGTACTGGTGGCCCAGCACCGGCTCAATGGGCATAGGGTTCAGCACGCCACCATCAACCAGTATTTGTGTATCGGTATATACGGGGGTAACAATAGTGGGCACCGCCACCGAGGCACGAATGGCCTTGAATAGGCTGCCCTGCTGCATCCACACTTCTTTTTTGGCCAATATATCGGTTACCACCGCCGTGTAGGGTATGGGCAAGTCTTCAATTTGGGCATCACCCAGCAGGCGGGCCATTTCTTCAAACACCCGCTCGCCCTTTAATAGCCCCGATGAGCTAAAAGCAAAATCGAACAGATTGAATACATCCATTCGGCTGAGCGAAATGACCCAATCGCGGTACATATCCAATTTGCCAGCTGCATACAGGCCGCCAACCACGGCGCCCATAGATGAACCCGATACCACTTTTATTTGGTATCCGCGGGCCTCCAGCTCCTCAATAGCCCCAATATGCGCCATGCCACGGGCGCTGCCACTGGTAAGTACTAAGGCTATAGTTTTGCTCACTTGTGGTATTGGCGATGGTGAGTTGTGAAGTTAGGGAATAGCAAGCAGAAGGGCAGAAGTTTCTGAAAGATTTGGAAAGCTTTGATACAACGGATAGGACAAGGACCTAAGCTCCTTTTTTGATTTTAGCCTTTGGTAGACCAACTTCATTTAAGATCTTATTGGCTTTTGCCAATTTTTTAGGAAAATGGACTGTATCCTTGAGTTTTCCCAAGGAATCATCATCAGATAACATAGGGCTATTAAGCGTTTTGATATATGCCGTGTAAGATTTTTTAATAAGATTTAGATAATCTTCTTCAAGAAATTTTAAGTTTTTACTTCGTTTGTCTTCGGGATGATCCTGTAGAAACTTGATTTTCTCCTTCTGTTTTCTGGTTAGTTTTAAACCTTTGGGCGTAAGGCAAATGCCTACAGCTTCCACAACCCCGATACGTGAATTGGTTTTCTTTTTGCTAATTCTAAATCCACTCGTGGTGATAATACCAACTAATGGATTTATAAAGTCTGCAGTAAACTCAAACTTTGCTGAGAACATGAGATCATCTACGTACCTTGTATATCTAACATTATGTTCTTTGCAATGTGCCTCAATTTTTAAATCAATATCATAAAAAACTAGATTGGTAATAATTGTTGACGTTGGGCTGCCTTGGGGTATAACAATACCATCAGAAAGGCCTTTTACAGGACAGGAATAGGTAGTTAGTTTAGCTAAATCTGATGCCATACGACGACTATAGCCCAATCTTAAAAACGTGTCTTTTACATGATTGATAGTTACAGTTGGGAAAAACTTCTCCAAGTCAGTACAAAAAAAATGACTATTTCCTGAATGAGGTAGAATAAATGAAATGCAACTACGACCTTTTACACCACCATGTGCTGAATTAGATACATTATGGTTTAATTCTAGAAATTTAGAGAGCCTTTGTTGAAGCAACTTTAAGGTTCCTTTTGAAGGATGAATGGGACGCTTTTTTATTTCCCCCTTTTCTAAAACCTTGGCTCCTGTGACGTAGTCAATTTTGTCTTTATAGAAGAAATCGTAAAACTTGTCTAGATTATTCTTAATCTCCTTAATATTGTCTTTGGGAATTTTTGTGATTCCAGACAAGTGGTTTAAGGATTGAATGACCATAGATTCTATCTAACAAGTTGTTCAATCATTGCACTTATAATTGGCTCAACTAATTTATAGGACTCTCTTTTTGCTTCACTTAAATCTTCAGCCTCAAGCGAATAAAAGACCAAAATTGGTGTTGGTATATCCATGGCTTCACTAATTCGATTAAGCGTTTTAAGAGTGACATCTTTCTGGTTGTTTTCAACTTGAGAAAGATATGTCTGTGATACATTGCTAAGCCTTGCAAGTTCGTTTTGACGCAAACCCTTTTGCTTTCTTAATTTTACTATAGCATTTCCTAAATCCATAGGAATCAAATGTCTGTTTTGTTTGTGGCCCCTTACCTTCCTACCGCCTTAGCTTGGTGTATCCTCACTAAGTAAATAAATCATCAACCTTACAAGTGATGGCCCCCATTTGTACAATAGGTTTGTCACTTTGTTTGGCTCCTCATCCTTTTTAAGTTCAATCAATGTTAATTGACATTCCTCAAGAAAGATTACTACTTCCTCTGGGAGCGCATCCCGCGTCTTTAATAATGCCTGTAACTTGCCTAGCAAGTCATCAAGCTGTTGTTTGTTTTTGTTCATGTAGAAAAACCAGTTTATTTTATACCGGCAGCTCCAACGGCCTAAATCGGTTTTTCAGTAATTTACGGGATGCATTTAACCACTCAACAAAACACCAGCTCCAATTATAATGATTCAAGAATCATGATTTTAAAGTCCTAAGCATGTTTAGATAAAACTAACGCATGGTGTCTAGGAGACTTTATGGGTGTGTTTACGGCTTTCGCCGTTACGTTGCTAGAACGCCTATTCTGCCCTGAAAAACCAATTAAGGTATAACAAACAACTATCAAAGAACTGGTACAAATGTACGAATAAAAAAGCAGATGTGCAAGTGAAAGTAAAAATAAAATTAACTGATGGGAATATTTATGCCTGAATAATAGTCTGTGGGTTAATTTATAGCGTCTAACTCATTGATTGGCAATTATTTATTAATTTACACCTATTATGGCTATTCAACTAACAGATTTTAGAGCACTAGAAGAAAAGCACTTCGGAAAGCCAGGTACCCCGGAAAGGAAAGCATATGAGCAGGGGTGCAGAAAGGATTTAAATAAACTTATACTAACTCGATTGATAAAGAAGATAAAAGCTAAAAGGCGCTTTTAAATTTTTCCCAATCGGTATTCAATCCATCTTCAATACTCACTTCGTGGACGACATAACTCGACTATATTGTCCAAAGGCGACAGACGACAACTCAATATAAAAGGCAATGGGGTTTAGGGGTTGGGCAGCCCTGCTACTTACCCCAGCAGCTCTCGCGCGCACCCTTCGACAGGCTCAGGATGACATGCAATTAATCGAAGCTAAACCCCCACCAAATCTACATTCCTGGACGACAAAACTATCCTCACGCATCTAATATGCCGGCCTTAATAAGCGGGTCCCAGCCTTG